>JAILZT010000005.1 GCA_023512345.1 Paenibacillus sp.
AAATCAGTGCTCGACAGGTGACGGGTAGGACAGTAAATCGTTACGCCCTAATAGAGGGATTTTCTCCCTCTATTTCTTCACCTGACATCTCTTTTGGGCTATTAGAGGGAATTTCACCCGCTAATTTTGAGAATATACCTCTTTGAGGCGTTATGGCTAAGATTAGAGGGATATTTTCCCTTTAATCTCGAAATAAAGGCTTTTCTGTCGGTATTAGCGGGCATTTTTCCCTCTATTTCGCCGAAGGATGGGTCCGCAACCCCGAATGGGGTACCTTTAAGGCGAGCGTAGTTACCCCAAATCCGGTGAAACATCAGGCGAAGTTAGATCGAAATCGTTCCCGATTCAGTGACGCAAGCGGAAAGTCAAGCACTGTTTTCGAGAAAAAGCCTAAATACTTAAGCTTCATTACCAAAAAAACCAAAAAAGAGCGCCCCAACAACCATTATCATGGTTATTGAGACACTCAATTAAAAGAATAATTTATAACGACTCTACTAAAGGAATAAGATCTGCCAAATCTTCTATTTCGAAATGTGGTTGTATCTCAGGGTTCGGCTCTTTGCCAGTTCGGTTAATCCAAACCGTGGTTAAGCCCGCGGCTAATCCGCCTCGGATATCCGTAGTGAGCTTATCCCCAACCATAACCCCTTGCTCAGGAGTGATATCAAGCATTTCAAGAGCATGTATGAAAATACCCTTATCTGGTTTTCCTTTGCCGAAGCTTCCCGAGATCACAATATGGTCAAAATAGGGGATTAAATCTGGCACCCCATCCAGCTTCTCTTGCTGAAGTGCAGGGCAGCCATTCGTTAGAAGCAGCAGCTTCACTTTGCCACGCAATTGATCAAGAATATGGAAGGTCTCCTTATAAATATAAGGTCTGCTTCTACGTTCAAGTGCGAACCTGTCAGACAATGTCTGAGCGAGATCCTCATCATGAATTCCAAGAGCTTCTAACCCCCGGCGCCATGATTCCTTACGGTACAGCGGAGCTAACTTTTCCATTTGTCGAAATTCGTTCTGCTCACCCGCAGTAAAATTACCCCAAAGTGCTTCGAAGGGATTGATCCCGATCATCTGAGTAAAGGGGAAGGTCTCGTAGGACTCATATAAACCTCTTGCTTCCCTACGAACCGCTTCCTCCAGTGCTTGAGGGTTAACAGTGTCTCCAGCTGCTTTACAAGTAAATTCAAATGCTTCCTCTATACTGCGCTCATCCCAGAGCAGCGTGTCGTCCAGATCAAACAGTACGGCTGTAATCGGCATTAAATTTCTCCCTCTCCCTCAATAACTGTGTTATCTACTCTTGCTCTAGTAAAATGTTATTGTCTTTGGCAAACTGCTGTAGGCGTTCTCCCATAACTGCAGTATCATAACGATTGATGAGTCTGGAGAAAATCCATTTCATCCGTTTGCCCTTATGTTTAATGGTTACAGAACCGCGGGAAATAATGATTTTCTCAATGTCCGCTGCTCCTAGAAAACGTTCACGATTAAATTTGAAGGTCGAAAGTCTTGCGCGCTCCACCTTCAGGTACGGACGGCGGAAAAAGAGAAGAGCGGCCAATGCAAAATAAAGAGCAATTCCGATCCAATTCATTAACGAGCCGTTACCCTCGGTTTGGTCTATTGTTCCAACCATCCAGTACATAATTCCCAGTCCGAGCAGAACTACAGGCAGAACAATATTACGTCCTCTGTATACATCACCTGTCTTCGTTGAAACTGTTGTAGCATGAATTGAATCTTTACCAGCTTTTTTTCTTTGCTGATTGACTTTTTGCGAATTGCGTTGAACCATTCTTTCCCAAGAACGGGCCATGTGATTTCCCCCTAGTCATACTGTAATATCTATGAAAAGGAAATAGGTACTAATGCAAAAGTCCCTTGTTCCCTTCGTCATGCTTGTCATCTTCTACAATCTCAATAGTGTTCAACTGAGCTCGGAAATTATTCCGTATGTTGTCCAAATAGATTTCACGAAGCTTAGAGCGTTCCGCCAATTCCTCTTCATTCAGGCCAACGGTCTTCTGTTTGCGTGCTAATTCGTTAATCCGTCCGACCAGTTTATCGATGTCCACTGCTTTTCCCTCCCTTATAAATTCATACTAACTTTGCCATGAGAAAAAGAGCTTGTCAAGGTCTTCCCCCTGCAAGCTCTTCGGTAAGCAATTAAGTTCTCAATAAATCTTAGTAAATAGGAAGTGATAAGATATCTCCAGCCTGAATACTGGTATCCGTAAGCCCGTTGTACTGCCTAATTCCTTCTATATATACAACCGTTCTCATACCCGACGGCTTATTACTCAATGCAATACTCCAAAGTGTATCACCACGTTCTACCACAATCTCTTTCTCTTGATGCTTAACTGCAGAAATCGAACTGGCAAAGACATTTCCTACGACTGTAAACCCGGAAACAACCAGCATAACAATCATCATAAGCTTAATAAGATAGGCTTTTCTAAATAGTGAAGCATTCAAACGACTAAATGCAGAACGTTTTTCTATAGTGTCAACCCTCGGTGTCATTTCATAAATGCTGCGATATGTGCTGTATTTTAACATGTATACCATCCTCCAAACACTTGTTCTTACTTTCAAATTTAATATAGCACGAACATGTGTTTGAATCAATACTAATTTAGAACAATTGTTCGCTTTTAATTATATTTAGAACTTATGTTTGTACGAACGGTAGTTCTATGTTATAATTTTCCCAAACATTACTATATGGGGTTGATTCCGATGTCCAAGATTTCAAGTCGTCAATTGGCGATCCTGGAATTCATACGTAGCGAAGTCCGCAGCAAGGGTTATCCGCCTTCCGTACGCGAAATAGGAGAAGCTGTAGGCCTTGCATCCAGTTCCACGGTCCATGGTCATCTAGACAGGCTGGAGAAGAAAGGGCTTATCCGACGTGATCCAACGAAGCCACGTGCAATTGAACTTCTGGGTCAAGAAGATTCTGATAATGTCCACCAATTTGCACAGACGATCACCCGTGTTCCGGTCGTTGGTAAGGTAACTGCCGGTCTTCCTATTACCGCAACTGAGAATATCGAGGATTACTTTCCACTTCCCTCACATTATGTTGGGGATAACAAAGTATTCATGTTATCCGTTCTCGGAGATAGTATGGTCGAAGCAGGTATTATGAATGGGGATTACGTTATCGTTCGCCAACAACAAACAGCTGACAATGGCGATATCGTTGTAGCCATGACAGATGAAGATGAAGCAACAGTTAAGACCTTTTATAAGGAACGTGATCATATTCGCCTGCAGCCTGAGAACCCAGCCTACGAACCCTTACGCCTTAACCGTGTAACGATATTAGGCAGAGTTATCGGATTGTTCAGAGATATTCATTAATTCCCTTATTCATTATTTTCTGTAAGAACCCAAATAGGCTGCTATCGCATATTTTGCGAAGCAGCCTTTTGTATTTAATACCTTCTTTTTTTGAACGTCTTAGGCTTGGGACACATATCCTGCTATAAAAGGAGTGCTGATGACCATGCCAAATCTTCGAATCATCGTCGATTTATCTCAACGTATGCTATACCTATTAGAAGATAATATAGTCGTCCGAGGTTTTCCTGTAGGAATCGGTTCTATGCTAAATCAATCTCCTGAAGGTGAGTATACGATTATCAACAAACAGGCTAACCCCGGAGGACCCTACGGGGCATTTTGGATGGGGCTTTCTAAACCTCATTATGGGATTCACGGAACCAATAACCCTTCATCTATTGGCAAAAGAGTATCTCGCGGCTGTATTCGTATGTATAATGCGGATGTGTTGACGCTTTCGAGTAAGGTGTCGGTAGGAACAAGAGTAACTATACGTCAGTAAGATAACTACAACTAAAAATTTTAAAAATTCTAAATTGAGTAACTAAGCCGTTACCATCTATCCGTTTCTCCATAAGTTAATAAAGAAAAGGAGGCGGATTGAATCTATGGAAGCCTATTACAATTGCTTACACTGCAAGAACAAAAAAGTCCGTATTTTAACTGTGGATGGCCAACAGCATGTTGGTGTAATTATGGATGTAGACAGAAATAATGTATATTTAAAACCGGAACGAAGCGGCAGAGTACAGACCTCAGGTTTTTATCCCTACCCCTATCCCAATCCTTATGCCAATCAAATTCTAACGCTAAGCCTGTTCACATTGTTAGCAATTGCTTTAATTTAATCTTACGCTGACTCTCCTTCATAAAGGGGAGTTTTTTACTGTTTCCAGCTATAAAAGTGAGTAAATAATTACGCAATGACACGGTTAAGAGCGAATCTTTCAGGAACTCGAACATATCTTTTAGTAGTTTGTGTATAGGAGAAAGATTCTATATAGATTGAACTTAAGATTTTTGGAAAAAAGGATTAGTCGGACTGTGGTGAATGTATGGACTTCCGTCAGCAGTTGTCTACAGATTCTATGAATCCTATAGCTCTAAGTACTTTTTCTGGTGAATGAACAGACGTAGATCATTGGTTCGCATAATAGCCACTCACTCCCCTCTAGATGTACGAACACGCGTGGATATCCGCTCAAGAAGAATGCTTAAGCTATACGGACTCAGGGTACGCTATTTAGTCCATTTACCTGAATTCCTTATCTATACGGACTCAGAAGACCTTATTTCTAAGAATTCGGTCATAAATAGCCCAGTATTCATAAATAACGGCTTCTGTGTCCGCATAACATACTAATAGAGCAATATATAGACGATAAGGGATCTGTAGTCCGCATAGCGTTCTCCACCACGATCTACTTTTAAATATATAATACTTTAGTTGCTGATATTTGGCTCAATCTTAATTACTAGTTTTATGAATATATTGGAAGTCCAAACCTTCACCATAGGTACTACCGCACGCCCAACAAGTGAATCATTAGTTCATTCTATATAGTAAAAAATAGTGTGAAGGAGGTATTCCAATGCTCATTTTTTTAGTATACCTGTTCAGTTTCATAGGATCTTCCTTGTTATTCATTGCCGCTATTATAAAACTCAAATTAGTATTCCCGCTAACTGACCACAACAAGTTAATTGCTGCAGTCTCGCTTTTCAAAATAAAATTCCCAGTTCAATTTATAACTTCTAATAATACCTGCATTGTAGCAATCAATAAAACCTCCAGAAAAGTTGCCATAGGAACTATTAGTTCTACCTTTCAAAACAAGCCCACGGCAAACCTGTATGCTTTTGATGAAATTCTTGGCTGTGAAATCGTAGAAAATTCCCTAACTCTTTCAAAGGTCACTAAAACAAGTCTAATTAGTCGCAGGGAGATTGAGATTGGAGAAGAAATAACTGAGCTAACCATTAATATCTATATCAATGCTGCAAAAGTAAAGGTCCTCTCAATCTCCATCCTACCAGATCAGTTATCCCTAATAAGAACCGAACACCAATATACTCAAATATTTACGGAAGCGCTTCATCTATATCAATTGTTAACAGAGGTTGTTGTAGACGGAGATCGTGATCTGCGTAGAGTCGCCCAATGAGTATTGACTATCCAGCAGATACAAATTGAATTACTCCTATGACCATAAGCACTAACATGATCCCGAGCAAAATAGCGATAGCTCTATACACTAGCTTTTTCGCAAATCCAGAAGAATATTCAGGAGATCTCTTTTCCAAATTGGATATACGACCTTCGAGATCCCGGAGTTTTTCATCGTTATTGGTCATTAATTTCCCTCCGATCATTATTAAAAGCGCACCCAAATCTAACCAAATATATACTGCACCGAGCTACGAAACTGTGTTCACAACATAACATATATGGAACATTATGTAAATGTATCGCGCTAAACGAAACATTATTACCCCCACAAACAACAAAAAGCTCATGTTCTTTATTATAAAAACTTTAGCTTCTGATTAGAATTAACACTCTCATCAATAAATCACCTAAAAAAAATCATCAAATAACTTTTGTGAGTATTTCGTGGGCACTTTATGATAGACGATCTGACACTCAACTTTGCCCACACAGAGAAAAACCCTCAACGCTTAGAGCGTCAAGGGTTCTGGGTTCTAGTAAAGAGTCATGTACTGATTACGTTCCCACTCATGTACTTGGGTCCGGTAGATATCCCACTCAATTTCTTTCAACTCATAGAAGTGAGCAAGGGCATGTTCGCCGAGAGCATCCGTAATTACCTGACTGCGGATCAATTCGCTTAGCGCTTCCTTCAAATCGGCTGGCAAGCTTGGGATGCCTTCTTCAATACGCTCTTCCTCAGACATAACGTAGATGTTGCGGTCAATTGGAGCAGGAAGTTCAAGCTGACGCTTGATACCGTCGAGTCCAGCCTTCAACATTACAGCAAGCGCAAGGTAAGGGTTAGCTGCAGGGTCCGGATTACGAACTTCAACGCGAGTACTCAATCCTCTTGATGCCGGGATACGGATCATTGGACTACGGTTACTTGCGGACCAAGCTACATAACAAGGCGCTTCATAACCAGGCACAAGACGTTTGTAAGAGTTTACTGTCGGGTTAGTAATCGCTGCAAAAGCACGTGCATGCTTCAGAATGCCAGCCATGTAGTAACGTGCAGTTTTACTTAGGCCCAACTTATCGCTCTCATCGTAGAACATGTTCTCACTGCCCTTGAACAAGGATTGGTGAGCATGCATACCGGATCCGTTCATACCAAATAGTGGTTTAGGCATAAAAGTTGCATGCAAGCCGTGTTGACGGGCAACCGTCTTCACAACGAGCTTAAAGGTTTGAATTTGATCAGCTGCTTTGATAGCATCAGCATACTTGAAGTCGATCTCATGTTGGCCAGAAGCCACTTCATGATGGGATGCTTCAACTTCAAAGCCCATTTCCTCAAGTGTCAATACGATTTCGCGACGGCAGTTCTCCCCAAGATCCATCGGCGCCAAATCAAAATATCCACCTTGATCGTTCAATTCAGTTGTAGGATTACCTCTCTCGTCCGTTTTGAACAAGAAAAACTCAGGTTCAGGTCCAACATTCATCGCTGTAAAGCCCATTTCTTCTGCTTCCTTCAGACAACGTTTGAGGATACCGCGCGGGTCTCCAGCAAAAGGTGTGCCATCCGGCATGTACACATCACAGATAAGGCGTGCCACACGACTGTCAGTCACCCAAGGGAAAATAACCCATGTACTAAGGTCAGGATACAAATACATATCTGACTCTTCGATACGAACATAACCCTCGATGGAAGAACCATCGAACATCATTTTGTTATCAAGTGCCTTTTCCAATTGGCTGAAAGGAATTTCTACATTCTTGATCGTACCCAGTAGATCAGTAAATTGCAGACGAATAAAACGTACATTCTCTTCCTTGGCAATTCTCATAATATCCTCTTTAGAAAAGCTCACTTTACCCTCTCCCTTACGCTCTTTATATTATTTATTAAAAAACCGGGATAATTCTCCTTGAATGAGAGATACTTGGCCCGGTCTTTTACCTGAGACCAGCTCCTGCTTCAGCAAACGGTGAAGCTGGGAATCGGACAACTCTCTACGTCTTACCTCAGTATCCGGGGTAATTACCGTAGCTTCCTCAGATTCCTTAGTGACAGGATTCATCACCTGCTTAATGCCGGCAATGTTAACACCTTTCTCTATCAATGCTTTGATTTCTAAAAGTCTTTCTACATCATTAAATGAAAATAAACGCTGATTCCCGGATGTACGTGCAGGCACGATCAGGCTATGCTGCTCATAATAACGGATTTGTCTTGCCGATAAATCAGTAAGTTTCATTACGATACCAATAGGGAATAATGCCATATTTCTGCGGATTTCATCACCCATGACTCATCCAACCTTCCAATGATCTTTTTCTCATCTCATTGTACATTTCCTAATTTGGCGTGTCAATGGTATGTAAGATATTCTTACAATAAATTGCGATCCCGCATACTTTGCAAAGCCATAAGAACTCCGTACTTGACATGTGAGTATGTTAATCCGCCTTGCATATACCCAATATAAGGGGCTCGAATAGGTGCATCAGCAGATAACTCCAAGCTGCCACCCTGGATAAACGTACCTGCCGCCATAATGACAGGATGCTCATAACCAGGCATATCCCATGGTTCAGGAACTACATGACTATCGACTGCCGCTGCCCGTTGAATACCTTGCACGAATGCAATGAGATGCTCAGGGCCGTCAAAGGACACCGCTTGTATTAAATCTGTACGCATGTCATTCCAAGCCGGCTTCGTCTTGAATCCACAGCGTTCAAATACGGATGCCGCAAAAATACTTCCTTTGACTGCCTGTCCTACTGTGTGTGGAGCCATAAACAACCCTTGATAGATTCCACGAGTGGTACCCAGCATAGCACCTACCTCACCACCTATACCCGGAGCGGTCAAACGGTAAGCAGCCAGCTCTACCAACTCTTTCCGGCCACAAATATATCCCCCCGTCTCCGCAATTCCACCACCCGGATTCTTAATCAACGAGCCCGCTACAAGATCTGCACCGACTTGTGGTGGTTCCAATTCCTCCGTAAACTCACCGTAGCAATTGTCTACAAATACGATAACATCAGGCTTCAAAGCTTTAACCTTGTTAGTCATTTCACCAATTTCAGAGACTGTAAAAGACGAACGCCAATCATAACCCCGCGAACGCTGAATTCCGATGACTTTGGTCTTAGGAGTTATTGATAGGGCCACTTCACCCCAGTCTACCTTCCCATCACCTGTTAGTGCAACCTCACGATATGAAATCCCAAAATCAGCCAGTGAGCCTGTCCCGTCACCCGGTTTCCCCACAACCTTATGAAGGGTATCATACGGGCGTCCAGTAATGTAGAGCAGCTCATCTCCAGGCCGCAGGACACCAAATAAGGCAGTAGATATGGTATGCGTTCCTGAAGCAAAATGCGGGCGTACTAAAGCTGCCTCAGCCCCGAACACATCCGCATACACAAGCTCAAGCACTTCTCGCCCTCTGTCGTTATAGGCATACCCTGTTGAGCCGGCAAAATGAAAATCACTAACCTGATGCCGCTGAAACGCTTCAATAACCTTCCACTGATTCTGATCCACAATTCGATTTAGCTGTTTTACAGCACTTTCAATTTCAAGTTCCGCAGCTTCAGCTGCTTGTAATAGGTCATCTGCAAATACTGCCATGCTTTTAATATCTCTCCTAACATTCACTTATCATAATAGTGACAGGGAACGGAAGCTCCCTGTCACTTATTTCATTTATGAATTACCATTTACTTGCTATAACTCTGTCTGTTCTTCATCAGTGTTGCTTTCTGGCTGATCTATAAATTCATTAAGCATGTAAGCCCACTTTTCATAATCCTCTTTATTCAAACGAACATTATAGAGAATATCATTTTCATCAAAGTCCTGTTCCAATACATCGCCTACTCTATAAAGCAATGAAGAAAGGTCTCCTCGATCTGCTGGAATCCTAAAGACCAGTGTATCTCCGGCTAGCTCATCCTGAATGATATTCGTTATACGCTCCAAGTCATCCGGATTAAAAGCGCTGATCTTTAAATGTCGGGCATCGGCTGGCAGCATCTCGTGTTGTTCAGGCTCACAAAGATCAATTTTGTTAAACAATGTGATCTGAGGTTTACTCGCAGCCCCTAGATCTTGAAGGATAGCTTGCACGACATCCATCTGCTCCGTACGCATCGGTGATGAGGAGTCAACTACATGAAGCACCAGATTGGCCTCATTAACTTCCTCCAGTGTGGATCGGAAAGCGGCTACCAGGTGATGCGGAAGATTCTGAATAAATCCTACGGTATCTGTAAGGACCACCTCTTTGCCGCCGGGCAGTCCAAGCACGCGAGAGGTAGGATCCAATGTAGCGAATAGCTGGTTCTCGATATAAACATCTGCATCTGTTAGCTGCTTCAATAAAGTCGATTTGCCAGCGTTAGTGTAACCCACCAGCGCCACTTGAACAGCCCCACTCTTACGGCGACGTTCACGATGCAATTCACGAGTCTTAATTACCTCATCCAACTGGCGTTTCAGTTCAGTGATTCGATTTCGGATATGACGGCGATCTGTCTCCAACTTACTCTCCCCGGGGCCTCTCGTACCAATTCCGCCACCAAGTCTGGATAAGTTCTTGCCCTGTCCCGAAAGTCGGGGCAGCAAGTACGACAATTGTGCCAACTCGACCTGAATAATACCCTCACGTGTTTTTGCACGACCGGCAAAGATATCGAGAATTAACTGCGTACGGTCGATGATTTTCAAATCAAGAGATTCTTCCAGATTCCGTACTTGGGCACCCGAGAGCTCCTGATCAAATATCGCCGTTGTAGCTCCTAATCCATCAGCGGCCATTCTTAGTTCTTCAACCTTGCCTTTACCAATAAACCATTTGGTATCAGGGGTTTCTTTGTTCTGGCGCAGTACATCGAGCACTTCGACTCCTGCAGTTTCGGCCAATTGAACCAGCTCCTGTAAAGAAAGCTCAGGATCGATCCCGGTCCGTTTAATTTTATCTGTTACCAGACTGACTAATATCGCTCTGTCCTGTATTTCTGTCATTGTATCATGTGTTGTTATTACCATTTATGAGATGCTCCTTATGCCGGTTATATTAATATCTAATCATGCTGGGCTTATAGCCTAAAATCCTCCGTACGCAGCGACATCAATTCCTGCTTCCCAGGACTGCTGTTCTCATACTGGGTCAGCAGCCGAACTGCCTGATTGCGCACAGCTTTCTCAATAGAATTTCGTACGTAGCGGGCATTGCTGAAAGCGTGGATGCTTTCATTTTTCTCCAACAGCAGGTATTGCTTTAGTTTGAGTATAGCCTGCGGCATCAAAATATAATCCCGCTCCTTAGCCATTAGATCAGCAATCTGTAATAACTCATCAATCGTATAATCCGGAAATTCAACCTGAATAGGAAACCTAGAAGGAAGACCGGGATTGCTCATCAAGAAATAGTCGATCTCTCCTGAGTATCCAGCCAGAATGAGAACGAATTGACTACGGTGATCCTCCATGGATTTTACTAAGGTATCAATCGCTTCTTTGCCGAAATCCTTTTCCCCGCCACGTGCCAGACTGTAGGCTTCATCAATAAAAAGAATTCCTCCCAGCGCTTTCTTGACGAGATCTCGTGTCTTCTGTGCAGTATGACCAATGTATTCACCCACAAGGTCAGCTCTCTCCACCTCAATCAAATGCCCTTTAGACAGAACTCCCATGCGCTGGAACAGCTTGGCGACAATTCGGGCCACTGTTGTCTTCCCTGTACCAGGGTTTCCTTTGAATACCATATGATACGCCTGCCCGCCGCTCGCAAGGCCTGCTTGACTACGCATCTGGGCAATCTGCAGCAAGGCGTAAATTTCAAACACCAATTCCTTGATATTATCCAGACCTACTAGGGCATCCAGTTCATGGCTAATTTCCTGAAAAAGTCCGCTGTGACTATGGCCTTTGGGCGTTACAGCCTCATTCTCTACTACTGGATTACTCACGATTGGAGGCTCCTGATTCCGCAATACAATATTAATTTGCCTTGACGGTCTGCCATCCTCCCGCCCGCTTGCTGCTGCTATGCGTCCGTTCATGAATTTCACCTCATTATACAGGGCTGACTACTCTACTCAAGTCTATTCCCATAGATGAAGTGTTATTAGCAGATTCAAGATTTTAACTACCAAATTGCAATGTAAACTGCTTTCCCTTCCATTTGGTATAGGCTAAAATCTCACGGGATTTGTGCCATGCCATGGACATGATTTTTGAATCTGTCAATCCAAGCTCAGTTTTGTTATATCCGAGTTCAGCTGCAATTTCCTGCGAACGTCTGCCATGATACGTATGAGTTACGATTACCGCACTAGTCCAACCTTCACGATCCATAATTTCTTTACTGAATAATAGGTTCTCATAAGTGCTCGTGGCTTTGTTCTCTACATAGATTTGATCTTCTGGAACTCCCTGCTGCACGAGGTAATTACGCATACCTTGAGCTTCAGTATATTTAAGATCCGGTTTATCCAATCCTCCTGAAACTATAAATCGAGAAAATTTACCCTCTTTATATAGGTTTAAGCCATAATCCAGCCTTTCTTTTAATCCAGGACTTGGCTCATCTCCCCACATCGACATTCCAAGAATGATACCCACATCACCACCTGTCATCGGTGTGGTCGTCTTTGTCCGATTAATATTCCAAAAGGTGAATGCACACCATAGCAGACCCGCTGCCAGCAAAGAAATCAATGAAATCTTAAACCAATGCATATACCGAAATCTTCGTCTTCTGGACATTACCCGAATTGGGGAAGATCCGCTGCCGCCATACCACTCCATCTTATTTCCTCCTGAAATCTCCATTATGGAACAATTCGGCTCGATGCTTCAACGAGAGAGCGAAATAAGGAAAGGCATGTGCATCGATGCTCCGCAATAGGGTCTTAGCTGTAGCCCAGGCTAGATTGTATTCGCTATCCGTTATATCGCTATGCTCCAGGGCCTCTTCAAGCTCATCTTCGTCAAGCAGAAATACCTCACCATTCCATAGCACCACCACATCAAGGTACAAATCATCAAACCAAGGAACCCCTTGATCGGTTACGCCCTGTACCTTACAGGTATCAATGTACCATTGAATAATATTTTGCTTATCATCAAACATTGCAGTCACGATAAAATGACTGTCTTTAGGAAAATACTGCAGCCAAGAATACCCTTTGTCTGCAATGCGATATGTATGCCTGCCATAGCTCTTCCATAGCGGTTCTTTAAGCCCATAGATGGTATACAGTGTAATAAAACCACTGAATTCCCGGCTTTCCACATAGCGGCAGGCAAAATGGCGGCGCGTAATCCGGCGCCAGTTGGCCCGGTCTCCGAATTTACGTTTCATATAAATAACCCTCTCCAGTATGGTGTCTTCAGCTTACCACATTTAGGAGATACACTCAAAAAGAAACCCCGACATCCCTAATATCCGTACAAAAGGATAATAGGGAATATCAGGGCTCTGAAACTTATTTTTTGGATAACTTCTCTTTGGAATCTTCATTTTCTACAAATCCGGTTTCTGGATTAGGGCTGACCGTTACACCCGAATCCGTTCCTTCTCCAACGCCTGGATCAACGGTAGGCGATTCGGTAGGCACGGGAGTTGCTGTAGGAGGAACAGGAGTTGCAGTCAAATCCGGAGTTTCTCCAACGTTTCCGTTTCCGTTTCCATTTCCGTTTCCGTTTCCGTTTCCATTGCCGTTTCCATTACCGTTTCCATTCCCATTACCCTCTGTATTACCGTCGTTTGAACCGTTGTTACCCCCATTATTCGTTGGATCTGTAGGTAGAGTCGGATCCAATGTGGGTATAGGTTCCTCGCTAGGCGGGGTATCCTGTACGGAAACTGTAGCTAAATTAGATGGCTCACTTTCCACATCTTGAGTTGAATAATACCCAGTTACATAGTACTCATAAATCAACCCTGGCATCGCACTTATATCAGCAGCACTAGGAGACATAGTATTTAACAACTGTGTAAATTCCGCTTCCGAGGTTTCTCTGCGGTAGACTCTATACTCTACACCCTCTGTCGGGAGTCCCGTCCAGCTCAGATTCACTGTCATCGTAGATGGATCATATTGAGCTGACAAATCTGCGATTGTCTGATTCACTGTTGGATCCTCAGTGGCTTCAGGAATATCAATACCTGAGTCAGGGAATGCCTTCACAGGCTGATCCTTCAGAGCTTCTTCCATAACCTTGCCCCAGAATGCAGCTGCCAGCGGACTGCTGTTCTTAAGCAAATGCTGCTTGTCAGGCTTATCGTAGCCCATCCATACTGCAGCTGTCCATTCTGGTGTATAACCTACAAACCATACATCCCTATTTGAACTAATTCCAGAATATCCACTCTGCGTGGTTCCTGTCTTACCAGCTACTGGTCGGTTAATCCGTGCTTTTTTACCTGTACCACTCTCTACAACTTTCTGCATCATTTGCGTCATCTGATAGGCTGTATTTTCAGACATCACACGCTCCGGTGTGGTATCTGCTTTAAATACGGTTTTATCATCACTGTCTGTAATGGATTTAATGGCGTATGCCTCTCTCAATTCCCCGCCATTCGCAAAAGCACTGTAAGCCTGAGCCATTTCCAATGTGTTGGTTCCTTTGCTCATTCCCCCAAGTGCCAGTGATAAATTCTTGTCTTCATCACTTAAAGAGATCCCCATTTTCTTCGCGAATTGAAATCCGGTGTTAACACCGATTTCATTCAACAGCCAAACCGCAGGGATATTCTCCGACTTCTGTAACGCATCTGTCATACTTATATCAGAGGAATATCCATGAAGGTTATTCGGGCAGTATTTGCCGAAGCATTGTTTTTCATTACTCAACTGGGAATCAATCGTGAACTTCCCAGATTCCAATGCAGGAGCGTAAGACACGAGCGGCTTAAATGCCGAACCCGGTGAACGACGGCTGGCGGAAACGCGGCTGTAGCCTTTTTTCTCATAATTACGTCCGCCTAACAATGCAACTATACTGCCATTCTCTTGGTTCATGATTACCATGGAACCTTGGACCACTTCGTCATCTACACTTTCCTCGAAGTTGTCAGCATCCGCGAAAGCTTCTTCTACGGTTTGTTGGGCATGCTTATCCATTGTGGTATAGATTTTATATCCGCCAATGTTCAGATCATCCTCGGTAAGCCCGAACTTCTCTTCAGCCTCGTCTACAGCAAAGTCTATAAAAGCTTGATACCGTTGATTGCTAGCTGGTGGTTTATAAGTATAATCAATTTCCCTAGCTTCAAGCCGTTGTTGTTCTGTTATATAACCTTGTTCATGCATTAACTGCAGCACAATCGCACGACGTTCCTTAGAAAGCTCTGGATTACGTAATGGATTATAGCGGGATGGGCCTTTAGGCATTGCAGCTAAGGTAGCCATCTCCCAAATTTCCAACTCATCAAGGTTGCTTTTTCCGAAATATCTTATTGATGCAGCCTTAATCCCATAAATTGTACCGCCGAAGTTAATCCGGTTTAAATACATTGTTATAATTTCATCTTTAGTATTATCGTTCTCTAATGCTACTGCAATTGAAACCTCCGTCGCTTTACGGAAGAAGGTTTTATCTCGAGTCAAAAATATATTTTTGGCTAGCTGCTGAGTTATCGTACTGCCGCCTTCAACCATACTGCGGGCAGCAATATCCTTAACTGCGGCGCGTCCGATGGACCAGAAATCAACACCTTTGTGTTCAAAAAAGCGTTTATCCTCTGTAGCAACAAAAGCGTCAATAAGCATCTGAGGAATTTTATCATGTTCTACAGGATCACTTTTTTCCAGTGACAACTCACCAATCAGATTTGCATTCCGGTCATAGACCTTCGTGGTTGGATTAACTGTCAGCTTACCCGCATTTTCTTTCAGTAACTTTTCACCGTTCAACATGATGAATAGATAGCCGCCTAAAGCGCAAAAAATGGCTAGTGCCGTCGCGAAAAATAAGGTCCAAAGCACTCGTTTTTTGGTCAACAGCTTCTTCTTCTTTTTCTTTTTAGGTGTGGGTTGCTCTCTGTCTCTATTCCGGTTTGGTCTTGTACTATCATCTCTAGACATGGTGCCTCCTGACTCCCTTTTGGAAAAAAATCAATTTAGTCTTCCCCGAATGAAAAGAACAACCTTCTCAGGTTGCTCTCTTTCATTCTATTCAAACGAATTATAAACAAAAAGGTTTCACTTCAAGCTTGTTGAATCTTCCAGGTGATTACGTTTCTCTCTTAAAGGCTGCCGATAAATTACTCGTTATTCCCACTATCCTGCATCAAAGATACACTCCGCTGCGGGGTAAACGTTGATATGGCATGCTTGTACACCATCTGCTGGCGTCCGTCACTATCAATGACGATTGTAAAATTATCGAACGCTTTAATAATCCCTCGAATCTGGAAGCCGTTGGTTAAATATACTGTTGCAGGGATATTCTCTTTACGCAGTTGGTTCAAGAACGTATCTTGGATGTTAATGGACTTGTTCATATGCCGTACCCCCAATGATTCAATTAGATTGTTCAGAAGTATATTCAAGACCTGAGAGAAACTTTCCTGCTATTATATCACGTATTATGTAATTACTTCAATGAAGTTAAAAAGGGTGCAACCCAGCCCTTTCTCTTAACATTGATTCAATTATTACCTCCCGGTGCAAAAGTTGTCAATATTAGAGCATTTGCTTCAGGTTCGGGAGTATGCCTTAACTGAATTTTTTTGTAATAATATCGCGTACTTTTTCAAAAATATCAGAAGAGTCTTTCGCTTCATCAACATCAATCCACTCAATTTCCTTCATATGCCGGAACCATGACAGCTGTCTTTTGGCGAATCGGCGAGTATCTCGTTTAAGCAGCGTAACAGCTTCCTCATAGGTTGTTTCCCCCTCGAGATATGCTGCAATTTCTTTATAGCCTAGTCCTTGCATGGACACTAATCCTCTACCGTAGCCCCGTTCTAGTAGAGTTTTCACTTCATCAACAAGTCCGTCAGCCAGCATAAGATCAATACGGTCCTCGATACGTTTATATAGGATTTTCCGATCCATTGTCAACCCTATGATGCATAAGTCGTAAGGAGACTCTTTTGTTTGAGCAGCATGTGAGGAAGAAAGTGTCGTATCTGTCTGGTGGTGAATTTCTAGTGCCCGAATTA
This sequence comes from Paenibacillus sp., assembly GCA_023512345.1. Classification (GTDB taxonomy): domain Bacteria; phylum Bacillota; class Bacilli; order Paenibacillales; family Paenibacillaceae; genus Paenibacillus_AQ. The sequence continues at coordinate 16,723 of JAILZT010000005.1, forward strand.
TCCTGCGACGATCATTTGGATGCAGCCGTGCTGCGCTAATCGGATCTACTGCCTCTAATCGAGCGTGTAAAGCAAGTGCCCCATGCTCTTCGGCATAATCATCCTGCACCTTACGGAAGGCCTCATCCGCCACAGCTTCAGAGAATTGGAACCCATAGCATAAGGACTCTATGTAAAGCCCTGTACCGCCTACAATGAAAGGAAGCTTACCCCGATCACTGATATCCTGTATCGCTTTACGTGCTTGTTCCTGAAATTCAGCTGCTGAAAAAGGAAAATCAGGATCATGGATATCTATTAAATGATGCGGAATACCTTTCATTTCCTCAGAAGTGATCTTCGCTGTGCCAATATCCATCCCTCGATATACCTGCATGGAGTCACCGGAGATTATTTCCGCTTCATAAGCAGCTGCAAGGTCAAGGCTTAACCCCGTCTTGCCAACAGCCGTTGGACCCAACAGGACTAACAGCTTTCTCTTTTTATTAGTTGTTGTCAATCTGTATCACCCCGTAAGATGTTTTAGAATTACTTCGCAGCAGCTCAGAAAAACCCAATCTATTGAATTCTCCGCTAAGGCTTTTTTCTTTTAGGAGCACTGCTTTGCGGGCAATTCTCACGGCTTCAGTTACACTTTCCAGTGACAAGGCCGCACCGTTGGCGAACTGGCGAAGCGGAGAAATTGCTGCAGAATCGGTTAGTGGCTGACGGAACATTGGATCAAAGTAAACGATATCCACACTGTTGTCCGGCTGTGCTTTTAAATAATCCAAGTGATCGCTATGGACAAACTTGACCCGGCGTAAAGCGGCATTTACTTGTTCATTTCCGGAGATGTAATGGCTCATCCCTTCCAATAAAAGTGCATAGAGCGGAAGTGAACTTTCGATAGCAGTAACTTCCGATGCTTCACCCCCAAATACAGCAAACAGAAGCGAATCCGTTCCAAGACCTGCCGTACAATCCAGCACACTATCCCCCGGCATCATGCCAGCAGCCTCTAGCATAGGGTCACTTTCGCCTTTTAAAACCCGTTTAGCACGGACGAACCCCATACTTGGATGAAATTCCATCGGCGGCATTCCAGGACGGAGCAGACGCACGGCTTCTTGTAGCACAACTAGTACCTCTTGATCTTGATAACGTTCAACCAACTTCGATAATGAAAAAGTACCACGCGGTTTATATTCAACTTTTAATCGATCTGCAAGTGTCTGCGCACGTTCCACAATTTCTGGAATCGGGCCACTGCCCGTAGTTATAATCATGTTGCCTCCTGACTAATTGCAATACACATTTTTGCTTGGCGAATCACATGACCCGTTTGAATAATTTCTCCAGATCATAAGCAGAGAAAGAAATCAAAATCGGACGCCCATGCGGACAAGTGTATGGCTGTCTGCAAGCAGACAATCGGGATAATAAGCTATCCACTTCTTGTTCTGTGAGTTTGTGATTCGCTTTTATTGATGCCTTACAGGAGCATAAAATAGATGACTTTTCACGAAGCTTTGCCAAATCGATCGTTTTTTCACTCAGCACCCACTCTGCCATTTCCTCGATAATTGCTTTCTCCTCACCCTGAGGGAACCAATAAGGTAAAGAACGAACGAGAAAAGTCTGACCCCCAAAGTGTTCTAAATACACTCCTGCCTGCTCGAACCAGTGCAAACGCTCTCCAAGCTGGCGGCTTTCTGAGGGTGTAAATTCGAGTGTTATTGGCAGCAATAGCTCTTGGGAGGCATCTGCGGGCCGTCCAAATTTCTCATAATAAAACTCATAATTAATTCGTTCGTGAGCGGCATGCTGATCTATTAAATACAAGCCCTGATCATTTTGAGCAATGATATAGGTTCCGTGATGCTGACCAATGTAATTGAGCTCTGGAAAAACCGGCAGGCCCGTATCCTCCCCATCAGGAGGTGCCCACATTTGTTCGATCCCCGCAGCCACTTCTCGTGCATTATAAGCAGGCTGGGGTGTGCGGTAGTTGTTACTTTTTCCTGCTTCACGGATTTGCGATGAAGTTTGTGGTACATTGCTGCTTCTGTAAGGTTCTTTTGGCTTATCCTGATCAGAAAATGCTGGGGCCGCTGAAAATGTTCTTGAGTTATCAAACTTTGTCGGACTAGCATCAGTGTATTGAATTTGATCAGGCTGGCTCAGTCCAGGATGGCTCAGACCACGTTGGCTTTGACCAAACTCCCGGACACCTCCTTCAAAGGAGATTTCGTGTCCGGGAGCTCCTGTTGGAGCAATATTGTTGTCACTCATTGGCTGATCTTTTGAACCCTTTGGAAAAGCGAATTGCTCCTGAATAAAAGATGAGCTTCCCTTAGGCCCAATGGTTTCTCTGCTTGGCCTAGGTATAAGACTCTGCCCGAGTAGAATCTTTCGGGTTTCCTCTTCAACAAACTTGTACAATTCCACTTCCTTACTGAAACGAACCTCCAATTTGGCCGGATGTACGTTCACGTCAACAAGCGAAGGATGCATGTCCAGCTTCATTACAAGCAACGGATAGCGGTTAATTGGCAACAAAGTATGGTATGCGCGCATGATTGCTGCGTTCAACCCGTTACTCCGAATATAACGGCCTCCTACTATTGTAGTGACAGCATTTCGGTTGGAACGAGTCCAATCGGGACGGCTTACATAACCGGAAATCCGGTAGTCAGGATCCTCGGCTGCAATCGGCAGCATAGCCTTAGCTGCTGATGTCCCGTACACAGCAGCAATCACTTGCAGCAAATCCCCATTTCCCAGCGTATGGAGCAATTGGTTACCGTTATGTTGGAATCTAAAGGAGATGTCTGGATGAGCTAAAGCCATCCGGTACATTGCATCCGAGATATGCCCAAGCTCCGTCTGGATGCTTTTCATGTATTTCAGTCTTGCCGGAGTATTAAAAAATAACTCCCGAACTTCAAAGTCAGTCCCCTGCCCTGAAGGTGCATCTTCATTACAAATAAGCTTGCCACCTTCAATTTTGATCAGCTTACCTTTGCCATCATCCGCACTAGCGGTGAGCAGCGATACCTTGGATACAGCGGCAATACTGGGTAATGCCTCACCTCGGAAGCCTAGGCTCGTAATCTGAAATAAATCCCGTCCATTCGCAATTTTACTAGTAGCATGCCGATAAAAAGCAGTCTCGCAATCATCCGCCTCAATACCCGAGCCGTTATCCTTCACTCGAATACTCTGTAGCCCGCCTTCTTCCACAGAGACCTCAATAACCGTACTCTTGGCATCAATCGCATTTTCAACTAATTCCTTAACGACCGATGCTGGCCGCTCAACAACCTCACCAGCTGCGATCTGGTTGGCAATATGCTCGTCCAATACATGAATTTTAGCCATTTACATTCACCTCACTGTTAGACAATTTAGATAGTGGCTTTGGTTCAGCCAATTTGAGCTATGGGAGACGAATCAAGTGTATTTTTACACTTGATATCGCCGATTCGAGCTATGGGAGGCGAATCAAGTGTACTTTTACATCTGATTACTAATTGGACATAGATGTACAATTGGTTCGACAACCCGGTGTTCAGTAGTTAAGCAACCTATTTTTTTCAATTACCTGTTGTACGTTTCCTATAGTTCGTCACCTGATATACGTTGTCTGTAATACGTTAACTGTCATTCGGTATCTGTTGTACGTCACCTATTGTTCAGTTATCTGACATCATTTTATAAACTGGGTGCAAAACGAAACGACTATAGATCCCTGGCTTTCATCTTGAGATCATTTAGTAAGCCCATTGCCTGAAGCGGCGTCATATTCATAAGATCCGCGTCTTTTACGGCGGCGATGATCTGTTTCATGAATGGATTTTCATGAACGATTGGTGACGATGCTGGTGCAGGTGCAATTGTACCACCCTTACGGTTCTTACGCGGCTCTTCTTCTCCAAAGATTGAAAGCTGCACCACACCGAGACTATCAGCCTCACTTGAGGAGGACAGTGAAGCCGCTGCTTCCGCATATGCCTCATTTATAGAAAACTCAGTAGTTGCTGCACCAGATTCTTCTTTTACCAATGTAGATGAAGTTATAGCACTTGGGGTAGGAAGATTCTCTTGTCCACCCGTATAAACTCGAGCTCCAGCACCAATTGGAGAAGAGTGTTCGATTTCTTGTAAAAGACCATATGCCCGATCGATAATACCTTCCGGCAATCCCGCCAGACGGGCGCAATAGATTCCATAACTGCTATCTGCGGCACCTGGTACAAGTTTGCGCAGGAAATTCACTTTATCGCCGCTCTCTTGTACGGCCATTGAATAATTGCTTAGCCCCGCTAGACTCTCTTCCAAATGTGCTAATTCATGAAAATGGGTCGAGACCAGCGCCTTACATGCAATTGTATCATGAACATATTCAATTACGGCCTGTGCGATCGCCATACCCTCACTTGTAGATGTACCTCGACCCAGCTCGTCAATAATGATAAGGCTGCGTGGGGTTGCTTTTTCTGTCATCACCTGAATATCAGCCATCTCAACCATGAACGTACTTTGACCACCGATAAGATCATCCGCTGCCCCTATACGTGTAAATATCCGGTCAATTAATGGGATCTCCGCACTTGCCGCCGGAACAAAGCAGCCAATTTGCGCCAAAATGGTGATTAATGCCACCTGGCGCATATAAGTACTTTTACCTGCCATGTTAGGGCCGGTAATTAGTAAAATGTTCCCTTCACCTTTACTAAGGTTGCTGGCATTTGCGATGAAGGCCGAATCCTTCAAAACTGCCTCCACTACCGGATGCCGCCCGCCCTCTATGAACAGATCATACCCATCCGAAAGCTTAGGTTTAACGAAACGGTACTCGGCGCTGACAGCTGCTAGACATTGGTAGACATCGATTTCCGCTACTTTTTCAGCTAGATTCTGCAAACGGGGGATTTCCGCACTCAGACGATCTCTCAGCTCAGTAAAGAGGGAGTATTCCAGATCTGTCATTTTATCCTGTGCTTCCAGAATAAGAGCTTCCTTCACCTTAAGCTCCGGTGTCACAAACCGCTCTGCATTCGCCAGTGTCTGCTTGCGTTCATACCGCCCTTCCGGTAAGGAAGCCAAATGAGAGCGGGTAATTTCTATAAAATAACCGAATATTTTGTTGTAACCGATTTTTAAGGACTTGATGCCGGTCGCCAGGCGTTCCTTCGCCTCAAGTTCAGCAATCCAGCGCTTGCCGTTACTGCTCGCTTCTCTTAGCTCGTCCAGCCGTGAGTGATAGCCCGATCGGATAATTCCGCCGTCCCGGACAGAAACGGGAGCATCTTCGACGATAGCTCGCTCTATATCTTCGCGAAGCTCAGCACATTCATCCATGGATGAACCAATCTCCCGCAAAGTTGCCGAACCCGAGTTCAGACACATTTCCTTCAAGCTAGGAATCTGAGCCAAGGACAGCTTCAGCGCATTCATATCCCGGCCATTTGCACTGCCGAAGGCAATACGCCCGGTTAATCGCTCCAGGTCATAAATTTCCTTCAAGGCAAGACGAAGATCCTCACGAACGATAAATTGGTTATATAAATAGTCCACAGCTTCCAGCCGTCGTTCAATGGGGGAACGCTGGAGCAAAGGTTTGTCAATTCTACGCCGGAGCAACCGTGCTCCCATTGAGGTTTCTGTGCGATCCAGCAGCCAAAGCAGCGAACCTTTTTTAGAACGCTCACGAACAGTTTCAGTAAGCTCTAGATTGCGTCGGGTAAACGGATCGAGAATCATGTAGTTCCCCGGCTCGTAAGGAGAAATCTGGCTTAGCTGTCCAAGTGAACGCCGCTGCGTTTCGCCCAAATAAGAGATCAAGAGAGCCAAGCATTGGCCCCGCTCTTTCTCTAATCGCACCCAAGCTGCCTCCCCGAACTGACGCCGTGCCGATTCCTCGTCCTTTTTCTCCCATGGTGTATATACAACGGGCTTAGCTCCAAAAACCGCCTCACCACGAATACTGTTCAGCAAGGCTGCATCCCCGATAATCTCTGCAGGCTCATAAATGCCAATCTCATCCCGAAGCCATTCCGCTCCAGAGAGAACGGACGTAACATAGAGCTCACCTGTAGTGAGATCGCAGGCTGCCAAAGCCATCATCCCGTCATTTTCAGTGACGCACACCAGATAATTATTGGATTTCTCCGAGAGGATTTTACCGTCCATCACTGTGCCTGGAGTAACCACACGAACGATATCCCGTTTCACCATTCCTTTTGTGGTCGCGGCATCTTCAAGCTGCTCGCAGATGGCCACCTTGTAGCCTTTTTCAATCAGGCGTTGAATATATCCCTCGGCAGCGTGATGAGGCACTCCGCACATGGGGATTTTCTCATCGATCCCGCCTTCACGGCCTGTTAAAGTAATCTCAAGCTCTTTGGACGCCAATATCGCATCATCAAAGAACATCTCATAAAAATCTCCCAAACGGAAAAAGAGAAAGGCATCCTTAGCCCCTTCCTTTACTCGTAAATATTGCTCTATCATCGGCGTATATTTTGCCATGGTCAACCTCCATGCCTATTTCATGCTACCGTCCATTATAACAGAAGATAGACAATCAGGGTTATACCTGAACGCAGAGTGATCTTTGAAATGGATGGTAACCAGGATTGAATAACTGGGCCAAAATAAAAAGAAGCGCCGGGTCATGGCACTTCTTTTGTACACCAGAGCCCACGAATATCTCGGGCTTCGTCCCAGGTTTTACCTTCATGGATATAGCGGAATAGTGGCTCTATATAGCGGGCGGCGGTGTCGTAGCCGCCTAATTCGCGGAGCTGGCCCATGAGCGGAGCGAAGGCCGCGCGGAGCGGAAGTTTGTCGCCGCTATAGTAGGCGGCATGCAGCTCTTCCCTGTCGAGCGGGCGGAGGGGCAGGTCTTCATAGCGGCTCACGATTAGGTGAGCCAGAAAGACTGCCCCCTTGGCGACGACCGGAGACACCAGGAAGCTCGGCAGGGTCCGGTACTCGAAGCCGCCATGCGGCTGGTACCGGAAATCGCCGAGCACGCCGTAACGCGGACGCCGGGCAGTCGCCCGGGCGTCCTCCAGCAGTAACATGGGCAGCGCGAGGTAGTTATCGAGCGCGCGCAGGAGCGGCGCCGTCAGCGTCACGCCGCTGAAGTGCAAGTGGCCGCCGAGGGCCCAGCCCCGCAGCGGCATGCCTCCCGCCCGCCAAGCCAGCGAGCGGTCGGCGATGAGCCGGTCCGCCGTGGCTGCGGCGGACATCAGCTGCGCCAGCAGCGCGCGCGGGGAACCGCGCGGCCGAGGGCGCAGCTCCGCGACCGGGAACGTGCCGCGCGTTCCCGGGGGCCCGCCGTCGCAGCCGGCGACGCCGTCCGTCGGCAAGTACAGCGACGCCGGCACGACGCTGCCGGCGGAGCCCCGCTGGAGCAGGAACTCCGGGTCCATGCCCATGAGTAAGCCGGGTCTCCCGGGCAACTCATAGGCAAGACTCCGTTCGAGTACCAGCTCCGCTGTGCGGAAGGGCTCCGGCAAGGGGTCCCCAACTTGCATCTTAAGCGGTGTAATCTCCTCCACCACATATTTGCGGTCCCCCTTGGAGAGCAGTAGAACCACACCACTATCAAGTCCTACACTGTACAACGCACGAACAGCGACTCCCTCAAGCAATTTGGTTAACCCGCGGCGCTCAGGAGGTTCTTCCGATTGGCTCGAGCCACTAATCAAAGACAACCCATTCATCCCCGCTCCTGTCCGGAACGGTACGATCTTAAGTACACCCAAGTTAAATATGTATACCTTGTAACGCAACCTATGCCGCATGTAAGCTAAGGCAGCGCCGTTGCCAACAGTTCCAGATATCCCGGAATCTGCCCACCTTCCATTTCTTATCATCATCTTGCTCTGACGAGTCAGTGCTGCCTCCACTCCACTGCGAAGAAGCCGCTTTTCTATCTGCTCCTGAGACAAGTCATCAAACACCTGATGTCCTTCATTCAATGTCATCCCCCCGAACACCACCGTATCGCTATAAAGGATTAGATAGCAAAAAACGGTTTTCCATCCTATGGACGGCACCGTTTCCTGCAGATCTTCTGCTGTTGCTATTTACGCAAGACGCAAAATAAATTTAAAAAGGAGGGCATCCGCCCTCTACACCGCCGCACCCTCATCATATAATGGTTTCAAACCCATTGAAGAAGAGTTAGCAGCGGCGCACCTTTCTTACAGCTCATCATCCAGCACATCAGGGTCTAAATCCTCATAATCGAAGCTCTCACCGTCAAAGTCGTAGTCCTTATCCTCTGGATCATCGCTTTGATCGCTGACGTACACGCGGACCTTGGTCTCAGCCACCATCTCCGCCTCGAATTCCCGTTCTACCCGGATTGTAACACTGCCTCCACCGGGAGATACGCCAGCTTCCACACAGTTGGGCTCCTGCGTTGCATCCGCAGAAACCTCGACCGTGGAAGCACGGTGTCTGGGATCTAAATACGAAAGTGGGATAAGCTCAACATAGGAGACCGTTTCTTTGGCTACTTCGGTCTGCTTGTTTTTGTCATACGAGTACCAGATGTTCACATCATAAGTACCGATGACTTCGATTCCGTTCCCAGCAGCTACCGCTTCATATTGGTGGTTGATAATCCAAGCCCCCAAGATACTCGTCGGATGATGCGGCGGGGTTACGGTATGGGTTGCGGTAGAGAACTTACGACCTTTGCCGCAGATCGCCTTCGTAATGATCTCCCTTGTTTGACGTTTATGGCTCAATGGCATTTTTAAACCTCCTCCATACAATCATTCACTATCAAGTGTATGCAGGACATGGGCGTTTGTTGATTGTTAGAGTATAAAAAAATTTGAGTAAGCCTAACGAGCCTTCTCACGTGACTCTTTCTTCTATTATTTCGGGAATACACGAACAATACCCAGTGTTCTTTCTTTACTTAGATCTATAAAAACTTCTTCTATTTTCACAAGCGGGCGAATCGGGTCATGGGGAAGAATCATAATGATCCTGCCCACTCTTCCGTCAGTCAGCTCTACCTCGTTTCCTATCATCGACTGCATCAGCTTATCCATAAAGACTCTGCAAATATATGGATCAAGCTTCCCAAAGGCACTCTCCCCCATTTGTTTCAAAACCTCATACAGTGGCGAAGCTTTACGATATAAACGGTCAGAAGTCATAGCATGGAAGACATCTGCAACGGCTACAATTTTGCTAAAGTCTGTAATTCGATGTCCCAATACGCCAAACGGATAGCCGCTTCCATCCATTCTTTCATGATGCTGAAGCGCCACAAGAGCCTGCATGTGATCTGTTCCTACGGTATCTCTTATTAATTCATAACCTATAGTGGTGTGTTTCTTCATGAATTCGTATTCTTCATCCGTCAAGGGTCCTGGCTTTGCCAAAATTTCAGCAGGAATCATAATTTTCCCAATATCATGAAGAGTCGCAGCAACGGTCAGCATTCCCAGCTCTTCGGGATCCATCTTGAGCCATTTACCCAGTAATGTAGATAATATTCCAACCGCTATATTGTGCCTGTATGTATAGTCATCTTTAGATTGCAATGCGGACAACATTCCGTAGAAATCATTTTTTTCTGTAACTTTATCGATGAAAGGAATGACCTCGGAACGAAGCTCCTTAAGAGGAACTTTCTTACTGAACTTTATCTGGTCAAAAATCATCTCCATGGCAGTCGTACAATCGTCAACGGCGATATGAAAGAAGGCTGCACTATCTATTTCAATAATATCCAGGTCTTCTAAAAAAATTCGATGCTGGTCAAGCAATCGGATATGCTCTGTATTTAACAGGGTCATAGCAGGTAAAACGAATACTCCATGGCTATTGAAAAGATCTACTCCAAGCTGCTTGCCGATATATATCTTATTGCTATTCTCCATATCCTCTCACCTTCTCAAATAATTTTGACCGTTTGCTCCTAAGTCAGCCGTTGCTTCGTTGGTTTATAACAACGGGCATTTTATGGCGTTTGGCGATTTTTAAATAGAGTGCCAGTTCTCGGCATAGCTGCAGAATGGCAGAACGAACCTCAAATTCCTCTCGGGATGAAGGCAGCTCCATGCTTTGAAATTTTTTCTCGAGATCTTCCAGCAGGTGCTCCGTTCGACCGGTATATTCCTCAGCAAGAACATCCCCGCTTAGTTGATCGAACAAATCGGCCACCATATCACCGTGCGGGAAACTGCGATACACTTGAGATAACAACTGCATCATTCCCTGAATAGATTCCAGCTGTTCTTTACGCATATAAAAATATACATTCCATGCCTGATCTGGATGAATGACGTGATTCTCCATTTCTCTTCCCGCTGCCGTCAATCCTTGCTGCACCGCTGTATTGGCCGTAATGAGCTCTTTGCCATCCCATAAATATTGAGGGTCACGAAGCGTTCGGGCCATTTGGCTGAATATTACGGAGAATGCTCCATCAACCTCTTTTCGAATTTGATACATTACGCCTTCGGTCTTTGGCATGTAGATCAGGTTAACCATGCCGGCAGAACCAAGCCCAATCACCAACAGCTCTACTTGCTGCAGCAGGACATGAAGAGAGATTTCAGCTTGTCCAAAAACACGGAAAACAATAACCGAGCTTGTGACAATTCCCTCTTTGAAGCCAGCTCGGACAATGAGTGGGAACCCAAATAGTACAAATACCCCAAGTACCCAATAATGGAATCCGAAAACCCAGAATAGAATACACCCGAAAAAGAGTCCTACGAGCGAGGCTAAAAATCGTGCAGATATCGTTCGCAGGCTCCTTTTACGAGTGACTTCTACACCTAAAATGGCTAAAAGCCCAGCACTCTGCGCATTGGGAATGCCCACAGCAGCCGCTATAAGTATAGACATTAACGTTGCAGCCGCTGTTTTAATAATTCGAAACCCCATGAAATTACCTCTCCTTAAAACATTGCCTACATTTATTAACAGTATAATCATGGTACTTGATTTTCTTAACAGGCACAATATGACATCTTTTTCACCTATGCGACAAAAGGAGTTTCTCTACATAAACCACGAGCTGATACATGGCGGTTGCCACAGCGGCTATAATGAGCAGACTCGACATGACCAACGTGAAATTGAATACTTGAAACCCGTAAATAATCAGATAACCCAGCCCAGACTTGGCTACCAGAAATTCTCCGACAATAACTCCTACCCACGACATGCCTACATTTACTTTTAGCGTGGACACAACAGTTGGAAAGGAAGCAGGTAGAATTACCTTTGTAAACACCTGGGTACGTGATGCTCCGAACGATTTTACAACCTTAATTAGGTTAGGATCTACACCGCAAAAGCTGTTATAGACAACTAATGTAGTAACAATGACAGTTATAGATAAAGTTGTAACTACAATTGCAGTAAATCCAGCTCCAAACATTACAATAAAAATCGGACCCAGCGCCACCTTCGGCATACTGTTAAATACAACCATGTAGGGATCCAGCACGGCTGATAAAAAAGGTGACCACCAGATCAACACCGCCAGTAGTGTTCCTAACAGTGTTCCTAATACAAATCCTACAGCAGTTTCACCTACAGTCATTCCTAGATGAGGCCACAAACTCCCGCTGATAATATCGCCATATATCTGTTGAAAAACCTTGGTTGGATAGCTAAACAGCAGTTCGTCAATCCATCCTACTCTAGCCCCAACTTCCCAAGATACAAAAAACAACAGTAGAATAACCGCTCTTACAGCAAAGACGTTCCTCTTGCGTTGTTTCTTATCCCGAGTGTAACCCTGATGCATTTCATGCAGCCATTGTGAGCGGGTATCTGCGGTCCCGGACGGCCCTGTTTTATTCACTAGCCTTCCCTCCTGCCAGCTCCATTTCCTTCCATATCTCATTAAAAAGCTCTGTAAATCCCCTTTGATTACGAGCATGTAGAGGCGGAGCGTCACGAATGATATCCGGAATTGCAAACACTTTACGAATTCTTCCTGGATTCCGCTCCAACAAGATCACTGTACTGCTGACCGCTATGGCTTCAGATAGATCATGTGTGACTAGTATTGCGGTTGTACCCCGGCGACGGAGCGTTTCAGAGACAAGATCCTCAAGTTGCAGCTTAATCTGGTAATCCAACGCCGAGAAAGGTTCATCTAACAACAATAAACTTGGGTCTGTTGCTAAAGTTCTTACTAAAGCCACCCGCTGCCGCATCCCACCCGATAGCTGGGATGGATATTGGTTCCCCGCTCCCTCAAGACCCATATCCGCCAACAGACCCAATGTTTTTTCTTTTGTTTCATCATTTAATCGTCCTGCCAGTTCAAGGCCTAGAACTGCATTGTTCAGTATGCTGCGCCAAGGAAAGAGATAATCCTGCTGCAGCATGTACCCAACCTCCGGTGAAGGGCCATCTACCTTTGATCCGTTAAGAAGCACCTCACCCTGTGAAGGTTGAAGCAATCCGGCAATGATCGATAACAATGTTGTTTTCCCGCATCCACTGGGTCCAACCAGGCTGACGAACTCTCCCTGCTCAATACTGAGGCTCAGATCTTCCAGGGCCAGAGAAGCTTCCCGATCACCAAGATAAGCGTGCGTTATCCCCTTCAATTGCACTACTGGAAGCATTTCATCGCCCCCTCCCTCTTAATTGAGTGCACTAATCCTTGATATTTACCGCTGCCTTCTCAGCAAACGTGTTATTAACAATTTTCTCTGCCGGGACACGTTCCTTCAATTCCCCTGCGTTATTCATCACATCCAAAAGATTGTTCCATTCCTTATCGTCCACTACTGGGTTGATAGCATAGGTATCCTGATCTTTATACCGCTTAACTGCCGATATCACAATATCCTTATCTGTTTTTTCGAAGTAAGGCATAATGGCTGCTGCAATCTCCTCGGGACTATGGTCTTTGACCCATAGCTGTGCCCGTTGAATTGCATTTGTGAATTTCTGTACGGTGTCTCCGTTTTTAGAAATATAGCTGCTCTTAGACATGAAAACCGTATACGGCAAATACCCGCTTTCAACGCCAAAGGAAGCTACTACTTTACCCCGGCCTTCTCGTTCGAAGATTGAAGCTTGCGGTTCAAAAAGCTGGACGTAATCCCCTGTTCCAGATGCATAGGCACCTGCAATATTGGCAAAATCAATGTTCTGAATCAGCGTTAAATCCTTCGCAGGATCAATCCCTTTTTGAAGTAAGGTAAAGGCCCCCGCCATCTGCGGCATTCCACCTTTTCTTTGTCCGAGGAAGGTTGCCCCCTTCACTTTATCCCAGCTAAAAGCCCCGTCCGCATTGCGGGCAAACAGGAATGTCCCATCTCTTTGTGTCAACTGAGCGAAATTAATAACAGGATCATCAGCACCTTGCTGGTATACATATATTGAAGTTTCCGAGCCCACCAGCGCGACATCAATGGCTCCTGACAGAAGTGCCGTCATAGTCTTGTCTCCACCGGGTATGGTCTGCAATTCTACCTCTAAACCCTCATCTTCGAAAAATCCCTGCGACAGTGCTACATATTCGGGTGCATAAAATACAGATCGTGTAACCTCACCAATCTTAACCTTAACCGTTGAATCTCCACCGCAGCCTGCAAGTATGGAAAAACACATACCGAACATCAAGAAAAGTATTGCAGCTTGTTTCACTCTCTTCATCTTTTATTCTCCTTTCTCATCCGCTTATAATCCCTCTATAAATCATATGCGGGTGTCCATAGAAAGGTTAAGGAGAGCTTACGGTAACGTTTGCGCTATAATTCGTCCTACTTTTCGGGTGAATCATTTTGTAATTCACAATAAAAAATAGTGAATAATTACAATAAACAGCGTAAATCAGAATAAACAGAAGAATATCAACGATATATACTTTTATATATTCAATATCGAGAAAATTCGTTTAAATATAGAACTATTTAAGTTGTGCAAACGTTTTAACAAACCTTGTTTTTTCCTGTAAGATGAATAAAAAAGCGCTTTCGTCATTTCATAATTACATTAGGGGGAAATCTAAATGAAGAAGAACGTGTCAATTATACATAAACGCCACTCATTCCTAGCTGTAACTGCCGTTGCTTTAACTCTGAGTTTACTTAGCGGCTGCTCCTCGGCATCTACAACAAAATCTTCAAATCTTTCTACAACGCCATCCCAAAGTGCTTCACCTGCCCCAACTCAAACCGATTCTGCTTCCTCCTCAATCAAGCCGGTTGCTGGAGCAATAGATGAGCAGCCATCGACTGTTTATTATGAAATATTCGTACGTTCCTTCTATGATTCGGATGGGGATGGAATTGGTGATTTGAGAGGCATAACCGAAAAGCTGGATTATTTGAATGACGGAGACTCAAGTACCAAGGATGATCTAGGGGTAGGTGGAATCTGGCTGATGCCTATTAACCCATCACCCAGCTATCACGGTTATGATGTTACGGATTATCGAGCGATTAATCCAGATTACGGAACCCTGGAAGATCTACAAAATCTTGTGGATGAAGCGCATAAACGAGGCATCAAGGTCATTATGGACCTTGTGGTCAACCATACCAGTAAGGCCAACCCATGGTTTGTGGACTCTGCCAAGAATAAAGAGGGCAGCTTGCGCGATTGGTACATTTGGGCTGAGGACGAGAATCGCCCGATAAGAGGAACAAGTGCCTCAGGCAGCGGAGATCCTTGGCACTCCGTACTGGGGAGTCACTACCTAGGTATTTTTTGGGAGGGAATGCCCGATCTTAACTTTGACAATCCAGAGGTGCGCAACGAAATGAAGGATATCGGTCGTTTTTGGCTGGAGAAAGGCATTGACGGTTTCCGGTTGGATGCAGCCAAGCATATCTTTGAAGATTTATCCAGTGATAAAAGTGAAGCAACAACCGCTAAAAATGTAGCTTGGTGGCAGGAATTCCGAAAAGCAATGTTAGAGATAAATCCGAATGCATATATAGTAGGAGAAGTGTGGGAGAATTCTGCGGTTTCCGTTGGTGCATATCTTAATCAGGCCTTTGATTCGGGCTTTAACTTTGGGCTGGCTGAATCGCTGATTCAAACAACGAAAAGCGAAAAGGATACAGGGATCGCATACACCTTGGAGCGGACCTACAAGCTATACTCCAAAATCTCATCTAATGCATTTTCTGATGCTATCTTCTTGGCAAATCATGATCAGAATCGCGTCATGAGCCAGCTAGAGGGTAATCAAAATCATGCCAAAATGGCCGCGGCCCTTCTGCTGACATTACCGGGAAATCCTTTTATTTATTATGGAGAAGAAATCGGAATGTTGGGTGTGAAGCCAGATGAAGGTATTCGTGAGCCTATGGGTTGGTATGCAGGAGGTTCTGGTAAGGGTCAAACCACTTGGGAAAACAGAAGCCATAACGAGGGTTCAGATGCAAGCAGCGTGGACAATCAGATGAATAAAGCTGATTCACTCCTTCAAAATTACCGTGATTTGATCACAGCCCGAAATGAAGTTCCTGCTTTGCAGAATGGGGCAATACGTGAGTACTCAGCGGATATTGCGGGAATTATGGCTTTTGAACGAATAACGTCCAAGGAGCGGGTGCTCGTGGTTCATAATTTGAGCGGACAAGAGAAGCACATGAAGCTGTCCACTGGAGATAAAGCTGCTACTTATTCTTCTATTCTAAAGGATTTATCCAAAGCAGCAGCTCTAAATGGAGAAGATCTAACGCTCCCACCCTACTCTACGGTAATTCTAGAACCTTAATTTAGTAATCTTTATGTTATTATAAGCTAATTTTAATGTAAAATTAAGAAATGAGAGGTACTATTTGAATATGAAATACTTTTAGCGAGGTGATTTCAATGAGAATGGTCATAACATTTCAGAACAAGTCAGTACCTGTGTACTTCACCACAGAAAATAAACAGCCTACCCAAAAAGTACTTCGATTGCTCACCAGCACCTTGGATCTCAAAATTCAAAAGGGCAAAAGTGCCCTGAAGAAATGCTTGAATTCTCTGATTAGTATCGAAATTAAAGGCTCGGAAGCTATATTGCACAGTTACAGTGAAAATGATTCATTAGCGCTATCCCTTTATTAAGAGGGGTAGCTTTTTTTTGATTATATCTTAACCTGTCTTGTATTTTCCCTTTTCTTCTTTTTCAGCCTTCTGGATCCGTAATTTAAAAAGCTTCACCAAATTAAGACGCGTATGTTCCTCATGACAGTTATCCAGTTTCTTAATAATAAACCGGTCAATGGACATATCAATCGCTCCTTTTTAGTACTAGCCTATTTAAGGAAATGATTTCCTATTCCCGTGTATCCCCTATTAACCGGGTTATTGCTCTTTCAAACGTCTTTAAATACGAGAAGGAAAAAATATACAGATACCGAATTATGTATACAGCTTGGTTATTATCCATATTCCCTAGGAGGGACTGTAATTGCAAAATAAAGAACAATTATTAGATGAGTTTTCTGCACTTATTTCATTTGTTCAATCCTTAAGGCAGTTGGATGAGGGAAAATGGATTACTCCTATTGAGGAGGGTAAATGGACAACTCGAGATGTCATAGCTCACATAATGCTTTGGGATAAATTCTTCTTTGAAGAAGCAATTGAAAAAATATCCAATAGTCAAGCAGTAAGCATCCAGAATCTAGATTTCTTTGAATTTAACAAAACAGCTGTAGAATATGCAAAGTCGAAAGACAAGCAAGAAATTATTGATATGACTATTTATTACCGAAGTGAAATTCTACATCACTTAAGAGAGATTTCAGAGGTAGAATTTCCAGTAGAGCATATCGGCGGTGATGGTAAGACATTTACTATTTATAGTTTTTTAATCGATTTTATCTTACATGATACACAGCACATGAACCAACTTAAATCCTTCTTATCAAAAGATCACGCCTGATGTTTCAGGTAGCCAACTCGGGGTTGCGGACCCGTTCGTTGGCGAATTAGAGGGAAAAATGCCCGCTAATACTGACCAAAACGCCTTTATTTTGAGATTAAAGGGAAAATATCCCTCTAATTTTACCCATAACGCTCCAAAGTAGTATATCCTCAAAATTAGCGGGCAAAATTCCCTCTAATCTCCCAAATGGGGCGTCGAACGCAGAAATAGAGGGAGAAATTCCCTCTTTAGGCGTATCGGCTTTCTATCCTTCCCCTCGCCAGTCAAGCACTGATTTTGGTGTTGAGCCATAAAAAATTCGAACAGTTTAAACCACCACTCTTGTTAGTGAGGGTTTTTTGTTGTTGACAAACAAAAACTCCTGTACTATATTATTTATAGTAAATATCAAATGCATATTAAAGGAGAAATTATAATGTCTAATGTCCTGTTTATCAAAGCCAATAACCGCCCAATCGAACAATCCGTGAGCGTTAAGCTCTACCATGAATTTTTGGATAACTATAAACTTAGCCATCCCGAGGATGTAATTACAGAGCTTGACCTTTTCGCTGAAAATCTTCCCTATTACGACAACACCTTGATCACAGGGATGTACAAAGCATCACAAGGGTTTGAAGCCACCGAGGAAGAAGCTAGTGGGGCTGCTCTAGTTAACAAATATTTCGACCAGTTCGAAGCAGCTGACAAAATCGTATTTGCTTTTCCTCTTTGGAATTTGACGGTTCCAGCTGTATTGCATACTTATATCGATTACCTCAACCAAGCAGGAAAATCGTTCAAATACACTGCTGAAGGCCCAGTAGGCTTGCTTACTGGCAAAAAAGTAGCGGTACTTAATGCAAGAGGAGGCATTTATTCTGAAGGTCCTGCCGCTAGTGCGGAAATGGCTGTGAATTTTGTACTCGGCATGTTAGGATTCTGGGGTATTCAAGATATCACTCAAGTGATTATTGAAGGACACAACCAGTTACCACAACAAGCTGGAGAAATCGTGGAGAGCGGATTACAACGTGCTAAAGCCGCAGCTGCCTCCTTCTAAATGCTTTCAATTCTAAAGGTCCGGTTATATACCGCAGCTTTATAGAAGATATACGCTCAACCGGACTTTTATTAATATAGAAGTTATAAAGCAATACCTCCCTAATTCCTTCAAGGAACGGGAGGTATTGTTTGATTTAGACCTCTAAAACTCTTCTATTTCCTTACGCCAACCCTTTCTTCCTGTTCGAGAGGCCGTGACCTTAGTTTGAAGGGATACGCTTTTGCGCTTAGCTTTTTCCTCTTTTACGCTATGATACTGCAATTCTCGTTGTGTTCTGCGGTAGTTCAACAGCCGCTTCTCTTCCAGTTCACCGGTTCGTACGGCTTCAAGAACAGCACATCCCTCTTCTTGTTGATGACGGCAGTCACCAAAACGACAACCTGATGCTAAGAGAGTTACATCTCCGAAAGCTAGATCAAGACCCCCGTCATCATTCCACAGCTGCAGCTCCCGCATCCCTGGTGTATCTACGATAATTCCTCCGTCAGGCATCACGAATAGTTCACGATGTGTCGTAGTATGGCGCCCTCGGCTGTCATCCTCTCTAACCTCTTGAGTTCGTTGCACCGGCTTACCGCATAACCAGTTCACCAGCGTTGACTTCCCGCAGCCTGAGGATCCGGTTAGAGCGACGGTCTGACCAAATCCGATATAAGGCAACAGCGATTCTCGCCCACTATCCTCCACAGCGCTAACAGCATGCACGGCTACTCCAGGAGCTGCGCGCTCCATTTCAGCGATCTTTAGCTCAGAATCCAGACATAAATCTGCTTTGGTTAACAGAATTACCGGATTTGCCCCACTATTCCAAGCCATAATCAGGTACCTTTCCATTCTTCTTACGTTGTAATCATCATTTAAGGCACTGACCAGAAACAATGTGTCAACATTGGCAGCAATAATCTGCTCCGACACAACATTCCCAGCCGCTTGTCTGGAGATCACACTATTACGAGGCACAACACTGTGAATGATGGCATGATCACCTTTATCCAAAAGTGTAAGGGCCACCCAATCACCAATCGCCGGAAAATCTCCGGAATGGCTTAAATCATGCCGGAGCCGGCCTGCAAGTTCACCCCAAATCTCCCCTGACTCCGTCAGCACTCGATATTTACTTCCGAAATCACCGACAATACGACCAGGGGTTAAACCCTTGCCCACGTTTTTATTTTCAATTCCACTCCACTTACTGGCCCAGCTTCGATTCCAACCATATTGTTCTATACTCAACGTATAACCTCCTGAAATGTTGTTTGATTAATAGGTGTAATTCCTTATTCCTAACGATTTCCGGGTACACAAAAAACCGCTGGAAACTAAGCCCCGGCGGCAAGTATATTCATACATAAACAGACCCTGTTGTGTTTCCACAGGTTATTTATGCACGCAAAAAAGCCGCCGGAACCCTTACGGTCCCCGGCGGCTCTAAAAGGCATAAAAGAGCAGACCTGCTAAACTGCGTTGATTAAACCTCTGCAGCCGCTGTTCCCCGGAAGACACGTATTTATAACAGTTATTACTGATTGGGTCGCTCCTGTATAAACTGTCATATCACATCGTCTCCTTCCAGAATATTATGATGCCATCATAAACGGATCACATTTAGTTGTCAACTGCAAATGTATTTTTTCCCATCACAATATATCTTTCAGTTCATCCAGCTCTCGTATGGTTTTCCAAGGCACAACATCCAAATTATCATCCCATTGGTGATTTCTTTGCAGCCAAATCCCTTTCATACCTGCTTTTCCAGCACCCCAAATATCATTAATTGGATGATCCCCTATGAAGACTGTGTGGTCAGCATCAACACCCATTCGTTCAAGTGCCAATCCGTAAATTTCAGAGTCCGGTTTACTGATGCCTTCTTCCGCTGAGATCACAATAACGTTGAAATGCTGACGAATTCCCAGCAGATCTATTTTAGCGTGTTGGATATCTATTTTTCCGTTGGTAACAAGACCTAACCTATAACCTCTTTCCCGGCAATAATTCAAAATAGTCTCAGCGTGTCTCATCGCAGCTCCATGACCTGCATAATGCTCATCATAATAGATCCGTATATCTGCTGCAGATACAGGGCTTTGCCAAGGCAATACCTGGCTCAACTCCTCAAAATAGCCATCTTTGTCTCGATATCCGTCTGCGTCTCTTAGTATCATTTCTTCGATAACCTGTTGCGCAGCGGTAGACTCCAGATGCCCTAATAAATCCTGCACGAATTGTGTGCTGAAGCTGCGAAACGTATAATCACGGTCCATTAAAGTATTATCAAGATCAAATAATAAGGCTTGTACATCCTTCATATCCAGATTGATTCTCCTTAGGTGCGCATTCATATTTTAAAACCTCAGAAATTTATTGTACTATGACCCCGTAACCAAAGAAAAGACCATTCTGGAAAAAGGAAATTAGCTTTCCCTTTTTACAGAACAGTCTTTAGTGTACTTATTATCATTATTGCCGCCCTATATAAAACGATCACTTCGATGGGTCAGCATCATTTCCTCGTCCGTAATATAAAGCGGAAAAGGAGGAGTTTCTTTCAAATATCGCTCCGTCGATAACAAACGATAATGGACCTCAGGAAGCCAAGAATCTTCGAGCAGCGGCAGTTTGCCCGTATCATTGATATAGTTATCCACAGCGGATTGAACCATGTCCAAATAATAGGGAACGAGCTTGTCTTCCTCCGCAAAAATCTCGAAGGTTTCACGCGACATATAAAATTTCTGCTCCGATACCCCGCCTAAATAACGTTTCAGACGGTTAAGATCAATGCTCTTGTCATCTAGTATCAACGCTGTTCGATTAATGGGCGATGGCATCTCTTCCTCGAACTTCCTTACAGCCTGCTTGATTTGGGGCAGGGTGACTGTCACATTTTTTGGAGAGGGTTCCTTTTTGATTCGCTTGAATATCATACTGATGATCTCCTTTCGAAGTCAATTCAGATAACGCTTACAATTCCAGTTTATTCGTTTTCTGAGTTTTTAATCAGTACTAATCGGAACGTCACAAAAACTTACCATTTTCAAGTCAATTATTTGACATGTTCCCAGTGAGTCCACACCTCAGGAGGGTTAAGCTCATATTGCTCATTTTCACGATACATAAATTGATGCATGATGAATTCCCGCCGAATGGTGGCAAAATCTTCATGGAATCGCTTAATGAATTCATTGATCTCTTTCTCAGAGTACACCACGCCCGGTTCTAGCTTTTCCACAATATACTGAAGGGCTATCAGCTTTTTTTTGTATTGTGCAGGGATTTGTCTCAGTCTTCCATCCTTGGAGAAAAAATTACGAATGACCGTATCCTTGAGCGTATTGATTTCGCTTTTCTCTTCCATGTCTACTGCTCCTTTAGTAAAAATAAACTGCAGAGTTGCCTCTGAGGTGAGCTTGATATATTCCGGATCCAACGTGAAGTACACCGTATTTTTGTCGCGCCGCTCCTTAATCAGCGCTGCTTCGCGTAATTTGGACGCATGGTGTGTTACTGTCGGCTGTGATAGACTCAATTTTTCAGCTAATGCCTGGCCGTGCATTTCTCCCTTGGAGAGAAGCAGCAATAGTCGTAGACGTGTAGGATCAGCCAACGCCTTATGGAAGTTTACAATTTTTTCAAGCTGCAACGGGGGACACTCCTTTGTGATGGACAATCATGACTAAAAAATCTATTTAGATATATATCTAATTTTATCATAGTTAATATTGCTTAACAACATCTTTCCTAAACAAAAGGGCAGAATGGAAAAATAACTTAAATTGGAGTAGGATTTAGAACAGAGACAACATCATAATTGGGAGGTAATCAGCAGTATGAAGGATGTAATCATTATCGGAGCGGGACCTTGCGGGCTATCTGCCGCTATCGAATGTCAACGCCAGGGCTTATCAAGCCTAATTATAGAAAAAAACTTTATCGTCCACTCCATCTATTTATATCCGACCAACATGCAGTTCTTCAGTACAACCGAGTTGCTGGAAATCGGGAATGTTCCTTTTACATCCCCTAACGACAAACCTTACCGCCACGAAGCCCTCGTATATTACCGGCGGGCAGCTAAACAGCATGGTCTTGAGATCGCCGCCTATGAGGAAGCGTTGAATGTAGAACCGCTTGAGGACGGAAGCTTTTCCGTACATACATCGAACTTGCGAGGAGAACGGCAGGTTCACCATGCCGCGAATGTTGTTATTGCAACAGGTTATTTTGACCAGCCTAATCTAATTGGAATCCCAGGTGAGGAGTTGCCCAAAGTTACCCACTATTTCGGGGAAGCCCATCCTTATACGGGGATGAAGGTTACTGTAATTGGCGGCAGTAACTCCGCAGTGGATGCGGCACTGGAGCTTATGCGTGTAGGAGCATCTGTTGATATAGTATACCGTGGAGACAGTATCTCAGATAATATCAAACCTTGGGTTCGCCCCATATTTGAGAGCATGGTACAAAAGGAAAAAATCACAATGCATCTTCAATCAAAGGTTACCGAAATTACTACAAACTCCGTGATTGTCACATCGAACGAGGGCAAGACAACCATTCTTGACAATGATTTTGTACTGGCTCTGACCGGCTTCCGCCCGAGTCGTGTCCTGCTCTCCTCCGCCGGTGTCACCATGGACGATGATATGGACAAACCTGCCTTCCATCCCGCTACAATGGAGAGCAATATCCCAGGTCTCTATGTCGCTGGTGTCATTGCTTCCGGACGGAATGCGAATGAGGTCTTTATTGAAACCGGACGTGGCCACGGTAAACTGATCGCAGACCACATTGTGGAAAAGCGATTGTCTCGGGAAATGGAGCTGAAAAGTTAGTATGGATATGACATCCTTACTCCTCCTCGGACTCGCCGCTCTAGGTGTGATCAGCAGTAATTCACCAATTACGATTGCTATGGTTTTCCTATTGCTGCTACGTGTACTGGGATGGGATCAGGCTTTTCCGTGGCTGGAAAAGAATGGCCTAACCCTAGGCATCATTATCCTTACGATTGGGGTTATGACACCACTAGCCAGCGGTAAAATTTCATTAGAAACCGTTGGACAGTCATTCCTTCATTGGAAATCACTATTGGCTATCGGCATCGGTATCCTCGTAGCTTATTTAGGCGGACGCGGAGCCGTATTAATGGGCAGCCAACCGACAATCGTAGCTGGACTCCTAATTGGCACCGTTATCGGTGTCGCTGTCTTCAAAGGCGTGCCGGTTGGCCCCCTAATAGCAGCAGGTATTCTCTCCCTGCTAATTGGCAGAGTCTAATAACATGGGTGTCCCCAAAGCCACATTTCTAGTGATGGCTGGGGGACATCTTTTTTTTCATTGGGTAAAATAGAAAGAGTGATCACCTCTGATGAGATGACCACTCTTCTGCTTATACGTATCTAACTTATCTACCGCTCATTAAAACCTTCGCTATTAACTCCATAATATATACTACTATTCACTCCATACAAATTTACCGCAACATAACTCCCCTATCCACTGTTCCTACTACTCTGCTACTCCTTACTACTCTCCTTCTTCGTACTTTCCTGCTACATCGTCTACTTGTAATTGATATAGTTGTACTTAGTACAACTAAAACCATTGTACTTGGAGAGTGTTACTTTTTAGTTGTACTTTATGCAGTTATTTTTTCAATATAAGACCTTCTTGGCAGTCTAGAAACTTTATAGTTGTATAAAGTGCAATTAAAAGCCAAGGCGAGCTATTTTAACCCTAAATAAGTGTAAAAAGTACAACTATATTAACCATTCTACTAAATTTTGTAAATCAACCACTTTACGCCATCCATTTTACAATAATTAGGTCTAAATGTTACCCGTCCAGCCGCTGAACGTTAAACAACCGAGCATAACTGCCCTCTTTTAAAATCATCAACTCATCATGTGTACCCTGCTCGGTAATTTCCCCGTTCTCGATCACAACAATCTGGTCTGCATGCGTGATCGTCGATAAACGATGAGCTACGATTAGTGTTGTTCGCTGGGACGAAAGGGATTGCAACGATTGCTGGATCAAATGTTCAGACTCCAGATCTAACGCTGAGGTAGCCTCGTCTAGAATAAGTACCTTCGGATCTTTCAGGAATACCCGCGCAATCGCAACACGCTGCTTCTGTCCACCCGACAACTTAACTCCCCGCTCGCCTACCTCGGTGTCATAGCCTTGGGGAAGCTGTTCTATAAAATCATGAGCATTGGCCGCTTGTGCCGCAGAGATAATCTCCTTCTCCGAAGCATTCGGATTCCCGAACAAAATATTATCACGTACCGATCCGCTGAATAAAAAATTATCCTGCAGCACCATACCGACCGCTTTCCGCAGACTTTCCTGTGTCAAACCTTTAATATCTTGTCCATCCATTTTCAGGCTGCCTTCCTGAATGTCATAAAAACGCGGAATCAAACTAATGAGAGACGATTTCCCCCCACCGCTCATCCCCACAAAAGCAACCGTATCCCCAGGCTTAATATTCAGGTTAATGCTCTTCAGCACCCATTCATTCTCATCGTTATATTTAAACCATACGTTCTCAAATTCAATGGCTCCAGTTGCACCAATAAGCGGTCTCGCATCTGGTTCATCAACGATATCATAAGGCTCCTCCAACAACTCCAACACCCGCTCCAACGATGCAGAGGCCTGCGTCAAAACAGTAGAAGAATTGATTAAACGGCGCAGAGGTGCATACATTCTATCAAGGTAACCGAAGAAAGCAACAAAAGTTCCCAGAGTTAAATTACCGTGAATAACCTGATAACCCCCGTAACCAATAACCAGCAAAGGAGCAATATCTGTCAGCGTATTAATAATAGCGAAGGTGAATGCATTCCAGCGTGTCTGAGCCATGGCTTTATCCAAAAAATTTCCGTTAATTCCTTCGAATTTCTTCTGGTCCACTCGTTCCATGGTGAAGCTTCGGATAATAGAAATCCCTTGAATACGCTCGTGCAGATATCCCTGAATGCCGGCCAGCGCAGCCGAACGGTCTTTAGTCAACACTTTTAACCGCTTATATAATGTATTAACAGCAATACCATACAGAGGTAAAATCGCAATAGATACGAGGGCAAGCACCGGATTCAGGTAAATCATGAACGCCAGCGCGAACAAGAGTGTGAACATATCCAGCCAAACATTCATCATCCCGACTTCAACGAGATTCTTGGTCTGTTCTACGTCATTGATGAATCGGGAGATCGCCTCCCCCACTTTGGTGTTCTGGTAATACCGCAGCGACAAACGCTGCATATGTCCATACAGCTTGTTACGCATATCAAATAAGACTCTGCTTGTGATAAGCTGGGCAAAATATTGGCGGTAATACTCTACCGGCCCTCTAATGACTACAAATAATACTAAAGCTCCACCTAAGATAAGCATAAGCTGAGATACCCGATCTTCTACCGTCATCTGAGGGTTCAGCAAAAGATCGTCCACTACATACTTCATGATCATAGGCAGGGTTAACGGGATGCTAAATTTGATCATACCAATGAACAGCGTCAGTATAATTAGTTTCATGTAAGGTCGTACAAAAGTAAAATATGATTTCCATTGTTTCACAGTTATTTTCTGTCCTCTCTATTAGCCATTCACACAACAATTGTTGACTTTTACTCCATACAGTGTTTTTATAATTTTAAGTCCTTAAGGACTATAGCAGTACCGTACCCTCAGGAGGATAACGATGTCCAGACAATTTGTGACGGAAGCCGTCATGATGGCGATTTACGGCCAGCTTCTCGTACCGGGAAGCCCTGTAGAATATATTGTGCCATATACAAGTGTACTAGAACTTTACGAACTTCAGGACAGTGAAGACCCGATAATGAATTTCCCAGAAGACGACGCGCATGTCAAAAGTAAAATCAAAGAACTTATCAACTACTTCGAAGAGCCCTTGAATAAGAAAAAAATCAATCGCTGCCTAGCAATGCCTTGGTCTAAAAGCTCAGCCATCCTGCTCGGCGGGAAGGTACAGTTGACCATCATCAACAGCATGGATACAGCACCCTATGGAGAACTGTTCGATCCTATTGAAACGGAGCTTTTGCTAACCTCACAACGAGAAAAAGTACCTATTTTGACGGACCAATTCGAGTTGATCCAGCGTATCATCGAAGGCGGCGTTGCTGTTCAGGTGTATGATATTGATGATTTTGATTAT
Source organism: Paenibacillus sp. (assembly GCA_023512345.1). Taxonomy (GTDB): domain Bacteria; phylum Bacillota; class Bacilli; order Paenibacillales; family Paenibacillaceae; genus Paenibacillus_AQ. The sequence continues at coordinate 42,856 of JAILZT010000005.1, forward strand.
GCCATCGAAGAAAGTTCGCGCAGCTCACTCACGGATAGCTAAGGTCATTAAGCTGAAGTCTAATGAGTGGAGTTCATTATGAAAGCCCATGCTTTTAGCAAGGGCTTTTTTAGTGCATTCAGTGCGGCTTAGCTATAGGCTTATGGTTTGAATTATGTGGATCTACAATTTAATCACTTGTTACAGTCTTAGCTTCGTACTTGTACTCAATATCATCCTCGGCCTCAGAGTATACCACAGATAGACCGTACCCCTCCATATACCATAAGTCCTGCTCTTCCATATAAAACACAATACCCTCCTGTGTTGTCTCAATCATCGGGCGTGCGGGCGGTTCTATGGCTATACCGAGCGAGAACCCGGGATGCAGTCCGCCGCCCGAACTATAACGCGGGAATAATCGAATATAATCTCCTTCAGCAACGCCTAACTCCCTTTTGAACCAGGAAGCAGCTCCTGAACTAATAACGATACTCATGGCTCTCAACTCCTTTGTGTTCCTTCATCATACTTAAAAAATTGAATTTTACCAAATCAAAAAACTCCAAATTTCTATTTGACAAGATCTTAGCGTCAATGATAAACTCTGAACATAACTTAGCGACTTCAAGTTATTACCAAATTAACGAAAGGGTGAGAGCGGTGTTTAATCCATTACTGGACCGGAAATTTACTATTGTTGGAGATTTCATACAACTAAATACCGAAGCAGCCCGTGTGGTGAAACCTTTCTGAAGCTAATGCGATTAACGTTTATCGCATCCTTATAGCCAATGAATTTTCCTTGCCCGGTGCTGCTTTGCACCGTGCGCATGATAAGCTCTAAATTCCAAGCATATCGTCCGTTTTCGGATGATATGCTTTTTTGTGTGTTCTAGAGCTAAACCACTATTACATTAACCCGAAAGAAGGGATTTACTGTGTTTTCAGTTCTTAAAGATCTCGGATGGTTCTTTCGCCGAGAAAAAAAACGTTATGTGATTGGTCTCGTCCTGCTTATTGCAGCGGGTGTTCTGGAACTCCTTCCTCCACGCCTCTTGGGCAATGCCATTGACGAAATTGTAAGTGGTACAATAACAGCGGCATCCTTAACCAAGTATATTGCTATGATCGTGGCCATGCTGCTGATTATCTATTGGATCACGTACATATGGATGCACAAGCTGTTTGGCGGGTCCAATCTCGTGGAACGACTGTTGCGTTCTCGGTATATGAACCATTTGATGACAATGACACCTTCCTTCTTCGAGAGAAATCGTACAGGCGATTTAATGGCTCGTGCAACCAATGATATTCGTGCCGTCTCCGCTACTGTTGGCTTCGGTATGCTGACACTTGTAGACTCCACGATTTTCCTTTCAGTCGTGCTGCTGGCCATGGGTTTTCTCGTCAGCTGGAAGCTTACACTGGCTGCAGTATTACCACTTCCACTTATAGCAGTAGCCATGATTTTTTATGGCAGAGCTATTCATGACCGTTATAGTCTTGCACAGGATGCCTTCGGAGATATGAATGATCAAGTGCTTGAATCCGTCTCGGGCGTACGTGTTATCCGTGCCTATGTACAGGAACGATTGGATGAAAAGCGATTCTCCGACATCACGGAAGACGTATATCGTAAAAATATGGCCGTAGCACGTGTTGATGCCTTTTTCGAGCCTACGATTCGCCTATGTGTCGGGTTAAGTTACATCATCGGCCTCACCTATGGGATCTATCTAGTATTCCGCAACCAAATTACTTTAGGTGATCTAGTCTCCTTTAATATGTATCTGGGAATGATTGTATGGCCTATGTTCGCTATAGGTGAGCTGATCAATATTATGCAGCGCGGTGGTGCTTCGCTTGAGCGTATTGATGAGACTACGAACACCAAGCCAGATGTGATGGATATCGCCCAACCGACTCAAGTTGCTAGCCCAACACGTATTGAGTTAAACAACGTGACTTTCCGTTATCCAACATCAACCGTCGATAATCTAAGTAATGTAAGCTTATCCCTATCCCAAGGAGAAACGCTTGGCATTGTTGGCCGTACCGGCAGCGGGAAATCCACACTCTTGAAGCAGCTTCTCCATGAATATCCAACGGGTACCGGTGATATATTGATATCCGATGTACCTATTGAACACATCACACTTGACCAGTTGCATAGCTGGATGGGTTACGTACCACAGGAGCAGATCCTCTTCTCCAAAACCGTTCGAGAGAATATTCAGTTTGGCTACGACAACGCCAGTGATGAAAGAATATTGGATGCTATTACTGCAGCCGCCTTCCAAAATGACCTCGGTACGCTTTCCGATGGACTAGACACACTGGTTGGTGAACGCGGGGTCTCCCTCTCAGGGGGTCAGAAGCAACGTGTTTCTCTCTCAAGGGCCTTTATCTCTAATCCAGATATTCTAATCTTGGATGATGCTCTTTCCGCGGTCGATGCACGAACTGAAGCCCGAATTATTGAGAATATCCGCCAGCAAAGATCTGGGAAAACCACATTGATCTCCACACACCGACTGTCTGCGATTGAACATGCAGATCAAATCGTTGTTTTGGATAATGGATACATTACGGAGCGGGGGACCCACCAAGAACTACTTGATCTAAATGGCTGGTACCGTGAACAGTATGATCGCCAACAAGTGGAGAATAACTTATCGAATGACTAATTCAGCAAACATTTAGGGGGTGTCACCGTTGACACAAAGTACAGGCAAACGCCTGCTGCACTATGCATTAACTGCTAAAAAAACCTTTATCTCTGCCCTTTTATTACTATCCATTGGTGTAGGAGCAGAACTTGCAGGTCCTTTTATCGCCAAGAATATGATCGACAATCATATGCTGGCTATTGAAAAGCCCTATTACCAGACAAATTCACAGGATGAGGCAGCTGTTTACAACGGGAATTTATATAAACGTGCTGACCGATTTGAGCCGGGTGAAACTAAAGGTCAGGAGATTCGCCTGCTACAAGCAGGAAGAAGCTTCTACTTTATTAACGAACCCGTACCACAACCTGAGGGTGAGCGAACTTTCCGTAATGGTGAACTGCATATTGAGCGCGGTGACAATGAAGTTATTTATCCAGCCACCAAACTATCGGCTGACGAGCTCTTTGCTTTTTATAAGCCAGAACTTCCAGGTATGTATGAGCTGGTAGGATTGTATGCAATGTTTCTAGTGATATCCATCTTCGCTGAATTTGGCAAAACCTACTGGCTGCAATCATCAGCCAATCAGGTAATTCGAAAGCTTCGAACCGACGTATATGCCCATATTCAGCGTCTTCCCGTATACTTTTTCGATAACTTACCTGCGGGCAAGGTTGTATCCAGAGTGACCAATGATACTGAAGCCATCAAGGATCTATTCATTGCAGTTCTATCTAATTTCAGCACAGGTATTATCAATCTTATCGGTGTCTATATAGCATTGTTTCTGCTCGACATTCGATTGGGCCTGATCAGCTTGTTCATTATACCGATTCTGGTGCTGTGGATTGTGTTCTACCGAAAAGTGGCTACCAAATACAATACAATTATTCGCTCACGCCTTAGTGAGATCAACGCGATCATCAATGAATCCATTCAGGGGATGTCAATCATCCGTATCTTCCGACGTCAGAAGCAGCGGCGTGAAGAGTTCGAAAACCTCAACGATGATTACCTGAAATACCAAAATAAAATGCTTAACCTAAATGCCTTCACTTCCCACAACCTAGTCAATTCGTTGCGCAGCTTTTCCTTTGTGCTGGTGTTATGGTATTTCGGCTTTGGCAGTCTAGACGGCAACACTTTTGTTTCCTTGGGTGTACTTTATGCCTTCGTCGATGTTCTCGGACGTATGTTTCACCCGATTACAGGGATGGTGAATCAGCTGGCTAATTTGGATACATCCATGGTATCCGCAGGTCGTCTTTTCACACTTATGGATGAACCCGGAGAAGCTGTAACGGACGGATCAATGCCACGCTATAAGGGGAATGTGGTCTTTAAGGATGTCTCCTTTGCCTACAAAAAAGACTTCGTCCTTCGTGACATTTCATTCGAGGCCCGTTCAGGGCAAACAGTCGCACTTGTGGGTCATACAGGCTCGGGCAAAAGCTCTATTATTAACCTGTTATTCCGCTTCTATGATCCTCAGCAAGGGACAATCACGATAGATGGTCAAGAGGTCAAATCCATTCCTAAGCAGTGGCTGCGCAGCCATATGGGAATTGTACTTCAGGACCCATATCTATTCACAGGTACAATTGCTTCCAACGTGAGTCTAGGTGATGAAAGGATTTCACGCGAACGAGTGGAACGTGCTTTGCGTGAGGTCGGTGCGGATAAGTTACTCTCCCATCTGCCGCAAGGGTTCGATGAGCCTGTAGTAGAAAAAGGAAGTACTCTTTCTGCGGGACAGCGACAGCTGATTTCATTCGCACGTGCCCTATCCTTCGATCCTGCAATTCTTATTCTTGATGAAGCTACTTCAAATATCGACACCGAGACGGAAAGTATTATTCAAGAGGCACTTGAGGTTCTCAAAAAGGGCCGGACTACCTTCATTATCGCTCACCGGTTGTCTACAATTAGAAGTGCTGATCAGATACTCGTTCTGCATCACGGTGAAATTGTGGAACGCGGCAACCATGACGAACTTATGTCACTTGGTGGCAGATACTTCCGTATGTATCAGCTTCAGGTGGGTGCCATCGCTGCAAGCAATGGAACTAATCTCACCCAAATCCCAGCTCTTCAGCATGCTCCTGAGGGAAGCTTCTAATCCATGGAAACTTGATGTTTCCAAAAGCCCCGGCCCATTGTAATGGTGCCGGGGCTTTTGTTGTTATTGTGTACGGAACATTCGTTCTGTATAATGAAAATTAATACATATGAGCGGAGTGATCAAACGTTGATCAACTACTTAATTACCAAAAAACAGGCCAGACTGTTCCTACTGCAACATCAGCAGCTAAATCCTTCCATCCTTTCAGGCTCGAAACAAAGTATTTACGATTATATTAGACGTGTGGGATGTATACAGTATGATCCACTTAGCATTACAGGCCATAATCATGAACTTGTTCTCCAGGCCCGTATCCCGGGATTCACCCCAGAGCTGGTACAGGAACTCCTCTATCAGGACCGGTTGCTAATCGATGGCTGGGATAAGAATATGTCCATATATTGCACAGAGGATTGGCCTTATTTTCAGCGGAGCCGTGAGCTTGCAACCTCTCGATATGAAAGGAATAGTGAGATCATGGCAACCGTTGAACGTGTTCGCCGGGAATTAACGGAACGAGGTCCTCTCTCCTCTCTGGATTTGGAGGGAAAAGACAAAATCAACTGGGCCTGGGCTCCAGCCCGTCTCTCCCGCGCAGCGTTGGAAAGTATGTATTTCTGGGGAGAGTTGGTCATACATCATCGAGTTCATACCCGACGTTATTACGATTTCACGACCAGATTACTGCCTGAATCCATCCTTGAACGTCAAGATCCTAATGAAACAGAAGATCAGTATTACGATTGGTATGTATTACGGCGAATTGGCAGTATCGGACTTCAATGGAACAGATCGGGCGATGGTTGGTTGGGTATTAACGGATTGAAGAGCAAGGAGAGAACAGGTGCCGTCCAGCGATTGCTGCATACCGACAAGATCAGGGAAGTAAATGTTGAGGGAATCAAACTCCCTTTCTATATCAGAAGTATTGATGCACCTGTTCTAGAGGGGATTTTAGAGGAAACAAATGAACATGGGGAAGATTATTCAATTACATCAACCGCCACTGCACTTGCTCCCTTGGATAATTTACTGTGGGACCGAGAGCTGATCAAACAGCTCTTTGATTTTGAGTATCGCTGGGAAGTCTACAAACCAGCAGCGGAGCGGCAATACGGTTATTATGTACTGCCACTGCTGTATGGAGACCGATTCGTAGCCAGAATTGAGCCCGTCATGGATAAAAAAAGTGGAATCTTAACCATCATTAATTGGTGGTGGGAACTGGGAGAAAGCTTATCCCCAGAGCTGACACTTGCAATCAGGGACGCTATGATTTCCTTGGCTCGTTGCGTGAGAGCGAACTCTGTTCAGTTCCTGCCCGAGGTCGTAACTAAATCAGGATTACAGGAGCTTATAATAATGATGCCAGAATAAGAACGCTCTCCGTTTGAGAGAAGAATTCTAGGTGTTAATGTGAAAAAAGAACGGCCTCCCTTTAGAGAGCCGTTCTTTTTATGTAGTTATATTTTTTTCGCAATATAGTCTACAAAGCCTTGCCGTATCCGTTCACCTTCAAAAATACGCTCCAACACCCTGTCTTCTTTGTACAATACTTCCATGTCACTGAACAAAATATCCGGCTCATCGGGTCTGTAATAAGAATGAATAACCGGAAGATCATCATCGAATTGTTCATATTGATTTTCACCGAGGTCCGGTCCCTCACCACAGCGGAAGTCATTCACTGTGAGGAAATTAACGAAGAGTAGTCCACCGGGTTTTAGTACACGCTTCATCTCTTCAACGGACTGTACGACTTCGCTTTTCCTCATGTGAAAGACTGAGTTATAGGAATATACAAAGGGGATCGATTCATCCGCAAAGGTCAGCTGCCGCATATCTCCCTGCCGAATATCCAGAAAAAATTGATGCTTTTGTCCAAAAGTATTAGCCAGTTCGATTTGCTGCTCATCACTATCGATGCCATGGGTTATGTATCCATACTGAGCGAATAAAGCTAAAGGCGGGGTATCTCCACCAGCTCCACAGTCTAAAACGACCCTGTTCATTTCTGTCTCATTGCAGAACATCAAGTATCGGTATAAAGGCGTCTGTTTGAAAATTTCGGCCACAGTGAACACTCCTTTTATTTTTTCTGCTTCTTAAAGCAGGAGGTATCACGTTCTAATCGTTCGGCAGAGAGTCCTTTATGTACTAGCTGTTTTTCATTCCAGTGATAGAGCCCCTCATATGCCCCATCCAACCCAAGCTTCGCATACATTTCTGTGCAATAACCCTGTAATTTGATTTCTAGTCTGCTGGCATTATTTTTAAATCTCTTCAGCTCCCGGATGATATGAGCTCTTCCTGCTGGTGTGAAGGTATCTTGAATACGCTCTTTAAAATAATCATGAACTATGTAGTTGCGCTGCTTCCACACGTTCTGCAATTGTGCTGTTTCCTCCTCAGAGAAAGGGAAATGATGCTGGATTTCTTTGATGAGCTGGCCGAGTGTATTGCCAAGTTTACGCTGATACAGATCCGCTAAATCTGCTTCGGAAGGTGTTTTACCCTGTGACAGCTTCGTGAGCAGCAACAGGTTGGTAAGCTGCTGTTCCAGCGCTTGTCCATAGTAAACAGCCAGTCCGAAATAAGCGAATAACTCTTTGGAATGTTCACTCTCCGGTAATTGTGTGTCCTTCATCTTTCCTCCCACTGAAATTTTTTAATAAATTGATAAGGACTTATTTATATTCTCGAATAATCTTTTTTTCCAACTCTAAATAAGTACAATGCTATTAAAAGAACTATATACAATGATACATGAACAAAAGACATTAGCATACTTGAAACTGGCAGGGAGTCCCCATTCATCAGGGCATTCATTAATGGAGCTACCGGCGGCAGAAGAAGGCCTAAGAGTTTGAGGTATCCGGTTAACAGGCCACTAATCTGAGTTCCACCAATGGACAGGATGATAATCCCTAACATGAGCCCGGCAGCATAACTCCTTTTAGCAATCCAGGATGATTGAAGAAACAAGGAAATAGTAATTCCTAGTAGTCCCATGAGACCATGTCCTGCCAATGCCAGCAGAAATCGATAAAAACCTACCGGTTCAGAGAACTGTCTTGTGATCAGTGGATACAACACTATCATCACATCTAATAGTAGAGTAAGGATTGACAGGCTAAGGATTCCACCAATACTATATCTTCTCGCACTTCTTAAATGAACAATTAACACTTGCCTTAGAACTGCATGCTCATGATTCAGAAAACTCAATCCCATAGCGGCACACCCGATAAACAAAATCACAGCAGTAGCAGCATAACTATTCATTACGGGGTTCGGCTTGTATGAATACAATACTAACACCGCGATAACTATACCCGACAATGGAGCAAAATAACGCTGAGAGCGAGTGTAGCTTTTGAGTATATGACCTATCAATGAGCTCATGACTCAGACCCCCTTAGGTTAGAAGCTTTAGGGGTCATCCATGACTCTAGTCCCGAAAGTCCTCCGATACGCTCCACCGAGATCACAGAGCCTCCAGCATCCAGTATGTTCCGCAGAAAGGTGTCGCAGTGTGAAGCTTGAACAGAAATCAGTGAACAATCATAACCCATTTGCTCAACCGATGTATCCCAAGAAAGAAACCCTGGCATCTGCTCTAATTGTGTGTTTGACTCCTGCTGCGAAAGGCCTCTGTAACTAATTCTCGAATAAGAGGTGCTATGTAATTCTGATCGGTTTATCGTCCGTATCGTTCTACCTGTCTGCAGCACATGGACGTTATCAGCCAACGCTTTTATCCATTGCGGTTCATGAACTGAAAATACCAAAGCCGTCCCTTGCCTTTTCATGTCACTAACGCATTCAAGCAAAGATTCCTTAGCAGGAGCATCAAGTCCTGACATCGGCTCATCAAGCAGCAGCAACGAAGGCCTAACGAGCATGCTTTGCATGAGATTCACCTTTTGAAGCATGCCTTTTGAGAAGCTCTCCATTGGACGTGTACGGTAACTTTCCAGGCGAAAACAGACTAACAGCTCTGAAATCCTACGATCTATTTCTACAGGTGCAAAACCGTGTAAGCGTCCAACACACCTCAAAAACTCCTCTGGAGTAAACTTTAGACCCGGGAAAATCTCGGGAGCATACCCGATCCTCATTCCCTTCTCCTTATAGAGCAAACGGCCGCACGAGATCTGAATTAAACCAGCAAGAATGGACAACATTGTACTTTTACCGGAGCCATTTCGACCAATTATAGCTGTAGCAGACCCCGGCTCAATCCTCATAGAGACTTCATCAAGCACCGATATTCCGTTATATTTTTTCCCGACTCGCTCAAGTTCAATTAGAGGTAATTCGCTGACTTTATCCTTGGTTTTCATTGATACTCCTATCAAAAATTCAGTTCTAACCTGTAGTAACTCTACATCCCATTTATTCGCCGGATACATACTAATTTCCTTTTAACGAAGACGATTAAAGTTATCATTCATAATTAAATAAGACCAAGCTAGTGCAGTGTGTTTCCTGCTCCAGCCTGGTCTTATATACACTAACTTCAACAATCCCTCAGGCCATTATGCATACACCGCAACAGCTTCACTTATCTGACGACAAGCCTCTGCACATTCTCGGCAAGCTTCGATGCAGTCCTTACAATGTGTATGTACATTTAGGCTGCATACTTCAGCACAGGCTTCACAAATTTCCGCACACAAGCGGCATATTTCAGCAACAAAAGGGCTTTGACGGGACATCGCCTGTATTGCATATCCACAAATATCAGCACATTCCCGATCCATACGAATCGTATCTCGCAGTAATTCAAGGTCGTACTTTTTCAGGCTTGAGACATAACTATAATTACAGGCGTTCATACACTTGATACAAGCATCAATGCACTCCTGATATTGAATTGGGGTCATAGCCTTAACCTCCTGCTTTTTGATGGGTATGTCTTTGTATTAACCTATAGGAATAGCAACGAACCAACCAATTTATAGCGCTAATTATTGAAAATTAAGATTTTATTCTGGAGGAAAATCATTCATTATCCATTACAAATTTCTTTTCACAGTGCTCGGCCTTACCAAAATCCGCTTCTCCATCTGCAGCAACTTCTTACGCAGCTCACTAGATGAGAAGTGCTCCCCAATAAATACAGCAACGTCCGGGACCTCACCTTGTGGAGTGATTTTCATATAATCCGCTTCCCGATAAGCATATTGGAAAAGAAAACGGCTTGAGGTATCACTAAACGTTAAAATCCCCTTAGCCCTATACACATCCCGAGGAAGCGCTTGAACAAACTCTTCAAATTCCACACTGTCCACTGGACGTTTAAAATAATGCGTGTATGCCATTACATGATCGTGTGCGGCATGAACAGAACCATTTTCCTGCTGACTCCCAGGGTCGCCACTGTCTAACAGAAGTTCTGAGGCCACATCCTCCTCTACCTCATACTCACCTTCACTTAAAATCCCCCCAGAATTGCTGAGGAGTTCCTCAGGTTCCAGTTCACAGCGAACAGTAGGCATAATCGGTGCAAAAGCATTCCATTTTCGCAGCACACCAGTAACCTCTTCGACTTCTTCTGCGGTCACTCGATCCGTCTTGTTTAAGATCAGCACTGAAGCACAGCGGATTTGCTCCTGCATCAGCCTATAAGTCTTGCCTTGCTGCGAACGGTGCAGCTCGAGAATATGGGCGGCATCTACAACTGTAATTAGGCTCCTTAGCTCAACTTTGAGGTACAGCGACGTTTCGGTCACACCATCCACAATTTCAAGCGGATTCGCCGCACCTGTAGCTTCGATTATCACCACATCCGGTGACTCCTTTTTCACAAGGGTTGTCAGTTCAGTACTGAGATCCCCGCGAATAGAGCAGCAGATACAACCTCCCAGTAATTCCGCCATCGGCACCGTTTGTTCCACTAGAAGCCCGTCCAGGTTCACCTCTCCCAGCTCATTCATAACGACTGCCGGACGCAGTCCCTGGCTCTTCCAATGCTCCAATAAACGCTGCAGCAAAGTTGTTTTGCCACTTCCCAAAAATCCAGACAATATATATACAGGTACAACCTGTTCCACGCTTCATCTCTCCCAATAAAAACCTTTATGCTAGCGAGTGTACTACAACCAGTCATATAGACGCAACCTCATAACTAACGCCAGACCCGTCTGCTAACAAATTGGATAACTTGTCTTTGCCTAAGCCATACCCTATCATGAGGATATACTGTAGTCTAAACCCCGCCAAGGAGCTGATCAAGTTGTCATCTGTCGAAGAACATCGCAAGGAAGCGCCAAAATCTGTTAACTGCTACATCATCACCGTCTCCGATACCCGTACCCCTGAAACTGATTCCGGTGGTGACCTTGTTCAAAAATTCCTTGAAGAAGCTGGCCATACGATTGCAGGCCGGACTATTGTGAAGGACGATTATGAAGATATTCGAGAACTGGTCTATAAAAATTCAGTACATACTGGGATAGAAGCCATCATCCTAACAGGTGGCACAGGTATTTCCCCGCGAGATACAACTTACGAATCTGTAGCGTCATTGCTCGACAAAGTATTACCGGGTTTTGGTGAGATTTTTCGGTTTCTCAGTTTCACGGAGGATATTGGATCAGCAGCCATCCTTAGCCGCGCTATTGCGGGTACGATCGGGAACACCGCTATTTTTTCCATACCCGGTTCAACGGGAGCGGTTAAGCTGGCTATGAGCAGAATCATCATCCCCGAGCTGGGACATGTGATGCGGGAGATTTATAAGCGTGGTTGATATGATTTCCGACCATAAGTTCATGTGATTCCGGGTATCTGTCCGGTTTTCAACGTTTGTGTTGTATATATGCAATTGAATTCCACCATTTGGCTCGTTTTCCTGGTTCCTGTTGCATATATGCAATAGATTCTGGCTATCTGGGTGATTTTCTTGATATATGTTGTATATATACAATAACTCTGACCATCTGGCCACTTTTCTTAGTTTGTGTTGTATATATGCAATTGGATTCCACCATTTGGCTGTTTACCCTCGGTGCTTAGTGGCACGATACGTACATCAATTCTACTAACCCATTTTTTTCGCACCCTAAAAATCGCTACATTGTAGGAGGCAGGCATCCGCCGCCCCTTAATGAGCGATTTTTTAATGTAATATCCTAATAGAGTTTGAATTTAGAATTGGATTAGGTTTTATTGGGGTTTATTGAAATTGACGACCATTATTGCCTGCACCCTGCCCGCTATCCAAACGATCAAGAATCCCTGAAAATAAGGCTTTCACCTTTTGCGAATATTTCCCCTTGTTCTTCCCCATTGAAGTATAGATAAGAGAAGTATTGTTCTTATTGTAGATTTCTGTCAATGTCGTGGAGGTTTCAGCCACTCGAAGTGTTCCATACCAGTGCGGTACCCGATTCATCAGCTCTTGTTCACTGGAGAACACATGAATTGTAATCATCTGTGTCGGCTGGCTGTCAATGAGATACTGGTAACTAATATTGCCTCTTCCGTCTTCTGTATACTTTTCATGGGTCAAATTGACGTGATCACGAGCAAAAGCGAGTCTCATTTGCTTCAAGAAGCGTCCATTCAATCCTTTTCCTTGCGACTGTGCTCGTAATACACCCTCCTGAACGGTTTGCATGTTGTACCTTCCAGCTTCCTTCTGCACTTGATCATCACTGCAGCCCGTCATCACCATCCCTAACAACATTACAGCAGCTACTATTATACGGCGTTTCATGCCTGCTAACCCTTCTTTCTCACGGTTAATAATCCTGATAGGTATAGCATGTCTGAGAAAAGAAAAACTATTCAGTCGCCGCAAACGGATCTGAGGGCAAAAGAAAAAGCCCGGCAGATTGCTTCTGCCAGGCTCTACATTTAATCAAATTCTAATCGATTTTACAAATCTGGATGCTCATGTTTTGCTTTCAGACGATTCCAGCGACGCTGTACCTCATCCTCGAAGCTTCGCAGAGCCGGTTCATTCTCAGGCTTCAACAGATGGCGGGTTTTGCCCATCGTTTTGAGCCAAGCAGAAAGTTCTACACGATTGTCTTTGTCCTCAGGATTGTAAGTAATCGTCGTTGTTCCATGCTCTACTTCATAAAGCGGGAAGAAGCAGGAATTCACGGCGAGGGACACAATGTTTTGACCATCCTTGTCGTCAGACATCCAGTTCAGCGGGCATGCGATAAGAATTTTGCCGTATACAAGGCCTTCATTCTGAGCGTACCACTGTGCTTTGGCTGCTTTCTTCACCAGATCCTGCGGATAAGCTTCGGAGCCTGTGAACACGTAAGGAATATTCGTAGCCGCCATAATTTGTGCAGTATCCTTATGTTGAGTAACTTTACCTTGTTGTTTCTTGCCTATGCTGGATGTAGAAGTACGGTGACCAAGCGGTGTAGAGTACGACTGTTGTGCTCCCGTGTTCATGTAACCCTCATTGTCATATTCTACAATAATCATCTTGTGGCCGCGGAGTGCCGCACCTATTGCTGGACCCATACCAATATCCATACCACCGTCTCCGGTTACCATGACAAAGGTAAAGTCATCTTGAAGACCAAGACCTTCGAGCTCGCCGCGACGTTTACGTTCCCAGAACATTTCTACCACACCGGAAAGTGTAGCTGCCCCATTTTGGAACAAGTTATGGATGAAGGTCGATTTATGGGAAGAATACGGATAACCCGTAGTCGTTACCATAGCACAGCCCGTATGATACAACGCTACGATATCACCCTCAATACCTTTGAAGAAAGTTTCCAATCCCGAGAAAATACCGCAGCCAGGACATGCACCGTGACCCGGTGATAACCGCTTAGGTTTCTTAGTTAAGTTCCGCAGGGGTGGAATCCGTACACTTAGTTTACCGGTTACTTCATCCTGCTTAACCGTGATCAGTCCTGTTTTGAGAGAATCAAAATCCATTGGTTTCAATAAACGTTGTGGTGCTTTATCCGGAGAACCCGGGTTATGACCGTAGTAGTCAAAAGGTACTGCTACACGATCTTCAGCTACTGCATCAATAGCCAACTGGAAGAAGTGATGCCCGTCCTCTGCATAAAAGTCTTTACCGCCCAATCCAAATACGCGGCTGATTACTTTAGTAGTTGTGTTGCCGTAAGTGAACAAGGCGGCCTTAATTTCATTCACCATATTACCACCGTGTCCACCTATGGAATCCGCACGGTCACCTACAGTTATTGCTTTGACGTTCTTCAGCGCTTCAGCGATTTGCTTTTGCGGGAAAGGACGAATCATATTCGGTGAGATGGAACCTGCTTTGACGCCTTCAAGACGGAGCTGGTCCACTACATCCTTAATAATCTCCGAAGCCGAGTTCATTAGGAATACGACTACCTCAGCATCCTCCATACGGTATTGCTCAATCATAGGATAATGACGTCCGGTTAATTCACCGAATTCTTTAGCGATTTCTTCAAAGACTTCGCCTGCATTGTACATGGCTACCGACTGCTGATATTTATTGTTGATGTAGTCCGGCTCATTCATATATGGACCCACAGTAACTGGATTATTGCGGTCTAGTGTATCTGTAAACCCTGTTGGCGGCTGCTCTCCCACAAAATTATGGACATCTGTACGGTGCGCGAAGGCTTGTACACGACGTTTTTGGTGAGAAGTGAAATATCCGTCAGAAGCCACCATAACGGGTAGGCGAACCTTGGCATGTTCAGCTAGTTTAAGGGCCATCAGGTTCATATCGTAAACAGATTGTGGATCACGGCACATCAGGATCGGCCAACCCGTATTTAGGGCATAATACAGATCCGAATGATCCCCATGAATATTAAGCGGTCCTGAAACGGAGCGGCAGATCAGATTCATAACCATCGGCATGCGTGTACCTGATTGTACAGGCATTTGCTCTAACATGAACATATAACCTTGCGCACTGGTAGCATTGAATACCCGTCCACCCGCTGTAGATGCACCGTAACAAATACCCGCTGAGCTGTGCTCGCCGTCTGATGGAATGAGCATAATATCATGCTGCCCGTTCGCTTTCATAGTATCGAGAAACTGTGCCACCTCCGTAGATGGCGAGATTGGGAAATAACCCATTACATGATAATTAATCTGATGGGCAGCGTAAGCCGCCATTTCATTACCGGATTCATATAGAAATTTCTGCTCAACCTTCGCCGAGCCTACTTCTTTTTCATAATCGATAGCCATGTATGTTCCACCTTTCCTCCATTAATTAAGCTTGGGTAATTAAATCGAAGATATGCCGCACGGTGTGACTCTCTGCATAGCCTTCTTCTTCACGTTCACTAGAAAGTGCAGTAGTAGGACAAGCTTCTACGCATTTCAGACAACCTTTGCAGTATTGATAATCAATACCTTGCAGGAACATTTGCGGGCGACCCTTCTTATCAGGCTGCTCTTCCCATACAAAACATAAATCCGGGCAAGCTGTATCACACTGCGCACAATGAATACAATCTTCAGCCTTGAAGTGAGGCAGATGACCAGAACGGGAAATGCTTAGATTTTTCAAAAAGCTGCTTCCTGGGTTGATGATAGTACCGCCAATAGGCTGTGTCTCATATCCAAGTGCAGAAATATCTGTGCGAACAAAGGCAGGCATAGACACACCCTCAGGCAGAGGGAAATGCATAAACTTCACTTCATTAAAACCACGATCAAAGGTAGTTAGGGCTGATTGGACAGCCTGCGGATATTTTTTGCCTAGTGACTGCTCAATAACACCCTTCATAATTTCTGGGTCAAGAAAATCACACATCCGGAACATAGCACCCAGCATGGCCATGTTAACCCGATTCTTCTCATCTAAAGCAATGCTAGTAGCATCAACCACTGCTATAGTTCCTGCCAGCATCTTCATGGACGCCTTCAATTCCTCAGGTGATTTGGTCGAATTAACCAGTACCGTACTATGATCATAAATACCACTGGTTACATTAACTGTCTTCGCAAGTGCTTCATGAAATATTCCAACGACATGCGGCCGTTCTACAGGTGAAGTATCGCGGATAGGAGTGTTCAGATCACAAAAACGAATATGCGCTTTTACCGCTGAACCTTTTTTCTCCGAGCCATAGGACGAGAAGCTTACACCGTTCATTCCCGCACCAACAACTCCCGCCTCCGCGAGCATTTTACCGGCCAGGTTCGCACCCAGACCTCCTATTGATTCCAGACGAATCTCAAAAAAACCGAGCTCGTTCACTTTTGGCAACTGTACCACCGACATAGCCCCTTTCATAATGTCAACTAGAATAACATCCTTTTGACTTTTTCAACGATTGTAACGTGATTTTGCGGGACGCGAAGTGACAAATCTTGCTTTTTCGGCACTTCACAAATCACAATAATTTATTGATTTCAATGGATTTCCTTATACACTACAGAGTCACGTTACTTTGTTAGAAGATTATCTGCCACAAAAGCAACATTTTGTGTATATTCTGTGAAAACTCGCGTTCCCGCTTACTATTCAAACTGAATCTATCAATCTTAATTTAGCAATAAAATTAAAAATTAAGATGTTAAATTTGTCACATTAATCATGATAAATATCACACAAAAAAGACGCACCCCGATGTAGCAGGCACGTCTTTATTAAAAGATACTTAGGTTGAATCCTTAGTCTATTTCGGGCGGCATGTGTTTCTCTATTAATTCCTGCTTGCGTGACCAAACTTGCTGGCTCAGGTTCACTCTGAATACCTCAGGGTTAAGCTTACGCAGATATTCCGGCCAGAACAGGTCCAGCTGTTCTTGGTGATAGCGCCGAATTTCATTCAGATCTGGTAAGGTGTAAGTACGGAATCCATTCACGTAAATTGGCTCCAGCATCGGCAAAGCATCGTAGCGGTCAACGTGCTTTTGCATGTAAGGATGAAGCGGATTGAACAACTTCAGTTTTTTGCCATTACGAGGGGCTTCTTCTTCAGGAAAGCTAATATAATCAGCTAACGCCTTGCCGTTGGTTCCGATGATCCGGTATACATCCTTCTTACCAGGTGTAGAAACCTTCTCTGGGTTCGACGAGATTTTGATCGTAGGAACCATCTCACCCGTAGCAGACTCAATCTCAACCAGTTTGTAAACACCGCCAAGCGAAGGCTGGTCGGAGGCTGTAATGAGCTGCGTTCCTACACCCCAGGTGTCTATTGCGGACCCTTGTGACTTTAAGTTCATGATGGTATTTTCATCGAGATCATTGGAAGCTACGATTTTGACGTATTGCAGACCCGCCGCATCAAGCATCTTCCTTGCCTGAATGGACAGGTAAGCCAAGTCACCACTATCAAGACGAATCCCATTCATCCGTTTGCCTTGGGCTTCCAGCTTCTTTGCAGTACGAATCGCATTCGGCACACCGCTGCGCAGCGTATCGAAGGTATCTACAAGCAGAGTAACGCCATCTGGCATTACCTTGGCATAAGCATCAAAAGCTTCCTGCTCGCTGGCAAAGCTCTGTACCCAGGAATGAGCATGTGTCCCCTTCGTGGGAATCCCGAATAATTTGCCTGCCAGCATGTTGGAGGTTGCATCGAATCCACCGATATAGGCCGCACGAGCGCCCCATACTGCTGCATCCGCCTCCTGAGCACGCCGGGTACCAAACTCCAGCAGAATGTCGTTCCCAGCCACTTGTTTGATTCTAGAGGCTTTTGTCGCAATCAGAGTCTGGAAGTTCATGAAGTTAAGAATGGCGGTTTCTACGAGCTGCGCCTCCATAATGGTACCTTCAACACGAACTAACGGTTCATCCGGAAATACTAAAGCTCCCTCTTTCATGGAGTGAATACTGCCTTGGAAATGAAACTGCAGCAGCTCCTCCAAAAAAGCAGGAGAATAATTCTCTTCCTGCTCCGACAAATAACGGATATCCTCCTCGGAAAAGCGCAGGCTCTCAATATAAGCAGCGATACGTTCCAGACCCGCAAATACAGCAAAACCATTTCCAAAAGGAAGCCTCCGGAAATACGCCTCGAATACGGCCTTGCGCTTATGGGTTCCATTCACCCAGTGAGCATACATCATATTGATTTGATATTTATCTGTATGTAAAGCAAGCTCTCTCTTCAAGTCCTCATCTCCTGTCACTGCTGTCTCTGAATACCCACTAAAGCTGCGTTTATTCTCCCTTAATCACCTTTGCACCTAAGCTTCCTTGAAAATGTCCTAGGGCCCAAGTGTGTCCGCCCGGGTTAAAGCTGGCAACCGCATCCTCATGCACGTTGATCGAAAAGCCTTTATTATAAGCATCCACCGCTGTATGCAGCACACAGATATCTGTACACACTCCGATTAGATGCAGTTCAGAAATTCCACGCTCTCTAAGCTTTAACTCCAGATCCGTTCCGGAAAAAGCACTATAGCGAGTTTTATCTATCCAGTAAATGTCCTTATGATTCTCTTCATATACAACATTCAATTGTCCATAAAGGTCCCGTCCTTCACTGCCTCGCAGGTTATGCGGTGGAAACAGCTTGCTCTCAGGATGATACGCGTCATTCTCTTCGTGAAGATCCACAGCCATAACAACAAAATCCTTGTTATCTACAAACTGCTTCGTCAATTGACATACTCTAGATTCAATATCTATTCCTGGCTGGCCAACGGGCAAGCTTCCGACTACAAAATCATTCGTATAATCAATAACAATCAATGCTTTCATGAGAAACGACCTCCTTTGATAAGCCTACGTATAGATGGACAAAAGCGGCTCATTATCAGTAAACATATACAGCTGTGCTGGACGTTGGGAGTACTGATTAGAGCTGAGTGTATTTCCCTCTTCATCCCTGACATCCTGCAAAATACCTTGGCGGCTGCGTGTTGAGGTAATTTTACGAATAAAGTTAGGCTCTTTAAACTCAGGAACAACCGTCTGTATCACCTGATACAATTCACTTAATGTGAAGTGACGAGGTAAAAATTGTCTAGCGATAGTTGTCTGCAGCATTTGCTGCTGAATACGTACATAAGCGTCTTTTATAATATCATGATGGTCAAAAGCGAGATCCAGCTCCTCCAGGGCCTCCTTGAGGGTGAATAAGCCTACCTCCCCTGCATCATCCGACGCCTGTCTGTGCTCTAGCATCCACTCCTCTACCAAGGCGAAGAAGGCATGACTGATAATCCAACCGCGTGGATCGCGTCCTGGTGTGCTGTACACTCCAAGATATTCGAGATGCCCGCCATCAACACCGGTCTCTTCTTTGAGTTCCCGTGTTGCTGCATCATAAATTGACTCATCTTCTTGGCAAAAGCCTCCAGGCAAGGCCCACTTCCCCGCATAAGGCCATTTCTTCCGTCTGATCAACATTACTTTTAATTCGCGTAGGGGAAGCGTCTTGGTTACTGTCTTCCGTTCGCGTTTGGTTAATGTAAACATAACAATATCGGCCGGAACACCATCCGGTGTGCGGTACTTTTTGACGTTATAGGATTGTTGCTCGTTGTCGCTCACTCTTAATCATCCTTTGCCGCAGCTAAAATTTGCTTTTCGTACCTTTAAATGTACCAAACCTGAACTTCTAAAATCAACAACCTTGTTCGACATGCTTAACTTGCTTATATTTAAATAAGGGGCGGATATTTATCCGCCCCTGACTTTCTGGTTAATCACCGCATGTGGATGGAGGTGCCTCTGTACCCGCTTCTACATTAATCTTCTCCGAAACAGTATCTCTAATTACAGAAATGACGAGCTGCAGCAAGTAATTGATATCTGACTGACTCTGCTGGAACTCGTTCACAACAGGGATTCCGTCAATCTCATCTTGAAGCTCTTCGATTTCACGTTCGATTTTAGCCACCATATCTTTATTATTGAAGCTCTCGAAGGCTACAATCTCTTTCTGTTTCTTTTTGATCGTTGCAATCAATCCCTGCACACGTTCATGCGCAAGAATTTTTTGTTCAGCCTGCTGAAAATGTTGAACCTCTTCGCTTGTGGAGATTAATGAAGCAAGCTCTTTGGCTTTTCCCATAATATCATCGCGAACGATTAAATCACGGCTGTTGTAGGTCGGCATTCCATATTTGTTCATACGTCCTTCTTCCATCGCCACTTGAATCTCCCCATTCTTATATGATTTAGACGACTACTGCAGCTTCCACCACGTGATCACCTTTGATGTACCATGTTTTTGTATCTGTAATTCTCACCTGAACAAAGGTACCGATGAGTTCCTTCGAGCCTTCGAAATGGACCAGTTTGTTGCTGCGGGAACGACCGGATAACATTTCTGTATTATTCTTGCTCTCGCCTTCAACCAGCACTTCTACAACTTCACCCAGCATCCGGTCATTGCTGATCCGGCTATTTTCTTTTATCAGATCATTCAATCGCTGTAATCGGGCACTCTTGACCTCCATCGGCACGTTATCCTCCATGCTTGCGGCAGGCGTACCTTCACGAGGAGAATAGATGAACGTATAAGCCATATCAAATCCTACCTCACGAACCAAAGACAGCGTGTCCTCGAATTGCTCTTCGGTTTCACCAGGGAAGCCAACAATTATATCTGTAGTAAGTACTGGATTCTTCACTGCCGCCTTAATTTTGTCTACTAACTCCAAATACCGTTCACGAGTATACTTGCGGCTCATCTTCTTGAGTACTTCCGTGCTCCCGGATTGTACTGGCAAATGTATATGTTCAGTCAAGTTGCCGCCTTTACCTAATACCTCTATCAAACGGTCATCAAAATCACGCGGATGAGAGGTCATGAAGCGGATACGTGGTATATCAATCAACCTCATATCATCCATCAAATCCCCAAAGGTATAGTTGAGATCCGTAAAGTCCTTACCATAGGCGTTCACATTTTGCCCCAGGAGTGTTACTTCCTTGAAACCTTGACGAGCTAGATCACGCACTTCTGCAATAACATCCTCAGGTCGACGACTTCTTTCCTTGCCTCTAGTGAAGGGTACTATACAATACGTACAGAACTTATCGCAGCCATACATAATATTAACCCAGGCGCGCATTCCCTCCCGCTTCTTCGGCAGGTTCTCAATAATGTCGCCTTCCTTGGACCATACTTCAATGACCAGTTCCTTGCTGAACATAGCTTCCTTAATCAAGTGAGGCAGACGGTGAATGTTGTGCGTTCCAAAAATCATATCGACAAACCCGTGCTTCGACATGATCCGGTTCACAACGCCTTCTTCCTGGGACATACAACCGCAGACTCCCAACAGAAGTCCAGGCTTCTCGATCTTCAAATGCTTCAGGTGGCCCAACTCACCAAAAACTTTATCTTCAGCATTTTCCCGAATAGCACAAGTATTCAGCAAAATAATATCTGCTTGATTACGATCCTCGATGCTGCGGTATCCCATTTGTTCGAGCATGCCCTTCATCGTTTCCGTATCATGCTCGTTCATTTGACATCCATAGGTAGTGATGTGGTAGAACTTATCTACCCCAAAGTTCATCATATCTTCTGGAATCACAAAATCATAATGAACTTCTATGTCTTCCTTGCCACGCCGTTTGCCATCTTTATAATCCGGCTGGCTATTAATTTGAACATTTCTACCTTTAATACGGTAAGTCGTTTTGCCCTCTTCTTCGGAAATCACTTTGGCATCCGAAAAATCGAAATACTCGGCATAATTTTTCGGACCCTTGCCGGATTTTAAGTCCGGTGAGTTCTTGTTCCATCTAGTCATGCTGTACACATCCTTTATAATGAAGCATTAATATAGCTTTGTTTGATAAATTAAATAATTTATTGCTCAAGTAAAAATTATAGCATAAGCCTTTGTTTCAATCCATGAATTACAAATTTAAAAGACACCCAGAAACAAACCCTGAGTGCCCATAGATATAATTATATGTTCAATCACACGTTTAGCTAAGTGTCTTAGTGGCAGCAGGGGTAAATGGTATGATCTCATCGGTCTTGCCACTCTTTACTTTATTTGGCCAAGCTGGGTCAATAATGAGCGCTCTTCCTACAGCTACTAGATCAAATTCCTCACGCTCCAGCTTCTCTATCAAACGATCTATATTATCCTCATCGTTCTTCTCCGCTTCTCCACCGACAAAATCACTATTCAGGCCTACTGAACCCACTGTGATGCTTGGCTTTCCAGTAATTTTCTTAGTCCAGCCCGCCAGGTTCAGCTCAGATCCATCGAATTCAGGCAGCCAAAAGCGGCGGGTCGAGCAATGGAAGATATCAACCCCGGCATCGCTGAGCGGAGCCAAGAACTGGGCTAGCTCTTCCGGATTCTTCGCTAACTTGCCGTTATAATCCCCCGATTTCCACTGGGAGAACCGAAGTACAATCGGGAAGTCGGGTCCGACTGCACGACGGCACGCCTTAATAATCTCCACAGCAAAGGTAGTCCGAGCTACTAGGTCTCCACCATAACGATCCGTGCGTTTATTTGTCTTCTCCCAGAAAAACTGATCAATAAGGTAACCATGAGCGCCATGCAGTTCTATACCATCAAAACCAATACGTTTTGCGTCTGCTGCGGCTTGAGCAAATGCAGCAACTATTCCTTCGATTTCGCTTTGTGTCATTGGCTCTGTAACTGGCTCACCCGCAAGATTCAGACCGGAGGGTCCAATGGGGAGAGCATCGGCATTAGGGAGATCGCCTTTTGAACGGGCCATCCCTACATGCCACAACTGCGGCATTATTTTACCTCCTGCAGCATGAACCTCATTTACAACCTGCGCCCAACCCTTAAGGGACTCTTCACCATGGAAATTAGGAATATTAGGATGGCTTACCGCTGATGGATGGTTAATGGCCGTACCTTCTGTAATGATCAGCCCTACTCCACCCTCTGCACGGCGTCGATAATAGGCAGCCACATCACTTCCGGGGATTCCATTAGGTGAAAATGCACGTGTCATTGGAGCCATAACGACGCGATTGGTTAACTTAAGGCTTCCTGCTTCAAAAGGTGTAAATAAGGAATTTGTAGTCATATGTAACCTCCGTTTAATTATTTAATTACTTTTAGTAAGCTTATTATGACGCTTATAAAATGAATTTGCAAATGTGGTTTTGAATATTTGGAAATAGAGTAAATAAATGCGTTGCGAAATTACTTTAGTAAGTATATATTTTAGTTATTAAAGTATTATCGGAGGAACCCTATGAACCGTTATGAACAATTAATTATTAGTATCAAGCAGCTTTACGAGCTTTCGTCTGAAGTATCCAAACCAACTGAACCAGATGATATCCCGGATAATTATGTATTCTTGCTATTTATGATCTACCGAAAAGGGACAGTAAAAACAACAGACCTCTCCGATTATTTTTCCATTACACCCGGAGCTGCAACTTCAATAGCTGATAAACTGGAACGGCTGGAATTGATTGATCGGAACCGGGATGCGCAGGATCGAAGAATTATTCAAATTCAGTTGACCGAGAAAGGTCAGAAGTATGTTGAACAAAGAAAGAAGGAGCATATAGCGTTGTTTCAGGATATTTTGCAGGATTATAGCGAAGAAGAATTAGAGGCTTCCATTCAAATATTGAACAAACTATCTGGATCGATATCTTCGTATCAGCAAAAAGGGAGGTTGTTGTAATGAGTATATTAGTAACGGGATTTACAGGTAATACAGGCCAAGAGGTGGCCAAGAAGCTTTTAGAAAAAGGTGCGTCCATTGTTTGTGCGGTACGAAACCCCGAAAAGGCAAGAAATCAATATGGGGCTCACTATAACTATGTCGAATTGGATTATTCCCGCCACGAAACCTTTGATACAGCCTTGGAGGGGATCGAGCGAATCTTCTTGATGTTTCCGCCGGAAACTCAGTTTTCTGACTTCCATGCCTTTATCAACAAAGCTAAGGAAAAAAATATCCGCCACATCGCGTATCTCTCGGTTAAGGACGTACAATATATGCCTTTCATCCCTCATTATAAAAATGAAAAACAAATCTCCATGAGCGGCATTCCTTACACTTTTCTGAGGGCAGGATATTTTATGCAAAATCTAAACTTATTTTTGTTGGATGAAATCCTTCTAAACGATCGGATCTATGTACCTGCTGGCAGAGGGAAAACTAGCTTTACGGATGTGAGAGATATCGCTGAAATTGCCGCACGCTCTCTTACTGAAGAAGAAACTCATTTTGGAAAAAAGTATCCTATCACCGGGAACCATGCCATTGATTTCTACGAAGTTGCCCGTCTGATGTCTTCTGTATTAGATCGTCCCATCCGCTATAGTAATCCCACTACCAAAGAGTTCAAAGCTTACATGCTGACTAAAGGACTGGATTCCAAATACATAAATGTAGTCACCGCGCTTCATATGGTCACCAAGATAGGGTTGGCAAAAGGAATCACCGATATTTATCATAAAATCACAACGGACCAGCCGACGGATATCCTAACTTACATTAAAGACTATAAAGAAACCTTTATAAAATCGAATAAAAATTAGGGCTGGGCACGGCTTATTTATGGAGATAAAACACTTCTTTTAACTCAAAGGATAAAGGACTGTTATCGGCATTAGTCTCCATAATGTCTTTCATATAACTCCACCACTTCCGGCAAATTTCCGTATCTGCTGTCTTGGCCCAGAGCGCTTCATCTGAAATCTCCAAATAAGCAAATAAAGTATGGGTAGCCTCATCCAGAAAAATAGAGTAGGTATGCATTCCATGTTCTATCAGCATCTCTTCCATTTCCGGCCAAAGCTCATCGTGGCGTTTGCGGTATTCCTCATGGCAGCCCTCAAATACTTTCATCGTTACGGCTTTACGGATCATTGTCATTCTCCTTTTATATGGGATACAAAAAATAGAACTTGAGATCGTGCATAGAAGGGAAGCCTTAACTACGGTGAATATTTGGACTTTCGGCCGCTGTTGTATCCAGATTTCCCTTCGTTACTCTCCCTCTAATATTTACCAGTTAACCACATTTAAAAACCGGGCACTGCAGTACAATCTGCCAATGCCCGGCATGTACCGAGATCTATAGGAAAGTAAGAAAAGTGCTATTAAACTTCGAGAATTCCTGCCTTAGGCGTTACATTAAACGCTTTTGCCAAATCACTCAGCTGTTGGTCTGTGATTCTTTGTTTGATTTCCTTGCCGGCTACCAAGTTATAGACAATTGCAGCTTTTTCCACGGTTTCAATCAGACCAAAGGTGGAATCCATTGTGGACCCTGTGCCAAAAATACCATGATGCGGCCAAATTACGATACGGTGGTCCTTCATTTTATTAGCCGTTTCACGACCAATTTCGCTGCTGCCTGGAACGATCCATGGTATTACACTCACTCCATCAGGGAAAACAACAATACATTCGGTACACATTTCCCACAAGGTTTTGGTGAATTTAAGTTCATCCAGATCATGCGTAAAGGTCATCGCAATCACATTCGTAGCATGGGTGTGAAGTACGATACGGTGAGTAGGATCCACCTTCAGACGTTCGATATGACTCATAAAATGTGAAGCAAGCTCACTTGTAGGCACGGCTCCGTTCCGTAGACCCCACAGGACTTCTACACTATCGCCATTACTGCTTACACGTAATACACCTAGATTAGCTTCCGGGTCTTTAATAACATTGCGGAAATACTTTCCTGAGCCTGTAACAATGAAGTATTTACCCGCCAATTCTGTAACCGGAAAGTTCAGATTAATCGTGCGAAGCGGCTTCAAAACATTGATATACTTAGCCACCTCATCTTCATCTAACAGATAGCTGATATTACCGCCATTCAACTCATCCCAGCCCTGCATCCACATATGGTGGGTAATTTCCGACATTTCTTTAATAAAAGGGGCTTCTACACTGGCAATATAACCAGCAGATTCAATCATATTGGTAGTCATTGATGTATCTCTCCTTTATATATGTTACTTCATGATGGTTATACGGTTGTTTATCTTTTCAAAAGCACTTCTTGTTCATAGCTCTTCACATCAGACAGCCATTGCTCCCGCACAGGTGTTCCTTGCGATGCGCAGTAGTAATCCCATATCGCACCGAACGGGTACGACTTAAATTCTTCCACAAGTGCTAAGCGTGAAGTATAATCGCCTTCTTGTTCAATTTTCTTCAATTCCTCGATAGGCTCCAGCATTGCACGTAGTAGTGCTTTGATGGTATTGCGTGTTCCAATAACCCATGCGGCAATATGGTTGATACTTCCGTCAAAGAAGTCTAGACCAATATTCGTCCGAGGCAGCAGGTCTCCACGCACCAGTTCACGAGCAATTTCCAACAGCTCATCATCCATGGTTACGACATGGTCACTATCCCAACGTACCGGTCTGCTCACATGCAGCAGCAGCTGCTCGCTGAACATCAGAATGGAGGATAACTTATTCGAGATAACTTCTGTTGGGTGGAAGTGTCCGGCGTCCAGACAAATTGCTTTGCCCCGCGTTAATCCATAGCCCATATAGAACTCGTGTGATCCTACGACATAACTTTCGGAACCTATTCCAAACAGCTTGCTCTCGACCGCGTCAATGTTGTATTGGGGATCTATTTCCTCACTAAATATCTCATCTAATGATTCCTTCAAACGAACTCTAGGCGATAAGCGGTCTACCGGCGTGTCCTTATAACCATCTGGAACCCAGAAGTTGGTTACGCAAGCTTGACCCAACTCCCGACCAAAGTGCTCGGCAATTTTGCGGGAAGCCTTGCAGTGAGTAATCCAGAAGCGGCGGATCTCCTCGTCGGAATGGCTTAGCGTGAACCCGTCAGCAGCTTTTGGATGAGAGAAGCAAGTAGGATTGAAGTCTAGGCCCAAGCCTTGATCTTTAGCCCAATCTACCCAACCCTGAAAATGCTTAGGCTCCAATTCGTCTAAATCCACTTTTTCGTCGGTGTCTGCATAGATCGCATGTAGGTTCACTTTATGTTTACCTGGTATCAGCGACAAAGCTTTTTCTAAATCCTGACGCAGCTCATTCGGAGTTCCTGCCCGACCCGGGTAACTGCCCGTTACAGCAATGCCTCCACTAAGCGCTTTATCCTTAAACAAGAATCCGCGAACATCGTCTCCCTGCCAGCAATGCAGTGAAATCTTGATTTTTGCCAGTTGTTCTAATACTTCATCGACGTTAATCCCATGGGCTTCATATAGTTTTTTGGCTTCGTTATAACTGTTGATTGTGCTTTGATCCATGATTTTGCCTCCCTGTGCTTATAAAGTTTCTCCTGTTGTCACTTGATGCAGAGCATCCCACCGTCTTAAAAGAGCCTGTAAGTTAGATATAGGTTGTGGTGTATAAGTCTGAATCTCAAAGGATCTACCGATAATTGCTCTTGCTTCATTAATGTCTGTAATACTTCCTGTGCTGATCATCTGTACAACTAAATTGCCAAGTGCGGTGGACTCGGTAGGACCGGCTGATACCTCTCTGCCGATTACATTTGCCGTCAGCTGACACAGCAGCTGATTATTGGCACCCCCGCCAACGATTTGTAAAACTTCTATAGAAGACTCTGTCAATTCTTCAAGCTCTTCTAAGTAAGTACGATATGAAAACGCAAGACTGTCAAAGATACAGCGTGCCAATTGTCCTGGCGTTTCCGGAATCGGCTGTCCGCTCTCTGCACAGGCTGTACGAATTTCTTCGATCATATGGTCTGGATTGAGAAATCTGGAGTCGTTGCAGGGAATCAGGCTGCGAAAGGGTTCAGCCTCTGCAGCCAGTTCTGCAAGTTCAGCAAAGCTATAACGTTCACCATCTAGTCGGCGAACTTCCTGAATCAGCCATAGCCCCATAATGTTTTTCAAAAACCGGTAGGTTCCGTAAGCCCCCCACTCATTCGTGTAGTTCGCTTCCATGGACTTGGTATTATTCAATGGCCGAGTTAACTCTACCCCGAGTAATGACCAAGTCCCGCTGCTGATGTAAGCTGAGGAACGCCCACTTTGAATAGGTACGCCTAGCACAGCAGAAGCTGTGTCATGGGTTGCCGCACAGATCATCCGGCACTCCGGCAGATCATATTGCTGAATAAGGGACTCCTTAATAGAACCTAATTCTGTTCCCGGCTCCGTCAGCTCAGCAAACTGCTCTCTGCGAAGTTGGAGGACTGATAGTAAATCTTGATCATATTCACGGGTATCCAAATTCAAGAGTTGAGTGGTTGAGGCATTGGTGGATTCATTGATCTTGGTTCCTGTCAGTCTGTAGTATAGATAATCCGGTACTAGCAGAATCTGATCCGCCTTAGCTAAATCCTCATGACTATGAGCGTATAACTGATACAAAGTATTGAAGGTTAGCTGCTGAATACCCGTCTTTTGATAAACCGCTGCGGGAGAAATATGCTTTGCAACCTCTTCCATAACATGGTCCGTTCGCTGGTCTCGGTAGGCATAAACCTCATTAACACGATTTCCTTCCGCGTCTATCAGTACATAGTCTACCGCCCAAGTGTCAATGCCAAGGGTGCACTGCTTGATTCCTTGTGCTTTGGCTTTCTGAAGACCGATGATGATTTGCTCCAATAAACCCTCTATATCCCAAAAACATGATCCGTCCCGTTCAGTAAAACCATTGCTAAACCTGTGGATTTCCTCCAGCCGGATGGTACCATCCAAGAGAGTTCCGAGCACGAGCCGTCCGCTGGAGGCACCGATATCGACGGCAATATGATTGTTCATGGTTCATCTCCTCAAGAAAGTGGCTAACCATCCGTAAATTGAATTCATGTTACACCACTTATAATATTTTTTTGAATAAGGCAATTACTTCATCTTTTGTAGGAATAAAAGGATTACCCGGCGCACAAGCATCCTTCATAGCATTCTCGGATAATAGATCAAGATCGACTTCATCTACTCCTAGCTCCGATAGCTTGGCGGGAATTCCTACTTCTTTAGACAGTTCTTTGATAGATTCGATGACGAAATCAGCGCATTCCTTGTCACTCTTATCATTAACCTGTAAGCCGATCGCTTTAGCAATAGCTCTGAATTTCTCCGGCACATATTTAGCATTCTCTTCCTCTACATAAGGCAACAGCATAGCGTTACATACTCCATGCGGAAGATCATATACTCCACCAAGCTGATGAGCCATAGCATGAACATAACCAAGTCCCGCATTATTAAAGGCTAAACCACCGAGGAAAATCGCATAAACCATCTGCTCGCGTGCTTCAATATCATGGCCGTTCTTCACTGTGCGAGCCAAATTATTGAAGATAATCTCTACTGCGGCCAGCGCCGTTGCATCGGTTACAGGATAAGCACCCGGAGTCACCAATGCCTCAATCGCATGGGTCAGTGCATCCATTCCCGTTGCAGCGGTAAGGTCAGCTGGTTTATCAACCATCAGCTCGGGATCATTTACAGAGAGGGTTGCGATACTATTTTTATCCACCATAACCATCTTCACTTTACGTTCTTCATCTGTAATCACATAGTTGATCGTTACTTCACTTGACGTCCCTGCAGTCGTGTTAACCGCCACAATTGGCAGTGATTTATTTTTGGATTTGTGAACGCCTTCATACTCTGAAATATGCCCGCCGTTCGTTGCGATGATCCCAATAGCTTTCGCTGTATCCTGTGGTGAACCTCCGCCGATAGAGATCAGATAGTCACATCCATGAGACTCTAGAAATTCCACACCATCATGTACATTTTTGCAGGTAGGATTCGGCTTTACTTCATCATAAACGACATATTCGATTCCAGCATCATCCAATACCGTCAGGAGCTTACCGGCTATACCACTCTTCACCAAAAACTTATCCGTAACCACCAAGGCTTTCTTCAAATTCAACTCTTGGATGTAAGGACCCAAATCCTTCAGGCAACCTTTACCCATAATGTTGATGGATGGCACATAGTACACACGAGTACTCATGAATAGACAACCTCCTAGTATTTTTAAAAAAGGTATGTAGTTCATATCGTTTCATCATCTGCTTGCTTTGCAATCTCATCGTAGCTCCATAAATCTGTATTGTCAACAAATAAAATATAAATAATGTTGTTTTTATTTGTTTACTCTTTGTTTTGAGGAGTTTATACTGAAATAAAGGCTGTTTCACCTTTGTTTGTTGCAAAACACAGATTTCCATGTTTAGCTTAATAGTAGAAAATATAACCTTACATTATTAGCGAATTCATAGTTTCCTCGGGAAAGGTGATCTTATGTTAGCTGGCGAAAGACGTAATAAAATAATAGATCTGGTACATCAGGACAAACGGGTGCTGGTCTCAGATTTAAGCCGAATGTTCGAAGTGACGGAAGAAACTATACGCAGGGATTTGGAGAAATTAGAGAAGGATGGCATCCTAAGCCGCACCTATGGAGGTGCCATGCTGAATCGGCATACCAATGAGGATTTGCCTTTCGTAACACGCAATGCCCTCAATACGGATATCAAACGCAATATTGCACTGAAGGCACTCGACCTAATTAATGATGGAGATACACTTATGGTTGATCCCAGCTCCACCTCCTTCGAGTTCCTGAAGCTGCTGGGCAATAAAAACAACCTGACAATCATAACCAATTCTATTAATGTTCTGCATGAGTTTGCGAATTCGACGATGAACATCATCTCCACCGGTGGCTCTCTCCGCTACCGTTCGTTATCTCTTGTGGGTCCTGTAGCTCATGACACTATTCAACGCTACAATGTGGACACAGCTGTGATTAGCTGCAAAGGGGTAGATGCGGAGAATGGCGTGACGGATTCCAATGAACCGGAGTGCGAGCTGAAAAAATACATGCTGCGGCAGGCTAACAAGGTCATATTGCTCGCCGATCATACCAAGTTTGATAAAACAGCCTTCACCAAGCTGGTGGAATTAAGCCGAATTGACTATTTGATTACAGACCGTAAGCCTTCTGAAATATGGCTGAAACGACTGAATGAAGCTAATATCGAGGTTATGTATTAAGTGGATGGACAGAGGATAGCGATTCAAACTGGTTTAGTTGTACAAAGTGCAACTAAACCTAAAATTAGAGTTAGAGTTAGAGTTTCTAAAGGCCGTCCCCTTTTTATGGGAAACGGCCTTTAGGGTTATACAAACTTAATTAGTACTTTCTACTCTAAGTATAAAATCCGAACCCTGATTCTCAGTGTGAACCGGGGTTCGGATTTTACTTTTCGGGGGTGGAATAAAGAAGAGGAAGTTGAACCGATACGGTTGTTCCTTTTTCCAATGCGCTTGTAACTTCAATCTGACCGTGATGCAGATCAACAACTCGCTTAACAATAGACAACCCTATACCGCTGCCGCCCACTTCTCGGCTTCTGGCTTTATCCACTTTATAAAAAGGCTTGAATATATTCCTAATTTCCTCTTCAGGCATCCCCACTCCGTTGTCCGCAATCTGAATCAGCACTTGATCCCCTTGTTCTATGGCTGTTATAGAGATCATTCCGTCCTTATCCGTGAATTTGATGCTGTTACTTAAGAGGTTGCTCCATATCTGACTCAGACGATCCTCGTCGGCTACGATCGTTATTGAGGGCAGTTCAAGGTCAAGGGTAACATTTTTCACGGACCACTGCGGTTCCAGAGAAATTACAATTTTACGAAGCTGCTCATCTAAAGAAAAGCTCTCTGGTGACAGTTGAAGATGCTCATATTCAAGCGTAGACAATTGTAGTAAATCACCGCATAACCTGGAGAGACGGTCACTCTCTTGCTCAATAATATTCAATACCCGCAGCCGGCTGGCTTCGTCCATATCTTTACGCTTTAAGGCTTGGGTGAACCCCTTAATCGATGTTAGTGGAGACTGAAATTCATGGGAAACGTCAGAGACGAACTGCTTGCGGATTCCCTCAAGCGTCCCTAACTCCTGAGCCATAACATTAAAGCTTCTTGTCAGTTGCCCAATCTCATCATTTCGTTTCGTTTGCAAGCTAACACTGAAATCTCCCTTTGCCATTCTACGTGTCGCCCGCGTCAATTGCTGTAAAGGAAGTACGATATATCTCGCTGCCAAAAGAATTAGAATGCTCCCGCAGCCCAGCACGATCAGTAATTGGGACTTCATGAAATTAGCAACTTTATTGAGTAATTCACTAATTTCAGGTGATATGAAAAGTGCTCTAGGTGACCCGTCAATTGAAAACGGAATGCCCACCGTCAACTCCTTTCTACCTCTAACTCCCTTACTCAGATCGCTGCGAAAAAACTCTCCCTTCAGGACGGATTGAAGATTCGCTTCATCTTTACTTGCCTGTTCACCAATCTCTTTGCTGCTTGTATACAGCTGGTTACCTTCATTGTCATACATCCGTACAGAATATAACGGCAGGGAAGTTACCCCCTTCATCAGGGAGTCGAGATTTTCACCATGCTCCTCTTCATACGCCTTAATAATAACTTTGCCGCTCTCCATCATATCGTCCTGAATCATGGTTTTGATCTGCCCAATGTATAGACTATTGATGAGCAGCGAACCAATGACACCACTGATCATAATAGCTCCCAGAAAAGTTATAACCACTCGGACATAAAGCGATTTAATCATGGAGAACCTCCAACCGATATCCCATACCTCTTAAAGTAACTATTTTGAAATCATGACTATAATTCTGAAACCGCTCCCGCAGACGCTTGATATGGGTATCAACCGTTCGTTCATCCCCGTCATATTCATAACCCCAGATCTGACGAATCAGCATGTCCCGAGTGAAGATTTGTCCGGGATAGCTCGCCAGCTTGCATAATAGTTCAAACTCCTTAAGAGGGAGTGTAGCCGATGCTCCTGAGTCCGCATAAAAAACCTGATAGCTCTTTTTATCCAGAGTTACGTCACCAAGCCTGATCGTATGTGAGGTCGATATTCCATAACGTTTGAGCAAAGCCTTTACCCGCATAACCAATTCCATCGGATCAAATGGCTTCACCAGATAATCATCTGTACCCAGTCGGAACCCTTTGATTTTGTCCGCAGGTTCCCCTTTTGCTGTAATCATAAGTATGGGCTTATCCCCTGATTCCCTGAGTCTTCTGCAAAGCTCCCAGCCATCCATTCCCGGCATCATGATATCGATAATTGCCAGATCAACCGGATTATTCTCGTAGTAATCCCAAGCATCCAAACCGTTACTTTTCTCTATAATCTCCATGCCCTCATCTTCTAAAAACAACCTCACTAGCTCACGAATGTGAGCTTCATCATCAACAACCATAATCATTGTCATCCATACCGCCCCACTTCATAATCAAAATTCGCTTAAAATACCTTTTTATTATATTCTCTTTATTTGAACTCCAAGTGAACTGAATATTACAATTGTACCATTAACGCAAAAAACCGACTCACCCTGTATAGTCTAAAGGTGAATCGGCCGAGTATATGCATTTTATGCCTTTTAGAACGCCTAGTAAATCCTATCCTAATACTCCTCTATACTCAAAGAATTCGAAATACGCAACCTTCTCCTGCTGATCCAAATCCTGCGCACAAACCCCGATATAGGATCCGGTGAAGCCGAGCTTCCCCCCGTATTCGTCAGAAAGAGTTCCGAAATCAAGTGGTGTGCAAACTGCGGTCCATTGGATCCCATCGGGTGAAGCATAGAACAACAAGTCACGACCGGAGATTTCTGCTTTCAAGTAATATCGGTCCCAGTCCTTCACCGAAATTTGCATCGAAGAGATCTCATCATATTTGCCGCCTATGCACTGCACTACACCCAGGCATTTCCCTCTAATCTCATCTGCAGTTACACGCAAATAATAGTAATCAGAATCATCATAATAGCAGACCAACCCAGCCATTTGCAGGAAGCTATCGGGTTCAAACTCTAGACAAGTAGTCGCTTTGCACTCAAAATGCTGAATCGGCCGCGCCACCATACTCTGATCATGTAAAGAAGCCAGTGATTCTCTGCCTTTCATGCTTAAGTAACCCGGACGTTCACGCAAACTAACCCATGATTCATCAAAAGGCACACGCAAGCTTTGGTATGGATACCCAAGCTTTTCCCCCTCGAAATCATCCTTTTCCGGTAACTCGTCAAAGGGATGCGCAGGCAATTCTGGAGCCATAGTCTCCATTGCTGGTAATTTACCGCCATGAGCCAATCGCAACCATCCATCATCAGTCCAAACACAGCGCTGAATCGCCGTTTCTCTTCCCAGTGGATTCATCGTTCTTGTCCCTGGAATAGGTCGTGTGCACAAATGAGCCATATACCACTCACCTGTTTGGGTTTCCACGAGTGAACCATGACCTGCCTGTTGGAATGGATAGGTCAAGTCATGTGCAGTTGTCATAATCGGGAAGTCAGGATCTGTTTCATAAGGTCCAATAAGTGTGCGGCTTCTTGCCAACGTGACCATATGGTTGACCCCTGTACCACCCTCAGCAACAAGTAGGTAATAATATCCGTCACGCTTGTACATTTGCGGCCCTTCGGTTACCCCAATGGGTGTTCCTTTGTAGATTTCGTGGATAGGTCCAGTCAACCTGCCGGTTGTCGGATCATACTCCTGCATAATAATTCCAGAGAAGTTGCTGTGATTTTTGCGGAAGTCCCAGCGCATATTCAGCAGCCATTTACGGCCATCTGAATCATGGAACAAAAAAGGGTCAAATCCGCTGCCATTCAACCGTGTGGGCTCGCTCCAAGGACCTAGAATATCAGTCGCCGTAATTAAATAGTTATGTAAATCTTTGTATACACTTTTCCGCGATTTAACATCCGTAAATAACAAGTAGTACACACCATTGTCATAAGATAATGCCGGTGCCCAAATGGAGCCGGAACTTCCATTCCCACGCAGATCAACCTGAGACGTTTCTGTCAGTACGCGAGTAATGGAGTGCCAATGCACTAAATCCCTCGAATGATGAATTTCCACGCCTGGAAACCATTCAAAGGTGGACGTTGCTATATAATAATCCTCACCTACCCGGATAAAGGATGGATCGGGGTGAAAGCCAGTCAGAATAGGATTTCGAATCATTTGTACCATGTCACTATCTCCTTTTTCATGGAATGAATTGGAACAACTATCCTCTTTCATAAAAACAACATTCTGAGCAAAATCATTAATGCTGATATAATCTTCCTCCAGATGATCAACAAGCTCGCCGTTTATCCGTAGATTAATAAAAGTGACTCCGTCGACGACTCGTTCTACATCATATCCTTGAATACGGGATGGATTCTCACTGTTACCGTGGTATTCGATATTCTTGAAAGTTATATTCTGGATGCGTGACCCGGGCACAGGATTGTAATCCTTGTTAAAAACAACCCTGATATCGAACAGCTGCCCCTGCTCAAAATCATCAACACGGATGTTACTGTACAGGATAT
The DNA here is from genome assembly GCA_023512345.1 of Paenibacillus sp. Lineage (GTDB taxonomy): Bacteria > Bacillota > Bacilli > Paenibacillales > Paenibacillaceae > Paenibacillus_AQ. The sequence continues at coordinate 77,927 of JAILZT010000005.1, forward strand.
TGCGTATCGTATTCCGGTCACCTGCATTGATCGCCATAGCTCCCCAATAGTTCTCTTGAGGCTCATGATGCTCCAAAATATCGATATTGTCGAAGACTATATTCTCAATCAAATCACCCTTACCTTGGTGATCTCCATGCGTCCCAATCATCAGCGGATGTGCGACATCTGCCCAGAGAACAGAATCGGTAACCGATATATTACGAGAATCCCCATAGAAATCCCACCGAGCCCCATAAATGGCGATACAATCATCTGAATTGCGCATAAAGACATCTGTAATCCTCACATCACAGCAAGACATCATATCAATCCCATCACTCCAGCCCCGCGTACTGAACGATTTAAAGTTGGTGATAACAATATGATCTGACTGTCCAAGGAAGATGCTGTAATGCGGCGGGTCAATAACGGTTATACCTTCCACACTTACATGACTTGAAAATACAATTCGAACACCTCGAAAAGCAGAGAACCGATGAAACTCTGACAAATACAAGAATCCCCGGCCACGGATATGTACATCCTGCACGTTCTCACATACCAGTGAACCGATTACTACCGCACCGCCCGCGATATATACAGTTATTCCAGAAGGTATACGAAGTACTGTTTCTTCGATGTAATGAGATCCCGCTGTAAAATATAACACCTCCAGAACCCTGCCCTTATCCGTATTACTAGAAGCAAGTAACCGCAGCAAGTCCTGCGTACGATGAATGCCCGGCTTCACAAGTACAACATTCCCATCCACTTGCTGTGGGGGCTCTACCTCTAATGGATTTGCGAACAAATGCAAATTGCGGAACAATTCACCATTGATTTCTATAGATAGTTTCATAGGTTGGTCCACACAAAAGTGAATCTTATCCTCTCGCTGATTAAAATGGATGTTCCGTGATTTAGGACGAATTACAACTTTATCTAACTTGGTATAATGACATTTAACTTCGACTTCCACCATACCTTCCATATCAAAAGAAGCCATAGAAGCCGAGCGTACCTGATGCATATCCACTTTTACTTCATAAATACTAAGCTCTATCCATTCCCCATCAACGGGTCTGACCCGTACACTGAAATCCTCACAAGTTGGAATATTAGCTGGGGAGGAGTAGGTAATTACCTGGTTCATACAGTTATCCTCCAGTATTCGATTCATATTCCTTACATCGTTCATTTTAACGCTTACATCGGGCTTAAAGTTATGATAGGATATGATAAAATGTTTATATTTTGTCATCATGAAGGAGTATGGAGAGAGGCATGAAACAACTGTTTGAGCCTGTTATTTTTGATAAACGGAAGACCCTGGTCTGGGATTATAAATTATACACAGATGATCATTACAAGGGATATTATCACTGGCATCAATGTTGTGAAATTATGTTCGTGCATGCAGGTCAGGGCAATGTTGTGGTTAATCAGCAGATGTACGACATTCGCAAGGGTATGCTCTTCTTTTTCCAGCCCTATCAACTCCATCGCATCTATTCAGAGGTCTCTACAGACTGTCCGTTCGAACGTACGATCTTTTATATTGAACCTACTATCGCCGAGAAGTTGTTGATGAACTTTGCCAAACGAAAAGCGTTGTTCTCTGGCCTCACGCACGGTAATGATATGAACTATGCTTACGATCTAAACGCCAATTTCGGCGCTGTGGAGTGGGTACTCGAATCTTATGAACGTTCACAACAGAATAACCAAGAGGAAGATAGTGAAGACATTACGATGTTACTGCTCCAGCTTCTTAATTGTCTTGAAACAGATAGCACTGAGCTGCGCCGCAACTCTGAGCTTAGAAATCTGCGTTATTCCGAAAAAATAATGAAATGGATCGAGGAGCATTTTTCGGAGGAGGTTAATCTGGAGCAACTGGCAAATGAAATTCATTTGTCAAAATCCTACATTTCCAGAATCTTTCATCAGGAAACGGGTGGACGATTAGTCGATTATTTAACAGCAAGAAGGATAAAACAAGCCTGCCGACTGCTTGGAACAACTACGCTCAGTGTAGAGCAAATAGGCATTAATGTGGGTTTTCCGAATGCTTCTTATTTCAATCAACTGTTCAAAAGAGTGGTTGGAACTACTCCGCTTAAATATCGGAAAAGTGAATAAATACAATAAGAACGACAAAAAAGGTCTGTTTCCGAAGATAACTTCAGAGACAGACCTTTAACATTTAGGTATTATATAGCAGCAAATGTTATCTGCTGACTTTACTTTCTTTTTTGAACCACTCGGACTTTGGCTTCCGCGGCGGGTTAGCCTTTGCTTTCGTTTGGAGCTTAGGCTTAGGCTGCTCAGATCTTGTGCTTGCTGGTTTGGTGCTTGCAGCAGCTTTGGAGCTTGCAGGTCTTGACGAGCTTTCAGGTCTTGAGCCTGCTGGTCTTGAGTTTCCCGGCTTTGAGTTGGATGACTTCGACGGTTGTCCGGACTTAAAGGATTGAGGAATTCTCTTCATCGGATAAGGATGATCCTTCACTTCGGGAATCGTCTTACCAATTAACTTCTCTATATCCTTAAGGAATGGAAGCTCATCTACTTCACAAAAAGAGATCGCCGTTCCGCTAAGCCCTGCTCTACCGGTACGTCCAATGCGGTGAACATAGGTTTCAGGAATGTTAGGTAAGTTGAAGTTGATTACATGTGAAAGCTCATCAATATCGATCCCTCTAGCTGCGATATCCGTCGCTACCAATACCCGAGTTGCTCCGCTTTTGAAATTTCTCAGAGCATTCTGGCGGTCATTTTGAGACTTATTTCCATGAATGGCTTGTGCAGAAACATTAATTTTAGCCAGATCTTTAGTTACACGGTCCGCTCCACGTTTGGTACGGGTAAACACCAGAGCCGATACGATAGATTTATCCTCTAAAAGAAGGTTCAATTGGTTTTGCTTGTTACCCATTTCTAACAAATAAACGGATTGCTCTATCCGATCTACTGTAGAGGATACAGGAGTAATCTCCACTTTCACTGGATTAACCAGCAAGGATTTAACCATTTTATCTATTTCAGGCGGCATCGTTGCCGAGAAGAACAGTGTTTGTTTTTTTGCAGGCATCTTAGTAATAATTCTCTTCACGTCATGTATAAAGCCCATATCAAGCATTCTGTCGGCTTCATCCAATACTAAGATTTTTACGAATTGCAGATCTACACGTTTTTGGTTCATTAGGTCCAACAATCGGCCCGGAGTGGCTATTAAAATATCTGCACCTTGATGCAGAGCGCGCTCCTGTGCTTTTTGGGACACACCGCCAACGATAGCCGTACAACGAATATTCGTGAATTGGCTGTACGCTTTAATATTTTCATCAATCTGAAGAGCAAGCTCTCTTGTAGGTGTAAGTATCAAAGAGCGAATCTTGCGGCCTGTGCTGATGCTGCTCGACTGTTCGCTTAAAAGCTGAATAATTGGCAGTGAAAATGCAGCCGTTTTACCTGTTCCAGTCTGAGCACAGCCCAGCAAATCTCTGCCCGCAAGCACTCCCGGGATCGATTGTTCTTGGATAGGTGTCGGTGAAGTATAGCCCTCTTTACTTAATGCTTTTAGAATCGGGGGTATAATGTTTAATTCTTGAAATGTCATTTTGTCTCCTTAATCTCAAATACATATATTATTAATCATCGAACTTTTATGTCATAACGAATAATGATAACATAAATCCACAAAAAAAAGAAGCGAGAATTTCCTCGCCTCTTTCAGTGAAGTTTTTATCCCTTAATTGCACCTGCTGCTACACCTTTGACAAAATACTTTTGAAGAGAAATGAACACAATCAGAACCGGCACAATAGACATTGTAGTACCAGCGAATATCATATCCCAGCGTGAGGAGAACTCACCAATATACCTGAATATTTCCACGACCATTGTTTTCGCCTGACCGGAAGGAAGAACAAGCATTGGCATCAGATAGTCATTCCAAATCCCCAGTCCGTTAAGTACGACCATACTCGCTGTACAAGGTCCCAGCAACGGGAAGACGATTCTCCAGAATATCCCGTATCTAGTGCATCCATCAATTTCTGCGGCTTCTTCGATCTCTCTTGGAATACCTTTCATGAAGCTGGTATACAGGAGACAACCAAATCCGACCGCACCGGATACATATATAACAATTGGGCCTGCGAGATTACCGTATAAACCAAACATTTTCAGTTCTTTGAATAGGGGAAGCATATAAGCTTGGAAAGGGATCATCATCCCTGCCAGATAGTAAAGGAATACAAACTTTGTCCATTTGGCATTTCTTCGCTCAATCGCGTAACCCGCCATAGGAATAATTAACACTTGGGCAAAAATAGCGATAGCTGTCAGAATCAAGCTGTTCAAAATCGCTCTTGGAAACTCTGTTTCAGTCAACAAATACTTGAAGCTGCCCAAATAAAATGATTTTGGGAAAGCAATGGCATCCCGCATGATTTCAGCATTACTTTTGAATGCAGACATCAGACTGAAGAAAATCGGAAAGAAGAATACAACGGCAATAAGAAGTGTGAACAGTAACAGAAGGACATCTATGAGTCTTTTACGTGCTTGCATAGTCATTATAGTTGAACCTCCCTTTTCTGGAGGACTTTTACCTGGAATACAGTGATAATCAAAATAATCAGGAACAATACTAACGCCATTGCGGTACCAAAACCTTGTCTTAGCTCACCAATACCTACCTTGTAAATAATATAGGTTAATGTTTCTGTCTCAAATCCCGGTCCACCATCGGTCATGACGGCAATTTGATCAAATATCTTCAGTGAACTGATCATGGATAGAACCATACAAACAGTTACTGAACCGGCAAGTAAAGGAAAGGTGATATGACGGAATTGCTGTCTTCCATTGGCTCCATCAATGCTAGCCGCTTCAGTCAGCTCTTGCGGGATCCCTTGCAATCCGGCCAAATAGATAATCATATAGTAACCTGCAGATTTCCAGACCGTTGACAATATAATCGATAACATCGCATATTTGGGATTTCCCAGCCAGTCTACGATATAGGCTCCAAGCCCAATAGAATCCAGCATTTGATTAACGACGCCAAAGTTGTAATTCAGAATGATTGTCCAGACAAAGCCCATTACGATACCGCTGATCAGTACCGGAAAATAAAACACACTTCTGAATAAATTACGGAACCAGCGAACTTTATCAACCAACATCGCCAGCATAATAGCTACGATATTTTCTAAAATAACCAAACTTACTGTTAACAACATCGTATTTTTAAGTGCGTTATGAACTCTTGGACTATTCCAAATTTCTACGAAATTCGCAAAGCCAATAAATCGGACATCAGAGCTGACTCCATCCCAGGATGTGAAGCTATAATATACGCTGCCCAGCGTGGGTATAATTACAAACAAGGTATATAGTATGAATGATGGTAGTATGAATACCAGAGCGTAGGACTGCCACTTTTTCTTTTTCTTAGCAGCTACATACGAGTTTTCAATACTTACAGAAGGCACGGCCATTATTCTCTCTCCCTCCAGGAAGCACATGTAAGATAAGAAGAGCCGCTGCCGGAGCAGAGGCCCCCTCTATTTCCACGCTGATCCTTCGCTGTGTTTACTGTGCGTTAGCTTTTACTTCATTGTCATATTCGGTATCCGCATGTTTCATATACTCAGCAACATTAGCGTCTTTTGCAACTAGATCCTGCATCAGTTTGTAATACCAGTTACGGAATTGGGGAGGGATTTGGCTATCGCCCCACCAGTTATTTATCGCAAGTGATTTGGTAACCGCAGGATCGGCAATGATATCCAGTGCTGTTTTCATTTGTTCACCGGTCTCATAGGTCACTTTTTCTTTGGTAGATGGAATACCGTTAACACTGGCCAAGTAAGTAGAGTATTGTTCAGGAGCAAAGAAGAATCGGATAAAAGACTTGATAGCTTCTGTTTTATCAGCATCTTTAGCAGCTTCTGCAGATAAGGACCATCCGGCAGGTGATGGCAATCCAATAACATTCAATTTACCTTCACGGTCAGGCAGCCCGTAAAATCCGAATTCGAAGGTTGGATCCGCTTCAGCAATCTGTCCAAACATCCAGGTTCCGGAATATAACTGAGCAGCCTTACCAGAAACCAGTATAGACGCTGTTTGGTTATCTGCTGTGCTTAACCAGCCCTTGTCAACATATTTTGTGAAAAGTTCTTTATAATCGGTCATTGCTTGAACCACGTTAGCATCTGTAAAACTTACTGTTTTGGCAGTACGCTTAGCGTTCCAGTCCGGATCTTTTGAATACACATCGTCAATGAGGAATTTATTGAGCCAGAAGCCCATATGGAATATATCCTTACCCCCTACAACGATCGGAGAAATACCTGTTGCTTTAAGCTTTTCTTGGATGGCAATAAATTCATCGTAAGTTTTCGGAAGCTCTGTAATCCCGGCGTCTGCATACGCTTTTTTGCTGTAGATAATGCCTTGCGGCACATTTACACCTAGCGGTGCATTCCACGCTTTGCCATCAACCTCAGGGATGTTATCGAACATGTCCTTCAAATCTGCAGGCAGCTCGGCAATCTTACCGGCATCGGCAAAAATCTTGGTATCCCGCATTTCCACCAAATCCGGGAATTCTCCAACTGCATCTTTCGTTTTCAGCCAATCCAGATAAGCAGCAGATGTGGTTTCGCTCAGGTCCGTTATTTTTATATTAGGGTTAGCTGTTGTAAAGGCCTTAATCGTATTCTGAATGGCTGACTTAGTAGCAGGGTCACCCGAAGCATAACCTATGGTAAAGTTAATTTCCTTCGGTGCATCGGTAGCTTGTGCTTGATTGTCGGGTGCATTAGTTGCATTTGTATTCGCAGCGTTGTTAGTGTTATCTCCTCCGCAAGCGGAAAGTACAGTCATACCCACAAGTAGTGATGCAGATAGTTTAATCATCGATTTTTTCATCATCTGTATATGAACCCTCCTCGAATGTAAAGCCGGAAACCTATTTTCCGATGTGCGCATCATCGCTTAGTAAGCGTTTCCCTTGCTTTTAGAATAGCATCGATATTAGTAGCTTTGAATGAACTTTCTTAAGCACGATGTGCAGGAATTTAAGAATTTGGGCAGTAAAAAAGACGGACCTACGTGAAATCCGTCTCTTCATTATTCGTATTTACATCAAATTTATTAAGGACTGGGAATAGCAGTAACACCGAAGTTCCAATATGCTCCCTGCTGCTAATCGATAAACCGTAACCTTCCCCGAAAACTGATTTCATGCGTTCATGGACATTTTTCAAGCCAATATTTTTGCTAGGTGCCTTGGGATCATCCAGTTGAGTATTTAATCGATTTAGAGTAGCTTCGTTCATCCCGATACCATTGTCATATACCGTTATTGCGAGTTGTTCCTCCCGCCGTTCCATGGTTATCTCCACAGTACCCTTCCCTTTAGTTCGGAGTCCGTGCTGAACCGCATTTTCCACAATAGGCTGAAGGGAAAGCTTTAGAATCGACCATTCCAAATCTACATCCGGGGGAATATCACAATGAAGCTCAAACCGATTCTCATAGCGTACCGACATGATGTAAAAATAATCCTTCAGATGTTCCAGCTCACTTCGAATGCTCACCCTTTCTTCTCCATAATCTATTACATATTTCAATTGGTTAGATAAGGAAAGAATCATGTCAGCAACTTCATCCACGTCTTTATCCACGGCATTCATACGTATGACTTCGAGCGTATTATATAGATAGTGAGGGCGGATTTGACTCTTCAATGCATTAAGCTCAGTCTGCTTCTGCTTGATTTCAGCCACATAAGCCTCATCAATATAAGCTTGAAGCCGCTCAATCATTCGATTAAAGCCATGGCCTAACCTGCCCATCTCATCGTTGCTCTCTACCAGCAGCTTCGCGTCCAGATTTCCTGATTCCACTACCGTCATCTGCTTAATTAATTTCCGAATAGGTGCAGCGAGACGTCGGGAGAACCATGTGCCCATTACAATCATGACAACTGCACAAATAAGGATAGCAATAAAGACAGTTGTCCTGGCATTTACTAACTGCTGGAACAATCCTTCCTTATAAATTCTAGCTACTAGGCGGCCATTTAGAAAGGGAATACTCTCACTTATGGTTATCATTTCGCTATTGTTATTTGCATCCAGGACTTGTCCATCCTCCGGAACTTTTAAATTACTGAAGTAGGTATTCCCATCCCCATCCAATAAAAACATTTCATCCTTCTCCGCCAGATTCAGCTCTTTAAAGAATTGATCAAACATTGATGCATCTACATCGAAAAATAAAGTACCAACTACTTTCGGTTCCTGAGTTACGAGTCCACCGGAGATATCACTAAGATTCCGGCCAATCGTAAACACCTTTCTTTTCGAGTTCAAATAGTAGGATTCTGGATGTGTCGGGATAATTGCTAATCGGGAGGGCTCGTTGATCATCGTCGATTTCCAATCTTTATAGGGAAAAATTTCTTCGGTCAAGCCGTTGTTATCCTTGTTTTGATAATATATTTTGTTATCCATTGACCTTATAAAATAGGCACTTTGAATATAGGGATCGCTATAAAGAATGGTCTTTAAAAAGGTGTTAATCGGTATTGCATTAATGGACTCCAAGTCATTGACATTATAGGTTTGATTGAGCTTGGTGGTGTCGATATAACCCTCGTAGCGTCCTGTATACATCAACTTGGACATATCATTATATTGTTTGAAGGACGAATTCAAATTATAGCTCATATATAAAACCATCTGCTGCAAATTGCTCGTTGTATACCTTTCCACATAACCCGAAAAAATCTTCACGGAGAAAAAACTAAGGGCAAACAACGGAATCAGACCCACCAATATAAACGAGGTAGAGAATTTTACAAATATACTATTCGATTTACGACCCCATATACGCATTAGAGAACAAACTCCTTTTTTCCTTTCTATACAAGACCGGCAGCAATTCGCTATTGCTCTTTGAAGGACTGTTTATATTCCTGCGGAAGCTTACCATATTTTTTCTTGAACATATCACTGAAATGCCGGGCATTATTATAGCCTACTTGTTCTGCAATTTCATATACCATCAAATCTCGATGCAAAAGGAGCCGAAGGGCGTGTTTCATCCGAACCTCCGTTACGTAATTCTTGAAATTTTGGCCCGTATGTTTTTTAAAAAAATGGCTGAAATAATATGAATTCATGTATACGAGTGCTGCCATCGACTCTAGGGTAATATTCTCCGCATAATGCTCTTCAATATAGCTTTTCACTTGGGACAATGGGGCGGATTCCTTGCCGTTCATCCTACCGACAATCTGCAGGTACATTCTATCGACAATCTGCCTAAACTCTTCCCCGACCTGATCAAACGTCGAAAATCGGCTCCATTCTTCTAGTAGCGGATACATCATTTGACCTGTAATATCCATGGAAAATCCATATTCCAGCATCTCTTGCTCCAGCAGCATTACCGTATTATATAGGGTCGAAACTGCAAGGTTTTTATTGCCGTAAGCTAGCAGCCGGATATTCTGCAGTAAGCTTTGTGTTAGCTCTGTTACTCTTTCTTTATTCTGAGAGGTAAGTGCTGAGCCTAATTCTTTCTGAATTTCGCTAAGTGTTCCTACCTGAACCGTATCTTCAATTAGGGCCACATCATACGGAATCACCTGATTTAGGCCTTGAAAATACTTTTTATGCAGCGACTTTAATGCAGATCTGTAAGAGTGGTCCGAGTCAACAATATCGTCAACGGGACACCCGATTCCAATGGATACCTTTAATTTTAAAAAGCTGTTTATTTTATAATGAAGATCTTCAGCCAGCCTGCTCATCTCTTCCATATTCTCGTGCTGTAATAGAATTCCGAACTGCTCACCCTTACGAAACACAAAACCGTTACCCAATTGGTCGACTGTCTCTTTTATGATATTGAATAAGGCGAATTCAACCAGCTTACGCTCACGCTCTTCCCAACGTATAGAACGCTCAGCATCTTCATCCATTTCCAGCAGACAGATACTGACAATACTGCTAACCGTAACTACCCCCATATCGATCAACGTATCCGCTACTCCTCTGTTACCATCCGTCAAGCTGTCGAGCATTTCTTCAATCGTAACGATTCGATTCTTCCGCTCATAATGTGTCAGCAACTCTTTATTGCGCTCGCCTTCCGATTCCTGGCGGATAATAGAGACGGCCCTGCTAACCACCTCTTCGAGCTGATTTTTATTGACGGGTTTAACCAAATAATCCATCGCTCCATATTGAAGCGCCTGCTTCGCATATGAGAATTCCTGGTAAGCGCTAATAAAAATGACTTTGATCTGACGCTTGGAATCATGTATTTCCTTTATAATATCAATCCCGGTACAACCCGGCATGCTGATGTCGCTAATAATTAGGTCAGGTTGGCTGGTGGTCATAAGATCTCTCAGCTCATTCCCGTCGTTGGCTTCCCCCACAATAGTCAATCCAAGCGCTTCCCAAGAAAGCAGTTTTTTCAGTCCGCGTATAATTACGGGTTCATCATCAGCAAGCAGTACGCGAATGGTTCTGGTCATGTGTAACCTCCTTAGTAACATCCGCTAAATGAAGCTGGGTACTTTATTTTATCATAGCCATGCGGAAGTTATTTAAGCAAAAATAGCGGTTTTTTAAGAGTCTATGGATAAGGGAGACATCTTTATTTCCATTGACGGCAATAGGACAATATTTGAATATTTTCTGATATCAAATCATAACTTTCAAATTCTTTCGAAGGCTATACTCATACATATCAAATCAGCAATCCATTGGAGGGTTTCAAGTGAGTGAACAGTATTGGCGGGAAATTATGAACAGGCTGGATAATAAGGTAGAGCGAATGGTAGCGCAAATAGGTGATAAATGTCCTCATTTCGCTGGCGAGGATGGCAAATTTGATGATATTGGCTCTGACTGGTGGACGACTGGTTTTTGGCCGGGCATCCTCTGGATTATGCACGATATTACGGGTAAGGACTTTTATAAGGATGCTGCCTGGCATTGGGACGGTACGTTAGAGGAATGGTTCATTAAACCGACGGTTGAGATGCATCATGATGTGGGTTTTCAGTTCCTTCCGACTGCAGTCATCAAGCATACGATTACTGGGGATGAAGATGCACTGCGTAGAGGGATTGAAGCCGCTAACTTTCTAGCAGCCCGTTATAATCCTGTGGGCAAGTTTATTCGGGCTTGGAATGAAGATAAATACGGCTGGGTGATTATCGACTGCATGCTAAATATCTCTCTGTTATTTTGGGCCAGCAAAGTAACCGGAGATCCGCGCTACAAGCATATCGCGATAAGCCACGCAGAAACTACTATGAAGTATGGTATTCGTGAGGACGGTTCAACCAAACACATTATCTCTTTCGATGCGGAGACTGGTGCTTATATTGAGAATTTCGGGGGACAAGGTTATGGTGTAGAATCTTCTTGGAGTCGCGGAACCTCTTGGGGGTTGTATGGCTTCATCAATACTTACCGCCACACAGGGGATGAGCGGTTCCTGAATACAGCTAAACGTATCGCCCATTATTTCATAGCTGCTCTCCCTGAAGATCTAGTGCCTTATTGGGATTTCCGCCTCGAAGATGATGAGCGTATGTTCAGAGACAGCTCGGCTGCTGCGATTGCTGCCTCAGGTCTGCTTGAACTGGCAGAGATCGTACCGCACGGGGAAAAGAGTCTTTACGCAGATGCGGCCGAACGTATTCTTCGTTCACTGACGGGAAATTATGCGACTTGGGACCAGCCGGATCATGAAGCTATACTGCTGCATGGCACTGGAAGCGGCACGTCCTTCATTGACGTTTCGCTTATTTATGGAGATTATTATTACGTTGAAGCCATCGCCAAATTGAATGACTGGAAGCATCGGATCTTCTAATGCGGTGATCGTTTCTTTTCATACCTAGAATAATAACCAAAGGCTGCCTATATTTCGCTTATGCGAGAGATAGATAGCCTTTGGTTCGTTAATAATTCCCGTAACTATGATTTAGTATTTGCGATTCTGCACCTCTAAAGCTGCTGTTTCCTGAGTAAATATATCTTCAGGGGGAACCATCCGCTTAGGAAGCGTACGCCCAGCCATGATTTCTTTGGTAGCTTGCACAAGTAATGGACCTAGTAAAGGGTTGCATTCTACGACTGCGTTTATTTTTCCTTCGATCATACTTTCGATGGCTCTACGAGTCCCATCAACGGAAATAATGATTATATCATGACCCGGTTTAAGTCCCGCCAGTTCAATAGCATCAATAGCTCCAATCGCCATATCATCATTATGGGAATATAAGACCTGAGGCCACTCTTCACGCGGTTTCTCCAGGAAACGGCTCATAGCGATACGTCCCTGTTCCTCCGTGAAATCAGCGGGTAAAACATGTGTAATTTGAAAACGAGGCAGCTCCTTAATCGTATCCCGAAATCCGCGGTCGCGGTCAATCGAGGGTGTCGAACCTTTTGTCCCCTCTAATTCTGCGATGTTGATTTCTCCAGGCTGATGACGCATTTTATCAATCATGTACTTGGCAGCCAATACTCCTTCTTCATACAAATCCGAGCCGATAAAAGTAACATACAGCGAGCTGTCTTTCACATTTACGGAGCGGTCGAGAACAATGACTGGAATACCCGACTTTTTGACTTCCTGTAAAATGGGCTCCCATCCATGCTGGACAACAGGTGCTATGGCTATAACGTCAACCTTCTTGCGGATGAAGGAACGAATTGCCTCAAATTGTTTCTCCTGCGACTGTTCTGCATTTTCCATGATGAGCGTTATTCCAGACTCTTTGGCCGCTTCTACAATAGAAGTGGTGTTCGCATTCCGCCAGTTACTCTCTGACCCAAGCTGAGAGAATCCGAGGACTATGGGTTCGGTTGGTGCATCATCAAGTGGTGGATTCCAACTCAACTGTTGAGTCTCCCCTGGTGAAGCAGGTTCTATAGTAGCTTGCTCTGAGCCGGAACCACTCCCCATACACCCCGTAAGGAGCAGAATCAGCAACAGAACTGGCGTCAGCATCCCTTTTGTCAGTTTCCCCATAATTCCCTCCTGCATCTGAGTGGTATCGCAGTAAACCGCCAACTGATTCTAACAAAAACATTGGAAGACAAATAGCTTTGTCTTCCAATGTCGGTGGTAACCTCATTATAGCTTTAGGGTCGAACGCCTTGCAATCAGCAAACGCTGGAGGAGAATGAAGAAGAATAGCAGCAGTCCGATGACGATTTTGGTCCACCATGAACTCAGTGTACCTTCAAAACTGATGATGGTCTGAATAATCCCCTGAATCATCACTCCGAAAAAGGTTCCGATTACATACCCTACTCCTCCGGTCAATAACGTCCCTCCGATGACTACCGCAGCTATAGTATCTAGTTCCAGACCCACTGCATGAAGGCCATAACCCGAGAGCATATAGAAGGTGAAGACTACACCGGCAAGCGCTGAACAGAAACCGCTGAGTGTATAGACGAGAATTTTGGTTCTTGCTACCGGAAGACCCATAAGTAACGCAGACTGCTCACTTCCACCCAAAGCGTACACATTACGACCGAAGCGAGTGTAATGTGCAATATAAATGGCCGCCGCGATAACAATGAGAGCAATGATAACACTGATGGATACAAAGCTTCCTCCCGGCAAGTGAATTTTGGTCTGGGCAACACTTGTGTAAAAGGCGTTATCAATGGTTATCGTATCAATACTAATTACATAACAAAGCCCTCTGGCCAGAAACATACCCGCTAACGTGACGATAAACGGCTGTATTTTGAAATAGTGTATAATCGCACCCATCCCGTAGCCAAACACAGCACCCATAACTAATACTAATGGAATAACCAATGCTGGCGGCCACCCCTGCTGCTGAACCAAACTTGCCGATACCATAGTAGTCAGGGCAATAATGGAACCAACGGATAAATCAATCCCTCCAGAAAGGATAACGAAGGACATCCCGACAGCAGTAATGAGTAGAAAAGCGTTATCGACAAGCAGATTCATTAACACCTGCAAGGAGAAGAATCCGGTATATCGAAAGGAACCTGCCGCAAACATGACGACGAACAAGCCAAATGTAACTAGAATAGGAATGAATTTGCGGTTAAGGGACATGGCGGACAACCTCCTTCTCTCCGGGGTAATTCCGGGTCTTCCAGCGGGTCATGATCGTGCTGCGGAAGGTTTCCGACTGGATCAGACATACAGCTAACACCACCACTGACTTCACAACGAGCGTAATTTCAGGCGGTACACCAATCATATAAATCGTAGTTGTCAGCGTCTGAATAATAAGTGCACCCACAACCGTACCCATTAGATAAAAGCGCCCGCCGTTCAGAGATGTTCCACCAATGACCACAGCAAGAATGGCATCCAGCTCATACCATAGACCGGCGTTATTACCATCGGCGCTAGATACGTTGGAGCTTAACAGCAACCCGGCTATCCCCGCGCATAATCCACAAAAAATATAAACAGATATAATAACCATGTTCGATCGTATCCCTGCTAATCGACTCGCCGTAGGATTGCTGCCTACCGATTCAATGAACAAACCTAATGCCGTTTTACGAGTCAGCAGCAGTGCAACTATTAACATCGCCGCCACTATAAAAATTGAAAAGGGCAATGTCGCAAGGGAACCCGCTCCAATATACTCATAGGTTGAACTATCAACGGTAATGATTTGCCCACTAGTGACAAGCTGAGCGATTCCCCGTCCCGCTACCATAAGAATCAGGGTGGCAATAATGGGCTGAATGCCGGCACCGGCAACCAGAAACCCATTCCAAAGACCAAGGACCAGCGACAATGCTAGTGATGACAAGATTGCAGTCATCACTAAACCTAGCGAGCTTTGGTCAGAACCCTTACTGATAGACAAACAAGCGATAGCACCGGAGATGGCCACGATGGAACCTACGGATAAATCTATCCCTTTGGTAGCAATAACCAACGTCATTCCTATCGCTACCAGAATTAACGGAGCTCCAAAGTTTAGGATATCGATTAGGCTTCCATAAAGATGACCGTCTCTCAGAACAATGGAGAAGAAGTCTGGTGAATAGAGTAAGTTAAAGAGCAGCAATGCCCCGAGTACGCATAAGGGCCAAAAAAGATAATGTTTCATCATTCTATTCATCTAAATTCAACCTCCCGCTATCGCCTGCATGATTTCATGCTGGTTCATTTCTTCACCCGAAATTTCCTTCACCTTAGTCCGATCACGCAGCACAGCGATTCGGTCGCTTACGCGCAGCACTTCTTCAAGTTCAGAAGAAATAAAGAGAAAGGACATTCCCTGCCGGGAAAGCGATAGCACCAGCTTTTGAATCTCCGCCTTAGCTCCAACGTCAATTCCCCGGGTGGGTTCGTCGAGGATCAACAATCTTGGCTCTGTCAGCAGCCAACGAGCGAGCAGAACCTTCTGCTGATTACCTCCGCTCAAATTTTTGATCAAATGTTCGGGGTTCGGGGGATTGATATTCATCAAGCTTATATATTCATCAGCTAACTCATCCTGACGTTTGCGAGAGATGGTTTTGAACCAGCCGCGTGAAGCCTGAAGCGCAAGAATAATATTCTCTCTAACCGTCAAGTCGTCAATAATCCCTTCAGCCTTACGATTTTCAGAGCAAAAAGCGATTTTTCGCTTAATAGCATCTCTTGGTGAATGTATTCCGCCTTCGATCCCGGGACTGATGATTCCCCCCTGATCGGGCTTATCTGCACCAAAAAACAAGCGGGCAACCTCGGTTCGACCTGAACCGAGCAGACCTGCCAAGCCGACCACCTCACCTTTATGAAGGGTCAAATCAAAAGGTTCGATAGAACCCTTACGTCCGAGACCGGCTGCGGTGAGCAACACCTCCCCGGAGGAGTCTTTGTATTCCTGAGATAATTGTGGCAGCTCTTCCAGCAGGTTCAGCTCTTTACCGATCATCTTGAGCACAAGATCAATGCGGCTTAGCTCATTAACCATATATTCGCCAACAAATTCTCCATTCCGAAGAATCGTAATCCGGTCAGATATTTCATACACCTGATCTAGAAAATGCGTGACGAACAGAATAGCCAGACCATCGCTCTTCAGCTTCCGCATAATCCCGAATAACTGCTGCACTTCATTTCGATCGAGACTGGAAGTCGGCTCATCGAGGATAAGTACTTTGGCGGATATACTAAGCGCCCGGGCAATAGCTATAAGCTGTTGAATGGCTACCGAATAATACTGCAGCGGTTGCGTAACATCAATATGCAGGTTCAGTCGCTCTTTCAATAAAACGGTGGCCTTCTGGTTCATTTCCTTCCATAAAATACGTCCAAACTTTCTCGGCTCCCTGCCGATAAAGATATTCTCTGCAACGGTTAGGTTTGGGCACAAATTCACTTCCTGATATACCGTGCTAATGCCAGCAGCCTGTGAATCCTGGGGACTAAGAACTGAGATAGGAGTGCCCTCCATATCCACTGCACCTTCATCAATGGAATAAACGCCAGTCAGAACCTTAATCAACGTTGATTTCCCTGCTCCATTCTCGCCCATCAGCGCATGAACTTCACCTTGAAATAGACGAAAATCTACATTGGACAAGGCCTTAACCCCCGGAAAACGCTTATGAATCCCCCTCATCTGTAGAATCGGATCTTGATCGCTCACTGTTCTCCACTCCTTTTGGAGCGAAAAAGCCACTCCGGTGGCGGAAATGAGCCGGATGGAGTGACTTTCTCACTGTTCTTCTTCTCTAATTGTGGATTAATATTGACGGGTTGCTAGAACCTCTTTAGCTTGCTCAGAGGTAAATGTGGTTTCATCGGTTACGATACGCGGCTCAAGGGTTTTGCCGTCCACAATGTTCTGTGCTGCTTCCATCAATTGGGGTCCGAGCAATGGATTACACTCTACGATGAAGTTGATTTTACCTTCACTGGCAGCTTGCATTCCGTCCTTAACAGCATCAACGGAGATAATCTTGATATCTACGCCTGGTTTCAGACCGGCGGCTTCAATAGCCTGAATAGCACCGAGGGCCATATCATCGTTATGGGCATAGAGTACATCTATGTCCTTATTGGCTTTGAGGAACGCCTGCATAACTTCTTTACCTTTGGCACGTGTGAAATCACCGGTTTGGGAAGCGATAACTTTCAGGTGCGGATTGCTGGCAATCACTTCAGCGAAGCCAGACTTACGATCATTGGCTGGTGCAGAACCCGTAGTTCCCTGCAGTTCAACGATGTTTACATCTTCCTTAGTATCCTTGTATTGATCGCTCAACCACTGTCCCGCTTTACGTCCCTCTTCAACAAAGTCGGAACCGATAAAGGTTACGTACAACGATTTATCCTTAGAGTCTACTGCGCGGTCAGTCAAAACAACTGGGATACCTGCATCCTTAGCTTCTTTGAGTACAGTATCCCAACCGGATTCAACCACTGGGGAAAAGGCAATCACGTCCACTTTTTGTTGGATGAAAGAACGAAGCGCTTTGATTTGATTCTCCTGCTTTTGCTGTGCATCTGAGAATTTCAGATCATAACCTGCCGCCTTGGCCGATTCCTGTATCGATTTTGTATTTGCACTACGCCATCCGCTCTCCGCTCCTACTTGAGAGAAACCAAGCACCAAGGGTTTACCTGTTTCTTTATCGTTACCGGCAGCATCGGTCTCAGCTGCTACCGTCGCTTCAGCTTTGGTATTCCCTGATCCAGCTGCCGCATTGCCGTTGTTTCCGTTTCCGTTCCCGTTACCACAGGCTGAGATCATAATCATCATCAGCGAAAGCGTTAGGGCTGCGCCTATCTTACCTACTTTTTTCATCTATCTTCTCTCCCCCTTCATGATCACCTTTTTTGGTGTTGGCCTCATTATAAACCGCTTACAAAACCCGAATATACGGCCTCATTTTCGTATAGTTTTCGTTTTTATGTGCAAATTGAACAATCCAAATAAAAGTGTGTAATTTTTTATTCAAAAGTTGTATTTTATGATTACGCTTTCTTTTGCATCTCTCTTTTGCACGATTTTGGGTTATGATGGTTACGTAATAACGTGAATAACCAATGAGGGGACAGAAACTATGAGATTAACTCGCTGGATCTCCTCCAGCCTGCGGGCGAAGCTGCTGACCATGTTCATTATTCTGACTTCCATTCCGCTCCTCGCTGTAGGCCTGATATCATACCAAAAATCCTATCACTCCATTTCGGACCATAGTAAAGCATCCAGTATGCTTGAGGCCGATTTGCTCGTTCGCAACATTGATTTTTTATTCAATGATACAGAACGGCTGCTGGAGTTAAGCAAGAACCCTGAGGTTATCCATTTTCTATTTTCTCAATCGGAGACCTATAATGAAGCCAAAGAAATACTCCAAACCTTCGAACTCTATCGTGAAACGTACAAATACGAGAATGTTCTCAACATCTCACTGATTAATTTATATGGCAAAGGGATCAGCGAACGTAAAGGTGTCTTTCAGCAAAGCCGCAACCCGCTGCGTAATCCACATTTTCAGGATTTAACCCGCAACCCGGATAGTGTGCTTAAGATCCCTCCTTCAGGAGCTTCTGAATACGATCGATTAGATGGGTTTACCTACCCGGATCGGAATGTCATTTCGATAATGGCTGCGGTGAAGCAGCGAATCACACATGAAGTCATTGGCTTCATCGTCATTGATCTGGATGATTCCTTCATTGAACAATTCTGCGATAAGGTTACGATAGGCAAAACGGGTTTCTTCTATATTTTGGACCAAAATGATACGCCAATTTTCGTCCCATCAGTTAGCCCCAAGGACAGCCTTCTCATCCACCAGACAAATTTGTCGCAATGGCAGAAATCGAACCGGGAGAGCTTCGTCCTTCCCACGGATGGTAAACCGAAGTTCGTTGTATATACGGCCTCCCAATCTACAGGCTGGAAAATAATCGGCATGGCACCGCTGCAAGAAATTGTGGCTGAGGCCAACCGAATCCGGCAGTTGATTATCATCAGTGTGATACTAAGTGCTATTTTTGCGTTAACACTCTATTTCTTCCTTACCCAACGAATTACACGACCCATGCAGCTGCTGCAAAACAAAATGCGATTAGCGGCAAGTGGATATTTGGAAGCCAAAGTCAAACCTACGGGTCGGGACGAAATTGCAGATCTCGGCAAGAGCTTTAATATCATGCTTGAAAAAATTAAGATGCTGCTCGAAAAAAGTATAAATGAACAGGAACAGGTGCAAAAAGCGGAACTACGGACCCTTCAAGCGCAAATCAACCCGCATTTTTTATACAACACCCTAGACTCCATCATTTGGATGAGCGAGGCCGGCAAAAGTGACAGCGTTGTCAATCTAGTAAAGGCTTTATCACGTTTCTTCCGAATTAGTCTGAACAAGGGTCGGGACTGGATTTCTATTAAAACAGAGCTGGAGCATGCAGAAAGTTATCTGGTCATCCAGCAAATGCGATATCGGGATATTCTCGATTATGAAATGAAGGTTCCACCAGAGCTTCTGGGCTATCCGATCTTGAAAATGACTCTGCAGCCGCTGATCGAAAATGCGCTCTATCACGGGATTAAAAATAAGCGTGGAAAAGGATTAATTATCGTTGATGGACATATAGAAAAAGATAATGTGCTCGTCTTGACGGTAATGGATAATGGAATCGGAATGAAGCCGGAGCGGCTCGAATATCTGCGTAACCATTTGGAAACGCCCATCGAGGCCAGTGATAAGGAAGACAGTATCGAAGGCGGCTTCGGCCTGCAAAATGTCCATCAACGACTGCGATTGTATTTTGGGGACGGATATGGGGTCCAGCTAGAAAGCACTGATGGAGAAGGTACACAAATATCGATTCGGATACCTAAAAAGTAGGAGGATTCTCATGAAAAAAGTAATGTTGGTGGATGACGAGATCCTAATCCGTGAGAATATACGTGATTGTGTTGACTGGGAAAAGGAAGGATTTATTTATTGCGGGGATGCTTCAGACGGTGAGGTGGCCCTTCCTCTAATTGAACAGTGGATGCCGGATATCCTGATTACAGATATCAAGATGCCTTTTATGAACGGATTAGAGCTCAGTTCTATTGTTAGACAGCAGATGCCCGATATCAAAATCATAATTCTAAGCGGACATGACGAATTTCAATACGCACAATCCGCACTACGCCTTGGGGTTGAAGACTACTGCTTGAAGCCTGTCGGTTCTTCCGATCTAATTCAGCTTTTAAAAGGAGTCAGCGAGCGAATCGATCAAGAGCAGCGAAACAAGAAGAAATTTGCTTACACTGGCGAGAAGCTGCTCTCCGATCTTTGCGGTGGATTAATCAGTACAGCCCAAGCCATTGAAGCTGCGTCCTATATGAGTCTTAATCTAACCGCCAGTTATTATTCCGTCGTAGTCTTTGACTTACGCTTCTTAAATGCGATTCCTGTTGAAGATGCCCTTCAGTTGCAAAAAATGGACATAGTTTTGAATGATCGACTGGAGACGGTAACAGACAGTTTTTTCTTCAAACGCAGTCGCACCGAGACAGTGTGGATCTTTAAGGGCAACCATGCAGAAGCTCTGCGGGAAAAGGTTGTTGAATCGGTCAACAATATTCATCAAGAAATGGAACTCACTTTCCAATATGACCTCCCCTTCGGTATAGGATCGGTTCACGAAAGGCTTCAGGGTATTCATACCTCATATCTGGAAGCAGAAGAAGATAAAAATTGGAAACGTCTCTCGAAACAGAACCAAACAGCCTTGTGGGAATCCTCCTACGACTCTCCAGTTGGCAGCGTGCTTCTTGACCGCAACCGATTTTTGGAATTCTTGAAAATCGGAACCATTTCTGAGGCCGAGGATTTTATTAGAGAATTTGCCGCCGATCTGTGCAGCATGAACTGGAAAACCTCCATGTACGGTTATTATTTGCTAAATGACCTGTCACTGGAAACGGTGCGGGCCGCACAGCAAAGTTTTACTACAGGAGAAGATCCTGCTGCTCTTATTGAAGAGCTTCAACAGTCGATTAAGCAAATTTCGCACTTTGAAGACAGCTTGCAATATTTGAGTACCCTGCTCGAACGGCTATGGAGATGGCGGTCCGAAGGCACCGATAAATATGGCGACTTAATTAGCAAGGTCAAACAATATATCTCGGTTCACTACAACAATGATCAGCTCTCCCTTCAGGATATCTCTAGACAGATAGGCGTGAGTCCAAGCCATATGAGTAAGGTATTCAGCCAGGAGACAGGCCAGACCATGACCGAATATCTGACCGGGACCCGAATCCGTAAAGCAATGGAATTGCTTAAAACCACACGCCAGAAAACATTCGAAATCGCCTTTGAGGTTGGATACAACGACCAGCATTACTTCTCAAACCTGTTCAAAAAGTTTACTGGAATGACACCGATGGAATATCGCCGGCAAGGAACACCCGATGAGAAAGTTACAACAGATAAGGATCGGCACGGGAGGAAAAGCTATGAACGCCAGAAAGCGTAAATACTCAGCCTTCTTTTTAATTCTGGTGGTCATCGTATCACTTCTTCAAGGCTGCCAGTCCAATTCTTCTGTGATGAACATGAACACCGCACCGCAGACGTCTTTCACGCCCGTTCCAGCCAAGGATAATGTTCAGCAGATACCTTCCGCACAGAAGAATGAAGTCTCCCGAACGTTTGGTATTATTTATCCGATGGTGAATCCCACCTACGAGGTTATTACTCAGAACGCTGAGGAAACAGCAAATCAACATAATATTAAATTAATGGTTCAAGCCCCTGACGAAGCTAACTTGGAACAGCAAATCCGGATCATGGAAACGATGATCAAGCAAAAGCTGGATGGCATCGCCATAGATCCCGTAGATGAAAAAGCGCTCATTCCGGTCATCAATAAAGCTATCGCTAACGGGATCCCCGTCGTCTGCTTCGAATCCGATTCTCCTGGAAGCAACCGGATTAGCTTCATAGGAGCAGACAATTATGAGACAGGTAAAACCATGGGCAAAGCAGTTAGTAGACTGCTAAATGGTCGAGGGATGATTCTGGTTGAAGCAGGCATGTCCCAAATGTATGGACTCCGTCAACGGCTAAACGGGCTGCTTGATTATCTAAAGACGGAGACAACCATTGATGTATTGGAGGTTCGTTTTAACGAGGGCAGCGAGACCCGTGCGACTGCGGAACTAGAGCAAATGATAGAAGCCCATCCCCACTTCAACGCTTTTATCGGGCTGGACTTTGTTTCTGGTTCCACCTCCACCCTTATATGGAAAGCCAAAGGTTTGAAACGGTATGCACTGACACTGGGCATGACACCAACGGTAAAAGAAGCGCTCCGAAACGGCCAACTGACCTCAGTAATCTCACAGAATGAAGATCATTGGGGCGAAAGTATTATCTACACGTTGCTGCAGGCAAGCATGGGGGACAAAGTACCTGAGTTTGTGGATTCAGGGATTACGGAAATAGTATCGGAGTATGAGGATGAGAGGACCTGAAATAGGGTCATTTGCAAAAACGCCTTAAAAAATCAGTTGTGTGGACCTTTCTTTCTGACCAATAAGACTTTTTTTCACTTTATACTTACATTAGCGGAAAATCATCCGATATAGTTAATAGGTCTCATATAATAAATATATATCCGGGATCTTTTAACTGATAAGGAGTGAAATCATGCTAAAAGAACTAAAATTAGGGCTTACAAAGAAACAAGTAGTAAGCGTTCATACAAAAGATGGGGAAATAGTAATGGGGATTCCAGAGGACAGTTCTATGGATACTAAAATTAAGTTAAGGGATGGGCTTGCTGTTAGATATATACCATACGACGACATTGTGCATGTTATGAGAATAATCCCTTTTCCAAAATATAAAAGTAAACAAAATATTGCAAAATAAAAGAAGGACCTGATAGCGCAATGCTACAGGTCCTTCCTTACGTTTTTATGTCAACCGGTTATCGATTATCATTCTTTTTCTGGGCGATATATAGATTGTGAAGGCTGGTCCCCAAGTTATCCAATTTCCGATTGGTAAGAAACATAAACTCCAACCACGCCTCGAATTGCTCTGCAGACATCTTATTCACAACTTGGTTCATGATTGCGCTGACCCCGTCTGTAGCGGCATGTTCTTTTAGGATAATAGGGAATTGGGCCATGAACTGTTCTATTTCCTGTGGGCTAAGGGTGACGAAACAGCCATTGTTCAATCCCCCCTCTGAGCTAAATACATGAGCTGGAGGCTGTTTGGTTAGTACCGCGGGATTCCTTGTTATTTCATACAGATAGGCGCCCGCCCGATTGACGTAAGCAACAGCGAGCAGTCCACCCTTCTTAAGTACCCGCAAACATTCATCCATACAAGCAGTTCGACTTGCGTCATCCTTCAAATGATACAAGGGACCCATACAAAACACTGCATCGAAGGACTCATCTTGAAACATGGATAGATCCCGGGCGTCTCCCAAAACTGCAGATAAACGGTCTTCCAAATGCGGTTGGGCTGCTTTGTTACGTATCGATTCCACATGTCTCGGAGTTAGGTCCAAACCAACTACAGAATGACCAAGCTCCGCGTAATAGCAGGAGTACCTTCCAGTGCCTGCGCCAGCATCCAGAATCCGACTGCCAGGTGCAAGGTAAGGCTCCAGGAGCTTCAGTGTAACCAGAAATTCGGTGCGGTGATAATTGTCTCGATCTAATCGACTGTCCTCATCATAATGGTTATAGAAATCAATAATGGTGGTAAGCACAGAATCCCTCCTCATTTGAAAAATTATACATTATTGCAGTATATTGTTCTGTTCAACAAATCACAGTTTCTTCCTTATACAGAACATATGAATATGTATCTCTTTTATCTATCGATATAAATGTTCCACATTCTGCAGGCAGTCTGAATAGGCTGCCGATTTCATTCGGCAGCCTATTCGACTGGAGATAGGTTAAGACGTAGTATGTTCCGCATCGTACTCGCTGGATAGCTCTTTCAGCGACTTGATTTCACCGTGGGGATGCTGATCCTGCTTACGCGACTTCCACTCAGCTTCTTTTCTGCGCTTCTGCTGGCTCACTCGGGTAGCCTCCTTTGGAAATGCATCATGTATACTACAGCATTAGAATGCTAAATATTACAGTTATTCATACATGCTCGTTTGCTTTCTACTTATTTAATCTGACTCATCTGTTATATTATCAAATACATTTTCTTGTGGGACGTTTGTAAGATCCAGCTTTTTCTTTACCTGATCTTCAATATTCCCATACCAAGCCTCGAAGGAATTATCCAACTGCTTCTCTCGATTACGATCCTCATTTACATCGGAATCCACTTCGATTTCATCACCTTTTACCCCATAGTCATCTTTAGGTGGGACCATAGTTTTCTTCAACTCCTTTATATCCAGATCGAATTAAAATCCCCTGTGAAAATCAACTTTATGCGTAGCTAATTTCACTACAATTTTTTTCTCGCAGTTACTATGGGCTGGTAATACCCTGATTCTGATGGCATACTCCACTCAATATCCGTGAAACCAACCGCACTTAAAATATGACTAAATTCATCTCGTAACAAAGCTCGATATCTTGTTTTGTTATGCTTTGTTATCCATTGACCATTAATTTCTTGGATTATAAAATGGTTTGTCTGATAGGTTTTCGCGTCATCTGCCCAATCCCAAACCTGAAAAACAATACGCTTACCATTATCCAAAACTCGTGGTTCTGTAGCTTTCGGCTTCTCTTTTACCAGTTCGTCGTAATCCCTCATTGTTATAAGACAAACACCGTCATTGTTAACTTTTGCATACATATTGCGTACAGCAAGATATAAATCTTCATCCGTCAAAAGGTGCGGGACTGCATTATCTGCGGAAAGAACGACATCAAAAACCCCAGAAAGCTCTGTTTCTAACAAACGTAAATCAGCTACCCCAAAGTTTATTTCAACCCCGAAAGATACCGCCTCTTCTGTTGCTCTTTGTATGGATACTGGACTTAAATCAGTACCAGTTACTTTAAAACCATGTTTAGCCAACCCTATTGCTTGTGTGCCGATACCGCAGGAACAGTCTAAAAGTGAGGCGCCTTCGCTGCTCGGACTCGCGAGTTTGGAATGAATGATTTTACTTAAAATCTCACCTTGCCAAGAAATAGCATGATTCCAATTAACGAAAATAAGATGGTAAGCTTCAGCCAGATCATCATAAAAATCTAAAACGGACTCCTCCATTTACACACCTCCTATTGAGTGTTGGCAATCTTCCATGGTAATTTCGACAGTTCTGAATCAATCCCTTCCTTTTTGTTTCTTATGTATCGAAAAAACCAGCCCCTCAATGGACTGGTTTGATGGAGTTGAAACACGCTACCTAGATAACTATTTGTTTTGATTTCGGTTCCATGAACTGATATATGAGAAGGCGGTTATCCAGAAGATACATCCGAGTAATATATGGATACCACTATCAGCAATATTAATTCCACCACCACTCAAAAAAACGCCTGAAAAAAAGCCAAGTACAATAGAAATTAATACTTCTAACAGTCTCCTTTTCATAACTGCCCCCTCAAATAAGTTTTACTAATATCCTCGTTTGTTTATATATCAACAACTATGGCATATATACAAACAACAATATTAAATAAAACAGCCTAAAGAAATGATAATCGTCTCCCAATTTGACGGATGTGGTTGACATCAGACCACAGGATAAAATAATTATAGAATGTTTCCCCAATTTGAACAGGACGGGGGTATCTCACGATAAGGGCGGCCTGCTTATTCATCTCCGCTGGTTGGTCGGCCGATGGAAAAATGAAGCACGCCTCTTGGTTTTGAATCCTTACCCTAGTAATCCGAGGAGAAGAGCCGTAAGGCATCAATGGATGAAAAGCTTCAGAGTGGCATACATCGGCAATCCGGTTGCCCGCTGAAATAGCGGATACTTGAAAAAAACCCCCTGGACCTTCATACCGCTCCTCGCTGACAGGACGCCAGTCTGCTGGATACGGAAAGGAAACCCGATACACTGTGCTGGTGAAAATGTTTTCTCGAACTCTGACACGAGGAGACCACTGAAGAGCGTTAACCCGGCCACCACTCAAAACCATCATGGGTTTCGGTTCCCTGATATCAACAATCCAGATTTGATTTGCGCTTTCTACACCTGAGCATCCTGATAAATATGCGATTTTCCCTCCGTCCGGTGACCAGCTGACTGGAGTGGCGAAACAGTCGGATACTGCCAATGTTCTTTGATTCTGACCGGTTCGGCTGTCAATTTGGATAAGTGAATAGTATTTCGATTCCTTAAAGTCAGTTGCACTGTACGCGATGCTTTTGGAGTCCGGGGACCATGTCGGAAAATAGTTTTTGGCTAGCGGTCCGCCTTCGAGCCTGTAGATGGTGCCGCTAGCTAGGTCTACCGTCGAAATGATTGAGATGCTGGCACCGGGGAACGTATATAGTGCGAAGGTTCCGTCCGGGGATAGTCGAACATTATGGAGCGGCCCTTCTGTATTCCGAGTGACTTGTCTCCGGTCTGTGCCATCAGTTCGGATGCGGAAGAGCTGGGTGTTACCGTTGGAATCCGGAGCCGCGAACAGAAGCTCCATACCGGAAGGAAACCATTGTACATCGCTGGCGCCAGGTTCCGGAATGGAATAGCTTACATGTGAGAAAGTATCATAGATGAACATTCGTCCGTTTTTGACATAGGCGAGAAATTGGCTATCGGGGGACCAGTCCAGCAGCGTGTAGGCTTCAATTTGGTCGATCCGGGCAACGGTTAGCGTGACGGTATCTATCAGGTGGACCACGTTATCAACGCCGATAAAAGCGATTCTTCTGCCATCCGGAGACCAATAGGGTACGGAAAACTCTGCACCAAGCCCCTTAGTAAGTTGAAAATTAAAACCATCCAGCGGTCGGTACAGCCAAATGTCGAACGTTCCGCTTCGGTCCGACGTGTAGGCGATCCATCCTTGAACGAGATCATGTGATACTGCTTGCACGGTCAACATCCTCTCCTGAATATCTTATACTTCAGATGTATTCAGTTAAGGGTAGTTAGGCTACAGTCTAGGAGGGTCAGTTTAAACTCTTCTTCATTTTCCAATCTCAAAAACATAAAATGGCCACCCAATATTGTTGGGGGGCCATTTTGTTTATAGGTTTACCAAGTCACTATATTTACTAACTCATTGAAGAAAGTCTAAAGTCTTCAATGCGCGCATCAAGGTAACCGTGGCTTCAGCACGTGTAGCATAAGACATCGGAGCGAAGGTATCCGAGCTTACACCCCTCATAACACCTGTGCTTAATAGATCCGTAATCGACTCCGTGGCCCATGACGGCAGAGTAGCAAGATCCTCGTAAATGGTCATGTCGACTGTATTAGTATCCACTGCACCTGATGGATTCGCAAAGACAATAGCTCTTTGAATCATGACTGCCATCTCTAAGCGGGTAATGCTTTGACCAGGAGCGAATTGTCCTTCCCCCACTCCAGTTACAATCCCCGCCTTTACTGCCGCTCCCACTGCCGAAGCATACCAGGCTTTGGAGTCAACATCTGAGAACTTACCTGACTCCTCGTTCCCGTTTAAACCCAATCCACGAACTAGCAGTGCCACAAATTCAGCTCTTGAAATCTGCCGATTGGGATCAAACAGTTCTGCAGTTGTTCCGTTTACGATGAGCTTCGAAGCCATATTTTCCACATCGGCTTTTGCCCAATGGCCGTCCATATCCGTGAACTGCTTTCGATATTCAATAACCATATAGATGCTATTGCCCGGACGCTTAATCAGAACGGCTGATTTACCATCTACGGTAGTAACTTGTGCAGGTACGAATTGAAATCCGCCTCTTTCTGGATCGTACATCACGGCCGTGCTTTTTGCTGGATCGACAATGTTAGGCATATGGAGGACACGGGTAATGTAGGTACTTCCGAAATCCTTCACCTCCATCTTATTTGCACCAGCGGTGAGATTCACTTTAAATTCCGTCGCACCTCCGGGTACTAACACTGCCCCCATGCCCTTAGCTTTGGCAGCAGCTGCATCCATTATCTCTACACTAGCCGGTCCAATGGTTATTTGAACCTTCAGCTCTCCTTGTGATACGCCGAACTTAGCTGCCGCATCCGTAAGGGGTAGAGTACCTATTGGCAGTGAATAGGACGCGTTATCCGTTATAAAGGTTACAGTCAATCCGGTTGTAGAATTCAAGGCTGTGGCAGGCAACTCGAGTACAGTGGGACCTTGAATTCCATTCGCTTGGATAATGACGACTGGCTTCACTCCACCCTGAGCAGAACCTGCTGCATTTTGAATTGCTGTAATTAGACCAGAGTTGTTGACGGTTATCTTGGTTGTCGTTCTTCCGTCCTCCGTTTTTTCTCTCTCTATGACAAGCTGACCCTTAGATAGGGTTGAAACGCCCGGCGTACCCGTTGGAGTAGGGCTCGGCACGAGGATAGCCGAAGATCCACCCACTGGAGTCGGAATTGGAGAAGGAGTTGCCGACGGAGTTGCCGACGGAGTTGCCGATGATGTTGGCGCAGGCGTTGGTGAAGTGACTTCACCAGCTTCCACGATCACGGTTGCAACCGCAAGAAATCCGCCATCAACCGTAACTGCACTAATTAATGCAACGCCTTTCTTCACACCTATTACTTTGCCATCCCCATTTACAGTAGCAATTCCAGTGTCGCTGCTGGTCCAGATTATTGCCGTATTTGCAGCATTCACCGGGAGAACCGTAGTTTGGATTAATTCGCTGTTCCCTTCTTTAATCGTGATCTCATTCTGTTCCAGCGAGATACCAGTGACGTGCACTCCTACATCAGGAATTTCCACTTTCGGCACCGCACTAGCCAACCGATCATATTCCTGCTGGGTTACCGGAAGCACTGTGCCATGACGCGGACGAGAGGGGAGCTGATAATCAGCTGAAATCGTCCATTCACCGGAATCTAAATTGGTTGTCTCAAAAGGCACATAACCTCTTCCACCAAACTCATCGATAAACATATACCATTTGTCTTCATCATTTGCTTTAAATACAGTTGGCCCTTCACCCCGGCTGATCATTCCTTTGCCAATCCCTTCTTTAATTAACGAGAACTCGGAATGAGTAACTGAACTGCCAGATTCCTGAAAAATAAATTTTCCATTAGGCGTTGAAGAATCCGTATTTCTTTCATCTTTGGTGAACCGATATATTTTCCCATCATGTTCAAGCATTGTTGTATCAATAATTGAATACCCGTAATCCATGTATACCACGGGATCCGAAAAGGTGTAGAAATCTCTCGTGGTTACATACATCATTTTTTGATATGCACTACCCGTACGTGTGGCATCTGCATACATTTTAGAGGCCCAGAATACAACATAATTTCCGGATTCCTTGTCATAGAACGCCTCTGGAGCCCATGTATTCCCGGCCTCTGGAGGAGATACCTCAACCATGCGCTGGTTGGACCAATGGATCATATCTGTTGATTCCCACACCATGATTGAACGGCTGCCGTTTGTCTGAGCGCGTGTCCAGTCGCCGCTGCCATACATTTTCAAGTCTGTGGCTATAAGATAAAATTTATCTCCTTCAGGAGAACGGATAATATACGGGTCTCGAAGGCCCATTTCACCCAATCCCGATGTTAAGGCAGGTTCTCCGCCATTTAATTCCTGCCAATGCAGTGGATCATTCCCCTCGCTCAGAGCAAAGTAAATCTGTTCGCCGTTTGCATACCCCTCTCCGGTAAAATAGGTAAATGCGTAACCTTTATAATCTTGTGTAACTGGCTTTTCTTTGACTATTGCCCTGAATCCTTTGGTAAGAACTGCATCATTCAAACGGAGAGTTGCAGTCAGATTTACTGTTTGCTCTCCGCTTCCGTTACCTGGACGGTTCACTATACCTAACGGAGTAATTAAGGCAGGATTCTCCGAACTCCATGTGATGATTGTGCCGTTCTTTCCGGCTGTAGGCAGTGTCAGATTCCCTCTAACATCTGCAATATTCCGGACAATTAATGCCTCTGCGTCCTCTAGTAACGCCTCCTTATCACTTGGTAAATGAACAACGTTAAAAGTAAATATCTTATTGACCGTGTCGACACCATCTGTCAGTGAGGCAGTCAAAATCACGGTCCGATCACCTTCATTAAAAACAGGGCGGAATACCTTTCCAGCTTCGTTAATAACTCCAGGATCACTTGAAGTCCATGTAATCGATGTTCCGTATTCCCCTTTAAGAGGCAGGGTCAATTCAGAGACGACCTCATTCTTACTCAAATTTTTGCCTAACAATTCTAAATAATCCAATCTTGTAACAGCATCACCCAGCTCAATGCCTGTTAACTTTGAGACCACGGAAGCAGCTTCGGTGGTCAACTGATTGACCTGCTCTCCAGTTAGTGCACCATCATAGATCCGGAAATCGGCAATCATTCCCCCATAATACGGATCTTCTGTATAAAATGATTTACCGATGAACCCGCTTCTTCCAACCAGGTTATTGATTTGAGCAAGTGTGTACCCATTCGTAGTAGCAGAACCAACTTCCGCGCCGTCAATATACAACTTGATGGTCTGATTTTTCCCAGATACAACAGTGGTTGCCAGTTTCCATTGATTCGCGGTTAGTGTCCCTTGGCTGCTGTTAGTTCCAGCTTCATTACTCCAGCTGGTAATGCCCAGTCCCGCGCGGGCCGATCTATCGCCGGAGTTACGTTTAGGGGTTGTGAATAAATATTTGTTATGATCTTGGCCAAGCGCAAAAATCCATTCAGCCTCATGTTTTCCCTTCCAGTTAACCAATGAGGATATCGTAACATCGGTCAGACCGTCCAATACGCCCTTTGGAAGTTCTACGTAAGAACTTGTTGCTCCACCCGTGAAACTGATCGCACCGGCTTCCGACTGCTGTATCCAGCGTCCATTTTCCGGATGAATCCATGTCCCGTTGAACGTTCCTGTCTGGTCTTTGACAGTTGCTCCTTCAAGGTGCTTCATATCATAGTGAAGAATCAGCTTCGGTTCGGTTTCCTCCGGAATCGGTACAGTTTCGTCCGCCAATTCTTCGATTTCCTCCACACTTAGTGCACGATTATAAATCCGGAAATCATCAAATTTACCGTTAAAAAAGCTCTGACCCGCTTTGCCGGACTTCCCAATGTAATTCATTGCGGTCTCCAACAACATTCGAGGTTCCACGTTAAATACAGAGCTTCTAGCTGCTTCTACACCATCCACATACAGAACAGCATCAAAATCGCTAAGTGTAATTGCCACATGATGCCACTGGCTCACATTCGGCTGATTAGCCCGAAGTGCATATTTGTAGGACGAGCTTAGCAAGGTACTATCACTTCCAAATTTCTCCGTAAAGGGAGTTACAACTGCGAATTCAAGATTACCAGTATCACCTTGAGTGCTTAAATACATGGTATTGCGGTTTGCCACCCTGCCCGTTGACGAGGAAAAATCAAAAATGCGCTGATTAGGTTGGCTTGCATCCATCTTGACCCAAGAGGACATAGTCATCTTCTCTAGATTCAAAGACTTGATCAGATTTTGAGGCAGCTCAACATAACCGCTGGATCCATCCAGTTTGACCGCTGCTCCAGTGTCACCAACTTTGTCCGCAGATGTAAGCTGTGCTCCACCCACGAGCTTAGCGTCATAACCGTTATTTGACACATCTTTAACAGTTGTTCCACTTACAGTGTCTTCATCGAAGGTATAATGTACGACCGGATCAATAGAAGCTGCAGGCCCTGGTACCCCGTACTTAGCTTGGAGTGCATCATACTCAGTTCTAGTAATTGGTATGACCGAACCGTGGCGGGGTCCCGGCGGTAGTGCATAGGACGACTCGGGGAGCAGATTATTAACAAGTTGCTGTCCATCATCTAGATCCGTTGTAACTCGCACGTGATACGGCCAGGAATCAAGGAACAGGTACCATTTGTCTTCACGAAGATCCTTGAACACGGTCGGTCCCTCATTATTTGAGCCGTGACCGATTAAACCGCGGGAGGCATCACGAGTACCTGAGACCGGGTCAAATTGATATCCATTCTCCACAATACTGTCTTTGTCATAAAAGATATTGTTCGATTTTTCGAGAAAGAGCTTGTAATTCACTTCCGATTTGGTAAACCGGTACAGAGAACCTCCTTCTTGATACATCGTTGAATCAATCGTTGGAAAGGCTTCATCCATATACACCTTAGGTTCGGAAAACGTGTAAAAATCCCGCGTCGTCGCATAATACATCACGTTATATTGCCCAGCGGGGCGTCCGCTCGCATATTTACCGTAAGTATCCGCAATCTTCATGGAAGATGCCCAGAACACTACATAATCACCGGTTGTCTCATCATAAAAGGCCTCAGGGGCCCAGGTATTCCCTCCGGTTTTCGGTGCAATTTCCACCATTCTCTGGTTGCTCCAATTCACAAGATCATCAGATTCCCAGATCATGATGGAATGGCTGCCTGTAATCTGAGCCTGATCAAAGTTTGTGCTTTCACCCATCTTCAAGTCTGTGGCCAGTAAATAAAATTTGTCACCTTCAGCAGATCTGAAGACAAAGGGGTCTCTTAACCCTTTCTCGCCCAGCGTGGATTGTATAACCGATTTTCCGTTATTAAGCGCCTCCCACTTCAACGGATCATTGGCCGTGGCAAACGAAATTTCCTCTCCACCCTCATACTCTCCTGTAAAATAGGCAAAGAAATAAGCATCATAATTCATGGCATGAGGAGATTGTTTTACATTTAAGATGAATGTCTTCTGGGTGCTCGCATTACCTTTGACCGCTGTCGCCGTTAGAGTAACCGAGGTATCGGCCTCTGGACGATTTACTCTGCCCAAAAGTGTAGCATCATCAACAGATTCAGTAGAACCTTTGATGATTTGCGGTTGGCTGGAAACCCATGATATTGATGAACCGAGCTGGCCGATGATCGGCAACCGAACGTTCCCTTTGATACTGTCCATATTAGGGATCACTATGGCGTTTACATCGGCTTCAGCTACGCTTTGATCGGAGAACTCCTTCAACACTGTAATCTGAAAAGTCTTCTGTGCCGTCAAACCCATATAGCTCAGATTTGCTGTTAACTGTACCTGAACATCCTCTGCTAGAGCTGAAGGACGGGTGACATTTCCGTCATTCGCTAAAACCGCTGTGTTATCGGAGCTCCATGATAAAGCAACGCCATTCTTACCTACTGTTGGTAAAGTGAGCTTCTTCGTAACACCAAGAACATTATCCCCGGATGCTAAATAAGGTGTTAGTTCCAGTGAAGTTGTAGCATTATCAAGAGTTAGTTGACGGAGCTTTGGTATTGTATCTGTTGTTTCCGTAAATAGTGTTGCTACTTCATCTTCCGTGAAGGAACGGTCATAGACCCTGAAATCAGCAATTTTCCCTTTCATATAATTATCCGTCGTGAAAATCGATTTCCCCAAAAAACCGGAAAATCCAGATGCAGGGTCGATCAACTCCGATAACTTAATTCCTTTTGCTGGACCAGAGGTTATTTTTACACCATCCACAAAGATCGATAGGGTATCCTGAGTCTCACTGAATACTACAGTCACCAGTTTCCAATCCCCAGCCGCAAGAGTCGATGATCCTGTGATTAACGCTTCGTTACGCCAACCCCCCTTGGATAATCCTGCAGCAATCGGACGGGTTGTATTGTTCACTCCATGTCGAGGTGTTGCAAAGAAATAACGGTGACCCGTCTCCGCATTACTCGTAACAGTACCCAAGCCAAAAATCCAACGATTCGCCCCGTCGTTATCCCAGTTCACAAGGGAAGATACCGTTATAGACGATAGGCCGCTCAGTAGATCCAACCCACTGCTGTCCTTCGGAATTTCTATATAACTACTATTCGAGGTGGAGCTCCCCCCATTAAAGGCCGCGAACCCGACCTGTTCATTTCGGACCATCTCACCGCCGGACGGATTTTTCAATGTTCCGTTTAATCCCCGACCCGAACTAGATACGTCATTAATGATCAACTTTTCATTGACAGTATCCGTCGTCTTCATATCATAGTGAAGAATCAAATCATCCATTCCGTACACGTTATTCGTGACCGACATATTATTCGCTTTCGATAGGAAAGCCTCAACCTCTGCCTGTTCTTCTGCAAAAGAGACTGAAGGGAATAAACCCGACAGGCTGCCTACCGTTATTACAAGGCTTAAAAGAATCGATAATGATCTACGTCGCTTCATGACTGCCTCCTTAAGAAATATTAATAATTTTCAAATATCGTAACGAAATCTCCTCCGATCACAATAGATTTTAAAGCGCTTCCATAAAAGTTAAAATATAATCCTTTATTTAAAAGGTGCGATTATTTGTTTAGTTTTTCTTTGAACACGAAAACGGGCAGACCAAGAGTTTCTCTTGATCTACCCGCCTAATTTTGAGGATCATAATTCAAATCATATGTATATAAAAATCTAGAATCTCTTGGCTAAACTCCTGTGGATACTGAAATGCAACAAACGCATGACTCCCTCCAGGAATACTTACTACTTTGTTTACCTTCAAAAGCTTTACGTAATGTTCAATACTTGCCCTCATACTTTCAGATTCCAATTCCTCTTCACTAGGTAACATTAGAACTGGGCAGCTAATTTTTTCAAAATACTTTTCAAATTTCAGATCCCAATAGTCTTCTAAATACTCGTCCATTACCCACTTAGGGGTACTGCGTGTATATCTGCCATCCGCTGTTTCTGTAGTATTATATTTATCAAATTCTTCGACTTGCTGATTCCACTGAACACTACATTGTTCAAAATACAGCTGTTCAGCTTCTATTTTTTCGGAAATTGTATTATACCTTGGATAATCTTGTTTCTTGGCACGAAGTTCTGCCTTTTTATGAGCCACTTCCTCCTCTGCTAGATCATGCACACCATTTTCCCCAAAATAATTCTGTATGCCACCCTCCGCTACAATAGATAGGATTCTATCTGGATAGTTGGCCGCAAGACTTAGAGCAATTTCTCCCCCTAATGAGCTTCCAACAATATGTGCTTTAGCTATTCCTAAATGGTTCATTACTTCCACAACATCTTTAGCCATATTGTCTACTGTATACCCTGTTTTAGGTTTTTCTGATTTTCCATGACCTCTAAGATCTAGAGTAACTACATGATACCTATCCATAAAATAAGGGACAATGCCATTCCATTGTGCTAGGTTTCCACTTGAAAAATGCAAAAACAGAACAGTCTGTCCGTTTCTGGGATACTGATTTACTTCCAGTTCTACATCATTAACTCTAACTCTAAGTCTCTCCAAAATAGTTTCCCCCTAAAATGCTGTGAATGTTAATAGATTAGTTTCATGAGCACTATCTTATGGGTATATATTCCACAAAGGTTTGTAATAAACCTTCGCTATATCCAGTTTTTAATTATAAGAATAGGGATTGTCGTAATGCCACTATAATTAAAAGGAGGGGTTAACAATGTTTCCAGTAATTTATGGTGATGATTGGCCTGAGAGATATTGGTGTTAATATTCAGAGTGATTTCTTTGCCTATTTCAAGATAATAACGATATTCCCATAAAACAGCGGCAGTCTAGGACTTAGTTTCTCGTCCATAGCTGCCGCTTTTCAATTCGATATTTTATTGATCTTTTAATTCTCTTCCAACCATAAAATCGCCGTAACACCCCGCGGATAATACTTGCTTCCCGTAATTTCGCCAGAAATAATCTGGTCGCTCCAGCTCCAAACCGAAAGCTCTGGATGCGTCAGCCAAACGGCATGTGCGTGATCCGCAGCTTGCCCTTCCGCTCCCCATTCCAGCCCTAGAATCTGTCTGGCAATGAACTGACAGAGATACACTTTACTCAGCCAGCTGTTGTTACTGGTCGATGAGATTTTCCAACCCCCGTCTTCGAACAAGCAGATTCCTTTGCGAAGAACAGCATGAAGATGTTTGTCGAGTGCCCCGATATAAGCGGAGAATCGTCCATTACGATCTAGAGCTTCTTTACAGCCTGTAAAGTATGGGAATACCAGACCTTCAATCGCCGGTATGATTTTGGAGTCGTTACCTTCACCGATGACCGCTGGAATGTAACCATCCTCTGTAACATTAGCTACAATCGTTGCCGCACAACGATCCGCCTGATCCCCCGCTGTTCCTGCCAAGTCAGCACGGCCATTGTTCTTAAAGATTTTCTCCATAGCCAGATAAGCTGCCCAGCATTTCCCCGCCAAATAGATGTTGTTCCGTGCTTGGCCTAAGGAAACATCCAGACTGTCATAGGTAGTAATTTCGGCGCCACCCATCGTCCGTGAACTGTCGAGCGCCATCACACCGTTTCTTTGCGATGGATCTGGATGATCTCGGTTAATCATACTTTCCAGACACCGCTCCAGAACGCTGAGGTTACGCTCCATCCATGAACTGTCACCGGTATGTTCAACATATGTCGCAGCAGTTAACACCCAATTGACTAACTGCTCATGTGTCATGTGCGAAAAACACCCATCAATTCCGTACAGCTCATAGGAAGAATAACCAGGTCGGGAAACGGCATTGGCTACTCCCATGTCATGCGTAAAGCTGATGCCGCCCGGATATTCGGTCTTATCTCCCGGGAAACGGACAGTATCCTCATA
Organism: Paenibacillus sp.; assembly: GCA_023512345.1. Taxonomy (GTDB): domain Bacteria; phylum Bacillota; class Bacilli; order Paenibacillales; family Paenibacillaceae; genus Paenibacillus_AQ. Next base: position 114,662 of record JAILZT010000005.1, read on the forward strand.
GCTGAATCTGTCCACAAACATATCCAGTTCATTACGAACGGCCCAAGGATTCATACGCAGTTCATAGAATAACTGATCGACTGTGAGGTCGAAGGTATTCATCATCCGGTATTCGCCTTCATTTACGATCCAGAACGGCTTATCTTTAAACTCCAAAAGCTGTGTCGAGCCGTAATAGCTGCGTATTGCATGGGCAAGCATGAAGGACTGATCCTCCGAGAGCCCTTTCCCCACGAACATGTCGTTAGACTTCTCCGCTTCCTGAGCCAGAGCATCAAATCTGGACAAAGCATATTCTGCTACAGACTCCACATTGCTGAAATAACGATTGTAATAGTAAGAAGCATCAATACCGGAGGTAATGAACCCTGACCGATGGAAACAGACTGCAAAACGATACGTTTTCCGCACTCCAGCTGGCACATCCATGATCAAAGCCCCAACCTGACCAAGCCCGAAGGTCCAGTTCTCTTTAAGCTCTGCGGTTAATATATCCTCCATCGTGAAATGTAAAGCAGATTCAACAGTACCTTTCGCAGCCGCGATGGCTAAAAATCTACCTTGCCCAATTCCAGTAAGTTCAGCAGAGGTATCCAGACTTCTCATTGCGCTATAAGCATCTGTTCCCTGAAATCCGAAAAAGGCGCGACGAATAGATGATGAGGACGTATTATCCACTTCAATCTCCACCAATACTGCTGGCAGCAATACATCTTTCAGTTCTTCATCGGTGGCAAGCTCGGGATCAGGTACAGGGCGAACCGGAGACAGAACACGGAAGGTCAGATCACCTGCACTCCATGTATCCGAAGAAAGTTGAAAATTCCTAGTGATTTGTTCTTTGGAAAAAGGATGCAGGATATGCGGTTTATTAGGATTAGGATCTGGGTTCTCGATGTCGTAACGCTTGCTCTCATCCTCCCCGCCCTGCTCATGAAATGGCAGAGTATCATACCCTTTACCATCCTTGCGTTCTAATCCTATAAATATATTCTGTTTAGGAGATCTACCGAGCTCGAGATCGAATCCCCCGCCCGCTCCGGGAAAACCTAAGGTAAAGCTTGCAAAAGCGCCGATCGGCGAATGATGAGCATTGAAAAATTGATTGTGTGACATAACGTACATGCACTCCCTCCAACATATACCCTAGTGAGGTGAATCAGCACCGGGCTCTACAATACATGTTATCGGCTTTGGGTCAAGCGCAACAGGTCTAAAGCTATCTATTATTTGGGCAAATCAAACCTAAGTAAATGAAGGGCTATGTTATAATAAATCCATATTCTATGTAAAAGAGGATCACTATGAGATCAAACGAACCCGGTACACATAATTCCATTGACGGCCGGATGTCTCCGGACATTCAGGCAGCCTTTCATATCTTTGCCGCCCACTGGCGTAAAGTAAATACAGAATGGCAGTATCCCGTACATATTCATCCCATGTTCGAGATAAATGTTGTACTTCAGGGTCAGCAGCATATGACTGTGAACGGCCAGCCCTATATTCAGCAAAGTGGTGATATTCTGTTTATCCGTCCTGAGGTGCCCCACTCTAGTCTTGGGTCAGGTTCAACTACGGAAATGACCTACTTTTGCCTTCATTTTGATATTGATGATCTTATCTTGCGGCGCGCGCTCTTAATGGTAGATTCGATTAGTCTCAGCGGGAATACCCCCGAACTCCGGGCCATTCGTTCAGCACTGGACGTAATTATTAGCTCCACCATTTTACCAGAATCCGATGATTCGCACAGAAGCCGCTTGGTTACGCTTCATGCTTCTTTGCAGCTTCTTGCCGCACTCAGCGGCTGGGTGCTGGCAGAAATGCCTCAGATCGTGGAGGCAACAAAAACAGAAGCCACAGAAAATACAGTTGCTTTGGCTAATGCGATAGAAAGACTCCTCCAAGACGCCGTTTCAACCGCTGCACTAACAGGTGAACGGGGTGGAAGTATTGAGGGAATTGCTGCTCGACTAGGCTATAGCACTACCCATTGCAATCGGACTTTTCACCAGATATATGGAATGTCACCTAGACAGTATTTATCCGGGCTTATTATACGCCATGCCAAGCTGCTGTTAATGGACAATAGTCTATCGGTCGATACCATCGCTCATCGCCTTGGATACCGTGATGTCTCCCACTTCAGTAAGCAGTTCAAACGCTGGACAGGCCTGCCCCCTATGGGGTACCGTCGGTTGAGTCATGACGGGTCAGCTCTATAAATTTGGCGGCAACCGTATTCGCCAGAAGCTTCGGTGCAAGCTCCATCTGCAGACCGATCTTTCCAGCGCTGACCGCCATCTTCGCCAATGGTTCTGCACTGCTGTCAATGAAAGTTGGGTATAGCTTCTTCATCCCGACTGGCGAACAGCCGCCACGGACATAGCCTGTCCATTTCAGCAGGTCCTTCACAGGAAGCATCTCGATCTTTTTCTCCCCTGCTGCCTTTGCCGCTTTTTTGAGATCAAGCTCCGCTCCAACCGGAATCACAAATACATACAGACTCGGCCCGCTATGGGAGACTAATGTTTTAAAGACCGCTTCAGGATCTCTGTCAATCTTCTCTGCTACTGCTATTCCGTGGATCTTCCCATCCTCATTGTCATAGGAAAGAACTTCAAAGATGATTTTTTTCGCGTCTAGAATTCGCATGGCGTTGGTTTTACTAACTTGCATATTAGATCAACCTTTCCGGCTGTTTTTTATGTACTCAGGTGATATCCGCCTCATGAATGAAACAACAAGATAACGAAAATACAGGATAGCTTATTATGTTACAACTATATATATTCAGAGTCTATTAGTGGAGGCTGATGTATGAATCATTTTATACGGACTCACAACACTTGGGAAGACCTTGGCGACGAAATCAGGCTGGTTGTCCCCCAAGAATTTAGCTTTGCGGAAAATCTAAAATATTTCACTAACGCGCCCAATGAATGCTTATATCGCCTAAAAGACCAGAAAATTTATAAAGCTATCGCTGGGGGTGAAGAAACATTCGTGATTGAAATCAGCGGCGTTGATCTTCCTTTGATTCCTATGATTACCTTACGCTTTTTGGGAAATAACACCCCTGCCCTCACTGCGACTAAGCAAACAGTTGTTGATTACGTTAGAGACTGGTTCGATCTGGATAAAGACCTAGCCCCTTTCTATGAAATGGCTAAAACGGATCCTTTATTGCACAGGGCAGTTGAATCCTTTTATGGCCTGCGATGTATCGGTATTCCTAATTTATTTGAAGCCATCTGCTGGGGGATTATCGGTCAACAAATCAATCTAACTTTTGCATATACCCTAAAAAGAGAGCTCGTAGAAAACTTTGGGCGACATATACAATGCGAAGGTGAAGATTATTGGATATTTCCTAGAGCAGAAGATATCGCTTGTTTGACGTTAGAGGATTTAGCACCTGTAAGAATGACCGTTAAGAAATGTGAGTATCTCATTGCTGTTGCGAAGCTAATAGTAGAAGGAACGCTCACTAAGGAGCTGCTGCTTGAGTCGGGGGATTTCAAAAAAGCTGAAAAAATGCTGGTTAGCATACGAGGCATAGGACCATGGACGGCCAATTATGTGCTAATGCGCTGTTTGAGAATGACTTCAGCTTTTCCCATAGATGATGTCGGGCTCCATAATTCTATTAAATTTCTGCTAGGGACAGATCGCAAGCCAACGAAAGAAGAACTACTGCAACTGTCTGCGACATGGACGAATTGGGAATCCTACGCAACTTTTTATTTGTGGAGATTTCTGTACTGAGGAATGGGTATAACAAGCTCCGGCTTTCTGATATTTTAAAATAAACCCCCACTTCTTAGCGAAATGGGGGTTTCAGGTGTTCCTATTAATCTCTGGGATAATCCACTCTCATGATATCCATAAAGGGTACCTTATTAATCTCTTCGTTGAGGCTGACGTGCACCCTGCCGGTTCTCGAATCCATGGCTACAATCCGACCACGCACCTGCTCTTCTTTCCCCCATACGGTCAATAATATCTCGGAATCTTCCTGCTTTGCCTCTGTCAACTGATTTCCTATTTCCTCCAAGACAAACTCATCTCGAGTCGGCCGTTTTGCTACTTTTGGTTTTGCCACGCTATTCCTCCAATAAGTCATTACAAGATTAAGAGAATACTCAGTACGAATGCTTCATTCTATTATAGCATGTCTTTACTAGGCGTTAACCCATGAACTTGTCTGTTCGAGGTTAAGCAGCTGGACTTTCATATCCAACCCTCCCCGATATCCGGTAAGTGCTCCATTTTTCCCAATTACCCGGTGACAGGGTACTGTGATCAAAATAGGATTTGCCCCAATCGCCGTTCCAACAGCACGTACTGATGCGGGCTTCTGAATATGTGTTGCAACATCTGAATAGGACCAGGTTTGTCCATAAGGAATTTCGCTTAACGCTTTCCATACGGCCAACTGAAACGGGGTGCCGCGTAAGTCGAACGGTAGTGAAAAGCTCTTGCGTACGCCTTGAAAATATTCAACCAATTCTTCAGCAAAGGACTGCAATTTTACATCCTCTTGTTCAAGTGTGCAGCCTGGGAAGCGAGCTTGGACCCATGCAGCCAATTCCTCAAAGGGTTTGCCCTGCGAGCCTATATAACAAAGACCTTTTGACGTAGCAGCGATATACATATTCCATGCCTCATGCTTTACCAGAGTCCAATAAATAAGGTTATGCGTTATCTTTTCCACCATGAAGCACCTCCGTGAGTTGTTTGTGGTTTAGTTGACGGAACTCTCTAGGGGTATAACCCGTCTTTTTCTTAAATAACGTTATAAAATAAGGCGTATTGGGAATCCCGACTTTCATAGCTATATTTGAAATCGTACGCTCGGAGTGGATTAATTGTTCTTTCGCTTCGGTGATTCGGACCTGCTGAACATATTCAACTGGAGTGATACCCAGAACCTTTTTAAACGTGCGTTGTAAATGATACGGGCTGCCATGGCAAACTTCCGCCAAGATTTCTAATTGTATAGGTTCATAATAGTTGTTGTCGATGTACTTCGTAATCACAGATACCCACTCCTTATCAGGCAATCGCTCCCCAGTGGGCTTACACCGTTTGCATGAGCGAAATCCAGCGGATAGAGCTTGTTTTGCATTTTGATAGATGCACACATTTTCTCTATTCGGTACTTTGGATTTACAGGAGGGTCGGCAAAAAATCCCTGTCGTTTTCACCGCGTAGAAAAAATGATCATCCGAGGAAGAATCATTTTGTATAATAGCCTGCCACTGCTCATCATTTATCATGAAAGAGTTCACCTCCAAACACAGTATACCCCTTGTCATGAAGTAATGGAGTGATTTTCGAATGGAAAAGCAAGATAACGAAACTCTCATCCCCAATGAGAAGAAAAAAAGCCGACCGGAATCCGGTCAGCATTAACGTTGTGGGTATATTCCCTTTTAGAACATAATGGCTTTATACACTGTAGCCCTCGAATGTAACTGGAGATTCATTGATGAAGGCTTCCGATGCTTCGTTCGCTTTGACTTTTAATCGTAAGCGATCTCCCGCAAGGCTTTGGTACTCTACTTCAAGCAAATCAGATTCGCTGACACTAAAAAATGGTGCCTTCGAACTCATTGTGGCAGCGAATTCATCAAGCCCAATTATTCCAAGCTCGGTTGCTCTTGTCACACTAATAGCTTCTATTGTAACTCCACCCGGCATTTCTTCCGCGGAGACTTCCAGGAATCCCACCCGTTCTTTTAACTGATATGGATGTGATAAGAAAATCGCAAAATATACTTGTTCCACCTGTCCGAATATAGCAGTCGCCTGCTGTTGCCAGTTCCCTTTGGGGAGAACGCCTATTATCGTGTTCGCTTCTCCCTCAGGAACGGGGAATAGAGTCATGATAACACTTTGATGGTATAAAACTTCGCTATAGCGACTCTGGTGACGGGGATCACCTTCATTATACCCTTGTCCGGGATGGAAAAAATACAACTGATTTGCGCCTCCACCTCCACTTATAGGCAGTGAATAAGCCCAGCGCAGCTGTTCATTATCGAATTCCTCTACCCGCTCCCACATCCCGCCTGCCGCATATTCTTCTGTGATATAAGCATAGGAGTGTAAAGGCGGCTGACGATGTGGATCATCTGCAACTACTTTTTCAGTAACCCTGGTTACTTCTACTGGTGTGCTTCTATTGAGTGCAGCCATGCGGATATGATCCGGAGCTTCATAGAACAAAAAACCAGCATATTCTGTACGCGGCATAACCTCAGGGAGCTGAAAATCCCCAAACTGCACATAATCGTGTAAAACATTCCCGTCACCTGGAACATCATGCGGCCAACCCCGGGAATGCGCGCCAACCCAAGCTCCCTGCAGATAAAACTGGGCTCGCTCATTCCATAAGTAATTCAGCATCTCCTTAAGCGTGGCTTGCAAATCTTTATCTTCTCCAGCCCCAAGCTCCAAAGCGCAAGTAAAAGCCTGCACCCAATGCCAAAACCAAGGAAGACAGCCATACTCCGGCATTCCTTTCGATTGAATATGCGCCAGCGTGTCCTTGAGGCTCTGACGACCGTCCTCTACTAACTCATCATCCTCGAACATCTTTCCGAAAATAAGCTTTGCAGCCGTGTATTTAGCTTCATGATGGCCAAAAGTCTCAACGGGTTTAAGATAAAATTTACTACGGTAAATATGCCCTAAGGCCGTATTGAAGGCTATCCGCAGCCGGGCACTTAGTAAACTTCCGTACTCTCTGGTGAAGTAAGCAATTAAGCTACCCATAATTTCAATAGGAAGTACGTGTGGAGTGGCCTCTCTTGGCAGCGGATTCAATCCCAGTGGCCAATGACCGTAAAGCGCTGTCCCCGGCTTGCGATTTTGCAGCATCAGCGTCTCCAACAGTACCTGTTCTGCTTTCTGTTTAGCTTCTTTACGGTCAAATGGTAGCTCCAGACTCGTATTTACTGTGGCTGCGAATAAATAGGAAGCATAATAAAAGTTGTTTCGCACATCATCGTGGAACCATAAACCACTCTCCAATAGAGGTTTCCGCTCCGCTTCCATGGCAATTTTAATAATAATTTCGATTTGCCTTTCCTTATAAGGACTCTGAGAATCACTTAAATCCACCACAGTTAGACCACCCTTTCAATCCTGCGATTAGTAACTACTTTATACAATGCGTTTGTATACGGGATGTGTTCATGCTCATGTGGCTATGCTCCAAACATTGCATCAAAGTAATTCCAGCCGTAGCTTAATTTTGCACAAATCTCGTTCATATAGCAATAGTGTAAACTACAAAATAAACGAAAATAAACATACTAAAAAAGATTATCTCTTGTAATATGAACCTAAATGGAGTAAATTGTACTTATACAAACCATTCCTAACGAAAAAGGAGATTGAATATTCAATGGAAAGACGTTATGCTTCTCATCCAAATGAGGTTAAGCAATTCGATACCGAGCGCCTGCGCAAGGAATTCCACATCCCTGTAATTTTTGCTCCAGATGAGCTCAAGCTTGTTCTGACTCACGAAGACCGCATGATCGTTGGCGGTGCTAACCCTGTAACTAAGGATGTTGTACTTACAACAGACCTTAAAGAGCTGGGTGTTACTTATTTCCTAGAACGCCGCGAACTCGGAATTATTAATGTTGGCGGTAAAGGTACAGTAGTCGTTGACGGAACAGAATATGAAATAGACACCAAAGAATGTCTGTACGTGGGTCAAGGCTCTAAGGATGTAGTATTCAAGAGCGTAGATGCTGCAAAACCAGCTAAATTCTACCTGAATTCCGCTCCTGCACACCATTCCTACCCTACTACAAAAACTAACTTGGCTGAATCCGAATCCGGAGCAATGGGCGGTACGGAAAATGCTAACGAGCGCACCATTCACCGCTTCATCCATACGAACGGTGTTCAAAGTGCACAACTCGTTATGGGTATGACGCAGCTTAAGCCAGGCAGCATGTGGAATACAATGCCTTCCCATACACATCCACGCCGTATGGAAGCATATTTCTACTTCGATCTTCCTGAGGATCAAGCGGTGTTCCATCTTATGGGTGAGCCAACTGAAACTCGTCACATCGTTATGCATAACGAGCAAGCCGTAATTTCTCCAAGCTGGTCTATTCACAGCGGTGTAGGTACTCATAACTATACTTTCATCTGGAGCATGGCTGGCGACAACAAACGCTACGATGATATGGACGCCGTCTCCATAAAAGAATTACAATAGAGGGAAATTTCTCTTACGGAAAGATGAGGACGGTTATGAACCCGATACGAAGACATGAAATGATTATGGAAGTTATGCTGAACCAAAAGGATGTAACGGTTAATGAGTTGAGTGAGAAGCTCCAAGTAACGGGAAAAACAATCCGTGAGGATTTAAGCAAGCTGGAGGAGCAAGGATTGCTCGTACGTGTACACGGCGGAGCTGTGTTGGCACAAAGCGATCAATTCGGTATTTTGCCATCCAAAGCTCCACTGGATAAGTATTCCGAGGAAAAAACGGAGATAGCGCTGCGTGCGATACGCCATATTGAACCAGAAGACATAATAGCTCTGGATGGCGGAAGCACCACACTCGAAATTGCCCGTCGGCTGGACAATATCTCTTTAACCGTGATCACCAATGATGTATATATAATCAGCGAACTTGTTCTTAAGGATCATATTCGTCTCGTCGTACCAGGTGGTTACCGAGTCCGCAATATGCTCGCTGGTCAGGAAGCTGTCGCTTATGTGAAAAGCCTCAATATTCAAAAGGCTTTCTTATCTGCAACAGCGGTTAACATCGAGCAAGGACTTTCTATCTATACCGGAGATTTCATTGAATATAAGCAAGCCCTAGTCTCTACTGCACGTAAGGTATACGCTGTAACCGATCATCACAAATTCGGTCACACTGCGCTGCGTACGTTCGCTTCATTACAGGAAGTGGATGTATTGCTAACAGACAGCGGCCTTCCATCCGAAACCGTCAAGAAATTCCGCGAAGCGGGTGTCAATATCGAGTGCGGAGATTAATACACATTCAAGCATACTAAAGGAGAGAATATTAATATGTCATCATTATTCAGCCTAGCAGGTAAAACAGCAATCGTAACCGGTGCCGCTCAAGGTCTAGGACAAGGTATCGCCCTTGCCTTCGCAGAAGCAGGTGCAGACGTTATTTCCGCTTCCCTTAATACAAGTGCAGAGACAGTTACAGCTGCTGAAGCCTTCGGTGTAAAAGCCCTTAGCCTTGAGTGCGATCTAAGTGATCACAGCACGCTTCAAGGTATGTTCGACAAAGCTCTTGAGTTAACTGGCCACGTTGATATCCTTGTAAACTGTGCAGGGATGATCCGTCGTACACCTGCCAAAGACCACAGTGAAAAAGACTGGTTCGATGTAATCAACCTGAACCAAAACACTGTATTCCTTCTGTCCCAAATCGCCGGCAGACACATGCTGGAAAGAGGATCCGGTAAAATCATCAACATCTGCTCTATGCTCTCATACCAAGGTGGTATTAACGTACCTGGTTACACAGCAAGTAAACACGCCGTAGCAGGTCTGACCAAAGCATTTGCTAATGAATGGGCAGGTTCCGGTCTGAACATCAACGCTATCGCTCCAGGTTACATGGCTACAGAAAACACAGCTCCAATCCGTGCGGATCAAAGCCGTTCCGATTCAATCTTGGATCGTATCCCAGCTGCACGTTGGGGAACACCTGAAGATGTTAAAGGTCCTGCTGTCTTCTTGGCTTCTGCCGCTTCCGATTACTTGAACGGTCACATCCTAAATGTAGATGGCGGATGGTTGGCTAGATAATCTAACTTCTATTATTATTAAAGGTGCCCTATTCACTGGGCACCTTTTTTGTTTAAGAAAACTATGATATTAGACTACCCTCAACAATAAAACGGCGACAGTTATGGACTGGAAAGTAGTCCTAATTTGCCGCTGTTTTGTATGAACTATTGTTTCCCGCTAGTTGAATGACATGTTCTAATTTAATGTACGATTCTCCGTATCGCTCTAACGACGAACCGAATTACAAAAACATAACAGTTCAAATAAAATAAGACTACAAAGAATCAATCCAAATTCTTAGTAGGTGTGCATCATAATGGGTTTCAGGTCTGGGCTAAATATTTCGTTCCTCATACTCAAAGGGTTCTTCACAAGAGTAAATGTCATGGAAAAATCCCTTATACGGGATATCGTCCTCCAAACATTTTATGAGATACGACAATTCCTCGTCACACTCCGGTTCCTCACCGTTGTTCTGCATTACCTCAAAAGCATCTACAATACTTTCCATAATGCATACTTGAATAAATAAGGGCAGCCTATCCAACATTGAATCTTCGAGTTTGGTCTCGGATCTATATCCCGCGAGGACGGTTTCAAAATAATCATTCATAAACTTTCTTCGTTTACCAGCGTCTGGTTCAGATTGAGTCCAGCCCACTCCGTGAGTCCAGAGACCTGCCAGGTCATACATATACCAACCGAAACATGAATTATCGAAATCATATACGGTTATTTGCCCGGTATTAAAATCTATCGAATAATTCCCATCGTTATAATCAAAATGGATCATACCGAAAGTCTCCTGATTCATGTCCAATCCTTTTAAAGTATTGAGAATCTGTACTAGTTTTTCCTTAATCAGGGATAAGGAGTCGGGAATCAGTTTATCGATATATTCAGCATTAAATTTATCAAAAAAACTATAACGGCGATGAACAGGCGTATACCCTTTTGATATTTGGTGCAGTTTCCCCAGAACTTTACCGCAATTATAATAATATTCAGTAATCGGAGCTCCATCCCGGTACCGATAATGATTTTCCACAAGCATTTTGCCCTTGGCCTTTTCAAATAGGCAGACAAAAAAAGTGTGGTTATTGTGAGTAATTTCTTCCAGCAGGTTTCCCTTCTTGGAGCTGACTACATCCGCGACAGTTCCACCATGCTCGAATAAATACCTGATATACTCAACTTCTCCCAGAAAATCATCCCGGCTTCTGTCAGGCAAAAAAGCGATTCTTAGTATCTTGGCGTTAGCGCCTTCTTGCTCACAGGTGTATACGACATTCCTCCCGCCCTCATGTGGCGGAATCTGCCGGATGACACAGCCTTCTAATCCGAACAACTCTGATACTACTGTAAGTAAATAGGTATCTCCAATTGAAACAACTTCGTTGTAATTTATAACTATCTCTCCTTTTCGTACACCCATCTATTTATGAATACAAAAAGAGCATACCTCAATAGCGGCAAGCTCAATGGACTTTTTTGATCATTTTAAGCGTTGTTCACTCTGATGGGCGCAAACCATTCCATTTCACAATATTGTCCATCATATGCATCCGTGTCAATTTTTTCGAAGAAGAATTCGCTATCCAAAAGTTCGTATCTCCCGTTGTGCTCCTTGACAAGCCTATCGATGGCAGTATACAGCGCCTCTGCGCGTAATTCGCTAATTTCCTCGTAATGATGGTTCCCAATATAGCGAAAGCCGACACACATAGAAGCAGGGACTGTGTCACCTGTAAAGCCGTCTGGAATATCGTTCAGGTCCCTTACACGCATAGAGGGTAGATAGTGCGTCCAACTAAGCGATGGATCAGGTTTCCTCGTTAGACCGTAAAAAATATTGGATTCTACTGGATTAGGAACATTATGCCGATTGTCCCACCAAAACTGTTTGGCAACTTCGGGTGCTTTTGTCGGCGCTTCAGCAATCTCAATTTGATACATTCGCCCAATTAAATGAAAGGATGGAATCATGACCATTTCCGGCCCGTATACCATATTCCCGCAAACATTATTCTTTGGAAACAGAGGAAGAGGAGGTGTTACGTGAATGTTTCTGCCGGAATCTCTACATTCACCAGGCGTAAGCCCATATTCTCGTTTAAACGCACGTATGTAGGTTTGCTCATGTTCATAACCGCATTCAATGGCAATGTCGAGGACCCGCTTCTCAGTTTTCATCAAATCCTCTAAGCTGACGGCTAGCTTTCGAGAGCGGATATAGCTTTGTAGCGGCACGCCAAAAGCGAACTTGAAAAGTCGACGCAAATGAATAGTGGAGACCGGGAGATCGTTCAGATATTCGGTCTCGCTCCTACCAGAAACATTTTCTTCTATTCGGGATAGGAGCTCAGAAAGGAGTTTGTATGGTTGTATAGCCGATGTCACTCTCCTTGTATGTTTTTGTTCCTAAAATTCTAAAACGAACATATTTGCTACTAGTGAAATCATACCACAAGGTGGAAATTATTGTCGCTCAATTGAAGGGCTAGAATTCCTTATAAATTATCGAATTTCCTGCTGTAACGGCAAGTTTTAGGGCCATCCCTTTGCGGGATGGCCCTTTCTTAGATCTCACTTTGATCAACTATCGTTCGCTGTTAGTTGAGTAATGAAATCCTCTGAATCAATCCACCTTGTAGACTATTTTACATCCTGACTCATTTTTCTTAAATGGTTTGTTATATTGCGTGAAAACTAATTCGAGTCCTGAGATAATGTCAGGTAACGGCGGAGATATTACGTAGTTGTAAGATGCATGTCCTGAAGTGCTCCCACCATTAATCATTCGACAATCAAATAATTCTCCAACATTTAATTCAAATTGATTGTGTTTATGAAAATATGCTTCCTCATTTTTCATATCCCAATCGATACTGAAAGTTACTACACTAGCATTATTGTATTGTCTTATTGAGTTTAGCGTGTAGAAGAACTCTCCTTCTTCAACTGATTTTAGTACTGGAATATGTTTTCTAAATCCTGATGGTTCAACCATTGGTTTAAAATGTTCTTCACTGCTAAAAGTCCCGAAAACGGCTTTCAGATAATCCTCGTAAAACTCGAAAGTTTCTGCCCAATGAGAAATATACTCAAATGGTGGGAAGCCAGGATTGTTATCAGAAAGGTCCTTCCGATGTTTCAACAAGGCACAAATCTGCTCATCAATTGTAATAATTCGTTCATCATAATGCTCGGTTGGACGTTCAAATGGCATCCGTTTCAAAATTGGCCTCCTTTTCATCATTCTCCACCTCAGTGGAACGCTTTTATCAATGTGTTCACCCAAATATTAACATATAACACCTTTCATGAAGAAATAATTTTTATACTAACCTGCCCATTAGCGTAATGAAAAGGCAGCTGATCTTTCGGTCGGCTGCCGTCAAGTATTTGCTGAGCTCCGTCCATTATAGGTCACTAAAGTAGTCGATGAAATAACCCTCTGATCTCCAACCGTCAGAAGACCGTTGTATTAACTTGTTAATTGAGTTTTTTGATTTACCGAAGCGCCTTATTAAGTCCGCTTTGTAATATTCCATATCGCGACCTTCAAAAACATAATCAGACGCACAGTAATTATCACCCATGTATATCGCAAAGTTGTAACCGAAGTAATTCGAGATCTCTTTGCATATCGTTCGAATTTCAGATTGTAGCTCCTTGCTTTCAATAAAGCTATACCATCTAAAACAAGGACTGAATTCACAGATATTTTTATTAAATGTAAAGTTGAAGCCACCAGAGCCGCCTACCTCAATGTATTCATCATCAGAGAAATGCTCAGGGTCGAACGGGCCATAGTTATGTGATTCAATTATTCGTTCACGGGATAGAGACCATGGTCTAACTAAGTGAGGGTTATGTTGGTTAACTTCAGATATACACTGAACTACTCTTGGGAATTTCTCCCCTTTAATTAGCTCATCTTTAAAATGCTCTATTGAACTTAAATTAAATGAATGTTGAAAGATTGCAGAAAAGTCTACACCCATGATCCCACTCCTCCGAAAGTAAATCGAGTTGCCCCTTCACTAAGATTACTATTTTTTATAAAGGTATATTAAAACATAATGTAGAAAGTTGCCCGTTACTTCAACGAACAACGACAGCCTTCATTAGCCGCCGGCTGTCGTAATGTCTTGTTAAGCTATTGTCTGCTGTTTAGTTTAATCTAACCTAAAATGTATATTAGTTTCCATTTTAGGGACTGAAGCGAATTGCTTCAGGACTTCAATGTTCATTTGTTAGTTTAATACCTTGATATTATTTTCTTTAATTTTGTTTTTAAAAGTTGTTCTAGTTCCTCGAAATGATATTCAATTATATTAAAATTTGTTGGGTTTATTATTTCTACTCTATATTTACTGAACCCGGCAGGCCAATTATATTCTAAATTATTCAGTGCGGTATTATCAGATGTTGGGGCCTTCGCTGAATAACCTTCATTGATCTTCTATTTATATCCACTAGGATTTGTCATGTTTTTTTCATTTTCATCTGATTCATTAAGGCTTGAACCTGCTCCTGACCAAATACTTCTCCAAAAGAACACATCAAACAAGAGCGCAATTCAATAAAATTACCATTCTCCTCAGTACTTTCAACTGGTTCTGTCCAATCCACTATTTCTTTACAAAAATCACATTCTCTCGTAACCATTTCACCTTCATCGTATGTTTCATCAACACTATCATCAAAGTTACTCAATATTATCACCTCAATAATTTTTGTGATTTTAATAATAGGAATTTCTAAATCCAAGAAACTGATAGACTTATTCTAACTTTGTCTTTCCTTCTACGAATTACCTAGGAAAGGAAGGACTATCCTAGTTGGGTTAGATCTATGTAAATATTTGCATTTAATAACTCATATTTCAATTCTTGTGTTTTGCTGTCACGTTTATGATTCATAAATAAAGTCCCATTGCAGATTAGTGATAATCCTAAGATTACTTTAATCCAGTCTTCTTTCCTCATGCTTTACTTCCTCCAATGGTTGCCTTCTTATAAAGTTAACTTTACTTTGGCATTCAGATCATACTGTTGCCTTTAGCTCAATGACTGCAACCAAACCACACACATTATGATACCACATATTGGAATTATACTGCCCGTTAGCTTAATAAAAAGGCAGCCGATCATCTGGCCGGCTACCTTCGTGTATATTGAACTATAGTTCCCCGTTAGTTGAACCACCGCTGTCAGTAATTTACGGACAGACATATTTATTTATCAGGGAATTTTTATTTAAGTTGTAGAAAACGTATGATTTCACCGTCAATTATCTCTTCACTAGCCCCCTGAAACCCCAAGGATTCATACAAGTTCCCAGCGATTAGGTTATTGGGCCTGTGACCGATCATTAATCTCTTGAACCCATTTTGACTCATAAGATCAATTAATTTCCCCATTGCTTTTTTGCCAAAGCCTTTCCCTTGATGATTCTCATCAATCATGAGTGCAGGTATCCAATAGTTACCGTCTTCGTCGGGGGTTGTACAATAGACAATGAATCCTACTAGTAACGCCCCCGAATATATTGCACGCAACTCAAAATCATGAACGAATTTAGATTCTGCAATCCAATAAACAACAGGAGCTGGAAAAACACTATTTTGTTCTTGCTTTACTTTTAACTGGGTACAATCGTACCAGTTCTCAATGGATAATGGCTTTAATTCAATAACCATATAAATTCCTCCAGAATTTTGATATCACAGAGGAATTCCTCTGTGATTATAATTGAACTTCCTCCGTAACAACCAGGACAGCAAATATTTTCTTCATACCTCACCACTCCCTTCAATAATGGGAACCACATCCAATAGTATACAACTAATTAATTCTTTCCGATTGGTATACAAATGTTATAAAAAAGATGTCTCAAGTGTATTGAAGATTCAGTTCTTCATCGGGATTTCTTTGTCAAAGAAAACGAAAGACGAGATTTCCTTATCATTTATAACATTCTCAAACGTCTTAATTGTAAGCAATTGGTTAGTTAATAAATCGCTTGCAGTTAATCCGGTAAAATTGCTAGTTGTTTCTGAGGTGCCATCTTTATAGTTAATCGTGATAGGGAAGTTATCCGAATTTTCATTTGGACCAAATCCCTTTAATCTGCCGGCGGCATTGTTAATCTCCTTCAATGATTCGCTATCAATCTTCAAAGTAATTGAAATTGGCGAGACAGAGATCGTTTTTAATATTGCAGTATAACCATACAGCTTAAAGCTTTGATTGATCTGATAAAGGGTCGAGTACTCCTTGAAATCTAGTTTAATTGCGGTTTCCCAAGAACCCGGAATGACGGTTTCAAAAATGCCAGGAAGCGGATCTGCAGCTTGTAAATCATAGAGTTTAAAATCAACGGTTTGACCTGCTACGGAACTGTCAGTCACTATATTCATGACTAAGCTTATTTTATGGTCATTAGGGTTTCCATCGTCGAGCACCTCAAATCCTGTACTGTGGCTTTGATTTGTCGTATGCATAGTATGAAAACGGTACCGCGCCGCATTTAGAACAGTGCCTTCTGGGGCAGTAAAGTCCATTAAAATATAGGTTAGATTGCTGTCGCCGATCACTTGCTTAAGAGTAAGTGATCCATACTCATTTTTTATTGTTTTGTCCACTACATAAGCGCCATTGGACAAATATGTAGCCTGATCGTTATTTGACGGTTTAAGAAATTTTATAAATGCTTCATCTAATCCCATATATACAGCTGCAAAAGCCGTTGTAGTTAAAGAAGCCATCAGCATGGCAGCCAGTACGGCATATCTTACAAGTTTCACACGAGGAGGTCTTCTTTGCCTTTTATGCTCAACCTGGCTCTGCATTAAAATGTTATGATACGTTTTTTCTTTTTGTTCAGTTCTTGGAGTAAGAGCTTCAAAAATCTGATTAATATTTTTGTTACTCAATATAATTCCCTCCCAAATCCATCTTGAGGCGTTTGCGGCCTCTGAATAGTTGCGTTTGGATCGTGCTTTCTTTGCGTCCTAACATCTCTGCTATTTCTTTTACTGTGTACTCCTCAAAATAGTATAGATATAAAACAGTTTTGTATTTTTCAGGAAGTGAAAGCAGTTTTGTAACCATCTTGCTGGATGGTTCATCACCATTCCAAGAAACAACCTCTGGCAAAGCGTCTACTGCCACACGACGGGTTGTCCACCAATTTTTAAGGACGTCTTTACAATAATTTCGAGTGGTTACCATCAGCCATGCTTTTTCATGCTCGTGGTCATTAAAAGGCATTGGAGATTTAATTAGTTTTAGAAATACAGATTGAACAGCGTCTTCAACATCAACGGGATTTTTCAAATATATAAAGCAAAGTCTATAGACTAGATCTGCACGCCGTTGATATAGTTCAGCCAATTCTTCATCCGTACTTAATAAAGAATTGCATTCCATTTTTTCGCCTCCTACATTCAACACGATTGATGATTCCAAAATATCTCATTACCTCGTTTTATTTTTTTACATGAGACAGTTTGTGAACACTTGGGTTACCAGTTCGCAAAAAAACAGCCGATCGTCTGGCCGGCTGCCATCGTTAACTTTAAGAGATGTCCAATCTCCCGATTTTCAACAAATTCCAAACCAGTGTTAGACGTGTTCTGTTTGTTGTGTGACAACATTTTTCTTACAATGAGAAAATATCATTTGGTAACAGATGTTTGGTAAGTCTATCTAGTTCAGGAGAGGAGAACCAGTCATTTTCTAAAGCTTTACCGTATTTTATAGTATGTATCACTGAATTTGCAGACAGATAAATGTTATGAGGAACAATTGGCAGGAATGTAACACACTCACCTTCCCTTAACAACCGCAGCTTTAATTTACCTTCATTTTTTTCAGCGTACACAATCCATCCTGATTGTACAACATAAAACTCTGATACCGACTTATGGTAATGGCTATTTTGCCAAGCTCCATTCTCTGAAGCTACCGTTCGACAGTATGAGCTCCCGTCAGTTGAACAATTTAATCTAAATCTTCGTTCACCATTGTCCATAAGATCATATTTTGTTTCAATACCAAGTGAATGAGCTTCTTCTTCGGAGATTCTTAGCATTGTTGTCCCCCCAAAACATAAATGTACATTTATACAGACACTTAACTCCATGTATTTGTTCAATCCAACAATCCAACAACCAAAAAAACAGAAAGTTTCACCTTGAAATCCCTTAAATTTCAGTATAAATACGAAATCCGCAGAAACTACTATGCACTTGTCTTCCCAAATCCATACCTATCAATAGGCGGATACTACTCATTATCTCTCACTCATCCATTCAATTCTTCTATTAGTGATATTAAATGGTTTCTTCAAATCAAAATCATCATGATAACCCTTGACAAACTTATATTCCTTACTATCAGTCTGATCAGTAAAATAAATAGAATACTCTTTTACTTTTCCCTTAATTATTGCTAACTGATATTCAATAAATGGATTTGTTATTCCACCAGGAGCAATTATTTCATTTTCGATTTCATTCATGGAATTAAACTCCTTAATATACATTTCTTCTGTATGTGCAATGTATTTGAATATTAAGAATTCACCAGAGATTATTTCATTCCCGTTAAGAGGAACTTCTCTTTGTTCAAAACGCTCATCAGGATTCTTTAGCTGCTCATTATGAACTCCTATGATATGAACTCTATCATAAATATAGGTAATATCTTCGCTAAGCTCTTTATTTGTATATTTCTTATCTTTCAAAAACGTATTAATTACAATCAAATTAGTTAAATCACTAGATTTAAAATTCAATTCACTTCTCACCCTTTCTAAAAGAGGAGCAATAAGAAAACTGCTCTTGTTTTTATTATTTACAGTTCCAATATAACCTCGTAGCTATTCGTTGAGTTTTACAGATCCTACTGCGTTTATTTTTAAAAAAAGTTACCCGTCAAGACTTCGCCTTTTGGGTCGAAGCTTGCACCAACGACTTTTTTTCCTCGCGTTGGTTCACTCGCCATTGAGGCTTTTCCGGCGAATTTATTCACTACTATCCCCTGCTCTGACTTCTTACCACCCGTAGCCCTATTCTTGTCTGTCACAGACTTGAGTAGAGGTTACCCCCTTGCGGGGACGATAAGATCTCCTTGGGTCACATCATCGCACTTTCCCCCGAATCCAGTCCTCTTAACCTAAAGAGCTACGAATGGTATTGGACTTTCCTTTCCTTTGCAAGGTTGTCCTACTCTGCCGGCCAACTTGGTTATGCCGCCTGTTCCGAAGTTTGCCTTCCCATCCTCCGCACCCTTCCTCACGGCCAGAGCACTATGGGTTAGCTATGTACTTCCGACATCTCGCGGTATACTCGGGTCTTTCACCCGTTAGCACGATGCACTGCCAAGCGCACAAAGGGCAGGACCTGATTTTCTCAGGTCCTGCCCTTTTTAACCTATCTAAAACCCTTAGTGCTTGCGCTTCAACATAACCAAACCATTCACTGGCAGACATAGTGCATTAGGAGCAGAGATACCTGATTCCAAATCGGTATATGCTCTACCATCCAGCTCCACATCTTGTTGACTTCCGCTGAAGTTTTGTACGAATACATAATCATTTTCTCCATCTGTGCGCAGTTGGACGGTCACTCCTGTTGGCAGATCCGTTTCTAGCGTACGTGTGATTCCAGCTTTACTTGTTATGGCCGAGTACAACTCTACATAAAAAGCTGAATCTTTCACACGTGTAGCCAGATGGTATGCCCGTCCCGCTCCTAATCGGTTCATCGTAAGTGCTGGACGTCCAGCGTAGAAATCGCTGCGGTAGTGCCCTAGAGCCTCTGCACCTTCAAGATGAATAAGCTCCGCAATCTCATGAGCGTCATAGTCTCCGGTCAGATTGAGCGTATTGCCACCTTTCAATACTAGCCCATTCACATCACGGCTGTGCAAGCCTTCAGTTTCTTCTGCCCAAATGCCAAGTGTTCTCCGCAACGGACCTGGGAAGCCACCCAAATGGCATAGATCTGTTTCACCAACCACACCTGACCAGTAAGTCGCCAAAAAGGTTCCACCCTGCTCGACAAACTTTTCAATTCGTCTACCATTCTCTTCACTGATTAAATAGAGCATTGGGGCAATCACTAATTTGTAAGCTGATAGATCATCCGAGGATCCGATGATGTCTACTGCAATTCCCATCTCCCACAGTGCGCGGTAATGCTGTAACACGGTTTCCTCATAACCCAATCCGGAATTACGAATGCCTTGAGCATCCTTAATTGCCCAGCGGTTATCCCAATCAAGGATAATTGCAGTTTGCACTGGTGTAGAAGTTCCTACGACCTCCGTCAGACCCGCCAGAGTCTTTCCAACCTCTGCCACATCTCTGAACACACGGGTCTCCTGGTGACCGCTGTGATCCACTACAGCACCGTGGAACTTCTCACTGGAGCCGCGGCTTTTACGCCACTGGAAATACTGCACAGAGTCCGAACCATGCGCTACCGCTTGAAGCGATGATAGCTTGTGCATCCCAGGCCGCTTGAGCTTGCTAACCGACTGCCAATTCGTCAATGAAGGTGTACTCTCCATGAGCAAGAAGGGTTTCTTTTTCAGGGTACGGAACAGATCATGGTGCATGGCAGTCCACGCCGCAAGTCGGGCATCGTCACCATCCTCGGTATAACCCCATTCCGGGTAAGCATCCCAGGAAACGACATCCAATATCTCAGCCAACTTGCGGTAATCGATGCCTTCAATCATATGCATATTCGTAGTCACTGGAAGTTCAGGATTGAAGCTGCGGACCGAATTGATCTCATGTTGGCAAAAATCAATAAATCGATCACTGACAAATCTCCGCCAATCTAGATTCAGACCGTGTACTTGAGTCTCTCCGTGTGGGGCCGGGGATTCAATCTGCTCCCATGAGGTATACGTGTGACTCCAAAAAGTAGCCCACCAAGCATGGTTTACCTCGTCTAAGCTATCCTTGTATTTATTTTGTAGCCATACACGAAATTCAGCCTGACACAGGTCACAGTGACATTCTCCACCGAACTCATTGGATATATGCCAACCGATGACTGCCGGATGATGCGCATAGCGCTCAGCAAGCTTGGTGTTAATAATATCTGTTTTTTCCCGGTAGACTGGGGAAGTATAGCAGTGATTATGCCGGAAGCCGTGAAGATTGCGGACCCGGTTACGTTCTACTCTCAGAACCTCTGGATACTTGTCTGACATCCAAGCGGGACGAGCTCCGCTAGGTGTAGCCAAAAAAGCATAAATGCCGTTCTCTGCAAAAGAATCTAATATGCTGTCCATCCACTCAAAGGTAAAGACACCCTCCTCCGGCTCCAGTGATACCCATGAAAAAATACCAATAGACATCACATTGCAGCCCGAAAGCTTCATAAGCCGCAGGTCCTCCTGCAGAATTTCCGGGTATTTAAGCCATTGTTCAGGATTATAATCAGCACCATGCAGCATAACTGGAGCTTTGCTGCTAACCGGTGGGAATTTGCTATTCATAAGTATAATCATCCTCTCAATTAGTGATCATGTTAGAATGGGAATATTCTCTGATACAAGTTACCTAGAGTTCTCTACCCATTTCATGAATCATCATTTATACTATTCATAATATAAGATTATTCATTTCAATAAGTAGGATTAAATTAGCGACTGAATAGCACAAAATGAACATGAGGTGATAATCATTCTCCCATTCTCATTAATCGAAATGCCTCGCAACCTTGATAGGTTTCCTATATACCCATACTCGGTAGGACGGCACATCCAATATCATCACGTTCGGCCTGCAGGTTTTCCCGTGAACCAGATATTCCTAATCCGCAGCGGCAGTGGATTATTTCGTGATCGGGTAAGCGGAACAGAGATCATACTGGAACCTGGAATGGCGTTTGCTTTCCCAGCAGATCGGGATCATGAGTATTACCCGCTTTCCCATGAGCCATGGCATGTGGCATTTATCGGCTATCACGGAAGTCAGGCTAATGATTTTCTGGATGGTCTTGGCCTAAATTCGTTTACCCCTTTTCGTCCTGATAGATTTGAGGAATGTTGGGAGGCAATCGGTGGAATTTGGCATGCCGTAAACCAACAAACCACGAACCGTCAAGATGAGCAATGCATGCAGGAGTTGTCAGTGACCCTGTATAGACTGCTCTTAATGATGCGCCGAGTAGAACCCTCTGCTGGGTCCACAAGTCGGCAGGCGTTCGAGACCGTACGTAATGAAGCCCTGCAAAAAGCCGTAAGCCTCATTAATGAGCACTTTACTGAGCCGTTGTTAATATCCAATCTTGCCGGAGCGGTCGGTTATTCTGTCCAGCATTTCCAGCGTCTGTTCTTGCAGGAATATGGCGTTACACCCCATCAATATTTACAGAATCTACGCCTGCAGCGGGCGCTGCAAATGATTAAGGAGGATGCAGAAGTACCTGTTCAAGACATTGCCTTAAATCTCGGAATGGAGACCAATTATTTCATTCGAGTCTTTCGCAGCGCTTATGGATGCACTCCTGGAGTAATGAAGGAACGACTGCACCAATCTGAGGGTGGAGCACCGCAAAGTTAAAGCCTTTCTTCTATTAAGTTATTCAGCACACAGAAGCCCTTCCTCCATAATACTTGAGGAAGGGCTTCTTATAGTTGTTGCTCTATATTGATTGAACTTTATTCAGAATCAGTATTACTAACGCCCTCCCTCTAGATGTACGAACACTCGTGGATGTATACTCGAGAAGAATGCGTAAGCTATACGGACCCAGGGGACGCTATTTAGTCCATTTACCTGAACTTCTTATCCATGCGGACTCAGAAGACCCTATTTCCAAGAATTCGGCGAAAAATAGCCCAGTATTCATAGATAACGGCACCTGTGTCCGTATAACTTACTAATTGAGTAATTTATAGACAATAAGGGATCTGTAGTCCGCATAGCCTTCTTTACCCGATCATTTTTATTATCTTCGAGAGCATAAACTGTATCCGAATTCCAACCACTAACAGCCGATTAAAAACAAAGAAATACGAATACATCAGCGGCCGGAAGTCCAAATCTTCATGTTAGTGACGCCTGAGCCTTAAGTTAATATCTTAAGTTCAACTTAGCTAGTTCCCTATGGCTTCAGCCTTAGCTTCAGACATCAACATTTGTATTAACAGCTGAAGTGGCTGTGAAATCCACTTTTTCGGATGGAGCAGCAGTTGTAAATCGAAATGAATTTCGGGGTGGACAAAGGGCAGTTCTACTAGGTAACCCCGTGATATCTCTTCCTGGGCAACAATTTTTGGTAGCAGTGCAATTCCAAGTCCATTCATCACGCAGCGCTTGATGGCCTCCAAATTCGAAAGCTCAAAGCCAATGCGGAAGATTATGCCGTTCTCTTTCAGCAGATTTTCAAATAAGCTTCGATAAATGCAACTTTCCTCAGAGACTATGAATTCATAGTTATTTAGATCCTGCATGGTTACCCTTTCCAGCTTAGACAACACGTGATTTGCCGGAGCAATTAATACCAGCGGTTCCTCTCTAATGATCCTGCGGTGCAAGAAAGAATCTGCGGTGCTTCTATCCAAAATTAATCCGATATCTACTTCGCCTTCTTTTATCTTTGCGAGCAGGTTGGCTTCTTTATCCGTTTGCAAATGAATATTCAATCCAGGAAATCGCGTCCTTAGCTGCTGCAGGAATGGCGGTAGATAGAAGGCAGCCAAGGAATCAATGGTACCTATCGTTAAAGTGCCCCCAATTTGCTGTGCTATTGTCTCTTTGGAGCGGTCATATAAATCTAGTATTTCCACAAACAGCTTCAAGAGCTCTTCCCCTGGAGGTGTAAGACGCAGCTGGCGACCATGTCGTTCAATTAACGTAACACCGTATTCCTTCTCTATTTTTTGTATCTGCATAGTCACACTTGATTGAGCATATCCCAGCTCCTCCGCGGCACGTGTAAAGCTTTGTCGTTTGGCAACCTCGCGAAAAGTACGTAAGTAAGTTAAATCCATAATCTCACCTCAACATCAATATTAATGATGATACATATCATTTATTATAGATAACGCCGATGGAATAATCCATGGTAAAGTATGATTAAAGGAATTAAATATGGTGGAGGCCGATATTATGCTTACAGAACAACAGATTTGTGGAGTGTACGTCCCTGTAGTAACCCCGTTCAATGCTGCCGGTGAAATTGACTTGGATTCATATCAACGATATGTCAAAAACATTCTGAACAACAGCATTCAAGGTTTGGTCGTAAACGGAACAACTGGAGAATCACCAACTGTAAACATAAATGAACTGCAGCTTCTGGTAAATGCTTCTCGTGAACTTTTAAAATCATCTACGATACCCTTAATCGTCGGAACAGGAACGAATGATACCCGATCAACGGTTGCAAGAACCGAGCTCGCTGCAAATTTAGGGGCTGATGCCGTACTTGTAGTAGTTCCCTATTATAGTCGTCCTTCCCAAGAGGGCATTATTGCTCACTTCCGCAAGGCTGCCGAGGTTGGCATTCCGGTTATGGCTTATGATATTCCAGGGCGAACCGGTATTGGCATGACGGTAGATACAGCCCGTACTATTTTGGAAATGAATAACGTTGTGGGTCTGAAAGATTGCTCAGGCAGTCCTACATTGGTTACCGAGCTTACTCATTATGGATCAAAACCCGTATTGTGCGGAGATGATATCCACTTTCTCGATATGCTTGGACACGGTGCCGCAGGAGGCATGCTCGCTTCGGCTAATGTTCAACCTGCAGAGTTCATTCAAATTTACAAATACTTTACTTCCGGTCAATTGGATTTGGCTAAGGAAACTTTCGATAATCTCATTCCACTTATTCGTCTGCTATTCAAGGAATCTAATCCTGCACCTATAAAATGGTTACTCAGCGAAAATGGAGAAATCGCTTCAGACACGCTTCGACTCCCTCTGACATCCATAAGCCAATCGCTCCAAGAGGAATTAAAGTTACATCTGCAAAAAGATTCGTTAAACCTACAATCTCTAAAAAAAATAGGGTAAAGCAGAAAAGCCGCCAATACGCAGTCAATGACTGTATATAAGCGGCTTTTGCTATGGAGCTAGTTATTGTTATTCTAAGACTCAGGCGTAAACCGTTTGGAAAGCCTCTTCCACCAACGGGATAATCGTATCCCAATCGGCATCCTCTGTTTTACTGACCGTGACGAAATCTTTAATTCCAAATATGTTATCAATACCTTCTATACCCAAAAGTGCACTAGCCAAGGGATGATCTGTTGCATCGCCTTTTTTCAACGACGTACTTCTAGGGCCTTCAAACAAAGTCTGATTCGTGTTGATTTTGATTGAATTCGGATTGGGTGTTTCTTGAATATTAATTTGGATAGCCAATTAGATCACTCCTTTTGAGTGCTATTGTAGCATGAGGGAGCCAAGCTTTCCTAATCCTGCACGTACTTTTCTTTTCTAAAGATCACCGCTTGCTTTGTATCTTTTTCACTTCAAGCTCATAATTTTGAACATAGTCCTCAAGTGACATTTTTCTGCAAAGCTCTGCTATTAACTCATAGGGAATGTTTTTCATATTCTTAAATCGTATACAACCCTTTCCCATATCTAACTTTGTAGGCATATGCTTTGGGTATTCTTCTTGGAACCATGTTTGCATTTCGGGACTCGCATAAATCCCCATGTGGTAAAGGGCTACAAAGTTCTTTTGGGAAGCCAAACTCATAAATGGAAGAGGTGTTGTAGGATTAACATGATATCCCGATGGATAAATTCGATGAGGAACAACATACCCTATCATTCCATAGTCTATCGTTTCTTCAAAGCCATCGGGAAGGTTATGCTTGATCGTTTGTCTTAATCTTTCCATAACTTCTTTTCTCTCTTGCGGCAGTTGACTTATATATTCTTCAGGATTATTGGCCTCATACTTCATTTTACAGCGCCCCTCCCATAATTTCAGACCCACACCGAAACCCGTATGATGAACGACAAAAAAGAAGGAACTGTAACAGCCCTTCCCATCCTGTATCTCTCTAGTTCAATCCTAGAGCCCTTAAAAGGGCTCTCTTATTCTTCCACAGTAACAATTTTAAAAACGTTGTCCAAATTCCCACCGGCTAATCTCTTCTTCAAAGGAACTTTAACATCGCGGCCAAGCTCTCTAAAAAAGATATCAACATCACATTTAACATTACTCAATACGACTTTCAGTGTACCGTCAGATACAATACCTTGATTCACATCCGTAGGCACAGTGACATCAACACTATACTTCTTAGTTAACGTGTTTGAATATCTAGTGAAAATCTCAATTAATTCCTCATTCGAAAAGTTCTCAATGGCTACTTTACCTTTTGGCGTAAAATTTAAATTGATTTCCAATGTCTTTATTCCCCTTTTCTTTTTTAACCATTAATATGAGCGGATTGATTTGAATATGGTTCTTCAAACGAAAAGGTCCTTATTCTTTACCTACTCTTATCATACTATAATCGAAGGATTAGTTACACCCGAAAGTCCAAATTAACAATAAAAGGAGTCTATTTTGGATAAAAATGAATGAAATCCGAAAGATTTCCGCTCATTAATAGTTATATATTCCTAACAAAGGAATTTTTTTGAACTCCATTCCTTCATTATTTTAATATTATTAACCTTGACAAGAAAGATAATACTTATATAATATGTATTCTTTTTTTCCAGCAATCAGACTAAGCGGATGTATTTTAAAAATGAGCACCACAAAGCGTAATAACCACTTTGCGTTGCTCATTTTTCCTAAGTAATACGGATTACATCCGCTTTTTGTTATAAAAAAATTAAGGACTAGTCTACAATTTCAGCGGAATCGCCGTTATTGGCTCCTGCAGCGTTAGCTTCGTCGGTGTCAATATGCATATCTAATTTAAAACTGTCAGATACGCGCGCAAGGACGTTCTCCAAAACGAGGCCGCGTTCGCCGCCAAGACGTACTTTCAGCATTTGCTTGTCAGCAATGCCCCAAGCCTCTGCTTCAGATGTATGAAAGTGAATATGGCGGGCTGCAATGATAACCCCTTTGTCTAATTCAACTTCACCAGCGGGACCTTTAAGCGTAATTCCTGGAGTTCCTTCGATGCTGCCGGATTCGCGAACAGGTGCTTTCACACCAAGACTGAAAGAATCGGTGCGTGATATTTCCAACTGTGATGCTGGACGAGCAGGTCCAAGAATTCTAACCTTGTCGAATTTACCTTTGCTGCCGATTACTGCTACTTGTTCGTTTGCTGCAAATTGTCCTGGTTGGGAAAGCGGTTTGAATTCAGTTAATTGATAACCTGCGCCAAACAATACTTCCACATGCTCTTGCGTTAGGTGAATATGTCGGGCCGACACACCTACGGGTACAGTCTTGCTCATTGTAATGTCACTCCTTGTATTTTCTCTAGTATCTGTACAAGCCACTGAACATTATACAACCTTTTACTCCAAAATAAAAAGGATCCTCATCACTTAAGGGTCCTTTTTTAGCATAAATTTGTTATTTCGGAACAGGATTGTCACGGTTGTGACGCCTTTGCGGGTAAATGACTCCCTAAAAAACCCAATGCATTGTCAAAGAGCCAGCTCTTAACGGATTCTTCAGGATAATAACGAAGCAGCAGTTCTGCAAAATCAGAATATTTCCCTGAGTGCTCCAAACCCTTCACCCATGAATCAATGCCATCAAAATCTGAACCGAACATGATCTGCTTTTCCCCACCCAGACCACATATATGATCTATATGCTGTAACAAGCCCTCTGATGTGACCTCTCCCCCCTCCCGAACAAACCATGGTACAAAGGTCAGGCCTACACGTCCGTCCATCTCAATTAACGCTGTAAGCTGCTCATCACTTAAATTCCTCGGGTGGTTACAGACTGCAGCAGCATTCGAATGTGAAGCGATGAAGGGACGCTGGCTGAGCTCCACTAGTTCCCAGAATCCCGCCGGAGACAAATGAGACACATCCAACAGCATTCCACTTTCATTGCACCATTCTACAAACTTTCGACCTTTGTCGGTAAATCCTCCATTTCGAGGCTCCAACACACCGTCCGCTGCCCAATTGGCATAGTTCCAGGTCACACCCATCATTCGTACCCCAAGTTCGAAGCACAGCTGAGCATAAAATAGATTCCCTTCCAGACCGTCTAGGCCCTCCAAGGAGAGCATTCCCCATCTCAAGGCGTCTTTACCTATCTTTTCCGTTTCTTCTTTCCAGCGGAGCCACTGAAGGCCTCCTACACCTATTACACTTCTTCTGTAGCAATCAATTTGTCCAAGTACATCCTCAAAACGTGGCCGCCCTCTTTTAGCCGATAGATAAATCGCGAAGCATTGAAGTGCCACCCTCCCTTCAGCCATCCGTTTTGCAGTAACATCTAGGCGAAGATCATCCTCGAAGACAATATCCGGCATTTCCTGCATTTTACTTAGAGCATCACAATGAAAATCTACTACCTTCTGTTCACCGAGTCTCATGAGCTTGGCCTCACTTTCTCTTCATGCAAAAAGAAACGGCTGCGCTGCCTTGTAGGACAACACCCGTTTCTTTCCAAAAATATAAGATAAGTTTAGATCAATTCTCCTGTATTCCAAAAAAAACTGCCTACTTTAGTAGACAGATTCAATCCCTATAATAATTGTATTATCTTGGCTCGACAATCAGTTTAATAGCTGTTCGGTCTTCTCCATCAATCACAATATCGGTAAAGGCTGGGATGCAGATCAAATCGACACCGCTTGGTGCGACAAATCCCCGGGCAATTGCAACAGCTTTAACTGCTTGGTTCAATGCTCCTGCTCCAATAGCTTGAAGTTCTGCCGTTCCACGTTCACGAAGAACACCCGCTAATGCACCGGCGACGGAATTCGGATTGGATTTAGCTGATACTTTTAATACATCCATTGTAAGTACCTCCCCTGGGAAAAATGATGGTGTTCTTCCACTACTGTAGATGTTATTCGAGAGCGAAGAAATAATTCCTTCTTTTTACGAAGCATTCTACAGAAAAAATTCAAAAGATCCTCTTTTTCGATATAATAAATATCACAATTCACCCAGGTTTGTCCGATTTTCCCGTTTTTTTTCTTTCTATCCTTTGTTTAGCTCATCACCCATTCATCTTCACGCAGACGAATCTTCTCCATACGCTTTGCTGCTCCTGTTGCCTCATCCAGCTCTACAAACAATCCGTGCAGGTGCCATTTACCTTCATCAACTACAAATCTTGCGGGAAGCTGGGTTGTGAATTTATAAATAACTGCATCCTTTTCCATACCCAATATACCTTCTCTTGAACCAACCATCCCAGCATCGGTAAGGTAAGCGGTTCCCCCTGGCAGGATTACATCGTCATTACTTTGTACATGAGTATGTGTACCGACTACTATCGATGCACGCCCATCCATGTAATACCCCATAGCTATTTTCTCGGACGTTGCCTCGGCATGAAAGTCGACCAGAATGCACTTATGTTCAGCCAAGAGTTCATCCATAATATCGTCCCCAACACGGAAAGGGCAATCAATCGCTGGTAAAAAGGTGCGCCCCTGCAAATTAACTATTGCTAGCTCCTTGCCGTTTCCTTTGACAACTGTGTAACCCCGCCCTGGGGTTCCTGGAGGGAAATTAGCCGGGCGAATAATACGCGGCTCATCATCAATGAATTCAAAGATATCTCTGTTATCCCACGTATGGTTACCCATTGTTATCCCGTGCACGCCCCAATTAAAAAATTCATTTGCGATTGAGGCTGTAATGCCTCTACCCGCTGCTGAATTCTCCCCGTTGACGATAATAATATGCGGTTGATATTTATTTTTTAGGGAAGGCAGCATTTCTCGCAATGCTTTTCTTCCGGTATTGCCACAAATGTCGCCAATAAACAAAACTTTGATAATGTTCTCCTCCTTATAAGGGTTTTATATGTGATACATAATGAAAAGTGGCCCCCATTAAGGCGCCACTTTTCATTATTGCCTATTTAGCGTATTCAACCGCCCGTGTCTCACGAATAACGGTAACCTTGATATGACCTGGATAATCCAGTTCATTCTCAATCATCTTCGTAATGTCACGTGCTAGACGGAAAGCTTCGGCATCGTCGATCTTCTCAGGCTGTACCATTACGCGAACCTCGCGGCCTGCTTGGATGGCATACGATTTCTCAACGCCTTCGAACGATTCAGAGATCTCCTCGAGCTTTTCCAAACGCTTGATATATGTTTCCAGTGTTTCCCGGCGAGCGCCAGGTCTTGCTGCCGACAATGCGTCAGCGGCTCCAACCAGCATAGCAATAACCGAGGTAGCTTCACAGTCACCGTGGTGAGAAGCGATACTGTTAAGAACAACCGGATGTTCCTTGTATTTCCTTGCCAGTTCAGCACCAATCTCTACGTGTGAACCTTCTACTTCATGATCCAACGCTTTGCCGATATCATGCAGTAATCCGGCACGTTTTGCAAGCACGATGTCTTCCCCAAGCTCACCGGCCATAAGTCCAGTCAAATAAGCAACCTCCATGGAGTGCTTCAATACATTTTGACCGTAGCTCGTACGGAATTTAAGACGACCCAATATTTTGATCAAATCCGGATGCAATCCATGAACGCCTACCTCGAAGGTAGCTTGTTCACCATATTCCCGAATCCGTTCGTCCACTTCTTTGCGGGATTTCTCAACCATTTCTTCAATCCGCGCTGGATGAATTCGTCCATCAGCAACCAGTTTCTCCAGTGCTGTACGGGCAACTTCACGGCGGATAGGATCAAATCCTGATAAAATAACCGCTTCAGGTGTATCATCGATAATGAGGTCAATACCTGTGAGAGTCTCCAGTGCACGGATGTTGCGGCCTTCACGACCGATAATCCGTCCCTTCATTTCTTCATTCGGCAATGTAACTACAGATACCGTTGTCTCCGCTACATGATCTGCTGCGCAGCGTTGAATAGCGAGTGTTATGATTTCACGGGCTTTCTTATCCGCTTCTTCCTTCGCTTGCTGTTCAATTTCCTTGATCATCTGTGCAGTTTCATGGCGAACTTCCTGCTCTACGTTGCTTAGAATAATGCTTCTTGCATCATCAATGCTTAAATTAGAAATGCGCTCTAATTCAGTTACTTGATTTTTGTAAATAACGTCAATTTGCTGTTGGGTTTCATCAATTCGTTTCTCTTTGTTAGCCACTTGTTCTTCTTTTCGTTCAAGCGATTCCATTTTTTTATCCAGAGATTCTTCCTTTTGCAGTAAACGTCTTTCTTGCCGTTGAATTTCATTACGACGTTCACGAGTTTCTTTCTCAGCTTCGCTACGGATTCTATGGACTTCGTCCTTAGCCTCCAATACCGTTTCCTTCTTCTGCGCTTCTGCCTCTTTCTTCGCGTTCTCCACGATGACTACGGCTTCTTGCTCAGCGCTGGAAATTTTAGCCTCTGCAATGGACTTCCGAATAATATAACCGAACCCAAAGAATGCTGTCGCTACAACGAGAACGATAATGACCCAGATCCAATCTTGCATCTGTTCACCTCCTCGTTGATTTAGTTACTCCAAGGTATTCCTTGGGAATTGTGCAGTTGTCAAACTACCGTTCATCACCATACAAAAAACCGGTAATCTCACCAATTGTTTTCCTGCACATGCTGTACATGCACACTGCCCGCCTTATCTGGCGATTACATTTCATATGAGTTGATACGTGAACCGGAGGAAGAACCTTTTTGGGAAGGTAAAAGGATTCAAACTTTATGCCGATTCATGTTATATTTTATTATTTATAAAAAGACCTTGTCAAGAGAGTCGATATAGACATTAAAGTCAAGAGACTTACTCCGAGTAGTATATTTCCTCATCTTCTCCCTGAAAATCCTCTTCTTCAACCAAAATCTGCAGCACTTTACGTACCATTTCTCCCGAAAATCCGCGTCTCATTAAATAAGCGCCAGTCTTCCTTCTCTTATCTGGTACTTCACCACGAATCAAATTCCACTTCTTACGAGCGGATAAGAGGGCGCTGTGCTGCTCTTGTTCTGGCGTAATATCATCCAGAGCTTCCGAAATAAGAGATTTATCAATCCCCTTCTCTCGCAGTTCCTGCCGTATCCACATTTTCCCTTTACGCTGATTAGTAATACGCTGTTCCGCCCACTGCTTGGCGTATAGGGGATCATCGATATATTGCTCACTCTGCAGCCGTTGCAAAGTTTCCGCTATAATAGTCTCCCCGATTTCCTTCTGCCGTAAACGGCGGGTCATTTCCAGTGCGGTTCTTGGTTTGTGCCCCAAATAACGCAGCCCTTCAACGTAAGCTCGCTGGCGCTCATCCGCCAAAACAATTTGTTCTAAATCCGACTTCATAAATTGGCTTCCGGTAATCATACGATATTTAATCATGACATCTTCATGAACAGTCATCTTATGGATTCCAAAATGGATGATATACCGATGATCTGATTTCTTCTGCCGTTCTACCTTTGTAATCTCAAGAAGTTCATTGTCAGGAAAACTCGAAAGAATTTGCTCCTCTTTCTCCTGCTTTTCCTCAAAATCAGGATCAAGTTGGATAACCATTTGTTACTCACCCCGTCGTCAATGCTAATTACAGATATTTGAATAGTTCTATGAAAAGACGCCCTGTTACAGTCGTTCACAGGGCGCCAATGGTTCAAAACTATTCGATTTCAAGTAATGCTTTCTCTTCTTCTTGCTCCGCTTGAACTTCCTTTTCACTCGGTGCAGCTACTAGAGTAGTTAAATTACTTGCTTCACGAATCTTGTTCTCAATTATAAGTGCAATATCCTTATGCTCCTTAAGGAACAGCTTGGCGTTCTCACGACCTTGGCCAAGACGCTCGCCCTCATAGGAATACCATGCACCACTTTTGTTTACAATATCCATCTCTGTACCAATATCAACTAGACTTCCTTCTTTGGAAATCCCTTCACCGTACATGATATCAACATCCGCCTGCTTAAACGGAGGAGCTACCTTATTCTTAACGACTTTTATCTTGGTACGGTTACCCACTACATCGTTCCCCATCTTGATGCTCTCTACGCGGCGTACATCCAAGCGTACCGAGGAGTAGAATTTCAATGCACGTCCACCCGGTGTTGTCTCAGGGTTACCGAACATCACACCAATCTTCTCACGAAGCTGGTTAATGAAGATAGCAATGGTATTGGATTTGTTAATTGCACCAGATAATTTCCGCAAAGCCTGTGACATCAAGCGTGCCTGCAGACCCACGTGGGAATCTCCCATATCTCCTTCAATTTCCGCTTTTGGAACCAATGCTGCCACAGAGTCTATAACAATAATGTCTACAGCACCACTGCGAACGAGTGCTTCTGCAATTTCAAGCGCTTGCTCACCGGTATCAGGCTGTGATAACAGCAGCTCATCGATGTTTACGCCTAGGGCATTTGCATATTTAGGATCCAATGCGTGCTCGGCATCAATAAATGCAGCTTGTCCACCAGCCTTTTGTACTTCCGCAATCGCATGAAGAGCAACTGTCGTTTTACCGGAAGATTCCGGTCCATACACTTCAATAATACGACCTTTTGGAAGTCCGCCAATACCTAATGCTATATCTAATGCGATAGATCCACTAGGTACAACTTCCACTTGCATATGAGCGGATTCTCCCAGTTTCATGATAGAACCTTTACCATATTGTTTCTCTATTTGACGAAGCGCCATCTCCAACGCTGCACGACGATCTGACAATCAGACCACTTCCTTCACTGTTTATAGTATTATAATAACGTGTTTTTGAGGTCTTGCCAAGCCTTTTTTCGAACATACATTCGTTTTTTTTATTCTCTCCCTCCCATATCCCTTTTATTGTAAGCCTCTTTGCATTTCTTTCTAATGTAGAGTGACTCTTATACTTTCTTGTATATCCCACAAAAAACGGAAGAACCGTGGCAAAGAAAACTCAATGCCACGGTTCTTCCGTATGTCCTGATTATATACCCCTATAGAGAATTATTACAAGTATGATCATTTAGTGTTGTTCAAGTCTGCGCCATAGGCGATAGAGCAACGACTTCACCGTCCGCAGCCGAATGTTGTCGCGAGTTCCTCTAAGATTCAGCTCGAATACTTCAGTCTGTTGGCCCCGCTCAGCTATTCCGATATATACAAGTCCTGCAGGTTTACGTTCAGATGAACCTGGCCCCGCCACACCTGTAACTGACAGCCCAAAATCACTATCCGTTGTTAATCTGATCTGCTCCGCTAATACTTCAGCCACTTCACGGCTGACCGCACCAGGCGCATCTTTGCCTTCCAATAAAGCTTCTGGCACATTCAGCAGCTTCTTCTTCATATCGTTGGAATAACAAACGATACCTCCCAAGAACATGCTAGAGCTGCCTGGGATACCGGTAATAGTCTCCATTAGAAGCCCGCCTGTACAACTCTCAGCCGCACTAAGTGTTAATCCAGCATTAGCCATCCTATCCACAAGCAGCTTCTCCAGCGGGATGTTTACATTTGCATACATATGCTCAGGAAGAATCTCCTGAATCTGCTTCTCCAATACATTAAGCTTCACCATAGCTTCTTGCTCAGAGGGAGCTTTAGTAGAGATACGGACCGTCACTTCCCCTTCCTTGGCATATGGGGCGATGGTCGGATCTGTTTGATTTCGAATCAAATCAATAAGCTTGTCCTCAAGCAAAGACTCACCGATACCGGCAAATTTAAGCATTTTAGAGTAGATGGGCATCTCATTAGTCAGCGCATACTGCTGAAGCCAAGGCTTGGCCTTATCCGTGAACATCGTCTTCATCTCACGAGGAGGACCCGGAAGTACGATATAATATTTGTCTTCATGTGAAAGCGCAAGCCCAACAGCCAGACCTACTTCATTCGGAAGCGGCGTAGTTCCATCAATCATAAGGGCTTGTTTGCGGTTGTTCTCCGTCATGAAAATATTACGTTCATCAAAAAAACGTTGTACATGCTCCATTGCAGCTTTATCAATATGTAAGTTACGTCCGAGGGCCGCTGCCAATCCATCCTTGGTAAGATCATCTTCAGTTGGTCCTATGCCGCCTGTGAACAAAATAACATCTGCACGGCTTTGGGCGATCTCAATGGCCTGCTGCAGGCGACTGCTGTTATCACCAACTACCGTTTGAAAATACACATCAATCCCTAGAGCAGCAAGCTCTACCGATAAGAACTGGGCATTGCTATTAACGATTTGACCGAGTAATAGTTCAGTACCCACTGCAATAATTTCTGCTTTCATAGCTGGGTTTCGCCTCCTGTAGTAGAGTATTTGGTGCCCTGTCTATGCTCTATGAAGCTCGAGTAAATCCTTATTCTTCACGAAATAATCTACACCTGAATAGATAGTAATTAACGCTGCAGCCCAAATTGCAATGTCATCCACCGGAATGTTAACAAATTGGAATGGAAAATTATTCAATAGCAGCAGTGATATCGCTACAATCTGTATGATCGTTTTGATTTTGCCCCATTTACTAGCAGCCACAACCTTGCCTTCGAGTAAAGCTACCTGACGAAGTCCGGTAACGGCAAACTCGCGACTGATAATAACAACAGCTATCCAGGAATCACATCTACCCATTTCAACCAATGAGATCAGCACAGCCGACACCAGCAGCTTATCTGCAAGTGGATCTAGTAGTTTGCCAAGGTTAGTTACCATATTGTACTTACGGGCAATGTAACCATCGATCCCATCGGTGCTTGCCGCGAGCAGGAAGATAACTGCTGCAATTAAATGGTTAATTGATAGTTGAAAAGATCCCCAATGGATAGGTTCGGGATAAAAACTGAAATTCCCCAGCAAGAAAAACATCATGATTGGGATAAGACATATACGAGCAAGTGTGATGCGATTGGGCAAATTCACAGAAGTTCCTCCTTGACAAGATTATTCAGAACAGAAAGCACCCCGCTTATGGTTGTGCTGGCTAAGCACCGCGGGGTACGATATCTTACTTTAAATTGTTGAACTGTAGATCCAGCGGTAAATTAGCATTCCGCAGGAGTTGGATAATTTGCTGCAGATCATCCCTGCTCTTACCAGTAACACGTATTTGGTCGCCCTGTATTTGGCTTTTCACTTTCAGCTTTGAATCCCGAATGAGAATATTGATCTTCTTAGCATTCTCCTGATCGACCCCCTGTTTCAGGCCTAATCGCTGGCGTACACCTGCTGAAGCCGGTTCAATTTTGCCATAATCCAAATTCTTGAGGGTAATCCCTCTCTTAACCATCTTAGTTTGCAGAATATCAATTACTGCATTTAACTTATATTCATCCTCAGAAGCAATAATAAGCGCGTCTTTTTCCAGCTTCAGACTACTTTTACTTCCTTTAAAATCAAACCGGTTCTCCAATTCCCTCTCGGTTTGGTGAACCGCATTGGTCAACTCCTGCATATCCATCTTGGATACGATGTCGAATGAACTTTCCGAACTCATTACTCCACTTCCTTTTCCCACATTTATTCTTTTCCTATTATAAGAGAAACCAGCCCGCAAGTCTAATAATGAAAGATGTGTCCATTAGTGATATTATAGAGCGCAAAAAAACACGCCTCCCGGTGTTCCTTCGGGAGACGTATATAGCAGCCGCTTATCTACTACGGGCTGGATTCCGAAACATATCCAGAAGCCCGAGAACGATATGCGCTAATCCAAAGCCAAGAATTCCATAGCCCCAGGCATTTGGCATTAAGAAATATCCTAGGAGGCTGACGATTACACCTAGGCCTGTAACAATCCAACTAACAGTCATTGGGAATACACCTCACTTTGGCGTAAGAACTGTAACTCATTCTTAGGTTAACCATAAAGTGAAAGTCTATTCGGATATTTTATTCACTAGTAAGGCTACCTTCTGTTGCTGAAGGTTCACCCTCAAGGGTTCCATCCACCAATTGAAGAAGAATCCGTGAAGTTGTCTTTCCATCAGTGACAGTCTGTCCATTAACAGTGATTGTTGTTGCAGGAGAGTTACCAGATTTAATATAGATTCCTTCACTTCCTAGTGTAAAAACCTTATTGTCTCCTTCAGCCGTATTTCCAAAGGAAAGCTTCTCTCCAGTAGAATTCTCACCTTTATAAACTTCAAGCCAGCTTACTCCAGTAGCATTGATAACAACCTCAATTGGACTTCCTGGCGGAGCTGATACCTCAAAGATAGTGGTCTTTCCTGATTTACGCCCTTCACTCAAAGTGATCGCTTCAGGGGACGGGCTTGGGCTTGGAGATGGCTCTGGCGTAGCCTCTACAACCTCTCCATCATTCCCCGTTGTTGGTGAGGCAACAGGCTGCGCTACTCCTCCACCAGGCGCTGGGGAGGACGTCTGAGCCGTTGCGGGGTCCTGTGACTCATTCGTTACTTTTGTAGGATCAACCGTTTGAGTGCCATCTGTACCTGACTTTATAGCGTACATATAAATGACAACAATAATAAGAACCGGAAAAGTCCACATCAGTAATGTGGGAAGCCACTTGGAACTCCGTTCCGTTTCAGGTCTGCGGCTGCGCTTTTGTATTACACTTTCCATAGTTGGCTCTTTCGGGGCCACTGCTACGTTCCCGTGCTCCTGCATCAATTCATCAGGATTCACACCTACTGCTTCTGCATAGGTCTTAATAAACGCTCTTACATAAAAATCTCCAGGGAGAACTTTATAGTCCCCCGTCTCAATAGCTTCCAAATATTTCTTGCGGATCTTCGTTACTTCCTGGACATCGTCAAGACTCATCCCTTTTTGCAGACGCGCCTCCTTCAAATGCCGGCCCAGTTCCGACATACCATCACCTCTTCGTTAGATTGATTTATAGATCATCACTATAGCTCGTCGTAAAAGTCTCATATAAAATTTCTTCAGTTGGATTGTTTCTAAGCTCAATTATGATATCGAAATCATCAAAGCTATACTCTGATTCCCGTACAAAAATATCAGGATGCTCAATGACCTTCGTACTTGGCATAGCCATAATAGTCTGCAACAGGTTATAGTGCTTCTCATTCGAGCGAATGGTGCTAACAATTCCATCAATAATAAAGACATTGTTTGGGTTTAGTTCGTCTTCAGCAAGTTGACTGCGAACCGTTTGTCGAAGGAGCGTGGAGGATACAAAGGTCCAACGCTTCATAGCACAGACACTACCGGCAATGATGGATTCCGTTTTACCAACACGAGGCATTCCCCTTAAGCCAATAACCTGATTTCCTTCTCTTTTAAACACTTCACCCAAAAAATCAACAAGCAATCCCAGTTCATCCCTTGTAAATCTAAACGTCTTGCGGTCATCTGAATCCCGATCAATATAACGACCATGGCGGACAGCAAGTTTGTCTACAAGCCGAGGAGTACGCAGGGCCGTTACTGTAATATTATCAACTTTCTTGAGCATTTCGCCCATAAGCATAATTTTCTCATCGTCATTCGTTTCCAGTAACATACCTCGTGTCTTACCTTCTACACCGTTAATAGTTATTATATTAACTTCAAGCATACCCAGCATGGAAGCAATATCACCCAACAGGCCTGGCCTGTTTTTATGTATCTTATATTCCATATACCATTGTTTATATTCCACTTGTACACCTCATAGATTCCTTTTCCCTGCAATAAGCCATTCGTCATAAAAATTAATAAATCGACAAAGCACTTTTATTGCATGGGTCATGTTAATGATATATAAAAAAATTTTGAAAGGCAAGGTCATACTGTATAATTGCAGAAAAGCTCCCGAAAGGGAGCTTTTTCCACAGCTATGCGTTGTTCTTCGCCAGTTTAACCATCAGAGTTGCTATTGTATGCTTCTCTGCTTCGTTACCGACATCCCATAGCTCTTTGATCGCCCGGTTGGAAGAATTTTGCGGATCCACTTTTTTATCAAGGAATTCCCCAATTTCAAAAGCAAGCTTTGAGATCGTCTCATCGCTCATTCCGATTTTCTCCGCCTGTACGACACGTTCACCCAGAAATTTTTTCCAAGTGTCGAAATTTTTGATAACAGTTGGCCCATTTGATCCTGTTGACATCTTAAATCCTCCTTCATATTTACTGAGATTTAAAAGCAACAGTTATAATATGTCCCGGGTCCAAGGACGTTATGCTGGAGTATTTCTCCAAAACAACTAAGTAATCCAACCGCCGTTCGGGCTGATAATCTGGCCAGTTATGTAGCCCGACTCCGGCAATGCCAAAAAATAAACGAGTGAAGATATTTCTGCGGGAGAAGCCAATCGTCCTGCCGGAATTTCATCCGCCAGCATTCGCAATTCATCCTCCTGCAAGTTAGACACCATAGCCGTATTAACCGCTCCAGGAGCCACAGCATTCACCGTCACTCCTGATGGAGCCAATTCTTTGGCCAGTGCCTTGGTGAAGGCATTAACGCCTCCTTTGCTGGCTGAGTAAGCCACCTCACAGGAAGCACCCGAGATTCCCCACACCGACGACACATTAACAATTCTTCCGTATCGCTGGGATACCATGTTAGGCATGAATATCTGGCTGCATAAAAAGCTCCCTTTCAGGTTCACCGCCATAATATCGTCCCATTCTTCTTCAGTCAGATCCGCTAACATGCCGTAGTGTGCTTTTCCGGCATTGTTAACTAAGATATCCGGCATCATTCCACTACTCTCCAGTCTTTCAGCCATTCTCAGGAGTTGGTTTCGATCTCTTATATCAGCCATCACAGTCATGACTTTAGCCCCGAGGGCCATACAACGTCTCGCGACATCATTAGCTGCCTCATGCGAAGTCATGTAGTGAATAATCACATTCATTCCAACCGATGCAAACCGCTCAGCAATTGCTCCTCCGATGCCGCCGCTTCCACCCGTAACAAGCACAGTCATTTCCCCTAGTGGCTTGCTGTTCTCTCCCAAAACAGCCATTAAGGACTCACCACTAAAGATACTGCCAGATGTTCCCAGTTCACATGACTACGAAGACGAGCATTGACCTCATCTAAGGTGAGGGACTCATAAATCGGAAGAACCTCAAATAGATTGCCGCCGCGGAACTGATAACGTGTGAATTCATGAGCAATGCTCTCCGGCGAGTTCAACATACGCAAATATCCGCCGATTTTCTTTTTCCGAGCCCGTTCAAAGTCACCTTCTGCAAAACCTGACTCGAGAATGGTATTAACCTCATCCTGGATACGTTTCAGTAACAGATCCGGATCTTTGGTATCCCCACCAATGGCTGAAAAAGCATATTCTGGAGCGCTGTTGAATTCATGACCAAAGCTGTCTGAAATCAGGCCCTCATCATAAAGCTTTTGATAAAGTGAGGTGCTGCTTCCAAATAAGAGATCCAGCATTAACTTCGTTGTAAGGTCCCGGCGAATGGCACCCTCACCTGTAAGGCCATCGACCTTTTCCTTAAAGCCGAATAGACATTTAGGCATAGATACAGCCAGCTTGCACTCACGGATTTTTTGATCCACGTCTTCGGGCTCATTTTCAAAAAAACGTTCAATCTCACCCTGTTTGCCGTAGGACTTCGCACTTTGGTTGCTGCGGATAAGCGAGATGACTTTCTCTGGCTCTACTCCGCCGACTACGAAAAGAAGCATATTGCTCGGATGATAAAAAGCGTTGTAGCAGGAATACAAAGTTTCTTTTGTGATCGTGCCTATGGATTCAATGGTGCCGGCAATGTCAATGTGAACAGGATGCTTAGAGTACATCGCTTCAATCAGGCCAAAATAGACACGCCAGTCTGGATTATCCGCATACATATTAATTTCTTGGCCGATAATGCCCTTTTCCTTCTCTACATTCTCATCGGTGAAGTAGGGGCGTTGGACAAAATCAACCAGTGTCTCTAGATTAGTCTCAATATTCTCTGTCGCAGAGAACAAATAGACAGTCTGGTCAAAGCTCGTAAAAGCATTCGCTGACGCACCGTTGGAAGCAAACGTAGCGAAAATATCACCTTCCGGCTCTTCAAACATTTTATGTTCCAGAAAATGGGCGATTCCATCAGGAACCTTCGTTTCTTCCCCACCAGCCACATGAAAGTGATTATCTACAGATCCGTACTTCGTAGCAAAAGTCGCATATGTTTTACGGAAACCCGGCTTAGGCAGCACATACACCCGCAGGCCGTTCTCCATGACTTCGTGATATATCGTTTCTTGAAGCCTTTCGTAATAAATCTGTTCCACCGCTATTCCTCCTTCTGCCCTGTCAGGAAATAAATCGTGTCCAGCTGAAACTGCTCAGCGGCTGCCTTAACATCCTCCGCACCGGTTCCTTCAACCTGATCCATCAGCTCCTGTGTAGAGCGGTCTTTTCCGGAAAGTTGGCGATTGAAATCAAAGGAAATCATCTCAAATGCGGAATCCTGAATTTCGGAGAGCAGATTACGAATCATGGCTTTAGTCTGGCTGAGTTCCAGATCAGTAATACGGCCAGCCTTCATCTCTTCCAGCTGTTTGGTTATAATATCAACCGCTTTTCCATAGTTCTGCATTTCAATTCCCGATTGTATCGTTCCAATCCCTTTATGCCCGTCATAGCGCGAGGAAGCATAATACGCAAGGCTTTCCTTCTCACGTACATTGACAAACAACTTGGAATGAGGGTATCCACCCAAAATTCCGTTATACATCAAAGCAGACGCATAAGTGTCATCTTTGTAAGTGATAGAGGTACGCAATCCCATATTGAGCTTGCCCTGATTAACATCCAACTTCTCTTCTACGGTGCGGACCTCTGATACCGTGACAGGAACAAAGCGGGACGCATAGTCCTTAGTTTCAGTTGTATCACGACCGAAATGGCGCTTAACCAGCTTTTCCACTTCCTCCGGAGTAGTATCCCCAACCACATACAAGTCCAGAATGGCACCATCCAACCATGAGTTGTAGGATTCATAAAGCTTTTCCGGTGTCAAAAGATCTAAATCTGCCCGCTGGCCTAACGGATGCAATCGGTAAGGTTCGTTTTTGCACATCTCTTCGATACAGCGTTCCGCCGCATAACGGATTTTATCGTTAACGATGGATTCCAGCTTTTTGCGGACTGTTTCACGTTCAGTACCTACATAAGACGAGCGAAAAACTCCATTTTCCAGAACAGGTCGGGTTAAGACTTCACCTAGAAAAGCAAATGATTCCCCCAACAGACTTTCCTTGCTTTGAACAAAAGAGTCATTAATTGTATCCATTCGGAATTGTACGATTTGGTGATCCCCACGTTTGTATACATCAAAACCAAATCCGGCTCCGTAGAGTTCTTCCAACCTTTCGCGAAACTGGGTAGTCTCGGGGTAAGTTGAGGTCCCCCTGCGTAGTACAAAAGGGATAAGCGCCGTTGAGGTAACCGTCTCCTCTGCAAGCGGAATGCCAGCATAAAGTGAGATGGCGAAGGTTTTGAACGCCTTTGTTGGCAATACGTGAATGCGCATACCTGCGGCGTTTCCATGCTGAAAACCATTATTATTCAAGTCCAAAACTCCTTTACGGCGTGAATAGGTGCTGTCAATCAATTTTATGAGAGTATTATCCATTCTAAACCATTCCAAAGTAAGGAAGCAACCGGAAGTACAATTCCGATTGCTCCAATAAGGATGTATACTACATACAAAAAATATGCTCTCCAATGGTTTTTACTTGCGGCCGACTCCAAATCCATTTAGATGTAGCCGTCACGGGATTAAAGTAATAGATGCATCCTCCTGATGGATCCCAGCCGCTTAATGCCTGCTGAACCGCCTTACGCGCCTGTTCGTTGGGCTCTAGATATATTTGTCCATCCGCAACAGCTGTGAAAGCTCCAGGCTGAAAAATAACCCCTGAAGGTGTTTTAGGAAAGTTAGGTGATTTTACCCGATTCAGGATTACAGCAGCAACCGCTACTTGTCCTTCAAAAGGCTCCCCTCTAGCCTCGCCATACACGGCATTAGCCATGATTTTTAAATCATTTTCTGATAACCCCATCGCATTACCTGATGATAACTTAGCTGTACTCTTTGTTTTTCCGGTATTGGTTTTCTTGCCTTCGCCACTTGCGGCGGTTTTATTATTTGAAGGTTCGGTAGGTCTCCAGTTCTTAGTTGCGTTATACAACTTGAGTTTTGTTTTAGCTCCAACAACCCCGTCCGCCTTCATCCCGAACTTCCATTGAAACCATTTTACGGATTTCAGAGTTTTCGGACCATACTGACTGTCTATTTTTCCGTTATAAAACCCTAAATGCTTCAATCTTCCCTGAAGCTCATATACATCCTGGCCAAACGCCCCATATTTAACCAGAGTCGTACTAAAAGCTGGCAGCGCAT
Organism: Paenibacillus sp.; assembly: GCA_023512345.1. Lineage (GTDB taxonomy): Bacteria > Bacillota > Bacilli > Paenibacillales > Paenibacillaceae > Paenibacillus_AQ. Next base: position 157,855 of record JAILZT010000005.1, read on the forward strand.
CTTCTAATGAGACATGTTGTGACGCATTGGATCCAGACACGGTTTGTTTCTTATCCTTAACTTCGTCCTGTCCCCCATACAGTTGAACTGCCAGTGGTCCTACAGTCAGTGCAAGGGTCAATACGGCAAGTATCCACATCTTTTGCTTTTTCATAGGGTTCGCTCTACCTTTCTCTTGTAGGTTCTGTATGGATAGCTAAAGTTATTATGACGACTGATAACACATCCTATACACTCCATTGTCCAGAAAGAAGAGTTCACAAAAAGAAGAGGGATCCCAGAGCCATTAATAAGGCTTGGGAATCCCTCTTCTCGCTAACCATTAAATTACGAGCTGATACGGTTATGTTGATACTGTTCCAAAGATATAAGCACCTCTCGCGGTTTACTGCCTTCATAGGAACCAATTACACCTCTGGCTTCCATTGAATCAATTAACCGTGCGGCACGAGTATAACCTACCCGCATGCGCCGCTGCAGCAGAGATACCGAAGCCTGCTTTGCTTCCAATACGATTTGTACGGCCTGTTCATAAAGCTCATCCTGAGGCTCTTGATCCACCGAGTTCGAATCATCGACCTCAGGGACAATAGAATCATCGTAATTCGCTTCAGCTTGTCCACTTACATATTGAACGATAGTTTCAACTTCCTGATCACTCAAGAAGGCACCTTGTACACGGATTGGTTTGGATGAGCCCATCGGCAGGAAGAGCATATCCCCGCGACCCAGCAGCTTCTCTGCTCCACCCATATCTAAAATAGTACGCGAATCCACTGAAGAGGAAACGCCAAAAGCTATCCGTGAAGGGATATTGGCCTTAATGACCCCAGTAATTACATCAACAGAGGGACGTTGTGTTGCTATGATCAGGTGAATCCCCGCAGCACGCGCCATTTGAGCAAGTCGGCAAATGGCGTCCTCCACATCATTGGCGGCAACCATCATTAAGTCTGCAAGCTCGTCCACAATAACAACGATATAAGGAAGTACCGCATCCGGGTTATCCTTCATGAGTGTATTATAACCTTCTACATTACGCGTACCCGATTTAGAGAAAAGCTCGTATCTTTTCTCCATCTCTACGACGATTTTCTTAAGCGCCAGACTTGCACGCTTGGGATCCGTTACTACGGGTGCAAGCAAATGAGGAATGCCGTTATATACATTAAGCTCAACCATTTTAGGATCAACCATCAGAAACTTAACTTCATTAGGCTTAGCCTTATATAAGATACTTGTAATGATACCGTTAATACAAACGGATTTGCCTGAACCGGTAGCACCTGCAACTAGCAGATGGGGCATTCTGGCCAGATTACCAATGATCGTCTGCCCTGATATATCCCGACCGAAAGCAATGGTCAGCTTCGATTCAGCATCCTGAAACGTTTGTGTCTCCATGACCTCTCGCATTGTCACAATGGATACCTCGGAATTTGGCACCTCAATACCGATAGCAGATTTGCCGGGAATCGGGGCCTCCATACGAATATCCTTGGCGGCTAGAGCGAGAGCGATATCATCCGTAAGGTTAACAATCCGACTTACTTTAACACCTATATCGGGTTGAATTTCATACCGAGTAACGGCAGGCCCTCTAACGACCTCAAGCACCTTGGCCCGAACGCCGAAGCTCTCAAGGGTTGCTTCAAGCTTCCGCGCGGTTTGCATATAATCATTCTGATCACCAGCTTTGCCCGAATTGCTTGGTTTGGTTAACAGTCTGAAAGGTGGCAATTTATATGGTTTAGGCGGCGGAGGAAGCGGTGGTGTTATGACCAGCTCCTCTTCTACACCAGGACCCATTGTTCCATCTACACCCTTTTCGACATTATCCTCTACAGGATTAAGAACTTCGGCACCTGCTGGTGAAATTTCAAGTTCTTGCTCTATGGCCCCACTCCGTGCAGTTGGCGAGAACTCCCCCCATTCCTCCCGATCTTCTTCACTCAACCCCTCTGAACGAATATGCTCGAAGAAATCACGGATAATAGGCGTTACCGGTTCAAAGTCATCTTCCACGAACTCATTATCGGGGTCGAATGGAGTAACATCATCTGTAAGAACAGAGCTGCCTGCTAAACCCGTAATGATAGGACCCCCCTGTTCAGACTGTTCAACTTCATTCACATCATCTATGGCATCATTATTTTTAGTCGACTGGGATGAAGTCCACTGTGCCAATCTTTTGAAAAAAAGCGGCTGTTTGCGACTCGGCAAAGGTTGTTCACCTTCATTGTAATCCTCATCATCATCAAGATCCTCATCCTGAATAACAGGTTCTTTCTTACCTTTAGCAGCTCGTGTACTAGTTACAGGCACTGCTTGTGGCCGATTGGCCGCTCTAAGTCTTATGCTATCTACAAGTTTAACTGCACGAACACGCAGCAGTCCAAATAAGTCTACATAAGAAAGATTCGTAATCAGCATAAAACTTATCGCAATCATTACAATCATCAACAGCTTCGCACCTAGATTTCCGAACAACCAGAGCAGTGCAGCATACTCAAGAGCTCCGATATAACCACCGCTGATATCTTTGCCCAGCATAAATACTTCGGTGTTGTTCGAGCTTGGTGATAGTGCTCCGCTCAAATCTTTATGTATTTGTGAAAAGACATTCTCAGGATGGAGCATGGACAACGGTCCGAGCTTTTGCTCCATCGCCGAGATGCTGCTCATCAGACAAAGAGACATCACAAGAAGTACAACCCCTGATTGGCGGCTGTTCCATGAAGATGGCCATCTCCGATGAATCATAACCATAAGCCCATAAAAAATACCTATAAGAGGCAGAACAAAATAAAATCTGCCCAATAAATATCCCGCCATGCTCGAAAGTGAACGACCAACCGCCGCTTCACCAGACAAGGCAATGACAGAGATAGTGATCAATAATATCCCATATATCTCATATTTCAAAACACTGCCAAGCAGCACTTTTTTCTTTCTTTTTTTACGTTTTGCCATAAAAGCCACCCCCAAGAACAACATTATACCATATAATGGGGTGGCGTACCTATGTTCTCTTTTGTCACATATTGCATTATTGTGCAATCGCAAATTACACTCATAACAACCTCATGAATGGCTTGATATATAAGTGATTATTGCACCCGGGGAGAGTGCAGGATCTAAATACCGATGCAATGGACAGTCTATTAGACGGACGATTCGAGCTCGGCCTTGATCCAAGGGTTCAACCTCCATCAACATCCCTTCCTGACGAAGTTCAAGTAGGTTGGGGGAACCATTCCATGCCCCTTCCCACACCTGATCCATTGGCATTACCGTATAAAGTGTCATTGGGTTAACCCTCCATTAAGGGTCTGTGGGGTTATTGTAGTTCCGATTAAGCTATTCAAATGTGCAAGAGCTGCTCCAATCCCTCCTACCTCATCCATAAGACCGTATTTAACAGCGTCATGCCCCCCAACAGCAGTCCCAATATCACGATTTAATTCCCCTGTTTTAAACATGAGATTCTTGAAAGCTTCTTCCGTAATCCTCGAATGACTCGTTACAAAATTAACTACTCGATCCTGCATCTTTTCCATATATTCGAAGGTCTGCGGAACTCCAATCACAAGACCATTCATCCGGATAGGATGTATAGTCATCGTGGCACTCTCCGCAATAATGGAGTAGTTAGAGGATACTGCGATTGGTACCCCTATACTATGGCCACCGCCTATAACTACCGTTACTGTCGGTTTCGAGAGAGAGGCGATCATCTCCGCTATGGCAAGACCCGCTTCCACATCTCCTCCCACCGTATTCAAAATAATTAGCAGTCCTTTAATGCTTTTGCTTTGCTCTGCAGCCACTAATTGTGGAATGATATGCTCATATTTCGTTGTTTTATTATGTGGAGGAAGCACGAGATGCCCTTCTATCTGACCTATTATGGTCATACAAAAAATATCCGGTTCTCCGTTAGGAACAACATTTTGTCCCAGTTCTTTTACAGCACCTATTGTTCCGAGCTCGGGATTAGGAATGTTTTCCGTTCTTACTGGAACCGTAATTGTCTCTTCATTCCTAGGCTCTTGATCTTGGGATACCCTGTTATTTGCCATTGTTAAAAAGCACTCCCTTCCGCTTGCAGCCAAAGTTGCTGCAGCATGTTAACTTGCCTTAGTATGACATCACAGGGCACAGCATTATTCAGTGTACGTGGATTAAGTTTGCGGAATACAACACAAAAAAGCCCCCTCTCTCCGGAAACCGTCCAATATTTCCGGGAGAAGGGACTTATTTGCCCTGCAAATATAATTTAAGGAGAGTTCTCCTTATACTTCCATAATAATCGGTAAAATCATCGGTCTGCGGCGAGTTTGCTCATACAAGAAACGGCCGAGGGAATCTTTTACGCTTGTTTTGAGGGAAGCCCATTCATTGACTTTCTCACTCATGAGACGTTGCAGTGTGCCGGATACAATTCGGTTAGCTTCGTCAAGCAGCCCTTCCGATTCACGTACATATACGAATCCACGCGAAATAATATCAGGTCCTGAAACGATAGCTCCGTTCTGCTTGCTTAGGGTTACCACGACAACAAGTATACCGTCTTGGGAGAGCAGCTTGCGGTCACGCAGCACGATGTTACCTACATCACCGACACCTAGACCGTCAATCAATACATTCCCGGCAGTTACCTTCCCTGCTCTACGTGCCACACCATTCGCAATTTCAACGACTTCACCAAGTTCAGTAATAAAAATATTACTTGGCTCAACGCCCACGGATTCGGCCAATAATGCATGCTTGCGCTGCATCCGGAATTCACCGTGAATTGGAATGAAATACTTAGGTTTCATCAGGTTAAGCATCAGCTTCAGTTCTTCTTGGCTACCATGTCCAGAGACGTGAACGCCGGAATTGGAGCCGCTATAGATTACGTTAGCACCCAGGCGGAACAATTCGTCGATAGTACGGCCTACGTACTTCTCATTACCCGGAACTGGAGTAGCCGCAATAATAACAGTATCACCAGGCATAATATCAACCTTACGGTGACTGGAGCGTGCCATGCGTGTCAATGCAGACATTGGCTCGCCTTGACTGCCTGTGCAAAGAACGACAACACGGTTAGCCGCCATTCTGTTCATTTCTTCCGGCTCAATCAGCATGCCATCCGGTACATTCAGATATCCTAGTTCAGAGGCGATGGATACAACATTCACCATACTGCGTCCGATAACTGTTATCTTACGTCCCGTTGATTCAGCTGCATTTACTACTTGTTGAATACGGTGTACGTTGGATGCGAAGGTCGCTACAACGACGCGCTGCTCAGCCTTGCGGAAAATATCCTCCAAAACAATACCGACATTTTTCTCTGAAGGTGTGAACCCTGGCTTCTCAGCATTGGTACTATCAGATAAAAGTGCAAGCACGCCTTTGGTTCCAATTTCTGCCATGCGGTGCAGATTCGCAAACTGACCATTAACTGGGGTATGGTCAAATTTGAAGTCGCCCGTATGAACTACATTACCTTCCGGTGTTTCGATACAAACTCCGACAGAATCCGGAATACTGTGGTTAGTTCTGAAGAAAGTTGCCTTTAGAGAAGTACCCAGTTGAATTTCTGAATCTTCGTGAATCAAGATCCGTTTGGTATCTCCAAGCAGATTAGCTTCCTTCAGCTTGTTTTCCACAAGACCTAACGTTAATCTTGTTCCGTACACGGGAACATTCAAATTCTTCAAGACATAAGGCAGACCACCGATATGGTCTTCATGTCCGTGCGTAAGAATGATACCTCTTACCTTATCGCGATTTTCCGTCAAATACGAAATGTCAGGAATAACGATATCAATACCGAGCATATCCTCTTCAGGGAACTTAAGTCCCGCATCCACGACTACAATATCTGCTCCATATTGAACTACATACATGTTCTTCCCGATTTCGCCGACTCCGCCCAAAGCGAATATCGTCAATTTATCGTTGTTGGTTTTTTTGGACAAATGAATCTAACCCTCCTATGATGTTGGACGTCATACTATTATTTTAAACATTGAACTTCAATATCTCAGCGGCGCTGAACACATTCTTCAAACTGCTGAAAGCTTCCGGAAGCAACAAGGAAATTCCGAAAATCTGCATTATTGTCAATTCTAAAGCTCCCGATTCCGGGCAGTAATTACCATTCTCGAGCCGAAAACCGCCGTCAAATTCACTGCCGCGCCCCTCGCGCGAAACTTTATCCTACAGTAGGCAGACTTATCCAGGGACCTATCCTGTCTCACAATGCTTACACATTGACGGAAGATTACCGCATATTTAATTTTAACCGCACCCAGTCACTTATCCATATTATACATGATTTTTTTGTCAAAAGACAAGTCGTCCACTCCATATCATTATTATTCCCCTAAAAGCTGAGCGTTATTTAAATAATTTGTTGGTGTCTGATGTGCAAAAATCACGCAAAAAAAACCGGTTCTCTAAAGAGATACCGGTTATCATTAAGTATGGTATATTCTGTAATCGCAATAATGTAATTATTTCAGCAGAGCTTCTATAAATGCCGCTTCGTCTACAGTTGGTGCCATTAAGGGCAGTCGCACAGAGCCAACTTTCAAGCCCCGCATCTCTAAAGCATATTTCACAGCTGAAGGATTCGGCAGAGGTTGCGGACATTCGAATAACCCTTTGAATATAGGGAAAAGTTTGCGGTGTATTTCTCCAGAACGTCTAACATCACCAGCAATATAAGCTGCAATCATCTCAGACATTTGCGCTCCAACTATATGACTGGCTACACTGATAATCCCATGCCCTCCCACTGCCAAAGTTGGCAATGCTGCAGCATCGTCACCCGAATACACATGAAAATCCTGAGGACATCCTGCGGCAATCAGGGTAACCTGATCCACCGACACACATTCTTTAATGGCAACGATGTTCGTTATTTGGGCCAATCGTATCGTTGTAGCCGCAGTCATACATACACCAGTCCTGCTTGGAACATTGTAGAGAATGAGGGGGAGGTCCGTCTCAGCCGCAATATGATTAAAATGCTGAAACAGTCCTTCCTGATTCGGCTTGTTGTAATACGGAACCACCAATAAGGCTCCGTCCACCCCCAGTTTCTCTGCTTCCTTCGTCAGGTGAATCGAATGTTTAGTGCTATTACTGCCCGTGCCTGCAATAACTTTGCATCGGCCCCGCGCCTTTTCTTTTACAAAGGAAAATAATTGGAGTTTTTCATCATCGGTCAGAGTAGGAGATTCTCCAGTCGTCCCGCAGACAACCAAACCTTCTGTTTTCTGATCCTCTATTAAATAATCAACAAGCCTCGAGGTTTCTTCCCAATTGATCTCTCCTGCCTCGTCAAAAGGGGTGACCATGGCGGTAATTAATCGTCCGAAATCCACTTGAATTCCTCCTCCTAACGGTGAAGTTCAAACTTGGCATGAAGGGAACGCAGCGACTGTACCATATCCTCTTTTTTTACTAGCACCCATATCGTTGTGTTGGAATCCGCAGATTGTAGTATCTGGATATTCTGAGAACTTAAAGCCTCTACGACACGAGCCATAATACCTGGAACTCCGTTAATTCCGCCGCCGATAACAGATACCTTAGCACACCCCGATAAGCTCTTCGGACGCAGGCCAAGCTCCTGAAGTACCGAAATCGCTTTTTCCGAGTTGTTGTCGAATACAGTGTACACAGCTCCCGTTGGCGTTACATTAATAAAGTCTACACTAATGCCATTATCCGCCATGCTTTTGAAAATTTGCAGTTGAACGCCTCCGACATTTCCATCCGGGCAATCCACTGAAATTTGAGTAATATTGCTTACATAGGCAATACCCGTAACAAAGCGGTCAACTATACCACCGTTTTGCATATCATTAAATCCTTCTTGAAGGGTAACCAGCGTTCCTTCCCCTTCTGAAAACGTTGAACGTACACGCACAGGAATTTGTGCCTGCATAGCGATCTCAACGGCACGCGGGTGAATCACTTTTGCACCTTGATATGCCATGTTGCAAATTTCAGTATATGTCATATAAGCCAAAGGCTTCGCATCTTCTACAATACGTGGATCAGCAGTTAATATGCCATCAACATCCGTATAGATGTCTACCATATCTGCACGGAGTGCTGCACCCAATGCCGTCGCGGAGGTGTCGCTTCCTCCCCGTCCAAGCGTTGTAAAGTCACCCGCCTCAGTTTGACCCTGAAAGCCTGTTACTATTACAACCTTTTGGTCTCTCAGCTCACGCATAATGCGTTCAGGCCGAACGTCAAGGATTCTCGCATTACCGAAGCTATTGTCTGTTAAAAAACCAGCCTGAGCCCCTGTAAGCACCGTAGAAGGGATTCCCTCCATCTGAAGGAGGCTGCACAGTGTTGTAGCGGAAATGATCTCTCCGCAGCTCATTAGCAGATCCTTCTCACGATCCGGCAGCGAATTGCCGTTCTGGACAGCCCAATCCAGCAAAGTATCGGTAGCGTAAGGCTCCCCTTTCCGGCCCATTGCTGAAACAACGATAACAAGACTGTATCCATTGACCAATTCACGTTTCACATGACCAATAACATGCTCTCTGGCCTGAGGGGTGGAAAGTGAGGTTCCACCGAATTTTTGCACTAAAATACCCATGTATAATTCCTCCATTACTATGCAAGCACATCAACAAACACGCAAGATGACAACCCGTTAATGCGAGCCATGTCTCTTGCGCATTTCAAATTTTATGAAGACAAATGAGTGAACCGTCCTCAGGAATTGAGGACGGTACCCTTGTAAGTTTATGATCTTTGCGAAGCGATGATCTCGGCAATCTGCACAGCATTCCAGGCAGCGCCTTTCATCAAATTATCAGAGACAACCCACATATTAATACCACGTGTGTGCCCAAGATCTCTGCGAAGCCGTCCGACGAATACATCCGGTTTGCCTGCAGCATGGGTAGCCAGTGGATAAGATTGAGTGGATGGATCATCGTTCAATGTAATTCCCGGTGCTGCAGACAGCAATTCACGGACATCGTCAAGCTCATAATCCGATTTCAATTCAACGTAAATCGATTCAGAGTGTCCATAGACTACCGGAATGCGAACACAGGTAGCTGTCACCTCAATAGAATCATCACCCATAATCTTCTTTGTTTCGTTTACCATTTTCATCTCTTCCAACGTATAACCATTTTCATTGAACTTATCAATTTGAGGAATCGCATTAAAGGCGATTTGGTGTTTTACCGGAAGCGAACCTACCGGTAAAATATCCGGATTGATATCACCGCCCGCAAGCACTTCCTTACTTTGACGCATAAGTTCATCTATGGCACGAGCACCTGCACCCGAAACTGCTTGATAGGTGGATACGATAATACGGGCAATACCATATTTGTCCTGCAGCGGCTTCAAAGCAGCTACCATTTGAATAGTAGAACAGTTAGGATTAGCGATAATACCTTTATGGTTGTCAATTTGTTCAGGGTTAACCTCTGGAACAACCAGCGGTGTACCTGGGTCCATACGAAACGCATTTGTATTATCGATACAAACAGCTCCATGGCGGACTGCATGCGGCGCAAGCTCCTTACTAACATCTCCACCGGCGCTGAACAAGGCAATATCAATACCTTCAAAACTTTCGGGGGTAGCTACTTCCACTACGATATCTTGGCCCTTAAAGTTTATAACTGAGCCTGCCGACCGCGGAGAAGATAACAGCTTCAGCTTGGAAATTGGAAAATCCCGTTTCTCCAAGAGACCTATAATTTGTTCTCCTACCGCTCCTGTTGCTCCGACAACGGCCACATTAAACTTTACATTGCTCATTTGGTGCATCTCCCCTTCTATTAGTTGCAGCTGGATCTACTATGTCATCTAATTGCTAAGCTGAATCAAACCGTTCAACGATCATGGGTTGCAGCTGACTTCCCTGTAGAGCGGCATAGCAGGCCTCAGGAATGAGATCCATCCGTGCTACTAGAGAATTTGGTTTCGCTAGCGGATTATCTTGGCCGAACGGAACAAAATAAATATTTTTGGCCACCAGCAGCTTCGCGAGATTCGCAGCATTTAGACCTAGACCGTCGTTAGTCGATATCGCCAAAACAACAGGACGTCCGTTACGCATTTGCGACTTTGCCGCCATAAGTACTGGACTGTCTGTCATTGCGTTAGCCAGCTTGCTTAGGCTATTTCCAGTACAGGGTGCTATCGTAAGCACATCCAGTAACTTGGAAGGACCTAACGGTTCTGCTTCAACAATTGTAGAAATGATATCATTACCTGTTATATCTTTCAACTGTTTTAGCCAATTTTCCGATGATCCAAACCTGGTATTCGTTGCTAACACTGATCCTGAAACAATAGGAACAACATTGGCACCCCCATCCACGAAGCGCTGAATCTGCGGCATCACCTCAGCAAATGTGCAGTGGGAGCCGGTTATTGCATACCCGACTGTTTTTCCGTGCCAGTTCATTATTCATCCCCCCTGATTGAAACTCTCGTCCGAAATCGACTGTACCAGCGCATTTGCCATAATGATTCCAGCACTCTTGGGAGCAACAATTCCTGGAAGGCCCGGAGCCAATATCGCTTTTATTCCTCTTTTCTCTGCATAGCGAAAATCACAACCGCCAGGTGCAGAGGCAAGATCGATAATGACACAGTGCCGGGATACTCGTGATAGAACTTGAGCGGTTATGATCATACCTGGAATTGTATTGAATATTAGATCAGCATCTGGCACATGCAGTAATAAGTTTTCTGTCATAAAAGGTTTCCAGCCCATTTCCTCCGCACGTGCATAATGCTCCTGCCTCCTAACCCCCACCTTAACAGTGGAACCCAGACCTTGCAGGCTTCTTGCCATTGTGAATCCAGTTCTCCCCATGCCTAGCACCATAGATGTAGATCCATGAATGGTAAAATCAGTATTCTCAATAGCCAGTACCAATGCTCCCTCTGCGGTTGGAATAGAATTATAAATGGCAACATCGTCACGATCCAATAATTCCACCAGCTTGAGTTTATATTTGGTGCATAGCTGGCTTAAGTATTCTTTTGCCATACCGGTATACACTACACAATGGTCCGGCAAGGCCGCAGCATGTTCATCCAGCAATTGGAGATGCTGAGTGGAAAACATAGCTTTAATATTTCCTTCGTCATCGCATCCTACCGTAGGCAGCACTAGAACATCTGCGTTACTCAGCAACTCAGCAGTCATCAATTCCAGGCTGACTCCTTCACATGGAGCCTCCCATTTATCGAATCCGGCAGCGCTTACTGTAGCATCCAATTCCACACACTTTCGAATAACTTCAAACTGTCTTGCGTCCCCACCCAGGAAGACGATCCTGACGCCAGTAAGCATAAGGGATGACGCTCCTTTCAACTAACACTCTCGACTATAAATCATCTTATGCCGTGGGCTGCGAATGGGTGAACGTTGGTCAGCAAGAGACAAATACCTTCAAGCACAAAAAAAAAGCCTGCGGTTTATGCCTAATTGGCATACTCCGCAAGCTTTGTAACATTCAACTATTTCCCTGTATGACCGAATCCTCCGGCACCGCGCACCGTATCCGACAGTTGTTCCACCTGGGCCATTGTCACAGCGGGTACGGCCTGAAATACCATTTGGGCAATACGTTCATTGCGGCAAATGGCAAATGGCTCCTGGCCCAGATTAATTAATAGAACCTTGATTTCTCCACGGTAATCGGCATCAATAGTACCCGGTGTATTGAGACAAGTTATGCCATGCTTCAGTGCCAAACCACTGCGCGGGCGTATCTGTGCTTCTAATCCATCCGGCATTGCCAACGCTATTCCTGTCGGGATTAAGGCGCGTTGTCCAGGAGCGAGCACTACCTCACCCTCAACCGCTGCGAACAGGTCATACCCTGAGGCCTGCTCTGACATTTTGCGAGGCAGGAACACTTCTTCATTTCCAGGAAGTTTATTAATTTGTACGTAATAAGACAAGATCATCTCTCCTTACTTTACTCATTACTTTATCAGACGAACCCACCATAGCCACTGCTAGCGGCTCAGCAAACATATGAGTCAGCACCATATCTATATCCTCCATGGTAACTTCCCCTATCTTGGTAATCATATCATCAAGTGTATTATGTCTTCCCAGCATCAGCTCATTTTTGCCGATCCTGTTCATACGACTGCTTGTGCTCTCCAAACTGAGAATCAAGCTGCCTTTAAGCTGTTCCTTGCCCTTTTTCAGTTCGTCTTCGCTTAGGCCCTTCTCAGCAAGTTCATGCATCATCTGTTTCGTCAGTTCCATAACATCCTTGGTCTGTTTCGGTGCAGTACCTGCATAGACAGTAAACAGACCACTGTCTGCCTGAGAGCTGTGATAGGAATATACAGAATAAGCTAAACCACGCTTTTCACGGATTTCCTGAAACATACGAGAACTCATCCCGCCGCCTATAGCATTATTAAGCAATACCATTGCATATTGAAGGGGATCACCTGTACGGACACCCGGAAGGGAAAGACAAATATGATTTTGTTCTGTCTTTTTACGATGAAATCTTAAATCACCTCGAAACTCCGGAGGTGTTAAGACAGCAGACGTTCCATGATTATCAAACGATCCAAAATGCTTCTCCAGCAGCTCGACAAGCCCGTCGTTAATATTACCCGCCACACTGATAACTGTGTTCTCAATAGTATATTGATCCTTCATATACGCGCGAAGATGGTCCGGCGTCATATCCATGAGTCGTTCTTTAAGCCCTAGAATGGTAAAGGCCAGCGGATGATCTCCATAGGCGGCCTCACACATCAGGTCATGTACTAAATCATCAGGCGTATCCTCGCACATCGCGATTTCCTCGAGAATAACGTTTTTTTCCTTTTTCAGCTCCTCCGCATCCATCTGTGAACGGAAAAACATATCGGAAAGCATATCGATGGCAATCGGTAAATGCTCGTCCAGCACTTTAGCATAATAGCAAGTGTATTCCTTTGACGTAAACGCATTAACATTTCCACCAATGGCATCAAACTGCTCAGCAATATCCTTGGCACTGAAACGGTCGGTACCCTTAAAAAGCATATGTTCAACAAAATGAGAAATCCCGTTATTCTCAAGATGTTCATTTCTTGACCCTGTTCTGACCCAAATTCCGAAGGAGACGGAACGTCCAGTAGGGATTTTCTCCATTACGACTCGCAGTCCGTTGGATAGCACTATTTTTTCCACTTAAAGTCCTCCTGGCGTAGCCCTGTTTCTTTCTACAGTTATAACAGAATTAGATCTCTCACTCAACCTTAGAGGGCATCAGGCGCTCTGATGACAACGTTTGGCTAACTGTACCTAGTGTCAATCCTTTGGCCTTAATCCCTTGGATCATGCCTCTAAGTGCTTTGGATGACGATGAGGTAGGATGCATCAATATTAGAAATCCCGGTTCCACTTTTGCAGTGATTTTGGCTACTACAGACTCAGGAGTTGGTTTACGCCAATCCACTGTATCCAGCGTCCACAGCACTGTTTTTAATCCGAGACCGCTCGCAATATCGACTGTTTCCTGATCATAATCACCTGAAGGAGGAGCAAACCATTGATTAGTAACACCCATTTTCTCCAAAAGTGTTCGAGTTTTAACGATTTCAAGAGTGGCTCTTTCCTTACTCAATGTACTCATTTGCGGGTGGGTATACGCATGGTTCTCCAGTTCATGCCCACGTTTCAGCATTTCTGCAGCAAGATCCGGGTTATGGCTCAACCAACTACCGTCCAGAAAAAACGTAACCTTGACCCGCTCCTCATCCAAAATATCAAGCATAGGTACAATATACTCATTTCCCCACGCTACATTAATCATGAAGGATACCATCGGTTTGTTCGGGTTCCCACGATAAATGGGGTGTGCGCCCAAATCATTCAGAGATACTGACGGCTGAGTCTGTCTGTACACATACTTTATTTCCATTTCGGATGTCGCTAATTGAGATTTTTGGTATGTAGCCTCAACATCTATCTCCACCCCGTTGTAGCCCGGGATTGCTTTCCAAATCCTATCCACTACAGCATTTACCGGAGGAGACTTGAGCTCAACTGCCTTGGCCTCAATTACTTTACGTATTTTTTCTTGAGCTTCATTACTCGACAAATTGACCCAAACGGTTTCGGTTTCACCCTGTGATGAAATGTGCTGAAGCATATTTTTAACTGGCCCTCTACTGCTTCCAATTCCGATTACGATAGTTATGCAGGCCAGCACAACTGCCGTCTTCTCCAACTTCATAGAAGCTTCCCTCCCCGGCAGAAACGGTAAACCGTCCCTTTCACGTTGAGGGGACGCTTTGTCCCAACCTATGATTTAAATGAGAGAATTATGCATATGACCAATCCTATCCCGCATACCTTATGAATAACGAGAGTTATTTCATTTTTAATATTAAAAAAAGAGCCAGAGCGTAATCGCTTCTGTCTCTTTTCAGAACTATACCTAGGCGGTTCGTCGCTTAAGTAGGAGTTTTTACGCTTTTGCTCCGCTTTCGGAGGTCAGCACAGCTTTACGGGACAGGTTGACACGGCCCTGTGGGTCGATTTCAGTTACTTTTACAGTAATAGTGTCGCCAATAGCAACTACATCCTCAACTTTTGCTACGCGCTCTGTGGAGAGCTGAGAGATATGCACCAATCCGTCTTTACCAGGGATCAGTTCGACAAATGCGCCGAATTTCTCAATACGTCTTACCGTACCCACGTAGATTTCGCCGACTTGTACTTCACGCACAATGCCTTCGATGATTGTACGAGCTTTTTGGATCATTTCCTCGTTGGAAGAACCAATGAAGACACGACCATCCTGCTCGATGTCAATTTTCACGCCGGTCTCTTCGATGATCTTATTAATAATCTTACCGCCAGCACCGATAACATCACGGATCTTGTCTGGATTAATATTAATAATAATGATCTTAGGAGCATATTTGGACAAATTAGGTCTTGGCTCAGAAATGGATTCAAGCATTTTACCCAAGATGAACATACGTCCTTCTTTAGCCTGCTGCAAAGCATCTTGCAAGATCTGACGGTCGATACCAGCAATCTTAATGTCCATTTGAATCGCTGTAACACCCTCAGCTGTACCTGCTACTTTGAAGTCCATATCGCCAAGGTGATCTTCCATACCTTGAATATCTGTCAGGATTGACACATGCTCTCCATCCTTAATCAGACCCATAGCTACACCGGCAACAGGTGCCTTAATAGGTACCCCTGCATCCATCATAGCCAGAATGCTCGCACAGATACTTGCTTGGGAAGTTGAACCATTAGACTCAATAGCCTCGGAAACGAGACGAATGGTGTATGGGAATTCGGTTTCACTAGGAATAACCTTAGACAACGCGCGTTCACCCAGTGCTCCATGTCCAATTTCACGACGTCCTGGCGGACGAAGCGGACGGGCTTCCCCTACGCTGAACGGAGGAAAGTTATAATGGTGCATGAATCGTTTTGTTTCGGCAAGATCAATACCGTCAAGAATTTGCACATCGCCAAGTGCACCTAGTGTACATACACTAAGTACTTGTGTTTGACCACGTGTGAACAGACCGGAACCGTGAGTACGTGGCAACAGGTTAGTGTCACATTCAATCGGACGAATCTCATCAAGCTTACGGCCATCTGGACGAACCTTATCATGAGTTATAAGACGTCTAACTTCTTCTTTAACGATATCGTGAAGAACTTCCTTAACATCCTTTAGAAGTTCAGGTGTTTCTATGTATTTCTCTACGAAATACGCAACAGTTTCATTGTTAACTACATCAATAGCTTCTTGACGGGCATGCTTTTCAGCAATTTTGACAGCTTCTACAAGACGGCTTTCTGACATAGCACGAACATCAGCATTTACTTCAGCATTTACCGTATGCAGTTTCACAGCCATTTTTTCTTTACCGGCAAGTTTAACCAGCTCTTCAATCATAGCTACAATTTTGCGGATTTCATCATGTCCAAACATAATAGCTTCAAGCATAATATCTTCTGTTAATTCATTGGCTTCTGCTTCCACCATCATGATGGCTTCTTTAGTACCTGCAACAACCAAATACATATCACTCACAGCTTGCTGAGCAATATCTGGATTGATCACGAACTCACCATTAACCCGGCCTACAGCCACGCCGCCAATGGGTCCGTCAAAAGGAACATCAGAAATACTAAGTGAAGCAGAAGTACCGATCATTGCTGCAATTTCCGGGGTGCAGTCTTGGTCTACGCTCATAACCATGTTCATGACTTGAACATCATTACGGAAACCTTCCGGGAACAGAGGACGTATAGGACGGTCAGTCAACCGGCTCGAAAGAATAGCTTTTTCACTCGGTCTACCTTCACGTTTGATAAATCCGCCGGGAATTTTACCTACTGCATAAAGTCTTTCCTCATAGTTGACTGTAAGCGGAAAGAAATCCAAATCCTTAGGTTCTTTGGAAGCTGTAACTGTACATAATACTGAAGTATCTCCATAACGCACCATAACTGCTGCGTTTGCCTGCTTAGCTAAGCGGCCTGTTTCCAGTACAAGGCGTCTTCCACCTAGCTGCATTTCAACACGTTGTTCCATAAATTCCCTCCTTGAATGTAAGTAAACCCGCTCTTTAATAAAGCAGGTTCATATTTATTTAATTGGTAAGGCTTCGTTGATGTGATCTGTCCAGTGAAGGACACTTTCCGAATCTTTATAATACAAGCAAAAACGGCCTGGCCTCATTTGAGAAGTAGCAGCCGTTATATGCGAATAATATTATCTTGCCCAAGTTTAGAAGTTGTTCTCACAAGAAATATAATACCCTTATTTTCAAAAAGCAACCCGGTTGTCCCCGTTGTCGCTCCGAGAAGGACATACGGTAAACAACCAGGCTGCTTTAAGGGTAATCTTATCGATTATTAACGACGCAATCCGAGTCTTTCGATCAGAGCGCTGTAACGTCTGATGTCTTTATTCTTCAAATACGCCAGCAATTTACGACGTTGTCCAACCATCTTCAGCAATCCACGACGAGAATGATGATCCTTCTTGTGTGTGCGCAAGTGGTCAGTCAAATTAACGATGTTCTCCGTAAGGATAGCAACTTGCACCTCAGGGGATCCTGTATCGGATTCGTGAGTTTTGTGCTCGTCAATCAATTGGTGTTTACGTTCTTGAGTCAATGCCATCCTATTCACCTCCTTCAATATAATCGCCAGTAGCCTCGTCACCGTCGGTGAGATCGAATAACCAAGCTAAGGTTCTATTTGTTGCCTTTCAGCAACGTTTATCAGTATAGCACCTTACAAGGTAAAAGTAAATGTCCTGTCCAACGTTGTTTATTTACTGTCTTGTAAGATCTTTTTGGCAGTCTCAGCATCAGCGCTAATCTGGTCTACCAAAGCCTGAATGGAGTCAAATTTACGCTCCGGCCGGATGTAGGAAACCAATTCCACAGTTAACTGCAGGCCATATAAATCCCCGTTAAAATCAAATAAGTGCACCTCAAAACTCGGAGTAGTTTCCCCTTCGTGAAAAGTAGGCTTAACGCCCACATTCATAACACCCGGCAGAACCTGCTCATTATGGAAAGCGCGCACAGCATACACACCTTTTGCAGGTATGACAAAATGGTCCTCCAATTGAAGATTCGCTGTAGGGAATCCAATTGTACGTCCCCGTTTCTCACCATGCACCACAGTTCCTCGCAAATGATAACAGCGGCCAAACCAGGAGTTGGCGAGTTCTAGTTCGCCGAATTGAAGACTTCTACGAATTCCCGAGCTGCTCACCTTCTGTCCATCAAGAAGGAATGGAGGGACTGTCTCCACATCCATAACTCCCTGTCCCAGCTCTCGCAGCATATCAGCATCACCCTCACCTCTATAACCGAAGCGGAAATCAAATCCGATCACTGCTGTTACAAGTTGAAGCGGAAGCAGCATGCCGGAAACAAAGTTTTGCGGGCTTACTCTAGAAAGCTGCTCGTTAAACTCAATAATATACAGAATATCGACACCCATTTGGTCAAGAATCTTCTGCTTGTCTGTAGGAGGTGTCAAATATCCATCATAATCACCCTTGCCCATAACGTCTTTAGGATGGGGATGAAACGTTATCACTGCAGCAGTGACACCCTTTTGGCGTGCCAGAGCTACAGCTGATTTAATAACGCTGGCATGTCCACGGTGCAGGCCATCAAACTGTCCGAGAGCAGCCACTTGGGGCTTTCCCCATTCAGAAGCGTTCTCTGGCGATATAGGATAGGTTAACGTTACGGTTCTCACGCTGTTTCTCACCTGCAATTCACTTTGTAAAATCAGTCTTAGACTTGAGCAAATACTTTGACCGGAGCAATCGCTCCGCCCTCTTCCAGCTCATAGATCCCAAGGAAAGTCCCTTGAAGATCATACAGTCGGAAGTGTCCGGCATGCTTAACTTCAGGTGCAACAAAACGAGAAGAAAGTCGCTGTCCTTGTAGAGCAGATTTCCGCTTCTCCTCAAGCACCGTATGCATTGGCATATGAGCAATAGCTTGGTCTGCCGGTATAAGATGTTCTTCCAGCGTTCCCGCTTCACGATGCTCAGCAATCTCTTCCAAGGTTAAACAGTGATCAGCCGTTATGCCAGCCGACATAGTTCTCGTAAGCTTTACCATAACACCTGGAACTCCTAGCGCCTGTCCTATATCTACACAGAGTGTACGAATATAGGTCCCCTTGGAGCAAAGCGCACGGAAGGTTATATCAGGATACTTATCATTCCAGACCATATCCAGCATTTCAATTTCATAAATCTCCACTTCGCGGCTTTTGCGTTCTACTGTTTTTCCTTCTCGGGCCAGCTCATACAGCCGCTTGCCGTCGACTTTAACAGCGGAATACATAGGTGGTGTCTGGGAGATTACTCCAGAGAAAGTCTGAAGTGCTTCACGAACCTGTTCCTCAGTTACATGTACCTCTTCAACAGTTTCCATAATGGTCCCTGTTAAGTCCTCCGTATCACTAGACATTCCTAATCGGAGAGTAGCCACATATTCCTTAGGGAGTTCTTGAATATATTCTACAACACGTGTAGCTCGTCCTAGACAAAGCGGTAAAACACCCGTTACCTGCGGATCAAGCGTACCTGTATGGCCAATGCGCTTCATCCCGAGTATACGACGTGCCTTTGCAACAACATCATGTGAAGTAAAGCCCGCCGGTTTAAAGACAGCTAAGACACCCTCTAACTCACTCATAAGTACCGCCTTACCTCCTCGAGGATTTGCGGTATGACCTGCTCCAGAGGAGCCTCGATACGAGCACCTGCAGCACGGGTATGACCGCCTCCACCAAAGGTTTGGGCCAACGCAGCCACATCCACTTTGCCAGCGGAACGTAGACTGACCTTGACTGCACCATCGTGAATAACTTTGAACAGAATGCCGACTTCCACACCGCGGATATTGCGGGGATAATTTACGATCCCCTCCAGATCCTCGTTTGCAGCTCCGCAATCAATCATGTCCTGGGGTGTAACATGAAGCCAAGCTATATCTCCCTCAGAAGATAATTGCAAGGTATTCAATGCTCGATTCAATACCTTTACTTGAGCCAGTGTCATTTCTTCAAGAAGTGTTTCAGCTAGTTCAGGGCCATTAACGCCTAGAGCCAACAGCTCAGAAACTGCAGACATTACCTTAGAAGAAGTATTGGAATAACGGAACCCACCAGTATCTGTTAGGAGCCCGGTATAGATGGCTGTAGCAATATCTATATTCCATTCCACTTCGAATGTCTTGAGCAGATCGAACAGAATCTCTGCGGTTGCAGCGGCATCAGGCTTAATCAAGGTAACAGAACCATAGCCATTATTAGTCGGGTGATGATCTATGTTTACGATAAGTGCATCCTCTGCGAAATATCGCTGCGTCTTACCCACGCGCTGAAAATCAGCACAATCGACACAGATGACATTGCTGTATGGAGGCAATGGCTCGGCGATTGACATGTTAACAATTTCATCAGCATGCCATAAGTATTCCATCCTTGTAGGGATTGGACCTTCATTAATCATAGTATATTTCTTGCCTAAACATGAGAGAAGCCAGCCCACCGCAAGGGTGGAACTGACTGCATCTCCGTCCGGCTGAACATGCGACACTACAAGATAATCGTCGTGTTCCAGCAGAAACTTACGGGTCTGCTGGAGACTTTGTTCATAGCTCTGCATTCGCCGTCTCCTTTTTAGTTGCCTAGCTTTCTTCGTTCTTCCCGATTTGTCCCAGCAGCTTTTCGATATGACTGCCGTAAGCAACAGACTCATCCGTCTTAAAGATTAGTTCCGGTGTATGCCGGAGACGGATGGCTTTGCCCAGCTCTGAGCGGAGAAAGCCATGGGCTTTCTCAATCGCCTTGAGCGACTCAACCTTTTGTTCTTCGTTCCCAAACACGCTTAGGTATACTTTAGCCTGCGACAGATCGTTAGTCACGTCTACGCCAGTTACAGTTACGAAACCAATGCGTGGGTCCTTAAGTTCTTTTTGAATAAGCAAACTAAGTTCTTTCTTAATTTGTTCGCCTACACGTCCAGCTCTGATTTTAGACATTTGTGTTCACCTCTTTGCTTAGCGCTCAACCGTTTCCATAATGAACGCTTCGATAATGTCGCCTTCTTTGACATCGTTATAGCGTTCCAATGTAATACCACATTCATAACCTTGCGCCACTTCTTTAGCATCATCTTTGAAACGTTTCAAGGTATCAATCTTACCTTCGAAAACAACGATTCCGCTGCGAATCAAGCGCATTTCGGCATTACGGGCAATTTTACCGGAAGTAACCATACAACCAGCGATGGTTCCGACCTTACTGATTGTAAAGACACTACGCACTTCAGCGTGACCAATAACGTTTTCTTTGAAGATAGGATCAAGCATCCCTTTCATAGCATGCTCAATTTCTTCAATAACGTTGTAGATAATTCTGTGTAAACGAACATCTACTTTTTCTTGATCTGCCGCTGCTTTAGTTTGAGCATCAGGGCGAACGTTAAAGCCGATAACAATCGCATTGGAAGCCGCTGCAAGTGCGATATCGGATTCGGTAATCGCTCCTGCGCCGCTGTGAAGAATTTTCACACGTACGCCTTCTACTTCGATCTTAGCCAAGGAACCTTTCAGAGCTTCAACAGATCCCTGTACGTCCCCTTTAATAATAACGTTCAGATCCTTGATTTCGCCGTCCTTGATATGTTTGAACAGATCATCCAAGGTTACACGGGTGTTGATGTTCAGCTCGGATTGACGCTGGGTAGTCGAACGTCTGTCGGCAATCGCACGGGCTTTACGCTCGTCTTCAAATGCCATGAACGGATCTCCAGCTTGCGGTACTTCTGTCAAACCAGTGATCTCCACTGGAGTGGAAGGACCCGCTTCTTTAATCTTACGGCCTTTATCATTCACCATCGCACGAACGCGTCCGAAGCAGTTACCCGCTACAAAAGCATCTCCGACTTTAAGTGTACCGTGTTGCACCAGAATACGTGCCACAGGTCCACGACTTTTATCAAGTTCTGCTTCAATCACCGTACCGCGTGCCCGTTTGTCGGGGTTCGCTTTGTATTCATTTACTTCGGCAACGAGCAAGATCATTTCCAGCAAATCTTCCAGACCAGTACGCTGTTTAGCGGACAAGTTAACGAAGATCGTGTCGCCACCCCACTCTTCCGGAACCAGCTCATATTGGGTAAGCTCTTGTTTTACTTTATCCGGATCAGCACCTGGCTTATCGATCTTGTTAACTGCAACAATGATCGGCAGTCCCGCTGCTTTTGCGTGACTAATAGCTTCTACAGTCTGAGGCATAACACCGTCATCAGCAGCTACTACAATGATTGTCATATCTGTAACCTGTGCTCCACGTGCACGCATAGCGGTAAACGCTTCGTGGCCCGGGGTATCGAGGAACGTGATTTTTTTATGGTTGATTTCAACTTGATAGGCACCGATATGCTGTGTAATTCCGCCGGCTTCGCCGCCAGTTACATTTGTAGAACGGATCGCATCCAGCAATGTTGTTTTACCATGGTCAACGTGACCCATAATAGTAACTACTGGTGGACGAGTCATAAGTTCTTCATCCATATCATTCTCTTCTACCGTCTCGAAGCTGTCTTCATCTACAGGTATTTTCACTTCTACTTCTACACCGAACTCGCCGGCCAAAAGAAGAATGGTGTCGATATCAAGCTCCTGGTTAATGGTTGCCATTACACCCATGGAGATTAACTTTTTGATAACTTCAGAAGCGTCCTTGTGCAACAATTTCGCTGTTTCACCAACAGTCATGCTGCCGCGAACAATAATTTTCTTCGGTGTGTTATCAATTTTTTCACGACGTTCCATTTGTTGATTCTTACCGCGGCCATTTTTGCCACCGCGTCCACGGTAGTTCCCGCCTTTACCATCGTCAAACCGTCTTTGGCCTTGGCCTGTGTTCGGTCTGCCGCCTGTTGTATTCTTTTTGGGACCTCTATCACCAGCACCAGCGCCGCGTGAGAAATCTCCGCCGCCTTGACCTGCACCTTGTGGACGATCACCAGTACGTGGTGCTCCTCCTTGTGCGCCTTGCGGACGAGCAGTGCTAGGTGCTCCTGTACGTGGTGCTCCGCCTTGTGGACGGTTATCCGTGCGTGGTGCCCCGCCTTGCGGACGGTTGCCACCTGTACTGCTGGTGCCACCTTGTGGGCGACTGCCGCCAGTACTGTTTTGCGGACGAGTTCCGGTGCTGCCTTGTGGGCGGCTGCCTGTTCCGCTTGACGGACGGTTACTGCTTGAAGAACTAGTACTGCCTTGTGGACGGCTTCCACCAGTGCTGCTGGTGCTGCCTTGCGGACGGTTGCCGCCTGTACTTCCTTGACGCGGGGCTCCGCTTTGTTGCGGGCGTGCGCTTTGGGTAGAGCCTGTTTGTGTGCTGCGGGAATCTTGTCCGCTTTGGGGCCTTGGTGACGTCGTCGATGGGTTGTTGTTTTGGTTACTGTTCATACCTACCTGCTTTTCCGGTTGATTTTGGTTAACATTCTGAGCAATAGTGGGTTCGGCTTTTACTGATCCGGTGTTTACCGGACGGCTGCTAGGGCCGCTATCCCGCTTTGCTGCTGCATTTGATTTAACATCCTTAAAGAATTGCTCCACTTTGTTCACAGAGGTATTCTCCATGACGCTCATGTGATTATTCACAGGGACATCCAAACGCTTCAGAATCGTAATGATTTCTTTGCTGCTCATGTTCAGTGATTTTGCGTATTCATAAACACGCAGTTTATCTTTATTGTCTTCTTTAGTCAATAAATCCACCTCCGACAGTATCTCCGAGTTGCTTGGAGATCATTTCCGCGAATCCTTTATCCGTAATGGCCAGCACCACTCTCTGATCCTTACCAATACTTGCACCGAGTTCATCTCGATGGAATGCGATTACTAGTGGAATATCGTAGGTCCCGCATTTATCACGGAACTTTTTTTGTGTGTTATCTGAAGCGTCACCTGCAAGAATGACCAGCTTTGCTTCTGAAGACCTTACCGCCTTCAACACTGCTTCATCACCGGTGACAATCTTGCCTGCGCGCATGGCAAGCCCCAAATAAGAAAGTGCTTTACTCATTATCCTCACTATCCTTTGTGGCCAAAAACTGCTCCTCCACGGATGCAAAGTCCCTGGTTAGCTGTGCGTAAATTTCAGGACTGACCTGACATTTAAGCGCGCGGTCGAGCGCTTTTGTTTTTTGTGCCAGCTTAAAATATTCAAGCTTGCCGCAGATATAAGCACCGCGTCCTGACTTTTTACCGGTCAGATCTATCAACACTTCACCCTCTGGTGTCCTAACCACACGAATCAGCTCTTTCTTAGGCATCATCTCCTGGCTAGCAACACACTTGCGCAGCGGCACCTTTCTTTGTTTCATACCTGCACCTCCCGCCAACTGGTTAATTAATCGATGGAGACGGAATCCTGATGCATTTCATCATTCGATGTTCTAGGTCTGCCGTATTCCTGCTCCGCTTGAGTTTCACTCTTAATATCAATTTTCCAGCCGGTCAGTTTAGCGGCAAGACGTGCGTTTTGCCCTTTAATACCGATGGCCAATGATAATTGATAATCAGGAACAATAACCCGCGCCATTTTTTCAGGCTCAAAAATTTGAACCTCAAGCACTTTGGAAGGACTAAGAGCATTTGCTACGTATTCCTGAACCAGATCCGAATAACGAACGATATCAATTTTTTCACCGCGAAGCTCATTAACGATAGTCTGAACACGAGTCCCTCTTGGCCCTACGCAAGAACCGACTGGATCTACTTCTGGGTTACGGGAAAAAACAGCGATCTTCGAACGGAAGCCTGCTTCACGGGCAACGGAACGAATCTCAACCACTCCGTCGAAAATCTCTGGAACTTCAAGCTCGAAAAGACGCTTAAGCAATCCCGGATGACTGCGTGACAGCATGATTTGCGGTCCCTTAGTCGTATTCTCAACTTTTGTGATATACGCCTTTATGCGCTCGCTTTGTTTAAACTTCTCACCAGGCATTAATTCGCTAAGTGGCAGCACAGCCTCGATTTTGCCAAGATCAACATACACATTACGCATATCCTGACGTTGTACAAGACCTGTAACGATATCGTCTTCCTTGTCTATAAACGCGTTATAGATAAGTCCGCGCTCTGCCTCGCGAATACGTTGTGTTACCACCTGCTTAGCCGTTTGAGCGGCAATACGCCCGAAATCACGCGGCGTTACCTCTAACTCAGCAATGTCTTCCAGCTGAAAGTGAGGATTGATCTCTCTAGCAGCAGGCAGTGAAATCTCGGTACGGGTATCCAGAACCTCTTCCACAATTAACTTGCGGGCGAAAACTTTGATAACCCCTGTGTTGCGGTTCATATCTACTCGTACATTCTGAGCCGCATTAAAATTGCGTTTATAGCTGGAGATCAGCGCAGCTTCGATGGCTTCAAACAGCACATCCTTGCTAATGCCTTTCTCCCTTTCCAGTTCATTCATAGCTTCAATAAAATCCATACTCATGAAATTCCGGTCCCCCTTTCAAGACGTTAAAAAATAATGGCCAATCTCGCGCTGGCGACTTTGGCATACGGTACAACATGTTGTTTTTTGCCCGCGGAGATGAGCAATTCCTCGTTATCGAACGAAAGCAAACGACCCTCGAATTCCTTGAGTCCTTGAATCGATTCATAAACTGTCACATACACGTCCTTGCCTACCGCTTTTGCAACATCCGCAGCCTTTTTGAGCGGGCGTTCAGCTCCTGGCGAAGATACCTCAAGGAAGTAAGCCTCAGGGATAGGATCATTCTCATCCAGCTTTTGGCTGAAATATTCGCTGATCGATCCGCAGTCATCAATATCGATGCCACCTTCTTTATCTACGAATATACGCAGAAACCAGTTGGAGCCTTCCTTCACGTATTCAACGTCCACCAGTTCGAAACCATTGTCGTCGAGATAGGGCCCGAGCATTTGCTCTACCGTTTGTTTAATTTTGGATTTGGGTGTGCTCAAAAGATAATAACCTCCACGAACTTGTCTTTTGCTATATACCAAAGATAAAGAGTGGGTTTCCCCACTCTTTACACAACGGACTTATCTCATTATTACCAAAAAAATTATACCATAGTGCGTGAACACTGACAAGTGCTAGCCCTTGACTCCCTACTTTCGGGAGGGATTAAAAGAGTGATAATTGGTTGCTTTCAGGCAAACCTCGGAAGCACCCCATGTTGGTTAACAACTCAATAACTGTCTTACTGGCCTTGGATTTTTGTTGAAAATCTTCTATTGATAGAAACTCTCCAGCATCCTTTGCGCCAGCAATATTGTAAGCTGCATTATCCCCAATTCCCTGTAAAGCAGAGAAAGGCGGGATAAGGCTGCCGCCGTCAACCGTAAACCGGGTTGCATCTGAGCGGTATAGATCAATACTTTTAAAGGTGAACCCCCGTGCTGTCATCTCTAGAGCCATCTCCAGGATAGGCAGCATAGCCTTTTCTTTTGGCAGAGCTTGAAATCCTTTTTGCTCAATCTCTACGATCTGGCGAGCTATAGCATCATAGCCTTGACAGCAAAGCTCGATATCAAAGTCTGCAGCTCTTACCGTAAAATAAGTCGCATAGTATTCAATTGGATGATACAGCTTGAAGTATGCGGTGCGTACTGCCGAGATAACATAGGCCGCAGCATGGGCTTTCGGAAACATGTATTGGATCTTAAGGCAGGAATCAATATACCATTGCGGTACTTTGCATTTCTTCATTTCCTCGATCCATTCAGCGGACAATCCTTTACCCTTACGAACACTCTCGGTAATTTTAAAGGCCAAACCTGCATCCATACCCGCCTTATAAATCAGGAAAAGCATGATATCATCACGACAGCCAATTACCGTTTTGATATTACAGGTGTTGTTCTTGATAAGCTCCTGAGCATTGCCCAGCCAAACTCCGGTACCATGGGATAGACCCGATATTTGAAGTAAGTCAGCAAAGGTTGAGGGCTGGGCTTCCACAAGCATTTGCCTTACAAAACGAGTTCCCATCTCTGGTACTCCATAGGTAGCAACCGGTGTGCGTATTTGCTCGGGCCTTACTCCTAGAGATTCGGTGGAATTGAACATACTCATAACTTTTGGATCATTCATCGGGATCGTTGTCGGATCAACCCCGGTCAAATCTTGGAGCATCCGCATCATGGTTGGATCATCGTGCCCTAGTATATCGAGCTTGAGCAGGTTGGCATCAAAGGCATGATAGTCAAAATGTGTTGTTTTCCATTCAGCATTGACATCATCCGCCGGAAACTGAACGGGTGTGATATCTTCGATCTCCATATAATCCGGCAATACGACAATACCCCCGGGATGCTGTCCCGTACTTCGCTTTACTCCTGTACAGCCTGCCGCCAAACGGCTGACCTCCGCACCACGCCACCGCTTCTGATGAAGCTCCTCGTACTTTTTGGTAAAACCAAAGGCCGTTTTATCAGCCACTGTACCGATGGTCCCCGCACGAAATACGTTATCTGGACCAAACATCGTTTTTGTAAAGTTATGGGCATTGGGCTGGTACTCGCCTGAGAAGTTAAGATCGATATCGGGTACCTTATCCCCTTTAAAGCCCAGGAAGGTCTCAAACGGAATGTCCTGTCCTTCACCGCGCAGCTTACCGCCGCAATCTGGACAAACCTTATCCGGCAAATCGAACCCACTTGGCACACTGCCGTCGAGGAACCATTCGCTGTGCCTGCATTCAGAATTGCCGCAGATATAGTGCGCCGGAAGCGGATTAACCTCGGATATGCCGAGGAACGTCGCTACTACAGAGGATCCTACAGAACCCCGTGAACCCACAAGGTAACCATCTTGGTTCGATTTTTTAACCAGACGTTCTGAAATCAGATAGTTGGCAGAGAATCCAAATTTGATAATTGGAGCTAATTCTTTCTCCAACCGGGCAATAACAACCTCCGGCAGTTCTTCCCCATATATAGACTTGGCTGTATTATAGCAGGTCTCGCGAATTTCCTCGTCCGCACCTTCAATAATCGGCGTAAACAGCTTGTCTGGGAACAGCTCAAGCTCTTCAAAGCGATCTGCCAGTTCTACCGTATTAGTTACCACAACTTCCATGGATTTATCAGCACCCAAGAAATCGAACTCAGCGAGCATCTCCTCCGTTGTACGGAAATGGGCATCCGGTTTACGTTGGTCTTTCAGCGGGCTAAATCCAGTAATGCCGTTAATGGTAATATCACGGTACATTTTGTCGCGAGGCTCCAGATAATGGACATTTCCTGTTGCAATAACTGGTTTATTCAGTTTTTCGCCGATTTCACAAACTTTACGGAGTGCACCTTTAATCTCCTCAGGAGTGGCGACAAAACCCTTGTCCACCAAATGCATATACATTGTAACCGGCTGAATCTCTAAAATATCATAAAACTGGGCAACCTCCATGGCTTCCTCAGTTGTTTTATTCAATACAGCCTCAAAAAACTCACCGCGCTCACAACCCGAAATGACCAAAAGTCCATCACGCAGCTCAACCAGCTTCGATTTTGGAATACATGGAACACGCTTGAAGTATTCGGTATGTGAAAGAGAAATTAGCTTGTACAGATTTTTTTTGCCAATTGCATTAAGCGCATAGATCCCGCAGTGAAAAGGACGAGTATTTGACAAGTCGTTACCCACGTAGTCGTTCAAACGATCAAGTCTTGTCATCCCCTTCAGTTTTTCAGCGTCTCCCAGCAGCCCTGTTAGAATTCCTCCAAGAGCAATAGTGTCATCAATGGCACGGTGATGGCTTTCCAGCAGAACCTTATACTTGTCAGCAAGTGTGTTCAATCTGTGATTTTTCATAGAAGGATACAGCAGCCTTGCCAGTTCAAGAGTATCTAAGGATGGATTAGTCAATTGCGGCAATCCCAACTTAATCAAGGAAGCCTGTATAAACCCCATATCAAAACGTGCATTATGCGCTACAAGAATACTATCTTCGCCAATAAATTCAACAAATTTATGCAGTACTGGCTCTAGATCCGGGGCATCTCTGACCATTTCATCTGTAATATTCGTCAACTGTTGAATATGATACGGAATCTTTTCATGCGGATTGACGAAGGTAGAATAACGGTCAATTTCCTGACCATCCTGCATTTTGATAGCAGCCAGCTCCGTAATGTTATTACGAGTTATGGAAAGGCCAGTGGTCTCTATATCAAACACTACATATGTCGCCGTCTTGAGTTCAAGCGGTTGTGCATTCTCGACAATATTCACAGAGTCATTAACAACATTGGCTTCAACCCCATACAGCATTTTGATCTTGTGCTTGTGTGAGGAATGATTCGCGTCGGGGTAACATTGAACGCCACCATGATCCGTAACGGCTATAGCAGGATGACCCCATTTGGCAGCCGTTTTGATATAAGCATCGATTGGAGCAACTGCATCCATTGAACTCATAGTTGTATGGAGATGGAACTCGACACGTTTCTTGGGAGCATTATCCCTACGAGCAGGCGGAGCTTGTACCTCCGACAAATCAGATGGAATCATGACAAGTTCAGGAATCTGCATAAAACGATCGAATTCAACACGCCCGCGTGCTCTCACCCATTTCCCGTTAGCAAGTTGGCTCATGATTTTTAAATCTTCTTTATTCTTAGCGAACATCTTCATTTGTAGGGAGTCCGTGAAATCCGTCAGGCAGAAAGTAAACAGCGTACTTCCATTCCGAAGTTCCTTGCGGTCCAGCGCAAAAATAGTCCCTTGAATGGTTATCTTCTTCTCTTCATCCTGAATCTCAACCATTGGCACAGGTGGTTCCTTAATCTCATAGCCTACCTGCAGCTTCACAACTTCATTGCCGTCAATCTCTTCTGCGGAATCTTCCGATTCTATATTCGTCATCATCTGCTCTATAAATTCGCGTTCTTCCTGCTGCAGCTTTTGCTGGAATTCTTGTTGGAATTCCTCTACAACGCCTACGTGGCTTTCTTTTTCAGCAATCTGTATTTTTACTTTAAGGGTGATCCCAAAATATTTCTCATAAAATCTTATAATTGCGCTATCAATGCCTTTTTTGCGGGCAAGCTCCAATGACGTGGAATCACTCATAATCAGTAAAAGTGTATGATCCTCAAGCTCTTGCGTGGAGCGAGTCAGCCAACCGTTGACCGATGGAATTTCCCGCTGTACCCACTCCAAAAACAAACTCCAATATTCTTGCAGAATTTCCGCTCGACTTATTTTTTCATCGTACAGAAACAAAAAGCTTACTTTTGCAATATGCTGCAGCTTTTCCCGCATTCTCAGACAAAAAGTACGGTAGGCCTGAGCCGGAACCAAACTTGTCTTAACAATAGCAATATGCCAGTCACGGTTTTCCCTGCTTATCTCAACACGATCTATATATCCATCCAGGAAATAAGGATCAATAAGCCCTGGCGGAACCTCGCCCTGCTTCATCAGCAGCTCGAATCTCCGTCTTTTTTCCTCGTTAAGCTCCATGCCTTCCCCCCACCTTTAATCCTTCACATAGCAAGGCTTATCCGAATCTAAAAATCAAAAGCTTCCGGGTCAAAAAGCATTGGGTTCTTTCGGCCCGCCGACTCCTTTTGCCAGAAGCTAAATTTAGGTAAATAAAGGTACAATACTTATTTCGTATATCTATTAATAGGCTTTAGCAAAAACAACGGTATGCTGAGCTGGTTTGCCGCAGCAGATGCAGATATCCTTCGTTTCGGCTGGGTTAAACGGAATATTACGGCTGGTAGCACCGGTCTCTTCTTTAACCTTAGATTCACATTCCTCAGATCCGCACCAGCCTGCTAGAGCGAAACCACGTTTTTCCTCCATTGAAGCCTTCATCTCATCCAGTGTGTCTACGGAATAGAAATGATCCTCACGGAATTTCAGAGCACGTTCGAACATTTCGTTGTGCACTTGCTCCAGCATAGCTTGTACTTCTTCTACAAGATTGTCCTGTTGCACGATTTTCTTCTCACCAGAAATACGAGATACAAGAACGCAGACACCGTTCTCCATATCGCGAGGCCCAAGCTCAAGGCGAATCGGTACACCGCGCATTTCATATTCGTTGAACTTCCAGCCTGGAGTTACATCTGCACGATCATCCACTTTCACACGGATACCTGCTTTCTTCAACTCGCGGAACAATTCATCTGTCCGTCCAATAACTGCTTCACGTGTCTTAGGCGGGCCAATAGGAATCATAATTACTTGAGTTGGTGCTACCTTAGGTGGCAGGGCCAGTCCACGGTCATCACCGTGCACCATGATCAGGGAACCAATCAAACGGGTACTCGTACCCCATGAAGTGGTGTGTACATATTCTAGCACGTTATCCCGACTTAGATATTGTATATCAAAAGCGACCGCAAATTTAGTGCCTAAATAATGGGAGGTACCTGCCTGAACAGCTTTACCGTCCTTCATCATGGCTTCGATAGAGTAGGTATCTACAGCTCCCGCGAATCTCTCGGAAGGTGTCTTCTGGCCGGTAATTACCGGAATTGCCAAATATCCTTCTACAAAATCACGGTAGGTTTCAAGCATCTGCATGGTCTCTTCACGGGCTTCGGTCTCATTTTCATGTGCGGTATGACCTTCCTGCCAGAGGAATTCACTAGTACGGATGAACGGAAGGGTCCGTTTTTCCCAGCGTACAACATTTGCCCACTGATTAATAAGCACTGGCAAATCGCGGTAGGATTGAATCCATTTGGAGTACATGTGACCAATCATAGTTTCAGAGGTTGGACGAATAGCAAGACGCTCTTCGAGCTTATCGCCACCCGCTTCGGTTACCCATGGAAGCTCTGGATTAAAGCCCTCAATATGATCCTTCTCTTTTTGGAAAAAGCTTTCTGGAATAAACAAAGGGAAATAAGCATTTCTGTGTCCAGTCGCTTTGAAGCGGCGGTTCATTTCCTCTTGAATATGCTCCCAGATCTCAAAGCCGTCCGGTTTGAACACAATACAACCCCGAACTGGAGAATAATCCATCAGATCGGCTTTTTTAATAACATCAATATACCAACGTGAGAAATCTTCACCCTGAGGCGTAATTTCCGTAACGAACTGTTTGTTGTTGTTAGACATGTAATGGACTTCCTCCCGTAAATAAAAGCAAAATTAACCGCTAATAAGGCGCAAAATATCGTTATAAGTTACAGCTATCATAAGCAGGAACAGCATCGCAAAGCCTACAAAATGCACCATGCCTTCACGACTTGGATCTACAGGCTTACCGCGAAGTGCTTCAACACCTAGGAATACCAACCGACTTCCATCAAGCGCTGGAATCGGCAGCAAGTTAAAGATTCCTAGATACAAGCTCAAAATTGCAGCCCAATAGGTAAGGTATTCAATACCTTGCTTAGCAATCTGACCTGTCATTTCAAAGGTTCGTACCGGACCTCCGATATCGTCCATATTGAACTGATTAATCAGCTGCTTAAAGCCCAGAAATATAGCTTTCGTCGTACTGACCATAGCTGTACCAGATCCTGTAATGGTTTCACCGATCGATGCTTTTCGACTTGGCAGTTGAGGAGTTATACCCACTTTCCCGCCTTCTTGACCTTCCATGGCACGAGGTGTCAAAGAAAATTCAATTGTCTGTTCATCTCTAACTATGGACCATTTCATGACCTTCCCTTTGGATTCAGAGGTCATCGAAATCATTTTTTGGTAATCCGCACCTATCTTCTCACCGTTTATAGACTCTATAATATCCCCTTCTTGCAAACCAGCTTCGTCAGCAGGCATATTAGGGGAAACATCACCTATCTTA
The DNA here is from genome assembly GCA_023512345.1 of Paenibacillus sp. Lineage (GTDB taxonomy): Bacteria > Bacillota > Bacilli > Paenibacillales > Paenibacillaceae > Paenibacillus_AQ. The sequence continues at coordinate 190,242 of JAILZT010000005.1, forward strand.
ACATAAGTCGGATTTTCTAACGGAATCCCAACCATTTGCAAATGAATCGCGAACAAAACAAAGGCAAGCAGGAAGTTCATAACCGGTCCAGCAAATATTGCAATTGCACGTTGACTTACCGTTTTACTGCCGAACTGACGATCCTTGGGAGCAATCTGAGTCTGTTGCCCTCCCCGGATAAGCATCGCTTGTGGATGAACCTCATAAGTAGTAACATCTCCATCCACATCAAGCCTGATCTGTAAGTTATTCTCCAGATCCGTATATTGGGCCTCACCACGGATAACATTTCTGCGGGTATCAAGTCCATCCAGATAGATATTCTTCACTTTGTTATCTTGTCCGAGCCTCACCGCTATGGTCTGTCCCGCCCCAATCTCGATCATTTCAGGATCTTCACCGGCCATCCGTGCATAACCGCCAAAAGGCAGCAGCCGCAATGTAAACTGTGTTTCATTGCGTTTATAGGAAAACAGTTTCGGGCCGAAACCGATAGCAAATTCTCTTACCAATATACCGGCACGTTTGGCAAAATAATAATGTCCCCATTCATGGACAGTCACTAGGACAAAAAACATGAGCACCGTTAAAAACACGACCTGAACCATTTCCAAAGTGTAACATCCCCCTTTAGGTGTAAGACCGAAGTATGTCCTCTTAATTTATCATTATTCTCCGATCAGGCACAAGAGAATCAACAGTCCAAACCTATTTTTAGGGTCAAACAGGTATTTTAACCAAAAATCGTTATAAGCTAGCGGCAATTTCCCGAACCGTTCGGTCACAATGCTGTATCTGTTCTAAATCGGGATTGATCTCATTATTATGACTTTGGAGAACTTCCTCTATGATCTCTTCGATCCGCAGGAATGAAATTTCAGATTTCAGAAATCTACTAACTGCAATTTCATTCGCTGCATTGAACGCAGTAGTAGCCGTCCCTCCAGCCTTCCCACATTCTATAGCCAGTCTAAGTGCGGGAAAACGTTCGTAATCCATCTCGCGGAACGTGAGGCTTCCCACAGCAGCAAGTGACAGGGGCTTCGCTGGTGAAGTCCATCGCTGCGGATAGGTTAGCGCATATTGAATCGGCACCCTCATATCTGGACTGCCTAGCTGAGCGATAATGCTGCTGTCGCGATACTCAACGTAGGAATGGATAATACTCTCAGGATGCAGTATTACATTAATCTGTTCATAAGACAGTCCAAACAGCCAGTGAGCTTCAATCACTTCAAGACCCTTATTCACCATTGTAGCTGAGTCGATCGTGATTTTGGAGCCCATCGTCCAGTTCGGATGTCGAAGCGCATCCTCAACCGTAACATTTTTAAGCTGCTCCCGACTGTAATCCCGAAAAGAACCACCCGATGCAGTTAATGTTATTCCGGTAACATCCTCACGATTTTCTCCATTCAAACACTGAAAAATAGCAGAATGCTCACTATCTATAGGAAGTATTGAAACTCCTTTACGTGCAGCTAGCTTTGTTACCAAATGTCCAGCTGTTACAAGTGTCTCCTTGTTAGCTAAGCCAATATGCTTGCCAGCTTCTATAGCAGCAAGTGTTGATTGCAGCCCAACGCTGCCCATCACTGCTGTTACAACCGTGTGGGCGTCACCGCCAGCAGCAATTTCTACTAGACCTTCATTCCCGCTAAAAAGCTCCACACCGAGTGGAAGGCTGGATCTTATCTCATCAGCCAACTGTGGTGTAGCCACAGAGACTCTTCGAGGTTTGAAACGTTTGATCTGCTCCAGCAATAGACCGATATTGCTTCCCGCCGCCAAACCGTCAACTTCGAAAGCTTCCGGGTGCGTGGCTACAACATCTAGAGTCTGTGTGCCAACCGAACCCGTAGATCCGAGAACACTGATTTTTTTCACAGGTGCACCTACTTCCTCCGTTAATAGTAAGGCATGAGCATAATAATATGTACGAACGGAAATACGATAATCCAGCTGTCACAGCGATCAAGAATACCGCCATGCCCAGGCAGCAAGGAACCGGAGTCTTTAATGCCGTATATCCGTTTATAGGCTGATTGAACAAGATCTCCAAGCTGACCCACGCATGCACACGAAAGGCCAATTAGTAAGGCCCGGCCAATGGACAGCAGATCAGGAACGATAATAGCAAAAATTACAGATATGACCATGGAGATAAGCACTCCGCCTACAGCCCCCTCAACCGTTTTGTTAGGGCTGATAGCAGGCCAAAGCTTGTTCTTTCCTAGTTTTCTACCTACAAAATAAGCTCCAGCATCACTACCCCATATACAGGATAAGAGCAAGAAAGTCCACATAAGTCCGTATCCATCATTCGAAGAACGGGACAATGCCATATAAGAAAAACCCAATCCGATATATAAAATACCGATAAAAAGTAGTGCGATGCTGCGAATATCCATTTTGTTCTTGGTAAACACTGTGATTAATAGATACAAGAATAGGAACAGCCATATCACACGTTCCAAAGACATTGGTTCAGTGAGACCGAGTAAATTCCATGGAGTCATGATATAAAGAATTCCAAAATACCCTAAAATAGCAGTCTTGCTAAAAGAGGGTGTACCCGTCATTTTAACAAACTCATAATATCCGATTAGAGCCATAACGGTCAGCAAAAGCTGATACCACCAGCCTCCAAGCAAGCATAAACCTAAAAACAAAACTCCGGCCACTATGCCGGTTATTAAACGTTGCTTCAAAGGCTTCCATCTCCTATCAAGCTACTTCAGACCACCGTAACGGCGAGAGCGGCGTTGGTATTCAGCCACAGCCTCCAGTAAATGCTCTTTGTTGAATTCCGGCCAATACACATCCGTAAACCACAGTTCGCTATATGCAAGCTGCCACAGCATAAAATTACTAAGCCGCATTTCTCCACTTGTCCGGATAAGCAGATCAGGGTTAGGGAGCCCTGCGGATAATAGTCGACTATCAATTAGTTCCGCTGTAATTTGATCTGGAGTCAGCAGGCCAGCTTGAATATCCTCCCCCATATGACGCATGCAATCTTCTATCTCTTTGCGAGCACCATAATTCAAAGCAAAATTCAGAATCAGTCCAGTGTTGTTTTTCGTACGGGATACTGCTTCTTCCATAGCTCTGCGTGTAAACGAAGGGAGGGCATCAGGATCACCCATCATTCTGACCTGTACGTTCTTGGCAATTAAATCGTCAAGTTCCAGTGCCAAAAACTCCTCCGGTAGACGCATGAGGAAATCGACCTCTTCCTTCGGACGCGTCCAATTTTCGGTCGAAAATGCGTACATGGTTAGGTATTGAATACCCAGCTCATCTGCTGCTATAGTTGCGCGTTTTACCGCCTTCATTCCATTCTGATGACCTACAATGCGCGGGAGTCCACGACGCTTGGCCCAGCGTCCGTTGCCGTCCATAATAATCGCTACATGAAGGGGAATATTATCCGGTGATATCTCGACCGGCTTCTGCCGTTCTTCCCGGTTCAGCCAAGATTGAACCCGTTTAATCATTTCGGTTTCCTCCAAGCTCTTATTAGAAAGAGACAAACCCCACCATAAACGGAGGGGCTTTTAGTCTCTTGAATTCTTTATACTTCCATAATTTCTTTTTCTTTAGCTAAGAGCACCTTGTCGACTTCAGCAATAAATTTATCTGTAGTCTTTTGAATTTCTTCTTGATGGCCACGGGATTCATCCTCCGAAATACCGTTTTTCTCCATCTTCTTAATGTCGTCGTTAGCATCGCGACGAATATTGCGGATAGCTACCTTCGCCTCTTCACCAAATCTCTTCGTGAATTTCACCAGCTCAGTACGACGCTCTTCCGTAAGTGGAGGAATGGATAGACGGATGGTAGAACCATCATTTGCAGGGGTTAGCCCAAGATCAGACTTCATAATTGCTCGTTCGATGTCCGATACCGATGTTTTATCCCATGGCTGAATCAACAAAGTCCGTGAATCAGGTGTGTTCACATTGGCAAGCTGACTAATAGGGGTAGGTGAACCGTAATATTCAACCTGAATGCGATCGAGTAGTGACACTGATGCGCGTCCAGCCCGCAAAGAAGCCAAGTCACGCTTCAGCGACAAAATCGCTTTTTCCATGCGTTCTTCGGCATTTTTCTTGACCGATTGTGGCATTAATCTACACTCCCTTTAATAATCGTTCCGATCTTCTCACCTAGGACAACGCGTTTGATATTACCTTGTTCAGTAATGGCAAACACAATAAGGGGAATATTATTATCCATACAGAGTGAAGATGCGGTGGAATCCATTACACCTAGATTCTTGTTTAGCATATCCATGTAGGTTAGCTGTTCAAACTTCTCGGCAGTACTATCCTTGAAAGGATCTGCTGAATATACGCCATCTACTTTATTCTTAGCCATCAGGATGACTTCTGCTTCAATCTCAGCTGCTCGGAGCGCTGCTGTAGTATCTGTAGAGAAGAACGGGTTACCCGTACCCGCTGCAAAAATCACTACACGGCCTTTCTCCAAGTGACGAATGGCACGGCGACGAATATAAGGCTCAGCAATTTGCTGCATGGAGATAGATGATTGTACCCGTGTAGGCACATCGATCTGTTCCAAAGCATCCTGCAATGCCAACGAGTTCATTACGGTTGCCAACATTCCCATGTAATCTGCAGTAGCACGATCTATACCGCTAGCACTGCCTGCAATGCCACGCCAGATGTTGCCTCCGCCACAAACGATTGAAACTTGCACCCCTAATTCCACAACTTCCTTCACTTGCTCCGCGATGGAAATAATCGTATCGGCATCAATACCGTATCCGTTTTGTCCCGCAAGCGACTCACCACTAACCTTTAGGACTACTCTCTTAAATACCGGCTGTTCCAAATGTTTACCCTCACTTTGCAATGGAGCCTCAACGCCCCCAGGTTAACCCTTCTCCTAATACCTTCAGGAACAGTACTAGGAAAAAGGGTGTGTTCATATATATCCTTTGTTTATAAAAGACGGAACACTACGTGCACGTGTTCCGTTTTTTTATATCCGTATTTATTAGTTTCCCATTGCTTGTGCAAGGACAACTTATTGGTTTACTTGTGCCATTACTTCTTCAACGAAGTTGTCAACTTTCTTTTCCAAACCTTCGCCAAGCTCGTAACGAACAAAACGACGAATGGAGATATTCTCACCAATCGTGCTGATTTTTTCATTCAACAATTGAGAAATTGTTTTGTCTGGGTTTTTAACAAAAGTTTGCTCCAGCAAGCAAAATTCTTCGTAGTATTTGCTGATACGGCCTTCAACCATTTTTTCAACAATTTTCTCAGGCTTGCCTTCGTTAAGAGCTTGAGCCTTCAAAATTTCTTTTTCTTTTTCTAAAGCATCTGTTGGCACTTCTTCACGACGAACATAAAGCGGATTAGCTGCAGCGATTTGCATAGCGATATCACGTGCAAATTCTTTGAACTGATCTGTTTTACCAACAAAGTCAGTTTCACAGTTGATTTCTACGAGAACCCCAATACGGCCTCCAGCATGAATGTAAGATTCTACTGTACCTTCAGTTGCAATACGGCCTGCTTTGCTTGCAGCTGCGGAAAGACCTTTTTCACGAAGCAATTCAGCGGCTCTAGTGATATCATTATTTGCTTCTTCAAGTGCTTTTTTACAATCAAGCATACCTGCGCCTGTTCTTTCACGAAGTTCTTTTACTGCTTTTGCATCTACTGCCATTGTTATTCCCTCCAAATGAGTTGTAGTTACATATTACATCTTAGTATCCTAAAAAAAGGGCAGTGAGAGGTTATCCACCTGCCAACCACCCTTTTCATTTAAGTTCATGTTATAGTTCGAAAGTTATTAAGCTGTAGTTGTTTCTTCGCCTTGGTGAGCTTCTACAACAGCGTCAGCCATTTTACCAGTCAACAATTTCACGGCGCGAATAGCGTCGTCGTTACCTGGAATAACATAATCGATTTCGTCTGGATCACAGTTAGTATCAACGATAGCTACGATAGGAATACCCAATTTGCGAGCTTCTGCAACAGCAATACGCTCTTTACGCGGATCAATGATGAACAACGCGCTTGGCAAACCTCTCATGTTTTTGATACCGCCTAGGAATTTTTCAAGACGATCTTTCTCTTTGCGGAGAAGGATAACTTCTTTCTTAGGCAATACTGCGAAGGTACCGTCTTCTTCCCAAGCTTCCAATTTCTTCAAGCGATCAATACGCTTTTGAATCGTTTGGAAGTTAGTCAGGGTACCACCCAGCCAACGTTGGTTAATGAAGAACATACCCGAACGTTCAGCTTCTTCTTTTACGGAATCTTGTGCTTGTTTCTTTGTTCCTACGAATAGGATTGTGCCGTTATCAGCAGCGACGCTTTTTACAAAGTTGTAAGCTTCTTCTACCTTCTTGACCGTTTTTTGCAGGTCAATAATGTAAATTCCGTTTCTTTCAGTGAAGATATAACGATCCATTTTTGGGTTCCAACGACGAGTCTGGTGACCGAAGTGTACCCCAGCTTCTAGAAGCTGTTTCATAGATATTACTGCCATCTTCACACACCTCCTAATTTTGGTTTATTGTGTGTCTCCTCCGCCGCGTGTCATCTTTCAGCAAGACTTTCTTCAGAAGAAAGCACCTCTTGTCGAAATCAACCGGCGTGTGTTTTAACACCGTCAATTACTATATCATATTCTAATATTGGATGCAACGAATTGTTTGCCTTAAATTAAAAATAGGAATCCTAAGTGTTATTTCATTTTTTGGTTGTTAGCTTGTCGATGATAGAATCAAGACTTTCTTCCGGGTCAAAATTATACCTGCCGTATTGAATAACCTTGGTTACTCCACGTTTATCCGCAGCACGTAAGAACGCTTTTTCATCCGGTATTACGCCTGCTTTCAACAATAGGTCGGCTACTTTAGTTAAGTTGCTGCCATTGGGAATACGTAAGGAAATAGAACCCACCTCTGGAGTGACGGGTGTAGTACTCGAATCAGGCTGTTTCACTACTGAATCTTTCGGGGTTGAGGGAACAGAAGGATCCGCAGCTTTCTCCGGGGTCGTTACTGCCTTTGGAACAACTGCAGGAGAGGTTGACGCATCGGTCTCTGTAGGTTCAGATTCTATGGATTCTTCCTTCAGAGCAGCCCATTCTTCCTTAGTAAGGAGCTTGTCTGCTTCTTCAGTAACTCTTAGATTGAGTCTCTCAGCATCTTTAATAACCTGATCTTTTGAAGGCTCAGCTGTACCTGCTGTGATCATGAGTTGGAGCAATAGTGCTCCTGCTAAAAGCCCACTACCTAGCCCAAGCATAAAGGAACGATTTTTAATCACATCGATTCCTCCTGTTTGGCAAGCTGAAGAATGAGTTGTACTTCTCCTCGTTGAAGTCCGGATGATTTGGCAATAGCGTCAATAGACTTCCCTTGCTCATTAAGTTCAAATAATTTAGGATAGCGCATTTTAATAGAATTCACTGGCTCAGGTTCAGGTTTAACCGGCGGTGTTGGGTTAGGAAGCATTTCTTTTCCTTCGTCCTTGCTCTCGGCACCTTCTTTTTTATGCGAAAAGGCCAACTGAAGCATTCCTGTCTCTCCAGCGGCCACACGTGCTTCAATATGTGCAGATTTTTGTTGCTGTTCTGCTAATTGTACCTTAAGCTCGTTAAGTTGCTCCTGTAAAGCAGAGTGGCTCACCTGAGACTGCTGCTTAATGCCGCTTACCAGTTTGACCATCTCTTCATTCTCACGTTCAATATCTGCCACATACAGCTCCAGTGCAGCTTCGGTCTCTTTCAGGCTTTTCTTCTCTGTGCTCCCCCCTCGGGAGTGAGTTGGCAGCTTCAGGCCGTAAGCGATGGCACAGACGCCTAACAGCACAATATACACCCATGGTTGCAAGTGTGTCCTGTCTCCTTTAACTTAAAAAATTTCCTTACAGCGATAGATCAATACTGTGTCCTTTGTAGGGGTGTTCCGCATCACGATACTTGCTAGATTCGCCCTTTTTTCCAGATGAAGAATTCCCACCAGAATCATGCCCGTGATGCCCATCATCCCCTACTAAGGTTTCAGAGGTTTCATCCACTCCACTGCTTCGTTGAGTCTGTTCATGACTGTTTTTCACAATTTGTCCAGCCAGCTGTTGTTGATTGAGCGAGGGACGATGCTGAAGGTCATTCTGAATCTTCCCTGCCTCGGTAGCCCGGGGTACTGCGATTTGTAATTCCACTGGTTTTAGACTCAAGGCAATCCCTCCTCACGGATAATGTCCGCCCACTGCAGCTGACCGCCTGATTATACATTCGGTATAATGCTTATATCGCCTTCACTATACTTAAAAGTAACTCTTTCAGTTGGATCTTTTACAAATCTAGTGTATCTGCCTATTACTATTTTGGAGCCGCCATAAATAGTTTTAATTACCTCTACTTTGGCCTTCCCAGTATCCTCTAGCATTCTTTCAATCTCAAGTATTCGACTTTTAATTGTTGATTCCTCACGTGTATGGGACTGTTTAGTAGCATTAAGCTTAACTCGAAGCGCCATTTTATCAGGAGAAAGCTGACCGTGAGTGGCAAGCTGATTTAAAAGATATAAGGCCTTGGTTGTCTTATCTTCATTCTCTAGCAATAATCGCAGCTGATGCCGCAAATCATTAATTTCGTTCCTCAGCTCCGGGAGAACACCCACCTCAATGGCAGTCGATGTCGACATCGAATTGCCTATTGTTCGAGCTACTACTTTATCACCGGCTTGTATAGTACCACCGACGATCAATCCCTTTGTACCATTGCAAATTACATCATTACCCGCTCGGATATTGGAATGCATAATGCTTTGAGATACGATTACATCCTCACCGGCAACAACATTGCCTTCCTGAATAAAGGAGACTTTTACATTGCCCCCTGCAGTTACATGTCCTTTGTTGTAACCAATGATACCACCCGTAATCTCAATAGATCCTCCAGCAATCAACTCCGCGCCTTCTACGCCTCCAACTACCCGTATGTCGCCTGCCGACTTTACCGTGAACCCAGTTAGAACATTCCCGCGAATGACAACAGTTCCCACAAAGTCGATATTACCCACACTATAATCGACATCCCCATTAATCTCATAAATAGGGAACACATTGATCTTGCCTTTATCGGTTAGGGTTATGAGCCCATCTATCGCTGCGTACAAAGAGGTCTGATTGTTGTCCACCAAGACATTTTTCCCGATTTTAAAATGGGCTTCCTTCCCCACTTTACTCGGTATCTCTTCTCCCGTCACAGTTTTGCCTGGCGTTCCAGGCTGCGGCGGAATTATTTTTGCGATTAATTGTCCTTTACGAACATTGCTCAGTCTTTTTAGGTCCTTGAAATCAACCTTCCCATCCGCATTTTCATGCGGTTTCCGATCGATTTCCTCTTCCATAGAGATAGCCATAACAACTTGTCCATCGGTTCCATTGATAGCATTATCACCAACGGCAATGGATACTTTGTTGAAAAAATATTCCTCAGGATGACTGGCAAGACGTTCAATAATATTAACTTGTATACCGTGGCGAATGTTATGGCTGTTCAAAAATGCTTCAATATCTTCAACAGTACAAGTAAAATTTTCATCCTTTTTGGAAAATTGAAGATACGCAATCCCTTTGTCATCTGAAAATGTAATGTTCAAATAGTGATTCAACGCATATTGGCCAATCATTTTTGGTCCTCCCTTCGCGAGTATCTATTATTAATCGTTTTGCATTAATAGATCACGGTTTTTCTCGAGTGTGCCCTTTAGACGTAAAATAGCTTTGGAATGTAGCTGCGAAATCCGTGAAGGAGACAAAGACATAACCTCGGCAATCTCGCTTAGGGACAAATCTTCATAATATAAAAGGGACACAACGGTCCGTTCTTTCACCGTTAATTTCTCAATTCCTTTGGTGAGTGTTTCTCGTAAATAAAACTCATTAACCTTAATATCGGGATTTTTAGCTTTATCATCCACCAATAAGGACATCCGTGTCTCCGATTCTTCATCACGAATGGGATCTTCCAAAGAACACAAAGACATAACGGCTACATCCTGCAGCATGTTTTGAAATTCTTGTTCACTAATATTTAAATACTTGCTCATTTCTTCGTCACTAACTGATCTTAAATACTTCTGCTCAAGCTGTTGGTAAGCGTCCTCGATCCGTTTGGATTTTTCTCGAACCGATCGAGGAACCCAGTCACTCTGACGCAAGGAATCTAGAATAGCTCCCCTTACCCGCCAGGAGGCATAGGTCTGGAATTGAAGGCCGCGTTTGTAATCAAATTTCTCGATCGCATCTATCAGTCCCATAACACCATTACTGGCCAAGTCATCCTTAGACACATTTTTTGGTAAGCCAACCGCTAGACGACTGGATACATAATCTACAATATGGAGATAACTCTCAATTAGTCTTTTCTTGGCTTCAGGGTTACCGTGTTCTTTCCACTGTACCCATAGCTCGTCAGTTTCCGATTGAGAAGCTCTACGCTCGTTCAATTAGCTTTCACCTCCCAAAGTTTAGTCAGCGGGCTTGTGTGGCGAAATATTACTTATTACTTTCAGTAATACATTAAGGTTTCCGCCACAGTACACGCTTATTCTTCTTTCAGGTGACGAACGGCCTTAGCCAATTCTTCTGGATCTTTAAGTGTGACCAGTTTTGGGGGCTGCAATGGCTTGAACCCTAGTTCACTGCCACTTTCTTGTCCCGCTTGCGGCTTTAACAGGTTCTTAAGCTCTTCATCCTCATTTGGAGTCACCACATCCAGTGTGCTACCAAGCGTTTCATTATTACCATCCACGGATAATTGCAAGTTCTGGGGACTCGGGGATTCTTTAAAGATAAAACCCAATACCCATCTTAAGACAAACGCAAGCACAAACCAGACAGAAAATCCTAAAACACCACGTATTAAACTAGTCATAAGCAAGTTATTCCCGACAGTTACCAGAAAGGTTAACACAAAACCAATTAACCCAAACAACACATTAAACAAAATATTTCCGATCATCATTATAGTTCCTTAGAGCCTTTTTGCACACTTCGGATGTACAACACTCCGGTGCTGCAGGCAATTTCTATTGTCCGGCCATAACTCCCGCCAGTATCCTCGGCAATAAGAGGGATTTTCAAGGCTTCGAGCGCAAGCTTGCAAGATTCCACATTCCGGGGTCCAATTCTCATTGTATCGTTCCCTCCAGCGAAGGCAAACATCTGTGAACCTCCGGCCATTTTAGCCACAATCCTGCTTCGAATCGCGCCCAATTCAAGTAGACGAGACAATAACTCAGGTACAGCCGTATCTGCAAATTTCGCGATATTTAATTGTCCCTCCCGGGCAATATCCGAGGAAGGCAGCATGACATGAGCCATACCGCCAAGTTTCTTACCCGGATCATAGAGGGTCAAACCAACACAAGAGCCAAGGCCGGTTGTCCGGATCAAGCTGTCTTGACTACCTACGTTGAGATCGGCCATACCCACCTTGATTATGCTTTGTTCCTCAATCATCTTCGAATGGTACTCCTAGGGACTTGAATATTTTCGGAAACGACTCCGGGTCAGGTATTAGGAAGAACTGGCCTTCAATTTCATTGTTCCCCTCTAGGAAAGTTGTATCAATCAGCAGGGCATTATCTCCCATTTGACCAAACTGCAACAGCCCATAACCTAAAATCGCCCCTGCCATATCCATTGCCAGCGCCGGAACCGTAGGATACATAGATAGAGAAGTAAAGTCAGCTAAAGAAGAAAGATACGATCCGGCTAATATATTGCCGATTTCATTAAGTGCCGAAAGCTCCATTTCACTTAATTCATCACCACCAGAGATCTCTATGCCAGCAATTCGACTAAGTAAACTCATGGCAGCCTCTGGAGATAAGATGAAAAACAAGTTGCCTGGTGCTTCACCTTCAACTCGCAGAAATACTGCATATACCAGTTTTTCTGCCCCGCCAACTTTTTCGGTTATTTCTTCAAATGTTAAAAGTTGTACTTTGGGAACAGCCATATCAATAGGCTTGTTCAACAACTGAGATAACGCAGTAGCTGCATTCCCAGCTCCAATATTACCAACTTCTTTTAGAACATCCATTTTAAAATCTTTAAAATGTTTAAATAGTTCCATAGGGTTAGTCCTCTAGACTTTCCAATTGAACAATTTCACCTTTATTAAGCACTTCGGATAAGTTTAGCATAATAAGCAAACGGTCTTCACCTATCTTAGCGACTCCATCCAAATATTTAGCTTTGATGCCTCCTACCACATCTGGAGGGGTATCAATAGAATCTCTGTTCAAATCAATAACATCATTAGCTGAATCAACAATGAACCCAACCTCTATGTCATTAACTGAGACTATAATAATACGAGTTTGATCGGTGTGTTCCGCCTCGTCAATACCAAAGCGTCCACGAAGATCTATGACAGGGATAACAACACCGCGTAAATTAATAACACCTTTGATAAAAGAATACGTTTTAGGAACGCGTGTAATTGGCATCATGCGCTCAATCGTTTGTACCTTTTCAACCTCAATACCGTATTCCTCAGAACCTAATTTGAACACTATGACTTTAATATCTTCAGCCATGGAATGAACCTCCCTGTTCTTATCCTAGTTATTTAATAAAAAATGCGTTGGGATCGATAATGAGTGCAACTTGTCCATCACCTAAAATGGTGGCACCGGATATTCCCTGAATCTCAGGCAAATATTTCCCCAAGTTCTTGATTACAATTTCGTTTTGTCCAATGAAATCCTGAACGGCAAGAGCAACTAGTCGCTCTCCCTTGCGAACAACCACAATTTCTGTTTCTTCTTCAGTTGTTTCATCGTAATCAGGAATTGAGAAAATTCGGCTAAGAGAAACCACTGGAATGTGTGTATTGCGGAATTCCAACATTTTGTTACCATGTATCGTCCGGATTTGCGATTGTTTCACAATTCCTGTCTCAACTATAGAGGAAAGTGGAATAGCAAACTTCTCAGATCCCAAGCGGATCAACATGGCAGAGATTATTGAAAGGGTTAGCGGAAGCTGTACTGAAAAATTCGTACCTTTTCCGAATGTGGAGTAAATGGTCACATTCCCACCCAGTGATGAAATCTTTGATTTCACAACATCCAGACCTACTCCACGTCCCGAAATATCGGAGATTACCTCTGCGGTACTAAAGCCAGGTGCGAACAGCAATTGGTAGACTTCCGAATCGGACATGCCGGCAGCCTCTTCTGATGTAACTACACCTTTTTTGAGGGCTGACTTTAATACTTTTTCACGGGAAATACCGGCGCCATCTTCCTCTATTTCAATAAACACGTGATTTCCACTATGGAACGCACGCAGATTAATAGTGCCCATCTCAGGCTTTCCTGCAGCAATTCGATCGGCTACGGACTCTACTCCATGATCTACCGCGTTACGCAGCAAATGGACTAAAGGATCACCAATTTCATCAATAACCGTCCGATCAAGCTCTGTCTCTGCACCCGTAACAATAAGGTCAATTTTCTTGTCAAGAGATTTGGCGAGATCACGTACCATCCGGGGAAAACGGTTAAACACTGTATCTACAGGAACCATCCGTAACTTCATAACAATATTTTGTAGATCAGCGCTAACGCGACTCATGTGCTCAACGGTTTCAGTTAAATCCTGATTATGAGCCTCAGAAGCAAGCTGTTCTAGACGTACACGATCAATAAGAAGTTCGCTGAATAAATTCATCAAGACATCCAAACGTTCAATATCTACACGAATGGTTCTCGATGGAGCTCCGCTTGTGCCCGACTTAGGTGCAGCTTTGGGACCTTCCTCTTTCGGTTGTACTGCTGCAGCAGGTGGTGGAGATACTGCATTAGAAATTTGGACAGGAGCTTCAAGAGTAGCAGCGGTAGTCTCTTGACCCAGTTGTTGAAGGGATTCACTATCAAGGGCAACCGCGGTTACTTTATCAATCTCAGACAAGTTAAGAATCATCGATTGAATTTCTTCTGCATCCTTTTGGGTTATGTAGTAGAGAGAGAAGCTTTGATCAAATTTCTCCTGCTCTATGTCCTGCACCGAAGGAAATGATTTGACTACTTCACCATTGCGTTCAAGCAGATCAAACACCATATAGGCTCGGACGGCCTTCAGTTGACAATCCTTCCGAATGGCCACTTCAACGTACATCACCTTATGGCCTTCTTGTATTGACTGCTCTAAGACTGAGAATTGAAACTCGTCAAGAAGTATCGGGGTATTTGTTGCTTTTACATTAGTATCGGAGGCAGAATTATTAACAGCATTACCTCCTGCAGTTGGGTTTTCCCCACGTACAATAGCTTGGAGAGAAGTAACGATTGTAGAGACATCGGCTTTACCGTCTCCTCCGCCAGTAATATTCTCAACCATGGATTCTAGTGCATCTAAGCTTTTGAATAAAGTATCAAAAATAAAATCCTGCATACGCAGCTTATTATTACGGACAAGATCAAGAACATTTTCCATTTGATGTGTAAGTGAAGCTAAATCTTCGTAGCCCATAGTTGCCGCCATACCTTTTAGGGTATGCGCAGAGCGAAAAATGACCTGTACGATACTGAGATCTTCAGGATTTGCTTCAAGTCCCATCATATTTTCGTTCAATGACTGCAGATGATCATTTGACTCATCAATAAACATGGATAAATATTGGTTCATGTCCATTGTGAGACACCTCCTCGTGAGTTCGCTTTTCCGTTACTTAACAACTTGCACTAGCCGTGGGGCAATCTCTTGCAAAGGCAAGATATGTCTAACACATTGTAATTCCACCGCGGAACGCGGCATTCCATACACAACACAGGTTTCTTCGCTTTCGGCAAAGGTAGATGTTACTCCTGAGTCATATAGTGATTTCATCATTTTAGCACCATCGCTGCCCATTCCTGTCATTAAGACTGCGTGACGTTCCAACGAGGTCAGTGTGAGCAGGGATTCAAAGAGAATATCCACTGACGGACGATGTCCATTACGTGAGTCTTCCTTGGTAAGAACAATAGTGTATTGTCCTCCGACGGTTGAACAAATCTTCATGTGGAACCCGCCAGGGGCAATATACGCTGTTCCTTGCCGCAGGATCATGCCTTGTTCCGCCTCAGTCACTTCAAGGGGACTAAAAGTATTCAGTCGTTGAGCAAGAGACTTGGTGAAATTAGGCGGCATATGCTGCACAATTACAATAGGTGCTGGAAAGTTAGCAGGGATATTCTCAAGCAAAGCCTTTAAGGCACGTGGTCCACCAGTAGAGCAACCTACTGCAACCAGCTTATTAAGGCTATCCTTACTGACTGATTTCTTATCTCCAACAATCCTTGGTGCGTCAGGTTCAACTGCATTCTCCAAAATCTGCTTTGGGAGGGGTACAATAGGTTTTATCCCTGCTTTAGCTCGATCTTTTAATTTCTCAATGGCGGGCTTTGGAGGTACCACCAAGGGTTTCATGCTTTTTGGTGAGACAACCTTTTCTGAAGTTGAACTCGATGATTTCTTTGCTTCAGGTTTAGGGCTCAATAGAGAATTCCGAGCATGGGGTAGCTTTTGCGCACCTAAAATATTACGCTGTGTTAGATCATTTCCATCATTTGGTTTACTTGTTCGTGAATTAGACTGGGCTTGAACTTTGGGCAAATCTGGAACAGGTAAGGTAGCCATATTTACTGGTGCAGGCTCATTACCTTTAACAGCCGATATTCTGGCCTCTCTTTGTTTACGGGCAAGCATAGCCTCATTCATTTGTTCTCTTAGTGATTCTCCAACCGCTATTATATCTTGCGAGTTCGAGATCGATGGCTTTCTTATAAAATCAAAGGCTCCCCATTCCAGTGCCAGAATGGTCTCCTTCATGCCCTCTTCATTAATACCTGACAGCATAATAACCGGAAGTGGATGAGTATCCATGATTATTTTTAGCGCTTCCAAGCCATTCATTTCCGGCATTTCTACATCCATCGTAACAAGATCTGGAGAGAGTTCTTTAATCTTGTTAATAGCCTCGCGACCATTTGAAGCAGTTGCCGTAACTCGGAAGTTGGCGTCATTTTCAATTAAATCGGAAATGATTTTTCGCATAAATGCAGAATCATCCACAACCAAAACTTTATATGGTTCCATATCATTTCCACCTCTGTTCTAAATGAAGAACACTTATTTATTACGTTTAAGCCACTTGCTAATGAATCCTTTTATACCCTGAAGTTTCGAAGTTTCACCAGGATTGGTTGACAGGTAACTCTGAGCAAGTCTTTGAATATCCTTAGCTGCAGCACTGTTCGGAAAAGCCATAGAGAAAGGAATCTGTTTTTTCACGGCTTGTACCACATGAGTATCGGCACTAATATAGCCCAGAAAAGGGAGACTCAACTGCAAAAAGCGCTCTGCAGCCAATCGGATTCGATCACTTGTTGCCATCGCTTCCTTCTCGTCTCCTGCTTGATTAACAATCAGTTTAAATGAAACTTCAGGATACGATCGATGTACAACTTTCATTAATGCATATGCATCAGTGATCGCTGTTGGCTCAGGTGTAGTTACAACCAGACAATCATCAGCAGAAGTAATGAATTTCATCGTTTCTTTAGAAAGTCCTGCACCTGTATCAAAAAGTATATAATCCATTTGATCCGCAATTCGTTCGATTTGGGTTGTAAAATAGTTCAGGTCTGAATCAGAAAGGGAAAACAACTCATCCATTCCCGAGCCTCCTGCAATAAATGGAAGCGAGTTGGGACCTAATTGAATAATCTGATCAATTTCCGCTTCACGCTTAAGCAAATGGTACAGATTGTACTTAGCGGTAACCCCCATCAAGACGTCAATGTTGGCCATTCCAATGTCGGCGTCGAATAAAAGAACCCGTTTACCCATAGCTTTAAGCGCAAGTGCAAAATTTAAAGTGAAATTGGATTTACCGACTCCCCCTTTTCCACTGCATACTGTAATAATACGGGCAGTAGCTTCCCCTTCATGGCTGCGTTTAGAGTCCTGACTGGATACAAGCTTTCTTAGCGATTGAGCCTGATCCATCATTCCCCTCCTGTTCCAAGCAGCATACCATAGAGTTTCTCTTCAGAGGCCATAAGCAAATCATCAGGTACATTTTGACCATTGGACATATAAGACAACCCAAGCGGGAAATCTTTTAAAAGATTGAACAGTGGACCATAGCTCTCTGTCTCATCCAGTTTGGTGAAAATAACCTTGTCAAGCTGATACTTATTGAAGTGCTCTGTAATAATCTTCATATCCCTGCTTTTCGATGTAAGACTGAGTACTAAATAAGTCTCACTCTTTAATTCTTTGGCAAGTAAACTTTGCAATTCAGCAACCAACATCTCGTTGCGATAATTGCGTCCAGCTGTATCCATTAAAATCAGGTCGCAACTTTCCAACCTTGACAAAGCTCGCTGCATATCACCTGGAGACTGCACAACCTCTAAGGGTACATTTAAAATAGACGCATAAGTTCTTAATTGCTCAACAGCTGAAATCCGATAGGTATCCGATGTGATAAGGCCTACTTTACGTCCCTGTCGAAACAACTGGTCAGCGGCTAACTTAGCGATGGTTGTGGTTTTTCCAACACCGGTAGGTCCAGCTATATATAATATCCGAGTATCACGTGCAATCCCTTTACCAATCCGTTTCGATAAAAACTTAGTTACCTGCTCCTTCAAGGAGACTTGAAACTGATCAGTGGTCCATTGACGCCCCTCGCTAGTCCATTGATCCAAGACCGTGCTAATCCATTGTTCAACTAGATCAATATCCATTTCCTGTTCAAGAAGTCGCTCCCTCAGCTCATTAAGAGGTTCAGGCAGATCCTTTGAGCTTGAGGTTTGCTTCGCAAAACGTTCCATCCATATCTTCATTTCTCTAATCTCGTGAAGTACATCACTATCAAGAACTGAAGAAACTTTCGGTGATTGTTCAATCCCGACCGACTTATATAATTCCGATACGGAGTTACGCGATTCTTTGCCTGGAATAAGAACATCCAATTCTATCTCATTGCTGATCTTATCTTGTTCCGAAGAACTTGGCAGTACAGCAACACTGCTTTGGATACCTACTGCATCCGTTAGTGCAGCAGCTAGCTCGGCGTAAGTACGTTTCTCCTCTTTCTGATTCACTGCAGTAACCTGAGGAGCTCCCGATGCCTTCATATAAGCTTGTGGCACAGCACTTCGTGGTACATTGAGTGAAGGAGTCGATTTTTCAGCAACCGTTCGCTTCTGCTCTTTTTCAACTGCAGCTACAACCTCAATTTTCTTTTTTTTAAAAAAACCCAGAAAACCACCAATTTTGATTTCTTTAGTACTTAAAATGACTGCATCGCTTCCAAGATCACTGCGAATAGATTGCATAGCGTCAGGCATCGTATCAACAACGTAGCGCTTCACTCTCATAAATTCACCACTCCAACGCTTTGAATTTCAATATTCGGCTCAAGTTCACTATAGGACAAAACCGGAATGTCCTGCATTGTCCGATCAAGCACCTGCCTCAAATACATCCGAATGGTCGGTGAAGTCAGCACGATAGGTTGATGTCCTGACTGCAAGAGACGATTAATTTGCTCCGTGAGCCTTTGATATATGGTCTGTGTGGACACTGGATCAAGGGCCAAATAACTTCCTTGCTCAGACTGTTGGACACTTTCCGCAATTTTCTTCTCCAGAGTTGGACCCACGGTAATCACCTTCATCGTTTCCCCAACTTGGGAGAACTGCTGGGTAATCTGTCGTGATAATGACTGGCGTACATACTCTGTAAGAATATCAGGGTCCTTTGAGTAAGTTCCATAATCGGCTAGCGTCTCAAAAATCGTAACGAGATCTCGAATTGAAATCTTCTCACGCAACAGCTTGGCTAAGACCTTCTGAACATCCCCAATCATGAGTAAAGATGGGATTAACTCATCCACAAGAACTGGGTAGTTTTCACGTAGATTATCCACCAGCATCTTGGTTTCTTGACGGCCTAGAAGCTCATGTCCATGTCGTTTGATCAGTTCTGTAAGATGTGTTGCTACTACTGAAGGTGGATCGACAACTGTATAACCTGACAACTCTGCTCGTTCCTTTACAGATTCATCAATCCATAATGCAGGAAGTCCGAATGAAGGCTCCACCGTTTCAATCCCATTGATAGATTCATCATCATATCCAGGACTCATAGCAAGATAGTGATTAAGTAATAATTCACCACCGCCGACATTATTCCCTTTAATTTTTATGACATATTCATTCGGTTTTAGTTGAATATTGTCGCGAATGCGAATAACAGGCACTACTAGACCCATTTCAAGTGCACATTGCCGTCGAATCATGATAATCCGATCCAGCAAATCTCCACCCTGTCCAGTGTCTGCCAATGGGATTAGTCCATAGCCAAACTCAAACTCAATGGGGTCAACAGATAGCAGATTGATAACACTTTCAGGGCTTCGCACCTCTTCAATTTGTTTCTCTTCAACTAGTTGCTCTGCAGCAATCTGTTTGCGGTTATTGTTTTGTCCCATTGAATAGGCAGCATAAGCCAAAAGTAGAGCTAGAGGGAGTGTGGTGATAACTTGAATTGGAGTGAAAAAACCAAGAAATGCTATTGTAGTCGCGACGATATATAACAAACTCGGATAAGACAAAAGTTGTTTTGTCAAATCCTCTGCTAAATTACCATCTGAAGCAGCCCGTGTAACGATCAGGCCGGCAGCCGTAGAAATGAGCAGGGCTGGAATTTGGCTCACCAATCCATCACCGATGGTCAGAACTGAATACGTGGATAATGCTTCTTGAAAAGGCATGCCGTGAACGGTCATTCCGATAATAAATCCACCGATCAAATTGATCAGCAGGATGATAATACTTGCAATAGCATCCCCTTTAACAAATTTACTGGCACCGTCCATAGAACCATAAAAGTCCGCTTCACGTTCTACGTTACGTCGGCGGTCTCGAGCTTGCTGCTCGTTGATCATACCAGCGTTAAGGTCAGCATCAATACTCATCTGTTTACCAGGCATGGCGTCCAAAGTGAATCTTGCACCCACCTCGGCAACACGCTCAGAACCCTTTGTGATAACAATAAACTGTACTACTACAAGAATAAGGAATACCACAAAACCTACTGCAATTTGTCCCCCAGCAATCCAGCTACCAAATGTAGCTACAACTTCTCCAGCCTCACCATAAGTAAGGATCAACTTTGTAGTTGAAATGTTCAATGCTAGACGAAACAGCGTTGTAAGGAGCAGCAAGGATGGGAATATCGAGAACTCCAGTGCTTCCTTAGTGTTCATTGCCACTAATATAATAGTCAATGCTATTGAAATGTTAAGTACTAGCAGAACATCCAGAAGCCAAGCCGGGATTGGCAGAATCATCATAAGCACAATGCCGATAACGCCAATTAGAACAGTTAAATTTTTCGCTTTCAATGGTCTTAACCTCCCCCGTCTTATCTGGTCTTGCCTTTAAGTTTATATACATAGGCCAACACTTCCGCTACCGCCTGGAACAGATCTGCCGGAACAACATCACCGATCTCTGCTCTATGAAATAGCGCCCGTGCGAGAGGCTTATTTTCCATAGTCATAATGCCATGCTCTTTGGCGAGCTCTCGAATACGTAACGCAACGAAATCTTGACCCTTAGCCACAATCTGGGGAGCTTCCATCTTCGAACCATCATATTTAAGTGCAACGGCGAAGTGCGTTGGATTTGTGATAATTACATCAGCGTTTGGTACCTCTTGCATCATCCGCTGCATAGCCATTCTTCGTTGGCGTTCTCGAATCTTGCCTTTTATGAGTGGATCGCCTTCTGACTTTTTATACTCATCCTTGATGTCCTGTTTGGACATTTTTAGACTTTTTTCGTGTTCATAACGTTGATACATATAATCGAGGGCAGCCATAATCATTAGTGCCGCTCCTATTTTGATACCTAACTTCAGTGTCATACCTGCTGTAAATTGAAAGATTCTTTCCAAGCTGACATGAGATAATGAAGCAAAGTCGCCCTTTTGAGCCCATATTGTGCTGTACACTAAATAGGAAATGATCAGGAGTTTAAAGATCGATTTTAAAAACTCAACAAAAGAACGCATTGAAAAAATATTTTTAAAACCTTTAATTGGATTAATCTTGTCAAACTTAGGGGTGATTCCTTCACCAGTAGCCATAAAACCAACCTGCATCAGGTTTACTACTATAGCAATAATGAATGTAATACCTAAGAGTGGAGCAAGTAATATTAATATTTGAAGACCATAGTCACTAAGTAGCACATTAACATTCTCTGGGGTAACTACCATGTTCATTCTATTAAGGAAAACGTCTGTATAAAGTGACATTAAACGCTCTTTAATAAATCCCCCGAACATACTCAAACTTAGTACAGCAGACAGTAGAACGACCGCACCCGAAAGCTCTGCGCTTTTAGCAACCTGGCCTTTTTTACGGGCTTCCTGTCGCTTCTTGGGGGTGGCCTTCTCTGTCTTCTCTCCTGAAAAAAGTTGAAGATCCAGTTTGTAAAGTTGGGGCTTCGGCATGAGATACTCCCCTTACGGTGATTGGGGATTTTTCCCCATTACGCCCATTAAATTACGCATTGATTCGAACATAATGTCAAACAGGCTTTGGAATAGAACAGCCAAACTTGGCATCAATAGAAATAACAAACCTAGACCGATAATAATCTTTAAAGGAACACCAATAACAAATACATTGTATTGGGGTGCAGTCCTCGCCAAGAAGGCAAGACCTACATCCGTAAGAAACAAAGCGGTTACTAAAGGCGCTGCCATTTGGAAGGCCAATACAAAAGATTGTGCAAAAGATCGAATTAGAAATTCTGAAAGATTACCATTGATCATTTTAAAGAACAAATTATTATCAATAGGTACCCAATTGTAACTGTATACAATTGCATCCAGCAAAAAATGATGCCCATTCATGCTTAGAAACATCAGTAGGGCAATCATATATTTGAAGTTACCGAGAATTGGTGAGGATGCCCCAGTCATAGGATCGATGACATTCGCAATACCAAATCCAATTTGAATATCAATAAATGCGCCCGCAGTTTGAATGGTCATAAACATCAGATATCCTATAAAACCTAGCAATAAACCTATCAACACTTCTCTAATGATTAACAAAATATAACTTAAATCTTGGGGAACTAGTATTCCACTTCCATTGGCACTAAAAACTACCATTGCTACAAAAAAAGAAATCCCAATTTTGAACGTAGTTGGCACGCCTTTGGAAGAAAAAACAGGAATAACTACAAAAAAGGATGAAATTCGACAAAAAATCAACAGAAAGACGGGAAAGCTTTGTAGAATAGTCTCCATAGCCACTATTTACCGATATACATATCGAGATTGCCTAGAATCTGACTGGTGAAATCGATCAATTTCGTTAAGATCCAAGGACCAAACATTAATAATGCCAGCAACACCGCCACGATCTTGGGGACAAACGCTAACGTCTGCTCCTGAATCTGAGTCGTAGCTTGAAAAATACTAACGATAAGCCCTACCACAAGACCAAGGATTAGCATAGGTGCACTGACTTGAAGTACGATATATACGGCTTGGCCTGCAAGACCGATAATAAACTCCGTATTCATATCACTTGTCTCCTCATAAGTCAGGTGTTAAAGCTTAGCAATAGCGATTTAATGACTAAGTACCAGCCGTCTACTAGTACAAAGAGCAAAATTTTAAATGGTAATGATATCATTACTGGAGGTAGCATCATCATCCCCATTGCCATTAACGTACTGGCCACAACAATATCAATAATCAGAAATGGAATAAAAATCATAAAGCCCATTGTAAAAGCTTTCTTCATTTCTCCGATTGCGAAAGCAGGTACCATAACCGTTAACGGGATATCAGAATATGTAGCAGGTTTGGCACTACCTGTATATCCGTTATACTTCATAAATAATAATAAATCTTTCGAATCTGTTTGTTTATACATAAAAGCTTTTAAGGGATCAGCAGCTTTATCAAAAGCTACTGATTGTGTAATTTCACCTTTTATATAAGGTTGAACTGCTGTTTCATTAACTGTAGTTAGTGTCGGAGCCATGATAAATAAGGTTAAAAATAAAGCGAGTCCAACTAAGACCTGGTTAGGCGGCATTTGCTGTGTACCCAGAGCGTTCCTTACAAACCCAAGAACGATGACTATACGTGTAAAACTAGTCATTAGCATAAGAAATGCAGGAGCAACACTTAAGACAGTAACAAGCAGCAATATGGATAATGAACTAGTACCATTTGAGCCTTCATTGTCACCAATTTTGATGTCTATGTTTGGAATAGGCTCGGCATAAATTGGATGTAGTGCAATGATGCTAATGAACCCTATAAGCATAAAAGCAATGATCAACTTTTTTTTCATAGTTCCCTCGACTCATCCTTAGTGATATCGTTCGATAGCAGCTCTTCAATCTTCTCTTTGCGTTCTGGCGCAGAGCGGAGCTTGGATTGCAGCACCTCATAAAAAGAAGAAGTTTCACTAAGATCGATTTCCTCAGGCTGGACTTCCCCGCGCAGCTTGTTTTTTATCTTGGTAATCAGCGGCATGAGAAAATTCTTTTGACTTGAGGAAGAGTCCTCAAATGATGATGTGATCAATGCAACCTCAACCGGGTCGGTGATCTTATCCAGAAGGGATATCGTATCACCCACCCCGATCAAGTAAAGACTGCTTCCAATTTCAATGACCTGCATCGACTTGTTCGGCCCCAATCCCATTGCACCAAGAGTGCGAATGGTACGAACACTCGTCAAAGACTGATTGCGGCGTCCTAAAAATCGAATAAGCAACACAATAAGTATAATAATTACCGCAAGGACAAAAATAACATTAAGCAAGTTCAGCAGGTTGTTTTCTGGTCCCAGCGACCCGGAATTGCCTGACATATTTGTTCCCTATACACCCAAAGTTTTGTTAATTGCTTCAATTACACGGTCTGCTTGGAACGGCTTCACGATGAAGTCCTTAGCACCCGCTTGAATCGCATCGATAACCATAGCCTGCTGGCCCATGGCTGAGCACATAATCACTTTTGCGTTCGCATCCACTTTTTTAATTTCTTTCAGGGCAGCGATTCCATCCATTTCAGGCATTGTAATATCCATCGTAATCAAGTCCGGACGTAATTCCTTAAATTTCTCTATTGCTTGAGAACCATCCTGGGCTTCACCCACTACTTCAAATCCGTTCTTCGACAAAATGTCACGGATCATCATTCTCATAAATGCTGCATCGTCCACGATTAGAATTCGATTAGCCATTTTTACAAAATCCTCCCTAAGTTATGCTCATTGTAGTTTTTGAATTCGGTCCCATTGGCTGACAATATCCGTAACGCGTACTCCGAAGTTTTCGTCTATAACCACGACTTCACCTTTGGCGATTAATTTGTTATTGACCAAAATGTCAACAGGTTCACCAGCCAGCTTGTCCAGCTCGATAATTGAACCTTGGGACATTTCTAAAATATCTTTAATCTGCTTATGGGTCCTTCCTAATTCTACGGTTACTCTCAGTGGTATGTCCATCAATAAATTCAAATTATTTTCGTCAATATTACCAAAGGCTCCACCTTGAAGATTCGCAAATTGTACGGGCTGTACATTTATATTGCGATTAGGCACGGAATTTGGTGGTGGAGCCTGTCCATACGGCATTCCCTGAGGAGGCATTCCGTATGGCGGCACACCTGGCATACCATACCCTGGCATTCCTGTAGGAGGATAATAATAACCTCCCTCTGGCATCCCTGGATAAGGCGGCATCCCCGGTTGTGGTGCATAATACGGCGGCTGTCCTCCCGGCTGTTGCGGCGGCTGTTGTTCAGCAACTGGTGCTTGTGCTGGTGTTGGGGCTGGTTGAGATGGTTTAGAAGGAGTTGCTGTATTTGATACAGCCGCTTCCTGATCTGCTACGCTAACATCGCCAAGGAGCATCGTTACCATATCTTTCGCAAAAGCTACCGGCAAAAGCTGCATAATGGTTGAATCTATCAAATCTCCAATTTTGAGACGAAATGATATTCGTATAAGTGTCTCTTCGTCAGGCAGACTTCCAACGCCTTCACCACTAGACATGTTAAGAATATCGATTCCAGGAGGAGAAATATTGACGAATCTATTAAATATAGTAGACATAGAGGTAGCAGATGAACCCATCATCTGGTTCATTGCTTCTTGAACTGCGCTGACATGGATTTCATTCAGCTCTTCATCTTTTGGCGCACCTTCTCCACCTAGCATTAGATCGGCTATAACTTGGGCATCCTTGATTTTAATAACAAGTGAATTTATGCCTTGGAAACCGTCCACATACTGCACGTGTACAGCAACGTGAGGTTTTGGGAAAGCTTCCTCAAACTCGCCGCGGGTAATGACAGAAACTTGTGGAGTAGTGATATCAACCTTTTTCCCCAAAAGTGTGGAGAGTGCAGTTGCTGCACTGCCAAACGTAATATTACCAATCTCGCCCAAGGCATCTTGCTCGAACGCTGTCAAAAAGTCATTTACAGTCTTAACCGATGGAGCAACCGCTCCTTCAGCTGATTGTCTTAAAAGAGCGTCAATTTCTTCTTGGGATAAATAGTCTTTACTCGTCAAATTCTTCAACTCCTTCACTGACAATCTCGTCTATTTGCACGGCTACCCTATCTTTTATTACTCCAGGACTTCCAATAAACTTGAGCTTATTCCCTATTTTTATCGCCAATCCAGAATCGACGGTTTTGTTAAGGGAAATCACATCGCCAACGCTAAGTCCAAGGAATTCAGAAATAGACAAATTGGATTCACCCAGTTCGGCAACAATTGGAAGCTGAGCTCGGTGGACTCGTGTCTTGATAATCTCAAGCTCATCCGCATCACGTGCCTTCTTCTCACTTACAAACCACTGATGCACGGATAGTCTAGACATAATTGGTTCAAGTACCACGTGAGGAATACAAAGATTTATCATTCCGGTTGTGTCACCAATTTTGGTGCTTAGCGAGATCAGGGCAATCGTCTCATTTGGAGAAACGATTTGCATAAACTGAGGATTGGTTTCCAGGGCTTCCATACGGGGTTCAATATCCAACACCGTCTTCCAGGCTTCCC
This sequence comes from Paenibacillus sp., assembly GCA_023512345.1. Taxonomy (GTDB): domain Bacteria; phylum Bacillota; class Bacilli; order Paenibacillales; family Paenibacillaceae; genus Paenibacillus_AQ. The sequence goes on from JAILZT010000005.1 coordinate 216,437, forward strand.
TTAAACTTTCAAAGCATCTGCTGAAAATACGTTCCATTATAGTGGTCTCAATCTCAGTTAGAGCTACAATCTTTGTAGGAGCTGTTCCGAAACCACCAAGAAGTCTATCTAGCATCGCAAAGGCAATATTAGGGTGAACTTCCATTACCATTCGCCCTTCTAAAGGCTCAGCTTCAAAGATATTTAAAATTGTCATTTTAGGAATGGAGCGAATAAACTCATCATAAGGGAGCTGCTCTACCTGAACGACATTGATCTGTACAAAGGTGCGCAATTGGGCCGAAAAGTACGTTGTTAAGTAGCGGGCAAAGTTATCATGTATCCGCGTAAGACTTCGGATATGGTCCTTAGAGAAGCGCACAGCCCGCTTAAAGTCATAAGAACGGATTTTTTTCTGGGTATCTTCTTTTTTAAGTTCATCAGCATCCATTTCACCAGATGATAGTGCAGCTAGTAGAGCATCAATCTCGTTTTGTGACAGTACATCAACCATTTCAATCACCCCCCTATCAAAGAATAACCCGACTTACAACTACAAAGAAGTCAAAATAAAATTGGTAACCTCAATCTGTGTCAGCTTACCCTCAGTTAAGGTTTTATTGATTAGATTGACTAATTTACTGCTAAGTAGATCCTTACCTTCCGCACCATTTAACTGTTCTGGCTTGGTATCGGCAAGTGTCTTGATAATAATCGGTTTAATCTTAATATCTTTAATCTTTTCGAATTCTTCCTTGGATTTGGCAGAATCCAATTGAAACGCAAAATTTATTAAAACGATATAATCGGGGTCGGCGAGATTAGTTTTGATGTCAGGGATTTCCGCAGTCAGCTCGACAATTTCATCTGCGCTTAAATGCTTGGCTTCTACATTTTCTACAGCCGCGTTGACTTCATTGGTGTCACTTGGGAAAAACTTACCCATCAACAGAAATGCAGCTAGTACAATTAGTGTAATTGCCAATAAAATCGTTATGAGCCATGGCAGCATCTTTTTCATGAAAGCTCCTCCAGTGATTGCACTTTAATAGTGGCTACGTGTGAGCCGATATCCTTGTTATACTCCCTGATCTTTTCAATAACCTCATCGACTTTTTCAAGTACAATCAGTCTTTTGCCTGTAACTAGTGTGATGTGTGTATCAGGGCTTTCCTCCACCATTTCCACCAAAAGGGCATTCAGCCACATTGGGGTTCCATTTAATCGCGTTACTGAAATCATAACAGGCCTCCTTACAAAAAATAGGGGAGGAGTACCTCCCCCCGTTTGAGCTATAACACTTCCACAATAAGCGAAACGTTATTATTAATGTGGAACATATTACTTTTTATATTTTTAAGATAGGTTAGAACTAATATTAACGTTTCAGGTTAACAACTTCCTGAAGTACTTCATCAGAAGTAGTAATAATACGGGAGTTGGCCTGGAAACCACGTTGTGCAACGATCATTTCTGTGAATTCATTCGTTAAGTCAACATTGGACATCTCCAGTTGGCCTGCAACAATTGCACCTGTTCCTGTTTCGGTACTGTTTGCAGTTGTCGGTTCCAGTGTACCCTCAGGGTTGGCATTCAAGGTCATACGATACAAGTTACCTCCCACTTTCTCCAAGCCTTGGGGATTTGTAACCTTACCAATACCAATTTGCACGCCTGGTTGAGTAGTGCCATCGCTCATAGTTTGAATAATCGTACCGTCGTTTGAAATCGAAAACCCAGTCACAGCCGCGTCTAACTGTATCATACCGCCAGCTGAATCTAATACATGTAACCCATCAGATGTAACTAGGTTAAAGCTGGCATCCACATGAAAATCCCCTGCTCGAGTAAGAAAAGGTGTCTCTTGTTCATCAGAAAGTTTTACAAGGAAAAATCCATCTCCATCAATACGTAAATCCGTAGGATTGTTCGTAGTCATTGCGCTTCCTGCTAAGTGTAAGGTGTCTATCGAACCAATGCTTACACCCAAACCAATTTGTTTGGCATTAACGCCACCTTGAGCCCCATCAGCAGCAGCTGTAACTCCTGAGACAGTCTGGCTCATGATATCTTTAAACATTACACGTCCCGTTTTGAAGCCAATTGTATTTACGTTAGCAATATTATTCCCGATAACATCAAGCTTAGTTTGAAAACCGCGCATACCAGAAACCCCTGAGTACATAGATCTTAACATTAATATATCATCTCCCGAATTATGAAGTCGTAGGACTTCTAGAATATAAAGATTGAAGCAAGGACCGCGTCAGTCGGTCGGCGGTCACTCCAGCTTTCCATTAGGACCAGCCGGTTCAAGAAATAATTACTGCACTATCAATTTGGGTAAAAACATTATCTTTCATTGAGCTTCCGTCCATTGCGGTAACAACTGTTCGGTTGGCCACACTTACAATTAAAGCCATATCTTTCATTAAAATTAACGATTCCTTACTGCCTTTTGCCGCTGCCTTATCAACAGCTGACGAAATTTGATCCAGCTGGCGCGTGCCAATCGTAATGCCTCTTTGTTCTAAACGTTTAGCAGCATGATTGCTGAACTTAAGCATATTACGCTGAAGTACATTCTCAAATGAAGCTTCAGGAACCACATTGCTTTTGGAACCGGCTGGCCGTTGTAGAGTAGTAGGATGAACTGAACTAGGATACATTTGACCAATTGTCAAGCGTTCGCTCATGTCGTCGCCCCGCTCTCCTCAGTGCCCCCAGATGTAGTTGTACCTTTAGAGTCATTGGTTTCAGCTATAGCTGCAATTTCCACTTTTGTTACGTCAGTCAAAGCAATTTGTTGATCACCTACAACAGCATAATTAACACCACTTTTAACAACTATGGAGTCTACAGTTCCTAATACAGGTAAAAGTGTTTTAGGGTCTGTCCAGGTAATATCTTTACCAATCAAATTGGAAGCAGAACCAAGTGACTGATTTAGTGATGTAAGCTGGGTAGATATGTTCATTAGCTGCTCCACGGATGAGAATTGAGCCATCTGAGCAATAAACTCTTTATCTTCCATGGGCTGCATAGGATCCTGATTTTGAAGCTGTGTAATCAGAATTTTCAAGAATTGATCTTTACCCATCACTGAGCTGCCTGTCTTACTTCCCGGGTTTGCGCTATTGCCTGTTGCATAGTTAGGCCATGTATTACTCGTGGATACAATATTATTCGATGTCATTTTCTCCACCTCTCTTTCTTAATATTTAGGCCTTAGCAGAAAATGATGGTGTATGGTTCTCGTCTTCCGTCACCCCGTTATCAAGCCAATCCTTCCACTCTCCATTTAACTCTGCAGCGGTTATAGCATCTGAGGAGGCTTCGTTTTGATTGTTTGAGCGCTTATCGGATTGATGTCCTCCTGAACCAGGCTGCCGTCCTTCCTGTTGCATTTGTGATTGAAGCGGCACATTGTTCTGAGTAACTTCCAACTTTTCAACCTGTAAGCCTTGAGTTTGCAATGCTGCACGTAGTTGAACCATTTGTTGCTCGAGTAGATCTTTAGTTGCGGCATTCTCGGTGATAAATTGTGCTACAAGTTGACCATTCTGCATTGTGATTTTTACATCAACCTGACCAAGATTCTCAGGGAACAGTGAGATAGTTGCTTCTGCAATTCCACCTTTTTTTACAATCTCAAGCTTACTAGTGATCAAACCTGTCATTTCTGCAGCAAAATGTTGAACGGGTACCTGTGGAACTTCAGCTTTTAGTGGTGCTGTAATTCCGTTACGCATTGATAAATGGCCAGCTGTTACAATCTCGTTACTATCTTCCGGTATGGTGAACTCTATTACAGGCTCATCATTCGAGGTTACGATTTTTGCATCTGTATTCATTACTGCAACCTTAGCCTGGAGTGTACCTGCTAGATCAGTGTCATTGCTGCCGGACTCGGCAGGCGCAGTTACTGTTGTAGATATAGACTTTTCACCCTTAACCACCAAAGCATCTGCAGATCGTTGGTTTTGATTAACTACGTCTTTAGGTTTTTCTACTGATGTAGCATTCTGACTCATAATTTCAGTGAAATTATTAAGGACTGTTAAGCCTTTGGCAGTTAACGCCTCATTCCCATTAGCAGCAGCTTCATTAATAATAGTAACCAGCCTGTTCAGATCATCCTGCACTGCAAAACGAAGAGTCTCCGGATTTTGCGCTAAAGGCGACAAAGTAGCAGCTGACTCCGTCTTATCATTCAGATCATTCTGAGGATCACTATTCGTCAGAAGTGTGGATACTTGCATTAGCCATCCTTGCAGGGATGCCAGCAGTGATGGATCGCTCTCGAGGGACTCATCAAGCTTCTCAATATCCTTCACTAACTCATTTAGCAAATCTGCATTTTTCACAGTTGTCTCTTCACTGGTATCAGCAGGCAGCTGAATTTGTTTCAGTAATCCTTGTAGTAAAGCGATAGGGTCACCAGTTCCAGTTGGTTGAGCGATGTTACTATCCACAGTCCCAGTCATTTGTTGAATTAGGGCCTGTGCAAAAGGTAATAATGTTCCTGTTCCTTCAGCACTTGCTACTAGAGGAGATACCCCTGCGGCTGAATTAGCAGTTAATCCATTTCCAGCTGAAATCATTTGAAATACTAAACTCATTATTTTTCACCTCCCTTCAAGTGTTATTTACCACCCATTAACCGATTTACGATTACAGCTGTTTGTTCACTATCATTTTTAGTCATTTCACCCAATATTGAAGATCTTACACTATCACCTACTGAGTTTAAGATCGTAACTACTTTATCGGGACTAATCTTGTACATCTCACCCAGCAGTTCCCCTGCATTAGCTGCAGGCATAGCCGTAAACGTCTGATTCAGCTTCTCTTTATCGAGATTTGCGCTGCTGCTTGTTGCAGTCGTTGCCGTACCTGCCTCTTTCTTCAATCTCGACTGAAGAGCCGCAATAGCCAAATCTGTTGAAGTTGTACTTTCCTTTAACTTAACAGAAACCTCAGCAGCCGTTTCAGGAGTCATTTTTTCCAAAATAGCCGTTTTACTCGCATTGTTCATAACTCTAAAGATCTGCACCATTTCTTCTGTTGTTAAATTCTCCATAATCGGTGCTGCTTTTGAAGCTTTCATACCAGCGTAAAGTTTTGCTAAATCAGTTACCTGCTTCTGGTAAGCATCCTCTTCAGTTTCAGTTTCTTCTATAGAAGCTTCCGCCGACTTCTCAATTTCTTCAATCTGTTTTTGAAGTGCTTGTACTTGTGTATCCTGAGCAGCTTTCTCTTCTGTTGCTTTTTTCAGGCTTTCACTCTGCTCTGCCAATTTGGCTTTTAGTTCTTTAATTGTTGTCTCAGAACTAGCCGCCTGCTCCTCTGCTTGTTGCTTCTCGTCTAGTGAAGAATCAGTTGGCGGATCAGGAACCCACTTGTCTACCACAGGAATTTTATTTGCAAGAGTAAGCACGTTATTACGGATATCCATATTAAAAAGCGTCAGCAAAACTCCCAGTAAGACAAGTGTAAAGATGATAGGAATCATTAGAAAAAGAAACCTCTCAAATTTACCAGCTGACTCTTCATTATCAAGTTCCATTTCATTCTTCGCCACTAGCGGAAACCTCCGGGTTAGAGGGATTTCATCGCGAACCGGACCGTAGCTATCTCATCCAATTCGTTTTGTTCCCGTAAATTCATGCTTTGCTGAAACAGGTCCTGTGCCTTATCCTTCGCTTTCAGCCACACCTTTTCATCCAAAACCTTCGTACTAAGTTGATTCTGCTTATGTTGAACCTCTTGATTGGAATAAATGATATCTGAGTGCTTGCGTGCGATACATACATCCAGATAGTCAACATAATCCTGTAATTCCCGAATCTTAATCATTGATGTTTTTTGTTCTGCTGAACTTTGCAAGGAAATCAAGACTTCACTACGCTGTACCATCAAATCTTTAAGACATTGTTCATGGGCTTGCAGTTCTCCAAGCGCGGTTGAAAGTACCCACTCTGCCTGAGTTTTTTCATTGCCCTTCAAATCCACAACTTTTTGAAAAGAATAATTAAACCTCATGATTCGGAATCAACTCCTTGAGAATTGAGAAATTAAGGATTCTTGAACTTCTGCTAAAGTAACTTTCTCATTCACCTTTTGTTTGGTGAAGTTCCATATACTATCAATATAATGAATCGACTCGTCAATTTGAGCGTTAGAACCTCTCTGGTAGGCCCCAATATTGATAAGATCCTCAGAATCCTTATAGACAGCCATAAGCCTTTTCACATTTTCTGCAGCGTCTATTTGTTCTTCAGTCACTATATCCTTCATTACTCGACTAATACTGGAGAGCACATCAATGGCTGGAAAATGACCCTTGTTAGCAATACTTCGGTTCAAAACAATATGCCCGTCTAATATTCCACGCACTGCATCAGCTATAGGCTCATTCATGTCGTCTCCATCAACCAAGACTGTATAAAATGCGGTTATAGAGCCTAAAGGTCCTGTTCCCGCCCTTTCAAGCAGTTTGGGAAGACTCGCGAACACTGAAGGGGTGTAACCTCTCATAGCTGGGGGTTCCCCTACTGCAAGTCCTACTTCACGTTGTGCCATTGCGTAGCGTGTAACAGAATCCATCATTAGCATGACGTTTAGGCCGCGATCCCGAAAATACTCTGCGATCGTTGTAGCAATTAATGCCCCTTTAATTCTTATAAGTGCCGGCTGGTCTGATGTAGCTACAATGACTACCGAGCGTTGAAGACCTTCTGGACCTAAATCGCGTTCGATAAAGTCTAAAACTTCTCTACCCCGCTCACCTATTAAGGCGATTACGTTCACATCCGCTGATGTATTCCTAGCAATCATGCCCATCAGTGTGCTTTTTCCAACCCCAGACCCGGCGAATATACCAACACGCTGTCCCTTGCCTATGGTCAACAATCCATCTATAGCCCTAACCCCTATACTGATCGGTTCTTGCACTCTAGGACGATTTAGTGGATTGGATGGAATATTAAAGGTTGAGCTATGAGGCATACGAGCTGGAATCAACGATCCATCCAGCGGTTGTCCCAAACCATCCAACACTTTCCCAAGAAGCTCAGAGCCCACTTGCACGCTTAGAGGCTTGCCTGTTCCAACCACATCACATCCCGGACCAATCGCTTGCAGTTCACCCAAAGGCATTAGAAGCACCTTATTATCACGAAAACCTACAACTTCAGCCTTAAGTGGCTTATTCCCTTTAGTAGGATAGATATAACAAACATCACCGATACTAGCATCCGGTCCTTCTGATTCAACCATAAGACCAATGACCTGAGTGACTTTACCATTAACTCTGACTGGATCAAAATTAATCAGCTGTTCTTTATAACGCTTACTATCAAGCATTTTCTTCACCATTCTTGCCTTCCTCGGAATCCAGAGCAATCCTTAAGAGTTCTTTCTTGATCTCCGTAAGCTGGGTGTCGATTCGAGCATCAATACTGCCAAATGAAGAACGAATTACACAACCATGATCCCTTACTGTCGAATCCGGCAATATTTGCAGTTCAGCTTGTGAGTCTATGGCAAGCGATAACTCTTCCCGGGCTGCATTTACAAATGTAAATTGAGGAGGAGATACGCAAAGAGAGATCAGACCTTGCTCACGTTTGCGCGCTAAATTCTTTTTAATTAAATCCATAGTGAATTCCGGCTCTATTGTAAGCTGTTTTTCCACAATTTTTTCGGCAATATCACAGCTGAGTTCTACCAAAAAAGGTTCTGCCTCTTGGATAATGACGTCTCTTGCCCTGTAAGCTTCAGAAAGCACTGTTCTAGCTTCTTCCATCATCTCAGCGACTCTTAGTTTCATTTCTTCTTCAGCCTGAGAAACGCCTTCCTGATACCCCTGCTGGTAGGCTTCGGACTTCACAGCCTCAACCAGATGTTCATCCTGCTCCCGACGCTGAAGCCACCATTGTTCAACTTCTGCACGGGCTGACTCCAAAAGAAGCTCTGCTTCTTCGGAAGCATTTCTTACCTGGCCTTCAGCAAACTCCTGAGCATCTCGCAGCATCTGTTTGCGGGCTAGTTCAGCTTCCTCGCGGGCAGGATCAGCATAATGAATTTCAGCCGCAGCCTCTTCTTCTAAGACAACCTCATGGGAGAGACCAGCATGATGACGGGCCTGTTCCAATCTTTTCAGAACATCTACAGGTACGTATTGGGAGTGTTTGATCAGCTTAGACAATAATGTCATCTCCTCCGCCACGTGCAATGATGATTTCACCTGACTCTTCCAACCTGCGGATAGTTCCTACAATTCGGGTTTGTGCCTCTTCTACATCACGCAACCGCACAGGACCCATGTACTCCATTTCTTCCCGGAATGTTTCTGCCATACGCTTGGACATGTTCCGGAAAATAACATCGCGAACTTCTTCGCTTGCGACTTTTAAAGCAAGCTGCAGATCTGCATTTTCGATATCGCGGATAATCCGTTGGATAGAACGGTTGTCCACATTGACAATATCTTCGAACACGAACATCCGCTTTTTGATTTCTTCTGCAAGCTCCGGATCCTGTATTTCGAGTGAATCCAGGATAGTTCGTTCTGTTCCCCGGTCTACCCCATTCAAAATCTGTACGATAGATTCGATACCGCCAGCATTCGTATAATCCTGAGTAACTGTTGCCGATAGCTTCTGTTCCAGAACACGCTCTATCTGGGAGATAACCTCTGGAGAGGTACTATCCATAATAGCAATCCTTCTCGCCACCTCAGCCTGTTTCTCTTGAGGAAGTGAGGAAAGGATCGCCGCAGCCTGTTCAAACTGAAGATACGATAATACGAGAGCGATGGTCTGAACATTTTCGTTCTGAATAAAGTTAAGGATCTGGTTAGGATCTGCTTTTCGTGCGAAGTCAAAAGGTCTAACCTGCAACGTTGCAGTCAAACGGTTAATAACTTCCATTGCTTTGGATTGGCCAAGTGCTTTCTCCAAGATTTCTTTGGCGTAATTAATACCGCCTTGTGAGATATATTCTTGGGCAAGACATATTTGGTGAAATTCTGACATGATTGATTCTTTTTCACCACTATCTACTTTACGAACATTGGCTATTTCGAGTGTCAGCTGTTCGATTTCCTCATCCCGTAAATGTTTGAATATTTGTGCCGATACCTCAGGCCCTAGTGTGATAAGCAGGATTGCGGCTTTTTGTCGACCGCTTAATCCCTGCTGGCTAGCTTTTGCCATTACTTCACCTCTGTTCGTCAGCAAGCCATGTACGCAGAAGATTTACGAATTCGTCTGGCTTCTTCTTAGCCAAACTTTCCAATTGTTTGCGCACTTGGCTTTCGTTCGTTATGCTATCCAAATTAATGGATGGAAACTCGGTAGGAACTTGTAATGGGATATCTTCCTCATCTTCTTCCACTTGCTTTTTGCGGCTCCGGTAAAAGAGATAACCCGCTCCAGCGCCAATGACTAGTGCACCTGCGCCGATTGCCCATATCATCCAGTTTGCAAGCTTGCTTGCAGCCGCTGCTGCAGCATTACTTCCGAATTGTTGGGAATACACAGAAACTTTTTTGCTCAATTCAGCGTCTGTATATACAACACCAGAATCTGCTAAAGAGGCACGAACAATATTTACTAAAATGTTCTGAATTGCATCTTGTGTAGGTTGATCCAAAGTTATTTGTCCGGTAGGTGGTTCAACCGCAACATTTATGGTTAAATCTTTAACAGTGTATGGGCTTGCGATAATATCCTTGGTAATACGGTTAACTTCATAGTTCCTAGTCTCCGATGATTCCTCAGAAGTAGATGTGCCGGTGTCCGTACTAGTAGGATAACCTGCCACATCCTGTGAACCCGTACCCGCTACACCACCATCTGTACTGCCTTGCCCAGAGAATGTATTACTTATGATTTGGGAACTAATTTCTATTCCCTTCATATTCTCAGTATCCACAGGCGTTACCAAATCTTCCTTACGACTTTCCTTATCAAAGTTCAACTTAGAAAATACAAGTACATCTACTTTGTCAGGACCCGTAAGAGTGCTTAGAAATTGCTTCACATTCTTCTTTACTTCTTCTTCAAATTTCTTTTGAAGGGTGAAATTCTCTTCCACCTGATTGGATACGCCTGCTTGTCCACCTCTTGAAGAAGGCATAAGTTCAACTTCATTGTTGGCAATCGTAATATTATCAACAGGAAGATTCGGAACCGCTGATTTTACTAGGTTGAAATAGCCATCAATATTTTCCTGACTAGGTCTAAAGCCCGGGTTAAAGGACAAAACTACTGAAGCAGAAGCTTTCTCTTGACCCTCTTGAGCGACAAAGACCGTTTCTTTCGGTAGATTAATTAATACCTTCGCATCCTTAATCCCTTGCATTCTTCTCATTAATTGTTCTACTTCACCATTAAGCGCATTATTATACTTCACATTAAACTCATTATCAGTCGTACCGATCATTGAAGAATTTTCGTCAAATACCTTGTACCCGAGTGAGCCTTCTTGAACAATCCCCTGAGAACCGATATCCACTTTTATGCGTGCCGCCTCTGTACTAGGTACAGAAATACTCTTACCATCCGGACTTAATTGATATGGAATACCAGCCGAGTCTAAATATGTCATAACAGCAGCCGAGTCCGTACTATCTAAATCTCTAAAGGCTACCTCATACTCGGTTTTTGAAAGCTGCATCGTTAGTACAACGATGATTATTATAATGATTGACAACGTCGAAAAGAATAATATCTTTTGTCGGCTGCTGAATCGATTCCAGTACTGAACGCCCTTGTCCTTGTACTGGGCAAATCTTTCATTCACAGTGTCACCCCATCCGAAACTAAGCTAGGATATTTAGATCTGAGTTCTCATAATTTCTTGATAGGCTTCAATTACTTTGTTCCGGACTTGTGTAGTCAACTGCAAACTTAGCAATGCCTGCTGGGAAGATATTAATGCTTCATCTACGTTTACTTCTCCAAGTACAAACTTGTTGTTCATCTCTTTCGCTTGCTGCTCTTGATTGGCTACCTGATTCAGAGCATCTTCGAGATAAGAACTGAAGCTTTGCGTTGAATTTGTAGGTACAGATGAAGACTGTGCTGTCGACGTTTTTAAAGCAAGTTGCTGGACCGCTTGTGTACCTATTGCCAAATTTTGTATCAACTGTGCACCTCCTCTGTATGTCTATAATTACCGCCCAATCTCTAAAGCTTTGCTAACCATGGCTTTACTTGCATTCAGCATAGTAACATTCGCTTCATAAGAACGGGACGCGGATAGCATATCCACCATTTCTTTAGTGATGTCAACGTTAGGCATGTACACATAACCATTATTATCCGCATCCGGATGACTTGGGTTGTACACAGGCTTAAGCGGGGAAGAATCCTCTGTAATTGCCTGTACTCTAACTCCTTTATTACTACTGCCATTCAATGTTGAATTCAGTATATCTGAAAACTTGCTCCTCGGAGTTGCTTCGAGTACAACCATTTTACGTCGGTATGGAACAGCTTTACCGTCAACTACCGACGCCCTTGTCGTTTCTGCGTTAGCGATATTGGAGGATATAACGTCCATTCGCAACCTTTGGGCAGTTAGTGCCGAGGCACTAATTCCAAAACTACTACCAAAATTCATACCCGGTTATCTCCCCTCAGCAACTGTACGCATCATTGAAATCTGACTATTAATTTGTTGAATATAAGAGTTATATCTAAGCTGATTTTCTGCGCTGAGCGCCATTTCTCGATCAATATCAACATTATTATTATTGTTATTCATCGAAGAAGTTTCATCTGTTGTTACAACCGGGGCCGGAATGACCTGATTGTTGCCGAATCGAAAATGTCGTGTATCCGTTACTTTAGCGCTAAGTTGGGACTTAAGTCCTCTATCCTGCTGCTGTAAGAAGCTTTCAAATGTTACATCAGAACGTTTGAAATTCGGCGTATCCACATTTGCGACATTATTTGAAAGAATACTTTGTCGTTTGTTGGCAGCTTCCATGCCTCCCTGCATTCTTTGAAAACTGACACTATTCAGCAATCCCACATAAATCCTCCTTCCAAAACTACCATATTGAAAAGAATTCCACAATACTTCCAATAATCCTTCTTTTTCGACAAAAATAGCATCTTAAAATGACTTTTTTCCAAACATAAGTCGATTCTTGTCACAGGACGGAAAAATAGTCATATTCACATACTCTGATTTTCGTGTAAATTCAATATTATTACAATAAGAAATAAGCCCTATCTTTTCATAGAAGATAGGGCTTATCACATTTTTATTCAATATATTTACTTTTAATTGGTTGTTTTTACCTTAAAAACCGAGTGATTGGGTTTATCCCCATTTTTATCCTTAAAGCAATATTACATTTTTCACTCATTTTAAATATTAAGCATTAAATTGTAAGTTTAAAGAATATATTGACTTAAATCTCGGTCCAGGGCAATCGATGCCAATTTCTCACGTACGTATTCAGGTGTTATAACCATTGTGTCCAGCGTTAGCTCAGGCGCTTCAAAGGAAAGATCTTCAAGCAACTTCTCCAAAATCGTGTGCAGTCGGCGCGCTCCAATGTTTTCCATGTTCTGATTAACGGTAGCGGCTATCTTGGCAATCTCTAATATGGCTTCTTTTTGAAATTGTATTTCAATATTTTCAGTGGCCAATAAATTAATATATTGCTTCGTAAGCGCATTTTCCGGTTCAGTTAAAATCGATACAAAATCCTCCAGCGTAAGACTGCTCAGTTCTACACGGATCGGAAACCGCCCCTGAAGCTCCGGTATGAGGTCGGAAGGCTTGGCTATATGGAATGCTCCCGCAGCCATGAAGAGGACGTAATCCGTCTTCACAGGGCCATATTTTGTCATTACTGTCGATCCTTCGACAATAGGCAATATATCGCGCTGGACTCCCTCCCGGGATACATCTGGACCCGAGCCTTTTCCTTGGCTGGCGACCTTGTCAATTTCATCAATAAATATAATCCCTGATTGCTCTGCCCTAGAAACTGATTCTTGAATTACATCATCCATATCAATTAGCTTGGAAGCTTCATCTTGTATGAGAACTTTGCGAGCTTCCTTAATCGGAAGCTTACGTTTCTTCGTCCGTTTGGGAAGAAGACTTCCGAACATCTCCTGCATATTCATACCCATTTGATCATTTCCTTGGCCAGCAAACATGTCCAGCATCGAAGGTGCGCTATCCTCAACATCCACTTCGATGATATCCTCTTCCAGTTGACCCGCTAAAAGCTTGAAGCGAACTCCACGACGGCGTTCACTAAGGCTGCCGTCTTGCTCAACTTCTTCTTTAGAATCATCCTGTCCGGCACTATTTCCTCCAAATATCATCTCAAAAGGATTACGCTGACCTTTATTCTTCGAAGTCGATGGGACTAAAATATTCACGATCCGTTCATTCGCTAATTCTTCAGCACGATCTTTAACTTTCTCAGTACGCTCAAGCTTAACCATACGTATAGAGGTTTCAACTAAATCACGAACCATTGACTCCACATCGCGACCCACATAACCCACTTCAGTAAACTTGGTAGCTTCTACTTTTATAAACGGAGCATTGACCAGCTTTGCGAGTCTTCTGGCAATCTCTGTTTTACCAACACCAGTAGGACCGATCATTAAGATATTCTTAGGGACAACCTCATCACGTAACTCTTCAGTCAGCAGACTGCGGCGGTAACGGTTACGCAGTGCAACCGCAACTGATTTTTTAGCCTGCTTTTGTCCAACGATATACTTATCCAGCTCAGCTACGATTTGGCGGGGTGTAAGCGATTGATTGATCATCTTGACTTCCTCCATCTCTCTGTGGCACTGAGGCCTACAATTGTTCCACTATGATATTGGAATTCGTGTATACGCATATTTCAGAAGCAATTTGAAGAGCCTCTCTCGCGATGTCTGCTGCACTAAGTGAAGAGGCGTGACGCTTAAGGGCACGGCCAGAAGCTAAGGCAAAATTACCACCAGAACCGATTGCCAAAACATCATCGTCCGGTTCGATAATTTCCCCATTGCCCGAAATTAGAAGCATCCCTTCTTTATCCATAACGATCATCAACGCTTCCAACTTACGCAAAATTCGATCCTGACGCCAGTCTTTGGCAAGCTCTACTGCAGCGCGTTGTAAGTTTCCGTGATGTTCTTCTAACTTTCCCTCGAATTTTTCGAACAAGGTAATCGCATCTGCGACCGATCCCGCAAATCCTGCGATTACTTGTCCTCGGTATAAACGCCGTACCTTCTTAGCCGTCGTTTTCATAATGACGCTTTCTCCGAAAGTAACCTGACCGTCACCGGCTATAGCAGCTTGGCCGTTATGCCTAACTGCGCAAATTGTGGTTGCATGAAAACTGGGAACCATATCTTTGAACCCCCCTTAAGATAAAGTCTGCTCTTCGGTTACAGGCACTGTATGTGGAAGACCTGTTTGTGAAGCAAACTCAGACAAAGCTTCCAAAGCACGGTTTGCAAGAAGCTCATTTTTTTCTTTTTTACTGCGGATTCTCTTCTCTGGCTTGGGCAACAACCCAAAGTTCGCATTCATGGGTTGAAAATGTTCCGGATCAGCAGAAGTAATATAAGCAGACATACTGCCCAATACACAATCTGCAGGAAATACTAGGCCCTCCTGGCCCAATGCTAATCGCGCGGCATTAATACCAGCAATCAGCCCTGAAGCGGCGGATTCTACATAACCCTCCACACCAGTCATTTGTCCTGCAAAGAACAACCGCTCCTTCCCCTTCATTTGATAAGTGGGATGCAGCAGCTTCGGAGAATTAATAAAGGTATTACGATGCATAACGCCATAACGAACATATTCTGCGTTCTCAAGACCTGGAATCAGTGAGAACACCCGCTTTTGCTCTCCCCACTTCAGGTGCGTTTGGAAGCCTACGAGGTTATATAGTGTTCCAGCTGCATTGTCCTGCCGCAATTGAACCACGGCATGAGGGAGCTTTCCTGTATGTGGATTTAACAACCCAACAGGCTTCATGGGTCCAAACAGCGCTGTTTGCTTCCCGCGTTTCATCATAATCTCGATAGGCATACAACCCTCGAAATATATTTCCTTCTCGAAGTCTTTGAGTGCAGCTACCTCGGCAGTAATGAGAGCATCATAGAAAATGTCAAATTCAGCCTCAGTCATCGGGCAGTTAAGGTAAGCCGCTTCACCTTTGTCGTAACGGGAAGCCAAATAAACCTTACTCATATCAATGGAATCCTTCTCAACAATAGGAGCTGCTGCATCGTAGAAGTAAAAGTATTCTTCGCCAAACAAGCTCTTAATCTCAGCTGACAAGGCCGGAGAAGTCAGAGGACCCGTTGCTATAACAACAATCCCCTCCTCCGGTATATGCGTTAATTCTTCATTTATGACTTCTACAAGCGGATGGTTATGCAGAGTCGATGTGATCTCACCAGAAAACCCATCCCGGTCAACGGCTAACGCCCCTCCGGCAGGAACCGCATGGCGATCAGCGGCTCCTAGCACTAAAGAATCCAAACGGCGCATTTCTTCCTTAAGTACCCCAACTGCATTTCCTAATCCATTCGCACGCAGCGAGTTGCTGCACACAAGCTCTGCAAATTGATCAGTATGATGTGCCGGTGTCTTCACTACAGGACGCATTTCATAAAGTCGCACCGGTACACCACGCGAGGCTATTTGCCAAGCCGCTTCACTGCCAGCGAGACCCGCACCTATTACTGTTACTTTTGCTGTTTCCGTCAACTTCCTTTACCTCCTGTAGAGACTATTATTCTGCTAATTCTTCGTTGTCTTCAACTGCCTCTGTATGGTCGCATGACGTACATTGCAGCTTAGTTCCTTGCTTGTTGCGTTTCTCGATCATCCATGAGCCACAGTCTGGGCATGCCTTAATGGAAGGTCTATCCCATGAAACGAAGTCACAGCCAGGATATTGATCACAACCATAAAATACACGCCCCTTCTTGCTCCGCCGTTCAACAACCTTACCTTCATTACATTTAGGACAGGTTACCCCAATATCTTTTACAATTGGTTTCGTATTTCGGCAATCTGGAAACCCTGAGCAAGCTAAAAATTTACCGAAGCGGCCCAGTTTATAAACCATCGATTTACCACATTTTTCACAAAACTCATCGGAGACTTCATCTTCTATCTCAATTTCCTTCATTTCTTCTTCAGCGAACAAAAGACGTTTCTCAAAAGATTCATAGAAAGAGGACAAAACTTTAACCCAATCCTCGGATCCCTCTCCTACATGGTCGAGATTATCCTCCATATTAGCTGTAAATTCTACATCTAATATCTCCGGAAAGAACTCCTCCATCTGCTCAATGATTAGTTCTCCGAGCTCTGTAGGCATGAACTTCTTTTCTTCAATGGCAACATAACCACGTTTTTGAATCGTTTCGAGTGTTGGTGCATAAGTACTTGGACGCCCTATACCCAACTCTTCCAGCGTTTTTACTAATCTGGCTTCTGTATATCGCGGAGGCGGTTGCGTAAAATGCTGCTTCGGGTCAATGTTCTGCTTGATCAGGTCGTCTCCAGCTTTCAATGGCGGCAAATACTTTTCCTCATCGGTCGTACCATCATCATTACCTTCAACATAAACCTTCATAAATCCAGCAAATGAAACCTTGGAACCCACAGCCCGAAAAATAGCTGTACCTACTGTGATATCTACAGAAAGTGTATCTAAAACTGCTGAAGACATTTGGCTCGAAATAAATCGTTCCCATACCAACTTATACAATCGGAACTGATCCCGACTCATATATTCCTTAACCATTTCTGGCTCACGAAGTATTGAAGTAGGTCTAATAGCTTCATGAGCATCTTGGGCATTTGCAGCCTTTTTAGAATATTGTCGCGGAGTTTCTGGCAAATACTTATCTCCGTATTTTCCAATGATCAGCTCTTTTGCCTCATCTTGCGCAGTAACGGATACACGTGTCGAGTCAGTACGCATATAAGTTATCAGACCTACAGTACCCTCTTTACCAAGTTCAACACCCTCGTACAGCTGTTGGGCCACGGACATCGTTTTGGCCGCACGGAATCCCAGCTTACGAGCCGCTTCCTGCTGGAGTGAACTTGTAGTAAATGGAGCAGAAGGATGGCGTTGCCGTTCCTTTTCCTTAACTTCTTTTACCGTGAAGGCTGAATTCTTAATGGCATCCAAAATTTCCTGGACATCACTTTCTTGGTGAAGCTCTTTTTTCTCACCATTGAACTTATGGAACTTAGCCTCAAATACGGAATCACGAATGCCGAGCTTGGCTGTAATACTCCAATACTCAGTGGCTTCAAAGTCAGATATTTCATTCTCACGATCCATAATAATCTTAACCGCAACCGATTGTACACGCCCAGCCGACAGTCCCTTTTTGACTTTCTTCCATAATAAAGGGCTAATCTTATATCCCACTAGACGATCCAAAATACGCCGCGCCTGTTGGGCATTAACCAGGTCCATATTAATCTTGCGTGGTGTCTTGAATGCATCCTTCACAGCTTGCTTAGTTATCTCATTAAAAACAACTCTGCATTCCTCCGTTTGATCCAAATCCAGCGCATGCGCCAAATGCCAAGCAATCGCTTCTCCCTCGCGATCCGGGTCAGCTGCGAGATACACTTTTTTCACTTTCTTTCTGGCATCTTTTAATTCTTTTAAAATGGAACCTTTTCCTCGTATAGTTATATATTTAGGATTAAATTCGTTCTCAACTTCTACACCGATCTGGCTTTTAGGTAAATCCCTAATATGGCCCATGGATGCCTTAACGATATATTTACTGCCTAAATATTTGCCGATCGTTTTCGCCTTAGCTGGCGATTCGACAATGACTAATACATCAGCCACAGATTCGTCCTCCTCGTGTACTCTCAAACTTCTATATTAAATTACCTTATAAATAGCACCTGGTAATTGTGTTACCGCTTTTTTTATGATTAAAGATAACAGAACTGAATGCAAATGTCCAAAATCCCACCGACTTCGTATTAACAATTCATCAAGGGTAAATGGGCCCTGATGCAGTATATGGTATAGTTGGAACTCCTCTCTTGTCAATTTCTTTTCAAATAACGAGTCTTCTGAACCATGTATAATGGAGACGTTTTCTTCTTCGAGGCGGGTCTCTTTCGACAAAAAATGAGTATATTCTTCAAGGATATCAGCCGTGCACGTTACGAGTTTAGCACCCTGTTTGATAAGCTCTAGTGCTCCCCGGCTTTTGGGAGAAGTAATCGGTCCAGGCACAGCAAACACATCTCTTCCCGACTCCAAAGCAGCATCTGATGTTATTAACGATCCACTTCGACTGTCGGCCTCTACTACAATAGTACCTAAGCTAATGCCCGCAATAATGCGATTACGCTGGGGAAACAATCCCGGATGACTTTTGGTTCCAATGGGATATTCAGATAACACCAGGCCCTCCTTCGCAATCTGCCTAAGTAAGTCTCTATTCTCTGGAGGATAGACTTTATCCATGCCTGTAGCTATAACAGCAATAGTTCCTCCACGCTTCATTAGAGCAGCTTCATGACAGACGCTGTCTATTCCTCTTGCAAGTCCGCTTACAATGGTCAGACCCGCCTCACTGAGTTCCTCAGCCAAGCAAGAACCTACCTTACGCCCATAGGATGTAGGGACCCTAGTGCCTACCATCGCAACAGAAGGACGGGTGATAAGCTCCAGTCTGCCTCTGTAGTAAATTACCCAGGGAGGCTGGGCAGTTTCCTTCAAAAGGGAAGGATACCCCTCATCGAGGATAGTCAGCATCTCTACACCACTTTCTTTCATTAAAGAGTAACGCTTAGAAATCCATTCTTCAGAAAAGTTAGCGGCTAGATTTGCCGACAAACTCTCTTTTAGTCCGAGGCTCACCCATTCTTCCGTGGTGGATTTAAAAATCTGATCAGACAACCTTCCCGCGGTGCAAATTTTAAAGATTGTTTTCCACCCGATGCCTTCCATTTCATTCAATCCAAATAATAAATCCCGAGCCTGCATTCGTAATCTCCCCTTTTAATGGAAGGAATTCACCTTCCTATTTTGTGGTACTGCGACCATATATGTACGTGTTCATTTCACCATTTCTGCGTTTAAACGCAAAAAAGCAACCTTTTATTCCCTGTGAGGAACAAAAGGTTGCTTACCTTTGATAGGATGATTATAACCGAATAACTAATGAGTTGTACATGCATTCAGTATGCCACGTTCTTCAAGCACACTTACAAGCGTAGAGCCCATTTCTGCAGGTGTAGGAGCGACTCTAATACCACAGGATTCCAAAACAGCAATTTTTTCACTTGCCGTCCCTTTGCCACCAGAAATGATAGCTCCTGCATGACCCATCCGTTTACCTGGAGGTGCTGTTGCACCGCCGATGAACCCGACTACCGGCTTGACCATATTATCGCGAATCCATACCGCCGCTTCCTCTTCCGCTGTACCGCCGATTTCACCAATCATGATAACTGCCTTGGTATTCGGATCTTCATTAAACATCTTCAGAATGTCAATAAACTCCGAACCCTTAACTGGATCACCACCGATACCGACAGCAGATGATTGGCCTATTCCACGGGTAGTTAACTGATGAACAGCTTCGTAAGTCAACGTTCCACTGCGGGAGATTACCCCTACATATCCTGGCATATGAATATATCCTGGCATAATGCCGATTTTGCATTCACCTGGAGTGATTACACCTGGACAGTTCGGACCAATCAATACCGTTGATTTGCCTTCCATATATCGGGACACTTTGACCATATCCAGTACAGGAATACCCTCCGTAATACAAATGACCAAGTCCAGTTCAGCATCCACTGCTTCCATGATTGAGTCTGCAGCATAAGCTGGAGGCACATAAATCACGCTGGCGGTAGCACCCGTTGCCGCTTTGGCTGCAACTACAGTGTCAAACACTGGAAGGTTGATCTCTCCACCCTTTTCCAATTGAATGCTAACGAAGGTTCCACCTTTGCCTGGAGTAACCCCGCCGACCATTTGTGTACCGTAATCCAAAGCTCCCTTAGTATGAAACAAACCGGTTGAACCCGTTATGCCTTGCGTGATAACTTTCGTATTTTTATCTACAAGAATGCTCATGCATGTCACATCCCTACTTTAATTGTCAATACGATAAACGAGGTAAATCTTCCTTTATCACTATACAAGAGCAACAATCTTACGGGCTCCATCCGCCATTGAATCAGCAGGTACGATATTCAGCCCCGAGTTGGCCAAAATCTGCTTGCCCAGTTCTACATTAGTTCCTTCAAGACGCACAACAAGCGGTTTCGTTAGGCCGAGTTGTCCTGCTGCTTCCACTACACCATTAGCGATTACGTCACAACGCATTATGCCGCCAAATATATTTACAAAAATCCCGTTAACCTTAGCATCAGATAAAATGATCTTAAAAGCCTCGGTTACCTTTTCAGTAGTGGCACCGCCCCCTACATCCAGGAAGTTGGCGGGTTCTCCGCCATAATATTTAATAATATCCATTGTAGCCATCGCCAGACCTGCCCCATTCACCATACAGCCAATATTGCCGTCCAGTGCTATGTAGCTCAAATCATACTTCGAGGCTTCAATTTCCTTTTCGTCTTCTTCATCGAAATCCCGAAGTTCCAGAATATCCTTATGACGAAACAATGCGTTGGAATCAAAATTAAGCTTAGCATCCAAGGCTATAATTTCATCATCAGCTGTAACTACCAATGGATTGATCTCCGCAATGGAGCAGTCCTTATCGACAAAAGCAGAATATAACGCTTGCATAAACTTAACCGTTTTGCCTACAAGCTTATTAGGGATAGCGATGCTGTAAGCAAGCTTACGCGCCTGGAATGTCTGCAGCCCTACAGCCGGATCAATAATTTCTTTGAAAATTTTCTCCGGATGTGTTTCCGCTACCTCCTCTATCTCTGTTCCGCCCTCTTCGGAAGCCATCATTACAACCCGGCCTGAGCCTCGGTCAACGACTAATCCGATATAATATTCTTTTACAATTTGACAACCTTCTTCAATAAGAAGCCGTTTAACTACCTTACCTTCTGGTCCTGTCTGATGGGTAACCAGTGTTTTTCCAAGAATTTCACTTGCAAAACTCCGAACTTCTTCGATACTTTTGGCTACCTTTACGCCTCCGGCTTTTCCACGTCCGCCGGCATGAATTTGAGCTTTTACAACTACCACGGGGCTTTTCAGGGACTCCGCGGCTTCTACCGCTTCCTCTACTGTGTAAGCTACTTTACCATTAGGCACTGTGACTCCATACTTCTTCAACACTTCTTTACCCTGATACTCATGGATATTCATTCCGGAAGCCTCCTAAAGTGTTGCGGTGTCCTGCAGGCTGCCTGCAGTTTCCGCTTTCCGTTTTGATTGCCGCAGGGTGTGGTCCAGGCTGGTACAATATACACTTTCCCGGAACTAGCGTCCAAGCGACATATGAAGCAAAGTATGAAATTCAACTATACTTTCTTATATGTCTAATAGTGAAACCCACAATAGTGTAACATGTTTTTAAAACGCTTTCCTTAAAAATAATCATCATATATACATATATTTTCGCTCGGTTTCATGCCGGAATGAGATCAATCGACTTGACAAGTCTATATTTCTATTTTTGAGAGGAAGCTATATTCACATCATGGACCCGATTAAGTAAGTTTTTGAACTGCCCAAGCAAATCTGTAAATTCCTCACCAGACATCGTTGTGCCCTCCATCATCTTACCAGGGATGCACACGGCTTCCCCCTGTAATGCCCAGCCTTGCTCTGTCAGGGAGATCAGTACTTTACGCTCATCCTGCAAAGAACGCTCGCGGTTAATCAAGCCAGCAGCCTGCAAGCGCTTCAAAAGTGGAGTTAACGTTCCGGAATCCAGAAACAATGCCTCTCCAATCTCTTTGACGGTGCATTGCTGTTTCTCCCATAACACAAGCAATACAAGATACTGCGAATAGGTCACACCGATCTTGTCCAAATAAGGTTGATACAGCTTTGTAATCTCACGTGAGCAGGCATAGATAGTAAAACAGAGTTGGTTCTCAAGCAACAGCTCAGGAGTTGTAGTATTGTTTTGCATGTCTTATTCACCTGCCTTCTTGACCTTATATTATCACAATTTGTTATCAACTTCATAATAATAGCAAAAAATAATTTGACTTTTATTTATTTTGTGTTAAATTAAGTTGTGTACAATACATTAGAGTGAACGGGAGAGATTACTTATGATGGTAATACAACAAAAGATGTATGAAACAACGGTTAAGGCTGTCGGTGGACGAAACGGTTACATTGAATCAGAAAGCCCGCAGCTTCGTTTAGATATCAGTACACCTCGTGAAATGGGCGGTGCTGGTGGAGAAGGTACTAACCCTGAGCAGCTGTTCGCAGCTGGTTACTCCGCTTGTTTTGATAGCGCCTTGAATATGGTTGCCCGTATGGGAAAAGTAAAAATCGAAGGTAGTGAAGTGACTGCAACTGTCAGCTTTGGTAAAGTGGAAGATGGCGGCTTCGGTATTGCTGTGAAGCTTGATGTACTTGTTAAGGGCGTTGATCATGAAACAGCTGCTACTCTGGTAAAAGCCGCTCATGGAGCATGCCCATATTCCCGTGCAACAAGCGGAAACATCGTTGTAGACATCAATATTCTCTAAAAATAATATATCCAAATGAATATAAAAGGAGCCATTTGGCTCCTTTTTGACATGTTTTTTAGTATGGAATATATGTATGAGATTGTTGATATCAAAATATACGCATGGATTTATCCCATCCGATTTATTTAAGCAATTCATCCGGGGTTTGTCCCTGATAGATATAAAGAAAGCTGGCTGATGACGTGATAATAACTGCAAGGAAGGAAAGGCTGCTTGCCAGTGCATATATACTCTTTTTGAACATATGTATTTCACCTCCTAAATTTAATCAATGTTACGCATTGAACAAAAAAAGAAAGCGCCAAAACCGAAGACTGAATTAGAATATTTAACGCGATAATGAAACAAGTTACTATTTTTAGAAGAGGGTAGAACTTGGGAGGTATACGAGACTGTTTTCCGATTCCTGAAGGTGCATATATTAAGGCTAAAATTATACCAGCTAAATTCAGTATTTGTGTCCATAGACCATTTAGATGCAGTAAAGATAAAACCGTTACCATTGCTGTAGTCCCTATGACACAGCCTAAACCTGATTTTAAATGTAGCCCTCCAGAAACTTGTCTTAAAATAGCAAAAGAAAACAAAATAATTATTGTCTCTCGGGTTTTGCCGGTTAACATCGATATTGCTACATTCAAAAATATTATAGAAATAGCATTTATCAATAGACCTAATGAAAATTTCAACACCGCTTCCGATGCAGGATGATCTGGAACGATATGTTTTATTTTTACTGCGAGTTTTGTGGCTAGAATTTCAATCATGGCTTCCCCCTTGAAACTTACTTAGGATGATTTGTATAATGAGAAGAAAGAAGTACCTAGAAAATGAGGAAGCACCTTTTTTCTGGAAGTTTACGCCCAAGAGGGCTTAATCCCAGAGGAGAGGTGTTTTTTATGTATGGAAAAATGCATAGTGCGTGTTTATATGGCATAGAGGGTGTGATGATCGGTGTGGAGATTGATTTGGCAAATGGACTCCCGCAGACCAATATCATTGGGTTGCCCGACTCCGCCATCCGTGAGGCGGTGGAAAGAGTGCGCGCTGCTGTTAAAAATTGCGGGTACCGCTATCCCCAGCAGCGCATCACAATCAACCTTGCGCCGGCTGACCTGCGCAAGGAGGGTTCTGCCTTCGATCTAGCCATCGCCCTCGGCATCCTTACGACAAGCGGTCAGCTTGTCATGCCTTCTGCCGGGGAGATGCTGCTGATCGGAGAGCTTGCCCTTGACGGCAGCCTACGGCCGGTGACCGGCGTGCTGCCGATCGTGGAAGCCGCCCGCCGGGCCGGCTTCCGGGCTGTACTTCTTCCGCGCGGGAACGCAGCGGAAGCTTCTCTGATCAGCGGCATGACCGTGTATGCGGCTGATCATTTACGTGAACTGCCAGAACCGGAACAACCTTACCCGGTTCCAGTTATGCAAGGAAGCTTGGTAAGCGGACAAGATGACAAGAATAGTATCAACCAAGCAGATTTGCCACCCCCTTCTATATCCATGGGATACCCAGTAACCACGAGCCAAGGGTCAGGCTCTACTTCGGGTGACCTGCCTCCTGTTCTAGCCCTTACCCTAGAGCATTTAAAGTATGTACCTCCGATCTTCATCAATACCGCAATCACACCTAACGAACTAAGTATGGCTGACGATTACAGCGATGTTATTGGACAGTATCATGTGAAAAGAGCCTTAACTATTGCTGCCGCAGGGATGCACAATATCCTTCTCATCGGACCTCCAGGAACAGGTAAAACCATGCTGATTAAGCGCCTGCCCGGTATTCTCCCCCCACTCTCCGACAGTGAAGCCCTTGAGGTGACCAAAATATTCAGCGCCGCTGGTAAACTAAAGGATGCTCACAGCGGATTGCTGCGCAGCCGCCCCTTCCGCTCGCCTCACCATACCATTTCAGCTGCAGGGCTGATTGGCGGAGGAGGAATACCCAAGCCCGGTGAGGTAAGTCTTGCACATCGTGGACTTCTTTTTCTAGATGAGCTGCCGGAATTCTCCCGAAACGTACTCGAAGTACTGCGACAACCCCTTGAAGACAGCGTGGTAACAATTAGCAGGGCACGAGCTTCATTTACCTTTCCCGCTCAATTTATGCTGGCTTGTTCTATGAATCCATGTCACTGCGGATTCCTCGGGAGCGGAAATCCACAAAAGCGGTGTACCTGCAGCCCAGCTCGGTTAGCTCAATACCGGGCCAAAATATCTGGGCCTTTGCTTGATCGTATCGACCTCCAAGTCGACGTACCCCGGCCTAAAGATTTGGACCGACAAGGCCCTATTCTCTCTTCCGCAGAAATGCGGGCTCATGTTGCTGCAGCCCAAAGCATACAGATTCAACGTTATAAAAATTTATCGATATCATGGAATAGTGAATTGTCCGGGGCAGCCCTTCGGCATTTTGCGAGTCTCGGAGCCGAAGAAGCTGATATGCTTCAACATATTCTGGAGACACTCGGACTCAGTATGCGTGCACATGACCGTATTATTAAGCTGTCTCGCACCATTGCAGATTTGGATGGAGCCTCCGATATTACCTCAGCTCATATTGCGGAAGCCGTTCAATACAGGAATTTGGATCGGCAGGTGTTGGTTGAGGAGTGACATAAGTCTTAAACAAATCGCTGGTTCACAAACTGCGGGGCTTAAGGCAACATTCTGCTGGGCGGCTCCGCCCATCTTAGAGAATTAAAGGTTTTTTATAATTTATTACCGTCTTTAGTAGAGTTACTTCTCACTGTGCCAATCTAAAAATTAAACTTGTTATCATATTAAAATAGTTGGATTCAAACAGCCTTTTAGAAACGCTGTAATGAATTTCTCCCACATTTTATGTATTCTCTCCTATAAATTTATTGTTAAATTTTGATGACAAGGGTTATTTTACCATAATCTCTTGCCCGAGAATACAAAGTTTTCGTTCTGTAAAGTGTCATTTTCAATAAATAAAAAAGCCTTAAGGATTTCCTTAGGCTTAGTGCCAATTACTCGATACGCAAATACATGTGACACACCTAACCCTCTTCACTTACAACTACCGCATCTCTAATTTCTTCAAAAGACAGAGGTTTATAGCCCCAGTGCTCCACACAAATATTGAAATAATTCTTGCCCTCATATTTCTGGCTGTGGATATGACCGTGCACATTTACGTAAGGCATATGCTTATTCATGTACATAGGTTCGTGTGATAAGAAAAAGAAATCCTTATAAATCAGAGGGTGCTCAGTCACTTCAGCAAACCCCGCATCAAGCCACCATGCTCGGCTCCGGCCGCGGTCGTGATTTCCCATGATTAGCACTTTGTATCCGTTCAACTTTGTGAGAATATCTTTTGTCGCATCTTTGTTCAGGAATGAAAAATCACCTAAATGAAATACCTTATCTTCTTTACCAACTACTGAATTCCAGCTTACTATCATCGCTTCATTCATCTGCCCAACATCTGCAAAGGGCCGGGATTCAAAATCAATAATGTGCTTATGTCCAAAATGGTGATCTGATGTGAAAAAGTCTTTAGCCATTTTTTCCACTTCTCTCCTTATGGTTCTCTGAATTAGCTCTTATTGTACTATGAGTTGTGAATGTAAAAAAGCTCCGAGTCTCCAACAGACAGGAGAAGCTCGGAACTTCTTAACGAACAGTCAACCTAATTAACTTGATCACCTGCGAAATCGCCGTCTTTTATCAGCAACTTCAATGAATTCAGCGATCGGTGAGACCGATTCGTTCTCAATGAGCCACTCACGCATAGCTCGAATAGCCTCAACCTGTCCATCCCCTTTATCACGCCAGGTTAGGAGCTCCACCACTTGTATAACCAGTGCCATCAAATTACTATTACTGGTTTGAGTCTTATCCGCTCGTATTTTTTGGAACATGGCTTCATTTTCCCAATCAATCAATATTTCTTCGGCTACGGTTGGCCGCATTACGGTAAATGTTTTATGGCAATCCGTGCAGCATACAACGGCTACAGGCTCCCCGCCAAATACCACTTGGATTTTTTGTTCGCAATGTTGGCATGCAAAACTAACTTCTATCTCAAAGGGTTCATTGTTCACTCGGACAGCCCTCCTCTACTTGGCTTTAAAAAGTTACACTTACTGTTTACCCATTTCTTTTCGGAAATGACCCATTTGCAGAGGCTATATTGGTATTCTATAAAATAAATGTTGCTTTTTTGTTCAAAATATGAGGTTAGAATGCTTCCCTAATATGATTCAATGATGCCACACTCAAATCGCTGTTCAATATCACGCTAATCACATCAAAAGAAAGATGACATTCCGTCTGGCGTTTCATGTACAGATAAATTTCCGCTATACTGCGCACTTGCTGTATTTTACGGGTATCCACTGATTCTTCCGGCGTTCCCTGTAAAGGACTCCCGCTTCGGCTGCGCACCTCCACAAAGACAAGACGACCTCGTTCTGCAGCAATAATATCAATTTCCCCGCTCCGGCAACGCCAATTGCGTTCGATGATTTCATACCCCAAGGATGACAAATAGTGCGCAGCAGCCTCCTCAGCGGCAAAACCCTTTTGTTTGCGGTTATATTTAACTCCAGGAGTGAGGTTATTCATCTCACCTTATGTGCCCCCGCTGCCCGGTCGCTTTGGTATACATAACTTAACACCTCCGCCACAAGCTGATACAGCTCAGCCGGAATTTGCTGATCAAGATCAAGCTTCGACAGCACTTCTACCAATGCGGCGTCTTCCTGAACAGCGACTCCATTGTCTTTGGCCTTCTGCAATATCATATCCGCTACAAATCCTTGCCCCTTAGCAATTACTACGGGTGCTTCACTTTGGCCAGGAGTGTATTTTAGCGCAACTGCTTTCTTTAATCTTTGCGAAACTTCAACAGACTGTTCATTCATATCCGATAATCCACCCCTTTATAGGCATCGGGAACAAAGTTGGATAGCTTTCCAAAGCTTTTATCGGATTCTGTTCCTTTGGGTATAGGGAGCGGTTCTGTTTTAAGACCAGATAACTGGTAACCAATAGCTTCTACCGCTGTTTTGATCTCGTCACGACGATTCTCCAATAGTTCGAGTACCCATGGTTCATTATTATGCAGCTTCAAGCTCACAATATGATCAACCACATGAACATCAACAAGTGTCTGGCCCAGCTGTTTCATATTCAAATCGAACCATAAATGGCAATTCGCCGCGTCAAGTTCGCCTTTCCGGCCCCTTCTGGATTGAATATGAACCGATGCTGTCTCTTCTCCATTTGGTCCTTTGATCGGCAAGAACAGGGTTACCTGAGCAAAAGGTGCCGTTCGATCGGTATTCAGTAGCAGCTGCTGACCGGTCATATGCTGCACCAGCTGCCCGGCGGCTTCCTTAAGCGCCGCCGGAACCTCGCTGCTGCCCAGAACCTGCAGCAGCACGCCCTTGAGCGTGTCGGCGGTGACCTCATCGCCGACTGAAGCGTGAAGCGCCGCCGGTGTCAGCGGCGCCCCACGCCCATCCGCGGCGGTGGCACCCGCCGCGGGACGCGCCTCCGCGGCGATGCCTGCGCCGCCGCGGACGGCCTGCTGCTCGTGCTCCGCACCGAGCAGCTTCAGCACCCGCCCCACCCACGACTCCGTGTCGGGGGTGGGGGCGGGTGCGCCCTGCAGCGGTGGTGCAGCCGCTGCAGGGTTGTCTCCCCCGCGCGGCGTACCCGCGGCGGGGGCTGGGTCTGGTCCCGCCGCGCTAGCGGGCGGGACAGCGGCGAGCTGCGGCAACGTGCCGCGCAGCTCCGTCAGGACGCCCTGCAGCTTCGCGAGCAGGGCAGCCCCGGATCTGTCTGCGCCCACAGCTGGCGCAGATACCTCTCCACTAGCGGTATTTTTACCAGCCGCTAGTGTCGCAACTCCGTCTGCGGCATCTTTATCAGGCGCCAGTGTCGACACTCCGTCTGCGGCATTTTTACCAGCCGCTAGCGGAGTGGTCATATCCCCAGCAGCATTCTTCAATGCATTTGCAGAAGCCGCAATATCTCCAGCACTTTTACTTATATCGGTATTGCTTCCTGCATGCACAATACTATTATCCGAACTAACTATGCCATCAGCAATCTGTGCTTGGCCCGTTAGAGCATTTCCCGCACCATTTACTAAAGGTCCTCCCGCACTGAGTCCGTTTTGTCCTTGAGAAATCCCACTGGCGGAGGGTGCGACTACTCCATTTTCTCCCGAACGGACAACGGTGGTTGCACTACGTCCTGCATCCGTAACTTCATTAGTTATAGCTTCGTTCGAGTCATTGTTACCAGCAACTAATGCGGAAGATGCAACAGCTTTATTCACATTCAAGGGGACCTTTCCGTCGTTAGGCTCTGGAACCTCTGCATCAACTGTTGACGTTTGTATTCCTGCGCTCCCTGGAGTTACACCTTTTTGCAAAGTCTCCGCCGCCGCGCTATTCGAGATCAAAGCTCCAGCTGATGGAAGTGGCGAACTACTTGGACTACTCGTTAGTGACACTCCAGTTCCGTTACCTTCCTTTTGTCCTGCCCAAATACTTAATTGTTCCTCCAAATTAGCTATCAGCTGATGCAGTTGCGGTCCAAATACAGCCTGCTGTAATCCTTTTATACTATCTGCGGTGACAGGTAGCCCTCTTTTAACCGAGATAACAGCAGCTTCGAGCCACTGCTCTGTTGGAACACCAACAGGCTTTACGTTCATAGCTGCATTCAGCTGCGCTGCCGTTTCTTTAGTAAGTGCTACTCCACCGGATTGCATAGCCAATACAATTTCTCTGCCAGCTTTGGCATCCGTTAGACCTAAAGATTCCAATGCTTCGCCCATACTTTGTGGTGAGACCAACGCCGCTTCTCCCATGGAGACCGGTTTCAATACTGGAAGGCCTCCTTCTCCGGGAGGGGATACCTGCAGATTCATCGTTTGCCCCACCTGTAGCGGTGTTTCTAGCTCTGCACGGACCGGCGTCCCTTGAATTTGGACAATCGCTTCTTTACCCGATTCCGATACATTAAGAACGACACCACGCACAATTTGCCCTTCCTTAAGCTCAAGCGACTTCGGTTCTCCTACTTTGCTGTCTCCGAGAAGCCCCCGAATCATAGATCCGATGTTCATACTGCAACCTCCCTTCTTCTAACTGATCAATATAGTAACTACGTTGAACGTTTGTATTTTTTTCTATAAAAAATTCCGAGCAGGCACTGACGCTCACCCTAACTCTTAAGTCTTTCATCTTTTATATATATCGGCATATCGTCCTTATTTGTTTCACCCTAAAAAAGAGTCTGCTGCTCCGCCAATATTCTTCCAAGAAAACTGCGCCGATGCATCGGAGTCGCGCCCAAAGACGTAATCTGTTCCCGATGCAGTTTGGTCGCATAACCTTTATGTATCGCAATTCCGTAGTCCGGAAACCATTCATCCCATAACCCTTCACAGAGCCTGTCCCGTGTTACTTTTGCTACGATAGATGCAGCCGCAATCGACTGGCTGTTAGCATCACCTTTAATAATAGCCCGCTGCGGGAGAGGCAAATCCACCTTTTCGGCATCTACCAGCATATAATCTGGGGTTTGGCTCATTCCCTCTATTGCTTTTTTCATAGCCAGACGGGATGCCTGCTTTATATTAATCTCATCTATTACTTTGGAATCCACATGACCTACACCAACAGCCAGGGCTTGCTCCATGATCAATTCAAATAGGGCTTCCCTCTTCTTGGCGGTCAGCTTTTTGGAATCGTCCACTCCGTCTATAATTAACCCTTCCGGCAAAATAACTGCCGCCGCCACAACATCTCCAAACAAACAACCCCGACCCACTTCATCTACACCGGCAATCCGGCGAAAAGACTGCTCCCAGCACTCTTTTTCATATAACAGCATATCAATAGTACTCACTTTACCTTCACCGCCAATGTTAAATTCTCAAAAAAACCCTACAAGTCAGCTTACCATAGGAAGGCTTATGAGGTCATCCCTCTATAGTCTTGGTGAACTACCCTCCACTTAAACCAAAGGTTTTGAAGTGGGGGCTTCGAAAGAAAAAAACTCTTTCTCTTTTATTGCTGATTCATCCACAGAGCCAACGCCCCATGTCCTCAGCCTTGAATTTGCGGTGTCCCTACCGCTATATATTTGTTGCTACTTACGCGGTTAGCTTTTGACCAAGGAGCCTTATACCGTATTGTTTAAGATTAAGTGCGGCATTGTGATCTCTGTGCTTTTTTAAGCCGCAATGTGGACACAAAAATACACGGTCTGATAACTTTAAGTGTTTGTTTTTGCCTCCGCACTCGCTGCACAATTTACTTGAAGGAAAGAACTTATCAGCGATGATAAAGTGTTTTCCTTTTTTCAAGGCTTTGTATTCAAGCATATTTCGGTACATCCCAAAGCCATTATCGTGCAGTTTTTTACCGAGCGACAGGCATTGTGCCAAGTTACTCAAATCCAAGTCTTCTACAACGATTGCATCATAATCATTGGTCTTCTGATTACTTGCTTTATGTAGAAAATCTTTTCTTTGATTCTTAGCTTTTTTCATTACATCTTGGTACTCCGATAAGGTCTTTTTATAATGATTTGAATAGATAATCTTCCCCTCGGAGCCCAGTGAAGCAACATTTTTTTTACGGGCAAGAAACTTGTTCAGCCTACGCTGTCGTTTTTCAATTATTTTATGGTAACGTGGATATTCAGCTGCTTCACCATTGCTGTCCACATACAATTCGGATTGGCTATAATCCAATCCAATTACTTTTTCTGGATTGATTTGTTCGATAGGTTTTTCACTTTTGAACGGAAAATCAACCGACAACGAAACGAGATATTTCGTTCCTTCTCTACGGATCGTTGCTTTTTTTACGACTCCACCAACGGGTAGTTCACGATGGAGATGAATTGCAATTCCATCTTGAAACTTTGGAATGCGAAGCAAATAACCGTCATTTCCATTTTTAACGACGCTAATATTGCCGTTTGTTTGATTGGTTGTATAACTTAGCTTACCTTGCTTCTTACTGTGAAATTTAGGTAAGCCTTTAATATCGCGAACATTCGGTATGTAACCCTCATTTTTGATTTTATTTTGAATTGATTTTTTATATTGAATTGGTTTTTTCGCATACTGCTCGTTGTACTTTTTAATAGCTGCCGTAAAACGCATTTTTGCGTCGTTATATACAAAAGAATCATTCGATTTATCAAGAAAATCAAACTTAATAGTAATCGTCGTGTAGTTTGGAACTTTGTACGAAATGCGTCCGCCGGTGTATTCAATAGATTCATGGTACTCATAGAATCCTGCAACATACTCGTTGTACACTTTACGTTCGCAACCGAATGAACGTTCAAGTTTGGGTTCTTGTTCTTTGCTTGGAAAAACAGCATAACAAAAGCCGTAGGTTGCCCAATCTTCTGGCAATTCTTTTTTAGTTCCTTTAATGTAATTTCCATTTTTGTTGTTTGCCATCAGTCAGGACCTCGCTTTCCAACTAATTTAGAACAAATGTTCTTATACCCATTGTACAAAATTTCCTGCAAAAATTTCAATAGGCACGACTTTTTTATTTGTTGCCCTGTAGCAAGAAAAAATTAAGACCGCCCTATCCATCCCCCACCTACCTTTGGTTGAGGAAGTGGAATCCCGGGCAGTTTGTTAAATTGTTCAATATTTCCGCCTATATATTCGTATAAAAAAAGCCAACCGACGATCCGGCTGGCTCTTCCATCCATTTGTAAAGTTATAATCCGTTTTATGTACCGCTGTTATTATGGAGTCTCCAGCGTAAAACGTCCAAGCTTGCCTTCACGAAGCTCATGTAGAAGTGTACGAGAGGCCTTCTCTAGGTCTACCCGTCCGCCGCTGATCAAACAACCGCGCTTCCGTCCTATTGCTTCCAGAACAGCCACGATCTCATCCGGATTCTCCAGATCCTCAGGAAGCTTCTCAATACCAAAGCGCTCCTTAAATCTAGAACCGTAATCCTTCACCAGATACTTCACCGCGTAAAAGGCAATTTCCTCAATGTTGAGAATTTCTTCTTTAATGGCACCCGTTACCGCCAGGCGGTAACCCACCTCTTGATCCTCGAACTTCGGCCACAGAATACCCGGGGTATCCAGCAACTCCAAATTCCCACCCGTTTTAATCCATTGTTGACCTTTGGTTACACCGGGACGGTCACCGACCGCAGCAATATGTCTGCCGGCCATTTTGTTGATCAATGTAGACTTCCCTACGTTAGGGATTCCGACGATTAGAGCGCGAGAGGGCCGCGGGTTCATACCCTTGGCAATTTGCCGATCGATCTTTTCCTTCAACAGCAGCTTGACCTGCTCCGGAATTTCTTTAATTCCAGTTCCAGTAGAAGCGTCTACAGGATGTGCAACATGTCCTTCTGCCTTAAAGTAAGCTAACCACTTCCGTGTTGCTTCTGGATCCGCTAAATCGGCCTTATTCAAAATAATAAGCCTTGGCTTATCCCGCAAAATATCATCAATCATCGGATTACGACTGGAAAGAGGAAGACGGGAATCGAGTAGTTCTATTGCAACGTCAATCAGCTTCAGCTTAGCCTCGATTTGCCGTCTAGCCTTCGTCATATGACCAGGAAACCATTGTATGGCCATTGCCGTCACCTCCTTTGACTTCTATACATTAATGGTTAATCAATTCAATATCTTTTACCGGCCAGAATATTAAATCCGCCCGTCCCACAATATCACCCAAAGGTACAAAGCCGATCATGCGGCTGTCCGTACTATCTGAGCGGTTATCACCCATTACGAATATATGTCCTTCCGGCACAGTGCCGTCCGCAAACTTTTCGTTCGGGAAGTTCTTATTATTATACAGAGCGTTATTATTATGCGCTTCATCGATCGCACCTTGGATATAAGTTTCGTTTACAGGCTCGCCGTTAACCGTAACGACATCCCCTTCTACCTTCACCGTATCTCCAGCTACACCAATTACGCGTTTAATGAAATCTCTGCCCTCTGAAGGAACATGGAACACAATGACCTCGCCTCGCTGCGGAGATCTAATATCGTATAAAATCTCATTCACTATGACCCTTTCACCTGTATGGAAATTAGGCTTCATAGAAGGTCCGTCTACAATAAATGGTTTGAACAACAACCAGCGAATCAGAACAACCAACACTAAGGCAATCGCAATGGCCTTCATCCATTCTAACACTTCATTTTTCTGCTTGGGCGGAAGCTGCTGGCTTGATTCTCCAGTCTCCTCTGGTCCCTGCGGCAAATCCTGCTGCATAGTTCACCGTCCTCCCTTTATGCTGACTTCATTATTCAACACAAAAAAACTCCCACCAAAAACCCCTCCACAGATACTCCTTCAGGAGGCCTTTTTGGAGAAGCCATTCCCCAGCGCTCTATATGAATAGCAATTTTTTTGTATTTTGATAAAACGAAAGGGGCTTGAATTCAAGCCCCCTTCTTTTGCCACTATTCTAGCGACGGATTTCTTTAATTCTTGCTGCTTTACCGCGTAGTTCACGAAGATAGTAAAGCTTCGCACGACGAACTTTACCACGGCGAGCCACTTCGATTTTTTCGATTTTAGGGGAGTTGAATGGGAAAGTTCTTTCCACACCAACACCGTAAGAGATTTTACGAACCGTAAAAGTCTCACCGATTCCACCGCCGCGACGTTTGATTACAACGCCTTCGAACAACTGGATACGCTCACGAGTTCCCTCGATAACTTTTACATGCACTTTCAAAGTGTCACCCGGACGAAAATTAGGTAGATCTTTGCGAAGTTGCTCTTGAGTAATAGCTTGTAGGATATTCATTAATGACTTCCTCCTTCCGTACAGGTGTTCATGCCTCTTCCAGAGAGACTTTGCTCTCCATCATTATCCGCAGAGGACCACCGTATTCATACACAACAGATATAATAATAGCATAATGGGCAACCTAATACAACTATATTAATAAAATAATATATTATAGAGGCAGCATATCTCGTTTCTTTGCTTTTCCCCGGCAATCCTTACATAATCCGACTATCGTTCCGTTGTCCTGCGCGTAGAAGATTAGCTTTCCATTTTTCTTTTTGCAGGAGGAACAAGGCTGTTCTCCGGGCTTACTCTTGTTACTACGAAACCTATCCATTGAAATAACATTACTAGTTGGGACCTGTTGTCTTTCTGCACTGTCTCTCCGCCGATAAAAAACAAAATAAATGAATGCTAAGAATACAAGCAATAGGACCATGACTACGGCGTATCGCATTGCTATACCTTCTCTCTTACAGCATTTTAAATATACCCTTATATTATAAGATAACCTTTTACCTAATTCCACTCGATGATCCTAGCCTTAAGTCCAGTATAAAATCCCTCCTCCAGCCCCTTTTCCAGTAATTTACCATCTAATATAATGTAGGAAGTACATATTCACACTACATACTCTTCATAAATATATTATGATCGCTATCTACAAGGAGGATATATCGAAATGAGAAGTAACTATAAGCCGGCGCTTGCGGCGGCAGTAGTATTATCAATGGTACTGCTGGCGGGTTGTAGAGAGTTGCCGGGTAAGGCTGACAATAAGCTAGATCAAAATGTAGAAAACAACCTACAGCAGAATCTTGGCATTGCATTGCAACAGGAAATCGGCGAAGCTGCTGCTAATCTCGAACAGACAGTGGAGAATTCTGCAATTAAATTAACGGATCATATCATCTCTAAGGGAATCAGCAGGCAGCTCTCCAGTTCCAAAAAGGAAGTTGGCTCATCATCGGTACTTAGTATCAGTAACCCTGTTGGGACAATTGAAGTAAAGCCCGCATCAGACAAGCAAATAACAGTGCATACTACAATTTGGTTCGACAGCAATTCTAAGTATGAAACTGACCGTCAAAAGATTATGGACAATGCCAAAACATCTATACAGATTGATGGAGACACAATTAGCATTACTACTTTTGCCCAAGACCATCCAAAAAAAGACTTGTGGACATGGGCTGAAGATCAATTCAACTACTCCGAATTCAGTATAGATTACATTGTAGAAGTTCCAGTTAGCGTAGATATGTACAAAATCACCAACAATGTAGGGGAAGTGCAACTCGATGATTTGCAAGGTACCTACCATATCGTTAACAACGTAGGGGCTGTGCATATATCAGGGGCAAAATTCATTGGAAAATCTAAAGTGGAAACTAACACAGGTAGTATTCATCTGGATATTACAGATATGGCACCTAAAAGCAGCCTAGAAGCCAACACCAATATCGGCAGTTTGAGTGCGTCCCTAGCAGATTCACTTAAATGCAGCCTTGAAACCAAAAGTGAACTTGGAGTTATTACCGGAGCGGCAGACGGCAAAAGTGATATTAATGGCGGTGGCCCAGCGATCACATTAACCTCCTCGTTAGGTGCCATTACGATTGATTAATAAGTAAAACTATGATTATAAAATAACACTTATTTTTTTGTTAAAATTTTATAGATATTTCGTATGGGCTGTGCTATACTTTCCCTACAAGGAAAGGAGGTGCGTTCACATCAAGCATGACATGTTGAGCGTATCCCTTACTCGAACCAACAATCAATAATTTTCACGTTGGTGGCGCGGGATACGGATCAAGGCTTCACAGCTTTAAATAGCGCCCCGAGTAGAGAGACCGTCTTCGGACGGTCTTTTTCATTGCGTTTTTTGTGTTTTTCCCTTTGATTTCGAGTTTCCCCCCTTATACGAGCCCATCCAAGTGTATTTTTACAATTGAATTCATGGTTTCCTCTCATGCGAGCCCACCCAAGTGTATTTTTACATCAGATTTCGAGGTTTCCGCTCATTTGAGCCCACCCAAGTGTATTTTTACATCTGATTTCGAGGTTTCCGCTCATTTGAGCCCATCCAAGTGTACTTTTACATCTGATTTCGAGGTTTCCCCTCATACGAGCATATCCAAGTGTATTTTTACAATTGAATTCAAGGTTTCCCTCTCATTAATTATTAATACCTAGCAACAAATAAAACCATCAAAGCAGAGAACTTTGGGTTCACTGGCTTTAATGGTTTTATTGTTTTACTATGTGGTTATTCCAGAGAATTATCGCTTTTCATTGGAATTACAGTCTCAGGACTTGCGATTTTTATAGAAATCGATAATATCGCTTACTGTGCGGAGCTGCTCCGCTTGTTTTTGGACAGCGTCCACGTCCTGCTTGAATTCTTCACGCGTTTTCGTAGTCACTCCAGTTCATTCCTTTCATCTGTAAATTACTCTTTTCTGATATGTTCATATGCCCTACTTCTTATTACCCAAAATAACTCCGAATAACACACTTTAACAGTATATGCATGCTTTTATCTTTTAATGACAAATCTTGAAATCTATTTATATCTTAACCTGGAACTATTAACTGGATATAAAAAAACACTTCATCAACGTAAAAGATCACGTTAACAAAGTGTAAATTTTAGATACAGTATACAGGTGGTTCAGGTGGTTCAGGTGGTTCAATTCACTTATTCCCCTTAAGACGCTCCAAAATCTGCTTATCCTTCGGAGTCAGCTCCGCTGTATCCAAAAGATCCGGCCTGCGTTCTAACGTACGCTGAAGGGCCTGCTCGCGCCGCCACACCTCGATATTGGCATGATGGCCACTTAGCAGCATATCTGGGACCTTCCAGCCCCGAAACTCTGCAGGACGGGTATAGTGAGGATACTCCAGCAAGCCCGTACTGAACGAATCAGATATTGCTGAAGTCTCATTCCCTAATGCTCCAGGTTGTAGACGAACAATGGAATCAATAACGGTCAAAGCAGGAAGTTCACCGCCAGTAAGTACATAATCGCCGATAGACAGCTCGTCCGTTACGAGATGCTCACGAATGCGCTCATCATAACCCTCATAGTGTCCACAGATGAAAATAAGATGCTGCTCTTGTGCCAGTTCCTCGGCTACACGTTGAGTATAGGTTTTCCCTTGAGGGCACATCAGGATAATACGGGGTTTAACCCCTTCCTCAGTCGGTACAGGAGATAACAAATGCTCAACAGCTGCAAAGATTGGATCAGGCTTCAGCACCATTCCGCCCCCACCGCCATATGGAGTATCATCTACCGTATTATGTTTATTACCTGAAAAATCACGAAAATTAACTGCATTCAACGAAACGATGCCTTTATCACGGGCTTTGCCAAGAATACTTGTGCCAAAAACGCCTTCACACATCTCAGGAAATAGCGTCAGCACATCAATCCTTATCATGATAGCAGCCCTTCCATTAAATGAATCGTTACACGCCGGGTCTGAACATCAACATCCAGCACAACTTCATCAATAACTGGAATAAGAATATCTTGTCCTTTAGCAGGTTTTACTACCCATACATGATTGGCTCCCGGGGTTAAAATCTCAGTGATGGTACCCAAAGGTCCTTCCGCTCCAGGTTCGTCAGTATAAACCTCACAGCCAATAATCTGGTGGAAATAATATTCGTTATCCGGCAGTTCGACCAAATCAGTGCTTGGCACTTTTAAAAGACTGCCTTTATACTTCTCCACTTGGTTGATATCGGTATAGCCTTTAAGCTTGGTAATAAACATCCCTTTATGCTCGCGTGCGGATTCTACAATCACTTCAAAAGTGCTTCCATTCTCCGGCACAACGATCAGCTTCTTGCCAGGTGCAAAACGTACATCTGGAAAATCAGAATAGGACAATATTTTCACTTCACCGCGAATACCATGTGTATTTGCCAGTCTGCCTACGGTTAATAAATCTTCCGTCATGTGAACCTCTCCTTTAGCAACGTTACATTAAATCCTGCTTACTCTATATAATAGAACAAAAAGGAGCTGGGATATACTATCCCGAGCCCCTCATTGTGCGATCTACTTAAGATAAAATATCTACCGTTACACGTTTATCGCTTTTGACTGCTGCCGATGTGACTACCGTACGTAACGCCTTAGCGATCCGTCCCTGCTTGCCTATGACCTTTCCTACATCATCAGGATGTACGGACAGTTCATAGACAATCAGGTGATCCTTTTCAACGGTCCGTACAGTCACATCTTCTGGATGATCCACTAAAGCCTTAGCAATAACTCCAACTAATTCTTCCATAGGGGACCCTCGCATTCAGTCATTATTTCTGTTGTTTAAGCTCATGGAACTTCTTCATCACGCCTGCTTTGGAAAGCAAGTTGCGAACGGTGTCAGATGCTTGTGCACCTGTTTGAAGCCATTTAAGAGCTTTCTCTTCATCGATCTTAACTACTGCCGGTTGTTCAATCGGATTATAATAACCAATTTCCTCGATAAAACGACCGTCACGAGGGGACCGGGAATCAGAAACCACTACACGATAGAAAGGCGCTTTATGTGCACCCATGCGTTTCAAACGAATACGTACTGCCACGAAATTCACCTCCTTAAAATAGTTTCGAACCCACCCAAACCCTCCCTTCCAAGGGAGGGCCCCAAGGGTTGCACCCTCTGGACACCCGCACCAAAAACGTATTGGCGATGGAGCTCAGTATGACGGTACCTAGGGACTTTTGGGTGTAATGATCGCTTACGTCCCTGTCGGGACACGCTTTACGCTTGCTGTATCTAGAAAACATAAGGAGTAAAGATAAAGATTAATCCTATGTTGTACTATGGATAATCGGAAAACCACTCAACTGATTAAATACAAGTTCAAAGGATCAACGGAAAGGGAACTTCATACCTTTGCCGCCCATGCCTTTAAGCTGCTTCATAGCGTTCTTAGCGCCTTTTCCGCCGCCTCCACCCATCATGCCGGAGAATTGCTTCATCATCTTGCGCATTTCATCAAATTGCTTGATGAGTCGGTTCACCTCAGCGACTGAGGTTCCACTGCCGGTAGCAATACGCTTACGGCGGTTATGGTTAATGATCTCAGGCTGCTGTTTCTCGGCCTTTGTCATTGAATGTACAATAGCTTCTACGCGTCCCATCTGCTTGTCGTCAACCTTCAAATCCTTCATGCCTTTGGCTTTGTTCATGCCAGGCAGCATCTCAAGAATCTGGTCGATAGGTCCAAGCTTCTTCACTTGATCCATCTGCTCCAGGAAGTCATCGAACGTAAATTCTGCATTACGCATTTTACGTTCCATTTCCTTCGCTTTGTCAGCATCGATATTGAAC
Source organism: Paenibacillus sp. (assembly GCA_023512345.1). Classification (GTDB taxonomy): domain Bacteria; phylum Bacillota; class Bacilli; order Paenibacillales; family Paenibacillaceae; genus Paenibacillus_AQ. Next base: position 256,302 of record JAILZT010000005.1, read on the forward strand.
TGGGCTTTCTCGATCAGCGACAGCATGTCGCCCATACCCAGGATACGTGATGCCATCCGCTCCGGATGGAATGGCTCTAAAGCATCGATCTTCTCACCAAGAGCAGCGAATTTGATCGGACAGCCGGTAACAGCTTTGACAGATAATGCAGCACCACCACGAGTGTCACCATCCAGCTTAGTTAATACTACACCCGTAAGCTCAAGCTGTTTGTTGAAGCTGTCGGCAACATTTACCGCATCTTGTCCAGTCATAGCGTCCACAACCAGCAATACTTCATCAGGCTTCACTACAGTGTGAATCTGTTTCAGCTCATCCATGAGTTCTTCATCAATATGCAGGCGGCCTGCGGTATCGATAATCACATAATCTAGATTATTGTCCTTAGCATACTGCAAACCCTGTCTGGCTATTTCTACCGGACTAGTCTGGTTGCCCAACGAGAAGACAGGAACCTTAATCTGCTCTCCCAATACCTCAAGCTGCTTGATCGCAGCAGGACGATAAATGTCTCCTGCTACAAGCAGTGGACGATGATTTCCTTTTTGTAGGAGCTTTGCGAGCTTCGCTGAGGTTGTAGTCTTACCCGCACCCTGCAGACCTGCCATCATAATAACAGTCGGCGGCTTGTTTGACTTCGCCAGCTTGGCTTGGCTGCCTCCCATCAATTCCGTTAACTCCTTATTAACGATATCGATAATGACCATGCCAGGAGTAAAGCTGTCCATCACTTCCTTGCCGATGGATTTCTCCTTCACCTTAGCAACGAAATCCTTCACTACCTTGAAGTTAACATCCGCTTCCAACAAGGCCAGCCTAACTTCACGCATAGCATCGTTAAGATCATCTTCGGACACTTTACCTTTGCCCCGAAGCTTGCTGAACACACTCTGAAGTCTTCCACTCAAACCTTCAAATGCCATATTCTGCCGCCTCCCTTCTTCATTACTCCAAGCTCTGTAAACGATCAACGATTTCTGTGAATCGTAAATTATATTCTTCTGTCAGGATTCCGATATCCGGCAATCTGCGCAGTTCATCTATATAGTGGCTACGACTCTCATGTTTACCTAGTAAACCAAGCTTGTCCTCGTAGTTCTCCAGTACTTGCTCCGCCCGCTTGATATGTTCATATACAGCTTGACGGCTAATTTCGAATTCAGCGGCGATTTCTCCCAGGGAAAAATCATCATGGAAATAATATTTAAGAAATGTCTGCTGCTTATCTGTTAACAGCCGTTCATAGAACGCAAAAAGCAGATTAATTCGATTCGTTTTCTCTAGCTTGTTATCCTGACTCATTAAGGGCACTCCCTTCGTCAAGGCAAAACACTTTACAGCACCACAACGTCCCTTATAATACCGAAAACAAAGAAAGATGTCAAGCATTTTTGCTTGTCATCTTTTTCTTTATCTTTTTTCAATGATTTCAACTAGTTTTTGTGCTTGGATCAACGAATTGGCAGCAGATATTTAAATACTGCAAAGAAGTGTACGGTACTCCCGGCAAGTACAAAAACATGCCAGATCGCATGATGATAAGGAAAACCTCTCCATACATAAAATATCGTACCCAGCGTATATAGAATTCCACCAACCATAAGCAGTGTCATCCCTCCATCCGCGACTACAGCTGACAGTGGATTCCAGGCAATAACAATTAGCCATCCCATAGCAATATAAAAGATGGTAGACATAAACAAGAATCTTTTGACGAAGTACGCCTTGAAAAGAACCCCAAAGATGGCAACGCCCCATATGATGCCAAACAAGCTCCAACCCAACGTTCCACGGAGCGCAACGAGTAAGAACGGGGTGTAAGAACCGGCAATGTAAAGATAAATAGAAGAATGATCGAGAAATTCAAAAAAATCCTTCGCTTTACCTTCCCTTAGGCTATGCACCAGTGTTGAATTAAAATATAGAAGCAGCATTGTCGTACCGTAGATGGAGAAGCTGACTACATGCCAGACTGTTCCCTTCAAACTGGCAAAAACAATGAGTAGAACAAGTGCAGCCACGCTTAATACCGCACCAATACCATGAGTTACCGCATTCGCTACTTCTTCATTGCGGCTGTAAGTATGTGTATTCGCCATCCAAATATCCTTCCGTGAATCGTTTTCTACTATTATAGACGTTCCACGGGTGACCTTCCACTGCAACAAAAGGACAACCCGGGAAAGATCTAATTATAACTTATACAGCTCGGTGTATTTCTTTTCCAAATAATCCGCCAGATAATCCGGGTTCAACGGCTCTCCAGTTACCTGCTCAATGATTTGCGATGGTGTCAGGCTTTTTCCGAAACGGTAGATCTTATCTGTTAGCCATTCTTTAATTGGAAGCAGATTACCTGTTGATATTAACTCGTCGATCTCAGGAAGCTCTTTGCGAAGCGTATTCAAAATTTGAGCGGCATACATATTTCCGAGTGAGTAGGAAGCGAAATACCCAAAATCTCCACCAGACCAATGTACATCCTGAAGTACACCTAAACTATCCGAAGGAGGTGTAATACCCAAATACTCTTGATACTTGGCATTCCACACTTCTGGCAGATCTTTAACAGAAAGCCCCTCATTAAAAATAAGCTTCTCGATCTCGTACCGTACAATAATGTGCAAATTATAGGTTAACTCATCCGCCTCAATCCGAATAAATGAATTAGATACACTGTTGATCGCCCGATAAAAGTCCTCAACCTCAACATTCACAAGCTGCTCAGGGAAATGCTGCTGCAAATCATTGAAATAACGTTGCCAGAAGGGCAGGCTGCGGCCGATCATATTTTCCCAGAGTCTGGATTGCGATTCGTGGATTCCCATGGACGCGCCTTGAGCTAAAGGTGTACCTACGAGCTCTTTATTAATATTTTGCTCATAGAGCGCATGCCCGCCTTCATGCAGGGAGCTGAATACCGCGCTAGTCACGTTGTCCATTAAATAATTCGTTGTGATACGGACATCCCCAGGGTTGAGTCCTGTTGCAAAAGGATGCACACTCTCATCCAGACGACCCGCTTCAAAGTCGTAACCCATCTGTTCCAATATAAAGAGGCCGAACTTCTCCTGTTGTTCCTTTTCAAAGATGCGTTGCAGGAACTCTGTGTTCGGTTTATTGGGGGAGGCAGAGATGGCTTCTACTAACGGAACAAGTCGGCTGCGCAAGCGGCTGAACACTTCATCCACTTTTTCAACCGTCAAGTCAGGCTCGTACATATCCAACAACGTATCATAACGAGTGTCTTTTACACCCCAATAATCGATGAACTCCTTCTTGAACTCTACAATTTTGCTTAAAAAAGGCTCAAACGACGCAAAATCATTATTTTCCTTAGCGGCTTCCCACATCGTCTCCGTGTGTGCAGCCAGCACGGCGTATTCCTCGTATCTTTCGGGAGGGATGCTTTTACTGCGTTCATACTCTTTGCGGCAATCCTTTACGATTTTATTTTGAATATCACTTAGTTGACTCATTACCTCGGGGCGGCTAAAAAACTCTGTATATTGACCCATTTCCGCTGAGGTCTCCAGTCTGAAGGCTTCCCCACTCAGCATCCCCACTGTTCTGGACCGGATCTCAGCGCCCTTGCGCGGAGCACCTGTACGCAAATCCCAATGCAGCAGCCCGATCGCCTCGCTATATCCGCTGATTTTGGCTAATAGTCCGCTAAATTTCTCCCACTCTTCCGTTACGTGTTGTTCCATGAACTGGACACCCACTTTCTCTGTTTTACTTATCTCCTCTTGATGATACTTTTTTAAATACGTATAATCAACTTCAAGCCTTACATTTCGAATTTGAAATAATAATACGGAAGATCTGGCTGTGAAGGAATTAATGTACTACTTTCTAGGTAAGTCAATTGCGAGGGGGAAATCATGGTATGAGCCAGCTGTCCAAAATCATGGAATTCAATCAAGAGTTTGTGGAGAAAAAAGAGTATGAAACCTATCTAACCAGCCGTTATCCGGATAAAAAAATCCTCATTATTACCTGTATGGATACTCGGTTAGTTGAATTGCTTCCGAAGGCAATGAATTTCAAGAATGGTGACGTTAAGATCATTAAAAATGCGGGTGCGGTCATTTCTCAACCTTTTGGCAGCGTTATGCGCAGCGTGATGGTAGCCCTATATGAACTGGATGCAGAGGAAGTCATCGTCGTGGGTCATTATGAATGCGGTATGGCGTCTCTGAATGCTGACAAGATGATTAACTCTATCAAAGAACGCGGAGTTTCCGACCAGGTACTTGCTACATTAGAGAACTCAGGAATTAAGTTGACTAAATGGTTGCGCGGGTTTGACAACATTGAGGAAGGGGTAATTCAAACTGTGGAGTTAATTAAGCAGCATCCTTTACTCCCTCCGGGCATACCTGTTCATGGCATGATTATCGATCCGGCTACCGGAGCGCTTGACCTTGTCAGCGAAGGGTACTAGTCCTGTAACACTTTTTTGACAACTCTCTGAATTGCTGATGGCGTGGATCCTAATCCACGCTCTTTTTTTTGCCGAAACCAACTTTATACATTATTCGTATTTATTAGGATATGCGCAGGACGCATCCACAAGTATGGAAGAAGGGCGGTGCTTACAGTGAAGTTGGAATTAGAGAATATCCAGAAAGATTTTGGAGACAAAAAAGTGTTGCGAGATATTAATTATACCTTTGAAAAAGGAAAAATTTATGGTTTGCTCGGACGCAATGGTGCAGGAAAGACCTCCCTGTTCAACTGTCTCAGTGGTGAAGTGAAGATGGATAGCGGAGGTGCCTTCCTAAGTATTAATGACGATAAAAGACAACTCAGGGATGAGGATATCGGTTATGTATATTCCCTCCCCATATTGCCGGAATTTTTAACAGGTTATGAATTTGTTAAGTTTTTCATGGATATTAACAAGGAAAAGTTGTTGCCGGATGCCACCATCGAAAACTATTTTGACTTCATTAAGATCGGTCAAACCGATCGCCATCGTCTGATCAAGAGTTACTCTCATGGAATGAAAAACAAGATTCAAATGCTCTGTTTTATCATTACCCGGCCACCGCTAATTTTGCTTGACGAGCCCTTGACCTCCTTTGATGTTGTGGTAGCCTTGGAGATCAAAAAACTGCTTCGTGATATGAAGCATGATCATATTATTATTTTCTCAACACATATCCTGCAACTTGCTACCGACCTTTGCGATGAACTCATTGTACTTAGTAACGGACAGCTTGAGGCGATTCCCGACAGCACGCTGCACAGCCCGGAATTTGAAGAGAAGGTCATAGAACTATTAAAGGATGAGCATTATGATTAGAACACTTAATAGTATTCTAAATATCCGTGTCTCCTCGACCACCAACCGGCTGATTTTTTATTTCCAGAAAATTCCGATTATCGGAAAATGGATGAATGACAGCCTCTATGGCAATCTTTCATTCAAGAGAAGCCTAGCTATTATAGTAATGATATTAAGCGTGATTTGGGGATTGTTAAGCAAATTCATGTACATAGGTGCCCTTATTTATTTACCCGTGAGTTATTTAAAGAAAGATCTCCCCGTTACGGAACAGCTTGAACTATTTCAATATATCTTTGTTCTTTTAAGTTTTGTGACTGCTGCCTTCACCAATTCAGTAATTTTGGAAGCCAAACGCGATAAGTATATCTGTGTAAAGCTGCTAAGGATTTCTCCAACTCGATATACACAAGCTAGTCTGAGCTATAAATATATTAGTTTCTTTGTTTATTTTCTTCCGTCAGTCCTTCTATTTTTCTCTATTCTTGGAGCATCGGCTTGGCAAGCATTACAGTTCACGCTGTTGATGACCGCTTGGCGGATTATAGGTGAAGCTTTTAATCTATGGATATTTGATAAGACGGGAATATTGCTCTGGAAAAAATATGCGTTTATTTGGTCAGTCATCATTGCAGGCTATTTAGCGGCTTATTTTCCTCTTGTAAAAGGGAATCCCTTAGACATCAGCAAAGTGATCTTTGTTGTCCCTGTTTCTATTGCAATTCTAATCCTAGGATTCGTTGCAGTAATTTATATTGCCAGGTATCCCAACTACCGCAGTGCGGTGGACGCTGTAACCAAGATAGATGAACCGTTGCTTGATATGAGTAAAATGATAGCTACAGCCAAGCAGGCTGAGGTCAGCATAAAAGAATCCGATAGTTCCTTCACCTACTCAGCGATTGATCAATATCAGGATAAAACAGGTTATGCATATCTGAACGCTATCTTTTTTGCCAGACATAGACGTTTCTTAATACAACCCATCTTAAGAAGGCTGTATATTATCGGTGCAGTAACCGCCGCCGGCTTCGCCAGTATGTTTATATTTCCCGATACCTCATTTACTCTAGCTTCTCAGTTGGTGGATTCATTACCCATGTTGGTATTTGTTATGTACTTTACTTCCATTGGGGAGCGGGTCTGTAAGGCGATGTTTTATAACTGTGACATCAGTCTTTTGCGTTATGGATTTTATCGGGAAAAATCAACGATTTTGCAAAACTTCAAAATTCGCTTTATAAAAATAAGCGGTCTGAACCTTATTCCCACGGTCGCAATTTGTACAGCTGCAAGTGCTTTTATTTTGATCTCAGGGGTTCATTGGGCCCTAATCGATGCTTTCAGCTTTTTATTATCCATTATATTTCTATCCCTCTTTTTCTCCGTTCATCATTTATTTATGTACTATATCTTTCAGCCTTACAGCACAGAGTTTAATATGAAAAACCCCTTTTTCCGCATCATCAATGGGGTCGTATACGGTATCTGCTTTATTTCTTTTCAGTTTGATAGTACCCCCGCTTATTTTGCGGTTATTGTCCTTATCGCAACTATCGTTTATATGGCTATCGCTCTGATCCTGGTATACAAACTTTCCCCCAAGACTTTTCGAATTAAATAATCAGCCCTCTCCATGAAAAAGCCTCCTACCACGTCATTTCATGTGGTGGAGGCTTTGCTAATGTATTAGCCACACCTTAAATCAAGGAGATGGCAAGCAGATTAAACAGAGCAAGCGGTAGAATAGCGTTGCTATAACCGTAGCCAGGGTACGGATAGCCATAGCCAGGATAATAACCTGGGTAATATCCTGGATACGGTTTGTAGTAAGGGTTATAGTACCCGCGAGTTGTTTCCTGGCTGACGGTCACACTCAAGTATAAGTGCTTATGATCAAGCCCGCTGATGACCCCTTCATGCATTTGACCGTCAAGCGTCTCTACCTTCACATTGTGGTTCATGTAAGGCTTGCAGGATTTATGCAAGGTTTCCTTTATTCCGTGAAGATGTTGGATTACAGCAGGGTCCGCCTGATAGATAACGGACTGTTGTCCGGTGTTTAATGTCGACATATATTCAGACCTCCGTAAATGGATTTGCTCCATTCTATGCAGATGCCCATGCCGAGGTGCACAGTCCTAACTCTCAACGCAGTTCCTACCCTTTAACAGCACCTCCTACGATTCCTTTAACAATCTGTTTCTGCATGAGTACAAAGAAGATGAAGATAGGGATCAGAACTATTACCGTCAAAGTCATGAACATCGGCCAGTTAACGGAGAACTCCCCCTTGGCTTTATATACCAGCAGCACTAACGTAGCTTTTGTGGAAGAATTCAAGAACAACATGGGTGCCAGGAAGTCATTCCAAATCCACATGGTCTGATAGATAATGCTGGTTACGGTAATGGGTTTGAGGAGGGGCAAAATAATTCGCCAGAAGATCCCCCAAATGCTGCATCCGTCAATAACTGCCGCTTCCGGCAATTCCTTCGGAATGGTCTTCATATACCCCATCATTAGGAAGAAGACAAAAACCGCCCCTCCCATATAAAGCACGATCAACCCCGACAATTTGTTCACCAGATGAAGACCTGTCATTAATTCAAATAAAGGGATCAATGTCGTTTGAAACGGTATCAGAAATCCAGCGAGTAAATAAGTAGTGATTATTTTGTTCATTTTATTGGAGTTGAAAACAACGGGATAGGCCGCCATTGCCCCGAACAAAACCATGAAAAAGACTGAGAACACTGTAATGGTTAGACTGTTGCCAAAGCTGCGCAGCAGTGGTGTTTCTTCAAACACTTTAATGTAGTTGGAGAAGTTCCAGTCTTTAGGCCACCCCATAGGATGCTGAGCCGTTTCCGCTTGGCTTTTTACCGTGTTAATAATAATTAAATAGAATGGAAAAAACGTAATTAAGGCGATAGGAAGCATAAGGATATCGAGCAGCCAGTTCCTTCTGGTGGATTGAATCATTGGGCTCGTTCCTCCCGTTTCTGCATCCAAGATACCTGGAAGAACGTTATTACAAGCACGATTAAGAAAAAGACGATCGACATCGCAGAAGCCAAACCGTATTGTACTTCGGAAATTCCGCGGAGCACAATCACTTGAGTAATGGTATGCGTCTCGAAGCCCGGCCCTCCCCTTGTCAAAGCGAATGGGATTTCGAACACTTTAAGTCCGCCGGTCAACAGCAACATAACGCTTACTGTCATTGCGGGTGCAAGCAGCGGCAGTGTAATATGGCGTATTTGGCCCCATCGGCCTGCCCCGTCAATGGAAGCTGCTTCATAATAATCCTTGGATATACCTTGCAGAAAAGCCAGATAGAGAACGGCATGCCATCCGGCACCTGCCCAAGCCGCAACAATGATCGTCATGAGCTTGGCTAGGCTCGGGTCTGACAGCCAAGGCTGCGGGCCGAGGTTAAATACTTCTCTAAGAACCGTGTTCAGCACACCGGAGGAGATAGGGGCCAGAATAAATCCCCAAATATACGCAAGCAACAGTCCGCTCGGGATGGATGGGAAGAAGAAAATCGCCCGGTGGATATTTTTGGTGAAGAAGTTCTGATCTAAAATAAGTGCTAGGGGTATCGCAACTAATGTAATAAGTACCGTACTAGAGATGGCATATAAAAGCGTATAACTAATCCCGGATACTATAGCGTCGTCTTTGAATATTTTTAAATAATTGCTCATCCCGACAAAGTTGTAGTTTTTATTGTACCCATTGAAATCAGTCAAGCTAAAGATGAAGGATTTGATTAAGGGATAGATCGTGAACAAGGTATAGAACAGTAAGATCGGAACTAAGAACAGCTGATACTGTAGTTGCTTAAGAAACTTGGGCATGTGGGGCCTCCTCCTTCCGGGAGCTTTCAGCAGGATTTATTTGTTGTCCATTTCAGCTAGTTTTTTATCCAATGCCTGAGCAATTCCTTCTGGTGTTCCTTTGCCTACAATAAGGTCTTGAGAGGAGATCATGAACTGGTTACGCAGAGCTTCTTGATGTCTTGGCCAGGAAACCATCGGCAGGTAGAACTTGCCTTGAAGGAGCCCTTCTTTGTAGGCTTTCTCGATCTCCGGACTTACTGTACTCTCATAACCCTTGGCTGTTATAAAGGCGCCGCTTCCTTCTTCAAATTTCTTCAAGCCTTCAGGGGACGCTAGATAGCTCAAGAAAGTGAGTGCCTCTTCTTTGTATTTGGTCTTGCTGTTAATGGCCAGGCCCACACCAGGAGCTCCTGCATAATAGTTGTTGCCAGGGTTAGGTCCAGGAATCGGCGCCATTTCATATTTAAGGTCAGGATTTGCTTCTTTAAAAGTGTTAATATTCCACGGTCCGCCTGTAATCATTGCTACGTTACCCACGGCGAATTCATTAACGATTTGATCGGGAGTCAGCCCAATCATGTCAGGGGTAAGAATTTTGTTATCTACAAGACCTGACTTCCACAGCTTGAAGGTTTCCGTCCAGGCTTCCTCGAAGGTTGCTTGGCCATCAAAGATTTTGGTATCCATATCCGGGTCTTTTGCTAGGGTGGTATTTGCGAATAATCCGTCATGTATCATCGTTACATCGCCCACATTGTCATAGTAAGGAATGATTCCGGCTTTTTTCAGTGTCAAGCAGGCTGCTATGAACTCATCCCACGTTTCTGGGAACGTAGTGATACCCGCTTTGTCGAACAATTCTTTGTTGTACCAAATTCCGCCGACCCAGCCTGTTTGTGTAAAAGCGTATGTTTTCCCATCTTTACTAAGCATAGGTTTGTTGCCTTCAAGCATCACATCCATGAAGGGTTCATTGGTCAAATCGACCGCGTATCCTCCGTCAATAATTTCATTACGATTCTCTGCGGCGATAATGAAAATGTCGGTAGCCGAATCAGAGAGCAGCATTGTTTGCAGCTTGGAGATATAATCCTTCACCGGTGGGGCATGTTGGAAATCAAATGAAATATTCGGATACTTCTCTTGAAAGCCCTTTAGCAGGGGTGCCATTTCTTTCTCATTATTCCAAGACAAGATGCTTAGCTTCACTTTCTTGCCGACATTTCCGGAGCTCCCAGCATCGCTGGCAGTGTTACCGCCATTAGCAGCGTTCCCGTTGTTCCCTCCGCATGCGGATAGGATAACCGACAAACACAAGATGATTGCTACAACTATTCCATGTGATTTTTTCATACGTGCTATGCCCCCTAAGTCGTTTTTGTAAGCACTTACATAGCTACATGATATCTCGTAAAGAAAGTGAATTGAATTCATATCGTTGCATGATTTCTTGTAAATTGTTGCATGGTTTTTTATGAGGATTTCGAATGATGCGAGTTCCTATATTCCTTCGGAGACATGCCAAAATGTTTCTTAAACGCCCGGCTGAAGTAGCTGTCATCCAAAAAACCAGTACGTTCAGCGATTTGATTGTTTTTCAGATCCGTATCTTTCAGCAGCTCGGCCGACTTCTCCATACGGATTCGGGTAACATATTGCCAATAATTTTCATTGAATTCCTGCTTAAAGATTCGGCTGATCTGATACTTGTCCGTATCGAATCGGTCAGCCACATTTTGGAGAGACAAATCGTCTTCATAATGGATATCTACATAGGCTTTTATAACCCTTATGATCTCGAGAAGCTTCGGCAACGGAAGTTCTGAACGGGAGGATAGTAAAGCAAGGCGTTTTTTCAGCAAATCTTCCAGCTCATCCACATTTCGATATCGGTTCATCATTTCTTGAATAGAAGGGATTGCATCTTCCACATCTTCACCAGAGTTAGATCGTTCACTCAGATGCAACAGGTAACGGTAAACTATTAAATATACAGAATCAGGCTGCGGAGCCTTAAGTCGAAGCATTTCAAATAAATCCGTAACATCCTTATCCAAGGTTTGAATCGACAAACCCATTTTCACCTTTTCTTCAAACGCCTTTTCTCTTGCTTGTAGAAGCACCAGTGTATCCTCGTTCTGAAATAAGGGTGAAGCATACCTATGGATCGCATTGGGCTCATAAAAAGAAAGCTGTGCCGCCTCCCTGCTCTCGGCAATACGGACCAACAACAAATCAGGTGCAGACCCGATACTACTTATCCCTATTCTTATCGTCTCTAATGGATAGCTTTCCTTCCAATGTCTAACGATAGTTTGGGTGCATTTCAACAATTCTGCTTCATGAATCCTACCCTGCAGAGCAACTACAATAACATGCTCCTTATGATGTTTGTATGTCCGTATGTTGCATACATGGATACCCTCACTACTCCAAGATTGCTGTGCCTGGTAAAAATGATCGAAAGGAAGGCCATCAACAGCCACAGCTATATAAGAGCCAACACCAAGCTTTTCAAACCCATCCTCTATAACTGTAATTGACGACTCTGGCAGTACCCCCGAGTAAGTGGCTTTGTCCAGTTCGTTCTCTATGGAAGCATAAATATCCTTGCGGGCCTCTTCAATTAGTTCCTCAAGAACTTTTCTTAATGGATCTAAATCTATAGGCTTCAATATATACTGTGACACTCTAAGCCTGAGGGCTTCCCGAGCGTATTCAAATTGATCATAAGCACTCAATATAATAGTTCTAGGCTTCCATTCCAAAGACTGTATTCGCTTCAAAGCTTCTATTCCATTTAACAAAGGCATTTGAATGTCTATGATCAGCAGATCAGGTCGGTATGACTCCACAAGATCAGCAGCCTCTTCCCCGTTGTAAGCATGTTCAAGCTGCTTGATGCCAAGTGCATTCCAATCAATCGTTTGGGTTAAGTATTTATGGACCGACATTTGATCATCCGCAATAAGCAGCTTCATAATTCTCAATTCTCCTTTGGCTGGACCCTATTCAGGGAGATTTACATAGATACGGGTATATACACCAGGCTCACTTTCAATCTCTATACCAAAAGGTTCACCAAACCTCAGCTTGATTCGCTGGTTTACATTGTACAGGCCAATACTCTCTGACGCTCGATTCACAGTAGAACTCTCTAATCGCTCATCAAGCCCCCGCTGAATCTCTTCAGGGATTCCCGCTCCATTGTCCGTAACAGCAATGCAGATCCCGTGCTTAACAAGCTTCACGCTAATTGTTATACATGCATTATGGGGATTTTCCTTAAAGCCATGAAGTATAGCATTCTCAATCAGTGGCTGAAGGGTCAATTTTACCGTATGACTACGCAACACTGCCGGGTCCGGAATATCATATTGGATGTTAATGGCGTGATTGTATTTGATATTCATAATGAACAAATAGTCCCTGACATTGTTTAATTCTTGTTCAATCTCTACAGTTTCCTGTGATTGTTTCATGGAGTAGCGCAGCAGACTACTTAAAGAGAGCACAAGCCGATTGGATTCATCTGTATTGCCGCAGACAATTTCTGTTTGAAGCGCTTGCAAGGTATTGAATAGAAAGTGTGGATTTATTTGCGACTGAAGAGATTTTAATTCTGCCTCTTTCATTGATATCTGAGATAAATAGTTTTGCTTAACCAGCGCTTCAATTCTTCCGACAAGCTCCTTAAACTTTTTGCCGATCAAATTAAGCTCGCGGTAGATATAATTTTTGGGAACAACGAAAAGATCATCTTCACCCATATGATCCAGCGTCCGCAAAAGCCTTTTGAAAGGTCTCGAAATGGTAACCGTAATCAGAATAGATATAAGCACATTAAAAACGATACATAAATACATAATTCCCGCTAGGTAACTCCGCAGTTGATCGGATTGTGCACGTATTTCTGACATTGGAATCGTCGAGACAATTCTGATACTTGGTGTAGAGGTGGGGTGGTAGGTGACGAGATGTTCTTTGCCTCCAATGGTAGAGACCAAGCTCCCGGACGGACGTTCTGAAAGGATTTCAATCCCGGGAAAATCGAGCTTTTCCCCTATGCTGCCGCTATGCTTATTCACAATAATCGTTCGTTGATCATCTATCATGAAAATGTCTTCGTTATCCTGATAAGAACTCAATTCGAATAGACCATTGAACTTATCCAGATCCAAATTGGCTATGACAGCTCCGATCGTTTGGCCCTTGTAACTTTTTACCGGCAATGCAACAGAGAACGTATATTGGTTATAGCTGAACACATTATTGAGAGATAAATAATCCTGTTTATGAAGGCCAAGGGTGTTGAAGCCTTTGTCGGCATTCTCGTTCACCGCAGCTTGGAACCAATTCTGTTCAGTAAAAGGATAATCCCAACGTAATATGTTGCGGCCCGCTACGTTATTCACATAACCATTCTCCCCCAAAATAAGAACGTCACTAACTAAGCTTTGATAAGCTGTGATTCCGTAAGCCAACTCGGCGATATTACGCTCATATTGAATGATTTCATTAACATCCGCCTTTCGGCCGGGGTTCATAAGAGCAATAACGGAGTAATGACCCGCTAACTGCACCAATGGCCGCTTAGCCTCTTCGAGATTAAAGTTAAATAACTGCGCAGCCTGTTCCATAACCTTAAAGCTGGATGCTGCCGCTTGGTCTGTAATGGTAGCTGTTGAATCCCTAATAGAGAAATAACCAAGGAGAAAAACAAGGAGAATGTTAATAAACAGGTAGGAAAAAAAGATGGTTCGGGTAATTGTACGGCGGAATAACGTTTGAATCAGCAGGGTTACCATTTTGATCAAAGCCATCATCCTTTCTTACATTTTTCTCACTCCAGCTCTGTTCAAAATTTAATTTTTTCTGATATTTTAACAAAACAGGCTGCCCAATAATAGATAGGGCAGCCTGTAATATTTCACTCACTCTATAAAGGATTGCCACATTGGAGTACCCGGAAGGGGGCAGCATTTCTCCTTGAGCTTGGCGGTGATCCGTACAATGCATCCGCAAAGGGAGCAGGTATAACCTCCTACCAGCTTGGGACATTCCTTACAATGGAGTAAACGTTCCTGATAGACAGATTCTGGGACAGAGTTCCCTTCGCTGAACATAGGCGATGCTAACACACGGATGATCTGCTCTTCCGTCACCTGGTACTCATCCCGACATCCTTTACATGATCGATCCCTGTTCATACTCCTGTCCTGCTATTCCGCAGTCAATTCGAGAACCGTAACAGACATTGGTGAGAGCTCCAGCTTCAATACAGTACCTTCCAACGAAAAGGAAGTGAATTCGGAAGGTGCCACACGGTCTGGGTTGTCAAAAGTATTATGACCATCCGTAGCATCGGAAGTTAGTGTGGTGCCTGTAACTTTCACTTTCTCACCCACCAGACCCCGAAGCTCCAAATCTACATTCGCATTCGACTTGTGATCCAAGTTGCAAATACTGATATGGATTTGACCTGCATCGTTCTTGGATGCAGATACGGACAGCTGAGGATAAGCTTCCTTACCTTCTCCCAACACTTCACTTGCCAGATGAATGTCCAGTAATTGTGCATCTTGATGTACTTTGAACATATTGAACACATGATAAGTTGGGGTCAAGATCATTTTCTCGCCCTCGGTCAGAATTACAGCTTGAAGTACATTCACCATTTGAGCAATGTTAGCCATTTGTACACGGTCACAGTGCTGGTTGAAGATATTCAGAGAGATACCCGCGATAAGAGCATCACGAATCGTATTCTGTTGATACAAGAAGCCCGGATTGGTTCCTGGCTCTACATCGTACCAAGTTCCCCATTCGTCAACCAACAGACCTACTCGTTTCTCAGGATCATATTGATCCATGATCGCCGTATGCTTGGTAATTAATTCTTCCATGAAAAATGCCTTTTTCAGTGTTCCGGTGAACTCCGCATCCGGGAAGCCTGTAGCCGGCCCTTTACCCGTCCAGAATTCTCCCGGAATCGTGTAATAATGCAGGGTAATAGAATCCATAAATTGATGGGCATTTTTCATTACTTGTTCCATCCAATTGTAATCATCTACATTAGGTCCACAAGCAACCTTGTGAATCTTGTTGTCACCATAGTTTCGTACATAAGTTTGGAATTGACGGTACAAATCAGCATAGTATTCAGGACGCATGTTACCACCGCAGCCCCAGTTCTCGTTGCCTACGCCAAAGTATTTAACTTTCCAAGGCTCTTCCCGCCCATTTTCCTTACGCAGCTCAGCCATTGGGGATACGCCTTCAAAGGTGAGATACTCTACCCACTCCGACATTTCTTGTACGGTTCCACTACCCACGTTGCCGTTAATGTAGGGTTCGCATTCCAGCATTGCACACAGCATCATAAACTCATGTGTACCGAAGTGGTTGTTTTCTACCACACCGCCCCAATGGGTATTGATCATCCGCTTGCGCGTTTCCTTAGGACCAATTCCATCTTTCCAATGATATTCATCAGCAAAACAGCCGCCTGGCCATCTAAGTACAGGGATCTTCATTTCCTTGAGTGCGGCAACAACATCGTTACGGATACCATTCGTATTCGGTATAGGAGAATCTTCACCCACCCACAGGCCTTCATAAATACAACGTCCCAAATGCTCAGAGAAATGTCCATAGATATTGCGGTTAATGGTCCCTTTTGTAATATCTGTGTTGACAGTTAGGCGGTTAGCCATGATTAATACCTTCTTTCAGAGATTAGTTAGTATAATTGCATATAGATTTCGAAATCGTGAACTATACTTTCAGACGAATAACATTCCAAGATGCTTTTGACAGGGAAGCGGTCACTTTAGCACCATCAACTACTGCACTGCCGTTACTATGTGGTTTCACACGATTAGGCTGTTGTTCGGTATTGGTCGCTTTCAGATCATCACTTTCCATCACGGAATGCTCAATCAGTGTACAAGCCCCAAAGCTGCGAAGATCAACTTCCAGCAGAAGCTCTGATTCCAGATGGCGGTTAACCGCAAAGATCGTTACTTCGCCTGCTTCTTCATTATGAACGGCTACGGATTCCAGATATGGAACATCCGTAATTTCTTTGGAATCGTATTTTGGAGAGTTGATCAAAGGCACCAATGCCTTACCTCGACCGTATACGGAGGTGTGCATATAAGGATAGAAGATCGTTTGTCTCCAGGTTCCTCCTCCATTAGAAGTCATAATTGGCGCAATAACATTAACTAACTGAGCGATACAAGCCATTTTGACCCGGTCTGCATGCTTCAAGAGACTAATCAACATACAGCCTACCAGCAAAGCATCCTCATGATTATAGATGTCTTCCAGCTGTGGAGGAGCGATACTCCAAGGATCCATCTTGCTGTCCGCTTCATGGGAGTGAAACCAGACATTCCATTCGTCAAAGGATAACATCATCTTTTTCTTGCTTCTTTTCTTAGCCTTTACATAATCACACGTTGCAATGAGGGTACGGATGAAGTCATCCATCTCAAGTGAGCGGGCCAAGAAGGTTGGTGTATCATCATTCTGATTACCATAGTACTGATGCATCGACAGATATTCCACATGATCATAAGTATGATCAAGAACCGTAGCTTCCCACTCCGGGAATGTAGGCATAGTAATATTTGAGCTTCCGCAAGCCACAAGTTCAATCGTAGGGTCAACCCACTTCATAACCTTTGCTGACTCTTGAGCTATGCGGCCATATTCATGTGCTGTTTTATGTCCGATTTGCCAAGGTCCATCCATCTCGTTGCCAAGACACCAGGTTTTAATTCCGTGAGGCTTCTCATATCCATGTTCGCGGCGCAAATCACTCCAGTAGGTTCCGGATGGATGATTGCTGTATTCCAGTATGTTTCTGGCCGCATCTATACCCCGGGTCCCCAAGTTGATTGCCATCATCACTTCCGTGTTAGCTTTCTTGGCCCAATCTACGAATTCATTAAATCCGAACTCATTAGTCTCAATCGTACGCCAAGCAAGCTCCAATCTGCGTTTCCGTTCATTCTTAGGACCCACAGAATCCTCCCAGTTATAGCCAGAGACGAAATTACCGCCCGGATAACGCACAATCGGTACCTTTAATTCCTTAATTAATTCAAGAACATCTTCTCTGAAACCGCTCTCATCAGATTGCGCATGTCCAGGTTCATAAATGCCGCCATACACGGCTCTTCCCAAATGCTCAATAAACGATCCATATATTCTTTCGTCGATATCCCCGATAACAAAATCCTTGTCCACGATCATGGTTGCTTTATTGGCCATTTTGTTTAATCGCTCCTTGAATTAATGTTTTTATTAATCGCATTGCATAAATGTTAATTTAAATACTATAATAGTAGCATATCCACACTTCTGCAACTCTTTTTTTTGAGAAATGGATTTGTGCATTCATTGTTTCTGACTTAGAATAACTATAGATTTGAGAATCCTGGAGGGCTGACATTGATAAAAGCTTCCGCAGACACAACCTGGCTCCCTTTATTTGAAGCCTTAGCCAGTGAGGTAAGGCTGAACATTATACGGCTGCTCGCCGACCAGCCAATGAATAACAAGGATTTAGCATCCCAACTGAAATTAAGCGGTGCCATCGTATCCATGCATGTGCGCAAGCTTCAGGAAACTGGAATAGTCAGATCAGAGATGGTCCGGCTGGATGGCGGTACGCATAAGATGAATACTCTTGCCGTGGAAGCCATTGAAATCCTATTTCCTTTCATTAAAAATGCTCCGCGGCTGTTCCATGAAATCTCCGTACCTATCGGTCATTACAACGATTTCGAGATTGCTCCAACCTGTGGGCTGGCTACATCCAGTAAATTAATCGGTCAATTCGATGACCCCCGATTCTTTCTGGACCCGGAACGCGTGAATGCGCGCATTCTCTGGTTCGGGAAAGGGTATGTAGAATACAAGCTGCCGAACTACCTCCTATCCTCCCAAAACATTGAGGAGATTGAGATATCTCTGGAATTGGGTTCGGAGGCACCAGGTGTTAACCGGAACTGGCCATCAGACATCAGCTTTTTTCTGAACGGCACGGAGCTTGGCTACTGGACGAGTCCCGGCGATTCGGGTGAGGGACGAGGAACCTATACACCTATGTGGTGGAGAGATAGTGTCAACCAATACGGATTCCTGAAGCAAATCCAAATCAATGATAAGGGCACCTTTCTTGATGGACAAAAAATGTCGGATATCAGCTTACATGATCTGGCTGTCGAGCGTAATCAATGGACTCTCCGCATAGAAGTCAAAGAAGATGCCACCCATGTTGGCGGACTAACCTTATACGGCGCGGGGTTTGGTAACTATAATCAAGACATCGTCTTTCGGACCTATTATAAGGGGAGCGCGGAGGATTGAGACTGAAACGGGATTGAAATTGAGGAACGAGATTGAAATTGAGGAACGAGATTGAGGAGACTCCAAGTGAGTTAAAATTGTGAGTTTTTCACATTTATTGTAGGACAAAGAGAGGGATGGCGGCGGCCTTCCCTCTCTTTTTTACACTCACTCATATTCAAATCAACCGACATACTAGGAGCATACAACCAACACACTAAGAGCCTATATCAACCAAGATACTGGAGTGCATGTCTACTTACGCTGATACAGGTAAAAATACACACTTCCAGTCCGTATAGCCTCGGCTTCAGTTCCCAGTTCAAAGTCAGCAAAATCTAAACGTTTCCCTTAGTCGATGCAAGCAGCTCCCGCACGGCTTCCATATTCGTAATTGGTTCTCGGCAAGCAAAATCTCTGCATACATAGGCAGTAGCCTCACCGTTGATAGATGGTTTATCCGCAAGATGCGGCAGAAGCTTCACAATTTCTTCCTCACCGTCACCTTCCCACTTGATCAACAATGAGGCATCCGGCATAAAAGCCTGCTGAACATGTGCAATCATTCCATGCAATGCTGGATCGTGCCGCTTACCGGACAGAACCCATTCCTTACCACCGCCAACCATAGCAAGCAACGCCTGCAAATACATTGAGTAACCTGGTGGATAATGTGACGCTGCAGCTCCGAGTACATCTGCCGTTCGTTCAGCGACACCCTTCAACTCTGCATCCTGGGTAATGCCCGCCAGCTTCCACAATACCCTAGCCGCCACTGAATTACCCGAAGGCATCGCACCATCATACAGTTCTTTGGAGCGGATAGGCAACTTCTCTCCGTCAATACCTGTGAAGAAAAATCCACCGCGTTCCTCATCGGAGAACAGCTCAAGCATCCCATCTTTTAGAATCAAAGCTCGCTCCAGGTACACAGCATTTCCTGTTGCTTCATATAATTCCGTAAGTCCCCAGAGTAAAAAAGCATAGTCATCTATATAAGCTGGATAAGCAGCCTCACCTTCACGATAGCGCGCCAACAACCTTCCGTCATCTCGCCGCATATGATTCCAAATAAAATCCAACGCTGCTCCTGCAGCCTTCGCGTATTCTGGTTTTTGTAATGCTTTTGCACCCTGAGCCAGCGCAGCAATCATCAGCCCGTTCCAAGCTGTCAGCACCTTATCATCCTTGGCCGGATGGATGCGCTGCTTTCTATATGTGAATAGCTTCTCACGCCACTCCTCTATCCGGGTCCGTAAACCAAGCGGGTTCATCCCTAACTTTTCAGCTACTTCATCAGGCAATCCCTGCAGCAAATTCGGTATATTCTTACCCTCGTAGTTACCTTCAGGCGTTATCCCGAACACATGACAATAAGAGTGCATATCTTCAAGACCTAGCGCTTCCTCGATTTCTTCACGGGAAAACACATAGAATTTACCTTCTTCCCCTTCGGAATCCGCATCCTCTGCACTATAAAAGGCTCCCTCGGAAGAGGTCATATCTCGCTGCACGTATGTGAAGATACTTTCAGCAATTTCAGCATAGAGTGGTTTACCCGTGAGCTGAAAAGCTTCCAAATAGACATACGCCAGCAGCGCATTATCATACAACATTTTTTCGAAATGTGGAACCAGCCATTGTGGGTCTGTTGAATATCGTGAAAACCCAAATCCAACATGATCATACATCCCACCTCTAAACATGGATTCCAATGTGATTTCCACCATCTCCAAAGCTTCCGGTTGATTGTAGGCCTGACTATAGGCCAGAAGAAATGATAGATTGTGCGGAGACGGAAATTTCGGCGCATTCCCAAATCCTCCATATTCCTTATCGAACTGGCGGCGGTACAGCTTGAATGCGTCATGAAGCATCGCTTCTCCACCACCCTCACTATCCTTTCCCTCAGGATGCTGTTCGGAAGCTTGGATCTCCGCAAGAAGGTCATCGCCCATTTTACTCAAAGCATGTCCATCCTCTTCCCACTTCACCCGGATCTGTTCCAAAACCTCCATAATCCCCATTCGCCCATACTTCCGCTTCTTCGGAAAATACGTGCCTGCATAAAATGGTTTTTTATCAGGTGTTAACAGCACCGTTAGCGGCCATCCACCAGAACCCGTAAGGGCCTGGCACACTGACATGTACAGCGCATCAATATCCGGCCGCTCCTCACGGTCAACTTTTATGGAAACATAATGATTGTTAAGAAGCTCTGCTACTTCCTCGTCCTCAAAAGACTCTCGTTCCATTACGTGGCACCAATGACAAGTGGACTATTCCTCCACTACGAATACCCAATAGATAAGAAAATAGGTTTATTTTCTCGTCTCGCTGTATCAAACGCTTCTTCACTCCACGCATACCAGTTGACTGGATTATGTGCATGTTGGAGCAAATACGGCGATTTCTCGGCGATTAATCTATTGGGGTTGTGATTCGTTGTCATGGGGCATCACCTCTTTTCGATGTGGGATTGTTGGTAAAATAAAGCTTAGTGGTATTTTACCCAAAAGAGGGGGAAAATCGCAGGGTGAAAAAAATGTACTCCTCAAGAATAGGGTCCGTTACTTCAAAAGATCTTGGTAATTTGGGGGGAAGTCATTCTTATTGGGTCCTCTAAGATGTTCAAAATTTTTAAGTTCAACTCCAAATGCCGAGATCCGATATGTAAAAGCATCTTCACCGACAGGGATGTGAGGGCCAACTGTTGGATGCACATCAAGTGTGATCAAAAAATCAAAACCACGGAAGCCATTAACCCTTTCAATATGCTTCACATCAACAAAATAAGGATAAATATCGGGTAAACCTGGTACTGAAAATACATCTGAATATACCTCTCCAAGTTTCTCTCGCATATGCGGTAGTAAAAGCATAACAAGCATATCTTGATGTTGCAATTCTCTTGAGTCCTCAAGGGGCTTCTTATCAACAGCATTGCAAAATGGAGTTTGCGTTCCAACCATTGAAATTAGGATTACAAAGCAAATTAAAACCCTCACGAGCCTTTCCCCTTCCTCTACCTTAACCCACCAAACACAACGTAATCTATCCAGTAAAGGAAAGTGTATTCATTTATGTAACTTGCCCGTTGAACAAATAAAAAACGGCTGCCGAAGCAACCGCAGTTCCACTATAGTGTCCCGATAGCTTAATGCATTGGAATATACACCTACATTAAATTGGAAACTTGCCAATCATTTTCTTAACTAATTCATGAACTTCATTAACATGCCATATTGTGTCAGTGAATTTAATATGCAACTTGTGAAGTTCGCTCTCTGTGGCACTAAATGAAAGTTCAGTGTTATTTTTAAGATTATCAAGAATAAGGTTCATCTCATTAACCATAATGGAATAATCGTTCAGATTATCTAGTTGTTCCTCAAATTCTGCTTTGTTGATTATCTCAATACCTTTGTTTAACTTACACTTATCATTTAGTTCCATTAGAATTGACAATGTAACTTTTAATTGTTCGTACATTCTCACCAGTCCTCAATCGTATTTTGGTATGGTTCGACGAACTTTGCAAAAATTCCATACCTGAGTATTCGCGAAGAGATTAAAACTATCCTGCCCGTTAGCTTAATGACAATCTCTGAATGGATCCCTCAGCAAAAATAGCTATATTAAAAGAAGACAGAGCGCATGAATTTTGAGTAGAGATATTTCAACTCAATATAGATGACACCTTATATTGGTGGATAGAGTAGCTTTATCACAGGAGGAAATGTTTACATTAGTGCAATCGTTACAAACGAGTACGGAGTATTTGCACATATTATTGGGCGAGGTTCAAAGAGGATATAAATTCAAGCACAGCAGTAGATTAGAGGGAAATAGATAAAAGAATGGCACGGAAAATGAAACGGGAGTGGGAAGGAATGTCAAGATTAAACGAGTGGAATTCACCGACGTGCCACCAATGACAAGTTGAGTATTCCACCACTACGAATACCCAACAGATAAGAAAATAGGTTTATTCTCTCGTCTCGCGGTATCAAACGCTTCCTCACTCCACGCATGCCAGTTGGCTTGTATAAGTACTATCGACATCCTTATCTAAATAATAGAGATGTACAGTATTCACCTTAACGGTAATGAGGATTGTTGTGTCGCAAACAACCAAATAGATAACAAGTATTTTCAATACTTGGCTGAAAATCAATTGATGGACGCTCTCCTTTTAAAATTTTTTCCAAGGATTTCTTATAGAATGATATATCTGCTCTTATCTCCTCTATATGCTCCTGTCTATCTTCATAGCTCCAATCATCATCATCATCATCATTAAGAGTATTCTTAATATCTTCTTCAGCCTTTAAAATAACATTTGAAATAACATCATTTAGTTTCTTGTAGTTTCCTGTTTGTTTAATTGAATATAGGTACGAAGGAACCCAATATCTAGAATATCCCAATTTAGATTTCTCATATATTTCTACTACTTTTTTAAAATCTCCTATTTCATATAATAGGTCTGCTATATCATCTTCTTCAAAGAAAAGGTCTTGTTCATTGCAATGCACAAGTAACTCCTCAGCTATGTTTTTTGCTTCAGATATTTCACCTAAACTTGACATACAAATTCCTGAGCTTAGCAGAGGGTAGAGACTTCTATTCTGGTCACCACGCTTTAAACTTGCCGCATGGAAAAAATCGAAGGCTTTTGGAATGGAAGAAGTAAAGTAATAACATACTCCTAGATTATTTAGGTTTTCTAAAGTTGGTTTATATTTAGCCGATTGATGCAATAGTGGCATAGCTTTTTCATAATCCTTATTTAGAGTATAGATTCTACCTAGAATAGCATATGGAAAATGAGATTTTGGGTTTAGCTCTATTGCTTTTTTCAGTAAATCTATTGCTTTATCTTCTCTATATCTCCAAGCACCATCACCTACTGGCTCACCTTCTGTGTAGTAAAAGAAACCTAAATTATTTAAGGATTGTACTGAAGGTTTGTTTTGTACTGCTGTTTCAAAACACTCTAAAGCTTTTTCAAAGTTGTTAACTTCCATTAAAGCGATAGCAAGATCATTCAATAGTTGGCTATTTTTAGGCTCGCTTACCAATTTGTTTTGCAACTCTACTACTAAATTATTAAAATCAGGCATAATTATGAACTCCTCATTATTCCCCTCCTCTACCTTAAGGCACCAAACACAACATAATCTATCCAGTAAAGGAAAGTGTATTCATTTATGTAACTTGCCCGTTGACCTAATAAAAAACGGCTGCCGAGGCAACCGCTGTTCCACAATAGTTTCCCGTTAGTTGAACAACTTGTTACTGCAATTACCTTAATTGCCTTATATTAAATCGTTCTTAGCTAAATCGAAGGCTACTGCGATTTTAATCTGAAACGTTTTACTAAGTCCCTTTATCCAATACTCAATTGGATAAACATCGACTATCGGGGCAATAGTTTTATCATAACGGTCCAGTTCAATCGTAATAACTGAGTGATTATCAACAAGAAAACTAATGATATCCTCACCTTGGTCGGGTGTCCAAGATAAAACGTGGGCTGTCTTCATCACAGGAAATGTCTCTCTAATTATGTTTAAAAAACTACGCATGGATATATCATTGAATAAATGAGATTTTGATGCTATTAATTCTTCTCGATATGACTGTTCTGTCATAGTTCCTTTGAGTTTCATGTGGTGCCTGCTTTCCTTGAAGATGCGACCCATTCTCGATTACGGCAAATAATTAACTTTGCCGTTATATATTCAAGGTAGGCACCATACTATCCTGCCTGTTACTTCAATGAACAACGGCAGCCGATCGTGTGCCAGCTGCCGTTGTGTCTTGTGAAGCTATCGTACTCCGTTAGATTGTAACCGTCCTTTGCATTAAATACCTTTTTTTACACGCCCTGCTCCTAGGCATACATCCAACCCAATCTTTGACTCTGGGCATAAACTGGTTATAAATCTAATTTCAACAAGGAGTGAACCTCGAATAATGGGATATACGCAACAATTGCCTCCCTATGCCCCGAGTCCTTTCGGTCTTCAACATTGTTTATATCGTTTCACTTATATGTGGCTTAGAAACGGAGATAATTTCTGGTTTTTTTTGACGACTGTCGGGGAATCAAGAGCCTATGGCTTTAGGTTTTTCGGCGGAAGATGGAATCAATATTCGATTGCATTAAGAGATATTGTTTCCTTCAATTGTTCTCCGATTCCAACTCTATATTAAAACACTGTGCCTGACCTTCGAATTCGTATCGTTCAGTCTTAATTTAATTCAATGTAACAGGGAGCAGCACCCCGACGGCCTGCTCCCTGTTCTGGTTGAACTATCGTTTCCCGTTAGCGCAATCCCTTATCTGCTGCCTCTAAATAGTCGAGAAGCAGCAGTCGAGCTTTCTCGTAGTTCTCGTACTCTTTAAAGAACTCCGCGTACTTACCGATACTTCCCTCGATGAATCTATACTGCGGGTACCAATTAAAGAAAGTAAGCTCTAACAATTCTCTTTGTCGGTGAGGAATATCTTCTATCTTACCAGTCAAGGCATAGCTTAAAGTACCCGCAATATTCATACAATAGGTGTTAAAATCACCATTCAATGAGTTTTCCTCATGTCTTAGCTTCATAAATGCAGAACGGAAATCCTCCTGAATTATATCGGAATCTTTATACGGGAATGGATTATCTAATTCAATATTCTTCAATTCATGAACCATTTTATCCATGAGTTACCCCTCTATTAGCGTTTTTTCCATTCTCTATTTGTTCAACAAACGTTCTTCGATAATTGAATTTCATTCTTTATCTTCAAGTAGTTTGTGCTGCTTCATATAATCTTCATATGCTTCATTTACTTTCTTTTTACAAAGATTTTCCCATGATTCTTTTAGTTCCAACACCATCTTATCGTTATAAGGATTAGGGTCCATATCGCCTCCAAATCCTATCCACGCATCAGGGGCTACTTCACCCTTTTCATCTGAATAGGCTATTTCAAGAGGCACTGGTGCATGCCCTGAAAACTCACAATTTTCCGATAAACAATGGTACCCTGGTTTACGAACTCCGTTTTTACAAAAAGGTGGAACAGGATTTTTTTCATCTAGGTCACCTATCCCGTAAAGACAGTGTAACTCCACAATGAGATGTGCAAACACCACGTATTAACAACCTACTTTCTAATAAACGTTCAAGGTTATAATTCTTGCCACGTTCGAAGTATCCTGCCCTTTACTTCAATGAGAAGGCAGACTCCAAGTTGCAAACAGCTTCATTCCGTTATCATTCTCCTAAGTAACATTAATACAACCATTTATTAAATATAAAATCTATGTTTGGTATAATATTAATCGCTTTATTGTAATACTCAATAGCTTCTTCGTGCCTATTTAATTCAGCCAATGAATTTGCTATAAAAAAGTATGGGGTAGCACGGTCTGGATATGATTTAACTACTTGCTGAAAAAGTAATATAGCCCCCTCATAGTCCGCATGATTCACCAGATTTACTCCTATATGCATAAGTCCGTTTATTAGTAGTTCAGAAATAGTAATCTACCCCTCACTCTCAGCTCTCGACTTAACCCAGTCACTTTAACTAAGAGTATCTCTTTAGAATTCTTCAAGGACATCAGACAAAAAATCTATTTTGTCCTGCATATTTTCAATATGTTTCTTCAACCTTATCTTATACGCTTTTTTAGTATCTTCAGGAATCATGTGGTTGATTTTCTCCAACAGTATATACGATTGTCTGCTTACCTCGAAATTACCTTCTAACATCATTTTATGAATCACTTCAGCATGATCTATATAATTCAAGGGTTCCAATGCATACAGCAGTGTCCCTCGGCTACCCATTGTTTTTGATTCTTTTAGAAGATCTAAATCACTTCTACTATTTCTTCGATACCCAAATCTGAAAGAGCCATCGCAATACGGTCCCTTAAATTGTGGTTGTTCGTTTCCTTCAATAGTGTAATTAAGTATGGAGTCATTGAAAAATCTTTAGCTTGGACAATTTCATCAATGAGTGAACCTACTTTATCCATTTCATTAGACTTTATCAAATCATCTAACTGTGTAATATCCATTTACTCACTCCTCATTAATGGGCATAAATGGATGATCGAGACTATTAGATATTATTCCAACATACTCAGCATCGATTGATGCAATACTAATTTTATTTTTATCAAATCGTGCATATAGTCCTTCTATTTCTTCCTCTGTCAATTCAGATCGAACTACAATTTTTCCTATTTCACGATCGTAATGTACACTTTGTTTCTTACCAGAAACATGAATACGAACATACTCAGAAACGGTTTTCACTAATTCTTCATCACTAGCATTTTTCTTTTCGATAGAAAAGTTGTATCCCATAATTGCTACTACGCCGCTTATTACAACTAAAAGCACTATATTTATTTTCTTTAACATTTTAGTTCTCCTATTAGCTTTGTTTTGCATAATTTTAACATGGTATTTCTGATCAGAATAATGGTGGATTCAGGAAAAGGGTGGCACCCAATAAGAGGAGGGTTATGTTGCGATAAAAAGAGTGGAATTTACCGACATGCCATCAATGACAAGTTGACTATTTCACCACTATGAATACCCAATAGATAAGAAAATAGGTTTATTTTCTCGTCTCGCTGTATCTAACGCTTCTTCACTCCACGCATACCAGTTAACTGGATTATGTGCATGCTGGAGCAGGTAAGGCGATTTCTCGGCGATTAATCTATTCTCTTGAGTCCTCAAGCGGCTTCTTATCAACTGCATTGCAAAATGGAGTTTGCGTTCCAACCATTGAGATTAGGATTACAAAGCAAATTAAAACCCTCACGGCCCTTCCCCCTCCTCTACCTTAACGCACCAAACACAACATAATCTATCCAGTAAAGGAAAGTGTATTCATTTATGTAACTCGCCCGTTGAACTAATAAAAAACGGCTGCCGAGGCAACCGCTGTTCCACTATAGTTCCTCGTTAGCGTAATCTACTTTAGGAGAAAACGGTCATCTAACCGTCTGGTAAACGAGACCTATGGCTCCAGAATCAAATGTCTTGTTTTCGATAAGTTTAAGATTGACCTTCTCCTTTAGACCTTGGAATAACGGTAACCCGCTGCCGATTAGGACGGGTGAAACCGTAATTTTATACTCATCTATTAAATCAAGCCGCATAAGGTAGTGTGCGAACCTAGGACTGCCGAGGATGACCATATCCTTGCCTGGCTGCTGTTTGAGGTTCTTGATCTCTTCCTCGACATCTTCTTTCACCAGTCTGGAATTGTTCCATTCGACTTTCTCCAGCGTCGTGGAAAAAACGATTTTGGTTGTCTTTTCGATCCACTCGGCATGATTCCGTTCATGCTGCGAAGCTGATGGGTTCGAAGGCACAGATGGCCAGTAACTGTGCATCATCTGATAAGTCCCACGTCCCCAAATGA
The DNA here is from genome assembly GCA_023512345.1 of Paenibacillus sp. GTDB lineage: Bacteria > Bacillota > Bacilli > Paenibacillales > Paenibacillaceae > Paenibacillus_AQ. The sequence continues at coordinate 284,257 of JAILZT010000005.1, forward strand.
CAGTGTCGGCAGTACTCAGAATTTCTTTCGCGTGTTTCTCCAAATCAGCATCGTAGGAAACCCAGCCAATGTCCATTTCACCGTTCGGCCCTTCTACAAAACCGTCAAGCGATGCGTGCAGAAATAGAACGAGTTTTCTCATTTTCAGTTCTCCTTTGTTCATGAGGGATATCTACATTATACATTAACTACATTTAAGTATAATTTAACATGGGTTGTTTCTTATGGATTGCTAATCTAAACTTCCCGTTAGTTCAATGCCCCTGCACAAAGGTGATAGCAACAACTTCATCAAAGTTTTCGTATATAATGTGTAGTCAAAAATTTACGAGGTGGATGATAGATTTGAAAAAGATGAATTATATATTAATTTTCTTATTAGGTATTTCACTGGTGTTATCTGGATGTTCAAATACAAATTTAGATAACTCAAACGATACTGTAAAAGAGGAAACTTCACATTCAAACAATGAATCAGTTTCAACAGGCTTACAAGGTAACGTAGATGTAAAAGTAGAAGGTACAGAAACGATAGTTTTTTACACATTTAAAAACAAAAGCAAAGAAACGATAACAGTCATTGGTGGAGCAAGATACAAATTACTCAAAGATAATAAATTAATTGAAAAAGGTGGAGTTCCCATTAAGGACTATCTTGATTTAGAACCTGAAGATGAGTACAACGATAAAAAGACATTCAACAATTTAAAGTCAGGTTCATATTCAATAAAAGTAGAATGGAATGAGACAGTTGTTACTTATGATTTCACATTGAACTAAAAAAAGGAGCATCATGCAATTAAATGCATCATGCTCCCTTTTACGTTTTATTCGGGTCTGTGTATTAATTAAATTCACCGACCTGCCATCAATGACCATGCGTTCAAATTCCTTCTCCAATTAATGTAATTGTGTCAGCAGTTCCTATCGGATATATGACTGTCTCTTTATTAATGTCCTTCCCGATTACTTTGGCACCTTCGTCTACTAGTTGCTGTATAGAAGCCCTACGACTCCCTCTCAATACCTGTTCTTTATTCAAAAAAATGATTGCTGAAAGAAAATATACTCATCTGTTCTGAAACATAGTGCTAGACATATCAACTAAATCGCTTTCTTCATCAGTTTACATAGTCTTCTTTTAAAATACTGTATATTTCTAAATCGACAATTCCTTTACCTGCCCATAGTGTTGCTTGTCTCAATGTTCCTTCTTTGATGAAGCCATTTTTCAACACTACCTTCTTTGAAGTCTCATTTAGAGGCATCACTTCAGCTTGAATTCTGTTGACGTTAACACCCACAAACAAAAAATCGATTAATATTTTTACCGCTTCGGTAGCGATTCCATTTCCCCAATGTGATTCCGACAAAAAGTAACCAATCGTCACTGCGTTCACCTTTTGATTAAAGTCGACAGCTTCAATAATTCCAAGTAACCGATCGGGTTTAGGATTAGCGAATATTCCCCACTTAACCCTTGACCTTTTATTATAATCTCTCTCAAAATGGCCAATCATATTTTTTACCGTTTCTTTATTGTGTTTGGGTATTATGCCACAGTATTCAAATACTTTGTCATTGTTATAGATTTCAAAAACTTCATCAAGATGATGATCTTCAATCTTCTTCAATATTAAATCTTCTGATCTTAGGTTAGGAAACTGCTCAAAAACTGCTTCAATGTTCATTCCATCACCGCTCCATATTTTTCTTTTTGGAATATCTCTAAACTCCATCTCTATTGTAATCTTCAAGTGAAGATACATCTTCTAACTTGTTGCTAAAGTATGATGAAATATTGCTATTTTCATTTATCAGTCGATTGGGCATTTGGTTCTAAGAGATCGAATCCTCCATGATGTCAAAAAAATCCTCATCTGCAGTGCAAAATTAATTTTCTTACATATTATAAGATAAAACCCGCGATGAAAGGAAATTTAATACATGGAATATTTCGACATGCTGGCCAAATTAGGTATTGGTAATGCTCATCCTGGAGGGTTCTCTGCAACCTTAAAGCAATTTGAACAATATCCCCTGCCCACTAGCTCCCGGATTCTTGAAGTGGGTTGTGGCACAGGCCGGACGTCTTGTTATTTATCTTCTCAGGGACATGATGTAGTAGGTATAGATATTCGTCCAGATATGATAGCAAAAGCAAAGAAGCGGGCTGAAAATGAGAATGCAACGGTAATATTCTTGGAAGGAGATGCAACTTCACTTCCATTTCCTGACGAATCATTTGATGTGATTCTTGTCGAGTCTGTATCTATTTTCACCGATACGGGGAAAGCATTATCGGAATACTACAGGGTTCTGCGGTCTGGAGGACAACTTTTTGACAGAGAAATGATCCAACGAAAACCCATGTCTACAGAAATCAATCAAGAAATCACCAAATTTTATCACGTTGAGAAGCTATGGGACATTAAGGACTGGTCAGCCTTAGTAAAAACCATTGGATTTATTCGTTCACAGATTGAGGGTCCCTTCATGTTTCCTAAATCAAGTGAGGATCTTTTTGAGCATCCAGACTATTATCAACAAATTGATGTAGGTTCCTTTCTTGACCTCTCCATTTGGGAAGTAATAAGTAAGTACAACAGTATAATGGACAGTTATGAAGAATACATCGGATATATTCTTGTGATTGGAACTAAATAAACCATATAAAAAAAGAACAAAAGCCTAGCAGTATAGGCTCTTGTTCTTGCTTAATACGCTTTATATGGTCTTGTTATTAAACAAAGAAACCAGCAGATAAAATGATTACCAACAAAATATAAAGAACCAAAATTGTAGTTGTAGAAGTAAATCCGTGACCAACTTCAGGACATCCCATTGATTTCCCCTCCTTATTGATTTCTATGACATGATATGCGCCGTCTGATCTGAACGTATGGACTATAACCTAAGTACATGGAGGAATATGAATGTCTGATATTACTGCTGGATATATACACAATAATGAGGCCACTCACCAATACTTTTACGCTAATGATCCTGTACTGCTTGATGCTCCTATCTATATATATTATGAATCCAATAATCCGCAATATAGACAAAAGATTTACTTTGGGACTCCACGCCAATATTTAAACCAAATATACCGAGACCGAGGGTATGGTAACTTGACTCAATCGAGAAACATTACTTTGTTGGATATTAAGCATGCCGATGTAAATGGGGACGGAACGATTGATAACATATATTTATTTGGAAATAAACCAGAAGGAACTGGAGAGTTTGCTGATCAGATCACACTTGTGATCCAAGATGGACTTTCTAACAAAACTACAACGGTAAATCTTCAATACAATGCTGGATATAACGCTAGACTTTTTCTGGGGGATTTTTCTAAGGATAGCGTAGCGGATATTTTAATAAGTATTGATACTGGAGGAAGCGGCGGATATGGCATATTCTATGTGTATTCCTTTAAGGATAACAATCTTCAAGAAATGTTTAATGTTGAAAAATACAACACTGAATATAAATTCATTGTAAACTATGAGGATTTTTATAAAGTAAGCATAGGGAATCCCCAACTTAACGTGCTATTCACAATTGACATTAGCAACAAGGGCGGAGAGTACTTATCACAATACTACAACGAAGATGGCAAACTAAAACAACCCGTAAAAGGAGAGGTTCTTGCCTTAGCTGCCTTATATCCCATTGTCACAAACGAAAAAAGCAATAGTTATGATTTACTTGCTATTCAACGAATTATCGGCACTACTAATTCGGATACATTAGGGTACGTAGAAAACCTTTTGACATGGGATGGTACTAAATTTATTTCATCAAGATTGTCAGTAGCCATACTTGGTACTAATTTAATTGCTCATTACTGATCAATTTTTGATCATAGAGGCAACCTCCTCGATTGGATTGCCTCTATGTTCTCATGAATGAACGTGCGGGTGAAACGAGGGTTAGATTTGATGTTTACTGCCTTAATAGTTTGAAAGTTGCCCCAGACATATTAATAATCTAGGAGACGCCCATTATCATTCCATTGACCGTACATTTTGTTTTCTCTAGTTTTTGTTATGAATTTGTCTAATCTGCTCCTAAACAATTCTGGCTGATTCTTATTGCTTTGTATCGTGTCGATCCGAACTCTTTTATAAAGTTCTGGAAATGCCATGAAATTATCGTATACATGCTTTTCCTCTTTTAGCCTTTGCTCTATATCTTCATCTATTCCAAAAAAATTGAGATCCATTTCAGGAAGAACCCTCCTTCCTTCATCTCTCATTAACCCCATTTTTTCAAGGCGGCGAACACGTTCTTTATTTAATTCAGTCCATGAACTTTTTTCACTTCTAGGAGACAGCCTCTGAGCCAGCTCCGTTTCAGAAATTTTCTTTTTAACTCCATCGATCCATCCAAAGCACAAAGCTTCCTCAACCGCGTCCAAATATAACAACACATTAGGGGTGGGCGTCATACTAACCAAGACCCAGCAAGACCTTTTAGCCTTTCCGTTTTCCTGCAGCCAAACCCTCAGATCTTCTCTTGATTTTGCTGGAATAAGATTTTCAATTTCCATAGAAAATCACTTTATCCTTTTTAGATTGAGTTATTGTTTATTCGAAATAACTTGATCTAGAAACTTATCTGCGTCGCTATTGAATTTCCACGAAACTCCGAACTTATCAACCAGCATTCCAAAGCATGAAGACCAGGGAGTATTGGATAGAGGCATCATAACATGTCCACCAACAGACAGTTTATTAAAATATTCCTCCAGTTTTTGTTTATCATCGATGACTAAACTAATCAGTGCATTATTTCCTTTCACCAACCCACCTGTTACCCTCTTCATTGAAGGTAAAATATCCGACATCATTATTTTTCCACCTGCGAATTCTATTGAAGACTCCATGATCATATTTAACTCATTTTCTGGCAGTGGATAGTTTGGATCTTGTGGAATATCCTTAAATTTAGCTTTTTTCACTTCATTTGCATGTAAAGCCTCCGAATAAAATTCAATCGCTTGTTCTGCAAATCCAGCAAAGTTTAAATATGCAATAGCTGACATAAAGATTACCTCCCTCTTGTTATAGATGTAGTATAATCTACGAAAGGTGACTGCTGTATGTCACCTTTTAATCTAGAGCACAAAAAGTGAGGCATAACTATGGAAAAGGTTGAGAGATTAATATCCATAATCATGATATTGCTGAAAAAAGATGTTGTTCCAGCAAACGAATTCGCACAATTGTTTAACGTTTCCAAAAGAACTATTCTACGTGATATGGAAACACTAGGCTTATCAAACATCCCAATCTATTCTATCTATGGGGTCAATGGAGGCTACGGCATTATGGATGAATACAAGATTGATAAACGTCTTTTAAGCAGCTCCGACTTAGAGAATATATTGACTGCGTTGAACGGTTTGGAACAAATTCTAATCAGCGAAGAAGTGGATGTGACTATAAAAAAAATAGAAGGAATGGTTAGCCCATTGTCTCTGAAGAGTTCAATTCAACTCTCCTTTTATGATTGGGAGGGTCGGTCTGAGATTCTTCAAACCTTGAAAACGGTACAAGAATCAATATTAATGAGAAGATTAGTTTCATTTGATTATATAGATAAAAATGGCACAACATCGAACAGAATTGTCGAGCCATATCAGCTGCATTTTAGTGAAATGAGTTGGTACCTGAAAGGATTCTGTTTACAGCGTAAGGGAAATAGAACGTTTAAATTATCTCGGATCGATAATCTTATTGTGGATGAAAAAACATTTAACCCTAGAGAATTTTTATTAGAACAAGAACGCGAAGCAAATTATCAACCGCAACTTGTCGCTATTAATGCATTAATTTCGCCGAGTATAAAAGATCATTTCATTGAAAGGTACGGTCGAAAGAGTATTGAACACTATAGCTCTGAATATTTATTAGCAACAATTCATGTCCCTCAAAACAGTTTGGGATTTCAATTTTTAGCAAGTTTCGGGACAAATCTAAAAATCATAAAGCCCAAAACATATGTTGAAGACTTTCGAAATTATCTAAATAAAATGGTGGAGAAATACTCTTGAAAAGAGCTTTGAAATCAAACAGTCTTTACGAGTAGATTAGAAGACTGCCGATATTGAACTCTCTTGCCTCGTTAGCTTAATAATAAATCCTGAATAGATACAAAAAAAACAAATAAAGAAATAAAAATACTCAGATACCAGAATCCTTTTCTGCCTTTCTTAAGTTCTTCTAATCCCATTACCAATATCATTACTCCTAAGCAAAGCATCGTATATGGCGCCAAATCAGATGTTTTAGTAATTAAACTATAAGTTGATGTAGCAATAACTATTATAGCTAAAATCATTTTACTAATTTTAAGAAACATAATTCTCCTCCTGCAAAATTAATTTTTCTACCATTATATAATCTGAGATATCTTTTCAAAAATTGGGCTCTGTTACGTTACATTTACCGTCAAAAAGGGTTGTTTTCCTTAATTATCCTGTTATATACTGGGTATGATTCTGTGTGAGGTTTGTCACAACAAAAGACCATTACAGAAACGGAGTGAAAACATGATTCATAATCACTGGAAAATCGGTAAGCTGGTTCTTATAACGACTGCGCTGGCCTGGGTACTGGGAGCGTGCTCTGCCAAGGATTCAGCCACATCAGAAGAACCGAAGAATATCTCAGCGGCCGTACAGGTTGAGGAGACAGGGAGACCGGAATACTTGCCGAAGGACTTTCCACTCCCGGATGATGTTGAAATAACCACTTCCCATTCTGAGCAAAACGACGGAAAAAAATCGGTTCTATTAGTTTTTAAATCCCAAGAAAAGCTTGATAAGCTGGCAGAAACTTATAAACAGTTTTTCCAGGATCAAGGGCTCACGGACACAGCGGAAACCATTGACGAGAAAAACCTCATTATTCAAGGAGATACCAAGTCTGAAAGCTGGTCACTAATCGGTGGTGCTTTATCCACGCAGGAAGACACTGTGGAGCTGACTTTAAACTGGTCTGAGTTGTAATTTATTGCACACTATTAGAATGCGGTCTTGACAAAGAGCTTAGTTCACAACGTGTGGTTTTTTAGAATAATACTGCTATCTAACCAAAAAACAAGCCATCCCTTCACATTACTTACAGGGATGGCTTTTAGCTTTTCACTTATTCTTAATTAACTTACGCTTCACTACACTCCGACTGTGACGTCCCCTATTATTAGAGCGCCGCAATCCGCTGCTGAATACGCGGAAACAGCCCAAAGGCATTCTCGTAAAACACCTTCTCGTGATGCTGCTCAGGTACGAGCCGGCGGACGAATTCGGCGTACAGGTCAATTGGGGCAAGCGGCCAATCGGTTCCGAACAACATTTTCTCGTAATGATCGGAGTATACGAGCGCCCTTCGAAAATGATCCATAAACAAGGGTTCGTTCATGAACCTTTCAAAATGGGGGCGATCGCCGACGACAAGACCGGACAAGTCAGCATAGACGTTCGGATTCTTGGCCACTACTTCTGCAGCGTCCATCACCCAGGGATCGCCCAGATGGCAGATCATAAAGTTCACGCCGCGCTGCTGAAAGGCTAATTCATCCACGGTAAGAGGATGCGAATACTTAAGCAATCCATTCATCGAGTAAGTATCGCCAGTATGAATAACTACGGGCATGTCGTACTTGGCAGCCAGCTCATAGATTGGTGTATAGATTTTGTCATAGACGTAATGATGATAATACCCAGCATACAACTTAATTCCCGCTACCGAGGGATCATGCAGCCGCGCTTCAATTCGGTCAAGCTCCTCCTGAGCGTGATCCCCTGTGAGTATGTTCGGATTAATGCCAACGCATTCCATTAAAAACGGCGGAACACTGTCTTCCAAGTCAAGTCCCATCGGATTGGGTGAAGTAGAGTCGGGAAAGGCTCCCTTCGTCTGCTCCGTGACCCCCATACCGATGCCGAGAACAACGTCGTTCTTGTCAAACTCAACCTTGAGGCCAGCTGCTGTGTAATCTACTGAGGACAGATCCCTCGCTGTTTGATGAAAGCTGTCGATGTCCGACAGATGAATGTGAATGTCAATGATCGGCATTTGAGGTCTCCTTTTCGTCAGTAGGACTAGCAAAAGTCAGCTTCAGAAGCTCATGTACATCCTCTGGATTCAGCGTGATCCCCCCCAAGATCAGAAAGGTTGGCTGTGTCCAAGTGGTTTCTCCATTCAGAAGAGGAAGATTGTGATTCACACCGTGAGTGAATACCTTATTGTTCACATACGCCGAAGCCCTCTGATTGGGATAACTATGATAACTATTCACAATATGGAGCATATCCTTACGTGTTGCCGCACCGATTCGCATGATCCCCTTTGAATCAAGATGAGCTTCCAACTTCCCAAGAAGGAACTTGCCTTCCTCGGGGAATTCCATCCATCCTTCTGAAAATACAGTCGAAGGCTTGAAGTAACTCTCCTCATATAGTGAATAATGAGGCAGAACCACTCCACTTCCATTGGTCACCGAATGGTGCACACAGAGTACAGGGACGCCGGGCAGCATAAGGTAATGCTGGTTGATTGTGATCCCCCTGTTTACTTGCTGCTTCTCAATGGAAGTGGTTATTCGCAGTCCCTTCCAGACGTTGCCTTGAACATCAATCCGCTTCACCCATGCTGCGGATCTCGGCTCCTGCTGCCGACTGAATCCACCCATGCCGGGAATTCCCACGCCGAGTCCACCGTGCCAAGGATTCCACCAAGAACGCGGGACCGCTTCCGGATAGGAACTGTCCAGCCATTCTACCCCTAGGTGTTTCAGGGAATGCACGACACTTCCGAACTCAGGGGCTGCCGCTATCGAGAGAACACCATTGCTCACCGTGTAAATGGAACCCACCGTGCCTTCTTCCATCGTGCAGTTGACGGTTGCTTCCGTCTGAGGGAACCAGAGACCCGACCGCTCCTGAACTCGATCCTCTCCGCGATAGACAACCCGTACCTTTCGTCCGGATTCGCTATGACCCGGCGATTCCATTTCCTCAGGTGGGAGCTCAAAGTCTGCAGAGCGTAAATCTTGCTCCCTTTGCAACTCGATGCAAGCCGCTATCCGCTCTGTTCCGTCATCGTTTTGCACATACAGTTCGAGGCTCCCTGCAAGCGGAATCATCTTTCGTTCGATTAGTTCTGCATGAAACGCCCCCGACGCAAATGGATTTCCGCCGCCGAGCGTTAATTCCAGATGATCGTCCAGTACCGGTACGACCGAATCCCGTTGCCTCCGTGCGAAGGAGCGGAATTCCGACCACTTGGTGAATGTGTTTAGAGCAAACACAGTCGCCTTTGTCCGCACGACATCTCCGGCGGCAATTCGGCCAAGATTATGCTCCAGCCCAAGTGGGTATTCCGGGCGGAGCAGCTTCAGAGAAGGATCCCAGCAAATACCGCATGTGACGTTCTCTTCCTTGCAGAACAGCCAGTTCTCCGTTATCTGGGAGCTGTCCCAACGATTCGGATCGCCGGAGTAAGCATCGCCCATGTCCACGTAATGGCCCTGGTATGGCAGGATAAGTCGTTTGCCAAAGAAGCCGAAATTCGTCAGCACATACATATTCTCATCCAGCGCCTTGCTGCTTGTATTGCAGATCTCATGATGAAACTCAGTAATTCCGTTTGCAAACAGCCTGGCCACCGTTTTTATCTCCAGACCCGGGAAGTTTTCCGACTCGTAGAGGGCTTCTAGAACCTGGCTCTCCCCTTGTGAATATATCTTCACTTCTTTGGCCTGTTTCTTGGAGAATTCTTCTGCGAACGGCTTGCCTAGCTTCGGATAGGTCCACCAGAAGTTATGGGTGGAGCCGGGGTATTCAATCCAGATTCCATTGTCGATCTTGTTCAGATGTAGGGAGAATGCGCCGTTCACGGCGACCCACTGATCCCCCTCCTGCCCGCCAAAGCGGCCATGCTTTCCCTTCATTAGGACGGATAGTTTGCTTGTGAAGGAGACAGCTTTCTTTCCAGCTGGAACGGCCGTCACCTCAACATCCTGTGAGTAGAGCCCGTAAGAACGCAGGGTGAAGGGTACCGGGACAGCAGCCTTACTCTTAGCCGGAAGCGTGAAGCGCACCTCACGATCCGCCCATTCAAGGAATCCATCCTCCGGTAAGTCAAAAGCGAACTCTGCTTTCGAAGCAAAATTATTCTCCACGTTCAGGTACAGTTCGGACGGAAGATCCGGGTAGAGCTCCTGAGTTGGCAGCACTATCTTCATCTTAACCGGAAATTTCGGAGCGATGCCAATGCGGAACTCTGCTCGCTTGCCACCGATGATCCATTTGCTCATAACAACCGGATGGGTCTTCTTATCATTCTGCTCCTCCCGAACAGGGTCAAGCTCGAAATAACCCTCGACGATAACCTTCTCTCCCGGAGCGAGTGTTTGTGCAGAGGAAAGGGCAAACCTGATATTCTTATCGTTCTGGCCCTTGATTTCAATCGCCAGCTCGGAAGCAGAGCGATTCTTGATATGATAGCGAATCTTGTAGGCGGAACCGAAAACAAGATCGTGGTCGTCAATCTCAGTAGATATTTCATAATCGGGAGTATCAAGAGCGGTTAGCCCGCGGCCAGTCTTCTCGAATTCTGCCCGCAAGGTGAGGTCTCCCTTTTGCCAAGTGTAATCAAAGAAATCAAAACCACGCTCCCGTCGACCATCCGGCTGGATGGGGAGTTCTCGGGTGCTGTCTGCGTACCAATCCAGCTCATCGAAATAGGGAGCAAGCGCTTCAGTTTGCAGGACGGTCGGAATGAAGTTCATCAAATGGACGTAATCTTCATTTTTTTCCCAGAAGAATCCGCATTTCTTATACATCGGTACAGCCTTGGTGTTGCCTGCCCAGGTAAACAAATCGAGACGCGGCCAACCCGCTTCGACAGTTTTGCGTACGGCGTTCAAAATCAGATTGCGGCCTACCTTATAACCATGAAAGTCGGGTCGCACATTTAATAGCGGTACATACAAGGCTCCTTCATCTTGACGGTAGTGTGCAAAACTGCAGAAGCCGACCACCTCGTTGCCATCAACGGCGATAAACACATGAAGATTGGATGAAATCTCCATCTCTCGACGCACGCTGTCCTCTGTTCTCTGGTTGGTGCCGCCACCCCAGCTTTCGTTACTGCGGTTCCACATCTCAGCGATCGCTCCAGCATAGGAAGGATCGTATTCGATAATGCGGATCTGTTCCGCAGTTGCATTTGCTGTCATGAACTCATCCCCTTATTTTTCAAATATGAGTATGTATTCTACAACTGTAATGAAATAGTCTATTATGAGTTCTTATTATACTATAATTTGGAAGATTATGACAAGAAGCATAACTCTTACTCCCCAACAAAAAAACTTCCGCCAGCACAAAGCCGCAGAAGCTTAATAGATAATTTAAAACTGGCCCTATCATTATTAAACTAACATTCCTCGATAGTTAAGTAACAAGCCCTATATGGGTAAGAATTTTTGATAGAGCTAGACGAGCTGTCTCATTTAATCCTTGCAATGGTAGCGGTAGACTCGGACTGTCAATCAACCCTTGCATTTCCGCCACGGCAGCAACTACGCGCAGACTACCATACTTTTGAAACATCTTCCAAAGAGGGTCAAGTCGGGCGGATTGACTTTCAGCTTCGACAGAACGTCCAGTATGAGCCGAACGCGTTATTTTCATACAAATATCTGGATATAACCCACCAAGTACTGAGTACCAAGCATCGCATCCTGCATTTAAGCCAACTGCAGCATACGCGTCGCCACTAACCCCTATAGTGACATCAGACGGAATATTCGCACGTAACTGCTCCACTCTTTTCTTAGCTGAAACCAAATCCACTGGAACCCCAGGGATCTTAATCGAACGGACATTTTGTAATCTTGCGATTTCCCCGTGCAATTCATTACTGAATCGAAAGTGAGTGGTACTTGGATTATCATATACACACAAAGGAACAGTAAGAGTATTTGTTACCGTTTCATACAGTGAGAACACCTCATCTTCGGTTAATTGCTGATATGAGACAGGTGCTAGAAGAACCCCATTTGCTCCTGCTTTTTGGGCATCTTCTGCTAAATAGAGCACATCGCGAGTACGCAAAGCACTAATTCCAATCATTACAGGAATCCCCTCGGCGTGCTCAATTGCGAGTTGAATAACACGAAGGCGTTCTTCTCGATTGAGATAAACATAACTTCCAGTCGATCCTAAAACACCGATTGAATCTACTTTTGCTGAGGTTAAACGTTTGAGCAGTCGTATAAAAGCCTTTTCATCTATCCCTGACTCATTCATTGGAGTTAGTGGAAATGCAGATAAGCCTGTAAACATAATAAAAACACCCTTTCAATAGACATAGGCTGGAATAGAAGAAATACTTTAGTTACGACCATTAATCTAACTCATAAAAAAAAGACGTAAAGAAATAGTACATTATTTTTGTTGTATTTACAACAAAAAACCTGCAGGCTTTTCAATACTAAACAGATAATGTTGTATATTTATCTTCTTATTCTTCTTAAGGAGTTTTATATATTGTAAGACATTAAACGGTTACCCCTCACTAATAAGAGGGAATCTATAAATTGTCCCGTCTCTAACATATTCATTCTTAAAGAGTAAGGAATCTCCCTCACGCTTTATGAATTTTAAATTGTCACCATAGAACGGAATGTCGTTCGTTTCAGCATATTCCTGCTGTTCGGTGTTCAATAGCTTTTTATACAACAATGTCTTTGCTCCAGTCTTACGATCAATAAGCATAAGAATCCCTTTTTGATTGGGTCGAATCAGCAAAAAATCATCATCCATTCCTTCTACCAAGTATTTATCGATTTCCCCACCAAGTTTGTTCAAATCAATAGTTTCGGTCACGTTACCCGTTCCATCCTCTATCAACCGCAATGTTTTTCCATCCGTAAGCAATAGAGTGTTGTCATACATTTTCACGTTATTTCCAAACCTTATGTGGTACCCCACACTTGCCTGCCGTATGACCATTCCGTTCTTAATCACTAACGTGTGCCATTTATTATTAATATGGGGTTCCCCGTAAATATCCGAAATGGTCAGGTAAATTAAACCCGCTGGGGACTTTTTAAAGTCAAAATTAACGATGTCATAAAGCTCTGAGCCGAGACTTGCCAAAAGATGTGTTTTTCCTGATGGATCAGTGACATATAATTTGCCAAGAGTTTTATCGACTGAGTAAGTAAGTCCACCAAATTTGGCACTAGCACTAGCGTAGGACAGAATCCCTTTTGCCTTAAAAACAGAGTGGGCTGCGTCCCAACTCACCGTTTCACCTCCCAGGGACTTTACTAGGAAGCGGGCAGGCACATATAATTGCTCCTTAAATTGAAAAGGGCTCCCTCCTATATCAACCACTTTCCCATCTAGTACGCCTTTCGTACTCCCGATAGAAACAATGATCGATTTTCCCCAGCCTACAAACTGTGCCCGCTGGTGTAACTTATCCCATGTGACTTGAAGACCAGCTGCCTCCCAGTGGCTAGCAGAAACATAAGTTGTTCCTTCCTTGAGGAGGGCTGAACTTGTGCTTTCCCCGCCGTTATTTAAAGAGTAAGTAAAGGTTGCGGATGTGGCTGCACTTGAGACCGAAGGGATAAGCAGTGAAGCAGCAATAATAGGTGCTATTATCCATATTTTATTCATCATTCCATTCCTCTCTTCAGGCTCACCCATTCTTTGTATTCTGGTAAAGTGTATTCGTCAGTTTTTACAACCGTCCATTGATTGTTCTTAAATTCTAAGAAGATCTTAATTAAATATTCCCCTCCAGACTCATCAAAATCATTTTTTAAATAAATGATACTTCCATGAACAAGTACTACCACTTCATTTTCGTTTATTATTTTTACTTTAATTCGTTCATAACTTTCAATATTAAAATTAGCATCTAACAAATCAAAATTTCGATTTAAAGATTCAACCTCATTTTTCTCAATATTGACTCCTTGTTCGCTATCTACATTATCTTTTAGGTTTCTGTACTTATCCCAAAGAATATTTATATCACTGTTAACCACAGCTTGTGTTCTATAATACATGTACTCTATTACAGGCGTTATATATTTTACCCACTCAGATGATTTTGGTTCTTCAAAACCTTCCATTTCTATTTTAGTATTAAGGTTTTCTGTTATACTTTTATTTTGCTGACATCCGACTAAAGATATTAATATAACAACCAATATACTTCTTAAAAGAAAAATCTTCATGTTCTACCCCCTCTATAATATGACGACTTTAATTTCCATAAGTTGCATTTGTTTGCAATACCCTTACTTAGTTGAATGAAAAAAAGAGCAGCTGCCGCGGCAACTGCTCCAATGTGGTAAACTTACGTTTACTTCAATAATATTTGAGTTATTACCTCGGATTTGCCCAAATAAGATGAACCATGTTAAGCCAGCGGCTTTCCACTTTATTAATTTGGAGACCTGACTCTCGGATCAGTCCTAAAATATTCCTCGTATGGTGACATCCATAGGCACGATAAAGAAGTGGATTCAGTGCTTTTTGGGCAGTAGAAACCGCAAGGTTCGAACTGATCCCATGCTCCAACAAAAGGATTTGCCCTTCTGGTTTGCACCAACGTTTGATTTTTTTCAACACCATTAAGGGATTGTCATAACTGCAAAATGATAACGTAGAGACAATGGTATCGAACGATTCATTGGGAAAATCCACTTCTTCAATATCTGAACATATATAATTAGCATCAATCCGATGATTTTTTGCCGCTTTTTTTGCTTTTTCGAGCATAGCCTCACTAAAGTCAGTTGCAGTAACCTTTACCCCGGAAGGATAATACGGGAAATTAGCACCTGCCCCCACTGCAAGTTCAAGCACCTCGCCTTTCGCATGACTTAACAAATGTTCACGAAAACGTTTTTGGCTGGGGTCCCCTGTTTTTTTCTCATACTGAGTAGCTTGCTTATCGAAGATACGTATTAACTTCTGCTTCTCCATCGATTCCCCTCCCACATCCAATTCCTAAATCCTTCCATCGAAAACTATTCGAGAAATCCATTAAGTTCTCCTTCTTAAACTTCTTAATTATTTCATAGGCCGTACCTTTTAAAAAAATCTTTGACAACCTGCAGTTGTCATATCTGCTAACTATAATTGGTAGTAAAATGGAGACTGATTCGATATCCTGATATCAAGAGGTGAAGGAAATGAAATTTCAAGATAAGCTGCAGATTCTGCGGAAAGAAAAGGCACTTTCTCAGGAAAAATTGGCGGAACTCATCGGGGTTTCGAGACAAGCCGTTGCTAAATGGGAGGTGGGTCAATCCTACCCCGATATGGTGAACCTCATCGGATTAAGTGATTTATTTCGGGTCAGTATTGATCATCTGGTCAAAGAGCATACCGACGAAAATTGCCTGTTTGACAGCGTCCAGAACCACTTGAAACCAGATAATTCCGTAATCGATTTTCTATGCCGGGCTAAGAAATCCACTTATGCAGCAAAAGGAGCAGAGGCCGAACCTTCCAGACTCGGGTCCCATGACTTGCATTACACAGAAGGAATGCTTAGCTATATGGATACCTATCTGGGTGGGGAGAAGTTTGCTGGAGAAGAAGCAATATGGTTGGAGAATCAGCCTTTATGGTCCATGAATTATGCCGGACGTATCCTTGCCGAAGGTTTCAGCGGCGATTTCCTGAAGGAAGCTCTGAGCCTGGTGCCTCAAGAATATCCGTATCGGGGACCCTTGCTCCACCATAATGGAGATTACACCTACCACTGTGTGGTAACCGGGAATTTTGAATGGTTCCAAGGCTATGAAGAGATCTTCTGCAAAAACAATAAAGTGTATGAATGTATGTTCCATGGCGGAAGTATCAAATGACTACACAAAATTATTAATCAATAATTTCCCCTAATTCTTTTAATGCCGTATATATTTTAGTATCGACTCTAGGATCCTGATATTTCTGATATGTTATTTTGTACCTATCGTTCTCACTTTCTTTATCCCACATGGAATAAATTTTCGGAATATCAGGATTAAATAAAGATGATACATAAGACCAAAAACTCCCTAGGTAGATTCTTTCATTATCCACAACTATAACAAAAGGTTTACCACCTCCCGGTACTTCCCCGTCTAACCTTTCCTCTAAACTAATACCTTCTTTTATTGTGAATTCATGTTTTGTCCAATTGTATGTTCTAATTTCCTTGTCGGTAAGCACGGGTATAGTTTCTAATGGAAGATCATAACAGTTAGAATTATAAATAATTTAAATTTTGATGATATCATAAAAAACCCCGTTTCTACTTTTAGCTAATTTTTAGTCGTATTGCCATACTAGTTGCCCTTTCCTCATTTTAGCTATATAGATTATTTGCCCTGTATGATAATGAACCTCTCTAACCATTGCTACCATAAGGTTAAGTGCTGTTGTCTCGTTATTAACTTGGCTATATGTAAGCGGAGGCAAATTGAGAAAGGGTTGAGTCAATAGCAACTCAGGATTTGACCTCAGGTGTTCAAGATACTGTATGAGTATATCGAATGCTTCCTTTGTCATTTTGTATGCTTGTTCTTTGGACACTTCAAGCCCTCGTTCAAATTCCTTTTCCCGATCTCTTGTGTCAGGTATATTCAAAAAGATGGTTTCAATTCGTGAATGAACTGCTCCTCTAATATGTGCAGCAAGATTTGCAATGCTGTTACTTTCAGGGATTGGCGACCAAGTAATATCTTCTTCAGACAGTTGTTCAATCGCTTGAAGTGTCCATTTCTTTTCAGACCTAAACTTAACTAACATACTCTCAATGAGTTCCAAGGCAATATCCATTGACACACCCCTCAATTCTGAATCTTTTATAGTTGATTATGAAAGGTTCTATGTAATAGAATAGATTAATTAAAAGAAAAGGATGCGCATAAACCATGCGATTGAAGAAACCTAGCACACTCAGTAAAAGATCCATACTTTTTTTCTCTCTAATAATGATTGCGAAAAGTTATTTTGCCTGGTATTACTTGTTCGAAGACGGACCCACCTGGAGTACATGGATCAAAGAAATTCCTTTTATATTATTAATCTTCTGCATGATTGAATGGTTTGCCACGAAACGGAAAATTGCCATCTACATGCTTGTAAATCTACTTATTACCATATTATTCTTTTCCTTGATAGTTTACCATAACCACTTTGGAATTATTGCTACTTCTCAGGTAATCGGTCAAGCCAAGCAAGTGGGAGCCGTCAAAAAGAGTATTTTTGCGGTTATGCACCCTCAATATATACTTATTTTTCTGGACATTATTATTATTAGCCTGATTATGCTCAGCCGGAAGAAAGCGCTGGCCTGGAAGAAATCCATGTCACGCCCTAGCAATCGGAAAGTGGTTGCTCCCTTGTTCTGTATATCCTTGGCAATATGTATGATGAATATCTTCCCGAATCAAGCAAGTATGAATGAAACCGTCCAAGCTGAGCAAATGGGCATCCTAAATTATGAAGCTTTCGCCCTGCTTGCGGATCAAGAGGAAGAACAAATTGAACTCTCTAAAATTACACAGTCCGTGATTGATCAAACTAAAGGCATCCAATCTCAGTCCAACCCGATTTTATTTGGAAGCGCCAAAGAAAAGAATCTGATCATCATTCAAATGGAGTCCTTTCAGAACTTCTTAATCCACCTGTCGATTGATGGACATGAAATTACACCGAATATGAATAAGCTTGCTGACAACAGTATCTATTTCCCCCGATTCTTCCAGCAGGTCGGGCAAGGCAACACCTCCGATGCTGAGTTTATCGTGAACACTTCCTTTTATGTTCCACCGGATGGTCCGGCTACGGAGATATACGCACCTAAAGAGCTTCCAAGCTTACCCAAACTGCTGCAGGAGCAAGGTTATACAACCGCCACTTTTCATACGAATCAAGTTGACTTCTGGAACCGTGGCGAGCTCTACAAGGCACTAGGATTTAACCAGTATTATGACAAATCCTTTTTCGGTGAAGACGACACCGTATTTTATGGAGCGTCCGATGAAGTACTGTATACGAAGACAGCTGCCGTACTGGATCAAATGAATGAGAGTAGCAAACCCTTTTATTCACAGGTTATCTCGATGTCATCGCATAATCCGTTCTCAATCCCAGATAGCAAATACCAAATGCAACTACCGGAAAGATTCGAGGGAACTTTCATAGGTGATTACATTAGAGCCCAGAATTACGCTGATTATGCGCTTGGCCAATTCATTGAAGAACTCAAGCAGAACGGTGTATGGGATGACAGTTTAGTCGTATTGTACGGCGATCATCGCGGACTACCTATTTTCTCCATGAAAGATGAGGATAAATTCCTGATGGAGGAAATTCTGGGTCATGAATATAAAGAAAGCGATATGATCAATATTCCATTAATTATTGCCTCTCAGGGAGCTGCGTCTCCAAGTGTAAAGAATCAATTAGGCGGACAGGTTGATATTCTACCGACTGTTTCGAATTTATTAGGAATTTCCCTGGATAACCATATTCATTTTGGTCAGGATTTATTAAATCAGACAGCCTATAATTTGCTGCCACAGCGCTATTATTTGCCAACGGGATCATTTGTTAATAATGAAGAACTATTCTTATCCGGTAGCGGGTTCGAGGACGGCCAGCATTATATATTATCCGGTGACGGCAACAAACCTCTTCAATCTACAGAAGATGAATTCAATCGTGCGCTGCAGCTCCTTCACCTGTCCGACAGTTATGTCACACAATTACCGGATAGAGAAGTCATTGAATAAAACTAATATAAAGATTCCTATTGGAAAAACAGCATGATATAAATTCAGCCACCTCCACTTCGTAAATAGAAGGGGGGTGGCTGTTGCTTTGTAAACTTATTTTATACAAGCACCAATCTCGTGTTCTTATCATAAATAGGGTAGGAAAGAAGGGCGGGATTCAGGTGAATAACAATGACGTTTATGAAAAACAGGCTATCTTTCTGGCTGCGGTCTGCGGACAAACCTATTCCCAATTCACGAATACAGATGGTTCGTTCGTCGTTCCATTGAATTTTTCAATCAGTCATACGATTCGAGCGAAATCGATTAGCAGTGCATGGGAACTCTTCGGATTCATAATCGAATCTCCACAAGAGATTATTATCGCTTTTCGAGGAACAAGTTCACCGACGGATTGGATCTCCGACATCATCGCCTCGCAAAAGAAGTTCAAATATATTAAGGAAGATTGTCTTACACATCGCGGCTTTACAGACATTTATTCTTCAGCCCGCAACGGAATTTTCTCCGCACTAAACAAGCTCTCATCCAATAAAAAATTATACATTACTGGTCACAGTCTCGGTGCGGCGCTAGCAACATTATGTGCTCTTGATATTGCTGTTAACACTTCTTACAGCTCACCCAACCTTTTTACTTTTGGATCACCTCGGGTTGGCGACCCGGCTTTTGCAAAGGTTTTTTCTAGGTTTGTTCGGAACAGCTACCGTATTGCAAATCCCTTTGACGTCGTAACACACGCTCCGCCCTTCATCTACATGCTTCCCAAGCGGGAAAAAAAGTACTATTACAGTCATGTTAAAACTCTCTGGTCGTTGTCTTTCCAGAATGGAGCTGTAGGCCTCAATCATGTTATAGCTAGCTATTTTGCAGAGCTCTCCCAGCTCCAACCGATATTCACACAAAAATTATGCTCAACGAACCCTGGTTTCTGTCCAATTCTTAATGTGAAACCAATTCAATCTACCCAAAAAAGAACAAAAGCCTAAGAAATATAGGCTTTTGTTCTTTTTACATCCTAGGTCATTTATTAAACAAAGAAACCCGCAGATAAAATAATTACCAACAAAATATAAAGAACTAAAATGGCAGCCGTAGAAGTAAATCCGTGTCCAACTTCAGCACAACCCATTGATTTTCCCCTCCTTTTATCATCCTAAGACATCATATGCACCATCTATTCTGAACGTATGGATTATAACCTAATTATTGAATTCACCGAACTTTGCTCTTTTAAGATCGGACCATTCCGATTTAATAATGCTAAAATACACATCATCTCGGCATTCACCTTTTGCATTCTCGTAATTACTCCTAAAGATTCCCTCCTGCTTGGCCCCTAGCTTTAGAACAGCCTTTTGTGACCTAATATTTTCAACATCTACACTAAATTGAACTCGATTAAAGCCTATTTCCTCAAAAGCATACCGCAATAACTCATATTTTGTAGCCTTGTTTACGGACGTTCCTCTAAAGGTCTCACCATACCAAGTCCAACCTATTTCGAGCCTTTTGTTGTGAAAAATTATGTTTCCAAAAGATGTTGACCCAGCTACTTGATTTGAAATCTTGTCAATAACTATAAAGGGATATGATAATTTCTCATTTCGGTTGGTAATGGTTCTCTCTATATAGTTCTTTAAATCATTACTATTAACGATGTGATGTCCGGTAAACTTTGTGATTTCGTCATCAAATATTATCTTTCGGAGATCCTCTTCATAATTTTCACTGAAAGGAACTAACTTGATGTAATTATTTTCTAAGTAAATCTCCTCTTGAAAGAAATTGTTCATATTTATCACCCTCCTAGCAACCTTGAGCACTTAGTTACTTAAGGATATTTCAATATCTAATAACTATAAATGGAGTAATAGCATGATATCTTGCACTTAAGAACATAAAAAAAAACGCCCCTCGCTTTACGAAGAACGTTTTTCAAATTTCATTAACTCATTATATTCAAGAGATTTCGTTAATGATTTGAGTCAAGGCCTCTTTGATGGGTGTAACTGGACGACCGAGCAATTTTTCCAGATCGTTGCTTTCAAGCTCCAAGGCGCCTTCACGAATACCTTTTTGGATCCCTACAAGAATAGGGATAACGAAATCAGGTACACCAGCGCTTGTCATGATTTCAGCATATTGGACATCATCGACCTGATGCACAGGAATCTCTTTGCCTGATACCGATTCAATGGCAGAGACCAGTTCTTCTTGAGTCATCAGTTTACCGGAAAGCTCATAGACCGTATTTTCGTGTCCATTCCCCGCCAATACTGTTGCAGCTGCCTCCGCGTATTCTTCACGCAGCGCCCATCCAGCCTTACCAGAACCAGCAGACGTTACCCATGGGTTACCTGCAAGGGCACCTTGAATTCCCCCAATCTCATTCTCCACGTACCAATTGTTACGTAAGAAGGAATAAGGAATTCCTGTATTGATAATAGCTTCTTCGGTGACACTGTGTACTTGGGCAAGGAATAGTGAACTCTCTCTTGCGTTCGTTGCACTGGTATATGCAATAAATCCAACTTGTGCTCGTTGAGCTGCTGCTACCGCATTTGTATGTTGTCGAATTCTTGTTTCAGTATCCCCATCTGCCGAGATGATCAATAACCGATCAATACCTGCAAAGGCAGTCTCCAAAGTTTCAGGAAGGTCAAAATCTCCATGTCGAACTTCTACTCCTTGAGCTTGCAGTCCTGCAGCTTTTTCTGGATTTCGGACACTAACCACCAGTTTACTTGCTGGTAAAGTTTTCAATAAGGATTCTACAACTTTAGTTCCCAATTTGCCTGTTGCACCTGTAACTAAGATTTTCATTTTTGTTAACCTCCAAGGAATGATTTGTTGTAATTTTTTTGTCATAACCATTTAAGTTACAACAAATTTATAAAATAAAAGCTCTGTTACGAGCTCTCATTTATTTGAATCTTGCTGTGATTTGACTTAAAGTTGTCTGAGCCAACCTGAGTTCCATAGCGGATTGAGCTTCGCTCAATTCGGATTGAAGAACCATTTCAATATTTCGTCCCACTGGGCATAGCACATTTGAATCTTCGTGAACACCAAATAATTGGTTATCTTCAATCAAATTAACGGCACGATAAATATCGAGCAACGTAATCTCCTCAGGCGCTCTAAGTAAAAAAGCTCCTCCAACTCCTGGACGTACATCCACTAAACCAGCTTTTTTTAACATACCCATAATTCTACGAATTACTACTGGGTTTGTATTTACACTACCTGCAATGTAATCACCTGTCACTTCGTTCGAACTAATCGCAATCAGGGAAAGGGTATGAACTGCCATAGAGAAGCGAGTGCTTATTTGCTTCAAGATTATCACCACCGTTGTAACCATTATAGTTATAACCGAATCTTATGTCAACATTAACTTGTAGACCAGCTCCATGAACACAACAAACTGAGTGGAGGATGTTGTCCTCAACCCAGTTGTCATTACCCAATATTAATGCGAAAAGAAAATGTTTAAAGCAATAATGCACGTGCATCACGCAGCAAGTAAGCAGCAGACTCGGCATCAATATGTTTGCCACTTTGTGCTTCTACTTCATGAATAAATGAATTCAAATTCATTTCTACCTCTTGAATGAATGAAGGCAAATCATTTTGTTCCAATTTCATCTGCAAGCTGTTGGATACACCTGTATTATCTATCGATTGGTTAGCCGTAAAACGAGCCACCAACTGCTCTAGGCCCTCTATACTAGCAAATGTATTGAACGCCACCGTCTCACTTGTTATATTTCCAGCTAAGTCACTCACATTCACAATAAATGTGTGTGTACCCAGTGGCAACTTGTACAACTGGATGGTCTCCCCAAGCTGGTATTGCGTACCCTCTAGAGTTACCTTTATCTTGCTATTGTCCACTCCTGACAGATTATCTTCTAAGGTTACGACAGGTACAATATCACTAGCATCACTGAAATTTCCATATACAATGCCGGTTACGGAGATCTGAGGTCCAATTGTATCTAGATTAATGTTGACCGTTTTCGCTGATTCTACATTTCCAGCAACATCCACACTCCAATAAACTAATGTATGCACACCATCTGTGCTCAAAGTAACTGTATTACCTGTCTGCTGCACACCACCATTTAAAGTGAAGTAAGTTGAAGCTACTCCAGATTCTGTATCATTGGCTTGGAAATGAATAATACTGTCTTGATTCACCCATCCCTGTGGCGCATCATCAGTCGTAACAGGAGGCGTCACATCTGCTGCTTCTGCATACAATCTTAATTCAGCCATATTCCCAAACCAGCTGTTTCCATTGTAAATGCGGACATAACGGTAGGGAACTTTAGAGTTAATACTTAAGGTCTGCCATTCCGCTGTAGATGCTGCTGGTGTGGAAATTGTAGTCCACGTACTATTATCGTTGGAGCCTTGGACCACCGTTCCATTAATTCTGGTATAGTAATTATCTTGCCGTGCAAGTAAATCTACCCTAGAAAGTACAACTTGATTGTCTACTTTAAAGTCAAAGGTAATGGATGCTCCACTTCCACTAGTCCCATTGCGAAAATCAGAAATCGAACCTAGGTTGCTATCAAATATATTATTTGCGTTTTGTAAGGTAACTGATGCAGTTCTTCCTGTAGAAGAATCAATTAAATTGGTAAGGCTAGTTATATTACTAATCAACCCTGTCACATCAGCAATAAAGAGTGTTGAGTTATCTGTTGTAGATGACTTTAAAGGTGCGTCAGATCCATCTGCCGTTTTGTAATTGATACTAAATTTTACTGTACCCACACTTACACTTTCATCCATAATCGCATGAGCTGTCCAGTTCATATTATCTACAGTGTTAACTATTGCATCTTGACCTTGTATTCTGACCTTTACAGTATTAATGGGCTCTATAGATTGAAAGGATAATTTCACAGTGTTGCCTGTAACTATTCTTTTCCTCAAGCTCTGATCTGAGCTAATGGAAACTGAACTAAGTTTCGCTAGCACTTTTACATTACCATGCAATCTTAATTCAGCTATATTCCCATACCAGTTGCCTGCATTGTACATGCGGATATAACGGTAAGGGACGGTACTGTTAATACTTAAAGTCTGCCAATCCGTTGTAGATGCTGCTGCTGTAGAAATTGTAGTCCATGTACTATTATCATTAGAGCCTTGAACCACTGTACCATTAATTCTGTTATAGTAATTATCTTGCCTTGCTATTAACTCTACCTTCGAAAGTGTTGCCATATTGCCTTCTTTCATGTCAAAGGTGATGTATCCTCCATATCCACTGCCATTTAAGCGAAAATCAGTCACCGAACCTAAATTGTTATCAAATAATGCACTTGCCGTTGCCAAGAGATCTGCTTGGGTTCTTCCATTAGAATCGCTTAAAGTGGTCATATTGAGCACATTACTTATCAAATCTGACTCATCAGCAATGAATAAGGTAGAGCCATCTGTTGTAAAAATCGTTTCTGATCCATCAATTCCAGATGCCGTTTTATAATGGATACTAAATTTCACTGTGCCTATTGGCACACTTCTATCCACAACCAGCTCCGCTGTCCAGTTAAGATTGTCATCAGACTTAATAATTGCATTTTGACCCTGAATACTAACATTTACAGCATTAATTTTCTCTGTTGATTTGAAGGACAATTTTATTGTATTGCCCGGAACAATCCTGTTCTTCAGACTTTGATCTGAACTAATGGAAACCGACGTAATTTTATTTATCGTCTCATAACGCTCTCCAAAGATTCTAAATTCAGCCACTTCGAGCATGGTACTCGATGGCTCTATCATTTGCATTTTTAAAAAGCGGAATTGCTCATTCTCAAGTCCCTCTTCTACCTCAAGTCTTTGCATATCTTCATTAACTTTAGTTGTATCTGGTGTTAACCTGATCCAGGTCGTTCCATCATTGGAACCAAATAGGGTAACACCGCCTATTCGTTCAGGAAAGCTGGCCCTTACCTGAAGTTCAAAGGCATTAGCTGAAACTTTGAAGCTTGGACCGAAATCCATGGTGTGCGTCAAATTCTTGGCGGATGTATATACTGCAAAACTACCGGCATAATTATCCAAAAGATTGGGGACTCCATTGCCAATGGTTGATGCAACAAACATATTGGCATAATTCATACTTCCGTCTTTCAACAATGGGGTCAATTCTTGAAGACTTTGAACCGCACTACTCAAGTCAGATAGCTGCTGATAGAAAACTTCATCAGACGCACTAGAGATTAGATTCATTGCGTCATCATACACTTGTTTATAACGATCAAGTGTTGATTGAATATAAATTGTATTTGCATTATAGGGTGCTATTGCTGCGTCAATTGCTGATTGTCGATCGTTTGTAACTACAATTATGACATCCTTGGTTGAAACAGAGGTTCCGTCTGAAGCTCCTACTACAAAAGAATAGGTCCCGGCTTGTGATGGGCTCCAAGAAAATACACCCGTGCTCTCATTGATTACAGCACCCTCCGGTAAATTATCTACCTGATAGGTAACTACATCCGTTGCATTTGAGTCTGTTGCCGAGAAATCATAATGGATCGTTGCCTCGGACCCAACATAGGTAAATAAATTCAAAGCTGCCTTTCCAGCATTAAATACGGGAGGCGTTAGCTGTACACCGGCTTTTATATTAATGTGGTCGATGTCAACTGTAGTGCCGTTTCCTTTAACCTTAAGATAAGCTAGGTCACCTAAACCCTGAAAATTCCCCATCGTATAGGTCACATATTTCCACTGACCCTTCGTATCCGGCAAAGTCAAGGTATCGTTAATACTATAACTCATTTCCAATTTGGCTACCCCATGGGTCCGAATCCTGAATCCAATGTTTTTCTCACTGGTACCCGAACCAATAAGCGCAATTTCACTTCCCTCTTCCGTTGCTAAGAACTCTACAAAAGATGTATCTCCCTCTTGCTTAACCGTCGAATTACTATCAAATGCCGTATAGCGATCTTCAATTTCTCTCAATGGATCTACAATTGGTTTCACAAGATACTTTGTACCTTCAACCTCAGCCGCTTTAGGGATAAAAAGCCAGAAGTCTCCTCCACCATCTACTCCATCCCAATTGTATGACACTCTCTTAGCAAACATTTGAGTAAAGTATGGCGCTATTTCTTCTATGTTTATTCCAGCTGTATATTTATAATAATAGAAAAGCTCCCACACATTTTGAGTTAATCTTCCTCTGTACTGCTCTGACAGTTCTTTATAAATGATGGTTGGATTTCCATTCACATCAGTATGGGCCGCCACCGGTGTCCAAGGCGTATCATGTCCTATCATGAACTGAGCAAAATAGTCAGCAGCTTTTAGAATTCGATCATTCAGAAATTCGTATGGATTTACTGCATTCGCCGCTGTGGATACCGTCCCCACGATAGGATCTACTTTTGTTCCCTGGGCAAGCAATAAACGCGATAAAATTTCCGCATTGGTTATGTCTCCAGCACCATGTGCTTGATCCCGGCCCATTTCTACATGCTGAACTCTTGGAGGATCTACCGCTTCCCCGGTCAATATATTTGTATCTACCAGTCTAAATAATGGCTTTATGGCACCATTTTGACCTTGATCTACAGCTGTCTTATTAACCGTAAACCACTCTACTCCCTCATTATACCTAGCTCTATTGCCCGTAAAGATATAGCCTGCCATAGCTCCTAGCAGAGGATACTGATGCTGGTTCATAAAATAGTTATTATCATGCTGAAACGTCTCAATTACTGGAGTTATAAGGTTAGTAGTAAAATCTGTTGTATCTTTATCTGTCCACTTTAGTTCTTCTGTTCTAGAGCTTGTATACCTTAATATCTCTGCGGCTGAAACCATACGATTAAGAGGAATTCCCGTGTGAATATGTGCATCATTAAAATACATGTATTTAGCGGGATCCATCTGAGACCAAATTCGGATAATATGCATGGCATTAGACCGATAAGTCTCTTCACCGGTTACATAAAACAAAATGGATTGGGTATAAGCCTTCAAGCCATCTGCTATAAATCTCGAATTAAAGCTTTGGCTATTAAAAGCATCACTGCCTGGTTTCGTTGGATCAGTGCCGCTCTGGTTGCTGGACGAGACGGTCTTTGAAGCGGAGGATGACTTAAGCATTTCATTATAATAAGTAATCCAAGGTTCTTTTTGAGCCAGTACCTGATTCCTCATATTTTCAAGAGTATCCTTAGTAGGTCCAACACCAGGGTGTTTGAATCCGCTTTCATCTATGACCTCATTAATCGTTGGTAGAAAATCCATCATCATTAATGGCTCTGTAGTTTCTGCTGCAGATACCCTAATCGACAAAGGCAGGATCGTCGCTATTATACTAATAGATACAACTGTAGACAAAATACGCATCAACGATTTTTTAAAATAAGGCACTTTAACATCACTCAATTGAATTCCTCCATTCTTATACTGTATCAACAACTTACAATAACGAAAGCGCTCTTTCTATTGTAATATCATTCGAATTACTAAAAATTCTTTCGAATTTCCATTTAGGAACGCAAAAAAAGAAGCTCCCGCCTCATTAAGGCTGAAAGAGCTTCATTAGTAAAGGCAAAACCGCTATCCATTTATCAGATTAGGTTAGCTCTGAAATAAACATCGGTGTGACTCCATCCTCTGTATTAAAACCAACTTTTTTATAGAAATCCACTGCATCTGAATATGAAATGAGTACTTTTGTTTTACAATCTTTATATCGATCAAGCATAATATTCATGATTTCTTTCCCTATACCTCTACTTTTATAACTCGGATGAACAACTAAATAATGAAAATAAACGGTTAATACCCCGTCTGACAAGGCATTTATTAAACCAATAAGCTTGTCACCCTCCCATGCTGCTACAATTGAATGTGATCCTTTGATGGCTTGTAAAAGTTCGTTTGGAAACTTTCCAGACTCCCATTCTACCGAAAGAAATAACTCTTGAAGAGCTTCTTTAGTGATGTCTTCTTTGTCTGAAGCGTAATAAATACTCATCCCTATATCTTCTTCCTTTCATACACTAATCTATTACCGGTACAATATTTGGCTGATCTCAATATACCGTTAATAATAAGTATAGAAAATGGATTGAGTGTTGAAGAATTTGTATTTATTTCGCTAAAATTTCTTTCAGATAACCTGATAACTCTTTAGCTGCATTTTTATGGGCTAATACACCTGGGTGGCTTCTTGAACCTACTGATTCATCTGTAGTATTCGGAATTTGAAATACAGATACTTTCTTGTCACCTGATTTCTTAATATATGTATCTACTGCACGGTTGATCGCTGGCATCATGGGTATACCTAGCATTCCATAAGCCCATACGATATGTGCATTTTTGTTATTTTTTCTAAGTTTAAAAAGGAATTTCTCAACTGCATCCTCGAAGGACTTTAAATCTCCCTCATTATATGTACCATCATCATTTAGACGTTGATTGTGAGACGCCCCGGTTACTGTGTTCTTCCATTCCGGGGAGTGAAAAGCGCCTCCATCATTTGTTCCTAGATTAACTACCACAACATCTGGCTGCCATGAACCAAATTGATTTTCCTCAAATGCTCCCAAAGCTTTATTGTTCTCTCCAGTAAGAAGACCACAAACTTGCTCATAGTATTCAGGAATATTAGCATGTGGATTATTATCCCAGCTTGTATACACTCCCCACCCACTTTGAGAAATAACCCTATAATCTGCATTCAAAGTTTCTGCTGTCATTGCACTATAATTGTTAATGGCGCTGAACCACATAGGAATCCAGTCTTCTTCAACTTTATCGCCAATGATTCCTTCTCCTGAAGTAATACTGTCACCTATAAATTCAATTTTATAAGGTTTGTCCTCTACTGGCATTAATTCTCCATCAACCTTCACAGCATGGATCTGCAAAGAGCAGCTTGGATCCTCACTCATAGCCTGCAACTCTTTTACAATGCGAACATTCTTTACAACATTTGCATTCATTCCTCTGAATATACAAACCCAATACCTACCTGCGGTTAGCATTTGTCTGCTTACTGCAGCAGAGTTAATAAGAACACTTATCCAAGGCTCATAATGCTCATAATCCGACTCCACTTCAATCCAAAGTTCAGATGCTTTTACATTTAGTTCAATAGCACTGCCTGTCCAAAATAGTGTTAATGGAGTAAGATTTCCGGATGTTCTTCCATGAACTTTTAAATTATTGAGATCAGATAATGCATACACCTTTAAATTCTTATTTTCCTTCATCCATATAACCCTCCTGAATTTCCATCTATATTGAATTGTATCAATTTCCTTTTGTATTTCTTCTATCCTTAAGTCCACTTGTGAACTAGCAATGATTGCAATAAGATAGTGACATAAGAGCAACAGATTGTTACATGAGATTTACACGGGGGTTTAAAAAAGATGGATGATACCATTCGAGAATTTTCAAAAACATGTGCTAATGTTCAAAACTTGTGGACTTTTGCTGAACAAATCCATAGCGATTTACTTGCCACTAAGAATTTTGTTTATAACCCATGTAGGTTCAATTGCTCTCAACCACTCCCCGAAGTGCAAAATGCTGAGTATGGGGCATATGTGTATAACTTAAATGCTCGCTCTGTTAGATTTCGTGTGGCAAAAATCACTCCTACAAAGGTCGGGCAATTTGTGACTTTATGGGAGAGAATGGGGGTTGGACCGATTCAACCTTATGACGTCTCAGATTCAGTTGAATTCTTCGTTATTAGTACACGCAAGGGCAATAGATTAGGTCAGTTTATATTTCCTAAGGCCGTTCTGTATGATGAGGATATACTCTCCAATAAAGGTAAAGGTGGTAAAAGAGCAATCCGTGTATACCCACCTTGGGACAATCCTACGAGCCCCCAAGCTCAAAAAACTCAGACATGGCAGCTTAAATATTTCCTAGAGATACCTGTGAGTACCCAAATAGACTTTGTTCGTGCTAAAATGCTCTACGGCCTACTCTAAATCGATATCAGTCTAAATATCTTTCATTAATAACGTTCATATGATGAATCTCGTGTCCAATAATAATGTATGCCCACGCCTTTGCTGATGATTCACTATCATTAACACACCCTCTCCTGGACCATGCTTCATCAGAAAGTCCACGAAACAAAGTAAGTGTGGCACGTCGTACTGCTGCATAATCTTCCAGTAAATCAGCCACGGGGTTTTTATCAAAAGAAGATCCGCTAATCAAAACGTCCTGATCATAACCAGCTAGTGGAGTAGTGTCACCTCTAGCAATTCGAAGAAGTCTATAACACATGATTCGTTCATTATCAGTAATATGGCCAAGCACTTCTTTCATGCTCCACTTTCCTTCGGCATATCGATAATGGGCCCGATCTTCTCCAACATTCGAGAAAAAATCGGTTGTATTCTTGAGAGATTGAGTAAGAATATCATAGATATTTCCTTCAGGGACTAATTGAACATACCTTTCATAATAAGCGTTATACTCTTCCTTACTTGGCCTATTCAACATGAATGACTCCTCCTATTTACGTTTCTTAACGTTAATAATTAGACAACCAATTGTTACAGAAACAGTATCAACAAAGGTTCTTATAGTCAAATCTAAAATATCTACCTTTAAAACTAGGGGGAGAAAAAAATTAAAGAAAAACAAATTAACACCAAAAATAATTCCTCCAAAAATTAAGGACTTGGTGAATGCCGTTGAATTAATTGTATGATTCAAATATTCAAACATAAGTCCTATTATAATACCTGTACAGATCACCCATATAAGTGTCCTTACTTGCGCTTGTTCAAACATAGAATATATATCAAAAACTTTATATTGAATTAACCTGCCTATTGTAAAAAACAATGTAAGAATTGTTATATTTAATATAGATTTAATCGTTATTGCACTTGCATGATTTTTCTTTGGTGAACTCTCTGATAAGAATCTTCCCGTCATTAATCCTAAGAACAAAAGCACAATACTGTCAGCCAACGGATATGAAAATAAATCAATCGTTGAGCCATGCGGCAAAGGTTCCACTAAGAAAACTGTCCATACCAAAGAGTATATTAATCCTGTTTTTAACCCTTTAGATATTCTTCCCCCTCCCATTCCTTTATGAATTAGTATAAAAATAAATGTAATTGCTATAAAAGCTAAAGTGCCATAAATCATAAAAGCTACAGGTAACGTTCCTTTTTCAACAAAAACACTTGGTTGCAATACGGTTTGATTTGCTGAAGGGATTAGCAGTTGCAGCATTGAACGAATTATGATTGCTATAAAACTAATTCCCACTATCTTAAATAATTTCTTACCGCTCATTACACCCGCTCCTTTTAATACATTACTCAATAGATCAAGTGTATATGAGCATAAGAATTAACCCTATGACATTTGGTGTGGGGATTTTATGTAAAAGAAAACATTATAAATACGCCCCGAAATAATATTCCAGCGCTTCTTGAGAATAGCCGTCATCCCCCTGCCAACCCGCTACAGAGTTAAAATCATGATATCCACCTCGAAGTTTACGTGGCGTATCACGCTGGACGAGCAAACCGGCATATCCCCATACCTCCATAATCACATCTCTTTCATTTTTGCTTGAGGGGATGATATCCTTCAAACGTTTTTCCAGACTTCGCGCACTTTCATGATCCTCACACTCTTGTATTACTTTGGTCATTTTGTGCAGTATGGCAATATCCTCTGCGGTAGGCTCAACAACTTCTTCTTTGATAAATAATTCGAGATCCAGCCAACAGTATAAAAGATCGTTCAAACGGATGCCGCCCCATTTGATCCGTTCAAAATTCAGCACATTCAAATCCACATTCACATATTCACGTTCCGACATTAAACTGTGAAAATTACAATCCCCACAACGACTGTAATTAGGCAGAATTACACTTCGTTCTCCATAAGAATGAAGGGGGACTTTAGTAGTCAAAGCCCAACTTGAAAGGGCGCTCCGTAGATAAACTTTTTTTGTAGACAAACTATGCAAAAACGCGGAGGCTACCCGCTCTTTAGTCATTGTTGAGTTCAATTCCTGAATCCTTTCAACCAATTGATCGTGGTTTATAGTAATTGGATCGAACATCAGACCCTTATCTTTAGCATAATTGAAATCTTCACCTGCGAAGGCATCCGGTCGATCTTTCCAACCACTGGCGGTCCAAAAGGTATTTAACAATACTTTTTTCGCTTTTTTATCCACAAGAGATCTACCCCTTCCTTTTGGCTCTCTTGAATAAGAATACTGCCAGCGCTAAAACAACCACAATTCCCCCAATAAAAATCTCCATGTCGTAATCCTTGTTGGTAATCCTTCCCATCTCACCTTCAAGGTTCAGCATTTTATCCGCCGGTTTGCCCTGTCCTAATACAGTCAAATCTTCCCCTGCTTTTGATATTTCCGCAGTGCGACTACATAAACTAGTATATAAATCGCCCTCTTTGTTTTTATAGGTATACACAAGATAGGACTTGTTTTCTTCAAAATTAACACCACAAGATTCGTCATGACCATTGTCGTAAACCATTACCTGTGATTGATTTATACCTTTCCAAGTTTCTTGGACCTCAAACAGATTAACATCCCTATATTCAATGGCACCAACAATTCCTTTTTGTTTACGTTCCTCTTTGATGTTCAACACTTCTCCTGCAAAAACCGCCTCAGCCTCTTCTATCGCTTTATTTGGGTCAGGATATTCTGCACAACTACATGCATAGGCTTTTTCTGGAACTAAAATTGTCAAACTGCAAAATAAAAGGATCGCTGACAGTAAAACATATATATATTTTCTCACCCCACGCTGCCCCCTTATTTTAAACTTTTTGCCATTTAGAACCACTTATATCATCTATTTACTCTTTGAATATCTATATTGAACCAATAAACCTATTTATACTAAGTGACCACCGGAAGTTCAACTCTTATTTCAATGAACCCGTCTTTCATAGTTGCGGTTGTATTTCCACCCATTTGTTCGGCTAGAAGCTTAACAATGGACAACCCCAGTCCGGTGCTTCTCTTTTTTGCTGTCTCTGCTGTATAAAAACGCTCGAAAATTCGGTTGATATCCATTTGAGAACCATGGTGAACATGATTTCGAAACAATATGACGGCATTCTGCCCGGTGAAAATTCGCACCTCAATATCTCCATCAGAATGTGTAACACCGTTGCGAATCAGATTTTGAATAATTCGTATGACCATTTCTTTATCAGCAAAAGCAAACACCGGCGCATTTTCTTCAATATGCACTGCGATCTTCTTGTCTTCGAAATCGGCTATGGATTCTGCAAGGCACTCTGTAACCAGGTTCGTCAGATTGATTCGCTCTCTATTAGGTTCAGGCTGCGCATTCACCTGATAGGAATATTCGAAGAAGTGTTCGATTAAACCACCCAATTCATCGGCATGCTTGCCAGCGATTTGCAGCTTATGCCGTTGATCGTCTGACAACTCCTTCTTTTCTATAAGCTGCTGATATCCCTTAATCGCAGTCAACGGGGTTCGTAAATCATGTGAGATATTGGCAATCAACTCTTTGAATCTTTTTTCCTCTCGAATGCTATCCAGACGGAGATTCTCCTCTACCTTTAAACATTTGTTAATGTTTGCGGTCAATCGATTGAGTCCACGGTTAAAGAGGTCTAGACTTAGTGGTTGTCGTGTGCTTTCGCTCAACCGCTTGTCAATTTGACGGTTAATATTATGTATTTGCAGCTGGAGAAAGGTGATATACAGGCTGAGCAAAATAACCGAAAAAACCAAAAATCCGACCTCAATATTCAACGCTCTCACCAGCCTTTCAGCTACTTAATTTCTGATCTTCTAAATCCGCTGTATGCTACAGCTATCATTGCAACTATAAATACCAGACTAACAGAGATTGCCTGCAAGATATCCGCGTTCCCCGTATTTAATGTAACAAGAGAATAGCTACTCCCATAGGGTGTAACGGCGAACATACGATTAATCAACAGAGAACCATCTCCTAATCCCGCTAGCTGCCCACAAAGAATGGAAAAAGCATAATAAAGAGCAATCACAAAGACTGGCTTCTTCAGGAAGAGTGCAAGGGGGACAGTAATACTTAATTGTGCCACATAGACGATCATTAAGGTCAACATGACAGCCAACAATTTCCCTATCTCTGAGGCAGAAAATCCTGTACCCGCTTCTGATGTCATAATATTTAGGAATCCCAAGGCGATGGAGCCCATACTGAACTCGTAACCGGTGCTAAGTGCAATAACCGTTATGATGGCATAAGGAAGTAAAATAAACACTAGGGCACAACCGGATACAGTTGCCTTACTAAGGATAACAGCAACCCTGCTGTGTCCATTTGCAATTGCATCGTGGATGGTTTTATTATCGAAATCACCGCAGATAAAAACGCCTGCGATAACAGCGCCGAGAATGCTTATTACATTTATATCAGAAAACATGAACCCGATTCCGGTCATGCTGCCATCAATCTTACCCTGCGGTATCAGATATGCAAACATTGCCATGGCGAGAGCACTTACAGTTGTAATTCCAAATAAAATCTTAATGGCCATTGATTTTCTTAATTTAAACAAATCAGCCCGAATCAGATTATACATGACTGTCACCTCCTACAATGGAAAAGAAATAATCTTCAAGGGTATCCCCTGCATTGGAGAGGTTCGTAACGAGAATCCCGTTTTCAAAGAGAACTCTTGATACTTGTTCTTTTTGGTCCAGATAATCATATAGCTTAACCGTCTTATCCGGCATAACGGTATAGTTGGTTGTATTCAGTTCCATTTCCAAGACACTTACCAATTTTTCTAAATTATCGCTGCTTATCACAATATGATGTTTGCAACGTTCCTCAAGCTGAGCAAGCGTGAGAGATTGTTTAACTTCGCCCTTATGAATAATAATATAGTCTGTCGCAGTCTGGTACAGCTCTGGTAGATTATGACTTGAAATCAGAATGGTCATTTGCCGTTCTTCACACAATTTTTTGAGCAGATTCCGTATCTCCACTACACCTATAGGATCTAGGCCATTAATTGGCTCGTCTAAAATAAGCAGTTCTGGATTCCCAAGCAATGCTATAGCGATACCCAAACGCTGCTTCATACCCAGTGAGAAGTTTTTCGCTTTTTTGTTTCCTGTATTAGAGAGACCGACAATCGTTAACAACTCTAGTTCAACTTCTTCATTTGGGATACCACGTATGATTCGATGAAGTCTGAGATTATCCATTGCTGTCATGCCAGGGGTAATACTTGGATACTCAATCATGCAGCCCAACCTTTTTCTCTCCAGCTGTAAAGCCTTGTCGCCCCTATGTCCAAAAAGTTCAAGGGTTCCGCTTGTAGGAAAACTAAGCCCCGCAACAAGCCGCATGAGTGTTGTTTTCCCGGCTCCATTCTGTCCGATTAGACCATAAATTTTCCCGGCTTTCAGCGTCACGGATACA
This sequence comes from Paenibacillus sp., assembly GCA_023512345.1. Taxonomy (GTDB): domain Bacteria; phylum Bacillota; class Bacilli; order Paenibacillales; family Paenibacillaceae; genus Paenibacillus_AQ. The sequence goes on from JAILZT010000005.1 coordinate 319,590, forward strand.
CCGTGCAGAGCATTAACACCTCGGTAGCTTTTTGTCAGGTTATCTGTTCTCAGAACATATTCTTTCATTTTGCTCACCTATCCTTTCTAGTTAGAGTGTAATTTTTAAAGGTTTAGAAAAGGTTAAGGCAGCAAAAAAAGTCTGAGAACAAAACCTTCATTTCTTGAATAATCGATATCCGAGGCCCCATACGGTTTCGATATATTCCTCATTCGGATTGATTTTTTTTATTTTGCTGCGAAGGTTGCTGATATGGGTCTTAACTGCATTATCATCACCGAGGTATTCATCCTGCCAGACGGATTCATAAAGGTTTGATTTGGTAAATACTTTGCCATCGTGCTTTAGTAACAATTCCAGTATCATATATTCCTTTGCGGTCAGCTCAATTTCTATATTCTCTATACTAACGCGCTTTGTGTTGTCGTCCAGCACCAGATCCTTATACCTAATTATCCTGTTTCCCTGCAGACGCTTAGGCGTACGCCTCAAGTTAGATTCTACCCGTGCTACTACTTCACCCAAATCAAAAGGCTTTGTAATGTAATCATCCGCTCCTCGCTTCAAAAGGTCAATCTTCGTACCAATCAACCCCTTAGCGGAAATGACGATGACAGGGGTTTCAGAAAACTCGCGCATCTCTTTAAGGATTTCATCCCCATTTTTGTAGGGAAGCATAATGTCCAGTATAATTAAATCATACATATTATTTTTTATTTCCTGTACATCATCTATGCCCGTATAAGAAGATTTCACTTTATAACCTGCCTCAGTTAGCGCCTCGGCTAGCATTACATTAACATCTTCGTGATCTTCAATGATCAGAATCGAATCCACTGAACCACCTAATCCCTTTCCTGGTGTTTTCCTTTTTGGAACATTTAACTAAATCCAAAAATTATTTTAACACAAAAAAACGGATCCATTCAGCAAGATCGTTCAAGAATGTTCCGAATTTCCATACTATAATGAACATAAATGACTGGAAAAGAAGGTGAGACGGTGACTCGTGAAGTTCGTACAGTAGTCTTTGACGAGGACTTAAAGCTTGAGGCGTATCAGTTCGAAGGGATTATGCAGAAGTTTCCTAACCATTTTCATGACTATTACGTCATAGGTTTTATTGAACAAGGTAAACGATATCTTGTTTGTAACAATGAAGAGTTCCTTCTTAACAGCGGAGATGTGGTCATATTTAATCCGGAGGATCCCCACGCTTGCGAAGAGATTGACGGGAGTCCCCTTGACTATCGCTGCATTAACATTCAACCGCAGGTTATGCGAGAGTATGTGCAGGAAATTACGGGACTTAACTATTTACCCCGGTTCACACCAACCGTTCTCTACCAGAGTGAGCTGGCAGGTTCTCTGCATGAGCTGCACCTTATGATTTTAGAGAGTCAATCGGATTTTCAAAAAGAAGAATTGTTTCTGTTTCTCCTGGAGCAACTGTTAAGAGATTATTCAGACGCATCTGCACCTGGTTCTTCTCAAGAGCTAACTACTGAAATTAAAATCATCTGCGATTACATAGAATCACATTTTGCGGATAGTATTACTCTCAATCAACTTAGTGAGATCGCGGGCTTAAGTAAATATCATTTGCTCCGTTTATTTACAAGACAAAAAGGAATATCACCTTATTGTTACCTGGAAACTATCCGGATTAATCATGCTAAAAAGCTTCTAGAACAAGGAATGCTCCCTATGGAAGTGGCCATTCAGACCGGCTTTAGTGATCAGAGCCATTTTACTAACTTCTTTAAAAAATTGATCGGCTTAACCCCTAAGCAGTACATGCGCATATTTACTCATGAAGCAGGATCGATACGGATTTCGGATGTCACTACATGATAGATCAACGTAAGGCTACCACTGGGCACATACTCACATTAATTACAATTTTGATTTGGGGAACAACCTTTATCTCCACGAAGATACTATTAATAGACTTCAGTCCTGTTGAAATTCTGTTTTTTCGCTTTCTTATGGGGTACTTGGTATTATTTCTTCTCTCTTCGCGTCCCATTCGGACTCAGTCCTTCTCAGAAGAATTGCTGTTTATCTCGGCAGGACTTTGCGGGGTCACTTTATATTTCTTGATAGAAAATATGGCCTTAGTCTACACTCTTGCTTCCAACGTAGGGGTGATTGTGTCAATCGCTCCATTTTTCACAGCAGTAATCGCACACTTCTTCTTAGAAGAAGAAAAATTGAATGCTCCATTTATTACAGGATTTTTGATCGCGTTAACAGGAATAATACTCATTGGGTTTAACGGTAGTTTTCTCTTAGAATTGAATCCAATTGGAGACCTGCTTGCTTTTCTGGCCCCCGTAGTCTGGGCGATTTATTCTGTATTGATGCGCAAAATAAGCGGGCTAAACCTCCCTATCATAGGGGTTACTCGCAGAGTGTTTTTTTATGGACTGATCTGTATGGTGCCTGCTTTATTTCTGTCTGAGTTCCATCTTGACCTTCAACGATTAGGCAAAATTTCAAATCTAACAAATCTTTTATACTTAGGTCTAGGAGCCTCCGCACTATGTTTTGTAACTTGGAACCGTGCAGTAGGGATTTTGGGAGCGGTAAAAACTAGCGTATATATTTATTTAGTACCTATAATTACAGTAGCAGCTTCTGCGCTCATACTAGATGAACAGATAACCTGGGCAACATTAGCTGGGACCTTTCTGACTCTATTCGGCTCCTATATTTCGGAACGTAAATTTAAAACCATGCCTAAGGAAAGACTCGCTGTGAAAAGTATTGACTGATCTCGGTAAACAAAAAGGGTGCCCCGCAGCCATTGGCTATCGGGGCACCCTTTCTCATGATTACTGTCTAATTACAAGGACGTCTTGAGGAGGTCTAGCCGTGTTTTGAATTTGGGAAATTTCCAAATTCGTAAGGTTTCGTCCTACCAAAATAAATGAAGATGTGACGTTGTTAAAATTCAAATTACCTAAGTCCGCCACGCTTTGACTGCCACGAAATACCCGGAATGAGCCTTGAAAATTAATTCGTGAAAAGAGTACTAGTGTTACTTCAGAGCTCTGCACAACATTTCTGAGTCGGAAGCTCGAAAGAACGTTATTGAACCGGAACGCTCCTAAATCACGAACTGCTACTCCTCCACGTCTAAAAAGTATTCGACGAACGGAAAACGAGGTGCCAGACCAAAGCGCAAGACGTACATCACTATTTGCCATTTATATCACTCCTTTTCTGAGGTTAATATATTCTATTCCAACTATAAAGAATGGTATAAGACAAATAGTGCGGTGAAAGAGTTTGATTTTAGAGTTTTATTCGCTTTACAAATTACAGTTTATGGTTTATTTTAACATTAAGCGAAAGTTAAATCTTGCCGAAGTTCATTCAATATTTAGTTTTGATGTCAAAACACAACATGGAGGACATTATGGAAGATATGTTAAATAAGACATTACTGACTAATATTCATTTTGCTTACAATGAAGCTATAGAATTTATTGTGACTATGGGAATGCTTGCTTGTGAAGGACAATTAATCGCAATGGCCGAGGATTACAAAATTGAGCTAGACCCCCTAGCAGCATCCATTCATGAAGATGCACGCGCACGTTTGTCACCTCATTCTTACCGGGAGCTCCAGTTTTTTTTCGGCTATAACTTCTTTCATAAAGCATTGGATTTCGTATTCTATAAATCTATTTGTTCTTATTCCGAACTTCAATCCGCTGAAGCATGGATAAACCTGCTTGAAAAGAGACCCGCTGCAGAGGCGGTCGCAGAAATGGTCTATGGTGTTTATCACGATAAATTGGATGAGCTACTTGGAGGAAAGGATTGGGAGATTGTCAAAAAGGATGTAAGCTTGCTGGCTGAATTAGTGTCAAAGACCAAACCTCAGCCCGAAGTTATTGAAGCGCATGGGCCATTGCTGGAATGTCTGTCGCATCCAGAAGAAACCAAACTTCGATATATGCAGCTTTTACGTCAATTCTATAAGGATGTATTTGTGTTCTGGAAAGATTCACTAAGATCTGAGTCTGAACTAGCAACACCGCGTTATAAAGAACTTTTTCTTGCGAACCCCGAGCGATTTATTCGTGATATTAACAAAAATGAGCCTGCCCTTTATGACTTTCCTACTACCTTTCATATCAGCTTCATCTCTCAGATAGGGAATCATTTTCTCTCCTTTTACACTGAAGCCCCGCGCGTCGGATGGGTGATCTTTGGTATATATAACGACCGCGCATTTGGACCTGCCGCTGAGCGAGAGAAAGCAGAGCTTTTCTTAAAGGCATTCTCGGATAAAAGACGTCTAGACTTCTTGCTGCTATTAAGGCACCGTCCCCACTATGGTCAAGAAATTGCAGCCTCACTGGGTATTACACCCGCAGCAGTAAATTACCATGCCAACTTCTTATTTTTCTTAGACCTTATTGAATTAAAGAGGGAGGATCATCGATTATATTATCATCTTCACATTGATAAATTACGTGAACTGCTAGCCATTACCACCAAAGTCATGCTGGATGAATAACACTCATACTTTAAGTGAATCAGAGTATTTTTGCTGTTAATCGGGGAGGGTCTCATTTGAATGGATCAACGAATACAGAAGCGATTTCAAACACGTTCAGACGCTTATTAAAACTTGGAAAACCCTATTTAGATTGGTACCTTGTGTTATGTATCATAGCGGCGGTATTATCACTTGCATCAGTTGCCCTGGCTGAATCCTTGCGGCGAATCATCAATGCAGCTACGAATCATGACATGTCCAGCTTGGAATCCGGTGTGATATTTGCCTTAGTTATCGTTGTAGTGGACGCTCTAGGTAATTTCCTGAAGTCTTATTTATCAGGTGTTCTTGAGGTCAAATCCACTTCCAAGCTTCAGGTATCTCTGCTAGCTCGATTATTAAACGTACAAATGAAAGATTTAGACCGTTATCATTCTGCCGATCTCATCAGTCGGATTAATGACTCTTCCCCTGCTGCTCAACAAGGTATTAACCAAAAGAGTATTGAGATTTTTAGTAATCTAATGCAAATAGCATTCCTCCTTACCTATTTACTATCTCTTCAATATATTTTGACCTTGGGAACTATAATTATTTGCTCCTTAGTCCCTCTCGTGATGCTTCCCTTTACCTCCCGCCTCCGTTCTATGCATACGCAAAGACAGCAAGTTGAAACCGCACAACAAATGTTCATTCAAGATACAGTGCAGGGTGCAGAGGTCGTGCGCGCCTTCTCCCTAGCTCCCAAGCTGCATATTCAGTTTACTGACCGGGTAAAGCAATACCTTAACATTCATATCCCTGTCTCACGAATAGAAGCAGTTGGTTATAACATGCCTCTTGCCGTTATACTGGGTGGTTTGTTGTACGTCCTGTCCTTTGGAGGGTATCTAGTCATTGAGGGGCGGCTGGATGTAGGAGCGGTAGCCGCGTTTCTAATCTGCTTCGAGCAAATTACGAATCCAGTATCGAAGCTTGCTAATCTATGGACGGAAATGCAATCCTCCTTGGCACAAGGCAAACGATTATTTGAGGTTTTTGATTTACAAGCAGAAAGTGCAGGTGCAAGCCGTAAAACTAATGCGAACAATCATGATCCTGAACAACCTATCTCTTTTAAGAATGTAAGCTTCTGTTATGAGAATGATCAAGTACTAAAAAACGTTGATTTTACAATTGAAACCGGTAAAGTAACCGCATTTGCAGGTCCAAGCGGCAGCGGGAAAAGCACCGTACTGAATTTAATCCTCGCTGCTTATGAACCAAACGAAGGTTCTATTCTTTGTGGTGATCTCCCGTTAAGCAACATCCCGCCTCGTGTATGGCGAAATCATATTGCTTATGTTTCCCAAGAGCCTTATCTTTTCTCTGGAACCCTTTATGAGAATATTGCCTGGGGAAATCCAGATGCCACCTATGAGGACATTATTGTAGCCGCTGAGCGTTCCGGCAGCCACGATTTTATCATGAGAACCCCCCAGCAGTATGAGACCCTTATCGGTGAACGAGGTGTTACCTTATCTGGAGGCGAGCGACAGCGTCTTTCTATAGCCAGAGCGTTTGTCCGAGAGCCCAAGCTTTTGCTCCTCGATGAACCTACGGCAGCACTTGATAGCCACAATGAGGAGATTGTCCAACGAGCGCTGCAAGAACTCATGCATAATCGAACAACCGTAGTGATCGCCCACAGACTTTCCACCATCAGAAATGCGGATCATATCTATTACATGGAAGCCGGTTCAATTGTTGAAGAGGGAACGCATCTAGAATTAATGGCGTTGGAAGGTAAATACTTCAACATGGTGGAGACAACCACTAAGAAAGGTAAGCATTCTACCGAAGTCGGGGAGGAAGAGGAATGAACGTTAAAAGTTCTAATGATCTTAAGCTAGGGGTTGTTTTTCGACGCTTAATGTCTTATTCCACACCTTATCGTATAGGGTTCATTGCAGCTATACTTCTTCTCTCTGCGAGGCTTGTACTGGACATAGGTTTTGCTGTCATTCAGCAATTGTTCATTGATACGATCAATAGCTCCAATATAACTTCTCTTACACGTGTAACAGTCATTTGTGCCATTGTATGTACCTTTATCATTTTCTGTCTCATGCTGCAGCATTACTTCCGTTTCACGATACAGAGTCGAATGGCATGGGATCTTCGCACGAAGCTTTTTAACAAAAGTCATCGGATTCCTTTCCGTTACCTCCAATCTATGCATTCGGGTGATTTGACCTCACGTAATAATAAAGATGCCGGAATGGCCATCGGCATGGTCAACAGCATTGTATATGATTTGGGGTATAATCTTCTTCTATGTTTAGTCTCCTTTATTTATCTTGCAAATATGGATGTCTGGATCGCACTTCTAGCGCTTGGATCGGGACCCATTGTGTTTCTTTCAGGCCGTTTCTTCGATCGCAGACTACGGAAATTATCTACTGCAATCTATAAAAAGGAAGCGGAGTTGCGTGGGATTTTACAAGAAACCCTGCAAGGGATGAAAATAGTTCGAGCCTTCTCCTTGGAAGAAACCCTCTTGAAAAAATATGCCGTAGAACGAGAAAAATTAGGCCGATTGCAAAGGCATAGATCACTTCTGAATGGCCTCCTATGGCAATCTTCCGCATTTATCAACAATCTAGTAATGGTCACCTGCGCTGCTCTCATTGCTTTATCCGCAATGAGAGGCGGAACAAGTGCTGGTGAAGTACTCGCCTTTATCATTCTGATGGGACGTGTTCAGTGGCCATTTGTTCATATGTCCCAAACCTGGGGTGGGGTACAAGAAGCTTTAGGTGCGGCTGACCGTGTATTTGAAATACTCGATGCACCTAACGAAGGAACAAATCATCATTCACTTGAACCAAATTCATCTCCTGTAGTTACAGATGAGGTTGCTGCGCTAAGAATTCAGAATGTTCATTATAACTATACTAGCTTGAGTGATAACGAATCCCCACTGTTTGCTGGGGTTAATCTGAATATTCAACATGGAGAAACGATTGCTGTAGTGGGACCGAGTGGTGCGGGCAAGACGACACTTGTTCGATTATGTTGTGGACTCTATGAGCCCGATGCAGGCAGTATCTCTGTGTATGGGAAGTCAATCCATGAACAGCTTGAAGAAACGCGAGCCCTGATTACCTATGTGCCCCAGACCCCTTATTTGTTCTCTGGAACCGTTAGGGACAATATCGCTTTTAGCTCAAGTTCAGCAAGTGAAGAAGAAATTCAGGAAGCAGCCCGCTTGGCAGGCGCTGACGAGTTCATTGTTAAAATGCCTAATGGATACGACACGGTCTTAGGTGAGCATGGTTCAACTATATCTGGAGGACAAAGACAACGTATAGCTATAGCAAGAGCCTTCCTACGGAACGCACCACTCCTACTTCTGGATGAAGCTACCTCCGCATTAGATAACGAATCTGAGCATTTGGTTCAGCAATCACTTGATTTATTAATGAAGAACCGAACAACATTAGTTATTGCCCACAGACTTTCTACCGTACGAGAAGCTTCCAGAATTATTGTATTGGATCAAGGCACTATTGTTGAGGAAGGTACACATGACTCTTTGTTAGAAAAGAATGGCCTCTATGCTGATTTATATAATATCCAATTTAAAGCATCAGAAGCGGAAGCCCTAGAAGTAGATGAATTAAGAGCCACACTTCCTGCATAATTATTGTGGGTGATTTGGCTGCAATAATATACTATAAGCATTCAAGTTAAAGGGTGTATATTCATGTGACTACTTCAACAGGAGGTCATCATGAATTTAACATCCTTTTTCATCTATTGTGTTGTTGTTACATTTACACCTGGGCCTACCAATATTGTTATTTTATCTTCCGTACATCATTCTGGTGCAAAAAAAACAATGGAATATGTAGGAGGAGCTACGATTGCTTTTGGCTTGCTTCTTGCTGCTTCAACTATACTAAACCAGATTCTTGCCGAGATTATTCCGAGTCTATTGAGCATCATGCAGATCATAGGCAGTTTATATATGCTCTACCTTGCTTATCAGATCTATAAGATGGGTTCAACGGAAGCCCAACATAAACAATCAGCCAATTTTGTCTCAGGATTGTTAATGCAATTTGTGAATCCTAAGGTTCTATTGTTTACGCTAACCGTTATACCCAGCTATGTTATGCCCTACTATACTACTTCACTTGCGTCATTCCTGTTTGTTATAATCATTACTGTCATCGGATTTTTAGCCTTCTCGACTTGGGTGGTTTTTGGAGCTGTTTTCAAAAAATTTCTACAAAACCATCAAAAAGTGATAAATACTTTGATGGCACTTTTTTTAGTATACTCCGCAATAATGGTATCGGGATTTCTATAGAGAGTTGGAGGTGGAGAGCGTGGAGAAATTCAACTATAAAAAATCGGCAGATATTCTGTCTTTATCGGCAAGATTTACTGATTTTTCATATAAAAAGCATTGCCACGAGGAATATGCAGTCGGCGTAACCCTCCGCGGTATCCAGCAATATAACTTGGACGGTAGTTTACAGTCATCCCATAAAAATGGCGTAATGCTGTTTAATCCCGAGCAGTCACATGACGGAAGTTCTTATGGTAAGGCAGGAATTGATTATGTAATGCTCTATATCCATCCTGCCCTATTTTTAGAGATTTCGGAAAAGAAGGAATTAGTGCGATTCACCACCCCCATTGTTTACGATGCAAAACTAGCTCAAAGTATATTATCTCTAAGTCATTCCATTCAGAACGGGAAAGAAGAATCTCTGTCCAGTGAGCTGCTTTTAACTCTAATCGACCTTGTTTCCAATACAGAAATAGATATAACCTATAGAAAAAATAATGAACTAGTTCAAAAAACAAAGGAAATGATGTTCGGCAATATAGACCATGTGCTAAAGCTTGACGATCTCAGTAAAGAGTTTGATTTGTCAAAATACCAGTTTATCCGAGAGTTCAAAAGACACACAGGAATATCGCCTTATCAGTTTTTTTTGAATTGCAAAGTAGAACATGCCAAACAGTCCATTGAGCGAAGCAAGGATGTCTATTTGGCCGTAGCAGAATGCGGCTTCGTAGATCTAACACACCTGAACAGGCATTTTAAAAGTGTGTTCGGCATAACTGCATATGAATACATGTCTCAGCTCAATTAAGCTGCCAACTAAGGGTTGGCGAAATACCCTATACCTCTATGCGGACTGTAAAGCCGCTATTTAATCCTTAAAGGGTTATGCGAATCCTATGCGGACTCAGGAGACGCTATTCAATCAAAAACAGCTCCTTTTAGGAAGAAAAGGGCTCAATAGCGTCACTGGAGTCCGTATAAATTCCTGATCGTCCGGTTTTGCTCAAATAAGGTCTTCTCTGTCCGCATACGCACGGGTTCTCCTAGTGATAGATCATTCAGCTTTGCTTATCACGGGTTGAAGTTCAAGCGATTCTTTTTTATCATTCCAGTAAACCTGCAATTGAACTATAGAATCTTGTGCTGCCAAAACCCCATTACCTCCAGAACTCCCTGTTCTAATAATCTCCGATTCTATTTCGGCATTTGACATCGTCCCACTGCCATCTCCGCCACCTTGTGTTTGAAATGCATACTTAAATTCTCCTGTGAGTGGTTCCTGTTTCATCCCTAAATATTTTAATAAAAGTCTCGATGTATGGTTATCTGTATCCTATAATGCCGAATATTTCCTTCAATATCACCACACTCCGAATCGCATTAATCTTTGTGCATGTTACTTTGGCGTAATCAACAAGTTTGTATTAGAGTCTATTTGGCTATTCGTCTTTTTCCTTTTCAATAATACAAAGACCAAATAGGCCCCATATGCCAAATATAAAATATTCAAAATAGATACAGCCAATATTTCTTTATCAATGACATTAGTACTCGTCATTTGAGCAAGCGCATCAAACATAAAATGAAACACAATCAAAGGGATAATATTGTAGGTCGTTTCTATAAGCAGAGCAAGAATAAGGCCGACTAGAAAGGCATTCATTACCTGGAGCAAGGTATGTATAAGATCATTTCCATTTAGCGCATTTGCCATATGTAGAATACCGAAGAAGATCGAAGAAAAAACGATGTAAAATACAGGCCCTTTGGATTGCAGTCTTTCTCTAATAATCCCTCTAAAAATGGATTCCTCAGTATAGCCAACAATTAGGGAGAAAATGATGATAAGTATGATTTTAGGTGCAGTAAGTTCTAAGTTGAAACCGCCTATTATTGGCTGAACCAATACTATAACTAGTAAGGGAATATAATAAAGCGATACCTTCTCTTTACCGAGATCCAACTTATTAAATCCAAAAATCTTGAGTGAATGATCCCTTTTTTTCATGTACACCGTAACAATTACAGCCATGATCAAAAACCCACAAGCTTGAGCAACCATCATTCCTGTGTCTTCTAACTCCATTATAGTCGCGACTGCGGATCCCATTGCGACCAATAACGTCAGTACTATTCCAAGCATTAATGAAAATAAAATCGGATGTCCTTTGGATACATTTTCTCTCATCAATTTCTCTCCTCTAATCATTTTCTTATATTCCAGTAATTCCCTCCCGTAAATCATATCACTCTGTTCATTCACTTCGCAAGACACTTATGATTAGTATTAAATCCATCTCTGAAACCGCTTATTGGCTACTTTTATTTGATTTTGCTCTGCCCAGATCGTTAAATCCTTAATCCCCTGATCTTCTTTTTCGAGAAATCTGAAACATAACTTGTAAGGTACCATGATGTTCCCTTTGGGTCTAATTCCAATTACGGGTCGGAAGTATCCCTTGATGAAAATGGTTTTTATTGTTTTTGCATCTATGATCTTGTTATTCATTATAATGTTCTCAGGTCTTATTTGAATTTCAATAACCCTTCTGAAGGTAAATAACCTATAGATTAGGTTACCCAAAATAATTAGCCAGAAAATAATTAATCCATATCTTAACAAGACTAATATGGGGCTCTCACTCGTTAATTTGTTTCCGATAATCGTATACATGTTGATCCCCATAACCAGACTTAAGGATATCAACAACGATAACTCCGAAGGATGCCTAACTCTATAAACTCCTCTATTTTCCATTTTAACATCCCCCTCATTTTCAAAATAATCCCAATTATTTAGACGACTTATTTGCAAATAAGTTTCACATGAACTGCAAAAAGACCGTTTCCTCTAAGTTACCGAGAAACGGTCAGACATCTTAAGCCTATGATAACATCAGTAAATAATGCACATCACATTTGGAATATCTAGTTTTATTGATAAATAAGAGTACTTAGTTCATTGTGAAACTCTTCCGGTATTGAATACCCTTTGCCACTATCCGCTGAATCCACTAGCAAACCTTTTATACCTTTATCAACTTCATTCGATATGTTCAATACGTATTTCTTTTGACTGCTATTTTCAAAATATATATACATGTAAAAATAAGCTCCATAATCGAGTTCACCTTGTATCTTGGTTGCCTTATTAATTGCTCTTGCAAACGTTTTGATGTCGTCAGCATCATTAAACGTTTTTTCAGTAAATAGCGTCTTCTCCCCCTGGTCTTTGCATATATCCACACATTCCACTTTAATACTTTGGATTTCATTTCCCCTTACCTTGTTGCAGCCAACAAGAACACCCACTAATAACATGAATAAGCCCACGCGAGCAAAAAGTTTCACCTTATCCCCTCCATTTTGCCTAAAATCCCATTTTAGATAGCCATGAAGAAAGCTTTTCTTCTCGCAACTTTAGATCATCATGTTCTTTATTATACTTCCCAAGCGATAATTCTGCAGTTATGCTGCCATCGAGCAGATACAATACACGATCTGCCTTAGCAGCGACTTTCGCGTCGTGTGTTGCCAGTAAAATCGTAGTTCCTGATCGGTTAATATCAGCTAATATCTCCATAATTTCACCAGCGGCTTTAGAATTTAGTGCACCCGTTGGTTCATCGCCAAAGAGAATATCCGGCTGATTAATGAGTGCCCTGCAGATCGCTGCTCTTTGCAATTGGCCGCCTGATACCTGGGTAATATCTCGATCCGCGAGAGTGGATATCCCAGTTCTTTTCATTAAATCAGCAGCTCTTTTGTTGATGCCTCTGCGACTGCTGCTTTTCGCCCGGTAAGCAGACAGAATGATGTTATCCAGAATATTCAGATTTTTCAAAAGGTTCATCTGCTGAAAAATAAATCCCATTTTGTTCAAGCGTAATCCGGCTAATTCATTCTCAGAGAGTCCTGTGATCTCCTGTTCCTTAAAGAGAATACTCCCCGAAGTCGTCCTATCCATACCGCTGATAGTATACAGTAATGTTGACTTTCCGGAGCCGGAAGGCCCCATCAAAGCCACGAATTCCCCCTGCGAAATTTGCAAATGGATATCTTTTAAGATGTGCTGTCGAAATCCTAAGCCTGTCAGATAGTCTTTACTTAAGCCCTTTGCTACCAATATAGGCATTATGAACTCCTCCTCATTTGACCATTCGTTCAGCAATACTGTTATTTTTCATGAACGTTGTATTCACTACTGTTGTGGCGGCTACGATTATAAGCAAGACCAGCGGGAGAATAAGATAAGCGACCCCCGGATGGATTACAAGCTGAATTTTGGAAGCTCCTAAGAAAGATCCGAGGATTTGAACCAACTTTTGTCCCACTGTGCGCGTGGCTAAGATCCCGAGTGTGATTCCTAGGCCAGATACCAGAAGTAACCGGATCAGGTATTGTATTTGTATGTCTCTTGGAGTAAAACCCAAGCTTTTCAGAATAGCCATTTGCGAGGAATCCTTAGCTAACAGCATTTTAAGAAACAAAGAGGTAATCAGTACAGAAATGGATATTGATATGACAAGGGCCAAAATAGTAACTAGTTCCAGCTGCCTGATGGTATTCCCTAATGTCTGCGATAAATAGCTTTCCAAATGTGTGATTTTCGCCGGATAAAATAACTTGGCATACTGATCCATTTTTTCATCCACAGAAATACCTGAGTGAACATCCACTGCGATGACATACCACATCACGGTCTTGGGATCATATGGTAATCGAGCTTTTGCTGTGCGGCCCCCGTTGGTTATATCCTGATAGACACCGCTAACCGTCATTTCCTTCTCGATTCCGTTCGTTGCCAAAAGAAGCGTATCACCCACTTTTACATTCAGCTCCTTGGCGTTCAGATCAGAAAGGGCCAGCTCATTCACCCTTATTGGGGCTGTACCGTTTAAATACGATAATGGAAAAATAGAAAAATCACCTAACTCCACATGTATGCTTTCCCAAACGCCATCACTACCCAGAACTTTGAACCGACAGGTGACCAGCGGAGAGAATTTCTCAAGATCTTGATCGTTCTTTATGTATGTAATCATCTCATCGAATCTCTGATCGATATTAGCTGAGTGTTGCAAATCAATTCGAATATCACTTTGCGGTGCGCCCAAATAGGATATAAATTGAGGAGACTTCAGGGTATTCAGTAAATTTACCGGCACCACCATGATAAATATACAAACAACAAAAACGAACAACAACAGCCCATACATTTTCAAACGCCCATAGACATCTGTTAAGCCTAAAAAAACATTTGCATTTAAGTATTTACGCTTGCTCAGTACTAAAGAACGTTTGTGAATTTGAGACTCTCCTACAGTGCCTGACCGTAAAGCCTCTACTGCTGTTATCCGATTGAATCGTTTAAGAATGATCCTGCAAAAAATCACAACTATCCCGAATATCAAACTAACCGCTAGAACAGGTACTATAAGGTGAAGAAATCCGCTCGGAGCAGCACCCAGATACAAAGTGATATTAGCTGTAAAAAACCGCATCACACCCAAAGAGACCAAATATCCACTTAAAGAAGCGAAAGCTGCCATAGCTATATACTTTGCTAGATATATACTTCTAATATCACGCTGTGTGATTCCAATGGCCTTCATAATGCCAATCTCTCGGTAATCCTCTTCCATGGTCGCGATAATCGTAAATCTAAGGCAAAGAATTGCAATAATTATCAGTAAAAGGCTTACCAATATAATGACAATCGCTATAATCCCATCGGTTAAAGCATTGAGAGTCTTAAATAAAGGATAGTCAATAGCAGGCCCCTTACTGGGCATATTGGAGGATTGATAGGCATTACGAAATTCGCTTAGCTTGGATAAATCGTTGAGTTGAAATTCGATTAGGTACTCAATATCTCCAAGGTTCTTCTGAAGGATTAAGAAATCTCTATCATTCACGACAAAACGCTTCGAGCTGACAATAGCTGAATTCATCTGAACATCACGCACAAAATCAGTAATGATAAATTCTCTACTAAATGGCCCCTTGCTAACACGGACTGTATCGCCAATCTCCAGCTTTTTCTGCTGCATATAATAGATGGGAATTGCAATCTCGCCCTCTGCTACCTGAATCACCTGGTTCTCTAAATTCAGCAAAAAATCAAACGACCTATTTTGTCTTACAAAGCCGATATCCATCACACTGTTTTCTTCCGACCTTTGGCTGCTTCCTAACCACACATTCGAGCCTTCAATACCAAGCATTTCTACGGTCTGCTGACCTTTAATAAGGCTGCTAGATGATACAAAGGTCTTCACAACCTTCTCGTCCAAAGGGCCCGAGTGCATCTGAACAAAGTGGGGAGCATTGGACTTGCTAAGAAGATTACCTAAGGAGCTGGACAATTCCATAATGACATGGGAAGCAGAACTAACCAGCAAAGCAGATAACATAATGAAAATAAATAAAACAACAGTAATGATTTTATTTCGTTGGATATCTCTTTTTAAGATTTTCAACAGCATGTTACTGCCTCCGATCCTTCTCTTACATTACGGTTGCTCAAACATTTGGGCTACGTATGATAAGCTGCCGGTCTCTGCTCCCAGTGTAGTCTCCATGATATGAATAAATGCCTTGATCTTACGGATAATTTCCTCCGGCTGCCACTTGAACATCCCTTCATCCAACAGAAATTGTGAGGAGATCAGCAGGAATTCTACCGTCTCTCTGGGATATTGGACTTTGAATAGCTTTTCCTCGATTCCCTGCTCCACTACCTCAGTCAAAACTGGGGTTAGCTGCAAAATAGTTTCGACCAAACTTTTCTGATGCAGCTGTGCATTATCCGCCTGATGAAATTCCTCAATCATCTGTCCCTTTATGTCCGAATTCGGTTTTTGTGCCATAATCATCTGAAGCAGCTTTTCATGAACGGTAAGCTCCTGATTCTCTGCAATTCGCTTAGCTGCTGCTACCCCAGCGTCAATGAATCGCATAACCACCGCATCCATTACCTCTTCCTTCGATTTAAAATAGTAATAGAATGTACCTTTCGCAATACCGATGGCCTGCAAGATATCATTCACCGTTGTTTTGGCATAACCCTTAGTGAAAAAAAGCATTTCTGCTGTATTCAAAATTTCATTTCTGCGTTCCTCATGTTCCTTAGAAATCCTCATTAACATGCCCTCCATGCAGTAGACTGACCGTCGGTCTATACCAATATTAGACATTACCCCAGATTCTGTCAATGAGTATTTTGATAACATGAGACTCTAATAATAGAAGAAGAAACGGTCCCCGTAATTTCGGAGACCGTTTCTTTTATTTGTTAAAAGACAGCATAAAGTTTGTTTCCTTATCGTTGGAGTGAAACTCTATTTTCCCATTATTTTTAATCATGATCTCTCTACAAATGGCTAGTCCTAATCCAGTACCACTTTCTTTGTTGGTTATAAAAGGCTGGAAAAGTGAATTTTTTAAGGCTTCTGGTATTTCTGGTCCATTGTTCATTATATGTATGCAGACACATTCTTCATTTTCCACGCACTCTATGGTAATCATTCGATCCGTTTTCACTGAAATTAAAGCATCAATTGCATTGCTAACAATATTCGAGATCACTTGTTGGATTGAGATTTTTTGAATAATAAAGTATGTACTTTCTCCACCTATGAATTGTAAATTTATATTTTCGTTACTAAGCCGAGGATTTAATAAATAAAGAGTGGAATGAATCAATTCGTTTGCAGATATCTCTATTTTTTCTTCTTCAAAAGCATTGTTCCTTGAGAAACTTAAAAAACCAGTTATTTGCATATTGATTGTCTTAAACTCATCATCAATAACATCAAGGTACCTCTCTAATTGTGTTTGTCCTTGTCTTCCGTTTAAAACATCGTACCTTATCAATTTTAAAAATCCAGCGATGGAGGTTAATGGATTTCGAATTTCATGCGCCATACATGAAGCCATTTTTCCAATTAGATTTAATCGGTCATCATGTAACTTATCAAGATTCTCTCTCATTCTTTCAAAGGACTGCGATAATTGTCCAATTTCATCTTTAGATTGAGTTAGAATAGGTTGACTTAAATCACCTTTGGAGATAGTCTCCGCGATATGTATGAGTTTGTGAGTCGGATTTGTAATCGAACGATACAGAAAGTATGCAATAATTATGCTAAGCACGATTACAGAAATTCCATATACAATTAAATGGTCAATCATAGTTTTGTTAGATTGCATAATTCTAACTATACTACTTCTTATGTGGGATACTTGCTCCACTTGAAAATGATTAATTTTATTGTTTATCAATTGAGAAGAACGATCAAAAACTGGCATAGATAAGCTTCCTTTTGCAGGACCACCAACGATAAAGTCCTTCGCCATATTCAATCCTGTTATGTAATAAATCTCAAAGGCGGCTTTAAGTTCATTCATTTGTGATTTCATTTCAGGGTTTAATATTAGAATTTCAGAAACATTTTTATAAAATTTATCTGCATATTTTTGAGCTTCCATAACTCCATTATCCAACCCATTTTGACCTCTTGTAGCACTAATATCCATTAAATTATGCTCTACTTGAACGACAGAAAGTTTCATATCATCTGCTAATAATGCTAAAGTTAAGGTTTTATTTTGAAAGGTTTGATAATTGCTGTTTTGCATAGTTGCAAATCTATTATGAAATATAACAACCATTGAAAAGAGTAAAAAAATCAGGCTGAATGCGATTATACTTTTCTTGCGAATAGTCACTGAAATCCTCCTAGTACATCTGGATTAATAGTAAACAACTAGCGTATATCTTCTCCATTTAAAAGTGGGAGTTGTTGTTTTTTAACTATATTATATTAATTTTCCACAAAGATCCACATAAAAATAGAGATCCCATCTGCACAATTTAAAGAGCAAAAAGACACTAAAGGAGCTTAGTGCCTCATCAAATTTCAAGTGTACTTTTACACTTCAATCTGCCTCTGGAGCCTATTTCATTGAAATCAAAAGTATGACATAGCAATGTTGTATTGGATACACCAATTCACCCTATAGCTCGTCAGCACTATGTACTTTTCCACCAAAGTAATTTCTTTTGTTAATCGAAGCCTCTTTAATCCAATTCATTAATTCATCTTTACTTATGTAAAATTCATTATCTACTTTAATATAGGGAAACATGGCTCCCGCAAAACTTCCTGTAGTACTTAACTTGGAATGCTCCGCTTTAATAATTTCTAATACTTGAGCTTCTGTCATATTCAAAAAGCCGGCAGCTTCTGCAATTTTCATCAATGGTTTAATTTGTTCCACTACTACTGTTTCTTGTTGTTGCGCTACCATAGGTTCAGCTTTCAGGACTTTTGCATTACTAAGTAATGAGCAACCGATAATAAATGAAATTCCTAAAATGACGCTTGCTAATAGCATATAAACTTGATTAGTCTTCATAGGTTTTCCCCTTCCAGAAGATGAACTCAATTTCCCACTCACCCTTAAGGATAATATTGGGATAAATGTAATTTCCATAACCACTATACCACAAGAATGAATTGAGTATGATTGAAAAATTCAGGTTCGCCGATCGTTAGCTTTTCAAGGAATAAGTCTAATCGACACAAAAAAGACGCTGTTCTAAAGAACAGCGCCTAAGGTCCAGCGATAATATAGCTAGCGTTATTCTATTTCAGCGGGTTTTACAACAGCTGCAATTTTGTTATGACTCGTATATTTGGCTTCAACTTTTGTAGTGATGTTCTCTTTCTCACCCGATTCAACCAGTACATAACTCATATCAACCGTCAGTTTTTCTGTCTGAAAAGTCTTCTTATTGACGTATAATTTCCAGGTCACACTTTTGGGTTGAACAGTCTCTGCTTCCATAACAAGGTCTCTGTCATATAGGTTTATCATAGCTTTAGCCGCTTTCGGTTCAGTTACCGTAAACTGGAGAATTGATTGTGAGCCAACATCGGTGACTTTCATCGATTTTTTATAGTTTTTAACCGAATCTAGCACGGAAGCTGGATCGAATTGGCCTTTGCTGTAAAGGATATCCCACTCTTCCTTTTCCATGGTGATCCAATAGAGTCCGTCAGGATCTATCGCCTCGCCTGTATCTTCAACTTCGTACTCTTCATATCCATATTCTTCGTCCAGAAGAGTACTGCCATCTACCAGATAATAAAATTCGTTATCGTTAGCATACAAATCAAAATCAAAAGTCGTATCAAGAAATTCTAAATTAAATGTGCCGATTGCAGCAAATTTCGGTTGACGGTTAATATCTACATCTAAAGTGTTTTTGTTGGAAAAACTCATATCTCCAATTTGTAAATTCTGTTTTTTAATTGAATTCAGGTGGTAGCTCTTCAGCGTTTTGGATGCCGCCGTTAGTTTACCCATCATTTGATCTACGGTGAGGGGTTTGATAGTCGCTGCAGATACAACCTCCGTTTTGGAAATTAACCCGGTCGTTCCAGTAAGCAATAACGCCCCCGTAACTATTCCTGTGCATACCCATTTCAAAACCTTATTCATTCTTTTTCCCCTTTCGGATCTCGCGAGAACGTATCGCCTTTGAAGGTTAGAAAAATAAAAAAATAGCTCCGAACAGACTTATGTCCACGGAGCTATCTATAAAAAGCTACCCCTCTGGCGGCCTGGCGATCATTGCCTTCTAACGAATGGCTTTAGACCCATAGCTTTGTGTCATCATCTTTCGATGATTTTACCTTTAACGCGGATATTTAATTCGTATGTATTGAGATGTAGGACATAAGTCCATACTTTATTACTTTAACATGGATACATTTGCCTGTAAATCAATTCTTCTAACTCTAATTATATGGGCAATCAAGCAGACTCGAACCCAACTTTGCACTTCTTGGGTTTTTGGAAGAAATAAGCAGGATATTGTCAATTTACGGAGAATATCAACAACATACAAAGATCGTACATCAATTTAAGGTATTTACGAACTGGAGGGAAAATAATGGCTAACCTATTTAGCGGATTAATGGGCAACTATTCAGAGGTAAGCATTCCTGAATTAAAGAATCAATATGGGGCATATCTCATGCCACAGGAAGAAATTCAAATGGGATTCAAGCTGGTCCGCGATGCTTTTATTATTACGGATGACCGATTGATTCTGATTGACCATCAAGGGGTTACCGGCAAGAAGACCCGTGTAGCATCCATTCATCTTAGCTCCATTTATGAGGTTACTATGGAAACGGGCGGTACCGGATTCGATGATTGCGAAGTCACTCTTCACTATATAACTTCTCCTTATCACAAGTCCAACAACCTGCAAACCTCAATATATAAGTTCGAATTTGGCAAGAAATTTAACGTACAGCCCATATTTACGGCATTGCTCAGTATTGCCAACCAAAATTATAAACGCTTGAATTCCTAATCTTGTAGATTGCTTAAGTACGGGAATGTCCTCTGCCAGCATGTTGGTGGGGGACATCGTTTTGTATAGCAAATTAAGAAAAGAGGCTTGATCTTTGGAAACAAAAATATCCGTAAGAGAGAAATTATTTTTCTCAGGTGGTTTGCTTGGCCAAAATATTTTATACAGCTTCATGTCCATGTATATTTTGTTTTTTTACACAGATTTATTAGGCATCCCTGCCACTACGGCAAGTGTCATTCTGGTCGTCGCAAGTGTTTTTGATGCTTTTTTGGATCCGGTAATGGGCATGATCACAGACAAGACCCGGACGAGGTGGGGAAAGTTCAGACCTTATTTGCTATTTGCCCCTGGATTGATTGCTGCAGCTACCGTACTTTGTTTCTGGGATATAGGCGGTTCATCCACAATGACACTTGTATTCGCCACCGCCACCTATTTGATATGGGGAATGCTCTATACCGTATGCGATACACCTTTATGGGCTCTTTCTTCTGTCATCTCTAAAGATCCTCATGAACGGACACTTATAGTAACCTTGGGGAAAATCGGCGGAATGATTGGCGCAGTAGCCATTACGGTCGGTGGGATTCAATTGTTACTTGCTTTCGGTGGGGAACGGAATACGGATGCTTATCTTTACTCCGCAATCATTATTGCTGTAATCGCCGCAATCACCATTTTTCTGGCCGGAATGAATTCCAAAGAGAGAGTAACTCCTTCCCCTGAAAAGATACCCTTCCGAAGAAATCTGCAAACGATATACAAAAATAAACCTTTGTTAACTTTGTTGTTCGCTCTATTGATCATCAATCTGGTTATTGGGATCAGACAAAGCATTCAATTATATTATGTGATTTATGTATGGGGCGACGCCAGCTATGTTAGTCAGCTCGGAATGAGTTTGGTTGTAGGCATGCTGCTCGGGATGATCATCACTCCAAAATTACTGCGGGTATTCTCACAAAAGAATGTATTTATCGTTTCCTGCCTATTGGGCAGCCTATCCTGCCTGGTTCCTTACTTTAGTGGTGATGGAAATATCACGATCACACTTGTGTTGTTCGCTGTCAGCTTCTTTTTCTCAGGAGTGACCACGATTGTAAGTACCTCCATGCTGCTAGACACCATTGACTATTCAGAATGGAAGCTGGGATTCCGCGGTGAAGGCATTGTTTTCTCAACCCATACCTTTGTTACTAAATTTAGCGGTGCAGTATCCAGATTGATCATCGGAGCGAGTCTAGGTTTGCTAAACTATGTTGAGAATCAGCCTGCAACAGCCAATCTGCAACAGGGTCTAAGTTTTGTAATGTTTGTATTACCCGCTTTATGTTTTGTGGCGGCTGTCATTCCGATTCTCTTTTATAAGTTAAACAATACGCAAAAAAATCAAATGTTAATTGAGTTGGAAAGTACCCGGGCTTTGTAGACAACTGTATTTAATGACATCCTTAAGGAGTGATAAGCAATGGATTTATCTACACTGAACACCCTCTTGGCTCCACCAGACATCCTTAACTGCAAAAAAATATTATGTATACAACCTCATCCGGATGATAACGAAATTGGAATGGGTGGAATCATCTCCTCTTATGCGGACAAAGGCTGCGAAATCCATTATTTGACGGTGACTAATGGCGATCTCGGTTCCTTAGATGAGAATCTATCCCATGAGGAAATCGCTGCAATCCGCACAAAGGAATTGGAACAAGCCGGACGTTTCCTAGGTGCCTCGAGTTTCCATTCTTTAAATTACGGAGATGGTACTTTAGAGAATATCCCGCGTCTGGCTGGTGAAATTGCCGAGATTATTCGATCCGTGAAACCAGAAGCCATATTTTGCCCAGATCCATGGCTGATGTACGAAGCGCACTATGATCATATTGTTACGGGAAAAGCGGCGGCCCATGCATTCATGTCCTCGAGTCTCCCGCGTTATCCTAAAGGAACCCTTACACAACCCTGGCAGCCTATTGCAATCGGTTTCTATTTTACAGCTAATCCTAATCTCGTTGTGGACACGACAGATGCATATGATAAAAAATTCAGAGCAATAGATCTACACCGCAGCCAGTTTAACGAGGAAACACTTGCCATGTATCGTGTATACTTCAAAGAAAAAGGCAGACAGCTTGCCGAAGGGAAAGATTTTGAAATCGGGGAAGGGCTTAAGGTTCTCGCTCCAGTACATTTACACTGTTTCGTAGATGCCATACATATTTAATATACTTATAAAGGCTACTTGAGAGGAGAGGATCTTACTTAAGCAGCCTTACCCATCTCTACCTTACTCCATCAAAAGTTATACGCATAACTGTCTTAGTGTTTCAACAACACGTTCCTTCTTATAAGGGACAACAATAAATGATTTTGCGCCTGCTAAAATAGCTTCCCGGACCAATTTCTCTTGGCCCATCCCTGAAATGATTACTACGTTTGCTTCTGCGTTAATTTTAATAATCTCTTTGAGCGCATCAATTCCTGAGCATTCAGGCATGCTGATATCCATCGTAACAATATCAGGCTTACACTCGAGATACCTCTGGATTGCCAAGTTTCCATTTTCCGCTTCCCCAACCACCTGGAAACCATTATTTTTCAGTAACACTTGTAAACTCATTCGCATAAAAGCCGCATCGTCCACAATTAGCACTTTTTTCATTTCAGACCTCCCAATGATTTATAAACCCTTTTAAACATAGAAAAACCCTTCAGCAGTTGAAGGGTTCGATGATCTTAAATGATCAAACTCATTTCTTTTTCAACTAGCAACCTGGCAATCATAGTTCATTTGAACCTTAGACCCACGGCTTTGCGTCCCTACCTTTCAATAGGTTTGCCTTTATTATGTAGTTAAAAAGTACTAAGTATTAAGATTACTTAATTCTGTTGTTTTTTTCAAGTAATATTATTCAATATCGTAACACAGTTTCTTCCTTCCGCCTTAGACTGATAGAGGGCATCATCTCCAAGTTTATAGATATCCTCTTCCCGAAGACCGTCCACACGAACCACCGCAACACCTATAGAGACGGTTATGACCCCATAGTCGGGACTCATTATGTGCTCTATTTGTAAATCCTCGACATTTTTTCTGATATCTTCAGCAAATTCATGGGACTGCTGAGGAGCAAAGCCTGGGATAATCATACCAAATTCTTCCCCGCCCAATCGAAAAACAAAACCATTGGCTCTTGCAGCTAGCTCTTTAAACTTTTCCCCAAGCATACGCAGTACATTATCACCTTCATAATGTCCGTATGAATCGTTATATTTCTTGAAATAGTCGATATCTAGCATAATATAACTCAAATATTGCTTCGTATTTTTAGCTTTTTCTGCTTCCTCCCGAAAAATTTTATTGAAGTATCTTCTGTTATAGAGACCTGTCAATTCGTCCGTTATGGAAATCTTCTCAATTAATTGAATATATTTATTCAACTCTTCATTGTTCAGTTCGAGTTCTTGAGTTCGTTCCATCACCAGTTCTTCCAGATGCTCCTTATGACGTCTCAATTCTTCCTCCGCTTTCTTTCGCTCGGTAATATCCTTTACCGTACCTTGAATAGCAGGTTTGCCCAAATAGTTGATCAAAGTAACTTTATGAATCACTATCACTTCATGGATATTGTCCTTATGCATAAGTCTAGTTTCATATTCAAAGGGTGCATTTTTGCCCTCAACCCTTCTTGAATAGTAATGCATCACTTTTTCCTTTTCAGGTTGACTGATGAACCCTTCAAAGGGCTTATCAATCATTTCTTCCATTTGATAGCCCAGCATTTCGGCCAATGCCGCATTTACATATTTGCATTTTCTGTCCTGAGTAATAAATATGCCGTCCTGCAGGTTGTTAACAAGCTCACGGTATTTCTCTTCAGAACGTTCCAAATCTGAGTATAAACTGGCATTTTCAAGTGAAAAGACCATTTCCCTAGACAAGAGATTAATGATTTTCATTCGTTCCTTTGTGAATACACCTGCCATTAAGTTGTTTTCCAAATATATAATCGCAATCGTCTTGTTTTGATTAATCAGCGGCATACAAACCATCGACTTAGGCCGATATTTTACAATGTAAGGGTCATTTACAAACGGTGTTTCGGAAAAAGCATCATTATATATTAGACTTTCTTTACTTTCCTCTACATCATGTAGAATCGAAAGCGGCAAATTATGATATTGGGTATAATCATGCACTACTACGTTTACTTTATTGTCCTCGGGGCTATATTCCCCTTCTACAAGCAGGTTGGAGTTGGATCTCATCAGGATACAGCCTCTTTGTGCTCCTGCATTTTTGATAACAATTTCCATTAAAGCTTCCAGCAGCTTGTTCAGATCTATTTCCTTGGAAATCGACTGTGAAGCCATAATCATGGAGTTCAAATCAATACTATCAGTGAAATCCGATACCGTTCTCCCATGTAAAAAATCCTTGGTATTCAATTTTTTCATCTTAACAGGTTGTTGCTCGCTAAGATGTTTGATCTTCCCTTTAGCACCCCAAACGGTATAGTAATACAGAGCTTGTCTGAGCAGATATGAAGCAAACTCTTTGTAATCTCTGCTGTAGTAAAACTTGGCTGCGAGTTCATTCGTCAGGGCTTTATACCTCACGAAGTCCCCTTTTTCACTGGTTTCGATCGCCAGATCATAATATTTGCCTGCCTGCTCATTCTTCCCGGAAATTCTAAACCATTCCGCCTTCATCAAATACTCATGCTGACGGAAATTCTCAGGGGAATGCTCAGCCCATTTCTTCATCCTGTTGAATTCTTTACGCATCCTTGTTTTTGCCTTTATTTTCTCAAAGGAGTTTAAGTCCTTATAACCGTAGGCCAGATTCAAGAACGTATACAATGAGAACTCTTCCATAAAGGCAGATCCTGCAAGGGTGCCAATGATTTTATACGCTTTATCGATATAATCAAACGCACTCTTGTAGCTTTCGTAGGTGAACAACATCTTCATTTTATAAATATAGTAAATAGCAATTCCTGAATAATACTTCGCTTCTTCAAGCTGCTTCACATAAGCCATTTCACTGAAGTTCTCATCATCGAACGAGAGGTTGTCCTTCAGCTCACCTGACAAGCTAAGGAGTTGCTGCTTGAACAGCTTTGCAGTCGCCAGAGCTTCCTTGTACTTGGTATTCTCAATCAAGGCAATGGATCTGTTATAATCCTGCAGATTGGCGGTAATATCCATGCTTGGATTCCACAGATTCTGATAAAAGCACGCATGCGCTAGATACAGCAAGTCCCCTGAACGCAAACTGGATTCTATCGAGCTTTTATACCAATTTTCCAGCGTCTCCCACGGTTCATTCCATGTATGGCAAAAGAGCGTGTACAATACATGTGCCGCACCCTTCCACTGCAAATCATTAAATTTATCATTGATTCTAATACCCAGCCGACCGAAATCAAACGAACCCTTGAGATCGCCGAAACCAGACAACAATATAGAATAACCGATGAAAGCAAGCGCGGATTCGGGAGAATTTCCGTGCTTCAATGTTAACCCCACTTTCTTTAAGACGATTAATCCAAAGAGTGAGGTTTCTCCCGAGATGAAGCTTGGTGGAATAAAGTTAATTAAGAGTCTCATAATTAGTTTTATTGTTGGATCATCCATTTGTGGTTGATCGTAGATCTCTTCAATCGCTCTTCCTTTAAGACTGGCTTTCACTTTAAGAAATTCCTTGAGTACAGAACCCATTCCAACCCGCTCCGGAATCTTAATTCCAAGAACCTGAAGGCCCAACTTACCGGAAGTTATGGATTCTTTCATCATGCCTAGATAAGTATAATGATTGGCTTGCATCTCGTAGATTTGTGCAATGCTGTAATGATCCTGGGTATGCTTAAGGAGAATGGAGCACGCAAGATCCGCGGCTTCTAACTGGTGGGTGAGATAACCACATTCGGAATATAAAAGATAGATTTCAGAAGTTCGATGCTTATCCTCTTGCCAAGACTGCTCCGTTAC
This sequence comes from Paenibacillus sp., assembly GCA_023512345.1. Classification (GTDB taxonomy): domain Bacteria; phylum Bacillota; class Bacilli; order Paenibacillales; family Paenibacillaceae; genus Paenibacillus_AQ. The sequence continues at coordinate 345,843 of JAILZT010000005.1, forward strand.
AAGACTTCTAGCCACTTCCAGCAACATAAATGCAGAAGCGTAACCAATAGCTTCTTTGGCTTTTCTGGCCGCCTTTAGATTAATATCAATGACTTGACTGATCTCATCTTTATCGTGGATATATTCGATGCCTTTATTTATATGTGTCGCAATATCCACGAACTTATCTTCGGTTTCTTCAGGAGTCAGATGTTTTAGCAGCAGCCTTCCTATGGTCAGGTGCAATCGATTACTAGTATCTTTATCGAGCATTTGATAAAAAGCCTGTTGAATTCGATCATGCTGAAATCTGAACTTAATATGGACCTGCTGAATGGCTTCGGCTTTTTCCTCAAAGACATTAGTAATAAAAGAATACTTAGAATCCACCGGAATGATGATATCCTCTTCTACAGCTATCATTAAGCAGCGGGCAATGTCCCCTCTATCCTGTTCACCAATTAAAGACAGCATATTGAAATCGAACAAACTTCCTATAGATGCGCTTAACATCAAGATCCTCCGAATATCCTCCGGCAAATTCTTAAGCTTCATCATTAAGAAATCAACGACATTATCATTGATGGGTAAGTTCACGATTTGATTAAGCTCCCAGCTCCAAATACCTTTCAGGTCGTCGAAATACAGATACCCATTCTTAAATAAATCCTTCAAGATTTCGCTCACAAAAAAGGAGTTCCCTTTACTTCTCTTATAAATAAGTTCAGCGAGTTCTTTTACGCTGCCAGTATCCGTACACAACGTATCGGCAAGCAAACTTTCCACGGCTTCAATGGACAGGGATTGCAGCACAATTCGTCCAACTTCCCTGTTTTGTTTTATGATAGCCACTGATGAATAAATAAAGTGCCCTTGAGGGATCTCGTTGTGCCGATAGGAACAGATGATAAAAAGTTTACGTAAACGGTTGTTCAAAATCAACTTTTCTACAAGCTGTAAGCTGGACAGATCAGCCCACTGGACATCATCCAGAAATAATACGAGCGGCCTTTCATTGTGAGTTAGACCTTCTATAAGTCTAGCAAAAGTCATAAAGAATCGGTTAGTTGACTCCTCAGGATTCATTCGTTCGATTTCCGGTTGAACACCAATCCATTGCTCCAGTTCCGGCAGAAGACCCGTCATCAGTGCTCCATTGCCATCCAATGCGCTAAGCATTGTGTTCGCTGTATTTTTATTGATTAGACTCGGGCTACTTTGCAGCTGGACTATCAATCTTTGGAAAGCCTGAATCAGCGCGCTGTAAGGTATGTTCCTATTGTACTGGTCGAATTTCCCCTCAGCGAAAAGTCCCTTTTCTTGGCTTATGTACTTGTGCAGTTCATGTACCAATGCGGTCTTGCCCACTCCGGCATCCCCTGAGATAAGCATCATTTGCGGATTTCCGCTGACACTGCTCCGAAAAGCGTTAATTAGGTGATTGATTTCATTTTCTCTGCCGTATATTTTTTGCGGAATCTGAAATATGTTCAGCCGATCCTCTTTGCCAATTTCAAAGCCTTCATTTCCTGCTAGGCATTTTTTTAAATCGGCTTTAATTCCAAAGGTGCTTCGATATCTGTCCTCGGATGATTTCTCCATGAGCTTCATGATGATTTCGGACAAAGAACGGGGAACCTTACCTTCAGTTAAAGTAAAAGGTGAAACAGCCTCCTTGGCTATTATCGAATATATTTGATCCAGCATTTCTTCCGATTCGAAGGGCTTAATTCCGGTTACCATTTCATATAAACAGACACCTAAAGAATAGTAATCCGTTCGGTAATCAATATTCCGATTCATTCGGCCGGTTTGTTCAGGGGAGATATATGATAAGCTGCCTTCAAGCACACCGCTGTTCTGGAACTCTTTCTTTTCCTTCGATAGCTTCACTGCAAGTTCAAAATCAATAACTTGCACTCTGTCTATTTCTTGATTCCAAATAATATTAGAAGGCTTGATGTCCTTATGAATAACCCTCTGCTCATGAATAACGCCTAGAATATCAACAATCTTGATACACAGCTTCAAAACAGCATCCAGATTAAGCTTCTCATCCGCCATAGTTCTCTTCAGGGACCGTCCACGGATATCTTCCAGAATCATGATATAATAACCATTATGTTCTTCCAGCTTAATAGGTTTTGTTATGCCATGGGTTTTGTCACTAAGCTCCATTAACAGCCTATACTCCTGCTTAAAACGCATAACGTCCTCATGTTCAGCAAACTCCGTTTTTAACACTTTCAAGATAAACGTTTCTTCAGATACAGTATCCTTACATCTATAGATCGTTTTTCGATAATTATCGGATAGGGTTTCCAGTATTTCATAGTTATCAATAGCAAACATATATTCACCACCTTTACCTTAAGCTCTTAGGTTCCTTCACTTCAAAATCAGCATCAAAGTTAAAAATATACGCCGCAATAAGCCAGATAATCCAGCAGTTCAATCCAAAAAATAAATAACCGAAATAACCTAGGATAGGCATCTTAGAAAAAATGTGTATCTTGTCCAGATAAGGTACGGAATACTTCCAATAGTTCGGGTTGGTAGGCATAGATTCGTGGAACCACTCACTTCCAAAATTCCAAAACCCCCAGAATTTAGGGCCGTTTCGATATCTGTCTCGGAATAGACTACATGTCCTGAGCAGCATGTACCATTCAATGATTGCAGGCAAAACGGTTGTATAAGACAACAAAAACCAAAATACATTTCCGAAATTCGAGAATACTTGATTGTTGGGATAATACCAGTTCTCCATGACAAAGAAGTTCAGGAATTCAAAGGCAAACCAGCTGAAGCAAGAGACAACAGCTAGAAGCTGCATAACTTGAGGTTTTTTGGCGATGATTGACATACCCTTATTTCGTTTATACACGATTCCATCCAGAAGAAATATGAAGGACCACCATAACGGAACAAAAGTGTAGTGATCTATAGAGATAAACAGTGATGGGGAACCGCAGACACTTTTTTGAAGCCAAAGAGACCAGGAAACACCAATACTAATGTAATAAATACGGCTACTATAACTGCTAATGAAAAATAAATCACACTAAACCCTGGGTCCGTCACAACTTTTTGCATGGAACAATGTAGATTTAATTTGCATTTTGTATTAATAAGTCGAATTTTGTAGATATATTTGCTAAATAACATTCGATATCAGTCCAATTTATTCCTGCTTGCTACTATATGAACCAAGAAAAACCCATGCCATAGGCACAGGTTTGGATAAATTCAATCTACTCGTAGCGTAAAGACTCCATAGGATCGAGCTTAGCTGCTTTGGATGATGGCAATAGCCCCGCGACTATACTGATCAATGTACTGACACCAAGACCAAATACCAAGTAAACGGCGGACAGTCTGACTAATTCCACTTCAAATGCATTGTAAATCAGGTTATTTAGTAAGAGACTAAGGAGCCAAGCGGCTACAACTGCTATCAATCCACTAAACAGCCCTAAAAGTGCTGACTCTGAGAAGAAGATACGGCGAATATCCTTCTTTCGCGCACCGATTGCCCGCAAAATTCCGATTTCTCTAGTTCGTTCTACAACGCTGATATTAAGGACGACTAAAATCATTATGCCTGATACCAGCAATGAAATCCCAGCGATAGCAGACAGCACCCAAGATGCCATTTTTAAATATGTTGTAACCCTCTCCATAATACTGGCAATGGGCGAACTTTCAAAACCCTCTGTTTTTACGACTTCTTTTATTCCCTCAACATCATCCATATTTGATGCATAAGCATTAAGTTGAGTAGGCTGAAGAGTTAAATCTTGTTCGCTGTATGCCTTTTCGAGTGTTGTGTACGATGTATATACGTTGGCGCCACTCAATGGCCCCCTATCTTCTTGATTGTAAATACCCGAGACGACCCAATCAGTCTCAATAGTAACTGGGCGATTCTGTTCATTCATTTCATTAATATATAAGTGGACCTTTTCTCCAACAAGTGATTGATAGGTTGTTTCACTGCTTAATCTTTTGGCGAAAGCTGCAGTCAGAAGAACCTCACCCTCAACCGGCATGATCCCCTTTTCAATATTTTCAGCTTTTATAGATTCAGTCACTGTTCCAATGGAGGAGAGCTCCTTATTCGTATCTTTAAATACCATATTGTTTTTGCCAGAGATCGTTATAACCTTTTCGACTCTATCCACATTTTTAATACCACTAATAGTACTAATATCTTGGTCGGTAAAAGGTTCATTTGCAATTTGCTGCATAGGCGGCCCTTCCTGTTCCTGCTGTTCCTGTCCCGGTTCTGCCGCCTTCACAACATCAACCAGCAGTGGATTCAGACTTGAATTAATCTCATCGTTCATATAACCCGTTATTCCGTTTCCCAGGGAAAGCATTAGAATTACGCTTAATATTCCGATGGCCCCGCCTACAGCAACAAGAGTATTCCGCTTAGAATTTAAGACCATATTTTTAATGGCCAGTTTGAATGAGGCTGCAAAGCTTAGATTTTTACCTTTTTTCTGTTCCGTCTCTTTGACAGACAGATAACGTTCTTTTAAAAATTGATCTTCCTTGATGCACCCGTCCTCCACTGAAACAATACGACTTCCGAAACTCGCTACCCGCTGTGAGTGTGTAACCGTAATAATGAGTACACCCTTCTTCGCAATGGAATCCAACAGCTCTAGGATTTGCTCACTGGTCTCCTGATCGAGTGAACCCGTAGGTTCGTCCGCGAGTATAATATCTGGGTCGTTGGACAGTGCCCGCGCAATAGCCACACGTTGCTTTTGACCACCGGACAGCTGATTTGGACGTTTTGCCATATGATCCTTCAGGCCAATTTCTGTAAGAATTTCCTTTGCCCGCTGAGTACGCTCTTGTGTGCTGTGATCCGTCATTTGCATGGCAATCATCACATTCTCAAGTACGGACAAATGGGGGATCAAGTTAAAGCTCTGAAAGATAAAGCCGATCTTATCCTTTCGGTACGCGTCGATCTCCACTTCTTTCATCGTCCGCAGCGTCTTCCCTTGAACGATAACGTCTCCCTCGTAATCAGAGTCCATTCCCCCAATAATATTCATCAGGGTAGATTTCCCCGAACCGGATTCGCCTAAAATAGAAACAAATTCACCACTTTCGAATTTCACATTTACATCCTTAAGGACAGGCACCTTCACTTTCCCGGCAAGCATGTAAGATTTATTCAATCGTTTAATTTCTAATAATGACATTTCAATTCCTCCATATCCTAGTTTCTATCTCTATTTAGCTCTAGCTGTAGCTCTACCTTCCATTGAATTCTAACACCGTTATGTGTACTGAATATGTACTATATTGATTGAACCTAGGATTTTTAGAATAAGGGATTAGTCGCACTGCGGTGAATGTTTGGACTTCCGGCCGCTGTTGTCTACAGATTTCTTTGAA
>JAILZT010000049.1 GCA_023512345.1 Paenibacillus sp.
CAGGTTATTAGTGTGTATCTGGATGCCAGCCAATATATTGACGGCCTGGGAGGCATGGATCAGCAGGCTGAAGTCGACAAATATCTTGAGTTTGCAGAGGTGTTATCTGATCACCAATATATTAGCAGCAGATTATCAATGGTGTACCTTACCCCTGAGGCCTATGGACGGTTTGATGAATTCAGACGGTCGGCAACCAGCGTAAGCAATTACATTCATGGTGAGGAGCAAGAAACCAGTGTTCCTCTTGTCTTGACCAGAGTAGGTTTTTCCATGGATGCTGAAGGGAAACTGAAAGAAACCAGGGACAAAATCAATTCATACTTTGACACCTGGAAGGAAAAAAGGCTTAACAGTTTGGAGCACCGAGGTGGGGCATAGTGCTGACGATAAACTCACTGAAGCAATTCTAATGATTAAGTTAGGGGAGTGGGCGTGCTTGAACAAACTGATCAGAAGGGCAGTGCTGATTTCTATGGCATTTTTGATGCTGCTCAGCCTGTTTGGCTGTGGTAAACCGCGGGATGAACGGGCGGCAGAAGAGATTCTCAAATCCATGCAGGAGAAATACGGTGAGGAGTTCGTACTAGAAGGCATCGGCGGAAGCTGGGGGACGATGAACAACAATACGCTGAAGGCGATTGTGCGCCCGAAGGGCGACCCGACGATCAAGGTACCGGTGGAGATAACGAAAGACCTGAAACAGATTTATGATCAGTATTTGAATCAGCGGGTCGCCCGGAACGAAGAGCCGAAGATTCAGGATTTGGCCAGAAAATATTGGCCGGATGCTAGGATTGATATTGCCAATGACACAAGGCTGACTTATCCGGTAGAAAATGATACGTCAATGCCCTATGCAGAATTTTTGAAGCTTTATCCTATGAACACTCAACTTGTAACTATCTATCTCAATGGCAGTAATTATATGGACGAACAGGGACGTATGAATCAAGAAGATGAGCTTGATAAATATCTAAAATTTGCTGAGATATTGACCGAACATGGCTATTTAAGCAGCACCGTAACCTGGGTTTTCCTTACTCCCGAGGGGTACCAACGACTGGATAAAGCCAGGGCGTCGAGTTCTTCCGTCAATGTTTATTTCCTAGACATAGAAAAGGAGACCGGTGAATTTTTTATCGCCACAATGGTTGGTTACACATTAAATGCCGAAGGGCAAATCAAAGAGACAAGGGAAGAGATTAACTCCTACTTTGAAATCTGGAAGGACAAAAGGTTTAAAAGTTTGGAGCAAAGCGATGGGGCGTGAAGGTGATTAAATTCACTGTAGGGGATATTGATTAAGTTAGGAGAGTGGGCGTGCATGAACAATATGTTAAGAAAGGCGCTGCTGATTCCTATGGCATTTTTAACACTGCTCAGTCTGTTTGGTTGTGGTAAACCACGGGATGAACGGGCGGCAGAAGAGATTCTGAAATCTATGCAGGAGAAATACGGTGAGGAGTTCGTGCTGGACGGCATTGGCGGGAGCTGGGGGACGATGAACAACAATACGCTGAAGGCGATTGTGCGCCCGAAGGGCGACCCGACGATCAAGGTACCGATGGAGATTACGAAGGACTTCAGCAAAATATACGACAAGTACTTAAACCAGCAGGTCGCCCGCAATGAGGAACCGAAGATTGAGGCGCTTGCGAAGGCATACTGGCCGGATGCGGAGGTCGTTATTGCCAATGATACAAGACTGACCTATCCTGAGGAAAACGACACGTCGATGTCTTACCAGGAATTCCTGAAGCGCTATCCGATGAACACCCAACTGATCTCGATCTATCTTAAAGGTGATGATTATATCGACGACCAGGGAAATATGGACCAGCAGGCTGAAGTCGATAAATATCTGGAGTTTGCCAAGGTCCTGGCTAATCATCAATATGCCAGCAGCATGGTGACATGGGCATTCCTTACCAAGGACGCATACAGACGTTTGGACATTGCCAAGGCATCCGATGATTCCGTAGATAAGTATTTCAATGATGAGGAAGAGGAGCAAGGGAAACTTAATTTTCTGACGATGGTCGGATACTCCTTGGATGCGAAAGCGAAGATTGAGGAATCCCGCAGCGAGGTCGAAGCCAATTTTGACAACTGGAAGGAAAAAAGGCTTAACAGTCTGGATTAAGCGATGGGGCGTGAAGGTGATTAAATTCACTGTAGGGGATATTGATTAAGTTAGGAGAGTGGGCGTGCATGAACAATATGTTAAGAAAGGCGCTGCTGATTCCTATGGCATTTTTAACACTGCTCAGTCTGTTTGGTTGTGGTAAACCACGGGATGAACGGGCGGCAGAA
>JAILZT010000006.1 GCA_023512345.1 Paenibacillus sp.
CCTGTTTGCTCCCCACGCTTTCGTGCCTCAGCGTCAGTCACTGTCCAGCAAGGCGCCTTCGCCACTGGTATTCCTCCGCATATCTACGCATTTCACCGCTACATGCGGAATTCCCCTTGCCTCTCCAGCACTCAAGTCATACAGTTTCCAAGGCACCCCCGGCGTTGAGCACCGGTCTTTCACCTCGGACTTGCATGACCGCCTACGCACCCTTTACGCCCAGTGATTCCGGACAACGCTCGCCCCCTACGTCTTACCGCGGCTGCTGGCACGTAGTTTGCCGGGGCTTCCTCCCTCGGTACCGTCTCCTCCTGGGTCTCACCCCAGGCCCTTCGTCCCGAGTGACTGAGCTTTACAACCCGAAGGCCTTCTTCGCTCACGCGGCGTCGCTCCGTCAGGCTTTCGCCCATTGCGGAAGATTCCCTACTGCTGCCTCCCGTAGGAGTCTGGGCCGTGTCTCAGTCCCAGTGTGGCCGTTCACCCTCTCAGGTCGGCTACGCATCGTCGCCTTGGTGAGCCGTTACCTCACCAACTAGCTAATGCGCCGCAGGCCCATCCCTCAGTGACAGATTGCTCCGTCTTTCATTCTCTCTTCAGGAGAAAAAAGAAATTATCCGGTATTAGCTACCGTTTCCGGTAGTTATCCCAGTCTAAGGGGCAGGTTGCCTACGTGTTACTCACCCGTCCGCCGCTAAATGTTTTTGAAAGCAAGCTTTCAAAAACACTCCGCTCGACTTGCATGTATTAGGCATGCCGCCAGCGTTCGTCCTGAGCCAGGATCAAACTCTCCAATTTTGTATTGAAAAGAGCGATTGCTCATTTTGAAACATCTGACGAGAATTTTCATTCTCTGATCATGGTCTTCAAGAAGTCCATGATTTTGGATTTTACTCTCGCAAAATCCCACTCACTCGTTGTTCAGTTTTCAAAGATCAAGTTCTCGTTGTCGGCGATAATGTCTCACCAACAACTCTTATAATATATCACATCCGACTGTGTAATGCAAGCTCTTTTTTTCAACTTCTTTTCGAGCTCGGCATCAACATTTCTTGGCCGGAATAAGAATATATCATGTATAGAGATTCATTGCAAGCTTTTTTTGAACTGATTATTATCAATCCATTCATTTACTTATGCAGACAATCTCTGATAACGCTTTCTTATAATACCTCATTAATAGAACATAAATCAACCCTTTAGCAAAATAAAAACAACCTGCTTAATGATTCAGCAGGTTGTTCATTTATCATATTAACTTGAAACTAGCTTAATAGAATTTAGCGGAAGTATATTTGCTCGAGCTTTTAATGAGTTCAGCTGTTTTTTTATTCTTAAGCAATCCAGCGTCTACTGTTGTATCAATAGTAACCCACTTCCCATTCAGCAGCACTTCATTCCATGCATGGTACTCAGAAACATAGCTGGTGTTGCCCATAACCAGCTTAGTAGGAATATCTACGCTACGGAGCATAGCCGCAAACAAGGAAGAGTAATCATAGCAGATGCCTTTTTTATTAGAAAGTGTGTTATTAATATTAGGAATGTAGTCTGTAGATACAGAACCCGCTAATTTGTAGTCATATTGTACGTTCTTCACGATGTAGTTATAGATTGCCTTTACTTTCTCTTCATCTGTTGTTATACCTTGTGTCAGTTGTTGTGCTTTTTGGATGGCTTTATCTGAGGAATTCCATTTGATGTTCTGAACAGAATTCAAATACACAATGTTGGTATTACTTAAGGATAAGTCTACTACATCAGAATAAACAACTTTGTATTTGTTGCCTGTGGTATTCTCGAGAACGGACACCTTATAAGAGCCATTCCCTTGTTGAAGAGGGAACACTTCGCTTTGATTCGATGAGAACAAGTTATAAGTGTAGCTGCTATTGTCCTTAGTGATCATCAGCTTGGTACGTTTGTTTGCTGGAACCTCATATTGAATGCTGATAACACCTTCAGTTAACTTTGATGTATTCAACCAATTGGTATCGGTAGTTGCTGCGTCTACTGTAGTAACCTGTACTGAGGTAACTAACACGAATAGTGTTAATAGCATGAAATAGAACTTCTTCATGGATAAAACTCCTTTCGGTAGCTGGCTGCCATCCTTTCGGGAAGGCCCTTTAGCTTTGCGTCCCTAACTTTCGATAGGTTTGCCGTTATCGTTTTAGCTTTATCTGTCCTATAACAATAGGTTAATAGATAAGGTTCATATAAAACAAAAAAAGCCTCTTCATTCGGTAACTGGCTGCCATCCTTTCGGGAAGGCCCTTTAGCTTTGCGTCCCTATCTTTCAATAGGTTTGCCGTTTATCGTGTTTAGCTTCTATATCTACTATACTACCATATTTTCGGCATTACTCAATAGTCAGAACCATAGAATCCCTTTTATATTAAGAAATTTAATGATTTTTCACTGAGAACTAAAAAGTGACACCCCAACCGCTGTCAGGATGTCACTTTTTATGAGGATAAGTTAATGTAATCTTGCATGTACAATAAGCCGGTGTGTCGGATTCACAAGCGGGTCACAGGTAATGAGCGTAAGGATCTTATCCTTATTATTGCCTTCGAGAACGGAAATATCGGTCGGCTCGACAATGGAAATGTCATAAACCTCATAGTTATACTCTTGGTTCTTTGTCTTTACTGTAATAATGTCACCCAGGGCGACTTCATTTAATCTATTGAACAGCCTCCCTGTTTTTCTGGCTCTATGGGCAGCTATTGCTGAATTCCCTATCTCACCAAGGGGCGTTGTTTCCTTCATGTGCGTTGCGGCATGCTTCATATTTTCTTTGGTAGCCCCCTCAAGTACAGGAAGCTTCAGATCTATTTTGTCAATTTCAATAAGTGCAATTACTTTGCCACCAACTTCAGACTCGGCTGGGACTGCACTATCCCCCTCTTCTTGAGCTTGCTCATCCAATGTTGATTCCTCCGCAAGCAATTGAGTAACCTTTGCATATCTATTCTCGAGTTCATTATCGATAGAGGAGGTTTCACTATCTAGATAACTCTGTTCCGCTTCATTTAACAGCTTATCCTGCTGCCAATCGTTGTACCACTCATTAGCCTTCGGATACAGAATGATCAAAATGCCGCATAGTATTAGAAGATAGGAAAACTTGCGCATCGTACGCACTCCTTTCTATTCAGAAGAATCAAAACACCCATTTCCGGCTGCCAATAAAATTTATTACAACTGTAACAAACGTAACCAAAATCTTTGCTAGTAACACTTGAACCCCAAATTCCTCAGTCAAAAGATGCATGAGCAGCAATGAGATTCCCAGCACCGCCAGGTTCAGTACAATAAATTTCAGGAGCTGTTTCCGGTCAAAACCTTCTTTGCCGCTACGATTCTGATCTTTGAAAGTCACCTTTTTATTGAGGATAAAACTGTTCGCTGTACCTGCACTATAAGAGATTACTTGAGCTACAGTATAAATCATCCCGACGGAAGTCAGTAGAGTGAAAATAGCAAAATCTATCAATGTGTTAAGCAGGCCAACCGCGTTGAACTTCAAAAACTGGACGACATCGGTACGAAGGCTTTTATCGGGCATGATTGTCTACCTTCCGACTTGCCTCATACTCTTCTTCTTCCTTACGATACCCTGTTGTCTCACGAACAATATAAAGAGGTCTATCTTTGGATTCGTCGTAAATTCGCCCGATGTATTCACCAATAACGCCAAGCAGCATGAGTACAATACCATTAAAGAGCAGGTTAATCCCTACAATAGAGGCCCAGCCAGGGACAGTCCACGATGTAAATATCTTTTGAAATAACACGAGAAATAAGTAAACAAAGCTGGCAAAGGAAAGAAAGAAGCCTACATAGGAAGCGATTTTGAGCGGCTTATGCGAGAAGGAAGTAATGCCGTCCAGCGCAAAGCGGATCATTTTTTTTAGTGGATATTTGGTCTCCCCAGCAAAACGTTCTTCTCGAACGTACTCCACCATAGTCTGACGAAAGCCTACCCAGCTTACTAAGCCCCGCACATAGCGATTCTTTTCCTTCAGCCCTCTCAGCACATCACATACTTTACGGTCAATAAGGCGAAAATCACCTGTATCTGTCGGAATTTCCACACTAGTCATACTACTCAGAAGTCTATAGAAGAGCTTAGCCGTCACTTTTTTAAAAAGAGTCTCCCCATGGCGCTTAATCCGCTTCGCATATACAACCTCATAGCCTTCCTTCCACTTCGCAATCATCTGTAAAATAACCTCTGGCGGATCCTGAAGATCAGCATCAATAACTACAACTGCCTGACCTTCAGAATAATCCATACCTGCGGTAATGGCTACCTGATGCCCAAAGTTTCGGGAAAAATCAATCAGCTTGACGTTCTCATCCCGGCTGCTGATTTCTCGCATAATCTCTACTGTGCGATCACGGCTTCCATCATTTACGAATAGGAGCTCATAGGCCTCTCCGCAGGTATCCATTACTTTTTTCAATCGATCATACGTATGGGCAATAACTTCCTCCTCATTGAACATAGGAATGATTACGCTGTATCGAGCCTTCATTACGTTCCTCCTAAAAGCATAGTGATCCTTCCAATCTTAAAACACCCAAGTAGGGAACCAACGCAGAATCTTTGTAACATAATCCCCGTTAACCTCCATACCAGACAACACTGGGTAAAACCCTATAAATAGAAGCGCCGCAACCCCTACAAAGATATATCGAACATAACGGGCTTTGGGGTACTTGCTGTCGAGCAGCTTCATTATATAAACAAGGCTAAGAATTAAAAACGGTACCATAGCAAAGTAATGGTAAAGGAACGTCTCACGCGGAACAAGCATCCAAGGTACATATTGAGAAAAGAATGCTATCCAGATCATGTACAAGCTTTTGTCCTTACGTTTTATCGACAGCCACAAAGTACCTAACACTGCAAAAATCCCTGTCCACCAGATAAACGGATTACCCATGGTGACAATACTACTTACTCTACCTGCAGGGAGACCTTCTCCTCCGCTGTAGAACCAGACAGGTCTTTTCATAAATGGCCATTGCCACCAGGAAGACTGAAAAGGATGTGCTGATACAAGTTGACTGTGGTAACTGTACATGTTCTTCTGAGCTTCTATTAAGCCTTTAACCGTATATCCTTCTGCTGTTACCGCTAGAACAGGAATAAATGAAAGACTATAAATCAGAACCGGAATCATCACAAAGAAGACAATACAACTGAGCAAGGTAAGAATGGAATACTTCCAGAAGACCTTAACTGCACTTAGACTGGCTTGTTTCAGTTCTTGATCACTAAGCTTCCCATCAGCCAAAACGCGTTTCGCCGCAACATATTGCCTATAGCGACCGAATAATGCAAGTGCCAGCATAATTGCCAGCCCAGCACCGCCATACAGAACGATCCACTTAGAGGCCACTCCGATGCCGAAGAATAAACCCGACCAGAACAAGGGTACCAAAGTTTTTCTAAAGGGAACGAGGTAGAAGTTCATAGTGAAATAGCGTTGCATGAAATAGAACATCAGCATAATGAAAAAGACACCATATACATCTATCGTCGAAATACGAGTCTGAGTGAAATGCATAAAATCAAGGGCGAATAATCCCGCAGCCAGAGCAGCGTATCTACTCTTTCCAAACAAACGTAATGCCATAACATAGATAAGCGGAAGCATAGCTATTCCAAAAAGCGTACCGATAATACGCCAACCGAACGGGTTCACACCGAACAGTTCCATCCCAATAGCAATAAACAGCTTGCCAAGCGGAGGATGTGTATTCTCGTAAGGGACTATTCCATGTGTATACTCATAAGCTGTTCGGGCATGATAAATTTCATCAAAATAAGTCCCGTTCATAAACCCGGAGTAAGCCGGAATCAAGGCTTGCTCATCAAATAGGTTAGTCGGACTGCCGTTTTTGGATGTAAATCCGGTATCCGGAACAACAGTTTCGATTGGTAATGGCGTTCTTCCGCCTCCCTGTGCATACAAAGCCATTTCCTGAAGGATGAATCCTGGTGAATTAACCGTTAGCTTGATATAACGAGCCGTAACATTGAGAGGTTGGCTTTTCCAGACAAATACATTGCCTACATCCTCGTTAATCTCCAGCAGGTTACTCCAAGTATCAGGAGTCTGGCTGAATTCCAGCTGAAATTTACCGGTGCCCACACCTCCGAATATATTCACACGCTCCAGCGGTTTACTCTCCCCGAGATCTATATAGAAGCTTTCTCCTTTGGAGGCCGGCTCCCATATAGTTTCCGGTGACTTAGTGGAGCCTAGATTGAACAAAGCGAGGGCTGCATACACAGCTGTAATCGAAATCATCCATACCCAGTCTTTGCGCAGCAGCTTAAGCTTCGATACACGTCCGCTTTCTGCAAATGGCCGGATATCCTCAATAATGTTCAAATCCGCTGCGGTTTTGTCCGCTGCCGTATATTGAGGAAGAAGGGGCTTCGTCACTTTCCGTATATACACATGGTAACCAATATAGAGCATGTATAACAGAAGACCCAGGTTCGCTATAGCTGTGACCAGAACGATTCCATCGGATCCTGGATTAATACCTGCATTCAGGTGGGCAAGCGTATAACCTACATTGATATATTGAGTTAAGCTGAACCCTAGGAACAAAGTCAGGAAACGTCGGTCTCGGCTCTCTATAAAGCTGAATAGACAGAGAATGATGACGGGGAAAAGATAACGCTCATGCATTTTAGTCCCCAGTACAAACACAACTACAATCAAAACCATTCCAATATAATAGGATTTAGATAGATTAATACGGTCTTTCGCAAAGGAAAAGAGGGCCGCAAGGGCAACCGCAACCAATATAAAGATGAAGCCCCATATACGATAGCTTATCCCAAGAAAAGTCGTTTCCAAGGATGACCACAAAGGATCCGTCAACGCATAAAGGTTAAAGGCGTTAACTGATGAATACGGATAAGAAGATAGTGTGTTTTTGTATAAATTAATAATGCCACCTATACCGCCGTTATTCCAAAAGAAAGGCACTGCAAGCAGTATAAACGCACCCATACCATATAAAGCCCCAACGGCAAGCTGCTTCCACGCACGAGAATGATAGAAGGCAAACATTAAAACCGGTGTGAATATGAGCGCCTGCGGCTTGATCAATACCGCAAGAGCAAAGAATATCGCGGATCGAACAAAAGCTTTATCCACAACACCCCGAATACTGAGCAGCAGGAATATCAAGAAAAAGGAATCGGCTTGACCCCACGCCGCTGAGTTAATAAGTACGGCGGGATTAAATAAGAAGAATAACATCAAGCCAAAGGCCAGCCCTGAGCCGATTTTTTTGCGCCCTACATCATAAATGATATATCCAAGCACCAAGTCAGAAATAATAGCCGGCAGCTTGAACAGCAGTGACTCTCCCCCTGAACCATGAGCAAACCCGAATACACCTCGAACGAGACTTAGCAGATACAATACGTATAGATACCCTGGAGGATAATCTGCAAAGTAACCCTCTTCATAAAATTTCCCTGGGCCCAAATCTACCATACGCTGGCCCCACGCTATAAATGTATTCATATCATTCACATATCCCTGCGCAGTGAGGCCAATCCAGATTCGTAAGCCAAGAGCCACTCCCATGACTACATATAACCATCTGTGATAGATTACTTCAGGCTGCCCCAGCAGCCCCGCGCTTCGAAACGCCTTTTTATAAAAATAAGCAAAAAAGATTGAAAATAAAAATGAGATGAATAGTAGTTTTGCCGGTGATACTTTATGGGAAGCTACTGGTTCTTGAGGGTTTTCGCCCTGAGCGATTGCTCCGCTATCCAATGAAAGGACGTCCTTCCCAACAGGCGCTCCTTCTAGAAGCTCAACTGACAAATCATCGAAGTAGGCTTTACCTTTAATCAGACTGGAGTATCCACCAAGGCTTGCGCCTATTCCAAACACCGTTTGCTCGGGTCCAGTCTGGCCATAGAACTCAAGATATTGCCATTCCCCTGCTGTATCCAAGACATGGGGATATCCGTTTCCAATCCCTACTGCGAGAATGTTAGCACCCGTCCCCTCACCTTCAGTGCTTACCACCTTCACCCAACCGGATATTTTATAATAACTGCCAGCCTGAACGTTAATGTCCTGTACCCACTTCAAATGGTTGGGTTCCAGATTCTCAATCATAGCCGCCTTGCTTCCAGAGTGGACCTCCTCAGATTGAATAGAGATCTGTCCGGATTCATCGCCTGCAATCCATGCATCCTTCACCCAACTGGAGGGAGCCTCTGCATCCCCTTCTTCAAAACCTGGATTCTGCACTAGATTTCCTGCTGCAAAGGCACCAGTCACAGGGAAAACGAATAAAAGCAGCAGTAACAGAGCCATTGCAGCTATGCGTTTATTAAGAGTTATCATTGCTCTACCTTCACCTCACCGATGTTAATCCAGCCGTATCCGCTGGTTCTGTCAATCTCGCATTATTCATCCTTTGGAATAAGCACCGAATAGTTCTTGAATTTTGTAACTGAAAAATGCTGACTCTCAGGAGGAAGTGCCTCTCCATTCCAAATGATATAGGCGGCCTTCTCCATTGAGGTTATGTCCGACCGGCCAAAAACATATCTGCCGAATGAAGATACCTGCTGAAATGCATCCCCTGGGTTCGTATAATGAACCGTCTCCAGAAAGTCATGTGGGTTAATTTTCTCATAAAAAAGCACATAAATATAAGGCATATTTACTTGGGTAGTAACGTAGATCTTCCCTTCACTCTCCGATGATGCATAATGTACAGCCTCACCGATTGATTCATAGAAAGCCGGACCTATAGTGCGAGGATAGTCACGGAAATAAACCGTAGCGAATAACACAAAGAATAAACCAAACAGGGCTGCTGAAACGACCCCTGCAACTTTTACCTTATGGGCCAACCATAAAAACCCTTCAACAATAAAAAATATAATAGGATAAAAAATAATGTTAATACGATTAATATTTACACTCGTGATAAAACTCATAAGAATAGACACGGCAAGCCATAGCAAAATTATAAAGCTAGGTCCCGCCTCTCGTTCTTTTTTCCATACGGATTTCAGCATAACAACCAGACCCAGAACAGCAAAGGGCAAACCAATCGGGTAAGCATAGCCATAAGGATTAATCGTATTCCATGGGAGCCCATCACTTCCACTAATAATCAGGTTGAGAAAATTCTGAAAATTAATACCTGCAGCTCCCCACATGTCTCCGCCAAATACGGAGGAGATCTCCTCAACACGCGGCGTCGTCAATTTTGGGATTGAAAACAACAGTGTGTCTATACTTGGAAGCTTCCAATGGTTGATTATTATAAATAATAGAATAGGTAGTGCCAACAGTACAAATACTCCAACATTCCAAAGGGCTGCTCGGAGACTCAGCTTCTTGGTGCAGAGTAGATATAAAGCTATACCAACGGCAAATAACGGCACAAAAAAGTATGCAGTTCCATAGGCATATAATGAAAGAGCACCACAAACGGTAAAACCATAAGACCATTTAGGAGATTGGAAGGCCTTCAACGCAAAGTATGCCGTGATTAAAATAAGAGTAGGAAATAGATTGGATTCCAACGCCCACCTTGACATCATTATATGCCACGGATTAATAGCAATAAAGAACATAGCTGCTATTCCGGCAGACTTGGATTTAAAAAGAGTTTTTGAGAAAAGATAGAATATCATCATGCCAAGCAGCCCCATGATCAAGCTGACAGCCCGTACTGAAAATGGAGTTAAACCGAACAATAGAATAAAGGGCATGGATAAATAGGCGTAAAGTGCATTTTGTCCGCTCCCCCATGCTGTGAGATGAACCGGCAAATACATTCCGTTCCGATCCATCCCATAATGAAGAATAGAAAATGCATCATAACCTATGGACGCTTCATCCTGATTCAACCCTCCAGGAATGGATCCTATGTAAAAAATACGAATTCCAGCTCCAAGTAGAAACAAAACCACCGGCCACGGATTGTTTCTGCAGTAGTTATACCCTCTCTGCAATCTGCTCCACAACACGCATCACCTCTTCAACAATATAATCTAAATACTGGATGAAATAAAGCCCGACTCCCTTAACCAGGAGAACGATATCATTTACTTCATTAAGAAGAAACGACTTCGTCGTCTTTATGGACGACACCCGGTTCTCGGATATTTGCAAAAAAAACGGCCCCTTCTAATAGAAGGAGCCGCAAACTGAAACGATTGGGATTTAACCTTGGCTGCCAATCAATACATAACGAAGAATAATTAGTATAGACAGTACCCACATCATCCAGTGAATATCGTATTTCTTCTTGCCGGCAAGGTTAGCCACAAAAGCAAGGAATACATACATAACAATACCGAAGGAAATACCATTAGCGATATTGTAAGTGAAAGGCATAATTACAAAGGTCATGAAAGCTGGAATTGCAATAACCATATCTTCAAAATCAATTTGACGAATCGATTGTGCCATTAGTACACCTACGATAATAAGAGCTGCTGCTGTTGCTGAGCCTGGGATCAAGGCAACTACCGGAGCAAAGAAGAGAGCAAGCAAGAAGCATACGCCTGTTGTTACAGCGGTAAGACCCGTACGTCCGCCTTCCGCAACGCCTGCGGCGCTTTCTACATAAGCTGTTGTTGTCGAAGTACCCAACACCGCTCCACCTGCTACTGCAACCGCATCTACAAACATCGCTTTACCTACACGTTTTTTACCCTCTTCAGGGTTGTCCATAATACCTGCACGCTGTGCTGTTCCTACCAGTGTACCAAAGGTATCAAACAATTCTACGAAAGTGAATGTTGCGATAGTCGAGACAATACCTGTATGAAGGATACCGTCCCAGTCAAATTCCATAAAGTTCAATTGAGTAAAATCTGGAATCCAAGGTGTTTGCGGATTGGACAAGCTGCTGAAATCTACAGCGCCCATTAGGATACCCGCTACAGTTGTTCCAATAATACCGAACAGGATCGCGCCGCGAACCTTAAGTACCATCAGGATAGCAATCAGCAACAATCCGATAATTGCTAGCTGCACATTAGTGTTCTCTAGGCTCCCCATGTGAATAACGGTTTCAAAGGAAAGTACATCCGTGAATGTATTGGCTTTGATGTCACTGCCGGCTTCAACACCGATCGTCATCAAACCGCTGTTCTTAAGTCCGATAATAGTGATAAACAAACCAATACCTACTGTAATTGCATGCTTCAAGCCGTCAGGAATGGCATCAAGCAATATTTGACGTACCCTGGTTATCGTTAAAAGGATAAAGATCAAACCGGAAATGAATACCGCTGTCAATCCCATCTGCCAAGTAAATGGTGAATCCGATGTTGCAGAAGACAAGATTACGGATGCAAAGTATGCATTAAGCCCCATACCAGGTGCCAAAGCTACTGGGAAATTTATGAACAAGCCCATAGCGATGGTAAAAATACCGGCAGCCAGTGCTGTAGCCAGAAATACAGAGTACCAACCCATATCAATCCGACCAAACGCAGTCAAGGTGCCCGGATTAACCGACAGGATGTAAGCCATTGCCATAAACGTGGTCAAACCGGCCATAATTTCTGTGCGCACAGTAGTACCATTCTCTTTCAGTTTGAAAAAGCGATTCAAATTGTTCTCCCCCTAAGGTATGTTGGTATGCTGTTGGCAGCAACAAAAGGCCGGAGTCTTGGGAGACGCCGGCCCGAAAAAAAAGTTCCTCCTCGATAATCACCAGCCTTACATCAGTGATAACCAAAGAATCCTCTTCTTAATCGTAGCCAGGTCATTACGGTGACCTCGTAGAAACTTTCAGGCCAATCCCTGAAATTATACGAATATTTGTGTTGTTGTGCTTTATCATTTTAGGTGGACATGACATGTGTTGTCAATGGCAAAAACGAACATTATCCGTCATATTTTTTAAATCGTTCGTAAATCAGACAATTATATAAGACATACTACATATTTTACTGTAATTTCCCAGAAGTCGAACGATTGTTAAGGAATTCTTGAAGTTGCTCTATATTCTCATATCGATTAATCCCAACACCTTGGGATTGCAGATGATGCTCTAATAATAGATTCAGTTGTTCAACTGCAGCTTGAAGCTGGGAGAAGTATTGAGGATTGAGAAGAGCCGCCAAATCTGGAAACCCTAAACGGTTATAGATCTCCTGGTAGGCCAAGTTTGGCTCTAATGAGTTAGGCCAATATCCCTTTTCAGCAAAAAACAAAAAGCTGGAAATCTCGTCCTGTATATGAATCGCCGCAAAAAAAGCAGTGTCGTAATCACCGCCTTCACATGCGGAAATGATCTTGTCTAAAGTACCCTTTGCCTCTTCATAAAAGCCCTTCATTCGATCAGGATATGAAGGATTAACAGAATATGATTCTTTTTGCGTCAGCACCAATTCAAGGGTATCGGCGGTTAATTGCTCACAAGCTAACCTAATGTCTGCTGAGCTCATAGTATTTGTAATAACTTGATACAGAGCCTCGAGCCGAGTTGGTATCATTGGAAGTTGAAGTATTTGTTTGATATTCTTCCCCCAACCTGTGGAAAAGTATGTTCTATTCAGTAACGCAAGACATTGAAATACTTTTGTTAAAATCATGTATGCCTCTGTTCGATAAAATGTAATCTCATACTCCACATTGCGGGCAGAGCTCATTTTATACAAATGAACATAGGCATCCTTTAGCTGAGATTCCGCTTTTTCTGCCAACACTTGTCCATTACTGGGTTCACGATTGGATGATATGTCCTCGCGGAGCTTTATAAATCGAAGTCGGTCTTCCTCCGAACGAACATATAACAACTTACAATCAGCAATAATTGTTGTAAAGGGATCTTCAAACGAGGCCATTTTCTCTGCACGTTCCCAGCCAATAGGCCAAAAATCAAAGCTGATATCGTTCAGTACAAACGAAAGGGTAGCAGCATAACCCTTCGACGTGACAGGAATAAAGAAAAAATCTAGGTCTGACCGGTTGGAAGCTGTTCCTTGGGCATAGGACCCATAATAAGCAATAATCGCAATATCATCCGGGTAATTGTTCTTAACATGAGTAACCATTGTTTCGGCAACCTCAAATACATCCATTATAAAGCCTCCCATATCTTCTACTATGTACCTCTTAAGGATATTCGATTCTCAGTGTAAAAGGGTGGGAGATAATAATTATAAAAAAAAGAGCCGAAACACCCGAATAAACGGTGTTCCAGCTCTTGGATGATCCTGCTATTCCCACTCAATGGTTGCAGGCGGTTTCGAGGTCACATCATACACAATACGATTTACGTTTTCCACTTCGTTTACGATACGAACGGAGATTTTCTCCAATACATCCCACGGAATACGCGCCCAGTCAGCGGTCATGCCGTCGATGGAGGTTACTGCACGGATACCTACTGTGTAGGAGTAAGTACGGGCATCACCCATAACGCCAACACTCTTCATGTTAGGCAAAGCTGTGAAGTACTGCCAAATTTCGCGATCTAGACCTGCTTTAGCGATCTCTTCACGCAAGATTAAGTCGGAGTCCCGTACGATGGTCAGCTTTTCTTCCGTAATTTCACCAAGAACACGAATGGCAAGTCCCGGTCCAGGGAAAGGTTGACGCCATACGATCGCATGCGGCATTCCAAGTTCTTCGCCCAATTTGCGGACTTCGTCTTTGAACAAGGTGTTAAGCGGCTCAATCAGGCTGAATTTCATATCTTCTGGAAGTCCGCCCACATTATGATGGGATTTGATTGTTTGAGCTGTTGCCGTTCCACTCTCTACGATGTCTGTATACAGCGTTCCTTGGGCAAGGAATGAGAAATCTCCCAGCTTAGCTGATTCTTCGTCGAAGCAATAGATGAATTCATTACCGATGATTTTACGCTTCTGCTCAGGGTCATCTACACCTGCCAGCTTGCTCATAAAGCGCTCGCGGGCATCAATTTTGACTACATGAATGTCGAATTTACCTACGAATGTTTCCATTACACTCTCTGCCTCACCCTTGCGCAGAAGACCGTGATCGATAAACATACAGGTTAATTGATCGCCAATCGCACGGTGGATAAGCATTGCCACTACGGAAGAATCGACACCTCCGCTAAGTGCGCAAAGTACTTTTTTGTCTCCAACTTTGTCTTGGATATCCTTAATCGCGTCATCAATAAACGATTCCATTGTCCATTTGCCTTCGCAGCCACAGATCTCGTAGAGGAAGTTCGAAATCATCTCGTTACCACGCACTGAATGCTGTACCTCAGGGTGGAACTGAACTGCAAAGAGTTTACGTCCAAGATGGCTCATTGCCGCAATAGGGGCGCTTTCTGTACCGGCATCCAGCTTAAAGCCTACCGGAAGTTCCACAACATGGTCACCGTGGCTCATCCATACAGTCTGGCGGCTCTCAAGTCCCCCAGCGAGCAAAGCTCCTAGTTCAAAGTCGACGTCAGCTTTGCCGTATTCACGCTTAGCAGAACGTTCTACCTTACCTTCCAGTTGATGGGCCATAAGCTGCATACCGTAACAGATTCCAAAGATCGGCAGACCCAAATCATAGATAGCTGGATCTACATGCGGTGCATCCTCAGCATACACACTGCTAGGGCCGCCGGAGAAAATAATCCCCTTAGGTGAAAGTGCTTTGATCTTCTCAATTGGCGTATTGTACGGCAGAAGCTCGCTGTATACCCCCAAGTCCCGAATTCTGCGCGCGATAAGTTGGTTATATTGTCCTCCAAAATCGAGAACGACGATGATTTCATTTGGCTTGTCCATTACGTGCCTCCCTTGATTATTGGATTCATTATACTCATGGTTAATAAACACCGTCAAGGAAAGGAAACATCGTATTGTAGAGGTGATTACGCCAGACGAAGGGTAAGGCCAAGGCAGACATTGATGAATCCGGCAGCTGAATCGGAATCAGCTGATGAAGGGGCGGTGGCCGGACTTTGGACGGCCATCGATACAGGGCTGTACGCCAGGGTTTCCCACTGGCGTACAAACTGCCAGACCGCTTCGCGCAGTCTTGCATCCTCTATATGCAGGGAGGCGACGTACTCCCTGCCAGTCATGCCCGGCGGCGGCTGGCCATAGCGCGCCGCCAGCCCTTGCCAAGCCAGAGCAGCTGCGGCCAGCAGCCGCTCTGGCTTGGCCGTTCTGCTGCTGCGCGCAGCCAGCAGCAGAACCAGGCTCCGCCGCCAGCGCCAAGCGGCGGCGGGGAGCAGCGCCGCCGCAGCGAGCGGCGCTTGCGGCGGCCCGCCCTGGCGCAGCCGGGCGGGAAGGGCGCCCGCGCCAAGCGCAGCGGGCGCGGAGGCCACCGGCGGCGCGGCGAATGCCGCCGGTGATGTACCGGGCAGCGCGGAGCCTGCTGCCGCTGCCGAACCCGGCGTGGGGTCAAAGGGAACCCAGCCCGCGCCGGGGAAATAGACCTCAACCCAGGCATGTGCATCCGCCTGGGTTACAACATAGCGCTGAGGGGCAGAGCCCTTCTCAGCAGATCCCGGCCCATATCCCTGGACATATCGTACAGGAATGTCGGCAGTTCGCAGCAACGTAACCATAGCCGTTGCAAAGTGAACGCAATAACCCTTTCGGGCCTCGAATAAGAAATCATCCACAAAATCCGATCCCGGGGGTGGAATCTTTGTATCCAAGGTGTAGGGATAATGATTCTGCAAATAATCCCTTACGCTTACTACAGCATCATATCGGGTTCGTGCAGGGGGCATAATCTCTTCAGCCAGCTCCCTGACACGGACCGGCAGTGAAGAGGGCAGCTGTAGATAACTATCCTTAATCTTAGCTGGATCGGATCCGTTAAGCCCGCGCAGAATCTTGGGATCCATCTCCGGCAGCAGGGATTCAATCGTATATCCCGTTACCCGCGCCTCCCCCCTAATACTTGGCAGCCTGAAGCTGTCTCGTTCTGTATTCGAGAACACAAACCCGAGCCTGCTCCCGTCAGCCAACTCTACAGCTTTTACATCTACAACTCTGCCCGCCCCAAATAACGGCAGCCCTCCAGCCGATGGGACAGCGAATTTTATCTGTTGAAGCAGGACTCTCTCTTCGGATGCAACGGATAATGATGAGTTCTTATCGGTCAGGCTGGCGAGATTCAAAGGAATGAAATCATCATTGCTTTTGCTCAGACGGCGGCCGTCATAATAGGTAAAACTCTCCCCGCGCCAATAGGCGGGAACGCTGCTTTCAGCTGTGAATACAGGCTTGTTGTTTTTGGATAACGGCGCACCTAACTCTCCTTCGCCCGACCCGTAACCTGTCATAGCAGCTACCGCCCCTTTTTGCACCAGACTTTCTCCTTCAGCCCATCTCTGCAGCTTTCCGATCATAGGCATCAGAGAAATCGACGATCCCGGTTGAGGGCTGTAGCGTTCTCCTCCCAGCCATGAGACTCCTGTTACTCCAGCCGCAACTATAAGTGCTGTTATTCCCCAACGAGCAAAAGGAATCCCTCTCTGAGCAGGGTTCGTATCCCTCATTACGAGCAGCCTGCACATTCCCTTAAGCCATAGAATCAAGCCCGTCGAAATCACAATTTCCTGAAGGGTATGTATAGCTGTCAGCTTATCCAAAACTATTAAATAAACTAAGGTTACGAGGCTAAACAGCGAAATACTGCCTCTAAAGAGAGCCAAATGCTGAACGGAGGCTACCAGCATCCCCCAACCTGCTAACAGGATTAGAAGACGGCTTTCACTGCTCAATTCAGATATTTTCCCTGAAAAAAATAAGAGCGCATCTCCTTTGATTTCCGCGAGATAGTTTGTTGCCCAAGACGGACCTTGATCCTCTGCACATACGAATATCCATGACAGAGCAATAACTATAAATTGAGCCAAAAAGAGCACCCAGCTCGGGAGCTGAAATAATCCACATAACAGAAGCACCGCCGCCGCTAGGGCAAGAACTGCCAGAAG
Organism: Paenibacillus sp.; assembly: GCA_023512345.1. Lineage (GTDB taxonomy): Bacteria > Bacillota > Bacilli > Paenibacillales > Paenibacillaceae > Paenibacillus_AQ. The sequence continues at coordinate 16,969 of JAILZT010000006.1, forward strand.
CTGGCGGGTATCCTCACCCTTGCTAATGATGTACAGTGGACGCAACCACTGTACAAACAATCCCATGATCGGCAAAGAGAACAGCAGCCGGAAATACACGGGGATCTTCCCGGAATACCCGGATGGACTGCTCTCTTTAACCACTCCTCTACCGTACCTCAGGTTTCCCAGTTGGCTCATGGGCTGGTTCCTCCCCCTGACCAAAGGTCGGCAGTGCATGATCCAGACTGTATAATCCAGCTCCCAGGCGCGCCAGACTATCACCGATTGTACCGGTACTAGAAGCATGGCCACCTAGGGAACTCTTCTGCAACGGTCCGGAATCACTAGAATCCTCACCAGAAGAACGCAATGAGCTTCCAACGCCCATAGCCGTACGCCCTGAGGATTCGGGGACTTTTCCGTCCCAAGCGTAATATAAGTTAACCTTCATACCGTAGGCTAACAGCCTGGCAATCACCTTTGCAGATTCGGGCTCCAATCGTCCTGTAACGACAGCAATGCTCATCCCTGGAATCCATCCACGAGAGGCATCATCCAGCAGCTGCGACAGGTTTCTTGTACTGTCGGCCATAATTTCTGTCAGAATATTCAGGACCCTGCCCGGAATTTTCCCAATCCCCTCATGCCTTGCCATTCCCTCAGGCCAACCGCCGCTGAACAATTGTACATAAGCGCCTGAACGTTCGGCGGAGAGCATCAGTCCCATAGCCGCTGAGACCGCCTTTTCAAATGCAGGTATTTCCTGCCCTCGAGTTCTGCGAGGGGCAAGGGCTTCAAAGGGTATTTCATAGCTTGCTGTGGCATTATCCAGCACAATGCAGATCATCCGGTCATTTCCTTGCTCGGGGGTCCGGCTGTGCAGCACTCCATGTCTAGCCGAGCTTTTCCAATGGATCCGACTTAATGGATCGCCCGGCATATAAGGGCGGATATCCATACCCTCTTCTTTGTTTTTGCTTCTCGATAGAGCAGCCGATTCACCAGAATTATAGCCGCCCTGAGCAACCATTCGCCTAAAATATAAGGGAGACGGAAGTACTTTGAATTCAGATGTATCCTTAGGCTGATCCATACCTGTGAACCAGCCCGGTAAATCTCCCCATCGTACGCTGCAATACTCTAAATGATGAAACCCGCGAGTTACTTCCGGCAAACAATACGTATAGTTAAAAGAGCTGCGAAAGCCGGGAAACAGCAATTCCTGATGAACTCCACCACTCCATCGGTCAGTAATAGTCATCCATGGAAGTGGTATACGTGAACGAAAGCTGACCTGAACCGTAACCTTTACTGATTCACCAGAAACTGCGTGAATGGGAGTGACCAACCGGGTTATGTCTATCCGCTTTGGCCCAAACAGATACAGCATCAGGCCGCCAATCATGAGAACTCCAACAGCCACAACAAGGAAGAGCAGCTCCAGACCGCCCAACCATACATATAAACCGACTAACAAACCGCCGATGCCCAGCATTCTTGACCATTCCAGCAAAGCTCTTTTATAGCGGGGGTTTGATGAAGAGGACATTGACAGCCCCTCCCTTTTCCATAGATTTAGATATGATCTATTCTTCCCAGGAAAAAGGCGGGGTAGACGCTACTTTTTTGGACGCTGTATGCAATTTACTAAACTATTCCGCCGTTACCCTTCTCTCCGCGCTGGACACAGTAGTTGCAATTAGCGGGTGTTCAACAATTTCAAGTAAATCCCGAAGCGGTATCCAGATCGCTCCACCGATCATTTCCACATTCCCCTTCCTGACGGAAACCTCACCGTTAACTCCACTAAAGATCAACTCTTTATTCTTTACATCCGCCAAAAAGGATCGTCCATTCAAAGTAGCTTTACCACTGTAAATATCCCTCTCCCAGCTTGCCTTACCTCCAAGACGCTCAATAACAGACCGCATAGGTACTACGTATTGGCCTTTTACAATCCTGTACTCTCCTGAATTTAGTACCACTTCCTTCTTGCCGACCTCTACAACCAAAGGTTTCTCAGGCTCAAACAAGGCGCTGTTAGCAGTAATATTAGAGGCTACCCAAGCAGCAGAGGGTTTAATTCTTTCAGAACCCACACGAGGCGAAGACACCCTGAATTGTACAGGTGTAACGCTGTTATCCAGTACTCCAAAGGTATAGCCTGCTGCTTTGTAGCGGGCTATAATTTCAGGGAGCGCCTTAGCACTTTCCTCATGCCCTCCCCCATCATGCATTAACAGAACTACGTGGGAAGCCTTAGTGTTAGGTACAGACTCTTTTATGATTTCAGCGGATGGAACCCCTCTACGTTTGGAGTCTCCACTGTCTACATTCCAGTCCATAACTAGGTAACCCGCTTGCTTCAACAAGTAGAAGTAGGTATCATCAAAATGACCGGAAGTTCCACCAGGTGCGCGGATAAGCTGAGGTCTTGTTCCTGTGATCCCTCGGATGATCTCTTCCGTTATCTTGATTTGCTTCCAAAACGCGGTGAATCCGCTGTATAACTCTTGGTAATTATGATTATAGCTATGATTTCCTATAGCATGGCCCTGTTCCCAAATGGCGTTAATTAGTCCAGGATGATTTTTGGCTCCGCTGCCCAGAACGAAAAACGTTGCTTTTACACCTTCTTTTTTTAGAATTTCAAGTACGTCTGCAGTGACAGGGCTGGGTCCATCGTCAAAGGTTAGATAGACTGTTTTTTGAGTTTCCTTATCTTCTGCTGCTAATGTGGATGCTTGTGAAACTAGGGTGGTATTCGGCAGAACCGTAACAGAGGAGTATTTTTCAGTGGAATTAAAGCTATGTACTGCAGTAACTGGTGGATTTTTTTGTAAAACCGTGGTTTGACCTGTTACTATACCGCAACCCGTTACTGCCAAGATTCCAACTATCATTAAAAGCAATCCGCGCAGCAGCATCCCACGGCTACGGGCTTTCTTGTTATCTCTCATCTTCTCTACCTCCAGCATTCTATTGGCTTGTAGAAGCCTTTTGGTAGATTGTATGAAGACAAGTTTCAAAATAGAATAAGACAACTGCCTTCCTGGAGAGTGAAAACCTAATGGATATGTTGACCTGGATTCAAGAATTATTCGCCGATTACGGATATAGTGTGTTGTTCTTCGGGCTGCTGCTGGAGTTCGTTGCTCTCCCCTTTCCGGGTGAGACTACCATGGCCTTTGCCGGCTTTCTGTCCTATACAGGAAGACTAGAATTCATGACCTTAATTATTGTCGCCTTTGCCGGCACTACAATCGGAATGACGATCACCTATTTCATCGGGCTGAAAGCCGGATTGCCTTTTATTCAGCGCTATGGCAAATGGTTTTTTTTCTCTCCGAGCAAGTTGGATAAGACTCAACGATGGTTTGAAAAATACGGCAGCATTCTCATTTCCATCGGCTATTTCATACCTGGTGTACGTCATTTTACCGGTTATTTTTCTGGCATTATCGCTCTTCCCTTCCGAAAATTCGCTATATACGCATATAGTGGGGCGCTATTCTGGATATTGCTGTTTCTTGGTATCGGGCGGATATTTGGTCCACAATGGATGGGAATCTTTCATTTATTTGAACTCTACTCTATATGGATCATTTCAGGTATAGCAGCTATTACCTTGTTCATCATTCTATACCGTTACCGCCGAAAAATAATTGCCTATTTGGGCAAAGGAAAAGCCGATATTAAGCTAAAATCCAAGATTAAAGAGTCCTCCAAGGGGCGGCAATAGTGTCGCTCTATACTGCAATCGAATTTTCCGGAAAGTAGGATCAAACCTTTGAAAATAGACCGTCTACTCTCCATTGTCATTATCTTAATGAACCGAAATCTTATTCAGGCAAAAGAGCTCGCCGACATGTTTGAAGTGTCTGTGCGGACCATATACCGGGATATCGAAAGTATCAATCAAGCGGGTATACCCGTAGTTACCTATCAGGGGGCTAATGGCGGAATAGGGCTGATGGAAGGTTATCGCCTAGACCGGAATGTATTAACGGACGGAGAACTGGCTGATATTTTTACGGCATTACAGAATGTCTCCGCTTATGGCGCTGGTGAACATTCTCTGCTTATGGAGAAAATCAGCAGCGTGATTCCCCCCTCTAAAATGGATGCCTTCCGCAGTAAAACAACCCAGCTTGTTGTTGATTTTTCACCTTGGGGGATGAATGGCCCTCTCGAAGAGCGAATGGGTATAGTGAAGGAAGCGCTTGAGCAGAGCCTAGCCGTAGCTTTCGAGTATGTTAATGCAGAGGGACAGACGACCCTGCGTTCGGTGGAGCCTTACACTCTGGTATTGAAGGGACAGGCCTGGTATTTATATGGCCTATGTACTTTGCGTCAGGAATTCCGGCTGTTCAAGCTGCTGCGCATGAAGTCTATCGTTAAGGAGACCCGCAGCTTTACAAGACAAGATCTTCCCCCAGGAGAAGTCCCTTGGATCCATGAGATGCGAAAAGAACCTCCGCTGGTGCCGGTGGTACTCCACTTTCCTCCGGAAGGCAAGCATCTGGCTGAGGATCGTTTTGACTACACGGAGTTGCAGTCTGACGGCAATGGCGGCTACAGCGTTTCACTTGACTATCCAGAGGATGGATGGCTTTACGGCTTCCTTCTTAGCTTTGGAACCGCTGTGGAGGTGCTGGAACCCGAACATTTACGTCGCAAGATCGGGGAGCTGGCTGCTGGAATTGCAGCTAAATATGAACACAAAAAACAAACCTGACGGAATGTCGTCAGGTTTGTTTTTTTATAATGGAACTATGCTAAACCCATATAAATGTAGAGGAGATAGTGAATATGGAACAGGAACAGAACCAAGCGCAAGTCTTTTGCCAGAGCTGCGGCATGCCCATGCAGGATGAAGCGATACTCGGTACGGAACAGGATGGCAGCAAAAATAGCGAATATTGTATGTACTGCTATGAAGCCGGAGATTTTAAGCAGCCAGATATTTCACTCCAGGAAATGACCGACCTCTGTACTGGATTTATGGTGCAGGAAGGCATGGCCGAAGATACAGCACGCCAGATGCTCGCTGAACAATTGCCCCGCCTGAAACGGTGGAATGCTACATACTTAGAAGCCTAACTATCATTTGCCTATTTCACAACAAGCAAAAGGACTATTCCTTCGGATGGCAGCAACCGAGGAATAGTCCCTTTTTATAAAAAATAAATAATTGGCTTAATTAGCTGTCTCTGTCTCTGTTTCTGTTTCTTCTGTCTTCAAAAAGTCAGGCTGCGGTGAGGTTTTTCGGATAAAGAAAGCCAACACCAAGGCAGCCACGGTTACCCAAGTAGCTACAGTAAAGGCATGGGTAATTCCGTTAATATTAGCTTCCTGTGTAAGTTTTGCCATTGCCAGCTTATCCTTTTGGGAGACAGCTCCGCTCACTACAGCATCTGTAATAAAGCTTTTCACCCGGTTGGTCATCAGACTGACGAAGAGGGCAATTCCAAGTGCTCCCCCAACAGTTCGCAGCGTGTTCGACATAGCGGTACCATGCGAGCTGAGACGCTGTGGTAGTTGGTTCAGACCTGCAGTTACAATCGGCATCATCAGCATCGACATCCCGAACATCCGCGCGGTATAGGTAAGAATAAGATGGGTGAACGTGGTCGTTTCTGTCAGTTGGCTAAATTCCCAGGTCGTAACCACCGTAATAGCAAGTCCTATGACGGATAGCCACCGGGCACCAATTTTATCAAATACAATACCTGTTACAGGAGACATAATTCCCATCAGAATAGCGCCAGGAAGCAGCAGCAACCCAGACTCCATAGGTGTAAAACCGCGAATGGTCTGTAAATAGATTGGCAGCAGAATCATTGCGGAATACATGGCCATCGTAACGATGATATTGATGATTGTCGTGAGCGTAAACATGTTGTATCGGAAAATACGCACTTCCAGCAACGGATTTTTGGTGGTAAGCTCCCGTACAACGAATAGGATCAAAGAAACAACGCCTAGGATCAGACAGATGATTACGATCGTGCTTCCCCAGCCTTCAGTTCCAGCATCGCTGAACCCATAAAGTAAGCCACCAAAACCAAGGGTGGAGAGGATAAGGCCAGGTTTATCTAAGGTGGGCGAGGTTGTTTTTCCTACATTTTGCATCGTCTTCATACCTAGTAATGTTGAAAAGATAGCAAGCGGCAGAACGATATAGAATAGTACACGCCAAGAGTAATTCTGTACTACCCAGCCCGACAACGTAGGGCCCACCGCTGGAGCGAAAATCATAGCAACGGCCATCAGGCCCATCGCTTTACCCCGCTCTTCAATCGGAAAAATCCGCAGAAACACAATATTCATCAGCGGCATCAGGATACCAGCACCGACAGCCTGAATCACCCTGCCGACCATGATCATTTCAAAGCCAGTTCCCACGGCACAAACCAGTGTACCGATTGAAAATAAAATCATCGCGGTAATAAAAAGCTGACGGGTTGTAAACTTTTCCACCAGATAAGCACTAATAGGAACAAGAACACCATTGACCAGCATAAACCCAGTTGTTAACCATTGGGCCGTGTTTGCGAGAATGTTCAAATCCTCCATCATTTTAGGCAGTGCCACGTTCATTAGTGTTTGATTCAGTAGCGCCACAAAAGCGCCGATAAGCAACGCCGCAATAATCGGGCCTCTGCGAATAGTCTTGGCTGTAGCAGCGTTAGCAGTTATTGTACTCATAGCTTCTTCTTGTCTCTCCCTTGCTCTAATATGTTGATGATTTCTCCATGAAGCCGCAGCAGTTCTCCCGCATCTTCTGTGGGTATAGTGGAGAGCGGCAGCAAATGCCTTCTCAGAGATTGTTTGCTTCTTTCTCTAATTTCTATACCCTTTTCGGTCATTGACAGCTTGAAGCTCCGCCGGTCAGTTTCCGAACGCTGCCTGATGATTAAGCCCGCCTTCACCATACGGTCAACCACTCCGCTCGCCGCACTATTTCCCAGATGCAGCAGTTCAGCAAGATCAGTTATCCCAATTTCAGGGTGCATAGACAGTTTACGCAGCACCATGAGTTGGGTCGGTGTAATATCAAGCTCAAGCTCCTCCGCATCTTTCCACAAAAGCTGTTGGAATGCCTGACTGATCCGGCGAAAAGAAGAAACAATATCATCTAATTGTTGCTCATTCCCCTCCATTACCCTCACCCCCATTTAGCTTTAATATATATATTTCGTATGCGAACTATTTTACTCTTTACGTATTTTTTCGTCAATAGTTTACTGAAATTTTCTGAAAACACCACAAAGAGCACCCGAGAACTATATAGTTATACTTTGTGCACCTGCGAAAATAACGAAGATGATCCTATATTTTCATTTTTAGGGGGTGAAGCCATAGCGTCATGGGTGTTTGTACAACATTTCAGCCCGTGATGCCCCGATCACACATCAATTCCTGCACATTCTGCAACATTTCAGCTCGTGATGCCCCGATCACACATCAATTCCTGCACATTCTGCAACATTTCAGCTCGTGATGCCCCGATCACACACCAATTCCTGCACTTTTTATACGAAAATATCGAAGATGATCCTATATTTTCATTTTTGGGGGCGACGCCTTGCGTCATGGGTGTTTGTGCAACTAAATACAAAAAGGGCATGCCAATTATTTCATTGGCACGCCTTTTTTTTGTATTTTATATCCTGCTGGCCGCACTTTCCAGAACCGGGAGCCGCAACTGGCTGCCAATCACCACAGGGGTGTGTTCCTTACTCTGCAAGCCGCCGGCAATCGACATCATCAACTTGATTCGATTCGTCTGGTTCACTATGCTGACTCCCGCATCGTAATCAATAGCCGCTATGTTAGCACCGGGATACAGCTCTTTAAGCCCTTTGATCATCCCTCGGCCTGTAATGTGGTTAGGCAGACAGGCGAACGGTTGGATGCAGACAATGTTGTTAACCCCATGGTCAAGCAGCTCCATCATCTCGGCCGTCAGAAACCAGCCTTCCCCCATTTGATTGCCTACGGATACCAAGCGGCTCGCTTTTTCAGCCAGACCGTAAATATTTTCCCGGCCTTTCGTCAGCTTTGCCCCCTCAAGCGCTGTTTGGATCGGCTTGCGGTACATTTCCAGATAAGAAATTAACATTGGATTAATATAGCCGAGCTTTTTACTTTTGCCAAACTGCTCCGCCTTGTAGATAGGATTGTATAGGCAGTAGAAGATGAAATCCAGGAAATCCGGCATGACCGCTTCCCCGCCTTCAGACTCAATTAACTCAACGATCTGATTATTGGCATCCGGATGAAACTTTATCAAAATCTCGCCAACGATACCTACCTTAGGTTTGATCGTCTCCACTACTGGGAGCTTGCAGAATTCCGCTACGATATCACGGATAAGACGCTTGTATTCACGGAACGAAAAGGACGACAGGCTGTCTTTGCATCGTTCCATACCTTTGCGGAATAAAGCTTGAGTGCTTCCCGGCAGTATCTCATAAGGCCGAAAATGGTACAGCATACGCATCATTAGATCTCCGTAGCAGGCGGCAGCAATAAGCCGATTGGCCAGCTTCAGGCTGATTCGGAAACCCGGTTGATTCTCCATACCCGATGCATTGAGCGAAATAACCGGGATTTGTCCGAGGCCCGAATCCTTCAAGGCTTTGCGCAGTAAAGCGATATAGTTGGTCGCCCGGCAGCCTCCGCCAGTCTGCGACATAATTACAGCGGTAGAATTCGGATCATAATCACCGCTTTTTAGTGCAGAAAGAATCTGTCCTATCGTTACAATTGCAGGATAACAGGCATCGTTATTTACATACTTCAGCCCTTCCTCTGTCTCCTCCGGTCCTGTAGTCTCCAGAATCTTCAAGCGATATCCGGCATCCTGGAATACACGCTCGAACAACTCAAAGTGAACAGGGGACATTTGTGGAGCTAGAATGGTATAGGTCGCCTTCATTTCCTTAGTGAAAGGAATATTCAACTGCTCTTTGTAGAGGTGTTGTGGCTGCAGGTTACTTTTGTCCCGCTCACGCATAGCTGCCAGCAATGAACGAAGCCGGATGCGCGCTGCACCGAGATTGCTTATTTCATCAATTTTGATCAAGGTGTATACCTTATTATTTCTCTCCATGATCTCTTGAACCGCGTCGCATGTTATCGCATCAATGCCGCAGCCGAAGGAAGTTAGCTGCACCAGCTCCAAATCGTTTCGGGTCGTGGCAAGTCGGGCCGCCCGATACATTCTGGCATGATAAGTCCACTGATTCACGACGCTCATTTCACCTAGACTCTGATCAAGATGACATACCGAATCCTCAGTCAGAACAGCGAGACCCATACCCGTAATCATTTCCGCTAGACCATGATTGATTTCGGGGTCGGCATGATAGGGATGGCCGCAGAGCAGTATTCCTTTGGTACCCGTAGCCGTGAGAAAAGCCAGCGTCTCTTCACCTTTGGTTCGGACATCATTTTTAGCACGATCCGCTTCAACTAGACCTGCTTGAACAGCCGCCGATATTTCTTCCTTAGGAATGTGGGTAAAGGTCCGAGCCAAGCCTTTAGTTAATGCAGATATATCATCAAAGGTAAGGAACGGACTGACCATGGGAATTCCGCCCTCTTTGAGACCATCCATATTATTGCGTATGACTTCAGGGTAAGAGGCAACCACAGGGCAATTAAAATGGTTGTGAGCAGCCTCATCCTCTTTCTTCTCATAGACCACCGCCGGGTAAAAAATAAAGTCGACCCCTTGGCTGATCAAGCTTTGCACATGTCCATGAGCCATTTTTGCCGGGTAGCAGATAGATTCTGAAGGAATGGTATCCATTCCGCTCTCGAACAGCTTCTTAGTTGAAATCGGTGAAAGAATTGCCCGATAACGAAGAGAGGTAAAGAACGCATGCCAAAAGGGGTAATTCTCAAACATATTCATCGTACGCGGAAGGCCCACAGTCCCTCTTTCCGCCTGCATCTCCGGTAATGCTTCATAATCGAAGAAACGCTCGTATTTATATTGCATGAGGTTCGGCAAAACATTCTTCTCTTTCTTCCTGCCTGCGCCGCGTTCGCAGCGATTCCCTGTAACGTGGAAGCTCTTATCCGGAAACCGGCTGATCGTCAATGCACAATTGTTGCTGCAGCGGCCACATCGGCCTGGAGAGACCTTGTAAGTGAAGCTTTCTAACTCCTGCGGCTTCAGCAGTGTGCTTATACCTGCATTCCCTACCTGTTCTCTGGCGATAATCGCGCAGCCATAGGCCCCCATAACTCCGGCAATATCAGGACGAACCACCGTTCGACCCGTCAGACTCTCAAAGGCCCGCAGGACGGCTTCGTTATAGAAGGTTCCTCCCTCGACAATGATGTTTTCCCCTAGATCCTCAGGATTGCGGATTTTGATAACCTTTTGCAGAGCATTCTTGACCACAGAATAAGCAAGCCCTGCTGATAAATCAGCCAAGGAGGCGCCTTCCTTCTGGACCTGCTTCACCTTTGAGTTCATAAATACGGTACAGCGTGAACCCAAGTTGACCGGTTGGGTCGCTTCGAGCGCAGACTCGGCAAATTCTTCAATTCCGAGATCCAATGCGGAGGCAAAGCTCTCCAAAAAAGAACCGCAGCCCGCAGAGCAGGCCTCGTTCAACATTAGGCTATCGATCGCCCCGCCACGAATTTTGATACATTTCATATCCTGTCCGCCAATGTCGAGGATAAAGTCGACGTTCGGCATAAACTTCGAGGCGGCTTTGTAATGCGCAACAGTCTCCACTTCGCCTCCGTCTGTTTTGAGAGCGGACTGAATGAGCCCTTCTCCATATCCCGTTGCGTAGCTTCCTGCAATATAGCAGCCCTCAGGCATAATTTTATAGATTTCCTTCAATGCATCACTTACCGAGTGCAGGGGATTGCCTTTATTGCTTCCGTAAAAAGTATAGAGTATTTCATCCTGTGAACCTGTAAGCACCAGCTTAGTTGTTGTTGAGCCGGCATCAATGCCCAAATAACAAGCACCCTGATAAGACGCCAGGTCTGCCCGTGGGGCTGAAGCCTTTCCATGCCTAATCCTGAATTCCACCAGATCGTCCAGTGTCTCAAAAAGCGGCGGCAATTCAGCATCCTGATTTCGATCACCCGCAAAATTCACGGATTCTACCCGTTCGATCCACCCTTCGATAGACATAAAAACAGGCTCAGCAATAGACAACGCGGAACCAATCGCTACGAAATATTGGGAACGCTCCGGAAATAGGATGTCACTCTCCGATAGACCCAGTGTTACTGCAAATCTAGATCTAAGCTGGGGTAAAAAGGTAAGCGGACCGCCAAGAAAGGCCACCTTGCCTCGAATGGGGCGTCCGCAGGCCAACCCGCTGATCGTCTGATTCACGATACTCTGAAAAATGGACGCAGCTATATCCTCACGACGCGCTCCCTCATTGAGGAGCGGTTGAACGTCGCTTTTAGCAAATACACCACAACGTGATGCAATCGGGTAAATGGTCTCATGCTGCTCGGCCAGTTTGTCCAAGCCCCCGGGGTCTGTCTGCAGCAGGGAAGCCATTTGATCAATGAACGCCCCCGTACCTCCCGCGCAGGCATTGTTCATACGCTGCTCGATGCCCCCGCTTAAGTAAATAATCTTAGCATCTTCTCCGCCAAGCTCAATGGCCGTATCACACGCTGGAATCCATTCATGGATCGCTTTTGTACAGGCAATGACCTCCTGAACAAAAGGAATGCCTCCCAGCTTAGACAAGGACAACCCCGAGGAACCGCTTACAACGAGCGCAGCTTCTCTGTTTGGAAACTTATCACGCACATCCGACAACAGAGCGAGAATTGCCTTTTTTATATCACTATAATGTCTTACATAGTCCTGATAGATAATTGAATGTTGCTCCATGACAACCAATTTGGCTGTAGTTGAACCGATATCAAGCCCGATGCGCAGCATCATCACTTCATCACCATGCCTTGTTACAAATTTGAAGTAATATGAGCAACTATATCATGGGAGAGCAGGGCTTTAGCTGTTAAAAATGTAACAGACTTTTAGAAGATTTTACCACCCGAGCTTTATTCCAACTCCAAGGATTGTACCGCTGATTCGACATGCCCCTTTACGCGTACCTTGCGCCATTCCTGTTGTAATACACCCTCTTCATCTATGAGAAATGTCGAACGCACTATACCCATAAATTCCTTTCCATACAGTTTCTTAAGCTGCCATACTCCAAACATCTCACTTACCTTATGGTCCTCATCCGAGAGCAGTAAAAAGGGCAGATTATTTTTCGTAATAAATTTACTATGAGACTCTAGGCGGTCTGGACTGATCCCCAGAATAACCGCATCCTTCGCTACAATTCGATCGTGGGCATCACGAAATTCACAGGCTTCCTGAGTACAGGCTGGAGTCATATTTTTCGGGTAAAAGAACAGAATAATCTTATGTCCCCGATAATGGCTTAGGCTCACCTGTTGGCCGTTGGAAGCAGGCAATGTAAAATCCGGTACGTTATCTCCGATGGTTATAGCGTTCATATTGGCGTTCACTCCTTCAAATTAAGACACAAACTGCTAACTTCTGGCGAAACTTTTGCCGAAATTGATTGTATATCTAAAAGAAATTATAATGTAGAGAATGTGAATGCGAAAGGAAGAACGAGAAATGCCACCAAGAACGAAACGACATGCCAAAACAGGTAAGTCGAAAAAACCACTGCTTTGGACACTAGCTATAATTCTTTTGCTCATCATCGGCTTCGTAGTTTATTTTTTCGGTTCCATTTTTAAAAATCTGGATGACTTCAACAAATCGGGTGAAAATTCGCCCTTTAAGAATGTTGTTGAAACCGTAGACGTCGAAACCCCTGAACCTCCAAAATGGGAGGGAACAGAACCCGTTAATATTTTGCTGATGGGTGTAGATGCCCGCGGAGTTAAGGAAGGCGAGGTGCCCCGCTCCGATACTATGCTGGTTGCTTCTCTTGATCCTGTGAAGAAGAAATTCTATGTATTCTCTATTCTTCGTGATACATATGTATCTATTCCTGATCGTGGTAAGGACCGCATCAATACAGCGATTACTCACGGACCCAATGTAGCGATGCAGACGGTAAGCGACCTGCTTGGGATTCCGATCCAATATTGGGTGTACACCGATTTTCAAGGCTTCATTAAGCTGATTGATGCCATAGGCGGTATCGATTATGAGGTTGAGAAGGACATGGTCTATAAGACCAAAGCCGATGGACCCGAATATGACATTGATCTAAAAAAAGGTTTTCAGCATCTGGACGGTAATATGGCTCTGCAATATGTTCGTTTCCGTCACGACGCTACCTCCGATTTCACCCGGACTCAGCGCCAGCGTGGATTCCTCAAGGCAGTTGCTGACAAGATGAAGAGTACAACCTCTCTCATCAAGCTGCCAACAATTCTATCAGCTGTGAATCCCTATGTGGATACAAACCTGACTCTGAACGATATGTGGAAATTGGCCAATGTGGGCTATCAGAGCAGTATGAGCGGCAGTGAGCAAATTCCACCCATGGAGTTACTTGTTGAGGAAAAAACTAGCGGCGGTTCTGCCGTAATTGGAATAAGAAGTAACGAGGAATTGAAGCAATTTGTGCAGGAAACTATGAGTGATCCTGAACCAACTGCTTCTCCGGAAGCAACAGATGACAGCAGTACAACCGAAACTGGTCAATAAACAGTAAATATTCTACATGGGCATAAGCGGGCGGACAGCGGTGAGGACTGCAGTTCGCCCGTTCCCCTGCCTGTAAGTAATAGTAAACGAAAGGATGACAAAACAATGAAAATGAATCGTACAAATTCAGAGCATTTATATGAGGAAGCCCTTCAGCATATCGTAGGAGGCGTTAATAGTCCTTCCCGGTCCTTCAAAGCCGTCGGAGGCGGCGCACCTGTGTTTATGAAACGCGGAAGTGGCGCACATTTCTATGATGAAGATGGCAACAAATACATAGATTACTTGGCGGCTTATGGCCCGATTATTACCGGTCACGCTCATCCACACATTACTGCCGCAATCACTAAGGCAGCAGAGAACGGAATTTTGTACGGAACGCCAACACGACTAGAAATCACACTCGCCAAAATGCTCAAAGAAGCCATTCCTTCGATGGATAAAGTGCGCTTCGTCAACTCCGGTACAGAAGCGGTTATGACCACCATTCGCGTAGCCCGCGCTTATACAAAACGAAGTAAAATCGTCAAGTTTGCCGGCTGTTACCATGGTCATTCGGATCTGGTGCTCGTTGCAGCAGGATCAGGTCCTTCTACGCTCGGTATCCCCGATAGCGCTGGAGTACCACAAAGTATCGCTCAAGAGGTAATTACTGTACCCTTTAATGATCTTGACGCTCTGCGTGAAGCGCTGGAGAAGTGGGGCGAGGATGTTGCAGCCGTTATGGTAGAGCCTATCGTTGGCAATTTCGGTATGGTTATGCCTAAGCCTGGGTTTTTAGAGGGTCTCTGTAAGCTCACTCATGACAACGGCTCGTTGGTTATCTACGATGAAGTGATCACCGCATTCCGCTTCCACTACGGCTCGACACAAACCTATGCCGGATTAGACAATCATGAGGATATCATTCCAGACCTGACAGCACTGGGCAAAATTATTGGCGGCGGCCTGCCGATCGGAGCTTACGGCGGACGCAAGCATGTTATGGAACAGGTTGCTCCGCTCGGCCCTGCTTACCAGGCTGGAACTATGGCTGGTAATCCTGCATCCATCTCGGCGGGTATAGCTTGCCTTGAAGTCCTGCGAGGTGAGGGAGTGTACGAAGAAATGGAGCGTCTTGCGATTCGCTTGGTTGAGGGTCTTCAGGAATCTGCAGCACGGCATGGTATTCCACTGACAATCAATCGTATACGCGGCGCTTTTTCCACCCATTTCTGCGACCATCCGATTACCAACTACGAGGAAGCCCAAGATACAGACGGTGAAATGTTCGCCAGCTTCTTCCGCCATATGCTGAATCGCGGCATTAATCTGGCTCCTTCTAAGTATGAAGCATGGTTCCTCACTACGGAACACACTGATGAAGATATCGATGCAACGCTCGAAGCAGCGGAGGAATCCTTCCGTGCTATGGCGGCTGAGAGATAGAACTTAGCTCGCCATCGTTACTTTATTGCCGACTATTAGTCGTCAGTCCCTCGAATCCAGCTGCATTTTGTGCAGCTGGATTTTTGCTTCTAAAGTAACCTTGCTCTCCCAGCCGCCCGCCCCCTCTTCCTTCCCCCCCGTTTGGTTGAAATCCTCAATATATGGATTGAATTGGGGGAATTAAGCCGCTGGGGTGGAATCAAGTGTATAAGCTCTTAGGCCCCCTAATGGAACTGAATTGGTAATATCCAGCCTCTGGGGCGAATTCAAGTGTATATGTGCACGTGAATTGGTGATATCGAGCTACTGGGGTGGAATCAAGTGTATATGTCCACTTGAATTGGCTGAATCGAGCTACTGTGCATCTACACACCACTTTTTTCGGAACAAAAGGCTGTTATCCCATTTCAGGATAACAGCCTTTTCTTGCTGCCAACTTATTTATTTACCTTTTTTCTCATATAGACTTCTGATACTCACGTCTTGTGGAAGCTTGAAGGGATTCTCAGTGTTAATCCGATCGTAGAACATGATTCCGTCGAGGTGATCCATTTCATGCTGAATGACAATGGCTGCGTAGCCTTTGAACCTCAGAACGACCTCTTTCCCGGAAGAGAAGTCATAACCTTTTACCTTAACGGTTTCATATCTGGGTACAAACCCCTCAATAGGGCGGTCAACCGACAGGCAGCCCTCGCTCTCCGGTAAATAAACCATGGATACGGAATGGCTGATAATCTTCGGATTAACCAGAGCATGCTCCAAAAGATTCCCCTTTTCATCCTTTAGATAAAGGACAAACATACGCTGCTGTAAGCCTATCTGATTCGCGGATAAGCCCACTCCCGAGCGCAGCTTGTATTTAGCAGCTGTCTCGGGATTTTGGCTATTTTTCAGGAATTCCATCATGCACTGGAGCGTCCCTTGTACCTCCTCTGACAGCGGCAGTTTAACCGGCTCTGCTACCGTTCGAAGGACGGGATGTCCCTCGCGTATAATATCGTCCATCCTAATCACATAGTTAGCATTGTATTTAAAACTAGACAAGCGCTTCATCCACCTTTTCAATAGGAATGTTTCTATAATTAATATTATATAGTATTAAGGATTTATGAAGGCCGTTCGCAGCTGGGCACTATATTTTACATCGAATCCAAGACCTGAAGCGAGTGCTGCCAGAGGGAGATACGTTTTATCTTCTTTACCAACCTTTTGTAAAAAAGCAGGTGTGTCGATTGCAACCTTCTGTCCATTCACCTTGATAACTTTAGAGCCAATTGTAATAATAACGGTCCTACCGCCGTATACGATCGTAGCGCTAGAGGTTTTGTTATCCCACTTGCCCGTTGCGCCTACTGCGTTCAGAACATCCTTCAGCGCCAAAAAGTTTTGCCCGCTTTTGAGAATTGGCTTGTTCGGCGTATTCAGTTCCACACCTTTGACTACGATGGACATTGGTGCTGCTGAAGGATTCATTACAGCTACGGCTGGTGTACGATACTCACCCCACAGCAGTTCTGCAAATACTCTAGCAATCAACTCGTAGCCAGACTGTGTAGGATGAATGTCAATCTTATCTATTGGACTTTTAACAACATAGGTCAGTCCACCCTCTTTTCCAGCGAAACTTTCTGCCACATGCACTACTTGAACCACAGCATCTTCCTTGGCCATGCTTGCTGCAACATTATCTACCGTAGCAGTTAAGCGTGCCGCTGCATCCATTAGTTTCAGATAGTTCGAGGTTAAGTATATTCGGGGAGCAGGCTGATATTGATCTGCCAAAAGTATGGTCACTTTAGGATTGATAGCCCGTATATTCTCTAGCGTGGCTTTCATATTCGCGGTGTATTCCGTAAGCCGCTGATCCAGCTGTAACTGAAAATCTTCAGCTGTAAGTTCCTTGAAATTCTTAAACAGGGTGCTCATGTCGTTACCGCCAATAGTAATCGTAATTAGATCAGCCGCCTTCAAGTCTGTCGCTGCCTGTGCAGTGTTTGCTGCTAATTGCTCGATTCTAGGGTCTGCTAATCCAACCTGAATTTCATTCCCAGTGATTACTGTGCCCTTTGAAACTGCACCCGTATAATTTCGCAAGCCGGATGTAGTCAACCCCAAGATTCCGTAATTCGCCAGCGAAGTTCTACCGTGGTACCAGCCCTGTTCAAGAAGTCTTTCTGTAAATCCATAAGGCTTCGAGTTAAGATCCATTCCAGGTTCATAGCCGACTGTAATGGAATCTCCCAGTGCCACAATATTAAAGACATCCGGCTCTGAAGCCCCAGCAACCTCCGCAGCATTTATTGTTCCGCCTCCAGTGAAGATCAGTGCAGAGAACAGCAGCAAGCCGCTTGTTCCGGCTGCCACAATCCTTTTCCATGCGTTCAGCATCGTATTCCCCCTCAAATGTTATGAACCCATTCTATCATTACCGCTGGCTGCACAAAAGAGCGGCTCTCGTTATAGAGAAACCGCTCTTTTGAAAGCTTCGCTTATTCACTGCCACTGGGGGAACCATCGTCCCCGTTAGCAGTAGATCCATCTTTAGGGTTAGAACTTTTCACAGCTCGTTCCAGATATTTATCATACCGATCATCCAGCTCACGGCCGATCTTCCGGTAACGAAGTGTCTCCTCCACAATAGGATCTAGTGTGGTTTGGATGCGAATTTCATATTTCGGTGATATTTCACGAATTTCTTGGGCTTTACGGTCGCCCTGCTCCATTTCACCCTCTGTAAGCATGTCGCTTAGCTTGCGTTCCAGATCATTGCTCTCACTCATAGCAGGTTTCCCTCCCTAAAGCGTATATCCGGTCGCCTGAGCGGCCGTAAGAGACGATACCATACTTTCATGGATCTTCCCGTTACTTGCTACGATATGACGTGTGCCAATATCGTATGTTCTTCCCAGCGTATCACTCACCTTACCTCCGGATTCCAGTACGAGCAGCACACCTGCCGCACAATCCCAAGGGTTCAGTCCCACTTCCCAGTACCCATCCACCCGACCAGCAGCTACATAAGCAAGATGCAGCGCTGCTGAACCGCCGGCGCGAATACCGCGGACTTGCGGAAGAATACTTTGGAGTCCCGCCATATTGACCGGCTGTGCAAATTCACGGTCCGGTGGAAATCCCATAGCAATAAGACTGTCGGAAAAGTTAGTCTCCCCGGAGACAGAGGTAGGTATGCCGTGCATATAGGCACCCTTGCCCTTTTCAGCAACGAACATCTCATCCCTTGTGGGATCATAAATCACTCCGACTGTGATTTCTCCGCGCACCACCAGCGCAATAGATACACAGTAGAATGGAAATCCATGAACGTAATTAGTGGTTCCATCCACAGGATCGACAATCCACATATATTCATTCTCCCGAGCTTCTGCCAAAGCAGCAGAGGCTGCAGCAGCTCCCGGTTCAACACTCTCTTCACCAAGAAACGTATGCTCAGGATAATGAGTTAGGACAAGCCTTCTAATCATTTGCTCGACGCCTTTGTCGACCTCTGTTACGAGATCTTGAGCGGAAGTTTTGATTCCCAGCTCCTTCACCTGACCCTGTTTGCTTTTGATCCATTCTCCTGCCTTGGCAGCTGCATTAATCGCAATTGCTGTATATCCTTTGCCTGAAACTACATAGGGCTCCCGTTCGACTCGGCTATTTGGATTGATGGGATTTATAGGATTCATATCTTCACTTCGCTTTCTTGAACTTTGTCTTCATAATGAGCTCGCACACTTCCGATACGATAATTACTAGGTATGAACGTTAAACACCGATAATATGATATCCCCCATCGACATAGATAACTTCACCAGTAATACCGCGGGACAGATGGCTCATTAGGAACATGGCCGTATCCCCCACCTCCGCAGTGTCGGTGCCCCTCCGAAGAGGAGCTTTTTCCTCAACAATACGCAGGATCGAGTTAAAATCACTAATGCCTTTGGCGGCCAACGTTCGAATCGGTCCTGCCGAAATGGCATTAACACGGATATTGTCCGGTCCAAGATCAGCTGCGAGATAACGTACTGAAGCTTCGAGCGCAGCTTTCGCTACTCCCATAACGTTGTAATTAGGCAGCACACGCTCCGATCCCATGTAGGTCATAGTTACCACAGAACCACCCTCTGTCATTAGCGGGTGCAGACGCTGGGCTACAGCCACCAGTGAATACGCGCTGATGTCTTGAGCGAGCGCATAGCCGGCACGTGAAGTGTTCGCAAAGCGCCCCTCTAACTCTTCCCTATTGGCATAAGCGATACTATGCACTATTCCGTGCAGTACGCCAAAGTGCTCCTTAAGCTCTGAGGCCAAGGTATCGATATCATCATCTACCGTTACGTCACATGGCAGAATAACAGAGCCTGGAAGTGTCTCCGCCAGCTTGCGCACACGGCTTTCCACCCGTTCGTTCTCGTATGTAAATGCAAGGCGCGCGCCTTGGCCTGACAAGCTTTGGGCAATCGCCCAAGCAATGCTGCGGTCATTCGCCACGCCCATAACGACGATGTTTTTTCCGGTTAACAACTCTCCCATGTGCTTAACTCCTTTGAATAAATCTGAATAAAGTTTCATTCAACGTACCTTATTTCAGGATACATATCAAGTTACGTCTTCAGCACTAATCATCAGGTTTATTCATGTTTACGGTTCAATATTAACGCTGGCTCCATCTAACAAAGTAATTCCATTACCTGCCTCTGCCAGCTCTTTCATCGCCTCCATAAGACTGAACAATGCCCCGTCCTTCGCTTTAGCCTCAATCATGACATCAACGGCGGGAGTAGTGGCAGCAATCCTTCTCAAAAAAGCTAGGAGCGGTGCGGGTTCTACCCCTTCGGCATGACTCCGCGGGTCCGTAGGACTCCGAGGGCTGGAGACGTGAATTTTAGGGGGCAAATGTTCCCCGGGCAGCACATCCGTTAAAGCCAGCGGGCTCTCCCAGGTCTTCTGTATATCCCCCCACAATTCCCAAGGCAGTTCCCCTTCATTATTCACCCACTGGTGATGAATATCGAGTACCATTGGCAGCCCAAGCTTCTGGCATACTGCCAAAGTCTCAGGTGCGTTAAAGGTCTTGTCATCGTTCTCGAGAGTTATCCGTTCCCGCAATTCCAAGGGAAGACTGCCGAACTGTTCATGAAAACGGGCCGCCGCCGAGGGCTTGTCCCCGTAAGCGCCCCCGATATGGATGTTATTTTTAGCTGTAGCGGGCAGGCCCAGAGCTTTGAGCATCTGCGTATGATGCTGTAAATCTCTGATGGAACTGGCAAGCACTTCGGGACGAGGTGTGCTAAGCACCGTAAAATGATCCGGATGGAAAGACACCCTCATCCTATGCTTTTTTACAAATCCGCCTACTTCCTCAAAAGCATCCGCTAGGGCCGCAAAAGGATCCCAATCCTGTAAATCAGGATGCGTCGCCAGCGGAATCAGCTTCGAGGTGAGGCGGTACACCTTAATATGAGATCCCACATTATGGCGTAGCAGACGAAGTGTATTGTGCAGATTGGCACGGCCGATACTCTCCAACCGTCTTACTGCCGCCTCACGATCACCTATTTTGTTAAAGGATGCCATCGTCATAGTCTTGGATGGGGAGCAGTCTGGAATTACCGTCGACATGGCCACATATCCAAATCGGACAATCACTTTTCTTCACCAAAAAACATTTCAAAAGCCAAGGCTGTTTGCACCCTCGACTCTTCCTCGGTTAGCTTGCGTACAAGCTCCATTTCTACGGCGGTTATTTCATGTCCCTGAAAATTGATCTCCGCGATAGATGCGGAGATTTTGACAATAGCTATGGCAACATTGTCCAGTGTATAGGCGATTACCTTTTGCCCGGTTGGAAAAACGCGAAATCCTGTCTTGACCATCTTGCAGCGCCCATACTCCAGCAGTTCATAAAGTTCTTGCTCATTCTTGAATTTACATACTGAATTAAACTCTGTTTGAAAGCCCATTATTTCTCTCCTTTCCGGCCGGGATAATCTCCCTATCAGCCACTTATTGCTCGTTGTCGTACTTCAGGCTTTGTTTGAATGCATAACGCTCCAGCGCAAGCTCTATCATACGATCCAGCAGTGCTCTGTAGGTTAGGCCAGTTTCTCGCCACAAGAGCGGGTACATACTGAAAGGTGTAAAGCCAGGCATGGTGTTAACCTCGTTGATCAATATTTTACCGTCAGACTTGCGCATAAAGAAATCTGCACGTGTAATACCGCTTCCCTCGATAGCTCTAAAAGCTGTTAATGCCGATTCCCGCAGGTGGTCAGCTACCTCGCAGTCCACAGGAGCCGGAATAAGCATTTGCGATTTGCCGTCAATATATTTTGCAGCATAATCGTAATATTCACCAGAAGAGACAATTTCACCCGGAATAGAAGCTTCAGGTTCATCATTGCCCAAGACACTAACCTCTAGCTCGCGTGCATCTACGAATTCCTCAATAATAACCTTTGTATCATATTTGAAGGCAAACTCAACAGCTTTGATCAGGCTTTCCTTATCATTCGCTTTAGAGATACCCACACTGGAACCCAGATTAGCCGGCTTCACGAACACGGGATAACCCAACTTATCCTCCACGCTAGTGATCAACTCATGGCCTTGGCGTTTCCATGCGCTAATATTGAAGTAGCAGTACAGGCACTGATCCAGCCCCGCCTCTGCGAACAGCTTTTTCATAACTACCTTATCCATGCCGGCCGCTGAAGCCAGTACACCCGCTCCAACGTAAGGAATATTCGCCATTTCGAATAACCCCTGAATCGTTCCGTCCTCACCATAGGTACCATGCAGCAACGGGAACATTACATCCACAACTTTCTCCCCGCCAGACAATCCGCTGAATACTGTATTGAGGGCAGTCCCCATATCTTCTGGGGCTTCAGCCAGCTTAAGCTCCTCGATCCGGCTAAAAGGTGCAGAAAGAGTCTCTCCAACCTTCCAAAGTCCCTGCTTCGTAATGTAAAAAGGTACGATCTCGTATTTATCGTAGTCAAAAGCGTTCATGACTGCAAAAGCCGTTTGAAGTGATACCTCATGTTCTCCGGATTTGCCGCCGTACGTAAGCCCTACGGTTAGTTTTGCGTTCCCCATGCTTTTTTACCTCTTTCTGAATTATAAATAGTCATGAATATGAAAAAAACGGTACACGGTTTTGTCGTTCCACGCATAGGAATCACGATAATCCCAGTAACGGTGACGGCTGCTGACCGTATGTGCATTAACCAGCGGCATTCCGCCTGCATCAAGGGCCGTAACAATCGTACTGTGCTGGAACTGACCATTCCCGTCCCAATCGTATTGAATGACATCACCCAGCATAAGCTGTTCAGGACGCTCTACAACTTCTGCGCGCAAACCACTGCTTCGGCCTGTGCTTAAATAACGCTGCAGACTGTCTGATACAGTCCAACTGAAGCTCCACCATTCCTGCTTTCCGGTATAACCTTTATACCACCAGCCCGTTTCTCTTTTACCAGTATAGTTGATAGGTGCCCCCCCTGCAAAGAGACATTGGGAGACATAATTCGTGCAATCTACAGCAAAAGTCTCAAACTCTGGATTCCCTTCCTGCCACCAGCGATCAGCGTAAGCAGCGGCTGCCTCACGGTTGTAAAGAACCTCCCGATTACCCGTGATGCCCCCCAATATACTTCGATTAAGAAGTGGCTGCGGGAGGGGTATGGGTTCATTGTCCCCATTATACTCTCTTCCATAACTTTCGACTGAAGGCCTGCGAACGGCGTGACGTTCGGGAACAGCACGCTCTACAACGGCAATATCCCATCCATCAATCTCGCGCACAAGGGTTAGCCGTTCTGAATTTACAGCATCCTCCCGATGGGTAATCCCACCTTTTTCATAAAATAGGGCACTGTGCAGTGATATCTCTGCAATCACCTCAGAAGGAGTCTGCCTTACAACTCTCAGAACTTTCACTCCCGTTTCGCCTCGTAACGCCTTAATGCCTCTCGCATTATACCATTCACTTAGCCGTCTGCTTCGCTCACCTTGTTCCATTAAAAAGCGCGGATCACTTACGGTTGTATGCCTGAGCTCTGTTTGCGGCTCCACCCGCCCTCTATTGATTTGGTCCACATAAAGATAAAGAGTCTGTTTCCATTGTTCCTCCATTATTCTTCCCGCCCTTCTCTCCGCTTTGTCTGCTGTCCTATGTATATGAAAGCAATCATGGAGCTATACAGTTAGAATGGATTAGAGCGGGAAATACTCTGCTTAAATATCCGCTTCATTTGGGTAAATAAAGAGGAAAAAAAACTTTACTCCCCTTTATGTAAACGTTATAATTATTGTAGATGCAATTTGAAATGGAGTTTCAACAGATGAAACAAGGAGGCGCATTTATGCCAAGCAAGGACCAATTCTCGCTGGCCCGCACCCTGGAGTCGGGCGGCAAGTCTTACCGCTATTATCACCTTCAATCCCTTGAGGAACAAGGACTTGGGGATATCACTTCTCTCCCATTTTCCATTAAGGTACTGCTTGAAGCCGCTGTCCGCCAGTTTGACGGACGTGCAATTACAGAAGATCATGTGAAGCAGCTGGCCGGATGGGCTGGCGGCGCGGATCGCAATAAGGAAATCCCTTTTATTCCTGCCCGTATCGTTCTGCAAGATTTCACAGGTGTTCCGGTAGTTGTAGACCTGGCAGCAATGCGCGATACCGTTAAAAAAGCTGGCGGCGACCCTAAGAAGATCAACCCGCTAGTGCCGGTTGACCTCGTTATTGACCACTCGGTTATGGTCGATGCCTTTGGTACGGCTGACGCTTTGGATTACAATATCAACGTGGAATTTGAACGTAATGAGGAACGTTACCGCTTCCTGCGCTGGGCGCAGACAGCCTTTAATAATTTCCGTGCAGTCCCTCCTTCTACCGGTATCGTTCACCAAGTCAATCTAGAGTATTTGGCTTCCGTAGCTACTACCAAAACCATTGATGGCGAAACTGTCGTCTATCCGGATTCTCTTGTAGGCACTGACTCCCATACCACAATGATTAACGGTCTTGGCGTTGTCGGGTGGGGTGTAGGCGGTATTGAGGCAGAAGCAGGCATGTTAGGACAGCCGCTGTATTTTGTAACACCAGATGTGGTTGGCTTCAAGCTTACAGGCAGTTTAATGGAAGGGGCTACAGCGACCGATTTGGCGCTGACTGTTACCCAAATGCTGCGTAAAAAAGGCGTGGTTGGTAAATTCGTAGAATTCTATGGACCGGGCCTTGCTAATATCAGCCTAGCCGATCGAGCTACAGTAGCCAATATGGCTCCAGAGTACGGAGCTACCATCGGATTCTTCCCTGTAGATGATGAAACCTTGGCCTACCTTCGCAGCACAGGTCGCCCAGATGATCTGGTGGCTTTGGTTGAGAACTATTATAAAGCTCAAGGCATGTTCCGTACTTCGGATACTCCAGACCCACAATTCAGCGACTTCATAGAACTGGATTTGGCCTCGGTTGTCCCGAGTTTGGCAGGACCGAAGCGCCCTCAGGATCGGATCGAGCTTACCCATATGAAGGAGAACTTCGAGGGTATCATCCGTACACCTGTTGATAAGGGTGGTTATGGTCTCAGCGATGAGAAAATTGCACAAACGGTAGACATTCAACATAAAAATGGCAGTTCAAGCAAGCTCCGCACGGGTGCAGTCGTCATTGCTGCCATCACGAGCTGCACAAATACCTCCAACCCAAGTGTTATGCTGGGTGCAGGACTGTTGGCTAAGAAAGCTGTTGAACGCGGACTCACCAAACCAGGTTATGTGAAGAGCAGTTTGACGCCGGGATCACTTGTGGTAACAGAGTATCTGGAAAAAGCCAATTTGCTTAAGCCGCTTGAAGCCTTAGGTTTCTACGTAGCGGGTTATGGCTGTGCTACTTGTATTGGTAACTCCGGTCCACTGCCGGATGAAGTCAGTCAGGCCATTATCGACAATGACATGACAGTAGCCGCTGTAATTTCCGGTAATCGGAACTTCGAAGGCCGTGTTCATGCTCAGGTTAAGGCCAACTATCTTGCTTCTCCGCCACTTGTCGTTGCTTATGCGCTGGCAGGTACAGTAGATATCGATTTACAGACGGAACCGCTTGGATTTGATCCACAAGGAGAACCTGTCTTCTTGAAAGACATCTGGCCGTCCTCTGCTGAAATTCATGAAGCCATTAGCCAATCTCTGAGCCCGGAAATGTTCCGCCGTAAATATGAGAATGTGTTCACTGCTAATGAGCGTTGGAACTCCATTGCTGTACCTGAAGGCGAGCTGTACGAGTGGGATGACAATTCTACTTACATTCAGAATCCGCCATTCTTCGAGCATCTTGCAGATGGTCTAGGCGATATCGAGAATATAAGCAATTCAAGAGTGCTTGCACTGTTAGCTGACTCCGTTACAACGGATCATATTTCACCTGCCGGTAATATCTCTGCCTCTGGTCCAGCTGGCGAATATTTACGTGATCATGGTGTGGAACGTGCAGATTTCAACTCCTACGGCTCACGCCGTGGTAATCATGAGGTCATGATGCGCGGAACTTTTGCCAACATCCGCATTCGCAACGCAGTTGCTCCAGGTACAGAAGGCGGGGTTACTACCTTCCTGCCTAGCGAAGAAGTCATGTCCATCTATGACGCTTCTATGCTGTACCAATCTGCCGGCCAAAATCTCGTAGTTATTGCCGGTAAGGAATATGGCACTGGCAGTTCTCGTGACTGGGCTGCTAAGGGCACACTCTTGCTTGGCGTCAAAGCCGTCATCGCTGAGAGCTTTGAGCGGATTCACCGCAGCAATCTCGTTGGTATGGGTGTCCTGCCGCTGCAATTCCAAGAAGGTCATGGTTGGAGCAGTCTCGGTCTTACCGGCCGTGAGTCCTTTGACATTACTGGTCTGGACAACAACGTGCTGCCAAGTCAAGAACTGACAGTTACTGCTACCCGCGAAGACGGAACTAAGTTCGACTTCCCAGTTATTGCACGTCTCGACAGTACGGTGGATATTGATTACTATCGGAACGGTGGTATTTTGCAAACCGTGCTTCGTCAGATGTTAGCAGATGCTACTTCTTCAACAGAAGCATTACCAGTTGATTAAATAACAATCAGTCTAAGACCGTTTTAGATAAGCAAACAGCCCTCGACTCTTCCCACCCGGGAAGGTTCGAGGGCTGTTTTTATTTACCGGCATTTCTAGAATTAAGGGATCATCATCCCCATATCACCCGCTGCTTCCATAAGCACGGCTGCATAGTCAATCAATGTCTCCCGTGAAAGGCGGCTGACAGGACCTGACAGCGATAAAGCAGCAACTACAGTTCCGCTGCGTCCCACTATCGGCACTGCCACAGCTGCGGCACCAGGCTCCCGTTCTTCGAGGCTGGTAGCATACCCCAACCGCGTAATCTCCTTTAACTGCTGCGCATATACGCTGCGATCTACCGATGGGGGCCAACCCTCCCCTTCCAACAGCGCTTTCTGTATTTCAGATGGAGCATAAGCGGCCAACACCTTGCTTGACGCCCCTACAGATAAAGGAAGCCTTGCCCCAATCTGGGCTACACGCCGGATAGCTTGCTGGCTCTGTACAGCCTGAATTCGAACCCGCTCGGTCCCGTCACGCAAATATAGACTAACCGTCTCACCAAGCCGGTCACGTAGACGTTCCATAGCGGGAAGCAGCAATGTAGCAGGTTCATCGAAGGCGGGAAGATGCGTGGACAGCTCCCAAATGCGAATACCAAGCCGGTACTTTTCCGTTGCTGCATTACGAATAAGGAACCCTTTTTCCTCAAGGGTTGTGAGCAGCCTGTGCACTGTACTCTTATGTAATCCAATCTGTGAAGCAATCTCCGTTAAGCCTAAATCACTATCCCGAGTAAAACATAACAATATATCCAGCGCTCGTTCTACAGCGCGCACCGTAAGTTTCCGGTCCTCCACAGTGATCTCCCCTTCATTGTTTCATCAAATGAAACGCGGTTACATTATTTTATATAATCAACTCTATATTAGTGCAAAGATCAACGGAAAGTCCAGTATAATCAGCAGACGGAAAAGCTTGGGCTCCAGTTTACATTTACATTACAAATGGGGCGAATTCATTGACTTTGTAAGGACTTGAACATACGATTAATTATATAAATCTTTTAGGAGGGGACCCCATGGATCTGGCAACGACTCACACACGCTCTCCGGTCTCCCGCAAGCCAATTAATCCAAATTATGATGAGGCTTATCCATCTCTATCACTGGGGAAGATTCGCCTAAAACATATAATAGTGGCGCTGCTGCTATCTGTATTCTTCTTCTTTGTATTCTGCTTCATTTCATTGCACGCTTATATTGCGTGGGTACTTTCCAATCCCACAGTGGCTCCACTATACTCTAACCCGGCAATAGCCAAAGGGCTGCAGTATGAGGATGTAAACTTTCAGGCGCTCGACGGCAGTCGGAACATGCAGGGCTGGTACATCCCGGCAAAAGACGCCACCAAAACCATAGTATTCAGTCATGGTTATGGCGCGAACCGTGAAGAGACATGGGTGCCCATGTACGATCTGGCCCATTATGCCCACCGCCTGAATTTCAATGTGCTGATGTTCGATTATGGTTTTGCTTCCCACAGTAATAAGGATCTGGCTACCGGGGGAAAAAAAGAATCCCAGCAGCTACTAGGTGCTATAGAGTTCGCCAAGGAAAAGGGTGCCCAAGAAATCGTCGTTTGGGGCTTCTCTATGGGGGCAGGAACGGCACTTCAAGCAGGTCTAGTATCAGAAGATATCGATGCAATGATACTCGACAGCACATTTTTACTTGAGCCTGATACGCTGTATCACAACATTAAGCAAAATATCGATCTGCCGCGTCAACCTTCCCTAGAAATCATGGAGCTATTATTTCCTGTCCTGAACGGCACTGGGCTGGATCAAATTCCTTATGCAAAGGTTAAATCAAAGGACTATCCTTTTCCAATCCTGTTCCTGCACGGGACGTTAGATGAAAAAGCTCCGTTCCCGATAGCCGAGGAGCTTGCCGAGAACCAGAGTAATCCCTATTCAGACTCCTGGATTATCGAAGGCAGCCACCATGAACTGTTGTTCCGTGAACATCCGCGCGAATATCTACGCCGTGTCTCTGCATTTCTAGGAAATGTTCAGACTGTTGAATAACTACCTGCCAAACAGCCTCTTCCAGGGAAAGAAACCCTTGGGAAGAGGCTGTTTTTCATAAGAACAGACTCCCGGTCATATAAATGACTGATGATTACAAATCATGGGAGGACTGTATGAGATGCTATATGTATACGGGCCATTGATGCCAATACGAATTTTGGAAGAGATCGTCTTTTGGAAAACCCAAGAGACGGAGCACACTGCTGTGATCAAAGCGATTATTCCCACCCTTGAGGAACCCTATGTGAAGCTGCTTGATGAATGGGCCATTGTTCTCGGTGCGACAGAAAAAGCTGCTCAGTCACTCCTAAATTCTACCCTTAGCACCTCTATACCTAATCCGAAAATTCAAGAGGAAAAGACAGAGCATCTATTGCATATTTCCTGCAACCAATCACACGAATTCATTAGACAGTTGTATGCCATGATGGAGGGCAGTGCTGCTGTCAAAGAAGTACCACTGGCCGTAACCGTTCTACTGCATATCATCCGAGAATCCGAGTACTTTCTAGAAGTCCTGGAGGGACTTGTTAACCCAGGAGTGATGCGTCAAGATGGCCCGGCGACTGCCCAAGCTGCCGATGGAGAACGCGAAACCGGATTGCCGCCGGCTCTTACACTATCAGAAGTTAACAGCCAAGAATCCATACCTATTGGGGGGCATCGATTACCTCCCCTTCCCTACCCCTATAATGCACTTGAACCCTACATCGATGAAAAAACCATGAGAATTCATCATGATAAGCATCATCAAAGCTACGTCGATGGACTAAACAAAGCTGAGCTACAGCTGGCTGACTCACGTAAAACCGGAAATTTCGATCTCGTCAAGCATTGGGAGAGAGAACTAGCCTTCCATGGAGCAGGCCATTACTTACACACCATCTTCTGGAACGTATTGTCCCCTTTAGGCGGCGGACGTCCATCTGGAGCCCTTATGGATGCACTGGACAGCAGCTTTGGCAGCTATGATAGCTTCAAGCAGCAGTTCAGTGAAGCCGCAGCAATGGTCGAAGGAGGCGGCTGGGCCATCCTTGTGTGGAGCCCGCGCAGCCGAAGACTCGAAATCCTGACAGCAGAAAAACATCAAAATTTATCGCAATGGGACGTTGTTCCCCTCTTAACCTTAGATGTATGGGAGCATGCTTATTATCTAAAACATCAAAATAATCGTGCCAATTATATAAAGGATTGGTGGAAAGTGGTCAACTGGCCCTATGTATCCAAACGTTATGCTCAAGCCATCCGGCTGATGTGGGAGCCTTACTGATCTCAGGACCAAGGAAAAGAAGCTGTACCTTAATGAAAAACCGGCCTTTGAGGAAATCCTCAAGGCCGGTTGTAGGTGTATATCCTTATTCTTTAATCAGTGCCAGAAACTCTGCTCGGGCGGCTGCATCTTCGCGGAAGGATCCTCTGGTTGCAAGCGTTACTGTCTTACTGCCAGGCTTCTTCACTCCACGTGAACACATGCAAAGATGCTCACCCTCCACAACAACTATCACGCCATGTGGATGAAGCACCTCGGTCATTATATCCGCAATTTGTGCCGTAATACGCTCTTGAACTTGCAGGCGCCGACTTACCGCTTCTACCAGGCGGGCCAGCTTGCTGAGACCAGCGATCCGACCGCTTGGAATATAACCGATATGCACTTTACCGAAGAAAGGGGCCATATGATGTTCGCACTGACTGTAATAGACGATATCCTTTACGATCACCAATTCTTCATGAGACTCATCAAAAGTGACGCCCAGCGCCTCTCGGGGATCTACTGAATATCCGCCGAATATCTCCTCGTACATGCGCGTAACGCGCGAAGGTGTCTCCAACAGTCCCTCACGACCCGCGTCTTCTCCGATTAGCTCCAATATCTTCCCAACATGATACTCGATCTTCTCACGATTCTCAGATACCTTGCCGTTTACGTATTCATTGACGCCCCCCATGAAACTTCCCCCTCCCAAACCCGTACTGAATTAATTCTATCTATAACCGGGCCTGTTATTTCCCCTTGCGGTTTTGCCCTTTACCCTGAACTGGACCCCGTCCTGGATTCTGATTCTTCATCATTTGCTGAGCGCGCTGCATTTGCTTGCCATTCAGGTTATAACCCATTTGCTTGGCAACCTTTTGTAGCATTTCAGGATCATTTTGCATCGTTGTCATTTGTCTGCGCAGGTAGTATACACCAATGAAAAACCCACCCAGAAGTCCCACGACCAACGTAATAATAGGAATTGCAATATCCATCTAAAATCCACCTCTATGCTTTATTGTCTGCTGCGCCGCAAGGCGTGCGAATCTATCATAGCATTTCAAGAACGGGACAGCAATTGGCAATCCCAACCCTTACGGAAGTGAACTCAGCAATTTGTCCTGTGCCTTATTCAGCATCTCCACTACCGTTTCGTGTTCCTCTTGCTCCAATGCCTGCCTAATGGCGGCTAGTGCTTCCAAACCACCTATCCGACTCAGTGACCACGCGGCTGTTCCACGCATCTCCGGGCGAGGCTCCTTCAGCATAATTTCCCGTAATTTAGGTATGGCCGATTCGTCTTTGAAATTGCCCAAACCAATAATTGCATTCCTTTGGATAGGCTTTTTACCTCTCCACGCTGCCGAGCTGCTTCCGAACTTCTCCTTGAACTCACGATTGCTAAGATCTAGGATGGGCAGCAGTAAAGGCTTGGCGATCTCAGGATCGGGTAACAGCTGAGGACGATGATCCCAGTTCTTGCCGCGGTTATGCGGACAGACAACCTGGCATGTATCACAGCCGTATAATCGGTTGCCAATCTTCGTCATGTAATCGTCGCTTAAGAAGCCTTTGGTTTGTGTAAGGTAGGAAATACAGGCTTGGGCGTTAAGCTCTCCTGGACCTACCAAGGCTCCAGTAGGGCAGGCATCAATGCATTTTGTGCAGTCCCCGCATCCTTCTTGAACAGGTGTATCTGGTGCAAATGGGATGTTCGTAACCATCTCTCCAAGATAAATCCACGAACCCCATTTAGGTGAAATGATGGAGCAGTTTTTGCCGCTAAATCCTATGCCTGCACGTTCCGCCACTGCACGATCAACTAGAACACCCGTATCCACCATACTCTCTAATACCGCATCAGGCACGCGATCACGTATGAAGTTCTCCAGCTTACCCAAAGCCTCACGCAGCACATGGTGATAATCTTGCCCCCATGACGCACGAGACAATATTCCTCTCCGTGCACCTGGCTCCGACTTCGGAGGATTCTCCATTTTGGAGGGATAAGCCACAGCTATAGCAATAATAGACATCGCCTCTCCTGATTCCAGGGCAGGTATCGTTCTTTTATCCAGATCAGGCTCTTCAAAACCGGATTCATAACCCTTATCCCGGTGATCCTGAAGTATGCTTTTCAAAAAAAGAAACGGCTCCGCGGTTGCAAACCCGATATCATCAATACCGAGTGACGGTGCAGCAGCCTTAATCTCAGACTTTAGCTTGTCCCACTTGGAAGGCGGTGGAGCCATGGATGACTGATTGATTTTGTTCAATTCCGCCTTCTCCTTTCAATCCTCTATAATGAATTCATCTTTGAAAACGGCCACCAAATAAAAGCAGCTTTTCCTACAATAATCTCTTTTGTAACAAAGCCAAAATATCGGCTATCCTTGCTGGCACCGGCGTGTCTGTTATCACCCATCACGAAAAAACCTTCTTCATCAATGGTTATAGGAGCAAAGTCAGGGTCTTGAATGGCCGTATCAATGTATGGCTCTACCTTCATCTTTCCATTTACATATAATTGATGATTCCTAACTTCAACAGTATCGCCAGGTATGCCGATCACTCTTTTCACCAGATACTCTTTCCGGCTATCTCCAATACTAGGATCGTGAAGAACAATGATATCCCCTCGTCTGGGGTTCGCGAATGATAGCACAATTTTATTAATGAACAACTTCTCGCCTTCCCACAGTGTCGGCTGCATAGACTGACCTTTAACCGTAGAAATATTAAAAACAAATATATTAAGCAAAGACATGAGGACAAACACAACAACCGTAGTAATTAACCAGTCTTTTAGCTCTGCTGCCCATCGTTTCCCTTGTGAGGGTTCTTGGCTCTTTCTTCGAGATGACCCGTATCTCTGCTGTCGGCTGCGCAGGTGTTCCTCTTCAACATTGTCGCTCATAATTCACCCTCTTATCACAATAATCAAAGCAATCACATAACAATAGAAAAGCATATCTCCCAGCCATTTGCAACGGCTCTTCAGAAGATATGCTTAATATAATGAAACAGACTATTCAGTCTCTATCGATCTCTATACTATAGAATGATTCCGCTTACGCAGCCTAGAAGCAAAAGGGTGTTAACCAACAATACTTAGCTTCCTTACCGACTTGAAAATTTGATTCTCATCATAACCCATAGCTTCATACAACGGCAGGGCAGTGGCATTATGTTCGTCTACAGCTACAAAAATTCCTTTGACTTTGCGTGCCTGGAACCTATTTTCCATGGCGGTTACGAGGCTTCTACCGATTCCTCTGCGGCGAAAATCTGGGTGAACGGCAATTCGGAAATAACAACCGTGGTTCTGCTCAATCGTACCAATTAACGCGCCAACAATCTCTCCCTGCTCTTCTGCAACTACAATGAGATCTGAATCCCATGAAAGCTGCCTGGAGAAAGGCTCCATCGTGTTCTCGAAACAATCTTCCGATAATGCATTCTGCAGCAGTTCAGTCACTGGACTAACGTCGCTTAATTGAAAGGAACGAACTTGCATTCTTTAAAATCTCCCTTTTCTATGGCTTATGATTTTACAAAAAGAAGGATTTCCCATAACAGTGTGGAGACGAAAAAAGCATCAAATAACGAGGAATACCTGCTTTTAAATCTATTAAAGCACACTTTTCTCATGATATCACGACTTTTCTTGTGAAAGCGCTTGATATTAAGCGTTTACATTTATGGATCTCTAATATTTTCATATTTAGGGTAAAACAGGGGTATATTAAATTGTAAAATAGAGTGTTTTTTATGTTTACACAGCTTTTACAATAGCATGCCTTTTTTCTATTCGCCTAACTTTATAAACACAATAGTTTGTTTAATGTTGCAATATTGTTCCAGATACGGTTTAATGATAGTAGTCAGACGGGTACATATCCCATAGGTTATATTGGAAATAACCTTAAAAATTCAACTAAACTCAGGAGGGATTTTTCCATGGCATTTCAATTACCATCACTTCCTTATCCGAACAACGCTCTCGAACCACACATCGATGCATTAACGATGGAGATTCATCACGACAGACACCATAACGCATATGTGACTAACCTGAACGCCGCATTGGAAAAGGCACCCGAATTGCAAGACAAGAGCATCGAAGAACTTCTGACCGATCTGAACGCAGTACCAGAAGCCATCCGCACTGCAGTTCGCAACAACGGCGGAGGACACGCTAACCATACCCTTTTCTGGGAAGTTATCGGACCAAACGGCGGCGGTGCACCTACAGGCGCATTGGCGGCAGCGATTGATAGCGAGCTTGGCGGCTTTGATAAATTCAAGGAAGATTTCGGTACTGCTGCTACTACCCGCTTCGGCAGCGGCTGGGCATGGCTCGTAATTAAAGACGGCAAGCTGGCTGTAACAAGCACTCCTAACCAGGATAACCCAATCAGTGAAGGCGCGACCCCACTACTCGGACTTGATGTATGGGAGCACGCATACTACCTGAACTACCAAAACAAACGTCCGGATTATATCAAGGCGTTCTGGAATGTAGTGAACTGGGAAGAAGTTGGCAAACGTTACGAAAGCTCCAAATAAGATAATTTCTAATCATAACAGAGCTCTCAGGCCAAATGGCTTGGGGGCTTTTTTTATTAAAAAACAGGAAACGGTGGAAAGAAAAAAAAACCGCGGCCTCTAATAGGGGGGCACGGGGTTTAAGATAACTGTACAAAGTGCAACTATTCCACAGCTTGAGGAAAATAAACAGATTATAACTGTATAAAGTGCAATTAGATTAAATTGATAGATAGTTGGCTCTATAGTGTTAATCCATCTTGTTCATCAAAGTAAGTATTCAGCAGCTTCAGAAAAACGTTGGGAAAGGCATAATTGACCATATCCTCACGGGTAATCCAACGTACAGCCCCCATATCCTCTGGATTCTCCGTTCCGTCAGCAAATAGTTCAACCGCTAGGGGGGCGGGGGCGGGGCTCTCCGTCAACACTGTACCCTCTAGGGCTGCATTGTGGGACTGTGCACTTTCACCCTTAGCTCCATAAGGCAAACTGGTAACTACGGCTGAGGAATCATGACCCTCCGTAGTAGGTGTGGTTACCACGCCTTGGGCTCCCGCGCGGTAAACCGCCCGCCCCTCTGCCGCCATCGGCTGCGGCAGGGCATCTTCCTCCCTGCAGCGATACACCTGCAGGGTCCAAACAATATGGCTGAATGTATGCTCCGCAGCCATCCAGTGACCCTCAGGCCGGGCAGAGATCCCGGCCTTCACCAAGGACCGGCGCAGCCGGTCCTGCGCCGCGGCATCCGCCAGCCGCGCGCCTGGAGCGGCGCCTTCCGCAGGCGGCGCCGGCCAATGCGGCAGCTCCCACATGCGGGCTAAAAGCCCGCTAGTCGGCCGCTGCCGGATGAGCACTCGGCCCGCGTGGGCACCGCGGCCCTCGATCAGAGCCGCAAGCCGCTCCTCCGGGCGCGGCGGCTTGGCCTTGGTCTTGACGGGCAGCGAGGTCTCGCAGCCCGCAATCCGCCCGGCGCAATGCTCCATCACCGGGCAGGTAAGGCACCTCGGCGACTTCGGTGTGCAGACGAGTGCCCCAAGCTCCATCAGCGCCTGGTTGAAATGTGAAGCCGTTCCCTCCGGGATCAGCTCTGCAGCCAGGCGCTCCATCTTGATTCGCGTGGGGCCTTTCGCGATATCATCCTCTATAAGGAAGTAACGAGACAGCACACGCATCACATTACCATCCACTGCAGGCTCTGGACGATTGAAGGCTATGCTTAGAATGGCTCCCGCAGTATATGGACCTACTCCTTTAAGACTGAAGACCGCTTCTTTATCATCAGGTACATTTCCACCATACTGCTCTTTTACCTGTCTGGCTGCATGCTGCAAGTTACGTGCCCGGGAATAATAACCGAGTCCCTCCCAGCACTTGAGCACATCCTCCTCCGGAGCATCTGCCAGCGCCTCCACCGAAGGAAATCTTTCAATAAAACGTTGGAAATACGGGATAACCGTATCCACTCTTGTCTGCTGAAGCATAATCTCCGACACCCAGATATAATAGGGATTACGGTGACGGCGCCACGGCAAATCCCGCTTCTGCTGGTGGTACCACTCCAGCAAATGATGGCTGAAAAATAATTTGGGTTCCTGATGTACCTGCTGCTCCTGCTGTGTCATAATGACTCCCTAGCCCCTTCCTTATTCACCGCCATACTTCTTTTACTCAAAGCGCGGGCTTATATTATTGCGACTGCTGCTCCACTACGGCAAAAGCTGAAGCCAAGCGTCGTTCATGCGTTATTGTAAGATGGATCTTATAGTTTTGCCCGCCCGGGAGCTCCAATCGGGACCAAGCCGCTGCGGATAACACAACTTCCGGCTTGCCCAGTTTGTCTGGCACAATCTCGATGTCTGTGAATCCAACTGTTTTCCCAATCCCGCAGCCAAATGCCTTAACGATTGCTTCCTTCGCCGAGAATCGACCGGCTACATACTCAGCCTGCCTGCTTCCCCTGCAGCGGCTTAGTTCTATCTCCCGAAGGGTCAGTATACGCTCCAAGAGTCTATCCTTCAAGCGCCCTTCCATCAGCGATTGTATCCGTTCAATTTCCAGTACATCATGTCCAATTCCGTAAATCAAACCTCCACACCCCTTAAGAACATATATTCCCTAATATTTTGGAAAATGGTATGATATGACCATAAAAATTGTAGTCTTTCAAGATACTTTCTGCTATCTTAAAAGAAAACACAGTTAAAGTCTATCTTGCACCATTTACAGAGTGTTTTTGTGACCAGATATATCCGTAAATGCAAGTCTATATAGGAGAGGGGAACGTTAGATGCACCGCAATTTTGACATACCTGCCGGAGCGGATGCCGTCCTGCGCTGTTCGCACTTCCCTGCACAGAAGCAAGCCAAGAGCGTTATCGTAATTGCACATGGTTATAAGGGGTTCAAGGACTGGGGAATGTTCCCACATGTTGCAACCTCCCTCAGTAGAGAACATGAGGTCATCACCTTCAACTTCTCTCATGCCGGAATTGGAGAAGATCTTGAGACCTTCTCTGAGCTTGAGAAATTCGCCCGCAATACTTATCACCGGGAGCTGAAGGATTTAGAGGTTCTATTGTCTTATCTCAGTCAGCACCCTAAGTTTGGCGGACTCCCGCTATTTCTACTGGGACATAGCCGCGGGGCTGGAGATTGTCTAATTTATACCCTAGATCATCCTGAAGAGATAGCTGGAGTCATCTCCTGGAACGGTATCACTAATCTGGACTTATTTACTGAAGAACAGAAACAGGATATGACTGAAAAGGGCCGCGCTTTTGTCCTCAATGGTCGGACCGGCCAGCAAATGCCCCTGGATATTGTGATTCTTGAAGATCTTGAAACTCAGAAGGAACGTTATAACATACTCCAGCGAATGGAGAATTCCACCTTCCCTGTTGTTCTTATTCAGGGAGATCAGGACGGTGCGCATCTCCGTATGGGCTCGGAGCAATTAATATCTGTAAGACCAAATATTCCATGGATTCAAATTGCCGGGGGTAATCATACCTTTGGTTCCATCCATCCTTTTGCCGGTACAACCCCTCAGTTGGAGCAGGCGATAGCTGAGACTGAAGATTTTATAGATCGGACGCTTCAACAACTCTGATCTTACCTTATTACACTTTATAAGACCTTATCAACAAATCAAAACCGCCGTGATACTCTGCGCTCATTGCAGAATCACGGCGGTTTTTTTGGGAACTATTCCTCTATCGATTTGAAATATTAGATTCCAGGAATCGCGTTGCGCTTGTGCGCCGTTTTTCGGTAATAGCTCTCTAGCTTCTCTGCAACCTCCGGGGCAATCTGCTTGCCTTCCAGATAATCACTGTTGTCATCATAAGTAATACCTAATTCCTTCTCATCCGTCTGCCCAGGCCATAAGCCTGCTGTCGGTGCTTTGGTGACAATTTCATCAGGTACTCCAAGGTATGCTGCCAACTGGCGCACTTGACGCTTATTGAGGGAGGTCAAAGGCGTAATATCGACCGCACCGTCACCCCATTTAGTGTAGAATCCGGTAATCGCTTCTGAAGCATGATCCGTACCCACGACAATCAAATTGTTCTCAAAGGAGAGAGCGTACTGCATAACCATACGTGTTCTCGCTTTAACATTTCCTTTGCCTTGATGCGTTATATGGCGATGCTGACCTAATGCTTTAAGCCCATGTTCAACCTCGAGCGCGATTTCATTTACAGCTTCCTCAATATTGGTCTCTACCGTATGTGTAAGTCCGAAGGCTTTGGCTACTGCGTAGCTATGCTCAATGTCTTCCTGAACGCCGTAGGGCTGGAATACACCAAGCGTGATGTACTCTTTGCCTTCCTGTTCCGACAACTCATCTGTAGCCCGTTTACACAAGCCCGCAGCTACAGCACTATCTACACCACCGCTGATAGCAATGAGCAAGCCCTTAGCCCCAGCTTGCAATATGTACTCTTTTAGAAAATCCACACGTTTTGTTACTTCTGACGGAACATCTATACTAGGCTTTACACCTAGGGCAGCAATAATCTCTTCTTGTAGACTCACAACCGCACCCCGTTTCATTTCAATATCTTATATTACAAGAAAAAACGGCTGCACCGTCTATAAAAGACGGCGCCCGTTTCTAAAGTTTGTATAACTAAAGGTCATTATTGGCAGAAACGATTAAATACATCCTTCAATTCAGCAGCAATTTCAACAGCCGAACGATCCTCAACCCCATGACGTTCAATGAAGTGTACCAGTTCTCCATCCTTCATAAGAGCGATTGAAGGTGATGAAGGCGGGTAGGGAGCGAAATATTCTCGCGCTTTAGCCGTAGCTTCCTTCTCCTGGCCAGCAAATACAGTGAACAGGTGATCCGGTGTAATTTCATTCTGTAAAGCTTGGGCTACACCTGGCCGGCACTGTCCTGCAGCACAGCCACATACTGAGTTCACTACCACAAGTGCTGTTCCCTTTACAGTCGGGAGAGCAGCCTCTACTTCTTCTGGAGTTTTCAACTCTTGAAAGCCAATGCTTGTCAAATCATCACGCATAGGTTGTATTGAATCTCTCATGTATTGATTAAAAGACATGGACATTTTTCCTGCACTCTCCTTCATATCTATTGTCAGCTAACTTAACAGCAGCACTTACTAACTTTATTATACATCCATACTCTGTGAAAGCAAGGGTAAGGCAAACCCCCTACCACTCTATGTTATTTAACCAAAGAACTGAGACTTACTCAGCTATAGCCAGTACAGAAGGTTCATCCAGCTTGTAAGGAAAGGATACTAAAAACTCTGTTCCAACTCCTTCCTGAGATTGGACAGTTATCTTCCCGGAATGCCGCTCCACGATATTTAAACAAAGAGAAAGCCCCAAGCCCGTCCCTTGACTCTTAGTTGTGAAGAAAGGAACGAATAACTTTTCCCTTTGCGCTTCAGTTATACCACTTCCGGTGTCTCTTATGATGAGTTCTACTCTCTCAGGTGTGCACCGGGTTTCTAGTGTTAGTACCCCTTTTGAACCCATGGCTTCCATTCCGTTCCGCCCCAAATTCAGGATCAGCTGTTTCATTTCTCTGACATTAAGCTGGAGCTGAGGCAATGAGGGGTTCAGCTTCAATTCAACACTTTGCCCCCTAAGATTGGCATCCGCCCATAGAAGAGGACTGAGTTCCTCAATAATATCATGTAATAGAACTTGTTCTTTAATTGAAATACGACTTTGCGCCAAAGACAAAAAGTCATTAATAATACTATTTGCCCGATCCAGTTCCTCCATGACAATGTGGTAATACGAATGAAGATCATCCGGACTTTTTTCTCGCATAAGCTGTAAAAATCCGCGTACAACCGCCATTGGATTACGAATCTCGTGTGTGATACCCGCAGCCATCTGACCCACTAGTGTTAACCGCTCAACATTATCCAGTTCGTTACGCATGTTCTCCTCTTCCGTCACATCCTGGACAACCAGCAGCATGCCTTCTGGCTGCTCTGACCCCCTGTGCAATAACGGAGCAGTGTATGTATGAAAGGTTTGTCCATTCAAGGGGATTTTGACGAGTGAACGTTGCTTATAGAAAATACAGTCTCTCATTTGGTTACGGATTTGTTGATCTTCTATTCTATTTATTATCTGACTGATATGCAGTTCCAATAGGTCGCTCTTTGAAAGTTTTGGATTAATCTTCCAAATTAACTCTAGCATAAGCTCGTTAACCCCCGCCACGTTGCCGTTCTCGTCCAGCGACATGATAGACAGAGGCACTACATTTGTAATTTGCTGAAGCTTATCCGACTCCCACTGAAACCTCTGAGAAATCCCTTCCATCTCCACCTTAATCTGTAACCTGTCCCAAATCGTTTCTATGAGATAAATCAGAATCCCGCCTAAGATAAAAGTGGAAAATAGATAAATGGTTATCAAGAGTGCTTTACTTGAATGGGATATATATAATTCCTTGCCAGATAATATGGGAGCAAGCGCGACAAATAGCATGCTTGGAAATAGTGCCATCCAAAGCAAGCCCATCTTTTCGATAACCGAGGACTTTTTAAATTGAGCCGACATGCCAAATAATAATGGATATACAAGAATTCCCGAATTCAGCAGCAAATTGTTAAACCCTGCAGGCCCAGAGAATAAAATATTACAGAGTAAAAATAAGGAGGCCAGTCCTAACCCTGATCTATAGCTGCCGTATAAAATGCCGATAAATGCGGGTAATATGGCTAAATTCAAGTATGTAATTCCAAATAAGGTTGTGGATAAAATAGAGCAAATTATGACGCTTAACGCACATCCCAAGACCAAACTAGATTGGTCATCTGGAAATTTGCCGTCTCTGCGCGTCAAGTAGCTTTGATCCAGTCTCCAATGAAATAGAACCACAAATAAGAACACAGCCGATATTTGCAACAAAATCTCCTTAACTGCCTCAAAAATAGAAATCACACCCCGAGTTGGACAAATTCCCCTATATGCTTAGATTAAAACATAGATGTAGCTATCTTACAATCATTATAAATAAGACCTATCGAAGGGACTGGCTACGCCCAATGCGGAAGTGGTATGATTCCGTTAGTAAACGTTAGGAATTAGTCTCCATAATGTAAAGGGGTAGGAAAATGAGTAACTACGATGTAATCGTCATTGGCGGCGGTCCTTCCGGGCTAATGGCCAGTGTGGCTGCAGCAGAGCATGGAGCGTCGGTTCTGCTCGTCGATAAAGGTTCAAAGCTAGGCCGGAAGCTTGGAATTTCCGGTGGAGGCCGCTGCAATGTGACGAACGTCAAGGAGACCACAGAGCTGATCTCGCATATACCGGGCAATGGCCGCTTTTTGTACAGCGCCTTTGATCATTTCAATAATCAGGATATCATTTCTTTTTTTGAGGGGCTTGGAATTGCTCTAAAGGAAGAAGATAACGGGCGGATGTTTCCCGTCACCGATAAAGCATCAAGCGTAGTCTCCGCATTAATCAGCAAAGTACGGAGTTTAGGCGTACAGATTATGACAGACAGTCCCGTTAAGGAAATTCTATACAAAGATAATGCTGTTGAGGGCCTATTGCTAATATCCGGCAAAAAGCTGACAGCACCCGCAGTAGTTATTGCCACGGGCGGGAAATCCGTTCCTCAAACAGGTTCCACAGGGGACGGTTATCCTTGGGC
The DNA here is from genome assembly GCA_023512345.1 of Paenibacillus sp. Classification (GTDB taxonomy): domain Bacteria; phylum Bacillota; class Bacilli; order Paenibacillales; family Paenibacillaceae; genus Paenibacillus_AQ. Next base: position 58,264 of record JAILZT010000006.1, read on the forward strand.
TGAACAGGCAGGACATTCCATCACAGACTTATATCCGACAGAAGTGCCCATTATTTCTCGGGAAGAATGGATTAAGTCCGGAGAGCTTCAAGGATTATCCTTGCGGGATGTGACTTTAACCGTGTGGAACCCAAAAGGTAAAAAGGTGATCGACCATCGCGGGGATATGATCTTCACACACTTTGGGCTATCCGGTCCAATCGCACTACGCTGCAGCCAGTTCCTGCGCAAGGTCCAGCAGAAAACCGGAAGTGATGCCGTTGAAATGTCCTTAGACTTGTTCCCTGACCTCAAACTTCACGAAATGGAGTCACAGCTGCAGGATAAACTGGATTTAGAACCGAAGAAAGCGATTCGCAACGCTCTGAAGGGGTTGATTCCTGAGAGAATGATCCCTCTGCTGCTGGCTAAAGCCGGGTTGGATGGAGATATAACAGGCCATCATCTTTCCAAGCTTGCGCTCTCAGCATTGGCAGGAATATTAAAACGAATGCCGATCACTGTTCATGGCACCCGCTCGCTAGCGGAAGCTTTCGTAACCGGAGGCGGCGTGAACCTGAAGGAAATTAATCCGGGATCCATGGAATCCAAGTTGATGCCAGGCCTCTTCTTCTGTGGAGAGGTGCTCGATATTCACGGGTACACCGGCGGTTATAACATAACCGCTGCCTTTTCAACAGGATATACTGCCGGGAAGCATGCAGCGGAAATACACAGCTCATAAGTGCAGTGCGGCGAAGGCTACAGCTGCAGACCAAGAAAAAAGAGCGTATGGGGAGATCCCCATGCGCTCTTTTTTGGCTTACCTATCCTTCAATCTCAGCAGCGAGAATAATACGTCCACGAGGTTGCTCACCTTGGCCATCTGGTTCCAGGGTGATTGCTACGGTGTCATAATCTTGGGGATCGAAGGTATAATACATCGCACCTGTTCCTTTAGTAGCTAAGAAGGTTCCCGCGTTTTTCTTGACGTCACCTTTAATGAGCCATACCTGAAATGCCTCACTGCCAGTCAATTCGGGCAGCTTCTCTGCTTGAACTAATAAATGAGTTCCCTTCGTGTCAATTACAATCGTTGCCAGACCACGGGCCACAATGTCCTGAGCAGCTGGATCAAGAACTACCGCTTCGTTAACTTTAAGTTCACGGGAGGGAGAGTTAACTAACGCGAGTTCCTTACGCAATCCATTTACATTCTGTTGCAGCGCCCCCGAATAGATTGCGAGCGCGGCTGCGGTTGCTGCCAGAGCAGCACATAAGATGCGAAGTCTGGCATTCTTTTTGGATGGTGCAGGATACTTTTTAATCGAGAACTCAGGGATACTTGGTGATAAAGACGAAGAGACAATCGACTCCGGCTCTATAACATCAGGTTTCAAGTCGATGTCCTTACCTATCTCCAATGTATCTTCAGATATACCGCCAACGGCTAATACACGTCCCAGAACCCGCTTCTTCATGCCTTCAGGTGGAGTTATTTCATATGCAGCTAAAGGGAGCACATCAATTATTGTTTTTAACTCTTTCAGCTGCTCCTGGCAATCCACGCATTCTGATAAATGGTTTTCAAACAGCTGAATATCATGTTCATCCAAGCCGCCGAGGGCATAAAGTTCCGCCCATTGACAGTATTCGTTCAGTTCTTTATCCATGGTAACCTTCCCTCCTTCCCTCAACCATTAACGACTTCTTCATCTGCTTCAAGGCCAGACGTACACGGCTCTTCACTGTTCCCAAAGGGATATTGTATCGTGCAGATACTTCCTGTTGGGTCATCCCGCCGTAATAAATCGAGTTAATGACCTGTTGTTGATCACGGCTTAGTCCATCCAGAATCTCTCGAACTCTCTGCCCCTCGCTTCTCATTTCCACCAGAACCTCTGTATCGGAAAAATCGTCAGCTACCGCATAGAGCGTGTCGGTCTCCACTGGAATGCCTCTATCTCTTACCGACTTACGCCGCAGCATGTCCACGGCTATATTACGGGTTACCGCGAACATCCAGGTTGTCAGCTTGCCTTGGGAAGACTCATAACGTTCACTGTGTGTCCAGACCTGCATGAACAGCTCCTGAACTACCTCTTCGGCAGCCATAGTGTCCTGCACAATTCTATAAGCGAAGGAATATATGATTTTTTCATATCGGTCATACAGCCGTTCCAGCGCCGCAGGGTCCTTGTCTCCAATTTGTATCATCATTTCTCTGTCGTCCAGAGCATCTGTCATAAGGGAACCCCTCTCATTAATCTCCCTTTATATTTAACCTTCGCGGGAAAGTTTGAAGAGGATTACTTTTTATCCGTGAAAAATTTAAAGAAAAATTCTATCTAGCTAGGCGAAATGCACCGAATATTCTAGAAACCATGATCCCGACCACTGCACCAATTGGAACAAAGAGGACCAAACCCCACCAATCGTATATAGAAAAGCACACAAATGCGGCACTAAGAACGGTATAAGGCATCAGTAGAATGGGTACCGCTTTGGAACCTGCTTCCGCTTTTTGTTCTTTGGTAAAAGGCAGTATACCGATGTAATCATCCCCTATAAATAACGACCAGAAGGAAAACAACCAGGAAACCATTAGTGAGGACAAAACGATAAATACCACCCACTTCATTACAGCCGGAACGATGAATATTGCAACGAGAGACACGCCAGTAAATGCCATATACAGCTTCAAATGCGCAGGGTTGCGTATAAGCGCTTTGATGGCAGCAGCTGAAAGTCTGCTCTCTGGGAGCTTCGAGGATAACAGAGACTGCGATTTACGAAATATCCACGGCTTATAACGTGTTGGACGCGGCTTGTCCAAAACACCACGCAACATTAATCCGGCAATTCTCATACGCTGCTTATAGTCTTCACGAACATCATTCATAAAGGTTCCACGCAACCGCACTCTGTATTGAATCGCAAATAAGGAGATAAGGACAAACAGCACAGTTGTAATCCATACAATAGAAGGATGAGTACTCCAAAGCTGGGCTGCTCGAAAATAAATGCCGCAGGGCAGTGCAACTGCCGGCACTTGCCATAACCAACGGCGTAAACCCTGATGCTGCACTTTGACAATATGCCCAAGCAGCTTAACACACCAGCTGCAAGCAAGCGTCAGGATAAACAATGAGGCTGCCGCCGCCCAGGATAATCCATACCCACGGATGATGAATGGCAGCATTACTGCAAAGGCTGCCGCTATTTTCAACGTTGTAACTGCCAGACTGTATGTAATACCTCTACGTATAATTGTGCTAATCCAGTCCTGCCGTTGCCGTAAGAACAGCAAATCACCTTCCTGAAGCAGAAGCACCATCCCCCCGCTACCCAGCAGGATAACCAATAATCCCGGCACCGTCATAAAAGGCAGCACTTTGCTCCATGCAGGGAGCACATCGTTCCAGAATCCATAATATAGGCGGCCCCCTAGTAAACCCCCAGGGATAATAATATAGAGTAGAACCGTCCAGTCAGCAGCTGTGCGAATAATTGCAGATTGCTCCCGCCAATGGGAGATCAACCGCCGCAAGAACAGCTTTGCAGATGTAGGAAAAGCAAATGAGGCTTGTTTACTCATGTTAATTCGTCGAAACAATCAAACAGCGACGCCTCCGGTAGTCCAGCATAGGCGCGGATACCCTCCAGTGTACCGGAAGCGGCAACCTTACCTCCAGAGATAAGCACAAAATTATCACATATTTTCTCAGCGGTATCCAGTACATGTGTTGACATTAATACACCCGCTCCACGCTTCCGCTCCGCCTCCAGCAGCCGCAAAAAGTCTTTAGTCGCACGAGGATCTAATCCGATAAACGGCTCGTCCACAATATACACATCAGGCTGAACAAGAAACCCAAGCATCAGCATCATTTTTTGCTTCATACCTTTAGAGAATCCCGCCGGGAGATCATTGCGAACATTCTCCATGCCGAACTGCTTCAGCAGACGTTCAGCCGTTTCCTGAAACTGTTTATATTCCAGTCCATAAGCCGCACCCGCTAAATCCAGATGCTCCCACAGGGTAAGATCTTCATAAAATACCGGCTGCTCCGGCACATAAGCGTAGGACTTATTCAGACCGCCAAGCTTTATTTTGGCTTTGGCATGCTTCAGCAAGCCTAGAACCGTCTTGATCGTTGTACTCTTACCTGCACCATTGGGTCCTATCAAACCCAGCAGCTCTCCTCGCCGGACCTGAAACGAGATACTGGAAATGCGCGGATCACCCGCCTCATATCCCGCTTCTTCAATATAAACGTCAAGCACTATGGATCCATCTTCTACAGTAAACTCTATATTTCTAGAATCTAGACCTGCTTCTATCTCTTCCATACTACCCACTCCTTCTGTTTCTCCATCACTCTATTATATATGAATGTAGGAATTTTGAATTTTTTATATCATCATAAATAATTGTTTGATTTTTAATAATTAAAAGTGTGCTCATTGTGACAAATCACATGTTCTTCTCCCATTGTTTGACGTATTGTAAAACTATAAATAGGTTCGCTGCACAGGTGACCCTTTCACATCAGGCATTAGATTACAAACCGTGCGACGAGTTCACACGATTAAACATAAAGGGTGGAGAAGAATCATGATACAATCCTATGAACGCGATACTCAATTAACACTGCATCTGTACCGGGTTTTTGCAAAGTCTTTCAAGAGCATTAATGAGCATGCCGTTACCGGCAGTAAGATCGAAGGGTTCAACCCAACGGCATTTGCCGTGATGGAAGTCCTCTATTACAAAGGACCACAACCTATTCAACAAATAGGCGCCAAGCTGCTTCTGCAAAGCGGAAATGTCACTTACGTGATTGACAAGCTGGAGGAACGCGGATACCTGCAACGTAAACCATGCCCAAGTGACCGCCGTGTAATCTTTGCAGAATTAACTGCAGAAGGCGAACGACTGATGAATGAGATGTATCCGAAATATTCCGAGCGCATTCATCTTGCATTTAGCGGCCTTAGTGATGACGAGAAAGAACAAATGATCATTCTACTTAAAAAGATGGGTCTGCAAGCTGAGAAGCTCTCACCTCTCCCACGTAAATAGGTATAAGAAACACCAAACAGCAAGTCCCTAAACACTGGGACTTGCTGTTTTTCTTGTTTTAGCTGTATTTTTCGTATTTTTTCACAACATTTCATATATTCTAAAAACGCACAGCTAAATAATAGGTCTAAATACCTTGTTAAATAGAACTATAGTATTGAATTTTCAGATGAAACAACCGATAATTAAAGTAGGACATACCAAAATAAAGAAAAGAGCAAACCCGTGGAAACACGGCGACGCAAAGCTAAAGGGGCTACAGCGTAAAGCTATGCCAGCCAGTTACCTTTAGAGATCCCAGAATCTCGAGGTGTGTTTTTTATTTTATAAACTACTATTCCCGCAGCTTAAATGATCCTGAATAGAGAATACCCAAAAAAGCGGTGACTAATGATGAACATAACCCCCCAGAAAAATAATCAAGCTTGGAACAGGTGGGTACTATATCTTTATTGGTTGATTGCCGGACTTATCCTTCTAGCCGGATTGTTCTTCCATCTGCTTGCAAACAAATTAACAGAAAACCAGTCTGAAGCTATATTTCTTCCGACTATTATTGTCTCTACAGCAGCATTCACAGTAGCCTTATTGGTTGCAGAATTTGCACTGCGTTATATCAAGCCTTATATGGATTTTGTTCTCATTACTCTCGGATTTGTGTTTGCCATTGTAATTATGATGACCTTTGGTCCTCTAATTAATGGGCTATATATTGCACTGGACATCCCTATCGTAGTTTCTATTCTATATTTCAGCCGTTCAAGGCTTTGGTTCGCATCTGCGATGACATTAAGCTGTTTTTTTATTTTATATAGTTTTGTAGAGACCCTGCGGCAACAAATCATGGTTTATGACTTATTTACCATCATCGGCATGATTATTGGCACAACTTTTATTGGACAAATGATCATTCATAGGGGTGTAGAGTTATTAACCGCTTTGGAACGGGCTGTACGTTCTGAAGTCGAAGCGTTTGCGGACTCCGTGGCCGTAGAGAATCAATCGAAGTATGATCATTTAACCGGGCTTACCAATTACACTACTTTTCAAGACTACCTTGTTTCCCTTATTGACCAGCATGAGCGTTACGGACTGCCATTATGCCTGGCTGTTATGGATCTTGATAATTTCAAGACGATTAACGATACATACGGCCATTATGAGGGAGACCTAGTCTTACGCGAAATTGCCAAGGTATTGCTTGCGTCCATCTCCAGTGAGGATGTGGTCGTTCGCTACGGGGGTGAGGAATTCGTGCTTATACTAACCGGCAAAACAATGAATGACAACCTTCAACTGCTTGAACAAATTAGAATACAGGTGTCCGAACTCAGCTTGGAATCTATTAATAACCATCAAATAACGGTAAGCATAGGTGTTATTGAATATCGCAGAGGGATGGGAAAGGATAATCTCTTTAAATCAGCGGATTCCTTGATGTACGAAGCAAAGCGTAAGGGTAAGAATCGTATTCAAGCCCTATGGAATGGAGTGATGAACAATGAGACAAATGTTTCTGAGTCCCTCACTGAAATTAAGTGATTGGAATCGTAAAATAAGAATTATGTATTGGTTAATTGGGTTATTAATGCTAGCAGCTACATTAGGGTCATGGCCTTTTACTGTAAAAGAAGGACTTCATTACGAACACCTGTGGAGATACGTTGTACTGCAAAACGGGATCCTGTTCAGTATTCTTTTGATGGCTGAGTTTATCTATCGTATAGAAATGCGCAAGCAGGATTATGTGGTTATTACTGTCGGTTCCGGATTCGTCGCAGTCATTCAAGGACTGGCACCGATTGACGTTTCAGGCATACAGATTGTTATGATTATACCGATTTTAATATCTGTTCTCTACTTCGAATATCGTAAAGTGTTATTCGCATGCGTCAGTACCCTGCTGCCCTATACTGCTATTATGATGTTCAACCCAACCTACCGATTGGATGTACCCATGTATCAAAAAGCTGTTGGTTACAGCTTAATTCTGTTTATTACTCTGACGTGTCTTAGCGTTGTAAATCGCGGACTCAAAATTATGATTAGTGAGAAAGAATCTCTTATAAATGAGGAGAAATATCGCCTCCAGCGGAAATCCAATGATGAAGCTTCAAGTAAGGATACTCTGACAGGCCTTAACAATCATAGATGTTTTCAGGAACGTTTGCGGGGAGCACTTGATACTGTAGGGAATAATCCCCTGCACCTTGCCTTAATCGATATTGATAATTTCAAGCAAATTAACGATGAGTATGGTCATTTAACAGGTGACATTGTTATTCGAAAGATCGGAGAATTGTTGAACGAGCTTTCGAATTGCAACTGCTTCCCTGCCCGCTATGGCGGTGAGGAGTTCGCGGTCATTTTCAGCGACCTGAACTCCATGCAGGTGGAGGAATGGCTAGAAGCGCTCAGATTGAAAGCGCAGCAAGCCGTAATTTCAGAACTAGGCGGTCATAACATCACAGTCAGTATAGGCTGCCACCTGTTGAAGGCGAACGAGGGCCGGGACTTCTTGTTCCGCCAAGCGGATGCAGCCTTGTATCGAGCTAAACGGAATGGGAAGAATCAAGTGGCTTGGTAAATTCCCAAAGCACCTTGATAACAACCCAGCTTATGTATGTTCCGATGTGGATGGCACTGTACTACGGAGACCCCAGGAAATGAACAGGGACAGGAGTGCAATAACGGCCATAACTATAAACAGTAAATGCAGCCCGCCCTCCAATGCCGAGTGCAGGCTTTGGCTAACAGCCGGCGATAGACTTTTACCCGTTTGCGGATTCAACAGCTGATTGATATCTTCGCCAGTCACACCAGATCCCGGTTGAGTCTTCAGCAGCCTATCCATATTGAAATTCAGCCACGAGCCAAATAGGGCAACTCCGATGGTCTGTCCTAGAGACCGTGTGAATGAATTCAAAGCTGTCGAAGAACCACGTAATTCATGACCCACCGAGGACTGGGCGATGATTGTAAATACGGTAGAAGCATACCCAAAGCCAATTCCGCTAATAAGCATTAGACCTAGTAAGTAGATCTGTGAGGAGTCTTCTAACATAAAAGCCAGCCCCACCGCTCCTGCCGATATCATAGCGAGTCCAAGCATAGCTGTTCTGCGAGAGCCAGATCGCAGAATCATACGCCCTCCCGCAATGGAGCCAAACATCCAGCCCACAGACATTGGAGCTAGGAGCAGTCCGGAGAGTGCCGCGCTTTTACCCGAAACACCCTGCACCCATAGAGGCACGTAGGTAGAGAGCCCAATAATTAATGTGCTCACGAGTAGATTGGCTCCTGTAGAAACAGCAATATTGCGAATAGAAAATAATCCTAGAGGCAGCATTGGTTCAGAGGCTCGGCGTTCCACTTTTAGAAACATTGCCAACAGCAGCACAGCAGCCGACAATATTGCTAATAACAGTGGAGAGGACCACGAAAGGCTTTGCCCTCCGGTGGTCAGTCCAAACAATAAAGCTCCCATACCAGCCGCAAACAATAACGTACCTGCAACATCAATTTTAGCTTTGCGGCGGACTTTATCTTCCTTGAGATAACGAGCAATAAATACAATGGATAGAAGGCCAAACGGCAAATTAAAAACAAACACCCAGCGCCAGCTCAAGTAATCCACTACATAACCGCCCAGAAGAGGCCCCACAAGTGAAGAAATCCCCCAGACCGAGCTTAACATTCCCTGTGTCTTAGCCCGTTCTTTAATACTATAAATATCGCCGATAATGGTAAACGTCATAGGAATAAGTGCGCCTGCTCCAAACCCCTGAATCGCACGGAATATAATCAACTGCTGCATGCTCTGCGAAACCCCACACAGTAATGATCCTAGCAAAAAGACAATAACCCCGCCGATGAACACAGGCTTGCGGCCGAAGAGGTCACTAACTTTTCCAAATATCGGAGTCGTGATAGCCATCGCCAGTAGATAGGCAGTAAAAATCCAGCTAAGCCACTGCACTCCCTGAAAATCACCCACAATCGCAGGCCCCGCAGGACCGGTAACCGTTCCCTCAATCGCTGCTAGAAACGTAGCCAGCAATACCCCCGTTAAAATAAGCTTACGTTCGGTTTCTTTCATTGACCCCAAAAGCTCCAATTCCTCTCTCCTACATTTAGTTCTGCCACTCATCCGTATACAGAAGCGAATACATAGCAACGTCTTGAAAACCGGCTACCGTATAACGGTATTGGCGTAATACTCCCTCCTGCCTAAATCCAAGCGAGGTAAACAGCCTAATAGCACGTAAATTATCTGGAAGGCAAATCGCCTCTATGCGATTAAGTCCCATGCTTTTAAACCCATATTCTAAAAGCAGCTGAAGTGCTTCCCTAGTGTACCCCAAACCCCAATAATCAGGCAGCAGTTCACAGCCTAGCTCACCCCGGTATGCACCTTCAAACTGCCAACTATTATATCCACAACTTCCAATCACTTTGCCATCCGGCAGGACGATACTCCAGCGCAGGCTTTCATCCACTTGGGCCATTTGTAATAGACGCTCTATCAGTTCACGAGTCTCCGAAACGGAGGTTAGAGGTGGAGCTCCCAGCCAAGAGGAAACCTCGGGATGAGACCAGCAGTGAAACAAAGGTTCTGCATCCTCTATAGATATAGCTCTTAGAAATATCCTAGGTCCAGTTAAAACAGGTACATTGCCTTTGCTCATTACCATTCGCTCCCTTTCTAACCCATACATTATACAATAAAAACAGCGTTTGTATCGGGCAGCTAAATCACTGCTCGTTACAAACGCTGTTAATATTAAGAAGCTTATTACTTTGTTGTTCCAGCTGCTTTTAACGGTTTAAGCACACCGTTGCTAAGCACCTGAAGTTTCGCTTGTATATCCTTAAACTCTTCAGTGCCAGTCCGGGTAATACTGTACGCATCGTTGTGAGCAGTTAAGAAGTTGCCCTGGGTTAAGCGCTCCAGTTCCTGCTTCACTTCTCGCTCTGCAACACGGTACCCCAGATCCTCCAATTCAGGCTGCATCTCCGTTACCGTCAGGTCTTTTTCGTGGGCAAAATAAAGCATGTGAATTCCCATAAACAAATTCTGTATATCGGCGCGCATGTCTCACTCCTTCTGGCCAAGAGCCTTCGGTATTTATTATTCATCATTACCCTGAGGCGCTTAAGCGGAAACATGAAATAAATCCAAAGGCTCGATCCAACAGGCTAAGCCTGAATATTAACATGGTTAACTCTTGACGTAGCTTGTAAGCTGTACTATGTTGTAATTTATAGTTACTACTGAATCAACGTACAGAAAGGTGATGCTTCATGTTTCAGGCTATGCCTTATGATAGTACACGCAGCGACCGGTTTGAATCTGTTCTAACCCAACTCGCAGCCCTTATTCAAGATGAACCCAATTCTATAGCCAATCTGGCGAATGCTTCGGCGCTTCTTAAATACTCTATGCCGGATACGAATTGGGCTGGCTTCTATTTATACGACGGCACCGAGCTCGTGTTAGGGCCCTTTCAGGGACTCCCCGCATGCATTCGGATTCCGCTGAATCGTGGTGTCTGTGGAACAGCAGCCTCTGAACGACGCACGCTTGTGGTAGGAGATGTGCATGCTTTTCCTGGGCATATTGCTTGTGATGCTGCCTCCAACAGTGAGATTGTTGTTCCATTGATTAAAGACGACCGTCTCTTAGGGGTTCTTGATATCGATAGTCCGCTTAAGCACCGTTTCGATGATGAAGAACGCCGCTTCTTGGAGCGTTTCGCTGCTATTATTTCGGAAGTTATCTAAGAATGTGATAGAGGGATTTTCTCCCTCTATTTTTTATGCCCAGCACCCCTTTTATGCAATTAGAGGGAATTTCGCCCGCTAATTTTGAGGATATACCTCTTTAGAGCGATATGGCTAAGATTAGAGGGGTATTTTCCCTTTAATCTCAGAATCAAGACGTTTCGGTCGGTATTAGCGGGCACTTTTCCCTCTAATTCGGCGAAGGACTGGTACATACTCGGAATCGGTTACGCATAGAAGAAGAGACTTTCCCAAAAGTTGATATTTTACGAATGTGACAGCTTCTCGGACTTCAAAGCTGCAAAAAGGCTAAAAAGCTAGCCAGTCTCCAGTTCATAGGAGGTTGGCTAGCTTTTTTCGATCCTTAGCAACAGCTAACTAGAACCGGACCGGGCTAATATTCCATATTTCTGAAGCATATCGGCTAATTGTATTATCACTTGAGAATTTACCCGAGTGGCCGATATTAATAATCGACTTCTTGAGCCAATCCTTCTGATTACGATAAGCACGATCAATTTCAACATGAGTTTCGACATAACTGGCGAAATCCTTCAGCACAAAGTACTCATCATTATTATCGAGCAGCGAATGGAAGATTTGGTCAAACTCCTGGGTATGACAACAGATAGGCCCCGGTAAAACCAACTGATCCAGGACTTCCTTCACGCGACTGTCCCCATTATAGATGTCGCGGGCATAATACCCACCATACTGATAATAATCCAGCACCTGTTCAGCGCGAAGACCAAATAAAAACATATTGTCATCGCCGACCATTTCATGCATTTCCACGTTAGCCCCATCCATAGTACCAATGGTTAGCGCACCGTTCATCATAAACTTCATATTTCCGGTTCCTGATGCTTCCTTACTGGCCGTTGAAATTTGCTCACTGACATCAGCGGCGGGGATAATTTTTTCAGCCAATGAAACCGAGTAATTCTCCAAGAAGAATATACGGACCTTACCCTTAACATCAGGATCATTGTTAACCAAGTCAGCGACGGTATTAATCAATTTAATAGTCCGTTTGGCCAAGTGATAACTTGGTGCTGCTTTAGCTCCGAAAATGAATGTACGAGGTACCATATCCATGGACGGATTCGCTTTGATTTGATTATACAGATGCATTATATGAAGAACGTTAAGCAGTTGGCGCTTATACCCATGCAGCCTCTTTACATGTACATCAAAGATCGAATCTGGATCGACCTTCTCACCATGCTTGCTGCTGATAAATTCAGCCAAACGCAGTTTGTTTTGCCTTTTGATTCCTGCGATTTTCTCCTGGAAGGAGGAATCCTCGCAGTATTTGATAAGACCAATCATCTCCTGCGGATGTGTAATCCAGCGTGTACCAATAGCCTCGTTAATCAGATTGGTCAGCGGAGGATTCGCATGCATCAGCCACCGGCGATGGGTAATCCCATTGGTTTTGTTATTAAAGCGATGCGGGTAGAGCTCATCGAACAGCCTCATCTCACGTTTCCGCAAAATTTCTGTATGAAGTGCGGCGACGCCATTCACACTATAGCTGCCTACAATAGCCAAGTGAGCCATTCTCACCTGATCTCCATAAATAATAGCCATTTGCGAGATCCGGTCTTGTTCCCCCGGAAAACGCTCCATTAGTTCACGGCAGAATCGGGTGTTGATCTCATCAATAATTAGATGAATACGCGGCAATAGCTCCTTAACCATTGTTATAGGCCATTTCTCCAAGGCTTCACTAAGAATAGTATGATTGGTATAAGAAACCATACGGGTCGTTAAGTCCCATGCCTTATCCCAGTCCAATCCTTTCAGATCCATTAGAATCCGCATAAGTTCAGGAATGACCAGGGTCGGATGAGTATCATTAATATGAAGAGAAACCTTATCAGGAAGGGTATCATAGGGAAGCCCCAGCTTATCAAAAGTGCGAATTATACTTTGAAGACCTGCACTACACAGGAAATACTGCTGCTTCAAACGAAGAAGCTTGCCTTCATACTGAGAATCGTCGGGGTAGAGAAACTCCGAAATAGATTCTACTGAACGTTTATATTCAAGGAATTTATGATAATCCGACCCGCCTCGGGAACCGAACATCTTACCCGGCTGAGTAATAGATTCTGCACTCCAGTTACGCAGGGTATTCACATGCCTCCGGTCAGCACCAATCACAGGTACATCGTAAGGCACTGCACGGACGGCCTCATAATCCTTATGTTCAAATACTAATCGTCCATCCTGCTCATAGCTGTTCACATGTCCCCAGAATTTCACTTCCACTTGCTTATCTTCACGGCGTACTTCCCATACGTTGTCCTTTTGCAGCCAGTAATCGGGCAGCTCAACCTGATACCCGTCTACGATTTTCTGCTCAAATAGGCCGTATTTATAACGTATGCCGGTACCATGCCCTGCATATTGAAGCGAAGCCAGTGAATCCAGAAAACAGGCTGCCAGCCGCCCTAGGCCGCCATTGCCAAGTCCAGCATCCGCTTCCTCTTCTTCAATATCCCGAAGACAAAAGCCGAGTTCTGCCAAACCTTCACGTACGACTTCCAGCACGCCCATATTTAGCAGGTTGTTGCCGAGAAGCCTGCCAATCAGAAACTCCATTGAAAAATAGTATACCTGCTTACCCTTATCGGCTTTGAACCTTTGGTTGGTTTCCACCCAATTACTGCCGGCATTTTCGCGAATCATGTTGCCTAAAGTGTTATAAATATCGGCATTAGAAGCTTCTTCGAGCGGTTTACCCAATTTCCCGATGAGTTTCTCGCGGAATACTTGTTTGAAAGTTTCTTTATCGTTAAACAATGGCAGGTTCCTCCTCACAAAAGCTTTTAAAAAAGTTCAGCGGACTTTGAAGTGTCTTATATTTTGCTACTCTTAGCGATAACAAACGGTCGTTTATGATCTCCGACAAGGATTCGATCTTTGCTAAGGTGTACGTCTTTATCCATAATAACATTCTCAATAACAGCATTCTCATCAATTATGCATTTTTGCATGATGACAGAGTTCGTGATTCTTGCTCCCTTGCGTACTTGTACTCCCCGAAAAATAACGCTATTCTCTACCTTTCCGGCGATAATACAACCATTTGCGATAAGCGAATTGCTCACTTCTGCGCTTTCGAGGTAGCGGGTTGGGGCTTCATATTTAATTTTGGTCTGTACCGGATAATCTTTAAACAGGCCGGAGTAGTTATCAGGCTCCAGAAGCTCAAGACTATTCTTGTAATAACTTTCCAGAGAGTTAATGACGGCATGATACCCTTTGTACTCATACCCCGAAATCTTTAGATTATGACGGTTTTTCTGGATCACATCCCGGAAAAAGTAGCTTTCTCCATGGGCAATGCTGTATTTAACTTTCTCCAGAAAGAGTGCCTTCTCCATAATAAACATATCTAGGTATAGGTTTTTATGATCCTTCTCGTGATGAATACTGGTTACATTATTATCTTCATCTACCTCGACCCGCTGACACAGTTCATGTTCGGGCTGAAGCTGATCTATTTTTTTGTAAACAACGGTTACATCTGAACCCTTCTCCATATGAAACCTGTACATATCCTCGATATCAACCGTCGAGATATGCTGCGTACCAGAGAATACAATATATTTGGCTGAAGCACGTTTGAAAAAGTCTAAGTTGTTATGGAAATGCTGTAAGTCACCTAATGAAGTATCGGTTGGATCATTCCAATCTGGAGGCAAAATGAACAGCCCTCCATGTTTACGGTTCATGTCCCATGATTTTCCATCGCCTAAGTGATCCATCAGTGAACGGTATTTGCGGCGAACAAACAACCCTACGCTCTCCAGATCAGCACGCATCATATTCGAAAGAACAAAGTCAATCAGCCGATAACGGCTGGCAAAAGGGACGGCCGCCCCTGAGCGAAAATAGGTCAGTTCATTTAAATTATCCAATTCATGGTCCAAATTGATTACACCCATGAGTTGCTTCATCGGAATCCACCGTCCTCTAATCGTTATATGGTTTTGGCTGCGATTGGTTTTCTTTTTTTGCTTTTTTTGTCAATTAGAAGGATATCATCCTCATTCTCCCGCTCAATGCCAATATCCATATTATCTTCGATTACCATATTTTCGCTGATGATGGCTTTGTGAATCCGTACATTCTTGCCAATTTTAACTTTAGGCATAATAACGGAGTCTGTGATCACACTTCCTTCGCCCACTTCCACACCATAAAACAGTACGGAGTGATTGACCTCACCATGAACTATACATCCTTCGTTAACA
This sequence comes from Paenibacillus sp., assembly GCA_023512345.1. Classification (GTDB taxonomy): domain Bacteria; phylum Bacillota; class Bacilli; order Paenibacillales; family Paenibacillaceae; genus Paenibacillus_AQ. Next base: position 73,381 of record JAILZT010000006.1, read on the forward strand.
ATGCAGCTTGAGACTTTCGCTCCAGGAGCGACATATTGTGCCGGTTGGTTTGGATTGCGAGTATATATCCGCCAGTTCGGGTCGTTCAAGTTCAGCGGCGGATTGTCACTTAACAAATCCATATTTGCTTCCCATAAGCTGTTAACAGTACCCACATCTCTCCAATATCCTTCGAATGGATAAGCAAAGAGGGAATTGTTATTGTCCAGCATCATAGGAATGATATCTTTACCGAAATCATGAGAAGATAACGTATTTTCTCCATCTTCCAACAGATATTTCCTTAGGACTTCCCATTTGAAAATATAAACGCCCATTGAAGCCAATGTACTCTTCGGTTTGGAGGGCTTCTCATCGAATTCGTAAATTTTAAGATCTTCATCCGTATTCAATATGCCAAAACGGCTAGCTTCTTCCAAAGGAACGTCGATAACAGAGATCGTGCAGTCTGCTTCTCTTGCCTTGTGGTATTGGAGCATAGCGTTGTAGTCCATTTTGTAGATATGATCCCCTGATAAAATTAGCACGTGCTCAGGATCAAACTGATCAACAAATTTCAAGTTACGGTAAATCGCATCCGCAGTCCCGCGGTACCAACTGCTTCCATTCTCACGTTCATGTGGAGGTAATACGAATACCCCGCCATTCTTTCGATTCAAGTCCCAATCATTTCCCACTCCAATATAGGAATGTAGTACAAGGGGCTCATACTGGGTTAAAACACCAACTGTATCAATTCCCGAATTCGTGCAGTTACTTAATGGGAAATCAATAATCCGATAAGTGCCACCAAAATATACAGCTGGTTTAGCTAGTGACTTGGTCAGCGACTTCAACCTTTTGCCTTGGCCTCCCGCTAATAACATGGCCACCATCTCTTTTTTCTTCATGGAAGAGCCTCCTTGACCTATAAATAGTAAAGCGACAGAAAAAGTTGAGTGAATGCAGAAAGAAGTAATCTTAAAGAAATGAGCTTTGAACTAGGAAGCCTTACAAGGTTAACAAACGGGGAACCACATGAAAAGGATGTATACCAGAATGGAGAGAGCTCTCCATAACCTAGATATATCCTATATTGTAATGTGTTCGCTAACCGTAGTCAAAACCCTTTATCACATCCAAAAATCTCCTCATTATGTTATTACAACCATACTAAATCCCCTTAACCTCTTATATTATGATTAACCAATATCATTAACCATGAACGAACAAATTTAATCCAATTCCAAAAGAGTCAAGCGATCTTCAGCAAACATTCAACCGAATATGTCATAATATTTCTAACGACTATTTACAATGGAGGGATGAGAGTGAAAGCTACCCAAGGTGTACGACTTTTACTCGTGGACGATGAGCCGCACATTTTACAATTCTTGGAGCTTGGTCTGATTAATGAAGGCTATGAAGTACAGACTGCTCCAGATGGAATATCAGCAATAGCTATTGCAGCAGATTTTAAACCGCATGTGGCAATTCTTGATGTTATGATGCCCGGAATGGACGGTTTTGAAGTCTGCCGTTATCTCAGATCCGAAGAGAATGAAATTGCTGTCATCATGCTTACCGCTAAAGACGAGATTGATGATCGCGTTAAAGGCCTGTCCATCGGTGCCGACGATTATATGGTCAAACCTTTTAGCTTTGACGAACTGCTGGCTAGGATTCAGGCAAGACTACGCAATCATTTCCCTGGTTTGCTTGGTGAGGTGCGCTGTGGTCCTTTCCGTATCGACGGACGACGAAAGGAAATACGACATAAGGATGAGGTATTAGAACTGTCACCAACAGAATACGAGCTGCTTCAATACCTTGTCATTAATCACGGACTTGTGCTCAGTAAAGCTATGATACTCGATAAAGTGTGGGGTTATGACTTTGGAGGAGAGGAAAATATTGTAGAGGTCTACATTCGCTCACTCCGTGAGAAGCTCGGGGATAAAGAACACCGCATCATTCGGACGCTGCGAGGAGCAGGTTATCGAGTGGATCTCGTATGAATGGACGAATCTTAGGCTTGATTCGGCATCTGGCTCCTCGTTCTCTACGAAAGCAGTTGCTGGCGACCTCACTGCTCATTCTGTCAGGATTACTACTGCTTATTGGAGTACTGCAATACGCGCTGATGCGGGATTTTATTTATAGCAACAGAGTCGACTCCATGGAAACTCAAATGCGATCTGTCCCCCGTGAGCTATATTTCAACTTTCTTAACTATAAAACTTCCTCAAATGGAAAGAACACAGGCCTTAAAGTTCCCCTTGGCGGCGGACGTTTCGACGGGGACAGACGCCCCCTTCTCTTGGATGCCCATACAACCATAGCTATCTATAGTTCCGACGGTACTTTTAGGGATTTCCAGCAAGAGACCTTGTCTGATTCAGCTGCTCCTAGACTATCTGACGCGGAATACAAAGACCTGCTGTCCCGAACAACAGAAAGAGCAACCGGTGAATACAAGCTCATTACTGCTGAAGACGGCAGTGAGCATCTGGCGGTATTTATGAGTTTGGGGAGACCTGAAAATGCCAAGCTGCTGCTGCAAATGAGTATGAATTCAGGTCCTCTAAACGATGTAATCATGCAACAACTATTTGTTTTTGCCGCTCTGTCGGTGGTTGCGTTATTAGCAGGTCTCTTTATGTATTTACCTGCGTTACGCAAAACACTCATTCCTTTATCCAACATGGGGGAAACCGCGCATATTATTGATGCAGGTAATCTGGATGTAAGATTCCCTGTTGAACAGGGGCAGACTGAGATTGACAAGCTATCGCTTTCTTTTAATGGAATGTTAGAGCGTTTGGAAATATCGTTCCACAATGAACGGGAAGCTAAAGAGCAGATGCGGCGGTTTGCGGCGGATGCCTCCCACGAACTGAGAACTCCACTTACCTCCATTCATGGCTTCTTAGAGGTACTATTGCGGGGAGCCGCTGATAACAAGGAACAACTATACAGCTCGCTGCGCAGTATGCATGGTGAATCGAAGCGGATTAACAAGCTGGTAGAGGATCTGCTGCTGCTTGCCCGCATGGACGGAGCTCCACAACTGCGGGTAAAAGAGCTTCTGCTTGGAGAAGTCATTGTGGAAATGCAGCCTCATCTTCTAGTGCTGGCCGGAAATCGCAAGGTGACTTTCGATATTTCTTATGGCATCCGCGGTATATACGACCCTGATAAAATAAAGCAGGTTATTCTAAATCTATTCCACAATGCGGTTCAACATACGGATCCAGAAAAGGGAATCATTTATTTAGCTTTGCACACCCGAGGTGCTCATGCTGAACTAACCCTCAGAGATAACGGATCTGGTATCTCTGCCGAACATATTCCGCATATATTTGACAGATTTTATCGAAGTGATTCTTCGCGAACACGTAAATACGGTGGGTCCGGCCTTGGTTTATCTATCACAAAATCTATCGTAGAAGCACACCGCGGAGAGATTAAGGCAAGTAGTGATCCCGAGTCTGGAACAACTTTCTACGTCACCCTTCCTTACCTGGAAGGATTAGCTAAAGGTCAGTAATTAACGTTATAATAGTAAGTGATAATTGACTATTAAACTTTTAGGAGGCTATGAACATGTACGATATCGCCGTGATAGGAGCAGGACCCGCCGGTGCAAGCGCAGCTTTGTTCGCCGCAAAGGCAGGAAAGAAAACACTGCTGATTGATAATGACAAGGGCATGACCCGCAGAGGATGGTATGAAAACTACTATGGTATCTCTGAAATTGGAGGGCCTGATCTGGTCGAAACCGGACATAAGCAAGCTGTGAAGTTTGGTGCGGAGCTTGTTACGGAGCAGGCTGTTAATCTTGTTCCAAGCGGAGCCAGCTTTATGATTGAAAGCGAAAGCGGCATAACCTATGAAGCGAAGCATGTCATACTTGCCACTGGTGTACTAACTGATCTGGCAGCTAAGGCTGGTGTTGAAACGAAAGACGGTACAGAACCGAGAATTAAAACGGTTGTAGCCGTTAACGCAGAAGGCAAAACGAATGTTGAGGGTATTTGGGCCGCAGGAACTGTTGCTGGAGTAAGCGTACACGCGATCATAACTGCAGGCGACGGAGCAAAGGTTGCTATTAATGTCATCAGTGAACTAAACGGTACTCGTTACGTTGATCATGATGTTTTGAAAGCCTAATATACATAAAAACCGGAGGATAGACTGAAGAGTCTGTCTTCCGGTTTTTTGCGTTAGCTTATTTATGGATGCTTGCTAACTCTTGTTCCTTTGCCGTCTGCTGATTCATTCCTCCGTAAACATCCTGAACGATATATAGAGGACGCCCCTTGGTCTCATCATAAATCCGGCCGACGTACTCACCCAGAATGCCAAGCATAATCAGCACAAAGCCGTTAAACGTAAGGGTTATTCCAATCATTGAAGCCCAGCCCTTGACTACAGATTCCGTGAAAATAGCCAGATAGATGACATATATGAGGTACAGAAACCCCGATGCAGACAATAATGCACCTAGATACCCAGCAAGTTTTAGCGGTTTATAAGAAAAGGACGTAATCCCATCGAGCGACAGCTTGATCATTCGCTTTAGTGGATATTTGGTCTCTCCCGCCAAACGTTCATCCCTTTCATACTCAATAGCCTTTTGACGGAAGCCCACCCAGCTTACCAGTCCGCGTACAAAACGATTCTTCTCGGGCAAACGCTTCAGTTGATCACATACCTTACGATCGATAAGACGGAAATCACCTGTATCTACCGGTATTGAGATATCAGTTGAATATCGAAGTACTCTATAGAAGAGGCTGGCTGTCCATTTCTTAAAAAGAGACTCTCCCCGCCGTTTCACTCGCTTAGCATAAACAACATCATAACCCTTTTTCCATTCCTTAATCATATCCAGAATTAACTCCGGAGGGTCCTGCATGTCAGCATCAATGATAATGACCGCATCACCCAATGCGTAATCCATACCGGCCGTAATCGCTATCTGATGTCCAAAATTACGGGAAAGGTCGATTAGCTTGACGCTCTCATCCCAATAGCTGTATTCCTCTATCATTTCTGCACAGTGGTCCGAACTCCCATCGTTAACGAAAAGAAGCTCGTAAGCCTCACCTGTCATTCCCATCACTTTCTTAATTCTTCGGTACGTTTCCTGAATGACCGCTTCTTCATTAAACATAGGGATAATAATGGAATAGCGCACTTTGATACTCATGGGCCGCTCCTCCTTACTTTTATTTCAACTTAACCTCGTATAATGTGCCGCTGCTGTTAGTTGTTCCTGTAACCTGCCACTCTGCTGCTGGAACCTCCGTTCCATTCTCGGTAATCCACGATGTCAGCTCAGAGTTGCCACCGCGCCCGCCGCCCATGCCTCCACTGGATACCAGAAAGTATTTCACCTTTCCACTTTCCACCAAAGCCTTCAGCGTATCCGCAGTATATACCGTATCTGATCCAGAGAAGCCGTTCAAAATAACAACTGCAGCGTCTTCCTCGACAATATAAGGTGCTGCCGTATTGTAGTCCATGACGGCGAATAAGTATTTCTCACCGGTATTATTACTTTGCAGATAAGCTAACAATTGTTGATTAACACCTTCACTATTGCCCATCCTCCCAGAGAAGCCACTTGGTACTCCGGAGTTGGTTCCTCCCGGTACACCTGCATTCTGAAACTGAGTTAGCCTTTCAGCATTCATTTGAAATCCGCCCATTTCATTTCCGCCTGTGGGCCCCGCTGCCGGAATCATGCTGTTCTGCCCATAAGTTATGGGTGTGAGTGCCCAATATGTAGGACCAATGAGTAATACCATTAAGCCAGCCAAACCTGCTGCATACACAAAGGGTTTCTCTTTTCCCTTAAGGGCTACCAGGAGCAGAGTCATTAATATTCCAGCAACCAGGACACCGATTGACCAGCCACTGCCGATCGTTTTGTCATATGGATGAAGAATGTACCACTGTAAACCTGCTGTAACCAGTGTTGCTGCCGGCAAAATCCAGGATACCCAGCCTGAACGTTCACGATATTGAGTCCAGAGCTCTGACCAGCCTGCACCAACCAATGCGGCTATGGGTGGCGCCATCATGATTAGATAATATTGATGGAAGAAACCCGCGATACTGAAGAATCCCATAATGGGCACCAGCCAAGCCAGCCAGAACAAGGCTTCTTTATGTTTCTGCGTAAAGTTCTTACGTCGCAAGTTAGTGAACAATGCGATGCAGGCGAATGCTGCGAACGGAAGCAGCCAGCTTGCTTGGCCAGACAACTCTGCTTGGAACAACCGAAGTGGACCTACCGTTCCTGTATTAAACATTCCACCGCCGCCACCATCATTCATTCCGCCGCGATCAGCTTGACCTCCGTCATTAGCAAATTGACGACGCCCACCGTCTGTACCATTACCTGGGGGCTGGGCCGGCAAACCTCCATCTGCTGTTCCTGTCTGACCACTTGATACTGAGGTCCCGTCCGGCATCCCGCCTCCGTTACCGCCTTTCCCCTGATCGCCTGTTAAACGGGATACTCCATTGTATCCAAAGGCTAGATTCAGTACAGAGTTAGTACCACTGCTTCCGATATAAGGTCGTTTACTGGCAGGAATCGAATCAACAATAACCGCCCAAGATAGAGAAACTACGAGGAGCACAGCCGTAGAAGCTGCAAGAACTGCTATTTTTCTTTTCCAATTCACTTTCGCCGCCAATATGTAAAAGAGGTAAAAGGCCGGAAGAACCATGTAGGCCTGCAGCATCTTCTCATTGAAGCCTACGCCAATCAACGCAAACGCTGCGATCAGACTTCCTGTTTTGTTGCCTTTAGTGCCTTTGAACAGAAACCATGCAGCCAGCAAAAGGGTAAACACTAGCATGGCATCAATGTTATTCGTCCGGCTGACCGCAGCTGCTACCGGTGTGGTCGCCATAGCCAATGCAGCTAACCTTGCTGCTGTTGTTCCAAATGTAGGCTTAACTAGCATATATACTAGGAGTACCGACCCCATCCCACCGAGAACCTGAGGCAGTATTACACTCCAGCCGTGCAAACCAAAGATTAAAGCGCTGAGTGCCTGAATCCAAAACGTCACGGGCGGCTTGTCAACGGTGACCGAGCCGGCAGAATCCAGAGACACATAGAAAAAATTATGAAAGCTTTGCAGCATACTCCCTACCGAGGTGGTGTAGTACGTATTCGCATATTGATCGTTCCAAATTCCATAACCGTACAAAAAAGCTGCAAGCCCTAAAATACCTAACAAAAAAGCATCTGAACCCATTTTTCTGAACAGTTTCACGTATTCCCACTCCTCATCCTAATCACTCGATGACTTTATATCCCGGTTCAATCTATCCGTAGATGTATTATTGCATCCGTACCTTAACTCTCAATGAATTCAAGCTGAATGTTTGCTGAACGTATACAGAGACAGAAATCTAGGAAACGTCTGAACGCAAAAAAGCCCCAAAACGGGGCGTTGTCGGTGATTGTTTCGGGCGTAGTCGGTGATTGTTTCGGACTGTTCGGAGCTTATTCCATTCTACCCATGACAACAAGCTTATTTACGGTATTCCAGTTACGGGTTGTTGATGGCGTACCTAGTATTTTATCCATGGGAACTTTAAAAAGCGCAGACTTACTTACGCTGGTCTCATATAATACATACATTTCTTTACCGACAAAACAAAGCTTATCTGGCCCGTCCAGATAGGGTTGCAGCTTTTCCAGTGCCTCAACAGAAGGTTCAGAGGTTAAGAAGGAAATATAAAGCCTCTTGTAGTCCTCATTACCCGAAAGCTCAAAGGGGTTATTCATTATAGCCTTCTCCATCTCTTCCAGTGTCCGAAGGATAACGAAGACCTCAAACCCGAAGACCTCTTTAATTCGCTGTTCGATTACCCCACTAATTGCCGTAGTCTCCAGATTGTCACTTTCAAAAACAACATTGCCGCTTTGGATATAAGTCCGTATATTATGGAATTCGAGGGACTGGAACATTGTTTTCAAGTCCTGCATTTTTACTATTTTATTACCACCAACATTAATGCCACGCAGCAGCGCAATATATGTAATCAAGAAACAGCACCTCCACCTTTTTATTTTATTATAATCTGACGGGTAGAGACGATAGACGTTTACGAATTTCTTCAACAATCTGCTCCTTCTCTGCAGTTGAGAGCCATTCTACCAACCGCGCTGCAGCTACCGGTAGAATCCATTGATCAATTTCGGCATAGGTTCGCCCTGATAACCTGAGATACTCGCGAATGTAATCCTTCGTTAACTTCTTCCTTATAAATCTAATCATGAATTTGAGCAGGGGTGATGCTTTTTCGGGCATTTCTCCAATACTGAACATAATTACCGAACGAGCTGCATCTCCAGCAGGATTTCCAGCCAATCCAGTCATCCAGTCAATGATCCATGCTTGTTGATCCATAAGCACATTATCTGGATGAAAATCTCCGTGGCATAACTTCTGCTCCTCCGGGAGATCCTCAAGATAGGATAGAATGACCGACTTCTCATCTTCAGTGAGCAACGGCGCCCCTTTAATGCAGCTTCTATACCTCTCCTTTTGCTGCCCAATGTCTTCAGTAACATCTAACGTATGCAGACTATAGTGCAGCTCTGCCATCATTTTGGCATACTTGCTAATCCTCCAAGGCTGTCTATCAATCATCTTTAGTAGAGTAGGGCCTTGTATTTGTTCAAATAGGATACCTTTCCGTTCATCAACGGTTATGAGTTCATAAGGCTTTGGAGTACGGACACCCCGAGCATACACAAATTCACTAATTTTGTACTCGTGAAGTATACTTTGTTCTGAAACATTCTCCCGGTAGAGCTTCAAAATCGTCTGGTCCTTGTACTGTAGAATCTCTGCTGTCCTTCCTTCACCTATAAGCTTCTCCTTCACTTAGCTCCCCCTATTTAATCCAGACTTATTCGGGTAAAGTGTTCTACTACCGGAAAGGGACTATAATAATGGTGTAATAGAGCTTTCCATTCCTGATATTGACTGGATTCTCTGAACCCTACGGTGTGATCCTCAAGATTACGCCATTGTACAAGAAGGAGATATTTATGGTCATCCTCCAGACATTTCTGTAGCTCATGCCCCAAATAACCCTCTATAGAAGAAATTAGGACGGATGCTTCTTTAAAGCTATGCTCAAACTCATACGTTAAACCAGATTTCACTTGCAGCATCGCAGCTTCCAAGATCATCGCTATCCTCCCCCATCCCTTTAAACCTTCAAAGCATCCCTGAAATATTCATGATATAAATTAATAATCACAATAAGTATTGCCAGTGATTCGTTGACAGTGCCCACTTCCAAGGAGTGATTGGCATCATCAATTCTGTAGACCTTGATATTATTTACTGCGTTGATCTCACTAGAGTGCTGTTCTGTGAACAATGGGTCAATGCTGCCGTAAATCACACTACCTGCACTTTGCCTAATGAAAGGTATCGTCTCAGACAGTGGAGTTAAATACAAATGCGAGGTCTTCTTCTGTATGTCCAACTCCTCGGCGATTCTCCCGGCAATAACCGTCCCCATGCTTTTACTAATAAACAGATATTTCTCGTATACCGGAAGTGAGGTAATAGCCGCTTTACACTCATCAACGATGATATTCATTTGTTCACGTTGAAGGTCTACTCTCGCACTCTGATATCCATACTCCAATAGAAGAATATCGCAGTTATACTCCTTCGCTACTTTCGCAGCATATTCCAACAGCGGCCGCTCAGCCGAGTAATTTCTACCCGGATAAATAACAGCCAGTACCTTGGAGCCCTGTGTAATGTGTGTATGCCTGACATCTCTGCCCCAATAAGAAGGCATAAGAATATGATTTACGCTCATGAGCCATTCTCTCCTCCAACAATGTATAGACGTACTCCTTGTCTATTATTATAGCTATCCAATGTATCATTTGGAAATGCTCCTATGATTGAGGCGACACCTGTTTTTGTTTGCCTTTTCTGGCGACCAGCTCTGCGCCAATCCATAATATTAATGGGATAATCACCTGAAAGGGAAGTGCATAATATTTATAGGTTTGAAAGGCAAAGTGCTGCATTTCAAAAATATCCTTATAAATAAATTGCGCTAAATACACCATAATAAGTCCCATTTGGAGCACAACGGAGCGGTAGCTTTTCAGCTTGAAAACTTTAGCCATGCCGTTACTGGTTACATATAAACATATGCTGACTTTGATAAATAAAGAGGTACAAAATACAATGGCAGATGACCCTTCAATTCTTGTTAGAAAATCACCTACATTAATTCGGCTCACAGCCACATAAGAAGGAAAATAAAGACTTGATAAAGAGTTAGGACCAAGTACCAGCAGGTTGCGCAGAGAGATTACTGTAATGATTAAACCCGAAATCAACAGCCCGCTTAAAAGCACTTTATAGGAAGAGCCCTTTTTAGGAAGAGCCCTAAATGTCCCCAAAAACAATACCGTTTCGGCAAAAGGAAATGAAAAAGCACCAAAGGCATCGTTAATAACTGGTGTCCATCCCAGATCTAATATAGGTCTCAAATTTTCAAAATGGAACAAGGGCATACCTAAGAATTCAACGATTACAATTACAACAAAACTGAACAACAGCAGCAATTTGGCACTTCTCCCCAACACTTCCAGGCCTGCCTTAACTGCAGATACGCAGATCAGGCCGACAAAGAGCATGGGAACAATCATGGGTGTTTCAGTCATTGCGACGGTTCTACAGAATTCTCCAAAATTACGCAGAACCAGCGATCCCAGATGCAATGCATACCATATATACACACAGCAGACAATTTTACCTCCGATTCCCCCAAAAACGGCGATCAGCATATCAAAAAGATCCTTGCCTGGAAAAAGAACAGAGAGTCGAGCATAGATTAACATGAAGGGTAAAGACAGACCCATAGCCAAGAGTAACGCGATCCAGCTGCTGCTCCCGGATTTCCCGGTTACTCCCATAAATAGTGAGCTGCCAAACACAAACAGGATCATAAGACTTATATATTGACCTGCAGGTACAATCTCTTTGTTCATGCTTCAACCCTCCGTCAAAACCTATATTCTCTAGAAAATAGCCCCAACCCATTGTACAATCCACGGCGAAGGGCTTGGAATCTCCCAACCCATAGCCAACGCAAATGCAATCGAGAAAGAAACAAGACATAACGCAGAACATACATAAAAGTCACGTTTCATTCCCTGCTTCAGCAGCCCATAGGGATCAACACATACGATACCAGCATAGAGCAGCACAATGAATACAGCCACGTTTAATCACCCATCTTTATAGATCTTGTAGTTTTGGCACTGGTCTCTATAATCACATCAGACTTAACAACAACTTGCAGATCAACAAAAGTCTTGCCCCAATCCTTCTCAAGCTTCTTCCAGGTTTTCGGCATGTTGATATGAACGGCCGCCCCAAATTCTAAAATATCGGTTTTGTACTTCTTCTGAACGTCATGGATCAGATCAAGCATATTTTTTTGCAATTGTTGTTCTGCTAGCTTCTCAATCTCTTTCTTCTTTTCGAAATCAGGGAATCCATTCCGCGGCATCACTTCATCCAAAACTGTTTGTGTTACTGTGCTGATCTGAATTTGCAGTTTCCCATTTATCCATACGGGTTTTATTTTTGTTTTATTTGAGGTAATTTCGAGGGAATAGCCAGGTTGCCCTTTCTCGTCCTTAATGGCTAACACGCCGCCCTTTATTTTATTCGTAACGAATAGCATGTATTTGGTTTCTTCCCCAGTGAGGGTTCCCACCATTTTATCCTTCAAAAATAAAGCACAGCCGCTAATTCGTTCCGTTTTCCTTGTCTCCCTTTCATTGATATACACAAGCGGCACTATGGCATTCTCCCCTGAAGATTCTAGATTATCGAAAAAATCCCAAATGTCTGTAACGGGAGCCGTACTAACATAGTTCTCTTTTTTTATCATATCCCCAAGCTCAAAGGACAGTATTGTATTCTTTGTTTTGTTCAAAGTAAGAATATCTCGGGCATTCTTCTCTTTAGAAATAAATATATATACATCTGCTCGGGTCTCCGTATCTCTACTGTACCAATCTATTACTTTTAGCATCCCTTCCCTAGCTACCTCTTCACTGATGATGATTGCCTTAGCATGGCTCCAAAATAGTTTTTTCCCTGTCATGGTAATCATGCTGCGAACAATATCAAACATCGTATCCCCCGCAAGAGTATGAATCGTGGAGCTAGCTTGATTATCCTCACCCCCTCCTCCCCCGGTTGTATCAATGGTCTCAGCGGTTAATAATATTTTCCCAGTAGACTTGTCCTTATCGATGGCTACACCGGCCACAATCGACATCTCCTCCACTTCCGTGTAATTCCAGCAGCCCGAAAGGCAGAGAAGAAGCAACAGAGAGAGCATGGCGGATAGTATTCTTTTCACTTGGATCATGGCCTGTTTCCAGGCTTTCTCTTTCTATTGCGTGCCCCAACGATCACAGGATGAAGATAAATGTGCCACCACGGCGCCCTGATAATGGTATCTTTGATATCTTCAGGCTTGATGGAGCCCACTTTGAGCATGTACGAAACTCCGAACGAACGTAGGCTCATTAAGTGAACAACTACAGCGAGCAAACCCAAAAAATACCCATACAAACCCAGTAAAAAAGAGGACAAGAGCAACAGCAGCCTTATTACCAACAGCGGACCTATAATGCGAGGGTTAAGCAGTGATGTTATCCCGGTCACACCCACTACTATAACCATAGGAGCACTGACAATACGGGCATCTACGGCAGCCTGTCCAAGCACAAGGGCTCCCACGATGCTTACAGCCTGCCCAATGGCAGCTGGGATCCGAGCTCCCGCTTCCCGCAAAACCTCAAACATGGTCAGCATGAGGATCGCCTCAACAATTGTGGGAAAAGGGACTGCCTTTCTCGCATTGGCAATGCTGAGCAGCAGCATAGTAGGCAGCATTTCCTGGCTGAAGGACACTAAAGATAAATAAACGGCAGGTATACTAATGGATAGAAAAGCTCCTAATACCCTTAACATCCGGTTACCGGAGGCAAAAAAATAGTTGAGGTAATAATCCTCACTCGTTTGAAAATTCTCTACAAATAAATAAGGGAGTGTCAATGCAAAGGGGCTGCCTTCTATCAGTAAGGCAATTCTCCCTTCCATTATTTTACCAACCACTGTATCAGGACGCTCCGTGTTTCCAATCATATCAAATGGCGAATAGGGCTCATCTGCCACTAACTCCGCAAGATAACCCGTATCCAAAATATGGTCCACTTTAACTTGTTTAAGCCGCTTCTGCAGCTCCTGCAGAATATCCGGGGAGGCCAGACTTTCCAGATACACTAGGCATGTCGGAGTTTTGGAACGTGTACCTACTTCACTAATAATAAATTTTAAGTCGGGGGTCAAAATTCTTCTCCTAATAAGTGACAGATTTACTGGCAGCGACTCCGTAAATCCCTCGCGGGGTCCCCTAATTCCTCTTTCTGACGTGGGCTCTGAGATGGCTCGTGTCTCCCAACCCTGCACATTAAGACTTAGACCCTCAGAAATTCCATCTACGAATAAAACCGAATATCCGGCTACAATGGCACTAATCAAATCATCCGGCTTTTTATAAAGTGCCACTTCACTGATATTTATAATCTGGGTCTGTATTTTGTCTATTAACCCTTCTGCAGCTAAGTCCTCAATATCACCGAAGTCAAAACGCATAAGCGGCCTGGTGATAGCTTCCTGAATAAGATCGCGATCTGCCATGCCGTCAATATAGATCAAGCCACAGCGGATTTTGTTACTATAGGCATTGTTAATCATTCTTGTTCTCAGTGTTCCATCATTAGCAAATATCCGCCGAAATAGAGCCATGTTCTCATCCAACGAGGCACTCAGGGACAGCGATGGGGATGCTTTAGTAGAAGAAGATTTGTCTTGATTGTTTTCTGTTTCTTGTCCCGACATAAATCTCACTCCTGCCACGATAGCTTTTGTTAAATTATCCCCTGGTACTTTTACTCCTATGCATCTATGATATGTCAAAAAAAAAGAAGCCGCTGCCTGCGGCTTCTTTCCAGTCTGTTATAATTATTGATATACAAACGTCCCAGCTAAAGGAGCTTCGGAAAAATGACACCGTTCACGGAAAAAGTTATCCGCATCATTCAATCTATTCCAGAAGGAAAAGTCATGACCTATGGCAGCATCGCCTTTGCTGCAGACAGTCCGCGTGGAGCAAGGCAAGTCGTTCGTATCCTTCACTCCATGAGTCGAAAGTATAATCTGCCTTGGCACCGCGTAGTTAACGTGAAAGGCATGATCGCATTAACGGAAGATGAGTCCCACTCTATGCAGAAGCTTCTGCTCATGGGGGAGGGCGTAATTTTAGATGAGAACAACGTTATTGACCTTAAGAAATTCCAATTCCACCCTGAAATTACAGACGAGCTAACAGACTAGTCACTCTTACCACGTGCATTCAGGAAAGTGTACATCGTAGCATAGATAACAAGGAGAACAAAAGTCATAAATAGACTGAAAAATAAGGATTGCCGGTTCAGACTGTCAACCATGAGCTTGTAAAGCTGATGCCGGTCGGTCAGAATATCCCAGCTGTTCAGACGGTACACCCTTCCAAGCAAGATGCCATAACCACCTAGAGCACAAGCCACCAGAACAAACACCCAAGATACGAACAAGTTGCTCTTGCGATAAATAACCGACTGAATCTGATACAGTGAGAAAAAACCTGTCATCCAAGCACTCCAGGTAAATAACAGCAACATCGTTAAGTCATACCAGTACCTATTTAGTACTAAATCACCGGCAATGTACTTTTTGTACCTAATAGTCAGGTGCAGCAGATCGGTCATGATATAAGGTGCGTTCGGGAAAAACAGCAGCCATGCCCCGCAAAGCGGAAGAAGCATGAACCCTCCAACTTTCCATTTATCCAGCTGGTAGACGGCCATAGAGAATACAAAAGGAATCCAGGCGAGGAACAGGTTCCAAATTAGAAATCCGTAATAGGTATCTGTACGTAACGAGATCACGCGATATACAGCAAGTGTCGCCAACGATAGTGCGGCCAAAAGCATAAATACCTTTGGATAATTTAATTCCTTCATCAGTTTAAGTTCTCCTCCACAGCAAAGTTACATTTATTTACTAATTGTACAAATAGGGAGATCATACGTCTACACAATAATAAAGCCCGAGCACGAAGTGCCCGGGCTAATTATTGCGGGATAAAAGTAAAGGTCCTGAAGTTATATCTAGATTCCGCCGCTAAGCTCAGGTACAACCCCAGTTTTTGTGCGTCCTTTGAACGCCCGCTGGGCTAAAGCTTCATCAAGTCCTGAAAGTGCGTTACATTCTCTGAATGCCGAATGTCTGCAGCCTGCACATTTACTCTTATTGATAGCGCTCAGCGCATCGTTAATTGCTTCTCCGGTATGCTTATAGAAATGTTCAGCACCAATAGTTTCATATAATCCGGTTTTTTGGAGCAGTTGAAGAGGCTGCGGCTGAATGCTTGAAATCATAAGCTTGCCGCCTCTTTCCTGCAGCTGTTTCACCAGACCCGCCAAGTTTGCCTCACCAGTGGTATCCATAAATGGGACCTTTGCCATACGCATTAAAATAATGTTAGGCTCATCCGGGCCCGAGCTTGGCATCGTATTTTGGAATTTGTAAGCTGCTCCAAAAAATAACGGTCCCTCCACATTATAAATGCCAATCTGAGGACAATCATGGTTCTCTGTAACCATATGCGCTTCAACCTTAACTGAAGATGGATCCGGAAGAACCTTGGAGACCAAATGAACCTCACCCATCCGTTTTACAAAAAGAATTACGGCAAGAACAAGCCCTACCTCCACCGCGAGTGTTAAATCTGCAAATACCGTCAACAGAAAAGTAATAAACAGTACCAGTGAATCTCCGGTTCTGGTCTTAAGCAGGTGGAGGAATTCTTTGCGTTCACTCATATTCCAGGCTACCACCATAAGAATAGGTGCCATGGCAGCGAGGGGTATTAATGATGCATAAGGTGCAAAGAGCAGAAGAATAAGAAAAACAACTACTCCATGGATCACTCCGGATATTGGAGAGGTAGCTCCATTCTTAATATTGGTAGCCGTTCTGGCAATAGCTCCGGTCGCTGGAATTCCGCCGAACAGCGGAGCGACAATATTGGCAATTCCCTGACCGATCAGCTCCCGATTGCTGTTGTGGCGATCACCGGTCATGCCGTCTGCAACAACTGCGGATAACAGCGATTCGATCGCTCCGAGCATGGCAATCAGGAACGCAGGTCTTATAAGCGAGACAAGACGATCCCATGTGATCTCGGGAAAGTGAAAGCTTGGAAGTGAACTGGGAATGGCCCCATAAGCCGATCCGATGGTAGTAACCTTGCCGCTGAACAAAAGTGCAGCGATGACTGTGGCACATAAAAGGCCAATCAGGGATCCCGGAACTTTGGGAGCAAACCGCAGCGTTAGCATAACAACAATCAGGCATATAGCAGCCGTAAGAATGCTGTATACATTAATTGTGGAGATATGAACACCAATTTCCTTCATATTGTCCACGAACTTTTCGTGCCTCGTCATATCCCGCAGACCCAGAAAGTTAGCTATTTGCCCGCTGAATATGATAACAGCAATCCCTGCAGTAAATCCGATCGTCACTGGCTTCGGGATAAACTTAATTAGCACACCCAGCTTCAAGACTCCCATTATGACCAGAAACACACCCGCCATCATCCCTGCAATCAACAAGTTCTCATATCCATACTCCATGCCTATAGCGAACAGAATAGGAATAAAAGCACCTGTAGGACCGCCAATTTGAAACCGGGAACCCCCAAAAAGGGAGATTAGAATCCCAGCCACAATAGTTGTATAAATTCCGTATTCTGGCTTCACACCTGAAGCAATAGCAAAAGCCATCCCTAGCGGAATGGCAATAACACCGACAATTGTCCCTGAAATGATATCCTTACGCAGAGAAGCAACATTATAGCCTTTGAAACGGCCCCACCCTGTCATGATCTAACCTTCTTTTCTCTAAATATCTGATTATTTGAATATAAGAAAAACATTACTCCTGCACGCCGCAGATGTCAACGTCCAAATATCGCTTATAATTCAAATCTCACTCGCTACGGATGCCTTCCAATAAGGAAATTGCATTCACAAGATGATTATCGAATATTTGCTTGGCGACAGCCAAGAGATCTTTAATTAAGGGATCGCGGAGCGAATAGATAACAGAGGTTCCGTCCTTTACACTGGCTACAACGTTCTTGGCCCGAAGTACCGCAAGCTGTTGGGACACGGCAGAGCCCTCAGATCCTAAAATGGCCTGAAGTTCATTCACATTCTTTTCACCTTCGCTTAGCAGCTCCAAAATACGGATACGCATTGGATGCGCCAACGCTTTGAAAAACTCCGTCTTAAATTGCTGAATATCGCTGTTCATAGATTGAGCTCCTTATAGCTTTACTTCTGAATCGACTAATATCATACCATAAATTCTGAGCTCAGCTGTCCTTACTCTTACAAAAGTACCCAACGGCATAGGTTCACCAAGACATTCGAACATCATTAGACTATCACCTATCTGAAGTGATGCCGTGCCGTCCTCCTCGATATTTTCCAACCTGCCTGTAAAGACAACGACGTCTTTGTCATGTGTTAGGCTGTATTCATGTGTGGCTGCAGGCAAAATATCTATCCATCTGATTAAAAGCTCATTAATCTCGAACTCCACGTCATAGTTTTCACCTAAGCTAAAAGCTCCACCACACCAAATCCCCTTTCCCTCTCCATAGGGAGAATTGAAGAAAACCTCGTCTTTTCGTAATCCGCGTGCGGTTATCGTTATTTTCATCTTAAGCTCCATTTGCAATGTTATATTTGAATTTATTATACATGAAGATACTCGTTACAGTTCAAGTATAGTTACGCGTGGCAGCGTTTAGGTAGGTACTTGGATGTAGCCAGGGATACTTAAAAAATTCATTCTTGTCTGTGACTTTCCGGGAAACACTTAAATCATAATCAATCAGTTCCTTCACTTTATCCGCGAAAGCTTGCCCTTTCACTAGCAATCCCAGCTCAAAATCATGACACGCACTTCTCTCATTTATATTATAGGATCCGTGAAAGACTGCATTTGATCTCTTATCATATGAGATTTTCCAATGAGAGAAACGGCCGGTGCCGCTGTAATCGTAAAAAGAAACTCCCTCGCAAAAAGGGGTGTACATGTTGCCTCGCACTGCCGCTCGATTCGTAGGATGATCATTCACTAGCAGCGAATTACACAAGGTAAGATGGGATGAGCATTCGGGTCCAACATCTTGAAGTCGATCCCAAAAATCCTGATCAATTAAATATGGATTTATTATAATAGTCTCGTCGCAAGCGTAAGTGATCAGATCCAGATAATACTGTTGGATTAAATTGACCTGATTACCGGGAAAACTCACAAATACCGTACATTCCTCTTCTCCAAAATGCAGATCTGTATCCGGAGAGTAGTAGCTATCTTCGACATTAAATAGCTCTCCTCCAAGCAGCAGCCAACGTGAGTGGAATACAACATTAAGTGTTTTGGCAACGGCTCCGCGAATTCGGAAACACCCATCATGCCATTCTTCCTCTTTCGCAGGAATACCTAACCCATGCCCACTGACTGGTCCAGTTGATGAAGCGTCTATCGGAGTCTCATATGTATACTGGTCACCAATATTGAGGCTGCCTATGATGGAGGTGATACCGTCAATAATTATAAATTTACGATGGTCTATAACATTTAATCCTGTGATTTCCACATCCTGCTGGACACTGTCCTGAAGAAACAAAACACTCTCTGGAACGCCCTGAAGCTTAAGCTCCTGACGCATTGCCTCCCATTTATCTGCAGAATAATAGGACTCAAAGGTATTACGGATTTGAGCACCTGCAGCTGTAAGCTTATCTGAAAGTTCGCTAAACTTTCCGAAAGTCAGATTTTTCTCGTATCCCAATGCTGTAATTGTAGCGTTAACCATCATCCGAACCTTTACCCCGCGGTTTAAAGCAGCAAGCAACTCCTGAGTAATCAGGTTGCCGGAATGATCATTGAAAAATAACATCATGGACAGATGAATATAACGCTCTGCCTTTCTAATCTCGTCTATCAACATCTCCAAGCATTTAGGACCGTTCACATATGGAGTTACCTCATTATTCCAAGACGTCTGGGGAGCTAGTGCTTTTAGTTTTGCCTGATCCAGACGAGAAGCCACACCCGCCAGCTCCTTCATCACATCGTTATTCATTCCTGGAATATTCATAAGCTGCTCCAAGTTTGTAAATATCCCCCCCAGCTCTTGCCGATACTTCCGACTCTCCAGTCCATACAGACCAGCCTTAATAACAGGTGCAATATCACCGGCCTCCTCGGCCATCATCTGCAGGGCTCCACCGGAGAGGTGATAATTCATTAAATCAATAATGCTTCGTTGAAGAGACTCCTCAAGATTAGAAAATGTATGCTGGTTATTGTCCATATGCAGGGCCCCCATACCTTCCTTTTATTGTAACAATACAAAAGGCTATAGATAGATACCCTGTAATTAGTACTTGTAAACGTATTTGGGCTGCCCAACGTAAAAACAAGCGCACAGAGCATTGGATGCCTGAGCGCTTGTTCTTGTAACTAAAGGGAAAAGGTTAACTATAGTCTTTTATACTAAGTTTCCGTTATATACTTTTACATCCAGGGGTGCAGATAGGAAAGTTCCTGCCTTGGCAGCGAACGCTTTAAAGTGCTCACTCGTATTATGTGCAGTAACTGCTTCTGGATCACGCCAAGTTTCCACCATAATGAAGTCATTTTCCTGTTCCGTATGTCTGTACAACTCATAGGAGAAGTTGCCTTCTTCTGCCACCGAAGCAGCGATTAACGGTTTGATTTCCTCCAGAAACTGAGCCTGACGCTCAGGAATCACATGAAATACAACATGATTAATAATCATTTTCTCAAATCCTCCTCTTATTTCCACTGTGCGATTTTGTCAATTGGAAGGCGTACAGATGCATAACCTTCTTCTGCTGCCTTACCGATGGATAGTAACATTACTGGGATGTAACGCTCTTTATCCAAACCATAAGCCTCAGCAATCTTGTCCTTTTCGAAGCCTCCGATTGGATTGGTGTCATAACCATGAGCACGAGCGGCAAGCATAAGTTGCATGGAAACGAGAGCACCGTCAATCAGTACGGTATCCTTATTAACATCCGCAGGTAGAGTTGCAAAATGGCCCGCCAATGCGGTCAGTTGTCTCTCCTTCACTTCAGCAGGCATAAGTCCGCGTTCTACAGCAGCCCCATAAATTTCTTCGGCATAATCAAAATTGTTCAGATCTCCAAATACAGCAACGACTGCCGCAGAAGTCTCCACTTGTACCTGATTAAATTTTGCCAATGGTGCAAGCGTTGATTTTCCTTCAGCACTTTCAATAACGACGAAGCGCCAAGGCTGCATATTCACCGAAGAGGGCGCCAGTGTAGCTTCCGTAAGAATTTCAGTCATTTCTTCCTTACTGAT
Source organism: Paenibacillus sp. (assembly GCA_023512345.1). GTDB lineage: Bacteria > Bacillota > Bacilli > Paenibacillales > Paenibacillaceae > Paenibacillus_AQ. The sequence continues at coordinate 94,005 of JAILZT010000006.1, forward strand.
TTTAACGGATGGATCGTATTTACGAATCGAGCGGCGGCCTGTAATAATACTTGAAAAGTCATTGGTTTGTGTAGCGTTCATAAGTTGTCATACTCCTTTTATATTCTAATATTCACCTTATAACAATTCAACATTATGCTGTATGCGGCTGAGTAAATGAATTAGGTCGGTGCGGTCCTGCTCATTGAATTGAGCAAGCAGCCCGTTGATAAACTGTTTTTTTTCTTTACGGTAGGAAACAATTTTCTCACGCCCCTTTTCAGTAAGGGAGACCAGAGTTACCCGGTTATCTGCCGGATTATTGCGCCTGTTAATCACACCATCTTCTTCAAGCCCTTTTAAATGACGGGTAATGGCGGCTGCATCAATATCAACTGCCTTTTGCAACTTAATCTGGCTAATCTCGTCAACTTGAAATAGTTCATGTAGAAGACGCAGACGGGATGGACTAATGCCTGCACAGCGCTCGAACTTCGGGCCGATACCTTTATTCAGGGACTGCAGCAGCTCAAATATTTGATCTTCTTGGGGACGATGTTCAGTCATAATAACCCCCTTTAATTAATAGATTGTGTAAAATCATTTCGCTTATTATTATATATCACATTAATCATTGACCCGTCAACTAAATTCTACTTTTCGGGTCTATCACAGAGTTGCATTGCAGATCGAGAACAGATAGTCTTGATCCATAAAACCCTTTAGAGGAGGTTAACCCGTGAGAATATCCTTGATTCAGATGGATATAGCATTTGGCAATCCTGAGGCTAATTATTCTGCAGCGGAATCTAAAATCAGGGAAGCGGCGGCAGAAGCCCCTGACTGTATCCTTCTTCCTGAGCTATGGAACACAGGTTATGATCTAACCCGTCTGAAGGACATAGCCGACATAGATGGGGTGTTAACAAAAACGCTTATCTCTTCCTTGGCTAAGGAATACGGCATTAATATTGTTGCGGGATCCATATCCAAGATGAATCATGATGGGGTAACTAACAGCATGCTCGCATTTAACCGTCAAGGTGAACTCGTTGGGGATTACAGCAAGCTGCATCTGTTCGGTCTTATGGATGAACATCTATATTTGCAGCCTGGACATACCAAAGGACAGTTTACCTTGGACGAAATTCCAAGTGCAGGTGTTATCTGCTATGATATCCGGTTCCCAGAGTGGATTCGCGTACACATGACGGATGGTGCTGAAATACTGTTCGTCTGCGCCGAGTGGCCACTTCAAAGACTGTCCCACTGGCGTGCCCTCTTAATCAGCAGGGCTATAGAGAACCAATGTTATGTAGTCGCCTGCAACCGTGCGGGAACAGATCCTGCCAATACCTTTGCCGGGCATTCCATGATTATTGACCCCTGGGGAGAAATCGTCTGCGAAGCCTCCGACAGCGAAGAAATTATAAGCGGTGAGTTGGACTTGAACAACGTGCGTATGGTTCGCCAGCAAATCCCTATCTTCTTGGATAGACGACCGCATCTCTATTTGTAGTTTAATCAAGGAAAAACTATGTTGGAGAAACATATATAGTTGCACTTTATACACCCGGGAGAGTTAGGATCACAGGTAATGGTTCGCGGATGTGGAGAGTGGAGAGTAACTTCACAGTAATCATTTGCGGACGTAGAGTAGTTAGGATCACAAGTAATGGTTCGCAGACGTGAGATAGTTACTTCACAGAAAAGGCGCTGATGGTCGGGTACTCCCCCGATCCTCGCAGCGCCTTTTCTGTGTATTCAGACCTCTATTTATGCTATGCGTACCGTTCCCGTAGCTTCTGCGCTGCTTCAAGTACACGTATATCCTTATATCCCAAAGTGTAACCTGTCTCCTTCGTCAAGACGGCAGCAGACTTAACGTGAATGCCACGGTTGGTCAGCACCTGCTGTAAAGCAGAAGCAAATACCTCTGTCGTATCGGGTCCGCCTAGTTCCTGAAGTCCGGCAATGGTCTCCGGCCATACATCTGGATAGGACAAACCCACCTCTCCACAAGCGGCATCTTGATAAAAACGGCGGATAAGCTCCCCGCGCTGTTGTCCAGACCCCGAAACAACGATAAAAGCATGTACGAAATAGGCATGGCTTTGCCGGCGCTGAGCAATTCCGCAAAATTTACGGCCACCGATGGCCAGGTCGAAATCACCCGGGCAGTAAGAGTGTGTGATCTCTCCCGCCTTAATTTGCGCTGCGGCCAAGGGATGCGAAATAGCAACAGCTTCTGTTATCAGAGAAGCCATCAAGCGAAAGTCATCATGAAAGTCCAGCTTACCACGGGTTTTCGGGAGAATCAGAGATAGGTTAATTACGCCTTCATCAAGTGGAACAGCTGCACCACCCGAATGCCTGACCGCTGTACGGATACCCTGCTCCTCAAGCCTCCGCATCGCCACCCCTGCATACGGCAGTTTGCTGTCACGGAGGCCCAGTGCTACCCCACCTTGATGGCTCCATAGGTGTATCGACGGGGGGACCAATCCCTGCCCAACATCACGGCATAAGGTTTCTTCAAAAGCAAACGGAATCAGCATGTCATCGGATTCACCCCCGACCGCAACTCTATTCCGTTCATCACCAGCTTCCTCTTCGGCCGCCCTGTCCCAATGCTCAAATAGCACCATCTGTTGGGGAAGCTGGCTCATTTCTGTATATTTTGCTGGATTAGATCGTCCATTGATCATGAATAATACCTACGAGTACCCACTGGTTACCCTCTTCCTCGAATGCTAATCGCAAGCTTTGCCAGTCCATACCGGCATACTGCGGATCAAATCCGGCATAATGGTATTCTACAATAATGGCATTCGGGTACACCTTATGTGCATTGTTAATCGTGTTACCCATACCTATACTCACATTGTAACCGATCTCTGGAGCTGCCGCGAAGTCAGAGCTGTATATGAAACGATTATAGTAATCTGCAAAGTTCAACATTATCGGAAAACCAGTTCCATCATAGGAACCCCATAGGTATGCAGTAGTATCTAGCGGCGCAGTAGTTAAGGCGTTATGGCTTAATACACGATCTGTTGCCGTATTAACATAACCGTAAGGAGAAAACCGAACTCCCTGCTTTGAGCTCAGAGCTGCCAAAGCGCTCCAATCCTCATTCTTCAGTGCCGTCACTGTCTGCTCTGCCTTCGTCTGGATAATCAATTGAGCTGCAGCTGGGGTAAGCGGCATCGCTATGGAGGCTGTCCAAGTCTTAACATTCCATGATATAGATCCACCCATGCTCTCAGCGGAGAAACGCAGTGGAATATAGATCCTGCCGTTTCGCAACTCTGCCGGAACATCCAGGGTTACAGGGTTGCCGTCATTTAATGCTGCAGCACTACCCGCTGTCATGCTAGCCTTATGCACACCTCGAGCAATAGTTGCGGTAAGGGTCGCCTTGTTCCAGGTCACCGCAGCACCAAATCCCTCAGCAACACCTCTCAGTGGGACCATCACCCTTCCCTGTTTCAGATAAGGAGCGTCAGCAAGTGTTAGTGTTATCCCGTTAACTTTAACTATAGGAGTCTTTACGACAGCAGAAACAGCAGTCACGCTAATTATGCCAGGTGCAGACTGAGCCATAACTGCCTGATGTTCACCCGCATAAAAGCCGCCACCCGAGATAAGAAAACTTAACCCCAATACACGTGCTATCCATTTTTTCGTAATCATTCTTAACCCTCCTGTCAAAGTTGGTTTGAAATCAGTGTTTGATCATGATAACGTTGTCTTATAGTATAAGACGCGATGTTTTTTCAAAAGGTTACGCTGCGCTTCTGGATATTAACCAACAAACTTTTGGAGGAATGCACATGGCGGTGGAAGAATTGTCAAAGAATGGGCAGGTTGGTAAGACGGAGCAGTGGGAACAGGCACTCAACTTACTTTATATCAATTTTCAGGACTATAGTAAGGCTGCTCAGAAAAATTCCGACGACGAGGATATACATCAAGCAAGAGTAAACAGCCGAAAGATTCTTACTTTGCTAGCCATTCTGGATCCAAGCCATTCTTCAGGTTTATACCCTTTCTTCAAAAAAGCCCAAAAGATGCTAGGCAAGGTTAGAGACGCTGATGTCCTTATTGATTCGTTCAAAAAAAGACGTAAAGAAGCCAAAGAAGCAGGAGACTCAAGAAGTGCCGAGCTTCTAAAGGCAGTGATCAAGCACCAGAAGGATAAACGTAAAAAATATCGCCAACGACTGTCCGATGAACTGCCCCAACTGATAGGAAAAAAACTCGATGAACATTGGGACAACTTCATAAACGTGCTGTTAAAGCCATTATTATCAAAAAGAGATGCCAATGTGGTCATGCGGGAGCTTGAGATTGCTTTTGATCAGAAGAAACAATCCTGCAGATCCTTATTTCGAGGACCTGATGGGGATTCAGAGGAGGCTTATGAAGCGCTGCACGAATTGCGAATTGCGGCCAAACAGCTGCGCTACACCGCAAATGCAGCATCCTTTGCTCTAAATCAGAAGTTTCATGCGAATGAGCATATTTATATGGCGATACAGGAACAGCTTGGAGAAATTAATGATAAGCGGGTATGGCTCAAAACATTGAATAGTATTGGACGCGAGGAACTGAATATAAGTAAAAAAACTTGGGAAGCCTTCACCAGCACTTTGAGAGCCGAAGTTCTGGATGCCTTGCATCAGCAGAATGTTGCTCATCTTATTGGCAAGTCCAAGTAAATAGGGCAAATCAATTCACAAGAGTATAGGCATCTTCTTTCTTAATAAAAAAAACAGGCAGGGGTTAATTGCTACCCCTGCCTGTTTTTTATAATAAATTTTAAATCAGATTCCGGCTAGGAAGCTGCTTATTTAAAACGGCTTGGTACGCTGACTTTGGACGGAGTCCCACTAACTTCTCCATGGGTTGGCCGTCCTTGTACACAATGACTGTAGGCATACTCATCACACCTGCTTCCGCCGCCAGCTCGGGCAATTCGTCACAATCCACCTTAACAACAGTCACATCGTCACCATATTCCTGATGAAGTTCCTCCATTACAGGCAGTAACACTTTGCAGGGAGGACACCATGCCGCACCATAATCCACCAATACTACTCTGCCCCGCTGTAACTCTGTAAGCAGCCATTCGGCACTATTTGCTTGAATTGTCAATCTGTTTACCTCCCTGTTCCTGCATAATTGAAGCCATACGCTCCTCTAAATTATGCTTAATCTGATTCAACTCCAGAAGCTGACGTTCGATATCCGCTAGCTTACTCTCATAGAGAGGCATCACTTCTGCGCAGAAGGATTCTTTGTTCTTGAGTACGCAATGGAGAAATCCAGATATCTGCTCCGTAGACAGACCCAAATTCAAATACAGCTTAATCGTTTCAACCGTCTCGACAGCTAGCGGTGAATACTCCCTATATCCGTTGGCCTGACGGACTGGAGCAATTAATCCCTGACTTTCATAATATCGCAATGATCGAACGCTAACGCCCGTCAGTGCTGCAAGCTCACCTATTTTCATGGCAGTCACCCCGGGTTCATGAGAAATGGTCTACCCTCAGTATAAACCCTGACACCAGTGTTAAGGTCAACACTTTTCCATCTCATTTCTCAACTATTCAATCATTGTTCCGGAAGCCCCATAATCTATGATGTCTACTTTCACCTCATACTTAATCGGAATATGGCTAAAGGTATCATCCCAATTCTCTTTCACCTTGTTCCATACGTCCGGGTGCTGGATATGCAAGCTTTTCCCAAATTCAGCAGCATCTGCATGGAACTCCCCTTGCAGTTTAGCCATTGTTTTTTGAACCATCTCTTTCACATGCTTCTCCAGCACTTTCTCATCTTTCTTTATACGAGACTCGTCCAAAGGCTCCCCGCCGGGAACAAACATCTCAATATATCTTCCTGTTGATTCTATCTTCACCTCAAAAGAGATATCGTCCCCCTTCATCTTCGCCTTGATTGTACTCCCTATAGTTTTAATCTCATACGTAATAAGCTTATCACTCTCCGGATCATGAATCTTTAGTACTCCACCCTTGCCCCTACCCGTAAGCCAGGTCAGGCTCTCCACCTCTGACTCATTCAGGAATCCGATGAGCTTTCCCGTTTTCCCTTTAATCACGCCTGCTCCTGCAAACTTGGGTTCTTTTCCTGAAACTATAACGTTCTGCAGCATAAAGCTTGTCTTTCCATGTAATGGGCCAATTAATTTAGCCAATGATAAAGGTTCCCATATCCGGGTGCTCCGATCTCTGTTGTTATAGATACCTTTAAGCACCAATGAAGGAATTTGATTCGGCAGCGCTTGACTCAGTACCTCACTGGCCTTTCCTTTGCTGACCAGCACCAGAACACTTAGTCGAATGTCATTATCACGGGTGAAAAAATCTATAAGCTCGGAGAGATTAGTTGAACGTGCAAGCGACGCCCCGATCACAATGATTTTCAGGTGATGTCCAACGGGTTTACGGTTCGTACGCAGTGATAGTTCCCGGATAGTCTCGAAGATTGAGTCCCCTGTTTCAGACATATTGTTGAAACTTTTAGGTTGGGCTACATCTTTCTTAGACCCAGACGATCCTTCGGGAACAATGAATTGATAGGTACAAGTTATTTTATTCCTTTTTGGGTAGTTTCCGCCTTTTTGCTCGAATTCCTCTTCTGTTCTAGTCTCATCCGCAATGTCAAAGGCAATGCCTACCATCATATTTATATCCTCTATGGGTGAGCTGCTCCAGCAGCCAGAGAGCAGAACACATCCTGCAAGCAGCAAAAGGATTAGACTCCTATGTCTCATGAACCCACCCTCCTCAAACGTGCAATAATCAACAATGGCAACGGCAGGATTAGAAATAATATGATGCCCCAATTCGCATTCCCCGCCCCAAGTGCAAATAGCCCATTAATATTGGGTGGAAGTTGGGAAAATATATAAATTAATGGTAGGAGGGCAAATAGGACATTATGAAATTTCCTATTCATGGTTTGAGATAAGCCCAAAGCCGCACCATAAAAGCTAATGCAAAACAAGCAAAAAATTTGCATGATCCAGATCGCCATGAGTAGAGATTCAAAACGCTCAAAAATCAGATAATTCACCTCAAAGCTGCGTATCAAATCAAGGAATGGCCAAGTTCGAGTGATAACCCCATCAACGGAAAAAGCACCTATTGTCAAGGTAACCGCTAAAACATAAAAAACGGTTGCTATAGCCGTCCCTCCAACAATGACCATCACGGCTTTCTTGGGCTTCTCCATAAAAGCAGTAAGAAACAGCATAGCTTCCCCAAATGTAAAGGCATTTTCTGCTGGCTTAATTCCCTTCAATACCGGCCCTATTCCCTCACCTAGGACGGGCCGTAAATTATTAAGATCAAAAACCTCCAGACTAATCAGGCAAACTCCAAAGAAAATCGTCCATGTAATCGGAACGATGAGTCTGCACAACCGGGAAACCGCATTGATTCCTCCCCTGCATAAGTAGAGGGCAATCCACATAAATGAGGCACCTATAGCCCAGGCCGGTGTTCCTTCAAGTAAAAAGAAACCCGTAACCTCCTGTACGGTTCGCACTTCATAACTGGCAATAGATAAAAAATACACAACGATAAGTGTATTTAGACAAACTCCCAGCGGCTTGCCAATAATTTTTCTGGAAAATTGGAAAAAGCTCTCACCTGGAAACCGCTGGCACAGCTTGACCATTATGATCCCTGTCAACATCGAGGCTATACCACCCAAGATTACAGATATCCATACATCGGGCGTACCCGCAGCCTCCACCGTTGTGCGGGGAAGCGTTAAAATACCTGCACCCACTATGTAATTGACCATAACAATCGTCGCTTGACCGGCTGTTATTTGATCACGTGGCTTAGTATACATATTTTCAACCTCCAAGTTGCCCTTATTTCCTCAACCCTTTCTAATCGGGTTCTTTGGTTTCAGCAGGGTTGGCCTGCGTTTCATAAATTGCAGGGGCAGCCTTATAAAGAAATCTTTCCAGTCACTCATACGATAAGGTACCGCCATCCCAACATAAGGAACACCAAAACTCTTCAGTTTGATTAGATGGGAGACCAGTAGAAGAAAGAATAGAATAACCCCATACAACCCAAACATAGCTGCAGAGAACATTGCTGCGAATCTTAGCAACCGTAAGGTAATACCGGCACTATACATCGGCATCGAGAATGATGAAATCGCCGTTACTGCAACAACGATTACGAGGATCGGACTAACAATTCCTGCCTCTACCGCAGCTTGACCAATAATCAGACCGCCGACGATTCCCATCGCCGGACCAATAGGCTTAGGAAGCCTCAAACCAGCCTCCCTTAATATTTCTATAGAAACTTCCATGATCAGCGCTTCAATTAATACAGGGAACGGTACTCCCTGACGGGAACTCATAATGGAGATAACCAGTTTGGTAGGTATAAGCCCAGGGTGAAAGGACAAGAAGGAAATGTACAAAGAAGGCCCGAACAGGGATACAAATGCCCCAAAAAAGCGGAGTAAACGAAGCAATGAGCCCGGTAACCACCTGTCATAATAGTCCTCTGGAGATTGCAGCAGCATGCTGAATGTAACAGGCATAATTAACGCAAATGGTGTTCCATCAAGGAGAATAGCTACTCTTCCCTCTAGCAATGCGGCCATTACTCGGTCAGGTCTTTCTGTATTCTGAATTTGTTGAAAGGGACTGAGATAGTTGTCTTCAATTAACTGCTCCACAAAACCTGATTCTTGGACATCATCAATATCTATGGTTCGGATTCTTCGCTCTACTTCCTCAACAAGCTCCTGATTTGCAATATCTTTCATATAGGTCATAACCAGTTCCTTTTGGATCCTTTTCCCGACAGTAAAAGAAATCATTGCAAGCTCTGTAGTTCTCCCATGTCTTCGCAGCATTGATGTATTGTCACTAAGCGTTTCATTGAACCCAATCCGCGGCCCGCGCAAAAGCGCTTCAGATACCGGCTCCTCTCCTCCTCTTGTTCTACCTTTGGATGTTCCTAGCACAAACACCTCTTTCATGCCATCGACCATCAGAACCGCTGCACCAAAGAGGACCTTCTGCAGTGACTTCATGGGATGACCGGTATATTCGACCTCAGAGGTCAGAATCACTTGATGCACTATAATATCTTTCAGGGATGCCGCCTCCGGGGCGGCTATCATTCCCTCAAAAGGGCGGTCAGCATACATTAATGGCTTCAAAATATCATGGTCCATTCCCTCCTTATCCGTAAGCCCCGCCAAAAAGAATAGTGCCGCCTTAATCTTCATTGGGCCAATATAAAATTCCCTCACATTTACATCCGACATATCCATACTAATGTTCTTAAATTGTTGGAGGTCATCCTGAAAGCGTCCGGTAAAAACCTGGCTCGAGGCTTCTTCCTCTTTACCAAACCCAGTATTTGTTTGGGCATTATTTTTATTTTCACTAGAAGAATTAGTACTCTTCTGTACTTTTTCTCTTTCTCCAGGTTTCTGTGCACTTGGAACCCCGCCACCCTTACGGCCGGCAGCCCTGATTCCTCTGCGGCTCGTTTGCCCTTCCTTCCGTTCGACCCATTTCATTACAGAAGAAATGGTAATCGGGACAACGAGGACAAAGAGCCCTTGTACAAGTACAGCCCAGCTTGGTAAGAAGCCCCTAATCGTATTCCACACGATGATCACCTCCTTTATATAGACTGTCGGCCTATTTTTACCAAGTCAGAGTAAATCATGCATACAAAGACTAGCCATATAAAAAAAAGCTATACAAAAAAGAGCTCAACCACAGCTTCCGCTATAGTCGAACTCTGTATTTAGTACCTTGGTCGCCACAGCCTACAAATCCGTTGCTGCCCATAAGGCGCCCTGTCGGATCATTTGTCGAAAAGGTTCTACGGAGAAGGAGGGCAAATGATGGCCCGGCATTAGATAGACAACCCGTCCCATACCAAACTCATGGCACCAAGCCGCCCTTCTCATCTCTCCATCATGGGGATATTCGGCAAGAACTGTCGAGTTGAAATAACGCGGCTGTTCAAAATAGTAAGGCTCCTCGTCCATCACAAAATCTTCAATTCCAAGCATAATTGGATGCTCCGGTTCAGTAATGGTAACCGATAGAGCAGTATACTCCGGGTGATGGGTAAACTGTGCTCCCAGCAAAAGGCCAAGCTCCTGATTTCTCTGCAAGGAGATGCCGTTATGGATAACCAACAGCCCACCGCCGCCTGCCACATAAGAAAGTATTGCAGCAACCTGTTCCTGCGGAAGCGGGTGATCCGAAAATTCGTTATAGGATATAACGAGTTGATATGAGCTAAGGGATTCCTCGTTAAACATAGTTAAATCCTCTGTGCAGGTCACCTCTACAGTTTCCTCCAGGATATTCCCCAGTTCCACGTCTACACCTGCAAAAGGATGGTACTTTACTTCTGAATAACTGCCTACAGCCAGAGCCTTTATCTTTGTCATCGTATCAACGCCTTTCATACTTCAAGTTGAGTATCACTTACCTTACCAAGGCCACTGATTTCCTTCCAGATCCAAATAGGCAGGCTCTTCTCCTAAGAATTTCTGTGCATCTTGGACAAGCATCATAATTTTACCGGCAGATTCCTCTGGTGAAGTAGTAGCTTCCTCATTCTTTTGACCGCTCATATACGTCTGCAGCCAACCTGGGTGGAATACCATGACCTGACCGCCCATTCCTTTTAGATGATTATGCATTAAGGAGGATTGCATATTGAGCGCACTCTTAGACATGCAGTACCCATACATATTGATGCGTTGATTCCGGCTGATACTGCCTGCTTCTGAAGAGATATTGACGATCAGCTTCTGAGAGCTCTGCAGCAGCAGACCCATTAGTGCATTGCTAACCCGAAGTGCGCCTAAGGTATTGACGTTATACAATTGGCCCATAACCTCATAATCCAGTTCAACAAGCATTGTTGCATCATCATTCTTATGAATAATACCGGCGTTATTGACGATGAGATCTACGTGACTGGTTTTTCCAGCAATGAGACGGGCTGCATGCTTTACACTATCGTCGCTGCCGATATCCAGTGGAACAAGCTCTAGCTGCTTCGGAAACTTTTCCTTTAATGTATTTAACTCTTCCGACTGCTCCATGTATTGTCCTGCAAATACCGTATAATCGTGCTCCAAAAGCCACTGCGAAATATAAAATCCCAAGCCCCGATCCGCACCCGTTACACATGCAACTTTTTTCATAACTTGGACACTCCTATCTATTAAAGGGCATAATTGCTTGATTGCATCTTCCTCACCTTAGCACGATGTAAGCGCTTTTTCAACGCTCCACATTTTCTCGCCGGAACCAAATAAATTCTTTGGTACGACCCTAAGCTTCCCTTGCTTTGTGTATCGATATATATTAATATTACGAAAGTTTTTCTTAGGAGAGAGGGGCTGTTGCTAATGGATAAAAATTTCAAGAAGTATGACAATGCCGCTGAGACACTTAAAGCCCTCGCCCATCCTGTACGTTTATGTATTGTAAAAGGGTTGCTGCAAAAGGGCTCATGTAATGTGAGTTTCATGCAGGAATGCTTAGATCTGCCTCAATCGACGGTCTCTCAGCATTTGCAAAAACTGCGCACCTTCGGAATCGTAGAAACAGAGCGAAATGGACTGGAAGTTATATACTCGGTGAAGGACGACAAGGTTAAACGTTTAGTAGAGTTATTTTGCGGAGAAGAGTGATTTGTTCACTTTAATCCATGCAGTTGCTTGAACTGCTCCGGTGACATTCCAGTATATCGCTTGAATTGGGCGCTGAAGTAACTTGGATGCTCGAAGCCAGCCATTTGTGCGATTTCCTGAATTCTTGTGCCGGTTTCCTTGAACATAAGCGCCTTGCTTAGATTGACTCTTTCCTGATTCACGTACATCATGGGTCTTAGATTCAATATTTTTTTGAAAAGCAAACATAGATACTGCGGCGTAACCCCTGTGGTGTCCGCAAGTTCCTTAAGTGACAACGGCCTGTTCAAGTTTGCCTCAATATATCGAAGCACAGGTTCCAGTCGATCCAGTTGGCGGTCATGACTCTGAGATCCCGTGAACTGCTGGCTTAAATCAAGCAGAAGAGAATACAGTAATTTGGAGAACTCCATTTCTTGGCCCTCTTGTTTTGTTTCGGCTGCGTTAAGCATCCCCCAGATTTTCGACAGCAGCATTTCTCCACTTACTTGGCTTACACCCGATCTGTGAATACCTCCATAAGCTAGAATGCGGGCGGCTTCACGTCCGTTAAAAGATACCCAAGCCAGCTCCCAAGGTTCACTCAGCGGTCTATAAACATGAGGTACACCCGGATATAAAATAAAAGCATTCCCAGGGCCAACCTTTATTCGGCTCCCCTCCACCTGCAACTCTCCTTCACCGCTAATCACTTGATGATATTGAAAGTCAGGAAATCCCTCCGCTCTCACCATCTCAGTCTGGTGATCCCAATAACCTACACTTGTTACATACACAGGCAATTCTGCCGTCTGCTCATCAACCTTACTGAAAATCATTTTACTTTCCATAAAAACTCCGTTTCATATTGTTATAGTCACTTGAAAATACTTGCATATAATTTAAGAAACCAGGCCTATATAATGTGAATATAATATAATTCAACTATACGGCAGGAGTGTGTGGAATGCGAAAGAAACTTGTATATGTGCCACCAACTAATGGCTATCCAGAATGGAACAACAATCCGGAATGTTTTCAGATCAACCGAATGGACGCACATGCCACATGGATTCCGTTCAACACAATAGAGGATGCATTAATTGGAGACACCCAAGCATCTCCTAATTATCTATCTTTAAATGGGCTGTGGAAATTCGCCTATGCCGATACTCCGGACCAGCGCATTCGTAACTTTTTTGAACAAGACTATGACTGCAGCTCTTGGGCTGAACTGAGCGTACCCTCCCATTGGCAAATGCATGGTTATGATTATCCCCAGTACACTAACGTCCGGTATCCTTGGAGTGAACGTGAGCCGGAACTGAAGCCCCCTTTTGCCCCAACTCAATATAATCCAGTAGGTTCTTATGTTCGAACCTTTACAGTACCAGAGGATTGGAGCGGGAAGCCCGTCTTTATTAGCTTTCAAGGCGTGGAATCTGCTTTCTATGTATGGCTGAACGGAGAGTTGGTCGGATATAGTGAGGACACCTTTACTCCAGCAGAGTTTGACTTAACCCCTTATCTGACCGCTGGAGATAATAAGCTGGCTGTTGAAGTGTATCGTTGGTGTGATGCCAGCTGGCTGGAGGATCAGGACTTTTGGAGACTTAGCGGCATTTTTAGAGACGTCTATTTATATACAACACCAGAAGCTCACATCTATGATTTCTTTGTGCGGACAGAGCTGGATGAAGAGTACCTAGATGCTGAGTTGCAACTGGATGTGAAGCTTATCGATTATTTGGAGAGAACTACCGAGGCTGTAGTTGTGAATGCCCAGCTGTATGATCACGCTCAGAATCCTATTTTCACGGAGCCGCTTTCACAAACACTCCATTTCAATGGTACTTCTACCCAGTCTCTCAGTTTCGCTTCAAGTGTCTCGGACCCGTTGAAATGGAGTGCTGAGCATCCTAATTTGTACACATTAGTCTTGTCACTATATAACGCTGATGGAACGCTTCTTGAAGCCGTTCGCTGTAGAGTTGGTTTTCGTAAGTTCGAGCTTAAAGATGGCTTGATGAAAATTAATGGCAAACGGATTGTTTTTAAGGGCGTCAACCGCCATGAATTCTCATGTGTTACCGGCAGGGCGATTGGTATAGACGATATGGTGCGGGATGTGCAGCTCATGAAAGCCCACAACGTCAATGCCGTTCGAACCTCACATTACCCGAATCAAACGACGTGGTATGACCTTTGTGATGAATATGGACTGTATGTCATTGATGAGACCAATCTGGAGACGCATGGATCTTGGACCTATGGGCAGACGGACTTAGGCGGAAATACAGTTCCCGGCAGTCGCCCGGAATGGCGTGAAAATGTACTGGATCGGTGTAAATCTATGCTGCAAAGGGATAAAAACCACCCTTCCATTGTGATCTGGTCACTCGGTAACGAATCGTTCGGCGGTGACAACTTTGTCGCTATGCATGATTTCCTTAAGAAGGAAGATCCTTCACGACTTGTCCATTACGAGGGTATCTTCCACTATCGTGAGAGCGAGGCAGCCTCGGATATCGAGAGCACCATGTACATTAAGCCGGCTGACGTAGAACAATACGCATTAAATGATCCGAAAAAGCCTTATATTCTGTGCGAATATAGCCATGCGATGGGTAATTCCTGCGGCGGCCTCCATCTGTATTGGGAGGTTTTTGAAAAATATGATATTTTACAAGGTGCCTTTATATGGGACTGGATCGACCAGGCGATACAGGTCAAGCAAGCGGACGGGTCTGTACATATGGCCTATGGCGGTGACTTCGGAGAATCCCCTCATGACGGCAACTTCTGCGGCAATGGCTTAATATTCGCCGATGGCTCGGTATCTCCGAAGCTGTATGAAGTGAAGAAGTGCTACCAGAACGTTAAGTTTGAAGCCGTAGATTTAGAGCAAGGTATTTACCGGGTCACCAATCAGAATCTATTTACGGATTTGGCCGAATATGCATTGTCTTGGGAAGTCACTTGTTCCGGCAAACCTGTGTTCAAGGGTTCGGTAGAACTTGATTTACCTGCGGGTGAGACGACAGAGATCTCTATCCCCTCGTCCTACGATGTTGAAGGGCAGCCTGCTGGTGAGTATGTGCTTACCTTAAGCCTGCAGCTACAAAAATCCACTCGTTGGGCGGAAGCGGGCCACGAAGTCGCATGGCATCAATTTGTGCTTCCTATGCCTCAGCCTGAGCTGGAGGATCATCAATCGACCACTATCCACAGCAGTGTGAACGTGGTGGAGCAGGCCGAGCAATTGCTCATTCAAGCTGCGGACGTGTCTCTGCAATTCAATACTACAGACGGCTATCTGACTTCCATTCAAAATAAGGGCAACGAACTACTGCTCGAGCCTGTTCGTCCTAACTTTTGGCGTGCTGTGACAGATAACGATTTGGGTAACAAGCACCCAGAACGCTGTGGGATTTGGAAGACGGCTGGAGCTAACAGTACACTGACTTCATTTGAGTGGCACAAGGATAACGATGATGTGATTGTCCGGGCTTCTTACCAACTCCCAACCGAACCCGTATCCTCACTGTTATTGGATTACAAAATAGGCTCCGATGGCTCCATCGAAGTCTTCGAAGAATTAACACCAGGTACGGACTTGCCGGAGATTCCTGAGATTGGCTTAATGTTCATACTAGATAATCGTCACGACACCATCTCCTGGTACGGCCGCGGCCCTCATGAGAATTACTGGGATCGTAAGACAGGAGCTCGACTTGGATATTTCTCGGGACGTATTCAAGATCAGTTCGTTCCTTACATTCGTCCTCAAGAATGCGGCAACAAAACGGACGTGCGTTTTGCCAGCATTACAAGCGGCATAGAAGGTTCAGGATTCCGTGTCGACGGCGATCCTTTGTTTGAGCTTAATGCCTTGCCGTGGACGCCGACTGAGCTTGAAGCAAACGACCATATCTATAAGCTCCCTGCCAGTAATAAAACCGTGGTACGTGTGAATTACAAACAAATGGGCGTAGGTGGAGATGACAGCTGGGGCGCACCGACACATGCGGAGTTCACGTTGCCAGCGAATCAGAATTATGGGTTCCGGTTTACGATTCGGATGGTGTAAGTAGGTTATCTAAGTATTAACAAAAAAGGGATGTCCCGTTAGCCATTAACATGGCTTTAGGGCATCCCTCTTTATCTATGTAAATATAGTTCATCTCCGTTATAGGAGTTCTACCTTCCTAATAGCCTCTGTTTTCTTTTTATAGTTATTTAGCGTTATACTATAATTCACATATTTGGTAAATAGGAGATGGAAAAAATGAAAGTAATTAAGCTCTTATTAATTTCTAGTCTTTTAATAACACTAGTTGGTTGTTCAAATGGACCAGAAAAGGCTAAAAAAAATGGAGATGTGGTCTCTGATTTTGGTGTTGTAGGTAATATGTATAAACTAGATAAGTTTATCTTAGATACAGAGAGTAAGACTCAGTCAAAAGTTAATATTACTCGGTTTACAAAAGAAGGAGATCCAATATATATTCATCTTGATTTCAATGGAAGAGAAATACTGATGGAGAAAGATTCATCAAGAGATAAAAATGGAAAGGGAATAAAAAAGTTCATTTGCAAAAGTATCTCTAAGTTAGAGAAATCAGACGGTACACATTATGAAGTTGCTGATTGTCAACCTAATACAATAAGTGAACTACTCGTGTACCAAAAGAAATAGAAGATTGAATGACCCATTGTAGTAAGAGAACCTGTAAGAATAACTAATAAACTGATAAAGCTATTTTTAATCCAAAAAATATTTCTCGATATCTTTTATATCAACCATAAGGGTAATATCTTTAGCCCCTTGCAAATAGCTGAAATAATTAAAGGTTAAAACATTTCCGTTCTTCGATTTTAAATGTAGATTATCCCCATAATGAATATCAGTAATATCAGCTTAGACTGAAACAGACCAAAATTCGAATCATTTTTTTCATGTGATTTCTCCTTTATGTAATAGAGTTCATTTTTCTCATTAATTATCCATTTATTTCAATTGGAAAGATGGATAATTTATACTCCACATTTAGCTGCTTGTATTATCAAATAAAAGCCCCCTATAAAATGTTTATTTGTAAGCCAGCCTAATAAATCAAAAATAAGCCGGGGCATCAACCCCGGCCTATACTCTGTACCCATTTACTTCTTCTTACTTCCTCTACTAAAGCTCCAAACAGCCATACAGCAGCCTGCCATTCCGACACCAAGCATTATGGTCTGCAACACACCCAATAAGGTTGAATCTTCGGGATGAATCTGGGTGCTGAGCAAAATTAACAATGCCGAAGCTGCTAGTAGAGCCCCTGGTCTATTCTTCTTATTCACAGTGCATTTTCCTCCCTCTCAATAAATAACACTCTTCAAATGAATCATTCCATTAAAAGCTCTCAATCTAGAGTATTGAGTATGGTTTGAATAATATTTGATAATTTTCGTTGGTCCGTTGCTGTTTTCACCATGGTACGCAGTCCTAACCAAGCATTCAATAAATATTGAGAAACAACTTCTGGCTCCAGTGAAGCTTTAAGCTCCCCTCTTTGCTGGCCAGTCTGAACGAGGTCATATAACAATTCCTCCATTTTTGAATAGCTGTCTTCAACAAGAGAGGCAACTTCGGGATCTAGTACCCCCAGCTCAACACCCGAGTTAACAATTAAGCATCCTTGAGGTTCTCCTTCTTTTCTTATCGAGGACTCTAAGAATTGCCGGATCAATTCTTTTACCGGTTCTTGCCTATCAACCAAGAACCTCATTTTCTTGTTTTGAGTTGACTCATACCGTTGTAATGCTTTCATATATAAAGTGTGCTTATCTCCAAAAGTGTCATAGATACTTCTTCTGTGGATTCCCATATAGTTCACTAAATCTTGCATTGAAGTTTTCTCATACCCTTGCATCCAAAACAGTTGAATTGCTTTATCTAGCACTTCATTTATTTCAAATTCTTTGGTTCTTGCCAATCTAATCACCTCAATCAATCATTATACATTTTAGTGACTAATCTGCAAACTAAAGTGTAAAACGCCAAATAAAATCAAGCGAGGTGCTTGATTTTATTTGTCACATCTTTTAAATGTATTTTGCGATCACTTGTCCACAGATTCCAATTCTTTCAGTGTAGGATAGTCAGTATAACCTTTGCTTCCTATCCCGAAAAAGGTTGTAGGATCTGCTTCATTTAATGGAGCTCCCGATTTAAGCCGCTCTACTAAATCCGGATTAGCTAATGACCATACACCGACGGGTACCATATCAGCCAGGCCATTATCAAGATCGATACTTAGATCTTCCAGAGCACGCCCAGCCCGATTGACTAATAGTGGATTAGTCCAAATGGAACGAATATCATGGATCAGTTTTTCGTTTCCAAGATGCATGACATGGAGGTAAGCTAAATCCAGTTGAGCTAACTCTTTTACAAGGTAGAGATACAGCTCAGGGCCTTGTTCACCATCTTGAATTCCCCCTAGAGGTGTCCCTGGCGAAATACGGAAGCCTGTTCTTTCTGCTCCAATCTCTTCGACAACGGCTTTGGTGACTTCAATCGCGAAGCGAGCACGATTTTCTATAGATCCCCCATACTCATCCGTCCGAGTATTCGAATTTTCTCCGATAAATTGATTAATGAGATATCCATTTGCTCCATGAATTTCAACGCCATCCGCACCGGCTTCAATAGCCGCTGCTGCTGCTTTTCGGTAATCGGCAATGGTCGTTTGAATATCCTCTTTACTTAACTCCCGGGGAACGGGTATGTCCTGCATTCCAGTGGCTGTAAACATTTGAACACCGGGTGCAATTGCAGATGGTGCAACGGGTTGACGATGATGGGGTGTATTGTCGGGATGCGACATACGACCGGCATGCATTAATTGGATATACATAAATCCACCTGCTTCATGCACTGCATCCGAAACCTTCCTCCAACCTTTTATATGCTGTTCAGTATAGATTCCCGGTGACCATAAGTATCCTTGACCATCATCAGAAGGCTGTGCTCCTTCCGTAATAAGGAGTCCCATCGATGCTCTTTGAGCATAATAAAGGGAGCCTAGTTCTCCCGGTGTGCCATCTTCTTGCGCTCTGCTGCGTGTCATTGGTGCCATCGCTAAGCGATGTGGTAATTCCATATTCCCAATTTTCGTTTTACTCCACAATTTGTCCATTCTAAACTCTCCTCTATAATTTAAATTAACAGCAAAATTAGTTATTAAGAAAGATGTGGGTATAGTGCAGGAACGCCACCTGCAAGTCCACCTTGTATCATTCGACTGGTATCATCCGCAAGAATTTCAAAGCTGCCAGATTCTATGCCATCAATAGCTATTTTTGCGATATCTGAAGGGTTCGATTTGGGGGCATCTAAGCCGGATGTCATGTCTGTCTCCATAAAGCCTACATGTAATCCTGCTACTCTAACATTATGAGGATACAGATTTAAACGTAAATCGTTCGTCAATGCCCATGCTGCAGCCTTCGCAGCTGTATAAGCACCCGCAGTTCCCGAACTAAACCAAGATAATGCGGAAAGAATATTCAAAATCGATCCTCCCCCGTTTTTTTCAATGATCGGTGCAAAAGAACGAACCATGGATAGCGTACCGAAGAAATGAGTATCGAATTCAAGCTGTATTTTTTCCACATCCCCTTCAAGTAAAGAGGCGCCTGTAGCTGATCCTGCATTATTGATTAAAAGAGTAACATCCTCAGCGACCCTAGCAGCTGCTGCAACCTCTTGAGGGTTGGTAATATCAAGCTTTACAGGTATAACGCCTGGAATATCAATAGTCTCCGGATTTCTTGCAGCAGCATAAACCTTAGCTCCTCTAGATAGAAGTTCAAGGGTGAGCTGGCGGCCAAAACCTCGGTTCGCTCCAGTGACAAATGCGACTTGTTCAGAAATATTCATTGTATTAGCTCCTTTTATTCATTATTTAAGTACAATTTCCCACTATACGAGAACGATCATTCTAAGAAATGTAAAATAATAGACCATTTATGAAGGTAATCCTGATGAAGGAAAGAGAAACAATTCAAGAACGATCATACTAGAAAATTCAAAGGGAAAACATTCTCTTCGAATTCTTTGCTCCTTGCCATTCTATTCCCTCCCTGTTATTCAACATAACATATTGAGAACGATCGGTAAAGAATTTTTAATGGCCCTATAAATTTAACTATTCTCGTATTACTTTGATTTAAGAAGCATTTGACCCCAAGTATGCGTGATGAAATCCGGAGCGAACTTCATGGAAAAGCGCATAACTTTCGTAAAACCGGCATTTACGCGTATTTTGTTGTTTTCCATCCCTTTAACACCGACATTAACAAGTTTTGCTAATGGCAAAGAAATCATCTTATTCAAGAAACCTTCGTCAAAGGTGTCCGTGAGATTGGTTTCAGAAATAACAGGTGGACAAAGTTCCATCACATGAATGTTTTTTCCTTTAGCCCGGATTTGCTCACGTAATGCATCACTGAACATATGAATCCCAGCCTTCGTTGCAGAATAAGCCGGTGCGTTGGCAACTGTAATATTAGCAAGTAGTGAACTAACGTTAACAATCATTGCCTCCTTTTGTTGGGCTAACAGTGGCAGCAAAGCCTTGGTGATATAGATTGTTCCATTCAAATTTGTGGCGATTTCAGCGGTAAGATGCTCGTAGGTAACTGCTTCATCAAACAAGTCAAATTCGTGTATAATACCAGCACTATTAAAAATAACATCCAGTTTCGGGTAGTGAATCCTTAGTTCTTTAGCAAGCTGCTCCACGCTTTTGGGATCACTAACATCTGCCGCCATCCCAATAAGTCCGGGATTGTTCTTTACGATCTGGTCCATTCGTTGTTGCGAGCGCCCCGTTATGATCACGGTATTTCCCATGTCGAGAAAACGTTTAGCATAAGCAAAGCCAATGCCAGAAGTACCGCCAGTCACCAATATTGTTCTATTTTTTAATTTCATTCTTCATCATCTACTTTCAATATGACTTTCCCTTGGCTATGCCCTGTCGCAATTTTAGCAATCGCAGCATTCGCTTGGTCAAAGGGGTACACAGAATCAATCACTGGCGTAATGTTTGCTTCTTCAAGATACTTTGCGAAAGCTGCTAATTGCTGACCATTCGGCTGCACGTATATGAAGTCATAACTTTTTCTTTGTGACTTGGCAAGCCCATCAAAAGGTGCCCCCAGTAAAGTGAAAAGAATCCTCTTCCCCGTTGACCAATGTGCGTTTTGACTAGCGAAACGGGCATTGGGGCCAGCGTTTAACGACAGTAATTTCCCACCTGACTTCAGTATCTTCATTTGTTTAAAAACTCCGCTAGCACCTCGGGTATCAATCACATAATCATAGTCTGCCAGTATCTCGGTATAGTCCTGGGTAGTATAGTCGATAAACTTATCTGCCCCGAGTCGCTCCGCCAAGGCCCGCGCTGATCTACTCCCACTAACTGTCACAAACAGTCCTTGTGACTTCGCGTAAGGAACAGCAATCTGCCCAAAGCCCCCCGTACCACCAGAGATGAATAATTTACCTTCTTGCTGAACATCTAGGATAGCTAGCGCCTGAACCACCGTTAAAGCAGACAGTGGCACTGCCGCTGCTTCGCTAAAGGATAAATGGACTGGTTTCTTAGCAACAATCGCTGCATCCACTGCAACATATTCAGCAAACGCTCCCATCTTGTCTAGCGGTGGCATAGTATACACGTGATCACCCACCTTAAAATCCAAGACATCGGTACCGACTTCGACTACAACTCCGGATAGATCGTTGCCCAGAGTCAATGGAAAGTCGTAATGATCAAACAACTTAACTTTGCCTGTGATCGCCAAGACAAGATGTGGATCAACACCAGCTGCCTTAATTTTGATTAGCACCTGAGTTGGTGTGATTGATGGAACATCGACTGTGTTGATTTGTGCTGCCAATATTTTGGAGTACCGTGAGATTTGTGCAGCCTTCATAGGGTACTCTCCTTAAAAATGAATAATGACTTTTCCTTTGGGATGACCTGTAGCAACAAGATTCAGTGCTTCGTTAATATCATCAATATGGAATTCTGTGGGGTCCACCGCTGGTACAATTCCGTTCTCTTCAATAATCTTTGTAATTCTCTTCAATTGCTCTCCATCACTGCGAACAAAAATGAAATGATATTGAATTTTCTTCTTCTTGGCTTTGTAATCATACTTGGCCCCAGCAATGGTGAAGAGCTTTTGTTTCCAACCTGGCAAGCCCATAGTTTCGGCGAAACGTTTGTTAGGACCGGTCCGCAGAGAAAGAAGGCGACCGCCTGCTTTAATAATGGAAAGTTCATGATCAAATTCGTTTGGTCCCAAGGTATCAATCACATAATCAAGATCACTAAGTTGTTCCCAATAGTTCTCAGTCGTGTAATCAATGTACTGGTCCGCTCCAGCCTCAATTGTCCGTTCACGTGCTTGTGGATTTCCACTGACGATGACCTTGAGCCCCATGCTTTTGGCAATAGGAATAGCCATTTGGCCAAATGAACCAGAGCCCCCAGGAATAAAGACACTTTCGCCAGCTTTAGCAGCTAACTCTTCATGCAAACCTTGATAGGCAGTTAATCCCGTTAAAGGCGCAGCCGCGCCGGTGACAAAATCAAGATTTACAGGTAAATGTGCTATGGCATACGCATTAATCGCCGCGTATTCCGCAAATGCACCGATTTTTTGTAGTGGCAGGCGTGAATAAATTGCATCGCCAACTTTGAAGTCCTGGACTTTCTTGCCAACCTTTTCGATAATACCTGTGAGCTCGTTACCGAGTACCAATGGGAACTTATAATCCTGGATTAACTTCACGCTCCCGGTAGCAATAAGCAGTTCCAAATGATTAACCGCCGCTGCTTTCACCTTAACCAAGACTTCGTTATCACTTATTTCCGGGACTGGAATATCATTCACTTCTACTTTAAAATTTTTTGAATATTTAGTAATCTGCGCTGCTTTCATAACTCATGGCCTCCCTACATAAGATAACGAGTAACATTTATTAATTTTTGTAACCTACGCAACAAGCATAATACCTCTAGTTACAAAAGTCAACAATTGTTACTGGATATGTTATATGCTAAAATTCAAGCAGACACTACGATTAGCAAGAAGCTAATTGACGAAAGAAGGTTGGCAGCACGGTGGCTAAAATCACACAAGAGCTTATTATTGAAACAGCGGAGGCTTTAATTGAACGAACGGAAAGATCAGAAGTAACACTCTCACAAATTGCAGATGAATTAAGTATCACCCACGCAGCGCTCTATAAACACTTTAAAAATAAGCAAGAGCTCTGGGCAGCCGTGTCTAAGAGCTGGTTCAACCGGATGATATCAGAACAAATCAAAATAGACATGACTAATTTGGCAAATCCACAGGAATTGCTCCACGAGTGGCTCTGGGCATTTGCTAACGCAAAAAAACGCGCCTATAACGAGAATCCCAAGATGTTCGCCTTGAATACGCAATATGTGGACGGCAATCCACTGGTATTACGTGATGTTCTCTGGGATTCCTACCAAATTATTGACGGCTTCATGGACTATCACGATCCCCACTTAGAACGGGCAGAGGCGATTCTCTCCGCGTTTGCGGTGTTTAGCCTCCCGTCCTTCAAAGAATCCTGGAATTTACCAGACTACCAAGATAGGTTTGAGCGCATCTGGAGTTTAATCAAACAGGGTCTTTAAAAATAAAAACCGCCCTTTATATCTCAAGGGCGGTTTACGATGTGTCTGTTTCTCATTAAAGGGGTTATTACAATTCTCAGAACTGTTATTGACTGCGCTTATTATATCTACCAAAGGTTACAATGGCCAACAGCATACCGACAATGCCTATACCCGTTAGAAGCCCTTGCGCGAAATCCACCAGATTGCTCCCGTTAGACTCAATAATTTGGCTTGCTGTAAGTGAGGAAAAAGAGCCTACGAATAACATTCCTAAATTTTGTTGTTGTTTTTTATCCATAATTCCCACTCCTTAAATCTTATAAGCCTTCATCGCTTTTCTAATCTCCTTGATGGTAGGACGCTTACCGTACATCAGCACACCCGTCCGATAGATCTTGGCGGCGAGCCAGCCGAAGACAAAGATAGAAACCAACAAGATAAGAAGGGATACTAGTATTTGCCATAGAGCTACATCACCAACCCCTATACGTAGAAGCATGCTAAGAGGGGATGTGAATGGAATGTAACTCGCTACCTTAACGAGCATTGTATCAGCATTTGAAATACTGAATAACGGGATATAAAAAGTTACAAGGCCCAGCATGGTTATCGGCATTACGGCCTGCCCCAGATCTTCCGTACGGCTGACGATTGAACCGATAGCAGCGTAGATCAAGGCATACAGGAAATACCCTAGAACGTAAAGGACCAAACCGTAAATTAACAAGTTAACATTTAGCTGACCTAGATCAAGATCGAAATCAGTTAAGATAGACGCGTTATGCGGCAGATTTAAGTTAATGGCTACAGTAGCTGCTATAAGTGCAATTTGCAATATTCCGATTAGGAAGATACCAATAACTTTACCGAACATCTGAGCTAAAGGTGAGGCGCTCGTAATGAGAATCTCCATGATACGCGAGCTCTTCTCGGAGGTAACCTCAGCCGCTATCATATTACCTGTCATCATAATGGACATAAAGAACATCATTAGAAGTGCATATACAATAACATAATTGATAATCGGAGGGGCATCCTTTTCCTCGTCCGTTTCACCTGAAGCTGTACCTTCCGTACTGATCTGCTTCGTATCTATTGGAACCGGTGCGTTCATTGCACCAATCTGCTCCGGTGTCAGCTTATCGCCAGCAATTAACTGAGCATTCACTTGCTGCAGACCCAATTGAAGGAAGGTTTGAACCTCACCATCTATGTCTCCATCCGGGCTATAAAAGGTTACTGGCGGAAGCCCAGTTTCACTTTCAGTCCCTAGCTGTATATATCCGTCCAGTGTCTCTTCCTCTAACGCCTTCTTAAGACCGGCATCATCAGCAGATGTGTATTGATCTACTGTAGCACCGCCTTCAACAGTAACCCCTGAAGCATAATTCTTGAGCAGATCAGAAGCTCGGCCCCCTGTCTCAGCTACAACAGCAACATGAATTCCTG
This sequence comes from Paenibacillus sp., assembly GCA_023512345.1. Classification (GTDB taxonomy): domain Bacteria; phylum Bacillota; class Bacilli; order Paenibacillales; family Paenibacillaceae; genus Paenibacillus_AQ. Next base: position 118,886 of record JAILZT010000006.1, read on the forward strand.
TATTCTTTGCACCGTCATCACCCTGAAATACTTTGATAAAGTAAGGAATGTTCATCCCAATACTGAGCAGCAGCATCAAAATTAACGTAGTGATCAAAAAAGACTTTGTTTTCACTTTATTTTTAAAGGTAAAGCCGATAATGGTTCCCATCTTATTCATGTGATTCACCACCTACCACTTTGATAAAGATTTGGTTTAACGTCGGTTCTTTGATTTCAAAATGCTCCACTTCGCTTTGCGCCAGCGCCTTCTGCAAAATCCGTTGTGCTGCGCCAACCTCGCTAATGTTCAACAGATAACCCCGTTCCTGACGTTTTACAGCAGTTACGCCTGGCACAGACTCAAGTCCTGATACCTCTGATGTCGTACGCAGTAATACTTCCTCACGCGGATAACCTTTCTTGATTTCGCGGATATCCCCCTGAACTACGGTGTTGGAACGATCCATAATCGTAATATGGCGGCACAGCTCTTCGACATGCTCCATCCGATGCGTCGAGAACAAAATACTTGTGCCCTGGTCACGTAATTCCCTAACAGTATCTTTGAGCAGCTCTACATTGACAGGGTCCAAACCGCTGAACGCTTCATCAAGAATTAACAATTGCGGCTTATGTACTACCGCTGCTATAAAGCCCATTTTCTGCTGATTCCCTTTAGACAGTTCTTCAATCTTCTTATTGTAATAATCCGGCACATCGAAACGATCTAGCCAGTAGCGTAGGCTCTTATCTGCATCACTCGCAGACATGCCGCGCAGCCGGGCCAAATAGACGATCTGCTCGCTAACCTTCACCTTCGGATACAGACCCCGCTCTTCCGGGAGATAACCCATGATTTGCTGGAGCTCGTTATTGAAGGACTTACCTTTATAGAGGATCTTACCATCGTCAGGATAAATCAAGCCAAGTACCATACGCATAGTAGTTGTTTTGCCGGCCCCGTTTGCCCCGAGCAAGCCGTAAATTTCACCAGGTTCTACACTAAGGTTAATTCTGTTCACTGCGGTTTTCTCTCCGAACTGCTTCACTACATGTTCCAGCTTCAAAGCTTCCATTCTTCAATCCCCTCTCTCTAGATCAACTAATTCAGGAATATGCCCTTGCGTCCATAGACTGAGTATCTCATCCAGCTCTAGACTACGGCTTTTAATAACATGTACGCCTAAATCTTGGATGCGTTTCTCTATTTTATGAAAATGTTTTGTAACAAATGAGGCTGCACCAGGAGTCTCCATCGTCCAGTGAAGGGTTCCAGGAAACTCATCGGCCAGTTCTTTAAGCTCCTCTTCGTTGCCAACATTCACCCATACCTCATTCCAAAGCCCATACAGGCTGTCTTTCTCCGCCATTCCCAGCACCTGTCCCTGATGCATAAGCACAATATAATCGGCCAGACGGCGGACCTCTTCTACAATGTGGGTGGATATGAGGATCGTGGCGTTATTCTCATCCATGTATCGGCGCAACGCCTCAATCATCTTCTTCCACGCAAAGGGGTCCAATCCCGAAGAAGGCTCATCAAGTAACAGCAATCGAGGGCGTGCCGCCAAGGCAGCAGCAATCTCGAACTTACGACGCTCCCCTTTGGACATCTTGCCAAGTCTGATGTTGCGCGGGACTTCTAACTGATCAAGTAGTTCATTAAAATACGAACTATCCCATTGCGGATACCAATAGGAGCGGAATTTTGCCGCCTCTTCAGCACTCCATTTGTTCTCTTCCGTAAGCGAGATTTCCGGCACGTAGGTTATACCCTGACGTAGTTCAAGCGGAATTCCTTCTGCGCAGTTCCGTTCGAACCAGCGAATCTCCCCAGCTTCCGGGTGCGTCAGCTGTAGCAACATCTGTAGCAGGGTACTTTTGCCCGAGCCATTTTGCCCTACCAAAGCTATGATATGTCCTTCCGGCAGTTTCAGATTAAGCGGTCCTATCGTTTTGTTACGTCGCTGTTTGCGTACATTGCGTAATTCAATTGCCATCTGCACCATCCAGGCTTACCCCCTTTCACTCCTGTTGTTTATATTTGCGTTCCACAATCTCCTGATAAAGTACGTTGAGTTCTTCTTTGCTGCTATGAACGGAACGAGCCAGATCCACCGCAGCCTCAAGCGCCTTCATAACCGCATCCCGCTTGTATTCCTCACGAGCGTCATCTCCTACATGAGAAACAAAGGTACCTGTCCCCTGCCTTGTTCGCAGCATCCCTTCACCCTCCAAATCCTGATATACCCGGCGGACGGTAATGACACTGCAGTTCAGGTCCCCGGCAAATTCACGTATGGAAGGAAGCAATGTCCCCTCGGTAATCACTCCGCTTATAATTAATGCTCGTAACTGGCTTTCTATCTGGTGATATAGGGGTTCGGCACTATTTTCATTAATTTGGATCGGTATCCGCATGATTTCACACCACCTTCCACTTACTCATACGAGATTCCGCTTTTTTAACCGATTAATCGTCCAAGTAGAGAATAACTGGATGGATACCGTACCGGCTATTATCGTTCCCCACATTAATGGAGACTGGAATCCATAGTCCTTTGAGTACGAAATGCTGTATACAAGTAAATTGCCTCCAGCCAAATATACCAAAGCTGCTATACCACCACTTAACGCCATAATCAGAAGAGTCAGACCAAAGTACATTTTTCCACTGAATAGAAATTCGATAAAAATGTAAATTCCCGTAATAATAAAACCATAACCAATCCAAGTTAGTGCAAAAACAATATAAGGAAGCGGGGATATCTCTATCCTTAGATTCTCATATACCAGATACATTAATCCGAAATACACGATACCGTTAGAAGTATAGGATAATAGAGATTGAATTTTTCTTTTGCATAAAATAACTTCAGCTGGAATGGGCAGACTTTGCAGATAGATTAGCATCTTCGTGTATGAATCCTCGCTTAAATACTTGAACGAACGGCGGGAATACGTAAATCCGAGGATAGGCAGGATCGTTAATAATATGAAATCAACGAAAGGGTTCCGCTCCTGCTCACCTAGCGATTCATTTACCAGTATCCCGGTAAAAAAACCTAAATAGCTTAAAAATAAAATGGAAAACAAAAAGGTAAGCACTAGACTTACTTTATCTCCACTTAACTCCCTACGGATCATAAACCACGAGTCTCTCATCGTTTTCATTCATTCTTACCTCACTTTAGTTTGGCTTCATTCAGCAGTTTGTGGATAGTTTCAGTTTACTCAATCATCTGTGATCACTGTATATATCTATATACACAGTATATGTCCTTAATTTACCATCGTCAAGTGGAAGTTTGGAAGGCTTTTCCTATAAATTCGCCTGTTAGGCGCACTCCATAAAACAAAAATGACCTGTGTTCTGCAGGTTCATTTACTGAACTCGCAGACTCACAGGCCATTGCATCCTCAAATCAAGCACCCAAAATAACTTCCCATACCGGCTTCGTATGTCCACCCGGATACAGTATATAGAGCAGTACGTACACCATAACACCTGTAATCGCAGTAACAAACCAAATCATAGAGGTAATTCTACCCCACTTACGATGCTTGGCATATTTTGCTTTGAATCCAAGCGTAAGGGTCGTAAGTCCAAATACAGCAGCTACCGTGGCCAGAACGATGTGGAAGATCAGGAATACATGATAGATTGAACTCAAGTTTTCCGGTCCACCCCAGGAGGTATTTCCTACAAATAGTGTTCTCGACACATAAACAATGAAGAACAACAACGCAGCAATTGCAGCAGCGATCATCGTTTTCTTATGCGCCTCGCGCTTGCCTTTAATAATGAGTCTCCAACCAACTGCCACCAGTATCGCGCTAATCACGATGAAAGATGTACTGATCGTTGGAAACAGTGTGAAAATATCCATGGTTATCCCCCTCGACAGTATCCAGCTATGCACGGGTCAAGTTGCCACTCTCCAGCTCGGAGGGTGACGGAGACGCTTCAGCGTCTTCTTGCCCATTCTCTTTTTTATACCAATGATAGAACACATAAGCAAGCATGGAGGCAAAAATAAATTCCTGAATGAATTTCATCGCAATGCCCCCCACCTGTTGATCCACTTTTGGAGACATCCATCCAAAGAACGTCGGACCGCCAAAAGCCTGCAGCAGGGCTGCGGGATCTCCTGATACACAATAACCCATGGCCCTTGCCCACGTATCCGGATCACTGTAGGTCGCATATAGTGGCTGACTCGCAAATATGATCAAGCCGCAGGCTGGAGTAAGCAGCACCATGTTAAGGAAAATAAATCCGATCTTGCCAAGACCCGAAGCCATCCTTTGCTCTGGCAGCGGATTAATTAGCGTCCACCACATTAGCGCCGATGCTATAAACAAAACTACATAATAAATTCGGTGAACCACAAAATGCAGCATCACATAATCATGAATCACCGGGATGTGATACAAGGAGAACAATCCATTGAACAGCAGCGCTGCCACAATAGGTTGAACCAGAAAGGATAAGCGCCGAAATGGATTATGTTTAAGAGCTGCACGCCATACCCAGTCGGGTATACCCATCATGATAAGCGGAACAGCAACCAGATAAGACAAAGCCATACTGACCATATGGAACGAAAACATCATATGACCTAACAGGCTAATTGGACCACCCTGAGCCAGATAGAGCGCAGTCATCCCTAGCACAAATAGTGCTCTAAGTCTTAGCGGTACTGGAGCTGAATTGGCAAATTGGGTAGAAAGCGGACCTATACATAAGAAGTAGACTGCCACCATAACCAACATTCCTGCCAGAAATAGCGGGCTCCACAAATCAGCAAAGCTAAAATATTCTAATCCCAGCATGTCTACGCCTCCTAGCGCGGGGCATGAATACGTCTAAATTGTGAACACGGCATAAAATTTAAGAAGAAACGGCTTAACCATCCTAAAAGGGACGGTCCCCGTTTCTCGTAGAAATATAAATTCTTTTATTTTCAAAAAAGAGGGGGCATCAGCCCACCTCTCCCTTTTATCTAATCCCACCAGACCCAGTATAGCGCCATCACGATACAAGTCCCGGCGATAAAAAATCCACCAACCATGAAGATAATCGGCAGCAGATGCCCTTTATCCTTCAAGTGCATCCAGAATCCCATCTGCAGAAAAACCTGCAGTACAGCCATCACCAGAAGCAGAATAACTGCAAACGTAGGATTAATCCCTCCGGCGGCTACCGCTGCAAAAGCAATGAGCGTCAATACAATAGAGAATATAAATACGACAATATGTCTCTGCGGCCCTTCCGGACGGTGACGATGCTTAACACCGTTCCCTTGTGAATGCTGTTCGGTCACCATGGCCTTAGCCCACCTTTCCAAGCAGGTATACAACCGTGAAGATGAAGACCCATACTACATCGATAAAGTGCCAATACATGGCGGATACATAGACTTTGGGTGCCGTTACAACCGTCAATCCCTTATACCCCAGTTGTATAATCAACAGTGAAATCCAGAGAATTCCGAAAGCAACGTGAGCGCCGTGGAAGCCTACCAACGTATAGAAAGCCGAGCTGAACGCGCTCGTGGTCATTCCAAATTCCTCATGTCTTACATACTCAGAGAATTCGTAAATTTCCAATCCGAGAAACCCCGCACCGAGAACTACAGTCAGGATCAGCCAGTTCCGAAGTTGGACCGGGTTGTTGCGGTGCATGGCCTGTATAGCGAATACACTAGTTAAACTACTGACTAACAGAATTAACGTCGCTGCTGCAACAAGCGGGAGATGGAATAGCTCGTTAGCTGATGGCCCATCGTTAGTCTGGTTGCGCAGCGCCAGAAAGGTAGCAAAGAGAGTGCCGAAGAGCACTGCCTCTCCCCCTAAAAATAACCAAAAGGCCAATACTTTGTTGCGACCCTCAGCGGTAGCCTTTTCCGGCTCGTGAGGTAAGGTACCGTTAGCAGCTTCTGCGTGTGCTGTTGTCATGACTTCTCACCTTCCTTCCAGCTCTTCAGGTTCGATGTGCCAGCCGTGATCGTCATACAACGAGCGCACCAGCATAGATCCGAACGTAATGAGAAGTCCAAGTGCAGTTACTAAATAATTATTGAATAAGAAACTCATCAATCCGTTACTGAATTCATCCCGACTGAACATAAATCCTAATCCAGCGATGAAGATACCCACTGACATCACGAATGGAAGCACCGTTGCGGATGGCATATGAATCGATCCGATTGGTTCAGCCGGTGTCATGGCTGTATGGCCTGCGGTCTTTTCCTTCCAGAATGCATCAATTCCGCGCACCAGCGGGATTTGCTTGAAGTTGTACTCCGGTGGCGGTGAAGGAATGCTCCACTCCAGCGTCCGACCGTCTTCCCAAGGATCATCCGCTGCATCCGCTGGTTTTCTCGAGGTTAAGAAAATATTAGTTAGGAAAATCAACATCCCCACGCCCATGAGCCCTGCACCAACCGTACTCACCAGATTCAGCGTGTCAAACTGCTGGTTCGGCAAATACGTAAATACGCGGCGCTGCATTCCCATCAGACCCAGGAAATGCTGTACAAAGAAAGTTAGATGAAATCCAATGGTAAATGTCCAGAAGGTCCATTTGCCCAACGTTTCACTCAGCATCCGTCCAAACATCTTCGGCCACCAATAATGCAAGCCTCCGAACAATCCCAATACCAAACCACCCACAATAACATAGTGAAAATGGGCTACGACGAAATAGGTATCGTGAAATTGGAAGTCGGCAGGTGCAGATGCAAGCATCACTCCCGTAACACCGCCCATCGTAAAGGTTGGGATAAAGCCTGCTGCGAATAGGTTTGGTGTGGTAAAGCGTACTTGCCCACCCCACATCGTAAACAACCAGTTAAAAATCTTAATTCCTGTAGGGACTGCAATCAGCATCGTGGATACAGAGAACAGTGCATTCGCTACAGGTCCAAGACCTGTGGTGAACATATGATGCGCCCAGACCATGAATCCGAGAAACGCAATCAAGATCGTAGCAAATACCATGGAGCTGTAACCAAAGAGCCGCTTGCGAGAAAAGGTAGGAATAATCTCCGACATGATTCCGAAAGCCGGGAGAATGAGAATATACACTTCGGGATGCCCGAATATCCAGAAAATATGCTGCCAAAGTACCGGACTTCCTCCGGACCCAACCTCGAAGAAGTTAGCATCTAGAATACGGTCAAAGGTAAGCAATACTAGACCCACAGTGATTGCTGGAAAAGCGAATAGAATAATTGCTGAAGTAATAAAAGTAGCCCAAGCGAACATCGGCATACGCATAAAAGACATTCCTGGTGCACGCATGGTTATAATGGTTGCCAGAAAGTTAATCCCGCCGATCAGGGTACCAAGACCCGCTATTTGCAGGCCGATCGTGTAGAAATCCACTCCGTGCGTTGTGCTGTAGGTCGTGCTAGATAAGGGTGCATACGAGGTCCAGCCCGCATCAGGCGCACCGCCCATAATCCAGCTGAGGTTAAGTAATATTCCTCCGAACAGGAAAGTCCAGAAGCCAAGCGCGTTCAGAAAAGGAAAGGCCACGTCCCGCGCACCAATCTGCAGGGGGATAACGGCATTCATTAATGCAAAGATAATAGGCATAACTCCAAGGAAGATCATTGTCGTTCCATGCATCGTTATCAATTCATTGAACGTCTGGGCATCTAAAAAGGTACTCATTGGTTTGATCAGCTGCCAACGGATCAAAAGGGCTTCAATCCCCCCGATACCAAAAAATAATCCCCCCGCCCATAGATACAAAATAGCTATTTTCTTATGATCTACAGTTGTAATCCAGTCCATAAGCCCGGTATGACGCTTGACGCTATGACCATGCCCTAAAGGCTTGGGTGCGTTAACAGGATGTGCTTGAGCCAAGGTACTTCCCCCCTCTTCGGATATGCTGCTTGTAATGGGCTAGTTCACTAGTCCAATGTATAGTTGGCCAGATACTCTGCGATGCCATCGATTTCAACATCACTAAGGCCGAGGTCTTTGGGGTTAGGCATAAGGTTGCCCGGCTTCACACTCTGAGGGTCATGCAGCCAAGTCTTAAGGTTCTCTTCAATCGGAGCGCCGTCTTCCCGAGTATCATCATTATTCAAAATACCAGCAATAGCTTCACGAGAGCCGATTCCCGTAAGGTTCGGTCCATTCGCAATCCCCTGATCGCCGACTGCATGGCATTGAAGACATTGATCTTTGAAGGTCTTGGCAAGAGCAGGATCTTCCGGAAGCACCGCAGGCGCTTTCAAAGAGTCGACCCATTTCGCAAATTCCGCTTCATCAACCGCCTTCACCTTGAATTCCATTAGTCCGTGTGAAGGTCCACAGAGTTCCGCGCATTTCCCGCGATATACGCCTTCATTAGGAGCACTGAAGCTGAACCGGTTAATCGTTCCGGCAGGGTTAGTGTCCATTTTACCGGCGAGTGAGGGTACCCAAAAGGAGTGAAGTACATCCTTGGTTTCAAGTTCCAAAGCAATGTCTTTCCCGGTAGGGATAACGAGATCCTGAGCTGTGGTTACACCTAAGTCCGTGTACTCGAACTCCCACCAAAATTGATGGGCAGTAACTTTTACCTTCACAGCATTCTTGTCATTGGAGTGATCATTACCGAAAGCAAAAACCTGCTGTACGGTTGGAACAGCCAATACAATTACGAGAATTAATGGTATCACTGTCCAGAGAATTTCCAGTTTGAAACTGCCTTCAACCTGCTCCGGAATTTCAGTCTGTCCCGGCTTCCTACGGAACCTGATCATAACGTAAGCTGCGATAGCAAATACAATTAACAGCACAACGATCATGATCGAGATCGACAGCTTAATGAGCCCAAAAGAGCTTTCCGCTACAGGCCCTTGAGGTCTTAGCACCGATAAGTCTTCGCGGCCGCAACCTGCAAGAAAGAGTCCGAATACTGTCATCATGGGAAGGAGTCGCTTTACAGCCTGCCACGTTTTCATCATTGATCTACCCCGCTTCATCCCGATTTCTAAGATTATTTCATCTGTCCTGTCAATTATAACAATCACTATTAATATAAGATTAAGGGGGTCTTTTGTCAATCGTTCACAACTAGTTCACAAAGTGTTCTAAATTGAAAAAAGTCCTTGTCCCACCTCAATTTGCAATCGCTTTCAGAAAACGCAAACAACATTTTTAGCATTTCAAAAACTCTTATTCTCCTAATTTTCGCTACTATTCTATTTGACAATTTGGTGATTTTTGAAACCACACAGCTAATTCCCTTATAAATTTACATACAAAAATAACCGATCCTGGGCAGCAAGCCGCCCGGGCACGGTTTATGAGAATCCTCATGGATGATATACATAAAATGATCTCGCCAAAAGAAAGCGTGCAGGTGGACTGTTCTCCTTTTTCTTCAGGAGACGGATGAATTCATCCTTACCAGTTCATGCTCCACAACCAGGGTCAGCTCTTCTTCATAGCCTCCCGTTATCCGATATTTACGGACGTATTCTTTTACGAATTTCTTGGGATCTTTGGGCCGGAAAATGCGTGTCATTTCCCGTAGACTTTCCTTGACTTCGTTATGACCTTTACTTGCCATGATCAGTTCCCTCCCAAAACATTGAAAATGAATGCTCCGTTGCAGAGAATGCATGATGAAAAGTGCGCCGTAACTTCGAAATGCAAGTAAGTATCCACTAACATACATTGCTTGCACTATCCGTCCTAGACATGTTCTCAAGCTGAGGACTTGAATACCATCATAAGTCGGTGAAGCAGGTTCGTCGTGATTTGGGCTGAAAGTTTAAGATGTCCTTAAAAGGTCATCTTGACACTATAGTTACCCTAAGAGCCAAAAACTGAATCACTCCTTTGGGGCCTTATCGTTATATTGTATCATATTCCAACTCAACTTCCACCTTTCCTTGTAAATTGTGCTCATCGGAAATATTTTTTTATTTTGCTCCGAAACCTATAAGATTTCCCATAACCTTAAAACCACATACTTTGCCTTCTCAACTCATAGCTTTTAAGAGGAGCCAAGCCATAAGGAGAGTGAGTGTATGTCCCCGTTTAGATCATCCACTGGATTGCCTGACAATATTGCCGGTGCACTATGTTACTTCTTCCCGTTTATAGGAGGGATCGTCTTTCTCGCTTTGGAGAAACGGAGCCGTTTCGTTATGTTTCATGCCCTGCAGTCCCTGCTTGTTTTTGGAATCCTGATGATCAGCCATGTACTTGGCTCGCTTTTCCCTTTACTCGGTCCCATGTTGTCCGCTTTGATTTTTCTGTGCAGCTTTGCCGTTTGGCTATTGATGATTTACCACGCCCTTCGCGGCAAGTGGTATAGACTTCCATGGGTAGGGCAGATCGCAGAACGACAACTTCACCATTTGTAACTCACGCGCGGTCTCCCAACACACGGAAAATGATTCCCTTTTGCCATACCACTCCTTACAATGGTTATAAGATAACATTGAATTTATTAGGAGCTGGAGAGAACATGTATTTATTCATTATAAATTCACGTTCCGGCGGAGGTGCCGGGGGGCGTACATGGAACATCGTGCAAGGACTGTTACGGGATCGTCAGGTACGATATGAGACCCTGTTTACACATAATGCGAAGGAAGCCGAGCACAGCGTATTGCAAGCGCTGCAGCAGCATGAAGATTGGAGCGCGGCAGTTGTCATTGGCGGGGATGGAACCATCCACAGTATCCTTGGAGCCCTAAGCCACAAGGGTATTCCCTTGGCTGTGATTCCCGCTGGTTCGGGCAATGATACTGCCCGAGGCTTCGGCATTCCATTGGAGCCTGAGGCAGCCCTGGAGGCGGCCCTCAGCAACCTCTGCTACGAAGCAGACCTTCTATCCTCTGCGGCTGGATTTACGCTGACCGCTGTTGCCAGCGGGTTCGATGCCCAGGTGGCAGAGAACGTGAATGCAAGCCGCTACAAGCGCCTGTGCAACGCGATTGGAGCGGGTCAGCTGGCTTATATCATCGGCATATTACATACGCTGATCACGTTTAAGCCATGCCGGGTTAGTGTGGCCTGCGACGGTAATGAGCATGTCTACGACAAGGCTTGGCTCGTCTCGGTCTGCAACCTGCCGAGCTATGGCGGCGGGCTGCTGATCTGCCCGCAGGCGAAGGCCGATGACGGCCTGCTCGACGTCTGCGTCGTGCACGGGTGCAGCCGCGGGCAGTTGCTGCGGCTGTTCCCGACGGTATTGAAGGGCAAGCATGTCGCGCTGCCCTTCGTGTCTATGCTGCGCGGACGAAGCGTAGCCGTCCACTTCGCAGAAGCAAGGCATGCCATCGGTGACGGCGAGAGCCTTGGTGTCGAAGCTCTCGCCGTGCGCTGTGAGCCTGGAGCTCTTCGGGTACTGTCACCTCTTGCTCCAAGCATTGTGCTCCCAGAAGCTGACGACACGTTCTCTAGTGAGGCATGCGGGAGCTAAGCCTGAGTTTTCTACTCTTTACCATAACAAATAAGCCGGAAACGAGGCATGTAATGCCCTTAGTTTCCGGCTTGTTTTGTCAGAAGCATAAATTCATCAACACTACATTTCGTCATCCTGTTCCACAAATGAAATCACTCCGTCCTCCAGGGAGGAGATACGCACTAGTGATTCCACACGGTAGCCAGCCTCCTGAAGAAGACGGTTGCCGGGCTGGAACGACTTTTCAATCACAATTCCTACGCCTACAACACTCGCACCCGCCTGTTCTACAATACGTGCCAATCCAAAAGCTGCCTCCCCGTTGGCTAGGAAATCATCAACAATGAGAACACGTTCTCCTGGTGCAATGAATTTTTTGGAAACCGTGATTTCATTACTCTCTTTCTTGGTGAAGGAATACACCTTCTCTACGTAAATATCTTCGGTAAGCGTCAGCGACTTCTGTTTGCGGGCAAAAATCAACGGAACATTCAGCTCCAGTGCCGTCATGATTCCCGGGGCGATACCCGAGGATTCAATCGTGAGCACCTTCGTAATACCCTCTCCCGCAAAACGATGCGAAAACTCACGTCCGACCTCACGCATCAAAACAGGGTCCATCTGATGATTCAAGAAAGAATCAACCTTGAGTACGCCTTGGCCAAGTACAATACCTTCGTTCATTACCTTTTGTCTCAACAGCAGCATATGTACTCCTCCTCTCCTCTAAATGAACCCTTACACCCGCATTAAATGCCAGTTGGCCTCTGCGGAAGCAGATTTCCAATAAGAGACTTTAATTCTCGGTCCTCTTTGAAATCTTCTTCCCCCGTGTCGAAGCTTGTGATTCTGATTGATGAGTATTTGTCCCGCGAATTCACCGGCTTAAAGACCAGCTTCTCCCGATCTGCCAAAGTCACATCAAACTTCATATCCTTGAACATCTCAATCAGTTGACTCTCAGTAGGTTTTGATCCCTTATCCAGGAACAGCAAACCACGCAGCTCCTTGGGACCATCCGAATGCAGGACCTCAAAATGAACAATACACTCCACCCTCAATTCACCTCCTATAATAGTGTTAACAGTTATCCTACTTATTCTTCGTTCTCCTCAAGATTCTCATCCTGATCATGCATTACATATTTACGATAGATGTTACCGTAACGTTCCCCATAACGTCTTTCCAACTCGGGGCCCATATCCTGTTCTAGTTCAAACAGCACCATCTCTTGCGTGAAATGATTCAATAGCAGTTCTACAAGCACTGGATGCTCCGTTACGACCGCCTGTACAGCTCCATCCTCATAACGCATGCCTAACATGCACCAGCTTCGGTCAATGACGAACGAGAACTTGCGCCCATCCTTCCGCGCCACGCCCCCATCAAGTGGCGGCCAGGCCGGATAAGGAACAGGGCCTGCGTTGCCGCCGTCAAATGCCCACAGCAGCTTCACACCACGCAATTCAGCCTGTTCTAACTCATTACGGAAAAGGGACGCTTCCTCCCTCCATACATCAACTACGATCTCCCGCTTAGCAGAATTCAACTGCCGTACTAGAGTACCTAGTACATTGCGTTCTCCTTCTAAATTGTAAAAAGAAGGGCTGACGGGTCCGCCGCGAGGCATTTCACTTTCCACGAAGTGCAAGGACGCTTGAACACGGCCGGAAATCATTAGCGCCAATTCCTCTGGATTCAGCACGCTGTACCGTGCAGGCTCCCCTTCCCCACAACGCACATATCCTTGCTGGGTCAGACGTTGAAGTGCCGCATACACATTCGATCTTGATACTCCCAGCTGCTTGGCAACCTCGTAACCTGATGCTTGGCCCTTGGCCGCAAGCTCGACCATAATTTTGGACTCCATTTCAGTGAAGCCCAGATTGCGCAGATGCAGCAGCAACTGTTCCATACTCGTTGTCCCCCTAAGATGACTGACTCTTGCCTAGATTTGTTCCGATCCGCAGCGCGGACACCACATGGAACCCTTTGGTAAATCGACTCGGCAAATCTGGCATTTCACCATATCTTTTGTTTCCGAGTTCACTTGATCAGATTCCACGAATTCACTTGCTTTCCAGTCCCGTATACGCTGGTCAAGCTCCAGCTGTCTTTCCCGCTCACGTTCCAGCTCATCGGCATGCTGGAGTTCACGCTTTGAATCTTGAACATTCACAGCGTAATCCTCAAGGGGAAGCGGAAGCTCTTCTTCATGATCCAGAACCTCTTCATAATTAAATGAATGCTCCTCTTCATACGCAGGCTCCGCTTCTTGGTCCGAATCCACTTGCGCTGTATATACTAGAGTTTCCTCCGGATCCACTCTCCGCGGAGAATACTGTTGTCCGGGTACTGAAGCCGTCTTCACTTTAGCTTCTGACTCCAACTTCCGCCCGCAACTTGGACAGAAATTGGCATCGAGCGCAACGATATGTCCGCATTTGCACAAACGTTCATTTTTCAGTTCGGCAATATGTGTTCGCACACTATCAATTTCCTCCTGAAGCTTAGAGCAGACCCGTGAAATCTCAAGCATTTCACCTTCAGCAAGCGACATATCCCTTGAACGATATCCCTCGTAAAAGATCTTTCCCATTTTCATAAATTCAATTTCCATCTCATGTTCAATGTCTGAGATCCGGCTGTTCAGCTTGCCGATTTCCACAGAGCTTTGCGCTTTCTCGGTAACCCTACTGGCACCGTCTTTGATGCGCTGTAATAAATTCATTAGTAGTTCCTCCTTCTCCACAGTGAGAATAGGCAAATTATATTCATGTATTAACACGAATTAACCCTTTTGCGCCCCGGGCAATGCCGGAAACGTGACTCTATCATACCAAATGTATCGAATAGATTCATTATTTGTCGTTCTGTGTATAATAGTTAAAGTGATTTTGGCGAACCTTATCGTAAAAAGGAGGGATCACCTTGGCAGCACATCCAGATAAACAACAGTATTTCATATCTATAACCCACGGGCTGATTCAAACGGTTCGAAACGAGACCGGAGAGTTTGAGGTTTGGCTTACGGATGAGGAATTGACCGTTCTGAATGACCGTCTAAAAGCATTGGAACAGGATGATGAGTACAGCTTCCGGCGTGCCGTAGTTCCTTACAAATCAGCCGATCATGATGATGGCGTTGATCAGTTCGACGATAAGACCATCAAGGTATATGAATACTTACGTCAGCACGGGACAAATGAGACCCAAAAAACAATTGATGAGCTGGGCGTAATACCCAAACTTGAAAATACAGGATATCAAGACATAGGGTATGGAGACGGATCTCCTACCAATAAATAAATATTATTACTCACAAATCACAGCCCAAGTCCGAATAATATTCGAGGCTCGGGTTATTTTACATGCCGTTATAGAGATCCCTGATCATTGAAAGTTTTGCTTCTGTGACTGTTCATCGGTTAAAATAGAAGCAGTCACAAATACGTAAATCGGGAGAGTAACCGTGAAAGAACACGAAAGCAGACATCATACCTTAAGTCAGTTACAAATACACGTGCAGGATCTTCGCAAATGGGAGAAGGAACAAGGCTACCCAAGGAAGATTGATGAGTTAATGCAACTGCCAGCACTTTATCGTCTAGCCCTGAATGAACTTCAGAATAAAATCGATGTCATCAAGACCGAATGGCAAATTCGTGACGGCTTCAGCCCTATTGAGCATATTAAATCCCGGATTAAGGAACCTAAGAGTATTCTGCAAAAAATGGAACGTAAAGGCTACGAACTCAGCAGCGAAAATATGGAGCAATACATCCATGATATCGCAGGGATGCGAATCGTATGCGCATTTGTTAAAGACATTTATCGGCTTGTGGATCATCTATGTATACGTGAGGATATCCGCGTCCTTGAGATCAAGGATTATATTGCCCATCCCAAACCTAATGGGTATCAGAGCCTGCATTTGATTGTTTCCATTCCCCTTATTCTGCTTGAGGGCACTCGTTGGGTGAAGGCAGAAATTCAGCTGCGCACCCTTGCCATGGATTTCTGGGCCAGCATGGAACATATTCTATATTATAAATTCGATAAGCAGCTTCCAGCACATGTGGCAGAGGAACTGAAGGAAGCCGCTCGGGCCGCCGATGAGCTGGACCAAAAAATGCTTCGCCTGCGAACAGAAATTTTGGAACTATCGGATGGTGTCAGCAATACGGGCACTGACGAACCGAGCAGTTAATCAACTTAAAAAAGGCAATCCCGCAACAGAGGTACTCTGTTGATAGGATTGCCTTTTTTTTGATTTTGAAGAGTTCGATAGAGTATCACTTACTCTGTTGACGCGCACGTTGGGCAGCAGCTTCCGCCACCCGGCGCATCACATGAGCCAGCCCGTCTTGTACTTTAGGCGTCTGCGGCAGCAACGTTTGCCAATCCTCAGCAGGTATCGCTACAGTTGGGTTCGCTGGGAAGGGACGGTCACCCACCTCATGAAAGGAAATTCCCGGCTGGTGCAGCGACCCTTCGGCAGCAGCCTCCGCCAACCATTCCCCAGAGGATATTGCTGGACCCTTACGCTCCAGCCGAGCCAGTTCTGCAGCCAGAACCACTGAAGGATTGGTGCCATTCACCTTCTCCGCTTCAGCTGCAGCTTCCGCCCATTGGGCAAATACAGCCTCTAGGAGCTCCTCCTTAGGAAACCCCATTAGTTTCAGTATCAAAATGGGTTGATCCGAGAGACTTTGTCTGATTTGCTTAAGCAAGTCTTCATTCATTATTTCTATGTCTTTTCCATCCGTACCTACATTCTGCTCGAGGTTGGCTGGCAAAATTTCCAATTCAGCGAACCAATGCGGCGCATGCCCTTGTAACAAAGCGTACACCTCATTAGGACACAGAGCTAAGCGCCGAACCAGCTCTTGGCGTGTGGAAGGTGACCATACAGGAACCTTGATCGATACCTCCGGGGATTTCTCAGGTGGGGCAATCCATGTAGCCTTCAATGCACCAGGGGCAGTCTCAAGCTGTAATTCTATACTCCCATTCATTTGATCCCTCCCACTGTGTGTGTAATTCTGCACTTCACTACATCCAATCTTGTCCCTGCAGTTCGATCAGTTCCTTCAATTCATGGTTAGACATCTCCGTCAACCACGTTTCACCAGAGCCTACAACCTGCTCGGACAGACTTTTTTTACGTTCAATCAACTCATCTATACGTTCTTCCAAAGTGCCTTGGCAGATCAGCTTATGCACCTGCACATTTTTATGCTGACCGATCCGGAAGGCTCTGTCGGTTGCCTGATTCTCTACCGCCGGGTTCCACCAACGGTCATAATGCAATACATGATTGGCCCGTGTAAGGTTCAAGCCCACACCACCAGCCTTAAGTGAGAGCACAAAGAACGCTGTACCCTCCCCTTCTTGAAAAGCACGCACCATTTCATCCCGCTCCCGCTTAGGAACGCCGCCATGCAGGAACAACGGAGTTTGGCCGTAACGCCGGGCCAGTCGATTCACCAGCATTTCACCCATCGCTACATACTGCGTGAAGATCAGCGCAGATTCACCCAGCTCAGCAATACTGTCCAACACCTCGAACATAACATCCATCTTACCCGAATGCTCATGCCGCAGACTGCGGCCCTCCTCTTTACGGAAAAGCCCGGGATGATTACAAATCTGCTTCAACTTCGTAAGCGAGGACAATACCAAGCCTCTCCTAGCCATACCTGAGCGTTCCCCTATGACACCCAGCATCTCATCCACAACACCCTGATACAGCGCTGCCTGAGTCTCTGAAAGCGGGCAGTAAGATTTCAGTTCCAGCTTCTCTGGGAGATCCTTGGAAATATCAGGATCGCTCTTAAGTCGGCGAAGCAGGAAGGGGGAGACCAACCGATGCAATTCTCTAAGCCGGTCGCCGCCTTCCCCCGACCCGTAACGCTGCCTGAAAGAGTGGTAGGTCCCTAGATACCCTGGATTCAAAAAGTGGAAGATGGACCACAGTTCACCCAAGCGATTCTCTACAGGAGTCCCTGTCATAGCTATGCGATTCGGAGCGGAAAGCTTCATCACACTTTGCGCCTGCTTGGTACGATGATTCTTGATATATTGAGCTTCATCGAGCACTACCGTTGACCATTTGACCCCTGCCAGATCCTCGCTATCACGCCCTGCTAAATGGTAAGTGGTCAGTACAATATCATGGCTGGCCACTAGAGACAAGAAACTCTCACCACGGACCCGACGGCCTCCATGATGAATATGCACGGTTAATGAGGGAGCAAACCGCTGCAACTCCCGCTGCCAGTTACCAAGAAGCGAGGTCGGGCACAGAATCAGTATAGGGCCTCTCTTTTCTCCGGAAGGTTGAGTCAGAGCACGGTCCAAGAGGCATGTAATAACCTGGACCGTCTTCCCTAGACCCATATCGTCGGCCAAACATACTCCAAAACCTAGTCCGCTTAAGGCAGACAGCCATTGAAAGCCCCGCTCCTGATAAGGACGAAGAGTCCCATGCAGACCCTCGGGTATCTCCCGTTCCGGAAGATTGCGCAGCATATCGCCGCGCATTAGTGAGGCTAACAACCCAGAGGTCTCCATGCCTGTAACTGACATGCCCTTCCAAAGCCTATCTTCTTCATCTTCAGCTTCAAGCCTCATCCAATCCGCAGCCGACATTTCTCCGTGCTCATGCCGTTTCATATATCTGAGTACCTGACGTATTTCTTTGGGATCTACCTCAATCCATTCCCCGCGGAAACGCACAAAGGGTACGCCAGCCTCCATCAATTCCGTGAGCTCCTCAGCGCTGATTGAAGCCTCACCAAGCGATGCCTCAATGCGAAAGGAAATCAGTTCCTCCATACCAAGAGCAACAGGTGCCGGCCCTCCAGCCTCGTTCGCGAGCTGCTGCATTTTCATCTTCATCCCAATCCGTCGACGGCCCTCACGGCTCCATCGGGAAGGCATTTGAACAGTTATACCACGTGTCGTGAGTTGGGGCACGGTCTCTTTCAGAAAGAAGTAAAGACGCTGAGGCTCCAAATCCACCCCAGTTGGAGCAGGTGAGTTAAGCCCGCGTTCAATATCAGGTGAAATTTTCGCGACCCTGCCTAAGAGTGTGAGAAGCTGCTCCTGAATATTCCGGTAACGTTTCCCCCATAAATTGAACTCCCGTTCTGCGCTGCCCCAAATCGAGCTGGCAGGCAACCAAAACTCACTTTCTTCACGGCTTTCCGCCCAAAAGGATAGTCGCCATGTTCCATCTTCATCTGCTGGCGGCTCTAGACGCAGTCCAAGTCCCAGTTGTCCGCGCCGCTCCTCCTCTGTCTCTGTACGAGGCACTTCCGTTCCCGCTGTATCGGTGACAACGGCAAGAAGCTCAGTTACCTCAGCAGGAGTCCCCTGTACCGGGATATCCCGGCTGCCCGTGAGCAGACTATTCCACCACAGCTCAGTCAGAGGTGAATAGCCTCGGCGATAATTGGCTTTGTATGGAGACAGCTCACTCTCTATCCGGGAGATGACCCCCTTAACCTCGGTACTCATAACAGCCTGCAAAAAGGAGTAGAGCACATGTGCCCCTGCCTCCTCGCGAGTTGATAAGTCGCTGGCTTCAGCTGAAGGGCTGCCTAGTGCAAGAACAGGCATTGAAGCAGCTAGCTGCAGAAATATTTGTTTATGTTCTTGACTCCGAAAGGCAGGAATCCAGGAGGCTAGTGCCGCCTGTTCCCCTCCACGACGGCGCGATCCTACAGGACGCGGAGGCAAGGCTCCAGGCGTAATCCCACCTGTACCCAAAAGCTCCAAACCAAATCGCGCAGCGGCGGCCCAATACCTCATCTCGCCGCCAGGCTCAATACCTTGACTGAGGCATAGCGACTCATCCCAAGCCAAAAGCAGCTCAAACGCCTCCTTAGGCGTAAGTGCCAGGCCCTCAAGGGTTCGCCCTGGCAATTGCCGCCGCACAACCTTCCCTTCAACAGGAGCGGTTGGATACTTCACCTCAGCCAGACGCAGCGCGGCACCTGAAAAAGGACGTAAACCACCCCGCAGCTCCAGTCGTTTGACCACACGGGTCCAGGCATCTACCTTCGGTTCCGACGTTTCGCCGGAGAAGCAAAATAAAACGTCCCCTAACCATATTGCATACAGATGCTTAGTCATCGTGATCTCCTGTCTTGTAAGCAAGCAGAAAGAGGGCTACCGTCCACATAAATACGGCAGTCATCCTTTTCTACGAGAAATATAATTCGAACTATTTAAAGGAACAGTGCACAAAACAAGCGCTCTCCAATATAAAAAAACGTCTAAATCATGAAACGAAAAAAGGTTTTACCTTCATCTTATACGAAAAGGGCTAGATTTAAAAACGTTTCTGTATATTTTCGCATAGATTAGAGAGACAATCTTATGTAAGCGCAATATCCGTCCATATATAGGTTATTATTGGGTTAATTTTACAAACTATTCAAACCATCATCTTCTAGCCATCGCCGTGATTTTACCCAAGCTCCCAAAGGTTCTATCCAAAGATTTATGACCCAGAAGTCATTTATTTAATAAAACGCGTCTTAAGTGCTCATAAACCGGGTATATTCTATTATGAATTATCTAAGAACTCAAAACCGGGAGGAACTATTATGGAACGCACACATCCCTATAAGTGGTGGAATTTATTATTTTTTCTTGGCGTCATTATCGTGAACACCCTATCCGTGACATTACCCTTAGGCGGGAACAGCACCGGTGAAATATCGGATATGTATAAGACATATCTGACACCCGCGGGTTACGCTTTTTCAATCTGGTCTTTGATTTATGTGTTGCTTGCAGGCTTCGTCATCTATGGCTTCCGCTCCACTTCGGCTTCTAGAGATGCTGTACAAGCTGCAGGCATCTGGTTTGTCCTGAGTTGTATCTGCAATATGGGTTGGCTCATTCTATGGCACTATTTGTACATCGAACTATCCCTTCTAGCCATGGTTCTGTTGTTAATCACACTTATCATTATGTATCGGAGAACTCGTAATATAGATAATCCTACCTCAGGCCAAAGATGGCTGGTTAAGCTGCCTTTCAGCATTTACTTAGCCTGGATCTCTGTCGCGACCCTAGTAAACGTAAGTATAGTTCTGGAAAAAAACAACTGGAACGGTTTCGGGATCAGTGACACGACATGGGCTGTGATCATGCTTTGCGTGGGTATGCTGCTGGCCATTCTGGTAAGCTATCCTTATAGAGATCCAATATATCCGCTGGTGTTCGTATGGGCGTACATTGCAATTGCCTTAGAGCATAATGAGGCAGAAAATGTTTTCGTAACGGGATGGGTTACCGCAGGACTTCTCTTACTCTACACTATCTGGCTTGTGCTGACCCCTGTCCGGAATCGCCGCTAGAGACTTGTTTATATCCACAAAAAAGATCCTTTCATGCAACCTGCGATTACTGCAGATAGCATAAAAGGATCTTTAAAAATGATTCGTGAATTATTACCGGCTCTTTCTCGAAATCAGTGCCTGACTTTCCGTTTGTGTAACTGTACGGGATCGATTCGATCTAACTTCGCCTGAACTTTTGTTATTTTTTACGAGCAACAGCTTCGATTTCTACTAATCCATCCTTAGGTAAACGAGCAACCTCGATGGCACTCCGCGCAGGATAAGGTTCCGAGAAAAAAGTGCTGTACACTTCATTAACTGCTGCGAAATCATTCATATCCTTCAGGAAGACTGTGGTCTTCACGACATGCTCTAGAGAAGCCCCTGCCTCCTCCAAAATAGCCTTCACATTGTTAAGCGCTTGTCGAGCCTGCTCCTGTACACCCTCCACCAAATCTCCCGTTTCCGGATTCAGCCCTAGCTGCCCCGAGGTGTACACCCAATTCCCCGCTGCTATAGCTTGACTGTAAGGACCGATCGCACCTGGTGCTTTTGTTGTAGAAACCTGTTTTTTACTCATTTATCTTACGCCTCCCACCATCATTTATGGTCTCATTGTAATGGAAAATCTTTACTTAATGCAAACCTATGACTCTTTACCAAGAACGTGAATAACCTCGTTATTATAGACATGCACTCCGCGTGTACCTACATTCGCGATATTGATCATAGCCCGAGCTACAGTTCTCCCTTGGATTGCCCGGTACTTCGCAGCTTTGCCGACAAGCAAGAAATCCAATCCCTTCATAAGCTTTGCAGCCACTCGCTCTCCTAATCTGAATTCTTGTCGAGGACCTAGCAGGAGCGATGGACGGAATAAATGCAGACCTTGAAAATCCAAGGCGCTCAACCCTTCCTCCATACGACCTTTAGTACGGGTGTAGAAACTACGCGACTTCGAGTTGGCTCCCATAGAAGAGACTACCAAGAACTGCTTCACCTGCTTCTTCTTGGCGATGGCCGCTGCCTGCAAGGGATAATGAAAATCTACACGTTCGAAATTGCTTTGCGATCCCGCTTTCTTGATTGTTGTACCCAGACAACAAAAAACTGCAGAACCCCCATTAAATAGATCCTCATACTGCTCTAGCTGATCCCAATTAATAATGATTTGTTTCAACTTGGGATGATCCTGATCTAGCGCATGACGCACCAATATCCTAACCTCATCCCAAGACCCGCTTCGGAGCAAGCCATCCGTGACTTCTTTACCTACAAGCCCGGTTGCTCCCAGTACTATTGCGATTCTTGCCATTCGAAGAGTCTCTCCTTTAGACTAGGTTCTATTCATCCTTCAGGATGCGTCTTCCCAGCAAAATAGCCAGGGCAAGCATCAGTATACCAACTACTAATTGCATTCCATACACTTGTGTCCAATGCGGCCAATTCTCTATCCAGCCATAGATCTGACCCCCGATAAGAGGACCGAAGAACGAGGATAAACCTGTAAGTGCCGCAAACATCGCCATGTACATCGGCCGCTCCTTCTTGGGAGTATCACCGATAATGAAATTGAAGGCCAACTGGTTGAATCCGCCGACTCCTACGCCAAACACGATGTGCGCGGCGAACAAGACGACCAGCATCGGCAGGACCGATAACAGACCCCACATCAGTGAAGATGCGGCAATAATCGGCAGAGTCCAGAGCAGCAGACGCTTATTGCTATACCTTGCATTCAGGTTGCCCCATACATAGAAGCTGCCCATCATAAATAACGTCTGAGATACATTTAGCAGTGATAAGGTCTCATAATTAATATTCAGCAATCGAAGCATTACATACGAATAGAGCGGCACCGTCAGATTCTGCAGCAGAAGCCACGCAGCAAGAAACAGTGTAGATTTCATAAACAGCGTATCTTGAAGCGGTTTCTTAAACATCGGTAAAAACTTATTTTCTTCCGACTTCTCGAAATGAACATCTGGATAAAAGAACAGCACTACAATATTAAGCCCGGCAAAAATCCATACGACAACATACAGAATAAAAAAACCATGCCCTCCGGGGTATCGATCTAGAACAATTCCGCCAGCATATAAGACAGCACTACCTAATGCATTCAGAACCGTATTGCGAATACCAAAATATCGGCCCCTGACACGTGCGGGAACAAGGTCGCTAATAACAGAACTCCAAAGAACAGCTCCGGCTGTATTGGCTATGAAAGCGACTGTATACAATCCAATAAAAGTAACGACCCATAGATCTTTAGGAAGGACAAAAGGTATCAGTCCCGTTGAGGTCCATAGTATTCTATGGAGCGCTACACAAGTAACCATAGCCCATTTACGGCTCGGTAATTTCTGAATTAGAAAAGCAACACCAATCTGCGCTATATTAACGAGAGTAGTTAAAGCCAGAACAAAACCAATTTGGCTGGAAGATGCCCCTAGGTAAAGTAGAAACCCTGTAAGAAACTGCCCTTGAAGCAGTACCTGAAAAATGGTTGCGGGAACTCCTTCCCATGTAGCTATATACAAGTTCTTGCGTTGCAATGAGATTTTCCGACTCGATTTCGAGCGGCTGATCAGCGGTCTGCTTCTCATGATGTTCATTGAGGTAATACACTCCTTTGATGCGGCTTTGGCTTCATTCTACTCCGCATCATACTCCTGTCAATACGATATAATCATATATTTCTTGGAGTTTTTTGGATTCCTTTATTGGAGGGGTAAATATAACGAGAATATGCTCCCTTTTCCCTCAGAGCTTTTTAATGTAATGAAACCTCCGAGAAGCCTGGAAAGATCCCGACTAATCGACAACCCCAGCCCAGTGCCTCCATACTGCCGGCTAATCGTCCCGTCTGCCTGCTGAAAAGCTTCAAATATCGTTAGATGTTTATCCTTGGCAATGCCGATCCCGCTATCCTGTACGTCAAATACAATCCAGTCCTTACGATCCTTACTTTCATACCGGGATTCTTCCCGTATATTTAGTGAAACTACACCAGTCTCGGTAAACTTAAAGGCATTAGATAGTAAATTGCGAAGTATTTGTTGAACCCGTTGGGGATCAGAACTAAAGGTCTCAGGTAATTCATCGCTCATAGTAATCACAAACTCAAGGCCCTTCTGACGAGCGACTACGCTGAACTGCAAAGCAAGCAGCTCCGGAATTTCACTCACATTCACTTCTTCGCTGCTAATCTCCAATCGTCCCGCTTCCACTTTGGACAGGTCCAAAATATCATTTATAAGCATCATCAAGTCATCACCTGAACGATGAATGATACTCCCATATAGAACCATTTCTTCTCTGACCAGGGTGGGCTCATTCTCTTCAATTAATTGAGACAAGTTAATAATACTATTCAGCGGTGTTCTGAGCTCATGTGACATATTGGCTAGAAACTCTGATTTATATTGAGAGGCCAGCATCAGCTGTTTGGCTCTTTCCTCCATGACAATCTTATTCTTATGAAGCTCTTCGGTTTGGGTGGACAGCAGTTTGTTTGCCCTTTGTATTTGCAAATTCCGTTGTTGTTCCAAATGAAAATCGCGGATAATCAATGCGAACAACATACTTAGAATCAATCCCGAAGGGAACGTAATCGGCATAATATCAGTTATGTACTTTTGAACTGGTATAACTCCAAACATAATAATATCCAACGAATTGACCAAATTCACCACTAAAATGATAGTCAATCCTTTGCTTATCATGGAATAAGAAGAGCGTCGGCTCCAGAAGCTAAGTCCCGCACAGACAAAACCAAGGATTAATAAATTGAGTACCCCCGCATATGCTGCTGCGTTAACACCAAGAGTAAGCCTCATAAGCCCCGTTCCTGCACCGATAAGAATTAGAATAAAGGGTTGTGGATAGGCTACCGTCGAGATGATTAAAGGCACAAATCTAAGATCAAAGATTGCATCTCCACCCACCCTGAATCCGAAAAAGGAACTGACCCACCCCGCAAAAATCGCCAGTATTACCCAACAAACCAGCTTGATACGTTCTGAAGCATATGTAATCGTGTGCTTATATAATAAATTTGCTAAATAAGCCAATGTTATAAGTAATGCAGTGTTTACAAAGAATATTTTTAGATAATCCATAGATTCACTCCTGCTATAAATACTGAGATTCGACTCTTTTCATATTATAATATCATACAGATACAGGAAGACCATGGCTCTTAAGTTGCATAAAAAGAGCGCAATCAAACTCGATTTGCGCTCTTTTTATGGAGTGAGAACCAAGGCTTTATAGGAAGCCAATTTTTTTGACATCTTCATTCTCACGTTCATTTCGTCTAGTAATCAAAGAGGCATCTATCGGGCTCACATCAGATTCTTGCCCCATTTCTTGGGGAGGAAGCATATAATATCGGGAATGATACGTACAGAGAACATCACCTTGTTGCGTAAGGATCTTGTTTTCCTGAATCTCAATAATTCTACCGGTCACCACATGGGACTTATACATCGACATCGCCTCTCCTTACAATGTGATAAGCTTGCCCGCATATATCGTGATTTAGAAGCGGATAGAGCGTCCCTAGGGTTACTGCTTTACTAGTTTAGGTTACATATTTTATTTAGTTATTATTACCCGTACATATAAGACCTGAATCCTGCTAAGAACCAAAAAAGGAGTCGGATTTTGTCACATAATAGTCTTTAAGATAGGTATCTATATATTTTAAAATTTGATATAATTCAGTTGTAAATAAATTAATAGACTAATAAGTGATTAATTTCACATGAGATTGTTAGGCTGTATGCTAAAATGCCATGTGAACTGAAAGCAGTTATTTAAAATTTTTGATACTTTTTACCCAAAAATGTCATGCTGCGTCTATAATGAGGTATTATGAACTAGAAGAAAAGTGACAAATGTCATTTATAAAGTGATTTTTATCACTTCCATTTACTATTAAAATGTTTTACATTTTAATATATATATTTTAAACTAATTTTTTGGAGGTCATACTTAATGAAAAAAGCATCTGTAATTTTAACGAGTGCACTGGCTCTTGGTTTACTCGCAGGCTGTGGCAACAACACAAATAACGCCCCGGCTGCAACCAATGCCCCTGCCGAAACAGCGGCTCCTGCTGCTAACGCTACTAACACTGGCACTGAAGCTGCAAAATACCAAGATGGAACATACTACGGTACTGCAGAAGCTGACGCAAAAACTGGCTGGCAGACTTATGTATTGTTAACTGTAGAAGGCGGCAAAATTACTAAAGCTGACTGGAACGCATTCAACGTCAACAACGCTGGCGATTTGAAGAAAAAAGTATCCGCAGATGGCAAGTACGGAATGAAAGAAAAAGGCGGAGCTCAATCCGAATGGCATGAACAAGCAGCTCAAGCTGAAGCATTCTTGATTGAGAAACAAGATCCAGCAGCTATCACAGTAAATGCTGAAGGTAAAACAGATGCAGTTTCCGGTGTTTCCATGGGAGTTAACGATTTCGTAGCAGCAGCTCAAGCAGCTTTGACTGCAGGCCCTGCAACAGCTGGCGCTCTTAAAGATGGCGGATACCATGCTGAAGGTGCTGAATTTGATCCTAACAACGGCTTCAAATCCACTGTTGATTTAACTGTTGCTAACGGTAATGTTGTTGCTGCGAAATTCAGTGGTGTGAACGCTGCTGGTGATGACAAACAACAATACTCCGCTGATGGTAAATACGGTATGAAAGAAAAAGGCGGATCCGCAGCTGAATGGCACGAAGAAATTATCGCTGCTCAAAAATACTTCGTTGAAAACAGCGGAGCTGCACCAACACTTAATGAAGAAGGCAAAACAGATGCAATCTCTGGAGTAACCATCAGCGTTGGGGAATACTTTACATTGGCAGAAAAAGCACTCGAAGGCGCGAAGTAATTCGCGATCCTCTTGCAGCTAATCAGATGAACGAGGTGAGTTTCTTTTGAAGAAAATAGTCATTTTGGGCGGCGGATACGGCGGCGTACTGACGGCCAAAAAACTAGCTAAGAAATTTAAGAACAACAAAGAAATTGAAATTAAACTGATCGACCGGAATCCCTATCACACTCTTTTAACTGAGCTGCATGAGGTTGCCGCGAACCGCGCTCCAGAGGATTCGATAAAGATCGATCTGAAGAAAATTTTTGCAGGGCTTAAAGTGGATGTAGTTCTTGATGAAATCAGCAATATTGATTTTAAAGGTAAAAAACTGCAATCCGATAAAGCTACTTATGCATATGATTACCTTGTAATCGGAACAGGAAGCAAACCAACATACTTTGGAATTCCTGGTGCAGAAGAAAACACGTTCTCCTTCTGGTCTTACGATGATGCAGTAGCTCTGAAACGCCAAACCCGTGATATGTTCACACTGGCAGCGAAGGAAAAGAATGCAGCAGTACGTCGCTCCATGCTTACCTTTGTAGTTGTTGGCGCTGGATTTACCGGTGTTGAGCTTATTGGTGAAATGGCTGAGTATCGTGAAGATCTATGCAAAGAGTTCTACATCGATCCATCCGAAGTTCGGTTGATCGTTGCCGATATGGCTCCTAAAGTTCTGCCGATTCTGCCAGAAAAGCTGATTCAGAAAGCTGAGTCCTACCTGCGTAAGATGAATGTAGAAATTGTTACCAATGCTAAAATCACTGAAGTAGGCAAAGGCAGTGTTGCTCTCGGCGAGAAAAACGTTGTGGATACACACACAGTTGTTTGGACAGCCGGTGTTGAAGGTTCTGACATCGTAGGAAGTCTTGATGTTCAACAACAAGGCCGTAAACGTATTGTTACGAATGAGCATCTGGAAAGTGTGGATCACAAGAACGTTTACGTTGTTGGTGATAACATCTTCTTTATTCCAGAAGGCGAAACTCGTCCTGTACCGCAAATGGTTGAGAATGCTGAGCAAGCCGCTCCTGTGATTGCTGCCAACATTACTGCAGACATCAACGGTACGCCTAAAAAGGCATACAAACCAGGCTTCCACGGTACTATGGTATCTATCGGTAGCCGCTATGGTGTAGCAAACGTTGGTCTGCCAGGTAAATTCTTTATGCTTACCGGGTTCATGGCAATGTTGTCTAAGCATTTCATCAATATGTTCTATCTGTCTCAAGTAGTTGGGTTTAACAAAGTATGGACGTATATGATGCACGAATTCTTCCATGTCGAGAACCGTAAGAGTTTCCTCGGCGGCTACTTCTCCAAACGTTCACCTAACTTTTGGATCGTTCCGCTGCGTATGCTGCTTGGTGGTATGTGGGTCTACGAAGGTGTCGACAAGCTCAAAAAAATCTGGGAAGATCCGGATAAGATTTTCCTGATTCCAGCCGCTCCTTATGCAACAGATGCAGCTTCGGCAGCAAGCCAAGCAGTAGATGCTGTAAAAGAAACGGTAGATGCTCAATCGGCAGCTTCAGCAGTAACTACTGCTAAAGAAGCAGTTGAAGCCCTTCCAGTTCCAGGTTTTATCTATGATACAACTAACTGGTTCATGGACCTGATGTTCTACAACCCAGATGGAACTTACACTTTCCTTGCTAAATGGTTCCAACTTGGTATGGTATGTGCAGAGATCGTCTTCGGTATCATGCTCATCGTGGGTCTGTTCACCGCTATCGCTTCTATCGCTACAATAGGAATGGCTGTAATGATCTGGTCTACAAAAATGGCTTCCACAGAGATGTTATGGTACGTAGCTGCAGCAATTGCGTGCATCGGCGGATCCGGAAGTACATTTGGTCTTGACTACTACGTCCTGCCTTGGCTCAAAAAGCAATGGAAGAGGATTCCTTTAGTAAGACGCTGGTATCTGTATACGGATTGAGATCAGTAATAATTTGTACCTCTATGTAGTATTATATAAACAATATATGTAGATACGATGTGTTTGTATAAAAATTAATATATTTATTTCTAGAGTAATGTGTCCTTATGGGCACATTACTCTCCTTATTTAATAGTGGTTTTGTAGGGATAATCAGGGGATGGTTGCTCCGGCAAAACCGACAAGAAGGAGAGAATCTTGTGAACAGACAACTCATCGAAGAAAGCCTCCGGTTGCTTCAGGCGGATATTTCACCGATCGCCGGAATTCAGCTTCAGCTCTCTCCGTCGGAATGTGAGCGTCTGCTTGCGTTACTCGAACGCCATCATGTAGACGACAACCGCAAAGTCATTTTGCTCGGTATCTACCTCATTCTGACATCGGCTGCACAGTTCCATATGGAATGCAGTCCGCATCATCCCAACCTGACCCGAAGTATATTGGACGGAGATTATTTATATAGCTTTTATCTTCAGTTTGCGGTGAAATACCGAGAACTGGATCTGGTTGCTTATCTTGCTCCTTCTATTAAAAAAATGCAAATTAGACGGTCAAATGGGAACTTCGCGGAAGAGAATCTGGCTGCTGGAATCGAACAATTCCTAATGGAAGAACGTAAGCAACAGAGCCGCACAAGCAAAGCCATTTGACAGGTGGGATATATAGATGAAATTGCACGAAGCCTTGAATATAGACCTTAAAGGAATTAACCGTGAAATCGAACAATTAGTGACTCGTGATAAAGATGTACCTAAGCATTCTCAGCTCTCCAGCAGCATCTTGGAGCTCATCGGTTCCGGAGGTAAACGACTTCGCCCTCTTATGGTCATTGTAGGTAGTCGATTTGGTAGAAAGCCGTCTGGCCGTAGAACCTCACAACTCGCTGCTGCTGCTGAATTTATCCATGCCGCTTCTTTAGTCCATGACGATATCATTGATTCAGCAGAACTGCGTCGAGGGCAACCGGCTCTACACACCAAGACCGGGATTACATCCGCTGTTCATATCGGTAATTATATGTCTGCCCGAGTGATTGAGCTTCTAAGTAAATACAACTCGGACAAAGACCGCTATGTACATGACTTATCATCTGTCGCAACCACTCAGCTTTGTCTTGGGGAATATCAACAGTTGGAACTTGCCTACGACTATGGGATTTCAATCGAGCAATATTTAGAGAAATCACGTAATAAAACAGCCCTTCTAATGGCTACCTGCTTACGAGTTGGTGCTTTATCCACCGAAAGTACAGAGGATATAGCTAATCTGCTGTATCGCTTCGGAGAAGCCTTAGGGATGTCTTTTCAAATACAGGATGACCTGCTTGACTTCACCCAGTCAGCGGATATTCTCGGTAAGCCTGCTGGCAGTGACTTACGGAACGGCCAAGTTACGCTACCTGTGCTTTATGCACTTCAGGACCCAGAGCTTGGAGCCTTAATTCGTAAGATCAGCCCCACTTCCTCCGACGAAGAAGTCGCTAAAGTACTGGAGCTTATTAATGATAGTGACGCCCTATCTCGGGCCGAAGAGATCAGCCAGGACTACCTGGACCAAGCAGCATTAATTGTACAACAGCTATCTGCCTATCCAGCACATGCTGACTTGGCTACACTGCTGCGGTATTTTGCAGCACGGGATAGATAGAACTGTTGCACAGCAGCTCATACAATCAAAAACGGATACCGCCCATTAGTGGGTTGTGGTATCCGTTTTTTTATTCCTTGCCCTTGCTCTTATTGCTAGATAGCGAACGGAGCAAAGCGCACGTGAGTGTGTTTAGCTTACAAAACTTCGTTATTTTACATCGACTACCATTATGTTTGAACGTTTAGGTGGAGGGTTAAAGTATTAGAAAAAGCCCTAAACTCGGAGGAATGAATGCGAAAAGTAGACCTGTTTATCCTGCTGCTTCTAGGGGCTACACCCCTTTTAATTGTTGCCAATATCGCCTTAGCTCAAAATTACTCTGCCAGTCTTATTGAGAACACGGAAGGCATAGGAATTTCAAACTCAATCGCTTCCCTCCTAATAGCAGAGGATGGTTGGTCTGTGGATTCATTTAGACAGGCTTGTCATTCGTCAGCGATTCTCGTGATTGTGACTTCACTGCTCACATTAATTCTTATCATTTTTCGCTTTATTACTTCTAACAATAGTGATAAGAAATAAATAACCGATCTAACGAATATGCAACGAAAGGCTATCCTAGGTTAAAGGGTAGCCTTTCGTTGTATATTACTATATTTTTGGTTCAAAACTAAAACTAGTGTTACCGAAATACCCTAAACCATGGGGCAGAGGAAGAAGATCGCTAACTACTTTCACTTCACGCGTCTGCTTATGCGGACTGTACAGCCGCTATTTATGTCTCAAAGGGTCATGTGAATTCCAAGCGGACTCAGGAGACACTATTCAATTAAAAACAGCCTCTTTTGGGAAGAAAACGGCT
Source organism: Paenibacillus sp. (assembly GCA_023512345.1). Taxonomy (GTDB): domain Bacteria; phylum Bacillota; class Bacilli; order Paenibacillales; family Paenibacillaceae; genus Paenibacillus_AQ. The sequence goes on from JAILZT010000006.1 coordinate 149,941, forward strand.
CAATAACGTCTCTGGTGTCCGTATAAGTTCCTAATCGTCCGGTTTTGCTCATATAAGGTCTTCTCTGTCCGTATACGCACGGGTTCTCTTTAAATTCAGCCAGCCTGTTGGCTAACTCCTACTTTTGAGATGGAACCATACAGTTACCTTCTATTTCTCCTTTGGGGGTTGGGCTCTTAAAAGCAAGGAAGAAAAGCATCAGCACGCTTTTCTTCCTCCTACCCTCCCCCCGTTGGGTAGGCATGGTTGTCTTTTGTTGTTAGCCAAAGGACGGTTGGGACGGAACGCAGAGGAATTTTGGAACTGGAGAAGCGTCAGCGCTCGCCCGAAAGCTTTCCATAGGAAAGCTCGCTCCGGAAGCATATGCTATCCTTGGATTTCAACCGCGTAGGCGGTTCCAATCAAGAAATCCAAGGATAACAGCGATCGGAAGTCCAAACATTCCGCCGCAGTGACACTCATCCAACCGCCCTGCCTTTAGCTAACATAAAAATAATCAACCAGCGTACACAACAATATAACCATGCTGATCACCTGATTTAGATTATACGAGGCCACCTTCATCATGCGACGGTTCGAGGGTTTGATAATCTTATGCTCTGTCATCAAGAGCAGAGTTGCCACCCCAATTCCCACCAGGTACATCCAACCCAGATCAAGCCATACATACAAGAATAGCAGCAGCGTAACCATTATAAAATGAAGACCTTTGGATATACGCAGAGCATTCTCCAGACCAAAAAAGCTAGGTATAGACCACAGTCCATGCCGCCGATCAAACTCAATATCCTGTGTGCCGTAAATAATATCGAATCCTGCTATCCAGAGCATTACAACGCTTCCTATAACGAAAGGTGTGAATGCGATATTACCCGTGACGGCAAACCAAGCTCCAATGGGTGCAGAGGCGATCACAAAACCTAGATAAAGATGGCTGAGAAAGGTAAACCGTTTCGTATACGAATATGAAGATATCAGAACTATTGCAACGGGTGACAGGAGAAGACAGAGCAAGTTCAACATCCCTGATGCAACAATAAACAGTGCATAATTGATGATGATAAAAAGAATGACTTCTTTTTCAGCAACCATCCGCTGCGGCAGATGACGATGTGCCGTACGTGGATTTTGTCCATCAAAAGTTCGATCTACCAAGCGGTTAAAAGCATTGGCCCCGTTCCGGGCACCGATTAAAGCAATAAGACCCCACAGCATGAGATGGCCTGACGGCCAGCCCCCCGCTGCCCATACCATGGATATGATGGCAAATGGCAAAGAGAATAAGGTGTGGGAGAACATAACTAGCTCACTGAACAATTTAAGCTTAAGCGCTGTATTTTTAAAGACATTTACTATAACCATAGCTTTATCCTCTTTCTAATTCCTGAATGCTTCTATTAGTACCTCATTCAGCACGACTAACATTCCATCTATATCTTCTTCTGTAATGATGAGAGGAGGCTGGAAGGCCAACACATTGCGGTTTACACCATTTTTACCGATTAAATATCCGCGGTCCTTCATCTTTTCTAATATCTCATCTGTTAGAGCCCCGCTGTGGGCTGTATCCTCACCAATCAATTCTGCTCCGAGCATTAATCCCGTTCCACGTACATCGGCAATCCACGCCGGATAACGTCCCTGAAGGGCTCTCAAGCCTTCCTTGAGTTTATTCCCCAGTCGTTCTGCACGTTGTGGAAGCTGCTCCGCACGGATAAAGTCAAGTACCGCTAACGCTGTAGCCGCAGATACCGGATTGCCCCCAAAGGTTGAAGCAGAGGGACGATTAAGCGACAAAGCAATTTCATCCGTAGTCGCAAATGCAGCAACTGGAACCCCATTGCCGAGTGCTTTTGCCATACTCACAATATCGGGAACCACATCAAAGTGCTCCATAGCAAACATTACACCCGTACGTCCAAAACCAGTCTGTATTTCATCCGCAATCAACAAGACTCCATATTGATCCAGAAGAGCCTTAACCTCACGGAAGTACCACGATACTGGCATAATCATACCGCCGTTGCCTTGAATAGGTTCAACAATCATCGCAGCAATGGTATGACCTTTCTCTTGCAGTATTTGCTCCAGGCTCTTAAGAGAACGGGCAGCAGCCTCTTCCATCGTCAAATCCGCATGATACGGGCGGCTAATGAAATAAACATCCTCATCCAAATAAGCATCCGTACGCCACATAGGTAATCCCGTTACACTCATCGTAAGATTCGTACGCCCATGTAATCCGCTCTCCAAGGCAATGAAGCCTTTACGGCCCGTATGCATTCTCGCCAGCAGCAGTGCACCTTCATTCGCCTCAGAACCACTGTTCACGAAGAAGCTCCGCCGTATGTTTCCCGGTAATACTTCTTCCAGCCGCTCTGCTAAATCAACACTTGGCTGCGTCAAATAAACTGTGGTAGTATGCTGAAGCAACTGCAATTGCTCAATTGTCCGTGCTGTAATGCTTGGATTGCAGTGACCACACGCCACTACGGATACTCCGGCAAAAAAGTCCGTATAGACCTTATCATTCTCATCATAAACGTACTGCATGGATCCACGTACTAACTGCGGCGGGTTACGATAAAAGTGCTGTGTGCAAGGATAGAAATATTGCTTGCGTTTGGCTGCTACGGCTTCTCTACCGATGGCTTTTTCCTTTTCCATAAAGACTCCCTCCCTTTCTACTGTTACCGTACTAGGATTTTTTGTGAAAAACATCACATAAGTAATAAGTAAGAACGTATAAAAACTAATTAAATTGCAAGGACCCTAACGTATACCCCGCATACACAGGCTTCATCCCGCCCAGCATATCACTGTTATCATTCATGCCGTTAATCTTATGTTGATAGGCTGTTATAACTTGACGCAGCTGTTCCTCATTATAAGTAGATCCTTCAATACGGTAGCAGGAAATTCCCATCCCCGTCATCTCATCCAGCATCGGTAAATAACACAGCTCTTTAGCAAACAGAAGATGACAACGGCCATGTTGATCACGATATACAGGATTCTCTCCTTTGTCCGTCATCAGTACAAGTACTTCATTGCCAACATAACGATTATCCTCTTGACCAATCGGCTCCATGACTTCGGTATTCTCAAAAAGATCATGGTCCATATACATCAGTGCCGGAGTACCATGAACGATAACTTCCAGTGGAAGATCGCTGCGGGAGGTGAAGGATGCAAAATGCTCCAAGGTCATTTCCGGTGATACGGTTAGTCTCTCGAGTCCAAGTCCAGCGTAAAAGCCCGCAGACAGGCCATTATAAACATTCAAGTTCGCGTCGCCAATCAAAGGGTAACCCGTAGATGTATAACGGCGGATGGCACCCAGATTCGTTACCATTAGTCCGTCAATCGGTAATCGTTCTCCACCAAGCAGCTGGTCATATTGGTCAAAATCAAGTTCCAGCATCATCCGTGGCAGGCCCAAGTATACCTTAGTCTCTCCCTTAATCATGCCAAGCTCAATTACATCACGTTTCGTGAATGGCCGATCTGGCTCGAATACATCCCCTGACAAATATAGATGCTCTACACCTAGCTCTATAGCTGCCCGTGCTTGACTCATATTGTTAACACGTACCGCAAGCTCCGGCTTAGCCGCTTCTGGCCGTTTTTCAACAGAGAACCGTTCCCGCAGCTCCACCACACGTTCTTCCGATAATTCTCGTTCAGCAGTCGGGGTACTAAATACCTTACCCGTGCTATAAAACTTGCCTGTACCTTCATACCGGCGGTTGATGTTGGACAGACCTGGCTTTCCAAAAGCATAAGCTGTCGAGAAGTCACGCTTACGGTTTTTGTACAAAAGCTTAGAGTCCACAGTACGGTCAAATCCTATTGGATCTTCGATATATCGATCAATGGCATCTCCATAGCTGTTCGCAAGCATGATAACAAAATCCTTATCACGCATCCGACCCTCAATTTTGAAGGAGGTAATCCCGGATTGGATCAACTCTGGAAGATGCTCGTACATGTACATATCTTTAACAGCAAGCGGATATTCCGTTGGGAATACGAAGCCATCCTTCTTAATCCGGTAATCCCAGCGGCAAGGCTTCATACATTTACCCCGGTTACTGCTCATGCCGAAGACCTGAGAGCTGAAGTAGCAGTTCGCACCGTGCACAGAGCACATATCCCCATGAATGAAGTATTCCAATTCCATTCCACTCTGCTGTCCAAGCAGCTTGGCTGTCTGTAAATCCATTTCCCGTGAGGTAACCACTCTGCTAACACCCAGATCCCTAAGGGCATAAATCATTTCTAGATTGTGCACATTCATCATGACTGATGCATGAATTGGTACAGTAAGGTCCATCTCTCGTATTAGCTCAAGTACTGCCATATCCTGAACAATCAATGCATCCGGCCCAGCTTTATCAAGAAAACGCAAGTATTCCCGGGCCTCTTGTACATCCTCTTCACTGAACAAGTTATTTACAGTGACGTAGACCTTTTTGCCAAGATCATGAGCGATAGCGAGAGCCTCCACAATCTCCTCATGCGACAAATTGTAGCCCTTGCGCATCATTCTCATATTAAGTACAGGGCCACCGAAGTAAACCGCATCACAACGCGACTGAATTACCTCTTTGAATATATCGAATGTCCCCACTGGTACAAGCAGTTCGATCTCTTTGCCATTAAAATAACGTGCCATTCCTGTTCCTCCTAAATATCGGTTCCCTAAATTTTACAGCAGTGCTACAGCAAATCCCATCACGACAATCATACAAACAAAAACGGTATCCGCTAAACCCCAACTCAAGCGGTGATAACGGGTACGTGGAGCATCCATACGGAATCCTCGGGCCTCCATGGAATACACCAAATCCTGTGCACGGCGGAATGCGCTGGAAATGACAGGCACAAGCAGCGAGACGAGCATTCGTGCTTTTTCCTTCAGCGGCAGTTCATTCAGGTCAGCCCCCCGTGAGGCTTGTGCCTTCATAATAATCTGCGACTCATCCAGAATCGTAGGTATAAAGCGTAAAGCAATGCCAATCATCAGAGTGAGCCGATCAGGTGACATCCCTAGTTTTTTTAGAGGTGAAAGAATCCCCTCAAGCCCCTGATTCAGCTTGCCAGGCGTTGTAGTAAAGGTAAGCAACGCTGTGAAAGAGACGAGAAAGAGCATGCGTATCACAGAAAATGCACCTAACCGCAGGCCTCCCTGGTGCAAGGACAATGATCCGAGAGTCAGCCATACCCCACCCTCCTTGACAGATAACACCTGGACGATAAATATAAATAACATGAGGTAGCGCAAGGGTTTCGCTGCCTTCACAAAATACTTAAGCGGAATTCTTGTTGAAGCCATTACTGAAATAGAGAACATAGCAAGCAGCGCCATAGCCAGCCAGGAGTGAGATAGCAAAATTACGGCTACATACAAGATCATCCCGATGATCTTGGAACGTGCATCGAGCTTATGCACCCAAGACCCAGTATCAATGGTACGGCCCAGCAGCAGTTTCTCACTACTCATGATCATCCCTCATTTCGATCTCTTGATGGGATATTTCATCTGGCAACGTAGCTATTAATTCTGCCAATGATTGTGGTGTCAATCGGGGACGCTCATCCTGCAGGTGGAAACGTTCTGCAACCGCTCGCCAATAACGTAAGGATTGCGGTATAGCAAGTCCGCAGTGCTCCAAAATGGAGGGATCGGAAGCCAATTCCCGTACGCTCCCCTGAAAGGCGGCTCGCCCTTCCTTAAGCACTATCCAGCTGTCCGCAATGGGAAGCAGTTCATCCATGCGGTGTGTCACGATGATAATTGTCCGGCCCTGCTCTCTGCATAGACGTTCCAGCAGAGAAATAAGCTCAGCACGACTGACTGGGTCCAGTGTTGCCGTTGGCTCATCGAGCACGACAATTTCCGGGTCCATTGCCAACACTGAAGCAATAGCGGCCTTACGCATTTGACCGCCGCTTAGGCGGAATGGATTACGGTCCAGCAGCGCCAGATCAAGCCCCATGTCTATCATCGCTTTACGGGCGCGCTCTTTGGCTTCTTCCAGAGACAAGCCGAAATTAAGGGGCCCGAAGCAAAGGTCTTTCTCCACCGTCTCTTCAAACATCTGCTGCTCTGGAAATTGGAACACAAGGCCCACACGACGCCGCAGCGGCAGCAGTTTGGGCGACTTCTCTCCCGCTCGGAGAGTTACATCCAACACCTTCACAGTGCCCTCCGTAGGCTTCAGAATCCCATTGAACAGTTGGAGCAATGTAGACTTGCCGGAGCCAGTCGCACCCGCAATCCCAACTATAGAGCCTTGTGGAATAGTAAGATTGATATTATGTAGTGCAGTTTGCTTCCATAGGCTTTTATCAGAATATACATAGCTTACTTGCTGTAGTTCTATGGCCATAGCTTTTCTATAAGCTCCTTTTCACTGGCAGGCACACCTGTATGAATGCCAACCTTTTGTAGTTCGCGTGCCAGCTGCCAAGGAAACGGCATACGCAAGTTACAACGGTCAAGAAGTCCATCGTTGCTAAATAGCTCGGCTGGTGTCATATCCGCAGCAAGAGCTCCCCCACAAAGGGCTAATACACGGTCTGAGGCCAAGATCTCGTCCGCATCATGTGTAATCATGAGGATTGTATATTTTCCCTCTCCACGCATATCCTGCAGAATATCCATGAGCTCATTTCGGCTGCCTTCATCCAACATAGAAGAGGCCTCGTCAAAAATGACGATGCCTGGCTCCATAGCAAGAATAGATGCTATAGCTACACGCTGCTTCTGCCCCCCAGATAATTCTCCCGGATGCTTATCCATTAAGTGAGCGATTCCTAGCTTGTCGGTGTATAGTTGTAAACGATGTTCCATTTCGGCAGGATCTAGACACAGGCCCTCAAGACCAAATAAAATATCTTCCTCTACAGTTGCACCAATAAACTGGTTGTCCGGATTCTGAAATACCATTCCTATATTTTGTCGGATCGCCCCGATATTCTCTTCATTTAACTCCAGCCCACAAACTACGATACTCCCATCACTTTTAGGCAGGAGCGCATTCAGTAGTTTGACCAGTGTTGATTTCCCGCAACCATTAGCTCCGACAAGGCTAACCCATTGTCCCTGAGGAATGGTCAGTGATATATTTTGAAAAATGGGCTGGTTCGGGTCATACCCAAACGATACCCCACTTAAAGTAATGACTGCGCGTTGTTCTTCTGCTTCCGAATCCTGACTACAATTCGTTTCATTCATGTTAGTCTTCCTTCCGCCGCTTTAGGCCGTTCTATCCAAGAATTCCTCAAACAGTGATATTTTGGACAGAGACTCTACTAGATACCGAACTGCAAATCCAACGGCAATCCCAGTTACTACCCCAGTGATGAGCAGCAGCGGCAAGTAGTACAATATACTAGATGAGGAAAAAACTACAGACGCCGCTAGAAGCTGCCCAACATTATGAGCCAGGCCGCCGGCAATACTGATACCAATCAAGCTGAACCGCTTTTTGCCAAACCGCACCATCAGGAACATAATAAGAAAACTGAGCAGTGAGCCGCACAAGCTGAAGAGCAAACTTGAGAAGGTACCGAGTAGAAAAGCGGTTAGCAAGGTCTTCAGAATAACCAGCAGAAGAGCGTCTCGCCCGCGTAAAAAGTAAATACAGGTCAAAATCATAATATTCGCAAAACCAAGCTTGGCGCCGGGCATTAATCCCATTCCGACCAAGGGAATCTGGGCCTCCAAAATACCCAGCACTACAGCTACTGCAGAAAAAATGGCTATAATAACCGTTCTTTTCAGTGCAGTTGCCGATTCACTACTGGACATAGGCATCTACTTCATCCTCCCCTGATCCACTTGCGATTTCTACCAATACCCGATGCGGCAGGCAAACAATGGTCTGCTTAGGCAAGGTTATAAATCCGAAACCTAGACATACTTTGTCGGGGCAGTCGGCATCGTACATTTCCACACCATAATCATGCACCTTTAAAATGTTGTAACCACGCTCTGTTCGAATCTCAATGGTTTGACTTTCCTCCGTAAGCTTGACTGTTCGATATTGCTTACCGTCTACCGTTATATTAGCCACCAGATTACTCTCGGGACCACCCTTATTATTACCGGAAAACCATCTTGGTGCCAAAAAAGCAAGAGCAGCAACCAAAACGATGGAAATCAGCAGCACATCCCCACGTTTCATAAAATTCTCCCTTATTTTTTAATTAAAAACCAGACTTATTAATTATAACGGTCTGCTCACAATCCATCAATAAATGTAGTCGTTTATTGTCGCATTTAAAGCGCAGTTCACAAAATGGGCACGTAAGATGAACAGATACGATCCTAAATTAGGTCCATATCCGCTCAACAAGAAATATAAGGAAAAACTTAAGCAGAAACACTGTTATCCGCTTTGATCTTCTCGTCCTCATTATTAATGATATAGTCTTTACCTTTACCTAAGTAGGACAGGAATAACCCAGCAAATTCCGGATCCCATTGACTTCCTTTCCCCTGGTCCAAAATATTCAGCGCTCGTTCGTGATCCATTCCTTTACGGTAAGGACGATCCGAAGTCATGGCATCATAAGCATCCGCAACGGCAATAATACGACCATACAGCGGGATAGACAAGCCAACCAACCCATCTGGATAGCCCTTACCGTCATATCGCTCATGATGCGAACGTACTCCACTGAGATAAGGAGCCATTTTCTCTGCGGGTTCAATTTGGCGCAGAATATTCTCACCTTGCACCGGATGGCTCTTGATCTGATCAAATTCTTCATCCGTTAGTTTGCCATCCTTGAACAAGACACTATCTCTGACACCGATTTTGCCGATATCATGCAGAAGTGCCGACTTGCGCAAATTGTCGAGCGTCTGTCCTGACAGTCCTGCCAATTGGCCAATTATAACGGAGTATTCTGCTACACGCAGCGAATGGCCTGCCGTATAGGGATCTCTGGCATCCAGTGCCACCGCAAGTGTTGTAAAATAGCTGTCCAGCAATTGTCGATTCTGCTGTTCTTGGGCCTGCAATCCTCGTACCATCATATTGAATCCGGCAACTAGCTTGGAGAATTCGTCTGAGTATTCATCTTGAACCTGCAGGAGTTGCCCTTCTTTTACATTATTCATTGCTTGATATAGCTCGTTGATGGGATGCTGTACGCTTCTCGTCAACAGCCATGCCGCAATAGAGGAGAAGGAGGTGCCTATCAACAGCACCATTCCCTCCCAAACCCAGTAGTTATCCATTTCATTGCCACTTGGATTATACATACGGATATGCAGCGTTATAATGAAGAGAAACAACGGAAACGTCCCTATTAGCATACAGCTGATAATAAATTTGGGGCGTATGGCTACAAATACCTTGCCTTCCAGAGAAAAATCAACATTGTACAACTCCAAAGCCCGATTACGGAACTCTTTGATCAATGGAATAATAGCTGAACAGGTAAGAAAAAATTCAATCAGCGCATGCATGCAGGCGACTAATAATGCACCTGCGACTGCTACGCCTAAATAGAAATAGGGAAGTGAAATGAGACCTGTATCAATCATCCAAAGGGTGATTAGAAAAGCGGGTACACTAAGGCCGAACAGGTGTGGTACCATGATTCGGAATACTGCTTTCTTTGGCAGCTGATGGGAATGCAGATAAGCCCTTTCTAACACGACCAATTCTGGCTTTCGTTCCTTTAGGGCAATATGAATGGGCTTAATATGACTCATAAATACCGATATGTCCACTATGGTCATAATTACAAATGAAACGAAAATTGCAAGTATCAGTCTTAGATACTCTACAGGCGAAATTTCAAGTGAGGAGTAGAGAAGCAAGCTCCCTACAGCTAGTACCGCAACAGCAGAGCCGAATAAGTAATTACGGATCTGCTTCTTAAGAAATGCTGCATATAGATTCATCCGTCTCCCCGTTTCCAGCCTTTCCAGCTTAAACTATTTGCATTTGTTTATAATATATGGTATATTCATATAATATTTGATTTCCCCTATATCTGTTCCTACTTAAGAAAATGTTAACCATTGGGTTACTAGTAATATAGTTATCGGCAATTCAGACACATAATCTTACGTTTTCTTTGCAGGAATCTCCTTTTTATGAGACTAAATTCACACATAGCATCCGATTCACACTGGCGCGGTCACGGAACCGCAAGGACAAAAGAGAGGTAGGGCTTTTGTCGTATTGGAAGGATTATTCTCGCCACACGGCTGATGGAAATAATAGGGAATTATACGACCCGTTACTCACGAACGGCGGGAGATTAAATATACATGAACACAACCGACCTTTGTTGCAGGCGGTCTAGTGTGTGGAAACATAAAGCGCCCGATAACCGCTCTTTTGCGGATATCGGGCGCGTCTACGTTCAGGGACCAAATATTTATACATATCTCGTTACAAAACTGACCACCCGATCTACATAACCTGGCTTATCCTTATCATAGGAAGTTCCATGTCCTGCATCATGCACAATAAATTGCTCTTTAGGACTTTGGCAAGCCTCATACAGTTCATTCATCATGCTGAAGGGCACAAAGGTATCCGCATCCCCATGAATGAATAGAATGGGTACCCTTGCTTTTCTCACCTGATTCAAAGCGGAGGCCTCCCCAAAGGAATAACCTGATTTTAATCGAGTGACCAGACTGGCACTGTTAACAAAAGGAAAGCTTGGCAAACGATACATACGCCGCAGCTGATAAGCCAACTGTGCTTTAACGGAAGTATATGCGCAATCTGAGACGATTGCTTTTACCTGCGAGGGAAGGTCTTCGCCAGAGGTCATCAGTACTGTAGCTCCCCCCATAGAAACCCCGTGCAGAATGATCTTGGCTTCCGGCCCCGTCTTCTCAACAACATACTGTATCCACTGTAGATAATCGCGACGTTCATGCCAACCAAAGCCGATATAATCACCTCCGCTCTCTCCATGCCCTCTTGCATCGGGAATTAGAACGTTATAACCCAGGAGTTCGGCATATATTTTGGCATACGCCCCCATATCCTTGCCTTTGCCTGAATAACCGTGAGCAATAATTGCTGTACGTCCCTCAGCCCTGCTGGAAGGGAGCATATACGCTCGAAGCTTCAAGCCATCCTCCGATACGATCTCTACATTCTGGAACGTTTGACTAGATATCCAATTCTGCCCCTCACCCCATGAAGCCCCAGCAACTGGAGGATTAGCTTTCAAATCACGATTATTGCTTAAAAAAACCTTTGGTGCCCGCTTAATAGCGATCCTGTAAAAAAAGAATCCGCCATATCCTACTCCCCCAGCTAAAACAATAATTATTAACAAGCCAATTAAGCTCCACAGCAATGTTGTTGCCACCCTTTCGGTCATAAAAATGTTCAATATGTATCATAGCTCTTTCTCAAAAACAGTGCTCGACTTTCCGCTTGCGTCACTCTATGGGGAATGATTTCAATCTAACTTCGCCTGATGTTTCACCGGGTTTGAGGTAACTACGCCTTGAAGGTACCCCATTCGGGGTTGCGGATCCATCCTTCGGCAAAATAGAGGGAAAAATGCCCGCTAATACCGACAGAAAAGCCTTTATTTCGTGATTAAAGGGAAAATATCCCTCTAATCTTAGACATAACGCCTTAAAGAGGTATTTTCTCAAAATTAGCGGGCGAAATTCCCTCTAATAGCCCAAAAGAGATGTCAGGCGCAGAAATAGAGGGAGAAAATCCCTCTATTAGGGCGTAACGATTTACTGTCCTACCCGTCACCTGTCGAGCACTGATTTTGGTGTTGAGCTTGTATCATATTACAAACGTTAGGTCCAGCCAAATTAACCCCAAATGTAACACTTAAAACAAACTAAAGTAAACGAAAAAAATAGAACTGCTTCTGGGAACCCTCTCCCGGAAACAGCTCTATTGCAATAGGGATTTATTGTTTTCTAAACAGTCTGGTGCGCAGCAATAATCCAAGGGCTGCTAAGCCAAGACCCATTACATAAAAAGGATTAGAACTTGATTCGCCTGTCTTGGGCAACTGATCAATAGCTGGGGCACCCAGCGGGATACTGTCATCATCGGATAGGACAACACTCTCAGTTGTAGATGCTGGTGCTGGTGCTGCAATCACACCCAATGGAATTTCATCCTCAAGGATTGTAGTCGTATCGTTACTTGGTGTTGGTGCAAGGTCAGGTACCGTTACAGAACCAAGCGGCACAGGATTCTCATCCACAACTATAATACCTGGGACCGTTTCTGTAGCTGGTGAAACCGCTGTGTCTGTCGGTGGTGTTACTACCGGCGGTGTTACTACCGGCGGTGCTTCTACTGGCGTTGTTACTACCGGAGGTGCTTCTACCGGCGGCGTTACTACTGGCGGTGTTACTACGACAGGCGGTGTTACCACAACCGGCGGTGTTTCTACGACCGGCGGTGTTACTACCGGCGGTGTTTCTACGACAGGCGGCGTTACTACTGACGGTGTTTCTACGACCGGCGGTGTTTCTACGACAGGCGGCGTTACTACTGGCGGTGTTTCTACGACAGGCGGCGTTACTACTGGCGGTGTTTCTACGACCGGCGGTGTTTCTACGACCGGTGGCGTTACTACGACCGGCGGTGTTTCTACGACCGGCGGTGTTTCTACGACCGGCGGTGTTTCTACGACAGGCGGTGTTTCTACGACAGGCGGTGTTTCTACGACAGGCGGTGTTTCTACGACCGGTGGTGTTTCTACGACAGGCGGTGTTACTACCGGCGGTGTCACTACTACCGGCGGTGTTTCTACGACCGGTGGTGTTTCTACAACCGGCGGTGTTACTACCGGTGGTGTCACTACTACCGGCGGTAGTACTACTACCGGCGGTGTTACTACGACCGGCGGCGTTACTACGACCGGCGGTGTGTTGCCGTTGCCGTTGCCGTTGCCATTTCCATTTCCGTTGCCGTTGCCATTTCCATTTCCATTTCCATTTCCATTTCCGTTACCATTTCCATTTCCGTTACCATTTCCATTTCCGTTGCCATTTCCGTTGCCATTTCCATTGCCGTTGCCATTTCCATTTCCGTTGCCATTTCCATTGCCGTTGCCATTGCCGTTGTTACTCCCGGCATTGCCGTTAGGTTTATCGTTACCGTTATTTCCATTGGTCCCGTTACTACCATTATTGTTGGTATTATTAGCATTGCTATTACTGTTGTTACTATTATTTTCATTGCTATTCTTGGTACCGCCATTATTAGTGCCCACGGATACTTCGTTGTTGTTTTTATTTCCTCCGGCTCCTGCAGCTTCTATCGTCGTAAGAGCAACATTATTAGATACCATTGCTCCTCCTAATACCAAGGACAATGCGATCTTAGATCCCTTTTTCATATTAAAACCTCCAATTAGATTCTATGTAGTTAAAAAATAGACAACAAAAAGACTGCCAGAAGTAGAGTAGTTTCGGCTCTCTTCATGGCAGTCGGACGGTCATTGCACCTCTCGGTACGTTAGACTCCTAAACTTTGCGTCCCTTCCTTTCAGAAGGTTTGCGATTTACATGAGTTCATATGTATTTTTATGGCGAATCCAACCGCTGTGGAATGCTCTAAAACTAGTAAATTGTACCTATTACCATAATTATCCTATGTCGTCTATGACATTTGTTACCTTTGAACTAGTGCTAGTGTAACTCGCCATGTCGATTATTGTCAACATGTTCCTTTCAATTTTTCTAAAAAGCAAATAGACGCCGCATGGCGCCTTATAAAGATTGGACATTTTTAGCTCCATACACTTTTATAAAAGCTGAATCCACCCAACCATAGATACCCATAACGGAATGCTCAGGAACACGCCAAATACCAATCCACGACGAAAATTTCCTTCATACTTCATTCTTACATCCTTCTTCCTCTAGGTAGATAGTAATAATTTATTTATTTCAATTTTAATATATTAAATTCTTCCCATTTATTATGTGAATTATGTCACATTTATCTGTATGTTTAGAAATACCATTGATTATTTTTTCGTTAACAGGGTAGAATAGGAATATACGTTCCCATTTTAATGAAAGGGTGGATATCTATGCAGAGGGCTGGAGGTACTGAAAATATACTGGTTAAATCATATGTGCTTCTCCCACTCATATTATCCGCCTTCGAGCGTGATGCACGCCTTATTTCCACCCATCTCCGGACACCAGCTCCCTATTTAGATATGCTTAATGCCGCTGCGGCTGCTGCCACTGGAGATTTAAGGGATATACGCTATGAAATGAGAAGACAAGGGATCAAGGTCTATGACCAGCAGAACCTGAAAGTCGGAATCGAAGCCAAATTTATTTGCCGGGGCTATCATGATCGAATGCTGCTTCTCTACGATATGATTGCTGCACAAGCTGCCATACACATGCGAAAATACCTCGGAATGGATATATCAGCTTTTAAGAGCTATGAAGAACAGTATTGGATCAAGCCAGAATCAGGAGAGTGAGCGGATAGCAAAAAAATAGGCCTCGCCTTTGGGAGTAGGCAAGACCCGAATCATATATCACAAAACACTGGGGGTGTTTGATATCATCAATATAAACCCCCAACCTGAAAATTACCTGATCACCAGATAAAAATCACATTAAAAAGGAAATCAGGATTGTTGAGTAGTATGGACTATTGGATATTCCCATAGACTCAGCTTCCCGTTCACAGGGATAGGATGGCTCAAAGGTGTCATCTCCGCAAGCTTCCAAGCAAAACGACCTTCGGTATAATCCCCAAAATCGTATTCGTTCCCGCTGACCCAGCCTCCACCATTTCCATCATGCGTTATCTCATAACACTCTTCCAGTGAACCTATTGCAAGAATAACTCCCACCGGCAGATTACTCTCTGTATAGCCATGTTTAGACAATACGGATTTGAAAGGTTCCTGCCTGCAAATCGCCTTATCGATTTTTTTGCCGGCATGAATAGCCAACTCTCCCCGATGGTTCGTTCTCCAAGAACGGGTCTCAAATTCCTTTTCTCCAAGAGCAACTAGTGTCGCCCACGGCTGACGTATGGTTATACAGAGCATTCTGCAAAGTCTCCTTGTTTACACCAGATTCAGCTTGCGGAAATAGTCCAGAGACAACTTAGCACTCTCCAGTGAGGAAGAGGCATATGTTTCTTGCTCTACAATATAGTAGAGAATTCCCGCTTGATCAGCAATATCGAAGATTCGATTAAAGTCCACCTGCCCCATGCCTAGATCAGTTTCTTTGTGATCGGCCCCAAAATCCTTAATATGGACCAGCGGCACACGACCTGCATATCGGGACACATAATCAACAGGATCTGCACCGCCTACATACACCCAGCCCAGATCAAACTCGGCTATCATATGTTCAGCAGGAATTTTTTCCAGCCACAGGTCGATAATGGCTTGCCCGTTTACTTTTTTAAATTCAAAATCATGGTTGTGGTAGCCATATTTGAGGCCTGCTGCCCGGACCATCTCGGAAGCTTTTTCAAAAAAGGGGATTAGCGCAGTCACATCTTCAAGTGAAGGGTGTTGCGGCACAGGCGACCCTGGTGTGATTATATATTGAAGTCCAAGCTCTTGGGCATACTCGATTTCTCTGGATAATGAGGATTGCATCTTTTCTAGACTACTGAAGTCAAGGCCAACGTGTGCAGACGGAGCCGCCAGTCCGAGATCATCAAGGGTTGTGCGCAATTCCTTAGCAGATACGCCGAAATAACCAGCAAACTCCACCGCATGGTAGCCGATATCAGCCACTTTGCGCAAGGTACCTAGCAAATCCTTTTCAGTCTGGTCTCGCAAGGTATACATCTGAATACCTACCATTTGTACTGTATTCGCCACGAAAGTCCCACTCCTCTTTAGTTGGATTGTAACAACTTGCGCTCAACCGATTCGAGTTTCCCCCGGCTGGTAGAGTCCTTATCACGGCGGTCGTCAATTTTAACAGATGTCGATACACGCTGTGCTCCACTCTTAAAAGGGGATTCATGCAGCGCTTCTACTGCAGCTAGAATCCGCCCCAACGGGCCTTCGATGATAGTTCCCATGGACGTGAGCTCGTAGGTTACACCTTCTACTGTCTCCAGCACACGCTGCATATCCGCAACATAGCTGCTGAGGCTTGTGCTGCCTGTTCCAATCGGAATAACCGATACTTCTGCAATTGCCACTCGGATTACCTCCTCTTAAGTTATGAACGAGTTCAGTAGTACGATCTCTCTTTTCTTCTTATTGTAGCAACTGAAACCCTCTCCCACAAATTGCAGGACATTTACGCTTCTTTAGATCTGTATTCGACTCGACTAAGTCTAGTTGCCCAGTACTACGCTCACAGTAATTATGGACGATTTAGGGCGTTTTTGCGGATGATTTATGAATCATTTCCGATGTTTTTGTGGATCAATTGTGGATTACCTGTGGACTAGCTGTGGATGATTTGTGGAGTACTTACAGGGAACCCACTACTGGCGCGGGTTTACTAAAAATATGTTTACAAACACAACATCTTGGGTTATTTTTATTAACGACAACAAAATATAGTAGAGACAGGCGCTTTGACCCTTTGTAGTCAGATAAGAAAATTATAAGTTTTACCGCTTATTTTTGGTCTTATATGTTCTTCCATCGGGCTCAAGCTTAATAGGGAAGTGCGGTGAGATTCCGCTGCGGTCCCGCCACTGTTAACCGAACGTTCGCGGCTTGTACAAGCTAAGCGATCTTATCTCCCATTATAAGCCACTGAGGGCGACAAATTGTCCTTCGGGAAGGCGTTAGGAGAGAAATCGGAAGCCAGGAGACCTGCCTGTCTCGAGAGACACCATCTATTACAACCCTGCGATGAACAGGGAAGGTGTCCGCATGCGGCTACATAGAAGATGAACGGTAACTATCCTAAGAGGATGCTTACGTTACGCATACGGGCATTTTCTGCCATCCGGCAGGAGATGCTTTTTTTATATCGAGAGGAGAACGGTACAATGACGTTGCTGGATAAGCGGTACAACGCTGTGCATGAGACTAAGGAAATTCTACTGGAGGAAGTAGTCAGTCTGGGTCGGGATATTATCGACAGCCTGGATCTGGATCTGCTGCGGGAGAATGCTAATTTGAACGGGGAGAGCTTCTCCGGTAAAATGAGCAAGTTCGGCAGTGAATACTCCAAGTGGTACGCCCGCAACTTCACCATGCCTCCACAGCTGGTACAGGCTATTGAAGAAAACGTAGTATATGTCCATGACCTGGATCAATATGCTATCGGGACAACCAATTGTATATTTATTCCGTTTGAAAGACTTCTGCGCGAAGGCTTCAATACCGGCAACGGCAGCGTCCGTCCTCCGAATTCCATTATGACGGCTATGTCTCTTGTAGCGATTATTTTTCAATCCCAACAAAATGCCCAGTACGGCGGAGTATCCGCTAACAAAATAGATTATGATCTGGCTCCTTATGTAACCAAATCCTTCGCGAAGCTATTCCGCAAGGGGCTCGGCTACTTCGAAGAAGGACAAGCTGGTGAGCATCTCGGAGAAATTACGATGAGCCGGACCGATCTTGCTGAACTGTATCCAAGAGCATTCCGCTATGCGTTGAAGGAAACGGAGAGTGAAACGCTCCAGGCTGCGGAAAGCATGATACATAACCTGAATACGATGTCGAGCCGCTCCGGTGGGCAGATTCCTTTTACCAGCATTAACTACGGAACCTGTACTTCTCCTGAAGGCCAGCTCGTCATCAGCTCATTATTGACGGCTACAATGAACGGTCTCGGCAGCGGTGAAACACCAGTGTTCCCGATTCAAATTTTTAAATGCAAGCAGGGTGTGAACCAGCAGCAAGGCGAGCCTAACTATGATCTGTTCTTAAAAGCTGCTGAATGCTCGGCCCGCAGATTGTATCCTAACTTCGCGAATCTGGATGCTCCACTCAATATGCAGTATTATGATCCGACGGATCCGGATACAGAGTTTGCTACAATGGGCTGCCGTACCCGTGTGCTGGGTGACCGCTTCGGTCGGGATCACTGCTCCGGCAAAGGAAACCTATCCTTTAATACCTTGAATTTGGTTCGCCTAGGTTTGGAATATGGTACAGCCACTGGCCGCCGAACAGCAGCCGATGAAGACGGCTTTTATGACGACCTCAATCATTATATGGATATCGCTTTAGAGGGACTCCTGCACCGTTTCCGTATTCAATCCGCACAAAAGGCCAAAGCGTCCGACTTCATGATGCGTGAAGGGGTCTGGGAAGGCGGCGAACAGCTGAAACCCGAAGATGCTGTCGGTGAGCTTTTGAAGCATGGCAGCCTGTCATTAGGTTTTATTGGAATTGCTGAATGCATGAAAGCGATGTATGGCAAACACCATGGCGAGGATATGGAGGTTCATGCGAAAGCGCTGGCTATCGTGCGTCATATGCGTGAATATTGTGATCGGAAGAGTGATGAGCTTAATCTCAATATCACCCTGTTCGCTACACCGGCAGAAGGCTTGTCAGGTAAATTCACCAAGATTGACCGTAAGAGTCTAGGAGCTATCCCGGGCATCACTGATCGGGAATATTATACGAATTCTTTTCACATTCCTGTCTATCACAATCTGGGCGCTGCCCAAAAAATCAATCTGGAAGCTCCTTTCCACGAGCTCTGCAATGCAGGTGCGATCTCTTATGTCGAGTTGAACGGCAATGCCCGAAGCAACGCGTCCGCTTTTGTCAAAATCATTAAATACGCACTGGATCAACAAGTCAGCTATTTCAGTATTAACCACCCTATAGATCGCTGCTCAGGATGCGGATACGAAGGTGTAATTGGTACAAACTGCCCTTCTTGCAACACTCATGAGAGTGAAGTACACATCCGTCGCTTGCGCCGAGTAACCGGTTATTTAACCGGAGATTACCAGACCCGCTTCAATGCCGCCAAACAGGCTGAGGTACGGGATCGAGTTAAGCATCTATGAACATATGCGGGTATTATCCGGAGTCCATTAATGAGGGAGAGGGCATGCGTGCCGTCATCTTCCTCAGTGGGTGCCGCCACCGCTGCCCGGGCTGCTTCAATCCCGAAACGTGGAATTTCAACTATGGAGATGTCTTCACCCCAGAACGTCAACGAGAAATCATTGGGGAGATTGCCGCAAATCCACTGCTTGACGGTTTGACGCTGGCGGGAGGCGACCCTTTCTTTTCAGCTGGTGAGGCAGCGGGGTTCATCCATGAACTTCGCATCACACTTCCAGGCTTTCCCGTTTGGATTTACAGCGGATATACGTATGAAGAAATTACAGCCGTTCCCGGATCACCAGAATATCAATTACTGCAACAGTGTCAGGTACTTATCGACGGACGTTTTGTAGAAGAACTAAAAGATACCACTCTCCCCTTCCGAGGGAGTACAAATCAGCGAATTATCGACGTTGCTGCTAGTCTAACTGGCCCTAATGTTGTTTTTTGGCAGCCTTCTGCGCTTTAATACATCAATTTTTGATATTGAAAATTCATTCTATTCTAGAAGGGAAGATGACAACAATGCCCCAACTCGTAGTAAAACCGGATAACCGCCAACTGGCTTTTGATGAAATCCGCCTCTCCGTCTATGCCGATCGTATTTTGAAAGGTCTGGATCAGCTTAGCAAAGAGACACTCCTGCGCGGTGTGCAATCTAAATTGCGCCGTGAACAAGTAAGTGGAGATGAAATCAGCAGCGCTTTTACGATGAGTGCTCTGGAGCTCGTAACCAAGGAAGAACCGGACTGGAAGTTTGCGGCGGCACGTTCTCTTCTAACCTCTCTATATAAAAAGGCTGCGGTCAACCGCCGCTACAAAGCATACCCGGAAGAGCCATACGGTGAGCTGTACCCTCTGATCGTTGATCTGGTCAAAAAGGGGATTTACCGCGAGGAATTGTTAACCTTCTACACCAAAGAACAAATTATCGAGCTGGAAAGCTGCATTGATTATACGCGCGATCTCCTGTTTGATTATATCGGCCTGCTCACCCTGTCTGACCGTTATTTAGCTCATGATTTTGAAGGACGCGTCATGGAGCTCCCTCAAGAACGTTATATGATCATTGCTATGTTTCTGATGCACCGTGAACCTGCCGAGAAGCGAATGGAGCTTGTGAAGGAAGCCTACTGGGCGATGAGCAACATTTATATGACGGCTGCTACCCCAACCATGTCCAATGCTGGCAAAAAAGTTGCCGGACAGCTCTCCAGCTGCTTCATCGACACCGTGGACGACTCACTAGAGGGTATTTTTGACTCCAATACAGATGTTGCTCGTTTAAGTAAAATGGGCGGCGGTATCGGCGTGTATCTAGGTAAAGTACGGGCTCGCGGTTCCGACATCCGTGGTCATAAAAATACAAGCTCCGGCGTAATCCCATGGATTCGCCAGTTGAACAATACCGCAGTCAGTGTAGACCAGCTTGGAACACGTAAAGGTGCTATTGCGGTCTATCTGGACGTATTTCATAAGGATATTCTGGCCTTCCTTGACCTCAAATTGAACAACGGTGATGAGCGTATGCGTGCGCATGATGTATTCCACGGCGTATGTCTGCCTGACCTGTTCATGGAAGCGGTAGAATCACGGGGTCACTGGAATCTGTTCTGTCCGCATGAAATCAAAAAGGTCATGGGCTGGAAGGACGCAAATGGCCGACCGCTAGGACTTGAGGACTTTTACGATGAAGAGCTTGGACAAGGCGCCTTCCGTGAAAAATATGCCGAGGCAACTGCTAATCTGGAGCTGTCACGCATCACAGTCCCTGCCATTGATATCATGAAGCGGATTATGAAATCCCAGTTGGAGACCGGCACACCGTACATGTTCTACCGTGATACTGTTAACCGTTCCAATCCTAACCGTCATCAGGGAATGGTGTTCTCCTCCAACCTGTGTACAGAAATTATGCAGAATCAATCCGCTACCGTTGTCGAAACAGAAGAACTTGTGACAAAAGACGGACAGACCCGGATCGTCATTTCCAAGATCCCTGGTGATTTCGTAGTCTGCAATCTGAACTCCATTCATCTGGCACGCGCAATTCCAGCAGGTGTTCTAGAGCGTCTTGTACCGATTCAGGTTCGTATGCTCGATAATGTAATCGACATTAACAATATAGAAGTATTGCAAGCACAGTATACCAATAGCCAATACCGCGCTGTCGGGCTCGGTACATTCGGTCTGCACCATTTATTGGCGTTGAAGGGTATCCGCTGGGAGTCCGAGGAAGCCATTGAATTCAACAACCACCTGTATGAGCACATCAACTATCTGCTTGTACGTTCAAGTATGGAGTTGGCCCGTGAAAAAGGACGTTATCCGAAATTCGCCGGATCCGATTGGGAAACGGGTGCTTACTTCACTTCGCGTGGCTACCTGAGCGGCGAGCAACAAGGCAAGTATGTATCTACGGAGCAATGGCGTCAGCTGCAACAGGAAGTGGCTGAGGACGGCGTTCGTAACGCTTGGATGTTCGCCATCGCACCGAACGGTTCCACTTCGATTATTGCAGGCTCTACGGCAAGTATCGATCCACTATACGAGCTGCTCTCATACGAGGAAAAGACTACTTATAAGATCGCTAACCCTGCACCGGATCTGTCCGAGAAGACCATTTGGTATTACAAAACAGCCTTTACGATTGACCAGAACTGGTCTATCCGTATGGCATCCGCTCGCCAGCGTCACGTGGATCAAGGCCAAAGCTTCAACCTGTACGTGCAGCCAGACATTAAGGCCACCGATTTCCTGGAGTTGCATCTTAACGCCTGGAAGGGCGGATTGAAGTCAACTTATTATGTGCGGAGCCGGGCGCTTACGATCGAAGAGTGTGAGTCTTGCGCTAGCTAAATTCTTAACATCTTTAACAGAAATATGGTGCGTTGCCGTAACTACGAGGAATGTTTGGACTTCCGGTCGCTGTTGTCTCCAGATTTTTTGATTTATACCGCTTCTAGCGGATAAAATCCGGAGACAAAGGCGAACGCTACGCTCCTACAGTTCCAAACTTCCTCTTCGTTACTTAGACACCATTTCCCTATTTAAAGATACCAGAAGATTAGCTTCGCAAAATAAGGAGGAGAAATAATAAATGTTACTTCAAAAGATTTTTAATACAGAAGCGCCGAACCAATCCACACGCATCATCGACGGGGAATGCTCGGGGATTCTGAACTGGAACGATATACGCATGCCGCATATGTATAAACTGTACAAGGTACTGCTGCTCAATCACTGGATCGCCGATGAAATTCCGATGTCGAAGGATGCTCAGCAATTTCAGACATTGGATGAAGAGGAACGGCGTGTGTTCAAGATCAACATTTCGCTGCTGGCGGTGCTGGATTCGATGCAGACGATGTTCGTGGGCGATGTGAAGCGATATTTTACTGATTCTTCTCTGGAGGCCATTTCTGCGATTATCGGACAACAGGAGGTTGTGCATAACCAGTCTTATTCGTATGTCCTGTCCTCGATTGTATCGGATAGTGAGCAGAAGGAGATTTTTGAATATTGGAAAAAGGATCCGGTACTCCTGGAGCGCAACCAATTCATCTCGGAGATCTATCAAGAATTCCGCGATAATCCTACAAAACAAACTTTCTTCCACGCACTGGTAGCCGATTTAATTCTTGAGGGGATTTTCTTTTACAGTACCTTTGCCTTCTTCTACAATCTGGCCCGTGACCAGAAAATGATGGCAACCAGCCAGATGATCTCCTACATTCAACGTGATGAGAACCAGCACTGCTACTTTTTTGCGGAAGTATTCAAACAATTGCTGGCTGATTTCCCGGAACTGAACACCAAAGAAAACATGGATTATGTGTACCGCACCATCGACCGCGCAGTGGAGCTGGAGACTAATTGGGCGCATTACACCCTCACTAATGTACGGGGAATCGATCTGAATGAGCTCGGCGATTATATCAAATATACTGCGAACAAACGCCTGACTCTGATGGGCATGGAAAAAGCCTACCAAGGTGTGGATGTAAACTGCATGCCGTGGATCAAACCTTTCTCGGACGATGCACTCAACGCGACTAAAACTGATTTCTTTGAAGCCAAGTCTCGTAACTACGGCAAGGTAGGCGATGATAACGGGTTCGACGATTTGTAGTAACTCCAAACATGTTCACATCACTTCTAAAAAAGCCCCTTCTTACCTGAAATCAGACAGAAGGGGCTTTCAACTTTTCACTTTAGCAACCTATGGGGGTTATTAAACCCTAGCTTTTATCGCAAAGCTCTATGCTTTATTTCCTCGGTCAGCTCTTCTAGCGCAGCATCCAACCGCAGCTTAAGTTCATCAACGAGCTCTACCTCTCCAAGATCATTTCGAACAGCCTGAGAATCGACTGCATACACACCGCCCAAAATATATCGAGCGCCCAATACAGACAAAACAGGCTTCAACGCATAATCAATTGAAAGTAGATGCGCAAGACTACCGCCCATGAAGAGTGGGAGTACGATTTTGCCGGCCAATCCCTTTTGAGGAACGAGATCGAGAAAAGTCTTAAGTACACCTGTATAGGATGCCTTATAAACGGGACTTACTACAATAACCGCATCTGCTTCAGCCAACACGCCGTTAGCTTTCACAATGTGCTCACTCTCGAACTTGGTATGGATCAAATCCTCAGCAGGCAGCTCCGCCACATTAATCCGAGCAACCTCAAAACCACTGTTGCTCAAACTCGCCTCTGCGTACTCAATGACTGTGTTAATCCGGGATACCAAAGATGGTGTTCCGTTTATGACTACAATTTTGGCCACTGCTTCCACCTCTTCTATTGTTTTATGGGCTTTACCGTTAATTCCGACAAGAATACTACAGATTAGTAATGATCGTAACAAAGGACACCCTGGTTGTCAAACTCCCTTGCACTTGCTAATTTCCTGCGATATACTAAACGGCAATACTACATCCCAATCAGGCCAGTGATCGGCATCCAACCGTGAGGCGTCTGCGACCGGAGCATTGTATAGTGCTCTCTAAGTTTACCGGGATTCGCCCGTTAACGCGATAACCAAAGAGGTTCGGATTTCCTGTAAGAAGGGGATTCGTTCAACCTGGGTGGCACCGCGAGCTAACGCTCCTCGTCCCATGGATGAGGGCGTTTTTTGTATTTTTTTAGAGAAACGGGCGGTTCCAAATGGACCTCGCAGCGGTTTCATCTTGAGACAAAAGGGGCGAACGGTATGCTGGACATGAACTGGATTAGGGAAAACACGGAACGGGTTAGAAAGACTGCGGAGTGGAAAAGAATTGAGCTGCCATTGGATGATTTACTGGAATGGGATACCAAACGGCGGGCTTTACGGCAGAACACTGAGGCCCAGCGGGCACATCGGAATGAGCTAACAAAAGAAGTAGAGCGCTTTATGCGTCAGGGGGATCATCCAGCCGCTGAAACTGTGAAGCAGCAGGTACGGGAAATTAACGACAGTCTAACTGTGCTTGACACGGAGCTTGCTGAAGCGGAACGGCACTGACGGGAGCTGCTTCTCCTTGTACCTAATCCGGTATCGGCCGATACGCCTATTGGACGGGATGACAGCAACAATGTGGAGCTTCGCCGGGTCGGTGAACTGCCTGATTTTTCATTTAAGGCTCGTGATCATGTGGAACTTGGTGAAATGCATGATATTCTCGATATTCCACGTGGTGTCAAAGCAGGCGGCCCCCGCAGCTATGTCCTCAAGGGAGCAGGTCTCTATCTGCATCTTGCGGTCCAAAGGCTTGCACTTGACGTGCTGACTGCACGCGGATTTACAGTGATGGATGTTCCGGTAATTGTTAGGCCGGAGGCGCTGGAGCGTACAGGCTTTTTCCCAACAGGGATAGATCAGACCTATGAGCTGAATGGCGAAAATCGTTGGCTGGCGGGTACTTCCGAGGTATCGTTGGTTTCACTTTATAGCGATGAGATCGTAGAGATGGCTTCGCCTCTCCGCTTAGCTGGAATGTCGGCCTGCTTCCGCCGTGAGGTAGGATCAGCGGGTCGCGATGTACGGGGATTATATCGTGTGCATCAGTTCTCAAAGATTGAACAGGTGGTAATATGCGAGAATGATGCGGACACCTCAGAAAATATATTGCAGGAAATCACAGCAAATGCGGAGTATATTTTGGAGCTGCTGGAGTTGCCCTATCGTGTGATGGCGGTCTGTACTGGAGATATGTCGCAGAAAACCCATAAGCAATACGACATAGAGACATGGATGCCTAGCCGGGGTGCTTTTGGGGAGACTCATTCGGCATCGAACCTGCTGGATTTTCAGGCCAGACGTTCCAATATCCGCTATACCGGTCCTGATGGGCGGTTGAAATATTGCCATACGCTGAATAATACAGCGGTTGCCACGCCAAGAATTCTTATCCCACTACTGGAGAATCATCAGCTTGAGGACGGTTCGATTTATATCCCCCATGCATTGCGAAAATATATGGACGGCAAGGACAAACTGGAGCTTCCAGTGGGACGGTTATAGCTTTCCCATGCTGCAAAAAGGCGGTTACCCTTAAAAAGGGTAATCGCCTTTTCTCTAATAAACTTTTTAGGATTTCATTGCGCCTGAATTCTTGTCATAATGGCTTATATCGCCATGAAGTAGGATTTCCGCTTGTCCGTCCGCAAAGTCAATTCTACACAGACAGGTAGGATGAATATAAGGCAAATCCCATAGCTTGTTCTTGGGTCTACCCTCAAAATAGGCCATCAACAATTTGATCACTACCGTATGAGTAACGATTAGAATGGATTCACCTTCGTGAATAGATCGTATTTCTTCGAGCTTATTTAACGCCCGGGAAAGGACCTCTGCGAACGTCTCGCTGCCTTCCACGCTGAAATTCTCAGGATCCTCCCAGAAATAGCGGTATTGCTCAGCGTATTCAGACTCCAGTTCCGAAGACACACAGCCCTCCCACACTCCCATACAAATCTCCTTGAACTCTTCAGCTGTTTTTAAAGGAACGCTGCGCTCCCCAAGTATAATCTCTGCTGTTCTTAGTGCGCGAGGACTGGGACTAGTGTAGATAGCATCTAGTTGTTTATCTTGCATACCCACCCCCAACCACTCTGCTTGCTGCACACCAAGTGGCGTAAGCGCTGAATCCATATGCCCCTGCATACGATGCTGCACGTTCCATTCCGTCTGTCCATGACGAGTCAAATAAATGGTTGTTACACTCATTAATAGTTCCCTCTCGCTTTCCTGTTGGTGTGATCGCTGGGCATTCCGCCGCCAGAGCCCATTTCCCCGAAATTCTATAGCTCCCTTTCGTTCCGGGCAAAGTACCCTTCCGCCAGCGCCTTCGCTCTATACTCCCCGGGGGAAATACCCTCCAGTTCCTTGAATACACGCGCGAATTGCTTACTGTTCTCAAAGCCAACGGCTTCCGAGACTCCGGCTAGCTTGCAGCGGCTTCCAGCCAATAAATCTTTGGCATGATGGATGCGCACTTTTTTGAGATACAGGACAAAGCTCTCGCCGGTGTAAGCCTTGAAAGCCTCACTGAAATAGGAGTAGTTCAGGGACACATGATTGCTAACCATAGCCATATTAAGCGGGCGGAAATAGTTAGCTTCAATATAGGCGAGCGCTTCCTTCATGTCGGCATGTTCCGTGTGAGCTGACCTTACTCCCATAATATATTCGTTCAGGCTAATGAGCAAATGCTCGAGCGCCCGATAATAGTCGTGAAAATGGCGATAATTATACAAATTACCCACCGTACGATACAGCTTCAGCACTTCCACTGATGCCTCACCATGCATCCGAAATACCTCATCTAGTACCCGCTCATTTATTTTTTTGCCCACAGTCTCCAAGTAAGTCAAGTCCAATTCCTTCAGATGCTCCGTCTGAAAAATAACAGCAAGAAGGCTCTTCATTTCCTTCTCCCGCTCTGTGCCCAACATGTTGAGCAGTTTACGGAGTTCTTCCTCTGGTGCAGGGAAGTTAAGCCGGCCCTCTCCAACCTCTGCAAAGTCCATAAAGTTCGATTGAGGATACAAAAAAGTGTATTCTATAGCCCGGCATGCCTCCAAATAGCAGGATCGAATATCCCCCAGTGCCTGGCCTTCACTGCTAATTCCGATCGACAAACCCTTAAGCTCTCGGCTCTCAGCCCGCTTAGACAGCTCCGTAAAGCTCTGCTTGCCGCTCCCGATTAACACTAATTTTCCATCCCAGTCTGTCAAAATCTCCATAAACATCGTTTCCAGCGGGCCAGTCATCCGTTCTATTAATGCCTGCACTTCTCCCGGCTTCATTCTTGTGCCATCACTGTAATAATAATTCATTACACCTACGATAAAAGGAACGGCCAGACCATTCAATTCCTCCTGTTGCCCACTCTCCAGCTGTACATTTTCTTTCATCAACAGTCCCCGTAATCGGCTGGAACGAAGCTCCCTCCGAATACCCTCCGCTTCCCGTTCCAGCTTGCGTACAGTGAGCTCCTGTATGTTCAATTCATTGTCAATCCTCGTGAGAATATCAAAGAGCTCATCGCGGCGGATAGGCTTCAGTAGATAGTCTTTTACACGGTACTTAATCGCGCTTTTAGCGTATTCAAAATCATCATATCCGCTTAAAATAACCACTGCCGGACCCTCCCCAGGCCCTGCATCTGCAGACAAATGTTCCAACAGTTTAATTCCATCCATAACCGGCATACGGATATCTGTGATAATAATATCTGCACGTTCCCTCCGGTAAAGCTCCAGTGCCTCTGCACCATTACCTGCCGTATCGATACTATAATTAGATGGGAATTCCCGTTCAATCATTGTTTTCAAGCCTTGGCGAATGTTCTTTTCATCATCTACAATTAGCAGTCTTCTCATGGTTGCTTATCCCCCGTCAAAAGAACTTTCGGTATCGTCATGAACACCGTTGTCCAGCTCCCAGCTTCACTTTGAACTTCAAGTCCATACTCTTCCCCATAGAATAACTGTAGGCGCTGATGTACATTTCTCAGTCCGATTCCGCCCACTCTAGGATTACTAGCTCCCGTACCGCTGAGGCTTGCCATCGACTGTTCTTCTTTGACAGCGTACACAGTCTCGTTCAAAGAGGACAACTGCTCCGCTGTAAGCCCGATCCCGTTATCATGGACAGTTATAAAGATATCACCCTCGGCTTCCAAGATGTCAATACAGATAATTCTCTCCTTCATTTCCTCTTTCTCTCCGGTCCAGGCATGCTTAACACTATTCTCAACTATAGGCTGCAATGACATCTTCAGCACCTCCAGCTCTAAATAGGGAGACTCAATCTGAAGCTGCAAAACAATCGGATATTCGAAACGGATATTCATCACTTCAATGTAATTCTCGATATGGCGAACTTCATCACGGAGCTTCACATACTCGCCGGACCATTTGAAATTATAACGCATCATGCCTCCGAGCGAGGTCAGAGCATCTGAGATAGTCCGCTGGTTCTCGATTTCAGCCAGCATTTTAATATTTTCGAGTGTATTATATAGAAAATGTGCATCAATCTGGTTGTGTAAAGTGCGAAGCTCAGCCTCCTTGGATAAAGCTTGCTTTTGTACGGCCTGGGCAACCAAAGTATTAATCGTATTCATCAGCTTCGAGAAATGATGCGCGAGTTCCCCCACTTCCCCGCCGCCCCGGATCGTAATCCCACTGTACGACTCCCCTCTACGCACTTTTTTCATAGTTTCGGTCAAGCGCCGCAGGTTCTTAAGAATAAATGCATTAAGCACGTAAGCAATGGCGGTCACTAATATAATAAAACCGATGTTGACCCCAATAATTAAGTTTCGGGTATGTGAAATATCCTTCATGACACCGTTCATGGAAACTACATTGAGCAGGTAGGCATTAATATGTTCCAGGGGGGTATTAATCAACAGAAATGATTTACCGTTCTCCGTATAATTAATATCCCAGTCACCTGTCTTTCTGTATGATTCAAGGCGACTTTTGATCGCTGCGGACATTTCCTTATTATCCGGCAGAAAGGAATGGTCCGCACGTGTAAACAACTGCATATCCTCATCAATCAGGAACATCTGAGACTGGCTGTCCTGCACGGTGGTATAAGTCTTGGGTGTAAACCGCTCCAGCAGCATATCAACCTGGACCATTCCGATGTGATTATCTGCCGGAATGCTCATTTCACGCAGCAGGGATACTTTGGGCACAATCTTTGGAGTTTGCTCGAAGAAACGCTCCATCAAATCAGGGTCACTATTCTGAAAAGACCATGACATCCTACCTTTCAGTTTTAGCGCTTTCTGATACCATAGTTCGGAAGCTACCCGACTCTCACGGAAAATATTCGGCCAAATCTCATGGACATCGCTGTTCGAATATAGGCGCAAGTGCTCAATGCTCGGATTATTGTACTGGATGCGTGTAATATTTTTAAATACGTAATCATTAAAATTAATCAGCTGTCCTACATCCGGTTCTTCCGTATTTTTGATATAATCCTGCACATCCCTATCCTCATAAGCCATTTGAACAGCACGTTCCATCACTTCAACCTGATTATTGATATGCAGCTTCTCCATCTGCAGCAAATAGCTGTTCTTGTCGATCGCATCCCTGACGTAGGTATTATTGATGGCTTTGTACGAATAAAAGGACACCATTAAGCAGGGTCCCAAAATAATAAATATATAGGCGGCAATCAGACGGCTCTGCAGTGAGCGTCTCCCCCACCAATACGTAAATGAATCCCATAAGGCTGCACTTCGCTTACCCGGTTCCACGCTGTAATGTTCACCTCGCTGTTTGTACGTCCATTTATTTTAAACGCCCAAAAGCCCGCGGTTAGCGGGCGTTTTGAACAATGCTATATTACATACCTAGTTTTTTCTTGTTTTCTTCATATTTCGTTTGTTGGAAAGCCAGCACCTTATCAAATCCTAGTTCCTTTTGTTTGTTCATATATTCTGTCCAAATTTTGTCAAATTCAGCATCAGATGGAGCCATCAACACCTTAGGCAAGGTTTTGCTGCGAAGCTCTTTAACTTTAGCTAAGATGATACCTTCTGGAGAATTCGCCATTGGATCAATCTGGTCAAACTCGGAGATACTTTGTGTTTTTCCTCTAGTCCAATCTTCCAGCTGTTTGAAAGGCTCTACAGATTTAGGTGTCCATTGAGCTGTAATATTTGTATTCATAAGCATCCAGAAAGTAAAGGAAGAACCGTATTGCTTGTCAAATGCTGAGCGATCTTTATTCATCAGATCAAATACTTCAGGTTTGAATTGATCTTTTCCATCAATTGTATCATAGCTGACGCCTTTTTCACCTAAGTAAAGATCCTTATTGCCCTCTTCACTGTTCAGGTAGCTGAGGAACTTGATAGCACGCGCTTTATCCTTCACGTCTTTGGAGATAAGGGTTACTGTCCAGCCGGAAATAGCAGGGCCGTTCAGAGTCGGTGCATCCATATTAGTGTTAGCCGGTCCGTCAACAGCGATATAGATTTTGTTCGGGTCTTGTTGATACAGCGTACCTAACTGTGCTGCGAAGTCAGAACGTTGATACAACATTGCGAAATAACGGCCTTGAGCGATTTTTTCTTCCATTTGTGGACGTTTGTCGATAAAGATATCTTTAGCTAGTAATCCGTCTTGGTTGGCTTGACGAAGTGTCTTCATCCAACGGATGTATTCAGGATCTGTCTCACGGTTATACAGCTTACCGTCTTTTTGTCTCGGAATAGCTAGGAAGTTCTGAATGTACTGTTCCAATGAATCGTTACCGGTTGCGGTAAACTCATGCAGACCCAGCGGAATCAGCGGTTGACCGTTGATATCAGGGAATTTCTCTTTGGCTGCCTTCATTGCGTTCAGGAACCCTTCAGGTGTCCGCATGTCCGGGCTGCCGATCGCTTCATACATATCCTTGCGGACAACGAAGGTTTGGTTAGATACATAAGTATCTCCATATTTCTCGTAATCGGCTGGGGAAGAAGAAGCATTAGGATAGCCATAAATATTGCCGTCCGGTTGTGTATACCATCCAATTTTGTCGGGATCAGATACTTTGAAGAAGTAAGGGTCATATTCATCAGCTAATTTGTTCAGCGGAAGAACGAGATCGCCTTCGATCATTTTCTTCACAGCATCTTCATACCAGCCCAACGTAATGAAGTCAGGCAGCTTGCCGGAAGCAATCAGCGTGTTCAGCTTCTCGTTCTCGTTACCTGCAGGAACGATGAAGTTAATATCAACGCCAGTTTTTTTCGTAATATATTTGGAGGTTGGGTCAACACCCCATTTATTAGGGAACCAGGCAAAATTCAAATACCAGTCAAAAGTAATCGGTGAAGTATCCGACATCCATCCCGGTTCATCCGCAGATGGCGGAGCCTTTGTAGGCTCTGTTGTTGCTGCCGCATTGTTCGTTTTGCTGTTATTCGCCTTGCCCTCATTATTCTTCTCACCGTTGCCGCTGGAACATGCTGCTGTTGAAAGTGTCATGATTAATGTCAACAGTAGAAGCACCATTTTCTTTGGCTTACGTTTTATTCCCATGCTTTTTTACCCCTTTTCTGAGAATGTGTAATTATAAGTTATAACTCCAGGATCGCTGTAAACGACTGGAGGAGTTACCGTGGCGCCGGAACTTGCGTTCCATTCTTCACTCAACCCTTGATGGAGCCAATCATCATTCCTTTGACAAAATAACGCTGCAGGAACGGGTATACAAACACAATCGGGAGTGTAGTGACTACCATAGTAGCCAGCTTAATCGACTGTGATGTAACTGTCTTGGTAAGGGCACTGCCCTGAACAGCAACCATCATCTGACTTGAACTGGATTGCGCTACAACCCGGTACAAATACGTCTGGATCGGCTGCATGCTCTCATTATTGATGTAAATCATTCCTGCAAAGTAATCATTCCATTGATACACCCCATGGAATAGTGCAATCGTAGCTAGGACGGGCATGGATACCGGCAATACAATCCGCAGGAAGATAGACCAATCGTGGGCCCCGTCAATTCGAGCCGCCTCTTCTAATCCTTCCGGAATTTCCCTAAAGAAGGTCATAAGGATGATTAGATCGAAGAAGCTGAACATCACCGGGATAATATAGACCCAAAAACTCTCCAACAGATGCAGATCTCGAATCAGCAGATAGCCCGGAATGAGCCCTCCCCCGAAAAAGAGAGTTACCGTACCCATCAGAATATAAATCTTCCCACCAATCAGATCCTTACGAGAAAGCGCATATGCAACCATGGCCGTAAAGAATACGTGGACAACTACACCGACTACTGTCTTGGCCACGGTAATCCACATGGCTTGCATAATGCCGGGGCTTGCGAATACGGCTTCAAAATTCTTAAAGGTGAACATGCGTGGCCACCAGTATATGCCACCTAACATTGCGTCTTTTCCATCATTAAAAGCGTTGATCAGTACGTACCAGATAGGGTACAGGGTAATGAAGCATATACATAACATGATGACATTGTTGGCTAGATCGAAGATGACTTCGCCCTTTGTTTTGCGGTTCAGAGCAAACATGTGCAGGTCCTCCTTGGCCTAAAACAACGATGTGTCGTTTATTTTTTTGGATACTTGGTTAGCAATCAACAACAAGATGAGAGCGATAACTGATTTGAACAGCCCGATGGCAGCAGAATAAGAGTAACGACCCGAAAGAAGGCCCGTTTGGTACACATAATAATCAATAACGTTACTGGTACTGTCATTTAGTGAATTCCGCAGAACCAGGATCTGGTCAAAGTTGGTGTTCAATACACCACTGACTGCTAGAATAAACAGAATGCTGATCGTAGGTTTAATCGATGGCAAAGTAACGTACCACATCTTCTGGAACCTTCCGGCTCCATCAATCGTCGCTGCCTCATACATCTCGGGAGATACACCCGCAATTGCTGCCAGATAGATGATGGCTGACCAACCAAGCTCTTTCCAGATATCCGAGGAGATGATAATGGTCCAGAAATACTTGGGCTCGGCCAAATACGTAATGGGTTGATCGATTAAATTAAGCGCCATCAGAATATGGTTGATGATCCCTACATCCGCCAACCATGTGGCAAGAATCCCGCCGAGTACTACCCAGGAAAGAAAATGCGGAAGATAGGAAATCGTCTGAATGGCTTTCTTATATCGGATGGACCGAACTTCATTCAGAAAAAGCGCGAATATGATCGGCAGTGGAAAACCAATAAGTAGCTTAATTAAGCTTATCCCCAGTGTGTTTTTCATGACATTCCCGAAATTATCATCCGCTAGAAACTCCTTGAAATGGGTAAGACCTACCCAAGGGGCCTCGGAAATCGACTTAATGATGTTGAACTCCTTGAAAGCGATGATGATGCTGTACATGGGAATGTAGTTGAATATAAGCATCCACACTACACCTAGGAGAGCCATGGTCTGTAAATGCCGTTGGGCTATGAATCTCCTCCAGAGTTTATGTCGCGGGTTCAAACTGCTCTTCATACCCTCCGGTAACATTGGATCCATTTGCAGGGGTATCACTCCCCCCTCAGTTTTATTGTTTTTCATCTTCCAAACCTCCAGGCTGTCTTCTCTCTAAGCTCTTCTAAAAGCGCTTACAATCTATATACTTATTGTATTTGCTTTCGCCTGCAGTCGTAAGGCTTCATATTTTGGAATGGGGGGTCCATTTTTCGGATTGCCTGCTTCCCATCGAAAAACACCCCCCCGCAATACTACTCCAACACCACTTTAATGGCTTTGATCTCTCCACGTCGTAGAGCTTCCGCATGTCCACCTGATAGTAGGGAGCTTGCCACTTCAACCACTGTCCCGTCTTGATATACAAGCATTAAGCTCTTAATTACAGCCTTGTTCTCCCCAAAGGTATTTGCCCGTCGCGGATTGTAATAAGTCACTTCTGTTCTTCCCAAGAAAGTAAATGAAAGAGTACCCTGCTCATCGAACAACCAGCCCGGCAAAGCCGGAGCCAAACTTAAGGCAAGCTCTCCTTCCACCATCGAGAATGCCTTTTTGCCTGCCATCATGACTCTCCACATGCTGAGGAATTCAGCAGTGGATCCGCTAAGCCTGGCGACAAATCCTCGACCATGCACACCGGGATCGGGATTACCGCCCGTAGCAATAAACGAAGAATTCTCCAAGGTGCTGCGTCCGTACACAGCAGGATCCAAGAACGGAACAAGCGAAGTCTTGAGTTCTCCGTAAAACTCGTCATAGAGTCCTGCCTTCAGCAGCTCCAACAAATATTTGTAAGACATGTGAAGGAAGTTCGACTCCCGTTCCAGCCAACCTGGTGTAAAGGCCCGCATACGTCCGATTTCATGAGATTCTCCATCAAGACTGACCGAAGTTTGATACATAGATGTTTGGGGGTCGTAAAGCCCCGTTTTTTTGATAGAATTATAGACTGATCTAGCCTGTTCCCGGTCATTCAGCGTCTTCAGCCAACGTGTTGGACCTTCCAGAAAGTAAGGAAGTGCGAAAACTTCGAACTCCTCAACTACTGCCTTAGGGAGTCCGTAGGCACTGATCACCGAATTCCCATCATCATCTGTTACAGGGTAAAATTTGCTTGCCTCAAAGCGGAAATAGGTCGGCACCAGCCCATTGCCGAGCTCTACCGCCTGATTGATGCCCACCTCGATTTTGGCTAGAAATCTAGTAAGCATCCTTCTAAGATCTTCAAGTGATACCACGGATTGCAGCCCTGTAATGCCAAAACGGATTGATTGGCGATAAGCCTCACGCGCCGTTGTAACAGCATCCCAATAACGGAATTGCGTAAGTTCCCCATCCAGCACGGAAATCACCGAGTTGTTAACACTCTCCAAGAATTGGAACATCTCTACCGGCAATTCTACGGTCTTTTCTGCATTCTTCCGATCTGCAAGTAATTCCAACAAGAAGACAACATTCCGCTTCAGCTCAAACGTTTCGCTCATTCCCGAACCAAACAATCCTGGAAGCCCATTCATAGCATCATTCCAGCCTGGCTTGTTACCCTCCATCTCCACACCCATCCCATAAGGATCAAGAGTAGCGAATTTATTCAGAGTGAGAGAAAACATTTTCACGAACAAATTGTTGCGGTAAATATCGCCATGCCCGCCATTCACCCGCAGCCAGTGAGTATCACCGGCCTTCCGCTGGAGTTTGTGCAGCTTCTCTTCATCCTCCAACAACGCACCATACTGCCGAACCTTATCTCCGTTCAGAACATACTTTTCACTGCGGGGCTGAACATAGGCCGGGCTGTCATAAAAGGCATAGCTCTCGTCTCCAAACAGCAGCTCTTGTCTTTTATCCGGAAAAATATCAAGATAACCCTCTACCAGATCCAGATTGTACGTCCAATGATCCGACCAGAAACCTTCTCCGAAAGAAGCCTCGATGTTCTGCTGGGATTGAGAGAGTATATACGTCAGGAATTCATCCTCACTCACCGCCAAAGTAATGTTATGGTCAGCAATATAATTAATCAGCCGTCCCGGCGTGAACTTCCCGCTGCACAGCTTGCCCAGCTTCTCATAATGATCAGGCGCAGTTTCTTTAAGCCATGCCTTCAGCCTATCCTTATGCTCAGCCTTCACTTCGAAGCTCGTACCCTGCACACTAAGCGGATTATAGCCATCAGCCTGAATTAGGCTGTAGAACATTTTGATATTAAAGCTTCCTACCTTAGGATTAAAAAACACATCGTTGCGCCGGTTTTGGTTCATGTCCCGAAAGTTCCCGTTACCCTGGGAATAATACTCCGGTGCCAAAGAGAAAAAGTTGTAGTCCCGCTCCATATCACCGTGTTTGCGTGAATAAAGATGCACTACACTTCCGTCCGCACCATTATCAAAAATGAATGGATATCCGCCGCGCAGAAAATTGTCGAGATAAGACTGTTGGCAATAGGCATCAAACAACGGTGATGAAGTATGCGTCGCAATATCTGCAGTCAGTTCTCCCGTTAAGCTCGCGGCCTCGTGCATTTTGTTGGATATATAGGTTTCAGTGCAAAGAGAATGGGCTTTTTGATTGATTTTGTCGATATCATTCACGTGTCCGATAAGTGTATTCAGGGTTAGACTACATCCTGATGATAGAGTGCGTGCCACTCCGCTAAAACCGCAGGGAACTTTGTTTACCGGATATTGCGGCAGTTCCACGAGCTCCGACAACGGCATTTGCCCAAAACGATCAGGGTACGCAAGGGAAGTATTTGCCCCAAATACCACCTCAAAATCAACAATAGGTGCGATTCTACCCCCATCTGACGTAAAGGACAAATAGAAATGACCGCTCGTAATTTCGCTAACCTGCGCGTCATCGTTAGTACTTGACCGCAGCTTGTAGAAGGGAATACCGTTCTCCAGGTTATATACTTCCATCCAGCTGCGGAGTAGGTTACCTATTTCCTTATAGCCGCTGTTCTCGACTCCAAAGGGCAATATTTCTGGCAAGCCATCGAGGAGCTCAAACTCTATATCCTGCTCACCGATATTCACAATTTCTATCCGCCGTACCAATGCAGCATAATCATCATTAGGCAGGTTGAAATAGTGAATCATTGTCTTCAGTCCGTGGCCCGCATGGCTTTCCTCAATCGTTAATCCGTTCGAAAGAATGGTCATGGTCCGCTTCGCTTCTGAATCTGGACGTGCCGATTGGAAGGGCTCATAGATTTCCTGCTTGCCTTTGATTTTGATAAAGGTGCGGAATCCGGTATCCGCAACGTTCTTGTACGAAATGTTAGCCGGAGAGAACTCCATAATTGGAGAGTTCTTATCCCGTACACCGAAGCTGCTAATCCCTTGTCCCCGGTTCACATAGAAGGTCCACATTGGAATGCCTTTTAGACCGGCAAGTCCCGGTAGAAAGCTGGCGAATGGCTTACCTTCATCAAATCCTTCGATTACAAATTTCCCTGCATCAAAAAAATAATTAGTCATAAGTACAGTCCTCCCAGACGGTTAATTATTCAGAAATCACATGGGTAATGATAGAGTGCGGAGGCAAATGCGATTCAGCAACATTACCATTAAGCTGTAAAGTCACGGAACGCGACTCATCACTTTCATTCATCAGCACTAGAGCAAGGCTTCCATCCGGATTTCTGAAGGCTGTGGACAAAATACCCTCTACCTGTGAAGTCAGCCCTATTCGTACCGCACCGGGTGCAATATACTTGCTGAAATGGCCGATATAATAATAGGAACTGTTATAGTGGACTTCATCTGTAGTTGTATCCGCAATAATCGGAGCATCACATAGATTACCTACATGATTCGGGCCCCCAGTCTCATCCAGCACCAGATTCCAGTCCAAATATCCTTCCGTCCATTGATTGAGGTCACCGATCATATTCCGGCCGTATCGCTCACCAGTGAACCATTCACCTAGCTTGACACCGCCCTCCTGACAGCCTTCCGTGAATAGTAAATGCTTATCTGGAAACAGCTCATGCACTTGCCCAACCTTCTCAAACTCCTCACCGCCGTACCAGTGGATACCCGTTCCCCATACGTACTTCGCCGCCTCCGGATCCGATAGAACGACTGAGGCACGCTCGACCATAATGTCGCGGTTGTGATCCCAGATTACAATGTTGACTGCGTCTAACCCTGCCTCATGCATAACCGGACCCAAATGATTTTTCACAAAATCCCGCTCCTGCTCAGCCGTGTATTCGCAGGAATCCCATACCTGAACAGCGGCTGGCTCATTTTGTACGGATACTGCCCAGATCGGCACGCCTTCTTTTCCGTAAGCATCAATGAACTTGGTATAATAACGCGCCCATGCGTCGGCATATTCAGGCAATAACGTACCCCCGTTATTCATTTCTCCGTTGCTTTTCATCCATGCTGGAGGGCTCCATGGAGAAGCTAGCATCGTAAATTCACCGCCTCTTACTTCCATCGCATCTTTAATCAATGGCAGCACCCACTTGTGATCATGAGAAATATCAAAAGTAGCCAGCTCCTTATCGTTGTCTTCCACATACGTAAAGTTGCCTAGCGAAAAATCACAGCTGTGAATATGTACTCTGCCCATGCTGTAGCCCAATCCCTCAACCGGATGAAAATAGCGATGGATGATTTCCGCCCGCTTTTCCGGGCTCATCCGGGATAGCGTATAAGCAGCAGATTCGGTGAATGCCCCTCCAAATCCAAGCATGGTTTGATAGCTAACCTCCGGTTGCAGGATGATCTGGGCTTGCTGCCCTTCAGCTTTTGCAGTAAAGTCCAACCCTTGCTGCGGGCTTAATCTTTCCCCTGAATCTTTTGCTGTTACAATCGTTTGTACCTTGGCCATTTGTAGTCAGCTCCTTTGTTTTAGTAAAATCGAAACCGGTTTCGATTTGTTTCAAAAAAATTTATCTCTTTCTTAACATTTCCTTCGGCTGCCCAAAGGCGCATTTGTAACTCTAGCGCCCCATTGCCGCAGGAGGTGAACATGAATCCCTTACGATAACTTTTGTAGGCAGAACTAATGCTTGATGTTCACTTTGCGACCCATTGATAGTGTCAAAAAGAATCTCCGCCGCTCGGCTTCCCAGCAGTGCTGTATCCTGACGAACGGTAGTTAAGGCCGGTGTAACATACTTCGCCAGATCCACATCGTCATATCCCATAATAGAGATATCATCTGGGACACTTAGTCCGCTGTCTTTGACCGCCATCATAGCTCCAAGTGCAAGTAAGTCACCTGATGCAAAGACTGCCGTCGGTCGTTCAGGAAGTTGCAACAGCTGCTTCATCGCCTCATAACCGCTCTCTAGCGTATAGAATTCACCAGTCACGATGTACGAATCATGCCGCACCAAATCCCATTGTTCCAAGGCCTGCTCATATCCTAATTGACGCCTGCTTCCCGGAAAAGTATTCATACCGCCCGAGATGTGTGCGATCTTGCGGTGGCCTAGAGATACCAGATATTCCATGGCCTGAAGAGCGCCCGCTGAATTATCCGAGCAAACCGTATGGGACTGCGTGGTCTCAAAGTCCATAATGACTGTGGGAATATTACTATCCAGCAGCTCTTGGAAATAAGGGTCTGTGTAATCTGACAAAAAGACAACCACCCCATCAACACCACGAGTTCGACAATTTTCCAGATAACCGCTTTGCTTCCCACCCACATCCTTGGAGATAAACATGAGGTCATACCCTTTGGAAACTGCAACCTGCTTAAAGCTCTCAATCACCGCACTGAAAAAAGGGTGTCTAATACCAGCTCCCGTAGTCTCCACAAACAGGATTCCAATGGTCCATGATTTCTTCGTGGTCAGCGTTCGGGCATGTGCGTTGGGTATATACCCCATTTCCTGAGCTGTTCTGAGTATATCCTGGCGGGTCTTCTCTCTAACATCCGAGTAATTATTGAAAGCTTTGGATACGGTTGTTGGTGAGTAACCGGTTTTTTTAGCGATGTCGTATATAGTGGTCAATCCGGTACACCTCTGCCCTTAGAGAATGAAAGCCCTTACTATTCACTGCCATTCTAACGTCTTTCTGCAACATCGTCCAGCATAAAATATCTTTGAACAACCGGCAAGAGCGTAACTACTTGAATAAACAGTCCCAGACTCATATAAAATACATGAACAATCCCAACCGCGTTCATGATATAAGTCTCCACCATAATCCAGATAATTTGTCCAAAGCCAATGTATAGTGAAAACGCCCATGAATGATGCAGCTCTTTAAAAGGATTCAACCTGTCGGCGAATTTCCACTCCGGTCTTTGGACCAAGCCATACAGCACCAGCATAGGCAGCAACCCAAAAACAACAAACAGCAAAATACCGGGCAGCAGAAAGTTGGTAAAGGGGCCTTTTTCCAACATCGAGAGTGGCATACCTATCAGGTCTCCACTAGGATCGATAATGAGTACTATCCCTCCCCCTATGGCTCCCAAACCTAAAAAAGCTTGAAGAATATACAGTAGCAATGCAGCAAATGGTCGTTTGTTTTCTTGTTGCAGCGTGGTTCGGGAAGGGCTTGGTGATTGTTCCATTTCTTTTTCCCCATTTCCATTTAAGACTATATTCTTAGCACGACAGGACTTTTTTTATTTTACATTAATTCCCTATCGTGCGCCGAGACACATATCACATTTATGGAAATCTGCGAGGTTGCTTGGGATGTGAACGGTAGAAATTTACGTTATACTTGAACCAAGAATGAATACTATCGGGACACTTCCACAACAATAAATAAAAACGAGGTGAATAGGACGCGGGCAGTCATCAGCCCATCCGAACATGCTTATGACAGATATCCAACTGCCTCCATCCAAGCCATGCGCATACTGCCTGCAAAATAAACCTCTTACCGAATTTCGGCGCCGTACCGGGAAACGTTCTAAGGGCCAGTCACGTCGAGGAGCCTGTCGCGACTGCCGTAAGCAAAGTGCGGCGGAGTCCCGTAAAGTACTGCATACACCGTCCTCTTCAATTCTATTAGCACAGCCATCGCCGGGACGTTCCCGCAGCAATACAGCAGACCCGGCATTGCCTGAAGTACAGCATAGCTCCGAGGGGGCGATGCTGGGTGTAGACGTGCGCCTGGGTTCCGGCCAGGATACAGGCGCGGGTCTGCGTTCCGGGCAGGACACAGGCGCGGGTCTGCGTTCCGGGCAGGACACAGGCGCGGGTCTGCGTTCCGGGCAGGAACGACAAGGCTCGATTGTCAGCCCTAAGGGTCGTCGACAAGGAGCGCGACAAGGATCAGAGCCCCGGCGGCCTTACACTCATCCGAGAGGTCCGAAGCCTGATCCCCATGATAGCACTGCACTTATCCCATCTGCCCAGGGAATGATTCTGATGCGGGGCCATAGCGACAAGGGCCGGCGTTGGCATCAGGAGATTGATTTGGAGCTGGCGATTATACTAGTGAAAGAAAATGCCGCCGTTGTTGTGAACCGCCGAACGATCCGCCGGCTGTACAGCAATAGGGACTTTCGCAGTTATATTTTGACGCGGGATCAGTACATCTGTCATTTCTGCGGCTTATACGGGGATACCATTGACCATTTGCTGCCGCGTGCCAAGGGCGGACACACCACCCCTGTGAATTGTGTCTGTGCATGCAATCTATGCAACCAGACCAAAGCTGACCAATATGTCGAAGAGTTCATGGGCCGGTAGACAGTTGCGGCATCGTGCACATTAAACACTAACCAGTACGTATGGCACGCTAAACACTGACCAGTACGCAGGGCGCACGCTAAACACTAACCAGTACGGCATCGACATACTAAAGACTAACCAGTATGGCATGGCGCACGCTAAACACTAACCAGTACGATATCGACACACTAACCTTCCGTTCCGTACCTCCCCAGTAGAATAGACAAAAAAACAGCAACGGCGCTCCCCCCTCTGTCCATAAGACAAGGGTATAACTAGGCACCGATGCTGTTTTTTATAGTTTAGAGGGAAAATCTCCCTATAAATAACTCAAATACACCTATTTTCACGCATTAGTGGGAAATACTCCCCCTAATTTCATCGAAATCTCCTAAATAAGGCCTACACCCCAAGATTAGAGGGAGTTTTTCCCTTTAATTCTTATTTTACGGATAAATTTGTTTATTTAGAGGGAACATTTCCCTCTAAATTTTGGGGGAGAGAATTTAAAGGGGTTGAAAAGTCACCAAAACGGTTCGAAGCTTCAACAAAAGACTCAGATTGCCGCTCCTGCTCGCCAGTAAATCTACCAATCCACCCTAATTTCCCGGTGACTTTGACTGTGACTCTTTCTTTTACTAGTTATCCTTACTTAGATCATCTTATTCTACTTTTTCTTACTGTTACTCTTAGATTTACTGTTACTGTTACTCCTACTGTTACTGTTACTCTTACTTACTCCTACTTTTACTCTAACTGGCTCTGGGGCAGACTTATCCCTCTGTTATATTTAGTTTGTTCCTAAGTGATGTAATGTGTGCTACATGATGTTTGCCGTGCCAGGCATACATACCCACATTGTAATCCAGTGGCAGCGTTTTGCCGGATCCCGGGTGATGAAAGGTTCTCTTATAATCTTGTGCGCTGAGTGATCTAAGCAGGATTCCCCACCGAGTATGTAGCGCGTCAATTAAAGCCAGGGATATTTGAATGTCTGCTGTTGAATCGAACAACTCCGCCCATCGGTCCTCATAGTAAGGTCTAATCGTCGGATTCTCCTCCGTTAGCGCCAACTTGAAACGAATGTAACTATTCATGTGACTGTCTGCTAAATGATGCACAACCTGCCGGCTGCTCCAGCCTCCCTCACGATAGGGAAGGTCTAGCTGCTCCTTGCTAAGTCCATCAACTGCAGCTTTTAGTTTTCCCGGAAGCCCTTCAATATCCTGAATCCAAGCTTCACGCTGCTGTTCAGAAATGTCTCCTTCGAATTCAAAGTTGCCTATGGGGTATCTCTCATCCATATTCATTCTCCTTTACCCGGGGGGATTAAATTGATGGTTCACTTCTCATCCTGGTTTCCTTCAGCTTATGCGGGTGCAGTAATATTCTTAACCCTTCCAACCTGTCCGTCCGTCAAACGAACCTTAATCCCATGGGGATGGCGGGGAGAGTTTGTCAAAATATCTTTCACTATGCCACGCGTCAGCTTACCGGTCGCTTGATCCTGTTTCAGCACAATATCAACCGTAAGTCCCGCACGGATGTCTGCTCTTACTTGTCCATTCAATGTGATTAACCCCTTTCTTTAGCGGAAGTATATTATTTCTGATATTATACCAAAAGAATGAATAACGTTATAATGAAGCCAACTAATGTATAGATAGGAATGAACAGCGATGGCCTTCGGACTAAAAAGAGAAGAGTTAAATGCATGGAAAAAAGCGGTCTCGGACGGTGAGATC
This sequence comes from Paenibacillus sp., assembly GCA_023512345.1. Taxonomy (GTDB): domain Bacteria; phylum Bacillota; class Bacilli; order Paenibacillales; family Paenibacillaceae; genus Paenibacillus_AQ. Next base: position 192,851 of record JAILZT010000006.1, read on the forward strand.
GCCTTTTTAACTCATTATTGGCTAGACCCGCGTTTTCCCGGTATCACTACCGTCACCAAGGTAGGCTGCGCCGACCTTGAACGACTTGCAGCCTGGTGCCTAACGAACGGATTGCCTCCAAAGTATATTCACAATCGTTCACCGTTCCCTCATTTTGATCTCATCGGCCCCAAACAACCGGAAATCCTTCGACAGGAAGGATTATGGGATCAACTGGAACGGTTTAAGATGCTTTAAATTACTTTAACTTGCTTAAAGATGCTTTAACTTACCTCAGGAAAAAATTGAATTCTATTTTCCCCGTAAATCATCCATAATTTTTCGACCTGTTGGGGTTTGGGCCAATCCCCCGCCAGCGGTCTCGCGGTGCTTCTCGGGCATGGCTGACCCCACTTCCAGCATAACCTTAATGACTTCATCGGATGGAATAACACTTCGAACGCCAGCCAGTGCCATATCGGCAGCAGCAAGTGCTGTAACCGCACCAAAGCCATTGCGGACAATACAAGGGATCTCAACCAGGCCTCCGACTGGATCGCATATAAGCCCAAGTGTATTTTTAAGTGCCAATCCAACCGCATGCATCGCCTGAGCTGGAGTTCCGCCACGGAGCTCCGTTAACGCGCCTGCAGCCATACCGATAGCCGAACCTACCTCAGCTTGGCAGCCGCCTTCTGCACCAGATACAAAAGAGTTATTAGCAATGACATAACCGATGGCTCCGGCTGCAAATAATCCGTAAACCATGAAGTCATCATCCCATCCAAAGCGTTGCTGACAGCTTAAGAATACACCGGGAATAATACCGCACGAGCCAGCAGTAGGTGTAGCAATAATTCTCCCCATGGAGGCGTTAACTTCTGATACTGCAAGTGCGTATGCCATAGCCTCACCAGCCGGACCTCCAAGACAAGGTTCAGATGCAGCATTATAGGCGCCTACCCGCTGAGCATCCAGACCAGTCAGTCCGCTGCGTGAAGTTGTATTTTCATTCATACCGCGATGTACGGCCTCTTTCATCACTCCATAATACTGGCTCATCTTGGCGAATTCTTGTTCCTTCGTCCGGCCGGATTCAGCACTTTGCTCCTCCAGCATTAAAGCACCGATCCCCAACTTACGTTCTTCACATAAAACAGCCAATTGGCTTAAAGTTTGAAAATTCATGATGTACTATCCTTCCCTTTATCGTCTTGCTTAATTTCCTGTGCCTCTTCAGGTGTGACCTCATTAAGGTCAACCAGCTTTACCGATTTCACTGCAGGCAAGGCCCCCAGATCTTGAAGAAGCTCCGGTGTAGCAGATTCATCTAGCTCAAGTACTGTTAATGCTGCCCCGCTGCGGTTTTTTCGATCCAAAGACATATGCCCGATATTGAACTGCCCCTTGCGCATCACATCCGTCACACTAGCAAGAACGCCCAAATAATCCATATGATTAATTAGAATCGTAGGGTACATCCCACTCAGCTTCACGCCAAAACCGTCAATGTCTACGATCTCGATGTTGCCGCCCCCAATGGATATACCGGTTAAAGTTAACTCCGTACCACTATCTTTGCCGGTTAGTCGCAGCTGCACTGTATTCGGATGGGGGAATAGCCCTGCGCCTTGCCGGAATGAAATTTCCATTCCCGCCTCGCCAGCCAGCTCAATCGAATCAGGCAGTCGGTGATCATCCGTAGAAAAATCCAACAGCCCACCGGCAATCGCCCGATCCGTTCCATGCCCCTGATAGGTTGCCGCAAACGAACCGAAGAAAATAACCTCTGCTAAACTTGGCATTTCTCCGAGTACCTGTCGGGCCGCTCTGCCGATACGTGCCGCTCCTGCCGTATGTGAACTTGAGGGTCCAACCATTGCCGGACCAATAATTGAAAAAACATCTTTAAATCTCATACAAAAGCCTCCACTTTCATAACTCGACACTATGCGTCAGGATCAACTCAAATTACTTAATATAGTATACTGCACTCACGCTATAGCTACACGCTAATAATTAACACCTGCTGCGCGCAATGCTATGTATCCTGAGAATACAGGGCAATCCCGTCCCTAAACTGCCAGCCGAGCCCGCTCCAAAAGTCTCTCCCCAGCTCATTGTCCCCTAAAACCATCAGATGACATTTGGCGATACCTTCTTCACGAAGTTTATTCAGGCATCTCTTTACAAGTTCCCGGCCAATACCCTGCCCCCGGTAAAGTCCGCTCACCGCTACATGGTAGAGAAATCCCCGCCGTCCATCATGCCCGCATAAAGCCGTACCGGCAATTTCACCGTTCTCGCCTTCACAAATTTGGCTTAAACCGGGGTTTCGGTGTAAATAACGTATAATCTCTTCCTCTGAATCTGCTGAGCTAAGCCCCATTCCTTCCGTGCTCTCCCACAGTCGATATGCAGCGGAATAGTCTGTAATTATCATATCCCTATAACTCATATTCCCCCTCATTCCTAGGCCTTCACGAACCGATACCCCGTAACTTCATAACCCAGCGACTCATAAAAAACATGGGCTTCATGAACCCTGCTCATACCGCTGGCCAGCCAGGTACCCATACAGCCTCTCTCGAATGCCAAACGTTCCGCATAAGCCATAAGACTTTTGCCAATTCCTTGTCTACGTACTTCCCGATCAGTAACCAGTAGTGAAACTTCCCCGTAACGGCTCATATTTTCTATGTTTTCCCGGAGCCGGAAGCCCAGCGCCCCCAATAAGGTTGTCTTTCCCTCGTCGGTTGTCTTAGCGCACACATACAGTTCCTCAATAGGGCTTTTCTCGATAAAATCAAGACGGCGTTCCATCTCTTCAGGCAAGAGGGGTTTTCCGTTTAACTGTTCCATTAACCGGCATAAACCTTTGATATCTTCCTTAGAGGCTTTACGTATCTGTACTTCCATGCAACTTCAACTCCTTCGCACGCTTTGGAATGTTTCTATTGATTAACTCAATGTAACATGTACAAGCTGACACAGGCTACGAGGCACATGGACGAACTTCATTAGAAAAAATCACAAAAATTGAAAAGGGGCTACGTTTACGTTTCCTGTTTGTGTGCTGTGCACGCTTTTTTGGGCTAGTGAATAGAAATATACGAGCACAGCAAGTTATCACAAAGGGAGGTCCCCCTGTTCAGCTTCATATGAAGGGAAGGATCTTGCTCCCAATGAGAGGACAAAACGAATATGAACAAAACCCATTTTAGCGAGATTCCGTCCCTCCGCCTGACAACCGGAATGTATGCACTCAGCAAATTGGCTTGCGCTGGACTGACCTTTCTTGTGCTATCCTTATTTCTGCTCTGGGTGCCGGAAAGTGGCGGCAAACTTGAGGGATGGCCAGTGACCCTCCCTTATGCCGTATATGTTTATGGGTTGACCGCCTCTCTCATAGCAGATGCTTTTCTTCGTCTGCTACCCCGTAAATCTCTGGTTACCAGCCTGATTCTTTATGGATTATCGGGTCTGGCGGCTGGCCTATGGGTATCTGCAGATGAAGGCGGTACCTGGTGGTTATACGGCACAGTGGGAATACTGCTCCTGCTGCTCTTCTATGCGGCAGAGCTTGCAACTGACCGTGCACCACTGCTACTCCCCGTATTTGCGTTATTTGCTCCGCTGCTGTACTTGTTGATAATATGAGTCACAAACCTTCTCGCTAGTCAAGGCGGGGGCCTAGCTTATAACGCTTCTATAATATCCCCAGCGATTAACGCAGATGGATCGTATCGCCTATGGGACGCTCTTTCTCCAGCCAGACCGTGCAGATACACACCAAAGGCAGCAGCCTGCACAGCGTTCAATCCTTGAGCAAGCAGACCTGAAATCATGCCAGTAAGCACATCTCCAGCCCCCCCGGTACCCATGGCGGGGCTGCCTGTCGTATTAATATAAGCATTCCCTGCAGGGGTTGCGATTATGGTATGCGCTCCTTTTAACACTAGCGTAACTCCATACTCTCGGGCATAATCCATAGCTAATTGAATACGGTTCTGCTGAACCTCGGCTGTAGATACACCTGCTAACCTAGCCATCTCACCAGGATGGGGAGTCAGAATAACAGGGTGGCGACGACTTGCCCACAAACGGTAATCGGTTTCGGCTAGCATATTCAGGGCATCTGCATCAATGACCAGCGGACACTCCGTCCCTTCCCAAAGGGCGCGCAGCCAATTCGTATCCCCAGTAAACCGCCCCAATCCGGGACCGACAGCCATAACATCCCGCTCGGCACTAAGTCTCAGCACCTCTGCAGCAGTTTCTGAATTCCATGTCCCTTTATCTTCGCCGCCGATTTCCGCCAGCATAAGTTCGGGAGCCGAGCCTATCACATGAGGAAGCAGCTTAGTGGGCAATGCCCAGGTTACCAGCCCGCAGCCCGCTCTCAGTGCTGCCCGTGAGGCAAGTAACCCAGCACCACTCATACTCAGAGTACCGCCTGCAAGTAGTACATGCCCATAAGTCCCTTTATGGCCTTCGGGCGAACGATGCCGGGATACATCCACGTTAAGGACATCGCGCAGAACGGCGGGTGTCAGCCAATATACGGCTGCACCCTGTTGTCGGGCCAGAGCGGATGGAATCCCGATGGAGCGGACCACGATGTGCCCGGCAGCACCGGCGCCGGGGTACTGCAGCAAGCCTCGCTTGAGAAACGCGAGGCATACCGTCACGGACGCATGAATGCAAGGCTCATGCGTCCGGCCCGTGTCCGCGTCCAGCCCGCTGGGGATGTCCGCGGACACGATGGGTTTGCCGCTGCTGTTCGCGGCGGCAATTAGCTCCGCATAGGAGCCGCGCGGGGCACCCGCGGCCCCGGTGCCGAGCAGCGCGTCCAGTATGCCGCTGTATGCGGCGATGTCCAGCCTGTCCCTGCCGTAGACTACGGCAGACAGGCCCATCGCCGCAGCGGCATCGCGCTGCAAGGCAGCTTCGCCGGTCAGCGACTCCGGCGGCACTGCATACACCAGCGTGACGGCGATGCCCGCCTCGCTGAGATGCCTGGCGGCGACCAGCCCGTCGCCGCCGTTATTGCCTTTGCCGACGAGGATGAGCCATCGCTCGGCGGCGGCAGAGTCCAGTGTCAGCGCGGAATCGCCGCTGACACGGAACCCCTCCGGGGCTTCGCGATTCCCGGTGAACTCCGCGGGCCCTGCGTCTCCCTTTTCTCGCTGCTTGCACAGCGCAATAATCTCCTCCGCAATGGCCCGACCGGCGTTTTCCATCAAGGCCAACGCCGGAATTCCCAAACCCTGAATGGCCTCACGGTCCAATTGGCGCATTTGCTCCGCAGTTACCACATACATGGCTCATCCCTCCGTTCACTTTCACTTCCGAATTCACTTACACTTACCTTAAATCTTCTTCACTAATTAGCTAATTAAGCTCTAATAAGCTACCGTAAATCGGGCGCCAATATAATTGCCTTCTTCCAACTCATCGATTACAGCTACGGCATAATCCTCCACACTAATCTCGCTCTTCCCGAACTCATCAATGACCAATTGATCCAGACCCATACGGAACTGACCTGTACGACGGCCCGGCTGAATAACGGCTGCAGGTGAAGCATAAGAATAATCTAGATCGGAGCTGCGGTAGATCTCGTAAGCATCCGAATGAGCAGCAGCTAACGGCCTTACCTCAGCAGGGAATCCGGGTGTGTCCATCAGCATTTCTCCCGATTCCGTCCGCAGACTGCCTGCTCCTCCAACAATAATCAATCGTTTGAGGCCAGCATCCGTTAGCCCTTCTACAAGCGAGCTAGCTGCATCAAGTAACTCCCGCTCCTTTCCCCACTCCGGTCCATAGGCACTAATTGCAGCTTCATGACCCCGGGCAGCCGCACTTACTGAGGCAGGGTCCAGAATATTTACACTAACGGTACGGAGGCGTTCATGAACCACCTCTAATTTATCCGGTTGGCGTACAGCGGCTGTAACTTCATGCTTACGCTTCAGCGCCTCTTGCAAAATAGCCCGTCCAATCACTCCCGAAGCACCAAACAATACAATACCCATTCTTATTTCCTCACTCTCTTTGTTAGGCTCAGTCTGGCCTTCCATCATAATTTATCCTATAACCCGCATCCAAAACCATTTTTCAAAGGCGATCTTATTCATTTGAAACTATTTTGTGCTGTCAACCGTAGTAGACATTATTAAAACATGTACTTTAAATATACAATAAAAAAGGTTGGTGAAATCATTTGTCTTCTTTAGCCAAGCTGCTCAAATGGGGATCTTTTGCATATGAGGCATTCCTCGCCCTGCCGATTATCGGTGGATTATTCGTTTTATCGAACGCATGGATACCGTTAGGATTCGCCTTTGTGCTACATGTTGCTGCTATTGTAGTTCTGCTTAGAGAACGTGGACCGATTATTGGAAACGTCATTGGCGTGGTTGCTTCTATTATAGGCTTTATCCCTTTTGTAGGATGGATAATGCATGCTATTACAGCGGTCGTGCTGCTTGTGGAGGGTATCTCAACTTCACGGAAAACCCGGCGTTATTGATCAACAGCAAGCAAAAAATCCAGCTCTCACTGAGAGCTGGATTTTTGTATAGCCTGATCTATGAAGTTAGAGAGTTTCTAGGTGCCATCCCTAACCCCGTCCTGCAGAACGGACATCAGTTCGCCGGTTTCCGGCCTCCCCACTAATTCGTGCAGAGCTATTCTCAAAGCGTTTACGCTCTGTTCGCTCCATTTGTACAATCTGGCCTTCATGCACAACAATATGCAATGAACCAAATTCCATATCATCCAAAAGCTCTGCAATCCGTTCCAACCATACTTCATCCACCTTCAGCGGTTTAGCCATTCTCCAGCCTCCCTTTCCCCGAACCGGGGCTATTGTTTTTCATCAATTCCGCTATTACCTACCTTAATACTATGCTTTAGGTTAGCATAAGGACAAAACTGCTGTCAATGTACGTTTTTGCGAGTTAACCAGCTTTTAAGAATCATAGTTACTAGTGCCAGTAGCAGCAGGAGTGAAGCCACAGCAAAGGACGCAGAAAACTGATATTCGTTATACAAGATTTCAACATGCAGCGGGAGCGTATTGGTTTCGCCGCGTATATGTCCAGACACAACAGAGACTGCACCGAACTCCCCCATCGCTCTCGCATTACACAAAATAATCCCATACAGCAGACCCCACTTAATGTTGGGAAGTGTGACTCTGAAGAAGACCTGCCATCCCCGTGCACCCAACGTAATTGCGGCCTCCTCTTCCTGAGTACCCTGCTCCTCCATAAGGGGAATCAATTCGCGTGCCACAAACGGAAAGGTTATGAACAAAGTTGCCAAGATAATTCCTGGTAAGGCGAAAATGACTTTGATATCATGATCACTTAACCAAGGCCCAAACCAACCCCGCGACCCAAATATCAATACAAAAATCATTCCTCCGATTACAGGAGATACCGCAAAAGGCAGATCAATCAGCGTTATGAGCAGCCGTTTTCCACGAAAGCGAAATTTGGTTACGGCCCAAGCAGCCGCGACTCCAAATACCGTATTCAACGGAACCGTAATTGCTGCGATAAGTAATGTCAGCCTAAGCGCCGAGCGCGCATCAGGATCTATCAACGCCGCCAAATATACATCCCATCCCTTCTTCAGGGACTCCGTCAGCACGATGATCAGCGGAAGAGCAATCAGCCAGAAAAGTACCAGCCCAGCTGCTCCAACCAGGACCCACTTTACAAGCGGTGATTCCGTAGTAGAGGGAGAAGATGAACTTTTCCGCGACCGAGCGGGGGGATATAAAGGGACGGTACCCGCCATAAGTATTCCTCCTAAAAAATTAATTGGATGTCTTCTTCGCCCAGCGCTGAAGCGTGTTGATGACCAGCAGCATCAGGAATGAGATAAGCAACAAGATAATGGCTACTGCAGTTGCTCCAGCGTAGTCGTATTGCTCCAGCTTAGACATAATGAGCAACGGCGCAATTTCCGTTCTCATCGGCATATTTCCGGAGATGAACACGACGGAACCATACTCACCAATTCCACGGGCAAAGGCTAGTGCAAATCCTGTAAGCAAAGGGGGAAACAGCTCAGGCATGAGTATCGTGCAAAAAGTTCGTAAGCGTCCTGCACCCAACGTCGCTGCTGCTTCTTCCATATCTTTTTCCATATCCTCCAAGACCGGTTGCACGGTTCGAACGACGAATGGAATCCCTATGAACATTAGCGCAAGTGTAATACCAAGGGGTGTATAGGCTACCTTGATCCCTAGAGGCTCAAGCAGAGACCCGATCCAACCATTTTGGGCATAAAGAGCAGTCAAGGATACACCCGCAACGGCTGTAGGAAGCGCAAACGGCAGATCAATCAGGGCATCAAATATTCTTTTCCCAGGAAAGTCATACCGCACCAATACCCAAGCGAGAAGCAGTCCCAGAAATCCATCCGCTAAGGCTGCGGCAGCCGATGTTCCAAGGCTTACCCGGTATGAAGCCAATACTCTTGGATCTGTCGCCACATCCCAGAATTTACTCCAGTTCAGCCCTGTCGAATTGAAAAGAAGCGCAGACAGCGGCAGCAATACAACGAGGCTCAAGTACAAAACGCTATAGCCCATAGTGAGCCCGAAGCCTGGCAGCACTTTACGTTGTGCCGCAATCGTAGGGGTGACAGCCATCCTTATTCATCCTCTCTGCCTTCGGCTCTTTGGCCGATTAGCACTTCCCATAAACAACTATTGTTGGAGCTTGTTAGCTGCCTGGGACGTAAATCTTGTCAAATACTCCACCATCATTAAAGTGTTTCTCTTGCGTTTCTTTCCATGTTCCAAATTTCTCAGTCAGTGTAAACAGTTTGATCTCCGGAAATTGATCCTTGAACTGTTCTTTTACACTGCTTAAGGTTGGGCGGTAGTAATTCTCAGCGGCAATTTTTTGTCCCTCTTCACTGTACAAATAATTCAGATAGGCTTCGGATACTTCACGCGTTTCTTTTTTATCCACTACCTTATCAACTACAGCTACTGGGGGTTCAGCCAAAATACTCTCTGACGGATTTACAATTTCAAATTTATCGGGTCCCAGCTCTTTTACAGAAAGATAAGCTTCATTCTCCCAAGCGATTAATACATCGCCAATTCCTCGCTCTACAAAGGTTGTAGTCGAACCTCTCGCTCCTGTATCCAACACGGGTACATTCTTAAATAGTGCTTTGACGAATTCTTGAGCCTTGGCTTCATCATTATTGTTATGATCCAGTGCATATCCCCAAGCCGCCAGATAGTTCCACCTAGCTCCACCGGAGGTTTTGGGATTTGGAGTAATCACCTCTACATCTTCTTTCAGTAAATCCGGCCAGTCTTTAATTCCTTTGGGATTCCCTTTGCGAACAAGAAATACAATCGTAGAAGTATAAGGTGAACTGTTAAGTTCGAATTTGTTCTGCCATCCTTCGTTAATAAGGCCTGCTCCCTGCAAAGCGTCTATATCGTAACCAAGTGCCAGCGTTACAACGTCTGCTTCTAAGCCATCGAGGACAGCACGACTTTGTTTACCTGAACCGCCATGCGATTGCTTAATCGTAACCTTCTGTCCAGTTTCCTTCTCCCAATAGGTCGAAAAGGCTTTGTTATAGCTCTCATACAGTTCACGGGTCGGGTCATAAGATACATTTAGCAATTCGACCGGATCTTTAGCTGCCGGCGCCTTTGTCGCTTCAGTTGCAGTGTTACTTGTTTCGGTTGCCGCTGGAGCATTGGCCGATGCACTACTGTTATTGTTATTGGTTCCGCAGGCCGTAAGCCCTATTGTAAGCATTAGTGCAAAACCTGTAATAAAGCCCTTTTTAATTCCTTTTTTCATCTCAAACCACTCCCCCATTGTTGTTATAAAAAATTAATTGATGCATACCGTTTAGAATAAAAAAACGAACGGAGGAAGCCCACAGCGGCATGTCAAACCGGTTGAAATGCAACCGTGTCTGCGAGCCATATAGCGGACGTTCCTCCGTTCGAACGGTAAGAACTATAAAATTTAATTATTCCTACCTGCTTAGTTGGTTATAAAGCTAATAATACGGATTCACATGTGCCCTGTCAAACCTTTTTTTCACCCTACTAGTCTCACATTCTTGTCATAACTAAGCGGTGGGAGAGGTTCCTGCAAGACCCACTTGTCATCCATGCTGTAAAGTAATATTATTGCTACATCTTATGGGAAGTTGAAACATCACCGCAAAGTCGGGGGAGAACATAAATCATGGGCATGGAGATAGAGTATATACCCGCGCCGATGAGGCCGCGGCTGCATCGGCGTATATTAGGAGAAATGGGTCGGCGAATCGGGGAAACCTACCGTTACGATACGATGTTATGGCGCACAGCCTTTGCTGGCCTATGGATAACCTGTTTTTTAGCTTTTACAGTAACGCTGCTGGGTGTGCCTACCGGATTTGGAGTACCGGCAGATATCCTGTTGGCTGCTAGTGCTGGAACGATTATTTTAGCGCTTACCGGCAATATGATGGCAATCCTACTGTCATTAACAGGTTTACGCATTCCACGTTTATTTGCAGGATCTTTACTATCAGAAATAGGCATCATTGTACTGATTCTATATTTTGCTGATCTCGAAATAGAAGCGGCCACCGCTGTTGCTGTGCTGGTCTCTTTGCTGGGAGCGATCTTCGGACTCACTATGGGTTTATTGCGCAGCAAGCATATGGTTACGGGTCTGCTGCTGGCAGTGTTGCTGGTGCTATCACCATTAGCTGTAGCTAGCAGCGGTCCTGAAGAGGTCCCTGTCCCTGTTAACACGGCTGCAGATAACAATGTGGTTCCATTGGAAGCCTCGAATCCCGGATTGCCCGGAACCTATGCTTATCGTAACTTTACTTATGCCAGCGGCAGAGACTTGCACCGCGAGGAGTTTGGGGCACAAACGGATCTAATCTCTCCAGTTGTGGACGCTTCTGATTATATTAAAACTTGGCCAAAGCTCCGCTCTCTATTCTGGGGATTTGATTACAGCGCGCTGCCGCTCAATGGCCGTGTCTGGATGCCTGACGGAGAGGGCCCTTTTCCGCTCATTCTGATGGTTCACGGCAATCATATGATGGAGGACTTCTCGGATGGAGGATATGCCTATTTAGGCGAACAGCTGGCAAGCCGGGGTTTCATCGCCATCTCTTTGGATGAGAATTTTTTGAATTACTCCGCTTGGACAGGTATTCCCGACAGTGATTTTGAAGTTCGAGCCTGGATGATATTGAAGCATCTTGAACAATTAGGTGACTACTCCAAGGAACCGGGTAATCCCTTTTATCAAAAAATTGATTATGAACAAACGGCCCTGCTGGGACATAGCCGTGGAGGTCAGGCGGTCGCTATGGCTGCTGATGCTGGGCGTTGGTTCAAGGGAGATTCCGTATTGGCTGTAACCAAGCAATTTCACATCACCTCGGTCATTGCCCTGGCTCCTACAGACAAATCGATAGACGGCCAACAAGCTCGACTAAGTGATGTCAGCTATTTAACACTACAAGGGGCACGTGATGGGGATGTACATGATTTTTATGGAGACCGGCAGTACATCCGTTCTTCCTACTCACGTGGTTCAAATGCCTTTAAGAGTTCCCTGTATATCGCTGATGCTAACCATAGCCAATTCAACAGCGATTGGGGGCTGCATGATCAGTCATTTCCAACAGGATTGTTTTTAAGTCGCACCGGCATTATGAACGGAAATGATCAGAGGCAAATCGCTAAGGTTTATGTATCTGCCTTTCTGGAAACTACACTGCATGGGAATGAGGATTATCTCGGGTTATTCCGCGATTACAGCAACGGGCTGGAATGGCTGCCGGAGACTTCGTATTATAACCGGTTTCAGAGCGGCGGTCTTAGGCAGATCGTTACCTTTGATGAGGATCGTAATAAGAGCACTGCCGGACGAATTGGGACTGCAGATGCCGAAGGCCTCCGATGGACGGAAGAGCTGGCAAAAGACCGTCAATCCAAAAGCAAATCCACCTACGGTCTAGTCCTAGAGCGGACTGCCTTGCAAGGTGCAAAAGCCGCTTACAGCATACAACTCCAGACAGGGGCTACAAAGGATGCAGCCTTATCGAATACAGAGGGTCTAACCTTCTCGATGTCGAACCACAACAACCTTTCTTCTGAGGATATTAGCAACAACTCCATAATGCCTCCTGATATAGAGGTTGAGTTAACAGACAGCAATCACAATAAGGCCCGGTTGAAGCTTTCGGATATTAAGAAGATCCTGCCGCTCCCCGAGACCCTATTCACACTGACTCCTTGGCTTGAAGAACGGATAAGCGATGATAAATACGGTGATATCTCTGAGGCTGTGTTTCAAACGTATGAGCTTCCTTTTCGCAGATTTGAACAGGAAAATCCCGACTTCGAGCCTACGAAGATTACCGAAATCACCTACTACCTAAAGGGCACTGGAGATAAGATTATGCTTGATGATATTGGGTTCTACGACGAAGACACGTTATCCCGATAAAGACAGCTGATATTCTAACCTTTCCTGCTTTTGAAAAGAGTCCGGACCTTGTTATCCAAGGGCGGACTCTTTTTTATAATACCAGCAGTCTCAATCCACCTCTTTACAAAAATACAATGCACACCGGAGAGGAAATTTCCAGTTCATTGCCTGTGGGAATTAGCCGCCCGCTATCACTATCGAGTATATAAGACGTAATGTTCCCACTATTCTGATTGGCAACCAACATAATATTATCGAAGATCGCAAAGTTACGCGGCATCCGCCCGCCTGTGGTTTGCCAATCCGCAGCTGTCAACAAACCGGTTGAATCATCAATAGTAAACAATACGATACTGTCATGACCCCTGTTGGAGGCATATAGGAACCGCCCGCAAGGAGAGATATGGATATCAGCAGCTGTATCGTCACTTCCTGCTATGTAATGCTCCGGAAGAGTCGGAATATGTTGTAGAATGCTTAGATTTCCAAATTTCTCATCATTCGTGAATACCGTTACCGTATTATTTAACTCATTGACTAAATATACCCATTTACCTGAAGGATGTAACACTAAGTGACGAGGACCTGAGCCTGGAGGCAAGTTCACTTCACGATGACTAACCAGCAAACCCTTTTCAACCCCATAATACACAATCTGATCAAGTCCTAGATCACACACCATTACACGTTCCCCGCTGCTGTCTGGAATAATCGAATGCGGATGGGGGGCCTCCTGCCGATCATCACGAATACCTTGTCCCACATGCCGTACCTGGGAAGACATCTCTTGAAGGGAGCCATCCCTGTTCACAGGGAATACATTAACATTTCCTCCAGAATAGTTAGAGACGAATAGATAATCTTCCTTCGGGCTGATCGATACATAACAAGGAGCGCCGCCTTCAGTGGCATGTCCCCCAAGAGAAGTCAGAGTTTTCGTATTAGGATCTATAGAAAAGACGTGAATTTCCCCTTCGTCCTTCTCACTTACAGCATACAAAGTAGTTCCAGCATTGTTTAGTGCCAGATAAGATGGATTCTCGATTCCTTTTGTCCCTTGCAGGATTCTCATTTCACCTCCAGCAAGATTTAAGGTGCATAGAAAAAGGGCTTCCTTTCCTTCTGGACTGTAAGTTCCAACATAGAATAAAACTTGATCAGAACGTTCCATGACAGCGACTCCTTTAAGTTAGGGTGTATGAGATTTTTGCGTATTTCATTTACATTTTCTCACTATAGCATGTTTAGGTTTTGCATTCATCTGCGTATTGACCGACTCACTCTAGGACAGACTATTACTTAATTCGGCAAATAATGACACCTGATTTAAACGTTCGGCATTAGGTTAATAGTTACCATCCAAGACAAACAACAAATTAAAAGGAGCTGAAGCATAATGAGTTTTTTATGGATGCTAATTGTTGGTGGTATTATCGGTTGGTTGGCAGGATTGATCATGGGTCGCGATATTCCAGGAGGAGTCATTGGTAACATCATTGCCGGTATCTTGGGTTCATGGCTCGGTGGATTGATTTTGGGTAACTGGGGACCTGAGGTTGGCGGGTTCTATGTCCTTCCATCATTAATCGGTGCTGTTGTGCTTATCTTCATCGTGAGTCTGATCCTCCGTTCGGTCGGTGGACGCAGTCGCTCTTAACAATAACTTTCACAAGTAACAACTAACAATTAAGTTGCTTGTAAATAAATCGCCAGAGCTTGCTCTGGTGGTTTATTTTTTTGTGTAGACCCTGCCCATAATCCAGCCTATCCCCTCGATGTTTACCGCCCATTTATCTGTTATAATGTAGGCACAAGTGACTCAAATCACAGAGAGGTCGTGAATTATGGGCAATATTAACCCTTCATTTCTACATATCGGCTCTACCCTGGGTGCTGTATTCATGGCTCTTATGGTTATATTTATTCGTATTAAGGCTAGTGAACGTCCAGTTACCATTCGAAAAATTTGGATACCGCCCCTCGGTATGTCTACCGGCTTTGCCATGTTTGTCGTCCCTGAAACTAGATTCCCCTTGTGGTGGGCGGCTGCAGCCTTTGTTATTGGGTGGTTTATCTTTGCTTATCCTTTAATTCGCAGCACTAAGTTTGAACAACGGGATGGAGAAGTTTACGTACAACGCTCCAAAAGCTTTGCCTTTATTTTGCTTGGACTCTTGCTTGTCCGCACGTTGCTTCATGAATTTATCAACCAATATATTACTATTCCGCAATCAGGCGGACTTTTCTTCATCATGGCCTTTGGCATGATTGTTCACTGGAGACTCTTTATGTTCAGACGCTATAATGTCCTTGTTCCTCCAAAGACCCGCCTTGAACAGACGCGGAGCTAACCGTTGATCTGCTAACATTCGTCGGAACTGGGTATTTGCCCGGTCACCGGCGTTTTTTTAGGCGCTTTTCATTAATTTTCGCATACATTAATGCATACAAACTACATATTTACCCCTAAGTAAGTTCTTGCTCCCTGCAATTCCTTACACAGCATTGCTTCGTAAACCTTTTAGAAAGCGGGGATTTGATTTGAAATATAAATCGAGAAAAGTGGCGATCGTAGGCTCCGGGATGGTCGGTTCAAGCTGTGCTTATTCCATGGTTAATCAAGCCATCTGCGATGAGATTATGATGATTGATCGATCCTATGACCGAGCAATGGCACAGGCGCTTGATCTCTCCCACTGCATGGATTTTACGGGTACAAGAACCAAGGTATATGCCGGAACTGCAGCAGATTGCGGCGAGATGGATGTCATTATTATCACGGCTGGGGCTAATCCCAAGCAGGGGCAGACTCGCCTCGATGTTCTGGATGCCGCAGCCGTGATTACAGAGGAAATCGTGAACGATATTATGGCCAGTGGCTTCGACGGTATCTTTGTAATTGCTGCCAATCCGGTCGATATTGTAACTTATATGGTCTGGAAAATGTCAGGACTGCCCCGTCACCGGGTCATTGGCACTGGAACCTCTATTGATTCCTCGCGCCTGAAAACTCTGCTCTCCGAGGTATTCTCGATAGATCCACGCAGTGTTAACGGCTATGCGCTTGGTGAGCATGGTGAATCTCAGTTCGTAGCCTGGTCGCATGTAACGATCGGCGGCAAGCCAATTCTGCAGATTATGGAGCAGCACCGCGAGCGGTTCCGTCATTTGGATCTTGAAGATATCGCCAAGAAGACAAAGGACGCCGGATGGGAGATTTTCACCCGAAAAGGCTCCACCCACTTCGGAATCGGCAGTGCATTGGCCTATATTACTCGTTCCATCTTGAATGATGAGCATAAAATCATCGCCGTTTCGGCGATTCTGGACGGAGAGTACGGGCAAAGAGAGGTCTGCAGCGGGGTCCCCGCTATCATAGGAAGTGATGGAATTAAGGAACTTCTGGAGCTTAACCTGAATGAAGAGGAAACTGGAAAATTCATTGCGTCCTGCGACATCGTCCGAGCGGGTATCCATAGCTTGAATTTAGAGGATAGAATCTAATACACTTTCTTATATATCAAAAAAAGGATCGCACCCCGAGAACTAGAACAGGGTGCGATCCTTTTTTTATTCTATTCTATGGGCGATGATGGGATGGCACCCAAATTGAAATCATCTTCTTCGTTATCCCGGATCGTCTTTTGCAGTACAAAACACGATACGATAAGGAAGGCAGCTGCGATAGCGTAATATCCTTTTACGTAAAGCGGTTCCTCCAATGTATATAATCCTATGTATTCGAAAAGCACTGCGATCACAAATCCCGCCCACGACAGGAATGTAAATGATGAGGTATTCCGTTTGCGGTGGTTCATATTCTGCTCCTGCAAGAACTCGTCCTCATCATTATCTCGGATCACCTTTTGAAGCATAAAGGCGGAGATAATAATCAACACCCCGCTTACGGCATAGTATCCTTTTACCGACAAGGGCTCTTTCAGCGTATAAATCCCGAAGAACTCAAAGCCTGCTGCAAGGGCAAAAGCCGTCCATGCCATAAAAGTATAGGCTGCAGTGTTACGTCTTCTGTAAAAATTCGGCCTTCTCACAGGTGAACTGTTTGTAGTCGTTTGCAATTCCAGAACCATCGCCTCTTTCGCAATAAAATACTTTATTACCAGTATTCTACTATAGAGTGTTTAATCTTGTCATTCCTTGATTTGACAACAAAAAGCCTGCCTCACGCCCAATGAATAGGTACGTAAGACAGACTCTATAGGTTTACGAATGGTTTATATCCATTACTTTTAATGCCCGGATACTATTTAACACTGCAAGTATTGTAACACCCACATCGGAGAAAACAGCCTCCCACATGGTAGCAATTCCAAATGCCCCAAGAAGCAGGAAGATCGCTTTAACTCCCAGTGCAAAAATAATGTTTTGCCATACAATCCTTCTTGTACGTTTAGCAATACCTATGGCGACTGCAATTTTCGACGGTTCATCGGTCATGATAACAATATCCGCTGCTTCAATAGCAGCATCAGATCCCAATCCACCCATGGCAATCCCTACATCAGCTCTTGCCAATACAGGAGTATCATTGATCCCGTCGCCGACAAAAATAATGTTCTCCCGTTGTGATTTGAGGGACTCCAACCGTTCAATTTGCTCTACTTTATGCTGAGGCAGAAGCTCTGCGTATACTTCATCTACACCTAATTGTTTCGCTACAGACTCAGCCACAGAGGCAGTGTCGCCTGTCAGCATGACCGTCTTGGTAATGCCCATCCCTTTGAGCGCTGTAATCGCCCGGGCAGCATCCTCCTTCACTTCATCAGAAATCACAATCGAACCTGCATATTGCTTGTCGACAGCAAGGTGAACAATGGTCCCCGCTTGCTCTGGATTTCGGTAAGGAATACCATCCCGCTCCATTAGGCGTGCATTTCCCGCCAATACCAACTTCCCATCCACTGAAACCTCGATACCATGTCCTGAAATTTCATTATAGTCGCGTATTAACCCGTTATTGATATCAGCATTGTAAGCTTCCCGAATGGATTCAGCAATTGGATGACTGGAATGGCTTTCCGCATAAGCAGCTAACTGAAGCAGCTCTTCCTCTGTACGTCCCTCAGCCGGATATATTCCCGTGACTTTAAATTGCCCTTTCGTCAACGTTCCTGTTTTGTCGAATACAACGACCTTAACATCACCCAGCGCCTCTAGAAAGTTGCTGCCTTTGATAAGGATACCGCTTTTTGAGGCCGCACCAATGCCGCCAAAGAAACCAAGTGGAATCGAAACCACAAGGGCACAAGGACAAGAGATGACGAGAAAGATCAGCGCACGATAAATCCAATCTGAAAAGGTTGCTCCGCTTAGCACCAAGGGAGGAACAACTGCCAGCAGCAGTGCTGTAATTACAACTATAGGCGTATAACCCCGCGCAAACTTTGTAATGAAATTTTCTGTGCGTGCTTTATGGCTTGAGGCATTCTCCACCAGCTCCAATATTTTGGAAACTGCTGATTCCCCAAATGTCTTGGTCACCTCTACGGCGATAACACCATTTCGATTAATAAATCCGCTTAATACTGTGCTGCCAAGACCCACAGAGCGGGGAACGGATTCTCCAGTAAGAGCAGATGTATCCATCATAGTACTGCCTTCGAGAATAACTCCATCGAGTGGAACCTTCTCACCAGGTTTGACGATAATAATATCTCCGATCGAGACCTCTTCAGGGGAGACGCGCCGTGTTTCCTCGCCGATCTTAAGGTTAGCACTCTCTGGACGAATATCCATGAGTGCAGTAATCGACCTGCGCGACCGATTCACAGCTAATCCCTGGAACAGCTCTCCTACCTGATAAAAGAGCATGACCGCAACGCCTTCCGGGTACTCTCCTATTCCAAAAGCCCCGATTGTCGCTAGAGCCATCAGAAAGTTCTCATCAAAAACCTGCCCTCTTACGATATTCTTAGCAGCACGCCATACGACTTCACCGCCAACAACAAAATAGGCCAATAAGAAGACCAGCAGTTCTGTCAAACCGTCTACAGGGAGCAACATTCCGGCTGCGGCCAGGATGCCCCCGATTCCTAGACGAAGTAGTGTATTTCGAGTGTTATTCTCACCATTCCCATGGGTATGAACGTGTGGATCATCCGAACCATCAATCGCATGATTATGACTGCTGTTATCAGTCGTCTTCAGGCCGGTTCCTGCCTTCTTCTCCTTCAGTTTCACATGGGGTTCAAGCGCAGTCACCGTTCTCTCCGCTTCCAATAGCGCAGATTCTGCATAACCCTCGGCTGTCTCCAATGTCATCGTTTTGGTTACAAAATTAACAGAGCAGGCGGATACACCTTCAATGTTCTTCACTTTATCTTCAATCTTCATAGCGCAGTTCGCACAATCCAGACCTTCCAATATCCACTGACGCTTCAAGCTCGGTTGAATGGTATTCATGTCTCCACTCCTTTATCGCGCATACATATGAACAACTATTCATATGTTTTATTAATTGTATTATATTCCTCTGGTTCTAAAAGTGTCAATCTGTATTGTGTTCTTAATCTTGAATATAGATAAAATTCCATACAAAAAGACCTCCCTAGGGAGGCCTTAGCTATGGTCATAAGTTATTCATGACTAATATGTTCATGTGTTTGCAAAAAGATCTGCTCTACATGCGCATCATTCAGCGAGTAATACACAGTTTTGCCTTCTTTACGCCGTTTAACGATCCTAAGGTTCCGCAAATAACGAAGCTGGTGGGATACCGCTGACTGTCCCATATCCAGAATGGTTGACAGATCATGTACACACAGCTCTTTCTTCGACAAGGCGTAAATAAGCCGCACTCTTGTGGGGTCACCCAGTGCTTTGAACATTTCAGCCATTTTATCAGTCGTTCCACGGTCCGGCAGAATCAACTCCAAAGACTCCAATTCCAGCTCCGAACCCTTGCATGTATTGTCGCATTCCTCAACTGTTGCCGGTTCCACGTTCTCGCCCCCCGATAAATCATCCGGTCATGCCGGCTCCATACTTCTTACATAATTATATGGAAAATAGGCTGTAAAGTCCATTCGGAGAGAGCGTTACCAAGATCACCGCGCACTTAACCTAAAGTAATTCTATACAGCCTTCCGCTGGAAGGAAATCATCCCTGCTGCATAAAACAATACGAAACTCCCTAATACAACGATCATCAAACTTTCGAGCGGTAAATTGAACGCACCAAAGCTCTCATCCGAACCATACGGTGACATAGCAATCATCGGCTGGACCCAAGGGTAATAGGGACCATATGTGGCCGAATTGGCTATCAATATGTTTGGAAGCGTAAAGCTCACATTGAGGGCTAACGGAGCTGCAAAGCTGCTCCATGCCTGTGATACTGCCAGTTGTAGTGCCGCTAGCGGTAAAGTGGCTAGCCAACCGCCTATAATACGTGGAAGCAGCAATTCCCACGGAAGAGGTCCCCCTGCGCCACGCCACCACCCGACTCCCAACAAGCACAGGAGAAACAAAACCTGTACTGCAGCCAGGAGAACCGCTGCTACTATAAATTTGGATAAATAGACGGAACTCCTTGATACAGGCAAGGAGAGCAACTGCTTCCAGCCTCCGCTATAATGCTCATAGCGGCATAACATGGCTGTGAACAGACCGGACAATAAAGGCAGGAACATCATCGAATGCATAACACCCATCACAGACAACAGGAAGTCCCATGACATTTTCTCGCCCTCTGTGGATGCTAACATGCCAATAAGGGCTGCAAATACGGGGCTGACCAGAATAAGTAGCCACACATAGCGCTTGGATAATTTCACAGTCTCCGCAGACAATACTCTACCTAAAGCTCTCATACTCAGATCACATCCTTCCGTGCGAAATGAAGCAAGCCCGGCAGAAGCAGACACATTCCGAGCAGTACTCCTGACATGGAATAGAACATAGGCTGCAGGCTGCTCCAAGCCAAATAGGGCCAGACCAAGGGCACCCATTCGGATAAGAACATGGAGAACAGCGACATAATCGATATTGTCACTCCCAATGAAACGGGAAACGCCTGATTACTGAATGTCAGTGACACCCACAATTGCAAAGCTAGAATAGGTAAGGCAGCACCATAAGATAACAAGCCGATGCGCGCTATATCTCCATAGGGAAGATCATTCGTACCAAAGCCCAGTATAAGCCCCAACCCGGTTATTCCTGCGGATAGAAGCACACAGGAAAATGCCAGCAGAATCAAACAAAGGAAAAGCTTAGCTAAGAACACTGAACCACGGGAAATAGGCAAGGCCAACAGCTGTTTCCAAGAGCTTGTCTGATGTTCTATGTTCGCAATTAATGAACAGATAAGGGTGATGCCCAAGTATATGGCAATAGGCACAAACATGAATGTATTCTCTAGAAGCGCTCCCCACATGTCCGCTCCATATTGCTGCTTCAAATAATCGTAACGTAAACCAAAGTTCAGAGCCTGCATGGCTACTATACCAAGCGGCCCCAGAAACACTAGAAACCAGAGTCCTTTCCCGCGAATTTTCAACCAGTCCGCCGACATTGCGCGCCTAATCATGACTTACACCACTCACAACCTGCAGGAAGAAATCCTCCAGTGATTGTCGTCGTTCTTCTACTCGATATATCGCATGATCCTTCTCAACCAACGATTTAACCAGTTGGGCAACTGTGTTGTCATTCATCCGGGAAAAGCTGAGTGTTCCATTCTGAAGCACCCCTCTATGTCCTTGATTCTCTGCGAAGGATAGAGCCATCTCAGGTTCTGAAACCACCAGTCTGATCTCTCCGGCTGCACGCTGTTGGAGATTAGTAATGCTGTCCTGATATACCATGCTTCCTTGATCAAGAATGCCAACTGTATTTGCCATCAGTTCAATCTCACTTAGCAGGTGACTGGATACAAGTACAGTGATTCCATGCTCTACAGGCATCCGCTTAATAAGATCACGAATTTCCTGAATGCCGGATGGATCAAGCCCGTTAGTCGGTTCGTCCAGTATGAGTAGCTCGGGGCTGCCCAGTAGTGCAGAAGCAATTCCAAGGCGTTGTTTCATACCCAGCGAGAATCCTTTCACAGGGCGCTTTTCTTCCCCTGTAAGAGAGACAATGTCCAGTACCTCAGGGATTCTTGATTTGGGAACATCCAATATACGCCGTATGGCCTCCAGATTCTGGATTGCCGTAAGATGTCCGTAATAGGAGGGGGATTCAACCAGCGACCCTACTTTACGCAAGATGTTCATCTTTTCCTTTCTAAGGTCCTTACCGAATATTTCAATAGTTCCGGCAGTCGGCGCTATTAAGCCAAGAAGAAGGCGTATGGTCGTTGTCTTTCCTGCACCGTTCGGCCCAAGAAAACCGTAAATCTCTCCTTTACCGATATTCAAATTCAAATCCTTAACTGCAGCCCTGCCTTTGTAGTTCTTTAACAAGCCCTTTGTCTCAATAATTGTTGTAGTCATTTTTTTCACCTCGGTATACAGCTTAGCTCTCCAAGGTTAAAGGGATCATAGGGTTCAGTTTAAGTTTTGTTTAAAATATGCTCTTCGATTTAGGAGGAATAGATCACAATTGAGGTGCCCGCTGGCGTGCTGTCCACTTCCCATCTCAGGTTCATTTGGGTGAGAAGCAAATCCACAATAGACAGTCCAAGGCCCGCACCCTTAATACTAAATCCACTATCCATACCCGTTCCGTGATCGGAAATAATAATAACTTGTACACCATTACGCATTTCCGTAGATAAACCCACAAAAAGACCACTATGTGCATGACGCATTATATTTTGATATAAATTATCAAGAACGCGGCGAAACCAGATCTCGTCAACCTCCCAATATAATGGATCGCCTTCCAGTTCTATTTCTGTACAGAAGCCTTCCCTCTCCCACAGTGGATACCATGCCGCCGCACTTTCCCTCAGCAGTCTTAGAACATCCTTCCGCTCCAGATTCAGCGTAACCTTTCCACTTGTCAGCAGGTTATAGGACAAAAGATTATCCATTAGAACACTAAGATCAGAAATACGTTCATCCATTAGGTTTAGTGACCCAGCACCCTCATCTGACATTTTTTCTTTTCGGAGATTATATAGATGACTGCGTATAACCGTGAGCGGCGTCCGTAAATCATGAGACAGATCAGCTATTAATCGCTTGCGCAGTTGTTCCTCATCTAATTCTCTCTTTCGACTGTCTTTAAGCTCTATCACCATGGTGTTGAAAGCTTCCTCCAGCTTTCCAACTTCATCAGGCTTGCCCTTTTGGATCAGACCGGGGAGTCCATCCCCCTCAGCCATAGTCATCGCAGTCTGCAAACGCAGCAGCCTCCTGCGGATTCTTGCAAAAAACAGCCAGGACACAGCAGCGAAACCAAGAAATAGAATAAGCAGCACGGATCCATATAATACAATCGGGACAGACGAAGGGCTCGGTGTGTTAAGCAAAGAACGGGGAACCTGCATCACCATGAATCCCTGTCCATACTCGGCTTTATCCCCAACAAACGCAACTACAGTAAACGGATTACTGTCCGTACTGTCCTTCATAAAGGCAATAGACTCAGTTGCAGTCCATTGGGTAGGTATATGTATTGGGGTTACATCACTAACCTTTTCTGCATCATCAGAATGTAGTGGAGAAAAGACGCGCTTCAACTCCCCGTCTCCATCGACCCAGAACAACCAAGCACGAGTGTAGTCTTCACTTAGCTGCTGGAGCCTGTCATTAACCTTTTCAGGTGAGGCATCCTTTAACTGCAGTGCCTCTCGGTGCCACATCTTCTCCAGCTTTTCACCGTTGTTATAACGTTGTCCCTCCACCGACTGACTGGATGCAGGCCTACCTATAACAACACCTTCTATGTAACTATAGAGAATATAGCTCAACGGAAAAACTATAGGCAGAAAAAGTAAAGCGGCCAAGACGATTAACAGGTAACGGAATAGAAGCGATTGCCTGAACGAGTAGTACCGTTTGTTTTGTCTCATCCCCTTACCCGATAACCAACGCCGCGAACGGTCTCAATAATTTGGGGCGTAGCAGGATCAATCTCTAATTTTTCACGCAGGTACCTGATATGGACCATCAAGGTTTTATCACCTTCCATATAAAGTTCCCCCCAGACGGCTTCATATATTTGTTCCTTCGTCATGATCTGATTCAAATGCCGCAATAAATAATAGAATATTTGAAATTGTTTGCCTGTAAGCAGTATCTCTTCCCCGCTCTCTGCGTGGACAATACGATTCTCTCCTTCATACACACTAAGATGCTTCAGTTTCAATTCACCTGAAGCTGAAGATCCTGTGCGTCTAAGCAGGACTTCGATTCGTGCCGCAAGCTCTTCCGGATGAAAGGGTTTCGTTAGATAGTCGTCTGCGAATTGCAGCCCCTGCAGCTTATCATCAATAGAGGATCTGGCAGACAACATCAGAATAGGCAGCTTGGGGTATGCTCTTTTTAAACGCTGACCCACAGTAAAGCCATCCAGGCCAGGCAGCATAACATCCAGAATTGCTAATTGGCAGCCCTCAGCCTGCTCGGCAGCCCCCTCTCCGCTCCGCAGCCAACGCACAGCATAATTACGCTGAATCAAATCAGCTGAAACCACAGAACCTATATCCCCATCATCTTCAATGTATAACAGCGTAAAACTCATCGTTTTCAGTCCTCTCCCAAGATCAAGCACTATTGACCAAAGTGGGCTGGGGGCTTGTCCTCGGGCTTCCCGAACAAATATCCCTGCCCTAAATCTGAGGTCATTATAGCATAATTTTACAGATTAAGAGGGGGCTTATACTTTGTAGTAGCAAAAAAGGTGCCCCGGAGTTAACACTCCAAGACACCCTTCGAAAAGCTATCTATTATATCGCTCCGAGAATAAAGTAAAGCAAGAAAAAGACTGCAATCACGTACATCGTAGCCGATATTTCTTTTCTTCGTCCGGTTGCCAGTTTAACAATAGGATAAGCAATGAAGCCAAGTGCAAGTCCATTAGCAACACTAAAGGATAAAGGCATAATGGCCATCATTAAGTAGGCTGGAAAAGCCTGCGTAAAGTCACTAAGATCGATATCCTTGATACTTTGTACCATGAGGCAACCCACAATAATGAGCACAGGAGCAATAGCACTATTAGGAATCACTTTGAAAAGTGGAATCAAAAACATGGCTGGAATAAACAGAATTCCCGTTGTGAGGGAGGTTAACCCTGTTCTGCCACCCGCAGCAATACCTGTGGCGGACTCTGCTGCTGTCGTGGACGGGCTGCAACCCAAAAGGGAAGCACCTACCACGGAAAAGGCATTGGCCTGAAAAGACTTCCGGAACTTTGATTTATCGGGGAGCATCCCAAGCTGGGTACCCATATTCTGAAAGATAATAATCATGGACAAGGAGAAAACGGCAGTCCAGAAATTAACAGTGTTTATGGCACTAAAATCGAAAGCGAACAACACCTCTTGATACCCGCTAAATGAGAAACTAAAATCATGCAATACGGAAAAATCAACGATACCAAGTAAGGCGCCAATAATTGTACCTGTTACAATCCCTATCAAAAAGTTTCCTTTCACATTACGCAAGAAAAGCGGTAGGGTGATCAACAAGGTAAGAAGAGTAGTTAAGGCTTTTGGATCACTAAACTTCGCCAATGCTACAAATGTACTTTCGCTTCCTATAATGAGTCCTCCATTTTTCAATCCTAGAAAAGCGATAAAAAGTCCGATCCCTGCAGTCATTGCGCTAATCATAGACTTCGGAATGGAGCGGGATAGAAAGTCCGCCCATTTACTAATTGAAGTCAAGGTAAACACAATACCGGCTATAAAGACGGCAGCAAGTGCTTGCTGCCACGTAAGCCCCATAGAGAATACTAGCGTAAAGACAAAAAATGAAGTATCCCCTAAACCTGGAATGAGGATTAATGGAGATTTGGCCCATAAAGCCATGAACAAACAGCCGATAATAGAGGTGATTGCCGTGGCGATCGTCGCAGCTTCATAGGGCATACCGACGGAGCTCAAAATTGCCCCATTTACTGCGATTATATAAGCTGCCGCCATAAAAGAAGTTAGTCCTGCAATAACCTCCGTGCGAATCGTCGTATGGTTTGATTGAATTTGAAACAAGTTATCTAATCTCTTATTCATTTAAAACTCCACCCTTACCCGTTATTGAAACGGATACCTTTTTTCTTTATCTTTTCCCAATGTCATAAGGCTGACCCAATGCTTTTGGTGCCCGGGACTTTCCAACTGCTCCGACTAATACAAGAAGTGTTAACAAGTAGGGCAGCATATAGAAAAATTCACTTGGAATCTTTGATGCAAATTCAAAAATCTGGAATTGATCCTTCACGGCTTGCGCTAAACCGAACAATAAAGCGGCTAACATAGCACCGACTGGGTTCCATTTCCCAATGATTACGGCAGCCAGCGCAATAAACCCTTGACCTGAAATGGTATTATAAGCAAAGTTGCTGTTCGAGGTAAGGACAATAGTCGCTCCACCAAGAGCCGCTATGGAACCGCTCAAAATAACGGACATGTACCGCGTACGGTTTACTTTTACGCCAACCGTCGCCGCAGCATTTGGATGTTCACCCACGGAACGAAGTCTAAGTCCATTGGCGGTCCTGAACAAGATAAAGTGAAAGACTATAATTAGAGCAATGGCAACATAAGTCGTTGGATAGGCATTAAAGATTACTTTTCCCACAAACGGAATGTCGGTTAAATAAGGAATCTTCACCTTATGAAATACATTAGTTAAGATGGGAGTTTCAGCCGAGCCTGCAAAAATCATCTTCACCAGATAAAATGTCGAGCCTGAGGCAAGAATATTAATTACCGTTCCACTTACAACTTGATTGGCGCCGTACGTAATACAGGCAACAGCATGAATAGTTGAGAAAATAACGGAGAATACAAAGGCGCCAATTAAACCGATCCACGGGGAGAATGCCCCAAACCCTGCCGTTTCAGCATAATAAGCCGTAACCGCTGAGAAGAAGGCGCCTGATACCATGAACCCTTCTATCCCAATGTTTATGATCCCCGAACGTTCTGAAATAAGTCCACCAAGTGCAGCGAAAATTAAAGCCGTAGAAAAAACAAGGGTGCCATTTAAGAGATTCGCAATAATATCCATAGAATTATGCCTCCTCCTTAGATTTCTTGTGGAACGGGCGGAAGAGTAGCTTTACAATCCCGGGTGCAGCAACAAAAAAGATAATAAACCCAATGACCATTCGAATAATTTCAGCTGGAACACCCGCACCAAAGCTCATTCCCTGAGATCCATAGGTGAGAGCTCCAAATAGGATACCTGACAATAATACACCTACTGCGGTATTGCCGCCCAGCAGGGAAACTGCTATTCCATCGAAACCAAGGCCCGAAGTCGTGGAACTGATAGCCACGTATTTAAATACACCCAGTACATCAAAGGCCCCCACTAAACCCCCAAACACACCGGAAATGAACATGGTTTTCACCAAAATATGAGGTACATTCATCCCCGCATAATGTGCTGCATGTGGATTAAGACCTACGGCACGCAGTTCATAACCCCACTTCGTTTTGTTTAAATACACTTGATAGAATATAACGGCTAGGATGGCGATTACGAATCCCCAGTGAATACGTGCACCATCTACTAGATTAGATAACCAGCTCATTTGAATACTTGCAGAATCTTTAATCATTTCGGATCTTTGAGTACCTTCTTGCAACATAAAGAGATTAATCAGGAATTGGCTGAAATAGAGTGCAATAAAGTTAAGCATAATAGAGGTAACGACCTCACTAATACCCTTCTCCGCCCTTAAATAGCCTACTAGCGCACCCCATAATCCTCCCAAAATAGCACCAGCCAGGATAGCTACCAGCCCATGCAGGAAAGGCGGCAAGTTAACTTGTGTACCTACGATCAGTGCACCAAGTGAACCCATGATAATCTGGCCGTCTACTCCAATATTAAATAGCCCGGCGCGAAAAGAAATGGCCACAGCCAATCCGCACATCACGAGGGGAACAATGGTCCGAATGGTTTCTCCCATATCAAAGGTACTTCCAAAAATTTTGGTGATCATGGATTGATAGGCTAAAATCGGATCATATCCTCCCATATACATAACAAGTGCCCCAAGGACCAATCCAACAATAATGGCGATAATAGGAACGAACAGAGACTCGCGTTTAAAGATATTACTGCTTTTCATTCGTTCCACCTCTTTCATATTTACCTGCCATCATCAGTCCTAATTCTTGTTCATTTGTTGTATCTGGAGTGGTCTCTCCCACAATTTGACCACCAAACAGAACTAGAATACGATCAGCAACATTAAGAATCTCGTCTAATTCAAAAGAAACGAGCAGTACAGCTTTTCCTTGATCCCGCTGAGCAATCAGTTGTTGGTGAACAAACTCGATAGCACCTACGTCTAGCCCCCGTGTAGGCTGAGCTGCTATCATAACCTGAGGATCCTTGTCTATTTCGCGTGCGATAATGATTTTTTGTTGGTTTCCCCCGGACATCGATCCAACTCTTGTATCAATCCCCGGCGTCCGTATATCGAACTCTTCTACTAAACGTGTTGCCATATCGTTCATAGCCTTTACATTGATGAAGCCCCGCTTAGTAATCTCAGGGTGATGGTAAGTCTGCAAGATTGTATTTTCACTGACAGAAAAGTCCAGAACCAATCCATGTTTATGTCGATCTTGCGGGATATGTGAGATTCCCGATTCAGAGATGCTGCGTGGCGTATGATTTGCTATACTTTTGCCTTTTAACAGAATGTCACCTGATTTCACCGACTGCATTCCCGTTAGAGCTTCAATTAATTCAGTCTGCCCATTTCCATCCACACCGGCAATTCCGACAATCTCACCCGCATGCAAAGAGAATGAGAGATGGTTCAGTACATGTTTTCCATTGGGATCCACCATTACTAAATCTTTTGCTTCTAAGAAGACCTCCGTAGGCTTAGCCAATTGTTTCTCTGTCTTAAAGTTGACGGCTTTCCCCACCATTTTTTCTGCTAACTCCTGTGGATTGGTGTCGGCGACTGTAACGCTGTCAATGACCTTACCCCGACGAATAATCGTACAGGTATCAGCGATCTCCATGATTTCTTTCAATTTATGAGTAATTAGAATA
This sequence comes from Paenibacillus sp., assembly GCA_023512345.1. Classification (GTDB taxonomy): domain Bacteria; phylum Bacillota; class Bacilli; order Paenibacillales; family Paenibacillaceae; genus Paenibacillus_AQ. The sequence continues at coordinate 221,496 of JAILZT010000006.1, forward strand.
ATCGATTTCCCTTCGGCAACAAGCCGTTTCATAATCGCAAGTAATTCAATAATCTCTTGAGGTGTTAAGACCGCGGTAGGTTCATCAAAAATCAGAATATCGGCACCGCGATAGAGAGTCTTAATAATTTCAACCCGTTGCTGCATCCCTACACTAATGGAATCAACCGTCGCCATAGGGTCAATGTCAAATCCATATTGCTCTGAAAGTGCCTTTACTTTCTTACATGCACCTTTAATGTCAATCTGCATCCTGCTTTTGGGTTCCGTGCCAAGAATGATGTTTTCCGTTACTGTAAAAGGCTCTACTAATTTAAAATGCTGATGCACCATGCCAATTCCGAGTTCAATAGCTTTATTAGGACTATCAATCTTCACCTTCTTACCATTGATTTGGATCTCACCTTCTTCAGGTTGATATAGTCCAAAGACAATGTTCATTAAGGTGGATTTGCCAGCTCCATTTTCCCCTAGCAAGGCATGAATTTCTCCACGCTTTAACTGAAAGCTAATGGAATCGTTAGCCACAATGCCGGGGAACCTTTTGGTAATTCCTTTAAGCTCCAATGCAGTATCAGCTGTAGTCACAAGAATTCCCTCCCAATCATTTTTTCGTCCCTTGCGAATCGAAATTCACAAGGGACGAAGTGGTATTTATTCTGTGGGTACGACAATCTCACCGCTAATAATTTTTTGGCGATATTCTTCTACTTTCTCAAGCGCTTCAGGTGTCACGTTCTTAATAGAGGTTGGAGCTATATCAACGCCATTCTCCTTGAGTCCCATCGTAGTAACCTTACCTCCCGGGAAGTTACCTTCAGCTAAGTCTCTGGAGATTTGATAAACCGCTTCATCCACTTTTTTAATCATGGAGGTCAAAGTAATATCGTCACCGAAAGATAAGGACTGATCTTTGTCTACCCCAATGACCCATACATTTTCACCATTTGTTTTGCGTTCTTTGGCTTCATTAAACACACCATTACCTGTTAATCCAGCTGCATGGAAGATAATATCAGCACCATCGTTATAAATCGTAGCCGCGGCTGATTTTCCCACATCCACACGGTTAAATACTCCTGTATAGTTGACAATCAATTTGGCATCAGGATTTACAGCTTTAATTCCTTCTCTAAAGCCAGCTTCAAAGCGTTTAATCACGGGGATTTTCATACCCCCTACAAAGCCAATTTTATTTGTTTTTGTCGTTAAGCCTGCAATGACACCAACAAGAAACGATCCTTCTTGCTCTTTAAAGGATACTGCTGCCACGTTTGGCACAATAATATCAGAGTCTACAATACCAAATTTGGAATCCGGATTTTCATTCGCAAGCTGTGTGACCGCATCTGCTAAGGTAAAGGCAGTTGCCCAAGTTAAATCATAGTTACCTTTTACAAATGTCAGTAGGCTTGGCATAACCTCACCGTCGGATTTGGGCTCTAAATACTTCACGTCGTAACCGTAGACATTATTCAATTTCTGTAAGGCTTCCCAAGCACTTTGGTTAAACGATTTATCGTTAATGCTCCCTAAGTCCGTTACCATACCGATTTTAAGACTTTTTTTGCCTTCGGCAGCACCACTGTCCGCAGACTCTTTATTTGTCGTAGTTTTAGTCCCACATGCGGTAAGTGCTAATGAAAGGATCAGTAACATGGGTATAAATGTTTTCATTAATTTCTTCATCTCTTAATTCCCCCTGATTTTGTGTTGGACAGCCTATTCATTACCCTTCAAAAGATTTAAAAAACTTTGCCCAATTCCTGTGTTGGCGACATCAAAATTGTCTGCAATCGTTGCAGCTAGATCGGCAAAACTGTTTCTTATCCCGATGGAGACAGCGTTCTTAGAAAGTAAAGGATTGTAGATCAAGATCGGCACATATTCGCGGGTATGATCCGTACCTGGTGCTGTTGGGTCATTCCCATGATCGGCTGTAAGGATCAGCAGGTCCTTTTCTCCAATTTGCTGCATCACTTCAGGTAAATATTGATCAAACTCTTCAAGACAAGCAGCATATCCTCTAGGATCACGGCGATGTCCATATAAAGAGTCAAAGTCAACTAAATTTGTAAAGAGCAACCCTTTAAATGAACGCTTCAACAATTCAATGGTCGTTAGAATGCCATCTAAATTGCTCTTGGTTGGATGAGATTCTTGAATCCCTTTCCCTGTAAATATGTCATTGATCTTACCTACCGAGATCACATCATAACCTTGATCATTCAAGTGATTGAGTACGGTATCTCCAAAAGGTTCAAGTGCATAATCGTGCCGATTTGGTGTGCGTGTAAAGGCACCTGGTTGTCCTATATAGGGTCTTGCGATAACACGCCCAACCATATAGGGGTCGTACAAAGTCAGTTCCCGAGCGATTTCGCAAGCACGATACAGTTCCTCAAGAGGAATGAACTCTTCATGTGCTGCAATTTGAAGAACACTGTCGGCAGAAGTATAAACAATCCATGCGCCGGTGCGCATTTGCTCTTCACCGTACTCGTCTAAGATGACTGTCCCGGAAGAGGGCTTGTTTCCAATCACCTTTCTACCCGTCAACTCTTCAAACTTCGCCATAAGCTCTGTAGGAAATCCATTCGGATACACCTGAAAAGGCACGTCCACTTTCAGACCCATCAATTCCCAATGTCCGGTCATGGTGTCTTTACCCACCGAAACCTCATTCATTTTTCCATAGAAGGCTTGAGGCTTATCGAGCCCTGGGATAGCGGAAAGCGGGGCAATGTTGCCTAAGCCAAGTTCGGTAAGATTTGGCAGTTTGATCTCGGGCACTTGCTGGCATATGTGGCCTAGTGTGTGGCTTCCCACGTCACCAAATTTAGCTGCATCAGGTAACTCGCCAATGCCAACACTATCAAGTACAATGACACTAATACGTTCGAAACTCATATCGTTACTGCCTCCTATAACATTGCGACTATTGTTTTTCTCAAAATACGTCATAATAGATCTCTAAGCTGAAATACTAAAGATTTTGAATGAAAGGATCGACACTAATGATTACTAACATCTCTGACATTGCGATCTTCTCTGATCTTCCTGAGGATGCATTGCTGCATATCGCACCCTTATTAAAGGAACGTCAATTTAAAAAGAACCACGTCCTCATGTTTGAAAATGATCTAAGTGAAGAGGTTTACTTAATTCGCTCAGGGATGGTGAAGGTGTATCGCATCAGCGATGATCGAGAGATCGTTCTTAGTATCGCTACGGCAGGTGACATTTTTGGTGAAGCTGAAGCTTTATCCAATGACATTCATCGAATTTCTTCAGTTGAAGCTTTGGAGAATGTTTCAGCTTGGCAACTTGGCAAGCAAGATTTTCTTCATATTGTGGAACAATATCCTTCTGTTCTACGAAAGGCTTATACCATCCTTATTGAGCGAATTCGTGTACTCAATCGTTTAATTCGCTATCTGTCGTTTTATGATGTTCGAACAAAGACAGCGAATTTAATCATGGATCTGTATTTTAACTTTGGGAAGCAGAGTGATAACGGTTACAAAATAGAATTAAAGATCAATCAATCTTTGCTGGCTAATATGCTCGGAGTCACTAGGGAATCCATATCTAAGACCCTAAACGACTTTCAAACCGAGGGAATTCTCAACATTCAGGAAAAATATTTCTATATCTTAGATAAGAGCAAACTCGAATCGATTTGTAACAAATCGGAAGAGGTTCAAGAACTCCGAAAATGGAATAACCAGTAGATATGTCGTGCACTAAATATAACAATGTAAGCGTTTTATTTCAGTTAACGCCTTAACGATTATTTTGTTAACCAGTTCACAAAAGTGAGGTTAACCCAGTAACAGAACACAGATTTATATTGTGGTATGATTTGGTTGTAATCGTTTTCTTGAGGAATAAATACAATTACTGGAGGCAATTGACATGAGTACTCATATTGAAGCTAAGGCTGGGGAAATTGCAGAATCTGTTCTACTACCCGGCGATCCATTACGTGCAAAGTATATTGCAGAAACTTTTCTGGAAGGCGCTGTCTGCTACAATAATGTTCGTGGCATGCTCGGTTATACAGGTACTTATAAAGGAAACCGCGTATCTATTCAAGGCACAGGAATGGGTATGCCCTCAGCATCAATTTATATCCATGAATTAATTAATAATTATGGAGCACAAAATTTGGTTCGTATCGGAACTTGTGGTGCCATCCAATCTGATGTGAAAATTCGAGATGTTATTATTGGACAAGCCGCCGCGACGGATTCGGCCATCATCCGTAACAACTTCCCAGGATACGATTTCCCTCAGATTGGAAACTTCGATCTAATTAAGAAGTCATACGAAATTGGAACTGCTAAAGGCCTTCATCTTCGCGTAGGAAATGTATTGTCATCTGATACTTTCTACACAGAAGATAATACGATTGTGACTAAGCTGGGCAAACATGGCGTATTAGCTGTAGAAATGGAAACAGCAGTTCTTTATTACCTAGCTGCAAAATTTGGTGTAAGAGGCTTATCTCTCTTAACGGTGAGTGACCATCTCATCACAGGCGAGCAAACCACTGCGCTTGAAAGACAAACCACATTTAATGACATGATCGAGGTTGCTTTGGAAACAGTGACGGGGTAGAGTACCGTCTATCCGACTCAATTAATTAGTCTTATTCACAAAAAAGAGGCGGTCCCAGCGCCATTTGCATGGCTTTTGGGACCGCCTCTTTTCACTTGTTATTTACCTGTATTTACAGCCTGCTTTTCCCATACCCCATGCTCTTTATCTTTGCCAGTATACTCAATACGGGTAGGCGACAGCTCTAGAATCACATAGTCAGGGTCTTCCGGCCCTTCGAACCACTTCTCCAACTCCTTGCTCCATACTTTGGAACGTAAGCCCTCATCCTTAGTCACATCGACAGTAGCCTCTATCTCCACGAGATCCTTGCTTCCGCCCGCCTCAAATCCAAGCAACAAGCATGCATTCGGATTTTCCTTCAGTTCTACTACCTTATGTGTCTTGCGATCCGTAGCCAAATAAATTTTCAAGCCATCATGAAACACTGCCATGTACCGTACTTTCGGTTTGTTGCCAGCTTCGATGGTGCCGAAGGAACCATACTTATTATCATCCAGCGCCTTGATGATCTTCTTCTCAAGCTCTTGATTGTCCATGCTCGAAATAGCTCCCTTCAACGTGTAAATATATAATTATATATCCACACTCGCAGTTTGGATTTATCATAAATACGGTATTCTAATTAGGTACCCGCCTGAGTCATATTGAATCTGGTCTGGTCCATAAATCACCCTATAAGGAGCTTTCCCATGAAAAAACTGATCTGGATCGGCTGTCTTTCTTATTTCGTCATCGGACTGGCTCATGTTGTACTCGGTTCTATACTGCCCGTTCTGCTGCAATCTTATAATCAAAATTACAGTGCTGGCGGTGAACTGATTTTCAGCCAATTCGCTGGATTTCTTGCAGGGGTGCTCGTCTCCCCGCTTCTGAATCGTAGATTTGGAAAACGCGGCAGTATCCTAATCGCTACGGGACTATTACTGGTAGCTGAGGTAGCGTATTCTTTTCTTCCCCCTTGGGAGTGGATGTATGTAATCGCCGTGGGCGCAGGCTTTGGCTTTGGAATGATCGAAGCGGTCATTGGTACAATCATTATCGCAGCCATTACCGAAGGAACCGCTGTCGCCATGAGTCGTCTGGAAGTATTGTTCGGTGTAGGAGCTCTCGTAATGCCCTTAATTGCCAGCCCCCTGATAGCCGCAGGCTTATGGAGACTTTCCTTCCTTATTGTTGCTGGCTTCACTTTGGTCTCGCTTCTCTTTTGGGGAAGGGGCCATTTCGGCAAGCTGCAGTCCGTATTAGATGAACGAGCACCGCTGCGTGACAAAACAAAAAATCACTCTACTAAAACCAGAAAACCGCTTCCTTACTCGGGGAGGCAATGGGGTGTACTAGGGCTATTTATTGTATTTTTCTTCCTATATGTAGGTACTGAAATGAGCCTGGTCAATTTCATGCCAGCGATCTTTATTGCCAAACTGGGCATGACCGAATCCGCTGCGGCACTTACCGTAACTTTCTTCTGGCTAGCCATGTCAACAGGAAGATTATTTGCGGGTGTAATCGCCGAAAAGATTTCTTATCGCGTTTATGTTCTCGTCAGTTGCTTCATTACACTGCTGCTCTTTATTCTGTTTCCCTTTGCAACCCACCGACTTGCGGCATTTGCTCTAATTGCTCTTCTTGGGCTGTTTATGTCGGGCATTTTCTCTATAGCTCTTGTGTTCTCCAGCAAGGTTCTGCCAGGTGCCGAAGAAACAACACCAAGTATAATGATTGCAGCCGGTGGTATAGGGGGCGCTATATTACCCCTTCTAATTGGCTGGGCAATGGACCATTTGGAAGTTGCTAAAGTCGCGGGTCTACTCGCTCTTTTTGCCGGTATTCTGTTTCTGCTCAGCCTAGCAGCTTGGAGAATCCGCCTGGGACGATCTTCTATTGAAAAGGGACAGATTATCTGATCCTGATCATTCCCCTGTTTTTAGGGTAATTTATAATAGAACTTATATATTTATGCAAAGCGGGGAATTAGCAATGGTCCAAGTATCTTCTGATCCTGTTGTACAGACAGCTCTTCTGCAATTTATATTCCCTTTTTCTATTAAGCAAGGTGAGGCACCAGAGCTCGGCAAACAGTTGGAAGTCGATGGGTTCACTCGCTTTTTTCTAGATAAGAAAGAACTGCAAGATGCCTATTACGGAGAAGGCTACTGTGTATCACACGAAAAAATGGAACGCTCCTATTTACCCTTTGCTGCGCATGTATTGTTTCCGCGCAAGGAAGATAAGGATTCATTCCACCGTTTTTCCCGGGCAAATCATTTAGATTGTCAACTTGAGATGCCCACGACTACACTTCCGTTCCGGGTCTTATCGACAGATGTATTTCTGTGTCCCTTCCAACTCGGCTTCGTAACTATACGAATTGATCTTGGGAAGCAAGAGATTCCATTCAGTCTAGCGTTAGAGTTTGCTGACCGCTTCCGTACGCTTGAAGATGTGACTAGAAAGGACGAGCGTACCCATATCCATTGCGGGGGGCGATCATTTACTCAAGTAGAGGACTTTGTTTTCAACGAGTTAGTCCCCCATCTGCGTTCCTATCTGGACTCCTCGGAGTTAAGCAGCGCTTATTTTGAAACCTTACCGTTCTTCGTAGATGAAAGGATGCTTGTGCAAGCTTTTTACCAATTTGAAGAAAATACAGAAATCGATATAAACATTCAGTATAAAGCTTCTCAACTCGATGGGATCGACAACCAGGGAAAGCCTTATATTAGTGCCAGTGACAGGACATACATTGAGAATTATTGCAGTGTCCACTCCTATAACCGCTGGGGTCCAGATACCTATTATATGACCAACGAACAGACCTTCTGCTGCATGACGCGGGAGAGAGACGACATAGCCATCAAACTCGCTAACGAGATGTATGGTGAATATTATTACGGTCTGATCTTAAGTATTTTCCATAAAATCGTGCTGCTTAAGCTGGCCAATATGCATTCCCGCCTGAGAATTGATAACGATTACGAGCAGATTGAGAATTTAATCTACTCCATCAACCGGTTCTCCGCTAAATATTATTTTTTGGAGCTGATCTCTCGCTCACAAGGCCGGGAGATCTTTTTCCAGCTTCGCAAAGTATTTGGCAATGATGCTCTGTTCGGAGAAGTGAAGCAGACGTTGGACGACCTGTTTCAATATCAAGATAAATACCAGTCTAAACGCCGGGATAATCTGCTTATGATTCTAACGGTCTATACGGTAATTAGCGGAATTTACGGGATGAATCAAGTGATTGAGGACCTTAAGGGCAAGATTGACTGGGGAGTAATGCTTACGTATTCTCCCTTTGAATATCTGGCTTTGTTTCTAGCCATAAGCGGGATTCTAATTAGTTTCGCTCTAACAATAGGGGAACTACGGGGAAGAATTGGAAACCGCCGCAAGAAAAAGTTCCACATGGATAACTGATCTATGCTTCGCGGGAACCTCGTCCTTTTCACTGGACAATTCTAGAACTGACGTCTATAATACACCGTAACCGTTAACTTTATAAGCAGGGGTGCTGGAATTGGCCGGCTGAGATTGTATCCCACAAGATACTGACCCTTATACCTGATCTGGATAATGCCAGCGTAGGAAACGCCATAAGTCTTGGTTCGAAAGTAACCATAACTAATTCAAGCGCCTGCAGCGTCCCGATCCTCGGGGCGCTTTTTTGGTATTTCTAATTCATTTTGATAAAGACGGGATATATTCGGATCCCCAAGCATGACTTGGTATATCCACAATTTTAAAGGAGAGAAGAAGAAATGGGAGTCAAAAAAGCACTAATGCTGTGCCTTACCTGCATGCTGGTCATAGCTATTGCCGCATGTGGCAATGGAAATTCAGGGAACAAGAAGGTGAATACGGCCGGAGGCGATACCGGAGCTGAGACCGCAACTAATGCTCCAACGGAGACGGAAGCGCCAAAAGAGCTCACTAAGCTTAAAGTTGCCCTCGACTGGACACCCAATACGAATCATACCGGCCTTTATACAGCCAAGGATCTAGGCTATTACGCCGAAGAAGGTCTGGATGTAGAAATTGTACAACCGGGCGCTGCTGGTGCAGATACTATGGTTACCTCCGGCGAAGCCGCTTTTGGCATTGGTGCACAAGAGAGTCTTACATTAGCACGTCTGCAAGGTGTTCCGCTGGTTTCCATTGCTGCTATTATTCAACATAATACATCTGGTTTCGCTGCACCTGTGGACCGTAACATTAAATCCCCTAAAGATTTTGAAGGCAAAACCTACGGAGGCTGGGGCTCTCCCGCCGAAGAAGCGGCCATGAAAGCGATCATGGATCCTAAGGGCGGCGATGTGAAGGAAGTCAAAATCGTCAATATCGGGGAAGCTGATTATTTTACAGCTGTGAAACGTGATATTGATTTTGCATGGATTTTCTATGCATGGACCGGGGTTGAAGCCGAGCTGCGCGGTGAGCCGCTGGATATGCTCTACCTGAAAGATTACGCACCACAGTTGGATTATTACACACCAATTCTTACTACAAGTGAGAAGCAAATTTCCGACAACCCTGAGCTGGTGAAGGCTTTCCTGAAGGCTACGTCGAAAGGTTACCAATACGCGATCGACAACCCGGAAGACGCCGCTGCGATCCTGACCAAAGCTGTACCTGATCTGGACGCCAAGCTCGTCCTTGCCAGTCAAAAATGGCTCAGCCCAAAATATACAGATGATGCTTCCCGCTGGGGCGAGCAAAAGGCTGAAGTATGGCAAAACTACGCAGACTGGATGTATGGACTGAAGCTGCTGGATCAACCACTGGATGCCTCCAAGGCATTTACAAATGAGTTTTTGCCAGAAGGTAAATAAAAGAAATGTAAGAATTAACAGCAGGAGAGTAGGAACGAAGGGGAATTTTGGAACTGTAGGAGCGCTAGCGACCGCCCGAAAGCTTTCCGCAGGAAAGCTAGCTTCGAAAGCATAAGCAGTCTCCGGATTTCATCCACGAACAGTGGTAAAGTTCAAGAAATCTGGAGACAACAGCGGCCGGAACTCCAAACATCCACCGTAGTTACGACCACACTCCAAAATAAAAAAATCTAAGTTCAATCTATACAAATTGAAAGGATTGATTATCTCATGGCAAATACGCTACTAAGCATTCAAGTTATACCTAAGACTCCGAACAACGAAGATTCTATCCCTTACGTGGATAAAGCAATCGAGGTTATTCAGCAATCTGGTGTTAAGCACCAGGTAAATCCGTTGGATACGACTATGGAGGGTGAGCTTACAGAACTACTGGAGGTCGTGCGGCAGATGCATGAAGCTTTAATTGAGGCAGGCAGCCCAAGTGTCATTTCGCAAATTAAGATTGCCCATAATCCGAACGGAATCAGCATGGAGAAATTGACGGAGAAATATCGGCCGTGAGATCAACTTGGAAGCAAATATGGCCGCCCCTTGTGGCGGTCATATTCTTTTTAGCCGTATGGCAGTTGTCCGTATCTCTCTTTCATATTGAAAAATGGATCCTGCCTAGTCCGGTAGACATTGCCCGTGAGTCTTCCGCCAACGCTACAGGAATTGGAGCCCATACACTTGCTACTCTTCGGCTCACTCTGATTGGCTTCCCCATTGGAACGGCTGTAGGACTCTTGATTGCTTTGCTGCTCCATCTGCTGCCTTGGGCCAAACGCGCTTTTTACCCACTGCTTATCCTGAGCCAGAATGTCCCCTCCATCGCACTTGCACCGCTGCTCGTCATCTGGTTTGGCTTTGGAGTACTGCCAAAAATTGTCCTTATTACACTCGTGTGCTTCTTCCCTGTTGCAGTTGCGACGATGGGGGGTCTTGCGCAAAGCGACCGGATGATGATGAACTATATGAAAATGGCAGGTGCAAGCAAGTGGCAGATATTTACCAAGCTAGAGCTTCCTTCATCCTTGCCCTCCCTGTTCTCTGGTGTAAAAATATCCGCCACCTATGCCGTAATGGGTGCTGTAGTCGCTGAATGGATCGGAGCTGATAAGGGAATTGGGTATTATATGCTCCTGCAGAAATCTGCCTATCGTACGGACCGGATGTTCGTTGCCATTGCCATTATTGTACTTCTTAGTCTAGTGCTGTTTGCTATTATTGCCCTGCTGGAGAAATGGCTTGTACGCTGGAAGCCACGCCGCAATCCATAGAAAGGAAGGTGTCACTGTTGTTTGAAATGACTCAGGTTCACCACAGAATGAATGAGCACTCAAGCTCAATAACAAATAGCACCACGCCGCCTGCCCTTGAAGTTAGCGGTGTGTCTAAGACCTTCTCCCAGCGCAGCCAACAGATGCGCGTACTCCATAATGTATCTCTCACGGTTGAGCCACAGGAATTTGTATCTATTGTCGGCCCCTCAGGCTGCGGTAAAAGCACTTTATTTCATATCATTGGCGGTCTAGAGCAGCCGGATACCGGAACAATAAGTATGAACGGGAACGTCGTAACGGGACAGCGTGGAAAGATCAGCTATATGCCGCAGCAGCCCGCTTTATTTCCTTGGCGGACGATCGAGGATAACGTGCTGCTGGCAGGTGAGATTACAGGTGAGGCAAGGGATCAGGCGCGGGAAAAAGCCCGCCATTGGCTGGGCAAGGTTGGATTAGGCGGGTTCGAACGTGCTTATCCCCATATGCTGTCAGGTGGAATGCAGCAGCGGGCCGCCTTCCTTAGAGCACTCTTAGCTCCTCAGGAGCTTATGCTTCTGGATGAACCATTCAGCGCGTTGGATGCGCTGACTCGGAGCGAAATGCAGCGGTGGCTGCTGGAGCTTTGGGAGGAGAACCGCCGCTCCGTACTGTTCATTACTCATAATATCGAAGAGGCGCTGCTGCTATCGAGCCGCATCTATGTTTTTTCAGGTCGACCTGGCTCTATTCTGCATACGATTAATATCCCGTTCCCACGCCCACGCCGTGAAGAGATCACAGATTCGCCTGAATTCCTCAAGCTGAAACGGCAGCTGTCCGACTGGATGCGTGAGGAGCAATCCAAAAAGCCGCTAGCTTAGCAATTCCTAAGTTACGCCCCGAATATTTACAGACTCGGTGGAGGAAACTACATCGTATACGTAAATTTTTCTAAAGAGGGGTGATCTGCATGGGGTATACCGAGGATCAGCTGATTTGTTATCAGTTTGAGGATAAAGATAACCACTTTCTAAGGGCGGCTGCTCCCCCCATTTACGAGACTGCCCCGTTTTTTTTCGATACCTACGAGGATTATGCTGAAGCCGCCAACAATGAAAAAGAACACTATGTATACTGGCGGGGAACTAATCCTACGGTGCAAATTGCTGAAAAAATGCTTGCCGCTTTGGAGGGTGGATCCGCCTGTAAATGCTTCGCTTCCGGTATGGCTGCGGTTAGTGCTGCTTTAATGTGCAGCTTAGCTTCAGGCGATCATATTATTTTAATAGGACATGTATATGAATCCTCCGTTGCCCTTGTTAAATACTTGACCAAGTTCAATGTGCAATATACCATTGTTCATTCGACGGAAATAGATAGGGTTGCTGCAGCCGTAAAAAGCAATACGCGAGCCATTCTTATGGAATCCCCCACTTCCTTTATCTTCGAAGTAGTAAATGTAGCTGCTGTTTGTGAGATGGCAAAGGCAAAGGGCATTAGGACTATAATAGACAACTCTTGGGCTACACCGCTTTTTTTCAAACCTTTGAAGCTTGGGGTAGATATTGTCGTACACTCTGCTTCAAAGTATCTAGGGGGACATAATGATTTGGTCGCTGGCGCAGTTATTGCTTCCAAAGAGATTATTGACCGAATGTATTTGGAGGAATTTGAGCTCATTGGTGCCTCATTGGCCCCTTTTGAAGCTTGGCTGTTAATTCGAGGCCTTCGGACCCTCCCCCTCCGTATGGAAGTGCACCAGAGAAATGGGCTGGAGGTTGCCCGTTTTTTGTCTGAACATCCTTCCGTCTCCAAAGTAAACCACCCCGGCCTGCCCTCCCATCCGCACTATGAATTGGCCTGCAAGCAGCTAGGAGGATATACCGGTCTATTCAGCTTTGAACTGAGAGATGCCGCTTATGAAGAGATTCGTTCTACGCTAAATAAACTCCGTATGATCCGAATCGGTGTTTCATGGGGAGCCATGGAAAGCCAGATTATCTCTCCCAATTATGGCTATAATCAAGCAGATCTAGAAAACCAGCACATTCCGAAATCATTGATTCGCTTGGCTGTAGGACTTGAACCGCCAGCATTGTTGATCAAAGATTTGGATACCGCGCTAAGCTGACTCCCGCTATTAATGCTATATGAAATTCCGCTTGTACAAGAGATGGATATGCCGTGACCCTACCCTATCTAAAACATAATGTAATATGAGGCTTATTTCTAAAAACTCATATGAGGGGTTGGTTAAATGAATGCTGAACCTTATAACTCAGCAGCGCTGCAAGGTGTTTCCATTATTACTTGTACAAATCGTCAAAGCTATTTAGTCAACCTGTTTCAGAATTACAACAGACAACGTTACGCGAAGAAAGAGCTCATTATTATTATCAACAATAACAAAATCCCCCTACTACCCTATCAAAATCTAGCCAAAAAATATAAAAACATAAAAATATTCCGTAAGCCTGAATCTCATTCTCTTGGTGCCTGTTTGAATTACGCCGTAAAGAAAACCAAATACAGCTTCATTGCCAAATTTGATGACGACGATTATTACGCTCCCCATTATTTGACCGCCAGTTTGCATGCATTTAAAAGAACAAACGCAGATATCATCGGAAAACGGGCCCATTATATGTATTTACGCGGCTCAAAAACTCTTATTCTTCGATTTCCACAAGATGAGAATCGGTTCGTTACCAAACTTCCGGGCGCTACACTCATCATTAAACGAGAGGTATTTGACCATGTTGAATTTCCCAATCAAAGCGTGGGTGAAGACGATCTTTTTTGCATGAGAAGTAAAAAAAAGGGGTACAAGGTTTATTCTGCAGATAAACATAATTTTGTGGCCATACGCAGGAAAAACTCATTACAACACACCTGGATCATCAGCGATAAAAAACTAATAACTAATCACAAAGTAATTCCTAATATTAAAAACTATAAAAAGTTCGCACAGAAAAGCCCAAAGGGCGTCCGATAAGTGATGATAACACAACCCTTTTCCAATCCGAATGGGATCACTATTATTACTTGTACGAAACGGCGTGACTGCCTTAACTCCCTATTTGAAAATTATCAAAGACAGAACTTCAAGAATAAAGAGCTTATTGTCATTCTTAATAAAAATAGCCTGAAGATAAGCGATTATATTACAGCAGCCAAAAAATATAAAAACGTCAGAATTTATAGATTACCTGAGAACCGTTCGCTTGGGTCTTGCTTAAACTACGGAGTGCTATTATCTAAACACGGCTATATTGCAAAATTTGACGACGATGATTACTATGCTGCTCAGTATCTAACCGACAGTATGCGCTGCCTTCGAACCACTAATGCTGATATTGTCGGAAAACGGGCCCATTACATGCATCTAAACGCTAAAAACCTGCTTTTACTCCGTTATAAGAGTATGGATAATAGGTATGTAAACCTCGTTCAAGGAGCAACGCTTCTTATTAAAAAAAATGTGTTTAACCAGATTTCTTTTCCAAATCAAAACAGGGGTGAGTGTGTTAAGTTTTGCACGGATTGTATAGCTCATGGATTTAAAATTTTCTCTGGAAATAAATATAACTTCGCTGCGATCCGCAGAAAGAACTCTAAAGATCACACCTGGATCATTAGCGACCAGAACCTCCTGACCAAAAATGTAAAAGTGATAAAGGTGAAAAACTTTAAAAAATATGTAAGTCGAAGATGAAACTATATAACAAGAAGAAACGGATGTCGTCCTTTTATGGGCGGCATCCGTTCCTGGGAGAAATATAAAGATAAATTCATATGTAATCAAAAGACCCCATATTAGCTAGTCTTTTTCAAAGAGTCTCCACTAGCTACATTCAAATCTTGTACTCGTAAGGAGTTTATTTCTTTGTATTCTTTCGTGTCAGTCCAAAGTTCATCCTTCAGTGGATTTAGACGATATTTAACTATGCGGTATACCTGCCATACAGCAAGCACAACATTAAGAGCCAAACTAATCGAAGCAATCGTCCAGTTGGCTGCAGAATTATAACTCACACTTACATTGAAAGTGCTTTCAGTCGCAAAGAAATAGGGGAACGTCATTACCCACATCATCCAGAAGGACAAGGTTTGAGCACGGTTTTGCATCCAGGTTCCTTTTGCCCAAAATAAAGCAGGAACAGTAGCTGCTATATTCAATGCTACTCCAGAATAGAATGCGTTACCTGGAGCACAGGAATATACATAGGCAATATTCCAGACACCATAGGCTATTATCCATAGACGGGTTTGATCCGGCCACAACATATCCTTACTCTTACCCTTCGTTGCAAAGATGCCAAACCAACCACAGATTAATAAAATGTTCAGAATACCAGCAATACCGTTGACATAGTTCCAGCCGCCAGAGATATAGTTCATACCGTCAACCATTCCGTTGAAGCCGAGGGTACCTACCTGAAATTCTCGCACTACCGCTTCCGCAATATTTATTGCCAGTATTCCCGGGACAAGCGCCAGATACCACCTATGCTTCTTGTGGTAATCCGTAAATCTGATTACCATATAGATAATACTTCCTGTAAGTGCCGAGTACACTTTCACCCAGGTAAACCAAGATGTTATTTCATTCTCACCCCGTAATAACCAAACTACAGTAAGAATAACGGGCAAACCCATAAACATTGCGACGCTTACCCATTTGCTTGCACGTACGAGCTCATTCAATCCAATGAGAATCCCAAAAACTACCAACCACATAATTGCATTATACCAAGGGATCGCTTCAAAAAAGAACACAAATAACACTCCTTTCAATTATGTATTTACAAGGGTATAGGTAAAATTGACCATTAACCTGACGCCTTGTGTCAAGTTTAACATACTTTTTTAGGGATTTTTTTGATGTTTATGTCTGCATTTCGACAAATTTCCTTATTATTTTACAATATTTTATCTATTTATTTTTATCTCACTATATTCTAGGAGAATACGTTAAAGAAGGGTTTTGTTGATAAATGTCGAAATGTTAAGCATACATAATAATTCATCGTATTGAACATCATTTTAGAAGGAAGTGCGGCAAAATGACCGAGAAGATGCTCGAACTGGATAAGAGAAATAAATTAATGGTAACCCTCTTTTGGGTGGCTTTGATGCTAGGTATGGCCGTTTCGAGGAATCACATTAGAGTAACCATAGCTATGTATGCTGTTCCCGTCGCGATCCTATGCGTCCTATTGATTTGGAAAAAAGTAGGCACTCCCTATATTATGTATCTAGTGGCACTGGGGCTCAATTTAATTACCTTCTTTTTTATAGAGAAAAGCTCGATGTTCAGCAGTATATTCTTTATTTATTTTGCCCTCGGCATCGTGTCAATTTACCATAACTACCGCCCTTTGCTCATAAATGGCTTGTTGGCCATTGCGATGTTGAACTATTTTATACATACTAAGGATTTTCTTCAAATGGAACGGGCTGTGCATTTGAACGCCTACCTTATCATTACGATTGCGGCGCTGGTTGCACAGAGTCGTATCGGTGCCCGAATGACCAGGAAGCAGGAAGCAAGCGCTTTGGAGTCTGGAAATGCTAGGAAGCGGACGGATGAGGTCTTGGAGAAAGTCAGACAAACCGTAAGTGTGCTTGGAGAATCCATCGTAAGTCTGCAGCGAAATGCCTCAGAAACCGGTGAAATCTCCTCTCAAGTCGTCACAGCTTTCAATGAAATTGCAGGTGGCATAGAGTCACAGGCCGTAAGCGTAGCCGATATTACCGAGGCTATTCATCATGTGAATGGTAATGTAGCGACGGCCACGGATGCTTCCGTTCGTATGAGTGATTCCTCCCGTGCTACTGCTGATTTTACGATGCAGGGCAAAGACAGGATGGAGGATCTGGCGGGGAGGATCGGTGAAATCGATCATATCGTTACCAATACGTCGGTCGTGATGAAGCAGGTGAATGAGGAGAATGAAAAGATCGGAAATATCGTCGCGATGATTCACAACATTGCTACTCAAACCAATCTACTATCACTGAACGCATCAATTGAAGCAGCAAGAGCCGGAGAACACGGACGAGGTTTTTCCGTCGTTGCCACAGAAATTCGTAAACTGGCTCAACATACACAGAATGCATCCGCAGATATCTCAGGTATTCTGGTAGCTATACAGGAAAATTATGCGGAAGCCAACCAACTGGTAGAGCGCGGTCTTGAGGCGGTAGCCGTAGGCAAGGACTCCGCTGATAATGTGGAGCAACTGTTCGCCGGCATTCAATCCAATACTTCTGAGGTGCTAGAGCAGGCCGAGCATATTCGGGATATGAACCGCATGCTGCTGCAGTCCTCTCAAAAGGTATTGAATGAAATTACAACAGTGGCCGCATTTACCGAGGAATCTGCAGCATCCGTCGAGGAAGTATTAGCAAGCACTAACGTTCAACAGCAGAACGTGGCGGACATCGTCCAATCCATTTCCCGATTGCGGGTGTTAATGAATACACTCGAAGAGGTGATCGTGTAGCACGATTGGGAGCAACGATAACGATCTTTTTATGATGAAGGGTTCTTCCAGTTAGGTTATCCCAATAATGCACACAGCAGCAGTCATGGATGTATAGACTGCTGCTGTTTTTTTGCCCATAAGCCAATCCCGTGTGAGCGGTTACTTTTATTATTCAAAAGAGCTGAATGTAGTTTTGGAGGTCTTATCAGAAGTCGCTTCCGTGTATGGAATGCTCCTCGCACCAATTTCGCAGAAACTTTATGTTGGTGTTAAAATAATAATCATTTTGCCACCCGCCACCCCAAATATGCGAGTTGCCTGTATGGAGACCCATCAACCATATTTCCCTGATCGCTACAAACAATGGAATCGCTTTAAGATCATATTCAGTTAATTCTTTATGCTTTTGGTAGGATTCCAAAAAAATAATCCATAGCTCATTGTGAAAATGCTCCTTTTCCCTCCCCCTGACCTTCGCCCATAAAAAAACAGAAATATCATAAGCCCTCCACCCAAAGCCTCCGCAGTCAAAATCGAAGTGAGTTAAGGATTTCTCGTTAAAATGCACGTTGCCTCCATGAAGATCACCGTGACACCCTCCCCAATCCAACTCTGAGGAGATTTCATCTATGAGTTTTGACAATAATTGTGCTAAAGAATTCAGATAATCCATGTCTTTAGGCCTGTGGGATAATGAACCTCGTATCAATTGAATAGGCTGCTTAAGCAAATGATTCAGATCAATCGCGAACCTTTCCTGACCGGAGTTAAAATCATCCAAGGCCAGATGCATTTTTGCCACTTGTTCGCCATATAACTCACAGCTCTCTTTTTTGTCGGAAGAGTCGCCTTCCGCATATGTAAATAAAACCGCGAAGCGTTGTCCTTCTGCGGCATCGAGTTCAATCAGGTAATCGCCATTCCTCCTGATCACTGGCGCCGATACAGGGATACCCTTACTATACAAGTGATTCAACAGCTCAACTTCGAAAATGATGTCAGGTTTACTTCGCCAATGTGCTTTGTAGATCCGGAGTATGTATTTCCCAGTGGAGGTCTTCAGTATATAAGTATCATTAAGTCCATTCGAAAGAAAACGGCATTCCAGGACGTTCCCGATTTCATAAAGATCATTTATCACAGGTAATATTGCTTCGGAAGAAATGACAGAATGATAAATTGGTAGTTTTAGCATAGGTATCCCCCTTCTATTCATTACTAAATTTTACCACATTTAACCAACATTCTGAAACCATAATTAACAATCGCCAACCCGATTCCTGAAAGGATCCAACCTACAACATGTCGACAAAGATGCTAGATTAACTTGCCGCTACTTATAATACGGTTCCCCTTGCCATAAGTAATGCACATAAAATATACAACCCTATTCAAACAACAAAAGGACACCCGAATGGGTGCCCTTTTGTATGTTACATATATTTAATTCTTCTCTATTTCACTATCTACTTCAGCATTCTCCAGATGATCTGAGCCGCCTCAGCACGGGTAACCTTTGCCTTAGGAACAAATCGTCCAGACTCTCTTCCGCTCATTAATCCGAGCTCGGATACGCGTTGCACATAAGGCTTCGCCCATGCCGATGCTTGATCCGCATCGCTAAATGAAGTGGACTTCCCTTGGTCTCCAGTCCCTGCAGAATTCTTCAGAATTGTGACCGCCTGAACGGTTAACTTCGCCATTTCCTCGCGGGTAATTGGGCTATTGGGCTCAAATCTGTTGGCCCCTTTGCCTTGGGCGATTCCAAGATCGGTGGCAGCCGCAACAGCTCCGGCATACCAAGCATCCACAGGTACGTCTGCGAACTTCGACTTATTCAGGGTAGGTTCTAACCCCAAAGCTTTGACGAGCATAGCCACGTATTCAGCGCGTGTGACTTCTCGGTTCGGCTGGAAGGAGCTGTCGTCCATACCCGATACAAGCAGTCTTGCAGCCAATTGGCTAATAGCATCATTGGCCCAGTGGGTCACCGGAACATCCGTGAAGGATTTGTTAACCTCTAGCAAGGCATATTTGCTAAAGTGGCTAATTTTAGCCGTAATAAAGTCACCCTCCTGCTGGCCTCCAATGTATTGTGCGCCCCCATTATCAGTGATATAGAATATTCCAACCGGTCCAGTAGCAGAAACTGGTTTCTGGAATCGTATCGTAATCGGCTCGTCAAACTTTTTCAGTTCGTTCGTTTTACCGCCACTACTCGTTACTGACAACCCGAAGTCATATAGAGCTCCTATGACCCTAAGTTCAGCCTTCGACGACTTACCAACTTGAGCGATAAGATTGGCAGCCTCTCCATCTGTTAGCGGATGAAGCGTCAGGGAAATGGAAGCTGGTTGTTCTCCCGCAGCAAGGTCTTTGACTAGTTGTTTAAAAAGGGATACTGGAACTTCCAGATTCAGAGAACCAGCCTTTAATTGAAGTGGTGCACCCCCGAGAAGCTCTGCGACATTCGCCGGAAGCTTGATTTCGGTGGTAGTTGCCGGAACATTAATGACAGTCTTGCCTCCGAGAAGTTGATCGGATGAAATACTAACAACAGAAGATTTCTCTGGTGCTGTAACTACAGGGACTGTATTTGTTGGAACACTAGGTGTTACTGGTTCTGCTTCAGTCGTAATGGAAACAGACGGACCGGTTGAGGTCCAAATCGCTCCATCGAGGCTCGTTTCTACTTTGAACGTATACGCCGTATTTGGCATCAGGTTCGACACCGTGTAAGTAGAACCCGTCACACTGGTAAGCAGTTTACCGTCCTTGTAGACTTTGTAGCCGCTCACTGGATCCGAGCCTGATACTCCAGACCATGACAGTTTTACGCTGCGTGCACTAATGTCTGATGCAGTCAATGATTTAGAGTTCTCCCACTGCGGCACCTGAACTTGCTTATATAATTCAAAGCTGTCAATCCAGCCCCAAATCCCATCAGAGGTAGCGGGAGCATCCACACTTAGTCCTATGGTAGCTTGCCCATTTGTCACTTCGATATTGCCGAGTGTTCCATCGTTCCACTGCTGCCAACCTGAGTTGACAATATTCCCGCTTGTTAACTTATCACCGCCATAATTCTCCGCATATAAGTGTATTCCATTCTCACCGCCGCCGCCGGACACCTTCGCCTTAAGCACGTAAGTGCCGTTGGGAAGATCGGTCAGCGTCTGCGACAAAGTGAATTGATAGGCAGATTTGCTCCAATAGTTAACTGCCTTATTGCCTGCAAAGGCATTACCGGCATCTGTCTTAAAGCTAGCCACATCCGGCGTCCCCGAGAGAATCCAACCTGTAGAGGAATCGCTAGATTCGAATCCCGGATTAGTCGCTTCATTTTGGTAAGATGTAACCGTAACGGTAGTCTTGACCGCTTTCTCTATACCTTCTATGTGACCGGTCAGTTCAAAACTGCCAATCCGGCTTAAGTCATCCTGCTCAATCCCCTGCCATTCAATAGGTGCCTGTTCAATGCTGCCCTCGTTATAGAGCACAGCAGCGGTATCCGGCAGAAGTTCCTCAACATTGCTCGCGGATTCATTTACTGGCACAATGATTCCTTCTGGATTTTTTGCCATCAAAGCCAACTTCTCTGGAAGATCTCCCGGCTGAAACTTGAAGGCATCCAGTGATGCCAAGGCATTGCCTTCAAAATCAAACATCGCCTGATTGTTCCAACTGCTGCCTTCCCCATTTTTCCATCCTGCTTGATATTGACCTTGTGCATCCTTAGGAACGGGAATCCAGGCGGGCTCCCAGTAAAATACACCCACACCCTTGCCATTCGGTACATTAGCTACCGTATTCATAACGGTGGTGACTAATTGAGTTTGACCTTCAACCGTCGCTGGAAATCCTGCTTCATCGGCTTCGGTTTGTGTGAAGCTGTCAGGAAAACCATCACCATCCCCTAGTCTATGGCCATAGGAGGTTTCCACAACGATAACTTCTTTGCCATAACGAGCAGCCATATCATTCAGATTGTTCTTCAGATTGTTGAAAGGTCCATGCCAATACGAATAATAAGACATCCCAATCACATCATAATCAACATTTCGATTTCTCATTGCATCGAAGAAACTTCTAAAAGCGCCGTTATCTCCGCCTTCAGCCAGATGCAGCATTATTTTAACTTCATGGCCTTGAGGTGTCGTATCCCGAACAGCCCCAATTCCTTTCTTAAGTAACGCGGCAAGATTATCATAATTGCTATTGGAACCATCGGGCAGCAGCATACCCGGGTTAATCTCATTACCAACCTGAACCATGTCCGGATAAGCATTCTCTGCCTCAAGGGTATTCAAAACATCAGCTGTATAGTCATATACGGCCTGCTGTAATTCGTTGAAGCTAAGATCCTTCCACGCCGCTGGTTTCACCTGCTTACCTGGGTCCGTCCAGAAATCTGAATAGTGAAAGTCGAGCAGCAGCTTCATTCCTTTTGCTTTGGCCCGCTTAGCCAAGGCAACGACATGAGCTTTATCGTTATAACCACCGACATCCACCGGATTGTTCCAAATCCGCAGGCGAACGTAATTAACGCCGTGATCCTGCAAAATGTCTAAAAGATCCTTTTCTACGCCTAGATCGTAGTACTTGCCACCAGCATCCTCAACGGCCTGCAATGACGAGATATCCGCTCCCTTGATGAACGGCTCAGCAGCGACGGCAGGTGTATTAACATTGACCGATGGGCCACTAGTACTCCATAGAGAAGCTGCGTTTCCTGCCTCTACTCTATAGGTATAAGCTGTTCCGGGAGATAAGCCTGTCAGTTGATAAGTCACTCCAGTAACTGTTGCTTTAACCGTTCCATTCTCGTAAATCCGGTATTTGGTCACCCCAGCACCATCCTGTGCACCAGACCACTCCAGGACCACTCCCCGTGAGGTCAGCTGCGATGCAATTAACGTTTTACTCTCCGACCAACTCGGTGCTGCGTTTGATGAATCCCCCGATGTTGTGACTGCTAATGAGGGGCCGCTCGTGCTCACCAGGTCAGAACCGTTCTCGGCTTCTACTTTGAAAGTATATTCGGTATTTGGAATAAGGTCGGACACCTCGTAAGAGGTTCCTGTTGTTGACGCGAGCTCCGAACCATCCTTAAATACCCGATAACCCGTAACTTGTGTCGGAGCATCTACACCAGACCAGTCCAAAGTCAGTCCGGTTGCTGAAACATTAGTTGCAGCTAATGCTTTAGCTTCGTTCCAAGATGGAACCTTATAAAACTCAATATCGTCAAAGTAGCCCCATTTGTCCCCAGGAGCATCTACCTCGAAACCAATAGCCGCACTCCCTCCAGTAACTTGGATGCCCGGAATTGTATACTGAACCCATTTCCCCCAACCTGTATTTGTTATAGCAGACTGCAGTTTGTTACCGCCGTATCCGCTTACAAAAAGGTTTGCTGAAGTCTCTCCACCCCCGCCGGAAGCCCATGCTTTCAGTACATATTCTCCATCCGACAGGTTGCTAATAGTCTGTGATAAGGTGAATTGGTACGGTGTACCTAACCAGTAATTCACAGAATTTGCACCACCATGAAAATTTCCAGTACCGCTTTTTATTGACCAAGCGCCCTCTGTACCTGAATAATCCCATCCAGTTAGTGCCGCTCCACTTACTTCAAAGCCCGGATTTACCGCTAGGTTAACTGGTGCTGAAGCGTACGCCTTGCTCGGTGTGCCCATTGATAATCCTGTAACCGCTACCATTATAAATGCCATTAAAGCAGACAAAGTCCGACTGAACCTCTTCATTGCGGCTTACCTCCCCAATTGTTCTATGTGAATTGACCTTACAGATTCATTCTAGAGTAGAGATAGATGGCAATTATAGGTCACAAAACGAACATTTCTACACCTTTTGCAAGCAAAATAGACAACTTAGGAGCATCCAATGTAAAAATAGCTTTTTTGTATTGGATGGGCCTTCGGCTCCCCTTAAATAAAAAACCCGCCAGGGGAGCTGCCTCTTTGATCAAAGGCCCCCCGATGGCGGGTTTTGTAAAGCAGTATTCGAGTTATGCTTATCGTTAATGGGGCTTGTAGCTCCCAATTATCCATGAACCGCCTTGACCTTCCACCATTTGCTTGCATAATCATGATGAAATTGAGGTAAATGAATGCCTGCCTGCATGAGTCGGTCTCCCTTGTAGATACTTTCCAACTCTTCAACCTGGTAGGTCCATTCGGGATTCAGACCCTTCAAGGTTAATCGTTTCATAGGGCCGTTCGGCACCGCAAGCACTTGGAAATAAAAGACCAATGCCTCTTTGCGGTCCTCGGAAACAAACATCCATGCTGTTTCATTTCCTTTCCCGTCAAACGGACTTCTTAAGCGATAAAAATCACCCTTTTGCACTAGGGACCGGATATCCTTATAGCTGGACACCTGCTTCCGGACCATAGCTTTCTCTTCATCGGTAAATACAGTCAAATCAAGCTCATAACCAAAGTTCCCTGACATGGCTACTTCTCCACGTGTGGCAAGCGGCGTTACCCGTCCTACTTGATGGTTCGGCACATCCGACACATGAGCGCCCATGGTGCTGATTGGATAAACAATGCTCGTACCGTATTGAATCTTGAGGCGCTCCACCGCGTCAGTATCGTCACTCGTCCAGGTTTGCGGCATGTAAAACAGCATCCCCGGATCGAAGCGACCTCCCCCTCCAGAGCAGCTCTCGAACAAAATCTCAGGGAATTTCTTCGTTAATCGCTCAAGCAGCTCATAAAGTCCAAGTATATATCGGTGGGCTGTCTCAGACTGTCGTTCCGGACTTGCCCATGCCGAGCCTATCTCCGTCATGTTCCGATTCATGTCCCACTTCACGTAAGTGATAGGAGCCGAAGCGAGAACCTCACTTAAACGTTCGAACAGATAGTCCCGTACATCCTGCCGCGACATGTCCAGAACCAGCTGCTTCCGGGCCTCCGTCCGCCGCCGCTCTGGAGCGTGCAGACACCAGTCCGGGTGCTTCTTGTACAGGTCACTTTCGGGAGAAATCATCTCCGGCTCGAACCAGAGGCCGAACTGCAGACCTTGGCGTTTGACCCTGTTCGCTAGATCATCCAGACCCCTCGGCAGCTTGTTGCGGTCTACAATCCAATCACCCAAAGAGCTGGTATCATCATCACGCTTGCCAAACCAACCATCATCTAATACAAAGAGCTCAATCCCTAGCTCAGCAGCTGTTACAGCGATATCTTCAATTTTGTCCGCATTAAAGTTAAAGTAAGTTGCTTCCCAGTTATTGACCAGGATAGGACGCTCCAGGTCACGATGAACACCTCTGCACAGGCGAGTTCGGTACAGCTTATGATAGGTGCGGGACATACCTCCCAACCCTTCTGACGAATAAACCATTACCGCCTCAGGCGTTTGGAAGCTCTCCCCTGGCATCAAAAGCCATGAGAAATCAAAAGCATTGATCCCGAGGGATACCCGTGTTGTATCGAACTGATCGACTTCTGCCTTCGCTTCGAAGTTGCCGCTGTACACCAGGCTGAATCCAAATACATCGCCCTGATCCTCATCCGCATTCGGCCGGAGCAATGCAACAAAGGGATTCATTTGGTGACTGCTGGAACCCCGTCTACTCTCGGCAGATGTACCCCCATGCCCCAAGGGTCTTCTTTCCATATGACGCTCTCTAGCCCAAGACCCATGTAAGCATAGCCAATCAAAATCCGCATCCTGAAAATCCACACTCGCACTTATAGCCTTCAAAAGACGGAACGGCTCGTTTCCTTTGTGTATAAACTTCACGGATCGTGCAATCGCGCTGAATGTCTCGAATATGGAGTAGCTCAAAATCACCGTAAGCCCTGAATACTCATCACTCAGCTCCAGTTCAAGCGTCTGCACCTCATCTTGGTCTTCTGCATATACCGCCGGAAGTCCTTCGAGAGATGGCTTTCCTTGAATAATGCGGTGGGTACAGTATTTCAACTCCGTCACTCTGGTACCGTCTTTTAGCTGAATCTGATAAGCCGGAGTTCGGAAGTCACCGGTTCCATATTGAGGATATTCCTGAGGTAATGTGTCCAAGGAAATACTATTGTCCTCCGGCACCGAATTAGGGATGAAGGAACAACGCTCTACGTACTGAAGCAACCCCGTCAGGTTCCCTTGCTCGCTTAATCTTTTGCCCCAATAGGCATGAGCAGGATAACCATGGACCAGTTGAATCACATAGCTCATGTCCTTAGATTGAAGATGGAACAACCCCTCTTGTTCATGATAAAAGATAGCCATAATGTAATCTCCTTATTGTTCGTGTGATAGTCTAGTTCTTGATCTGTTCTTTATTTGTTATTTCACGGCTCCGCGTGTAACGCCACTAATAATCCATTTCTGCGCAAGCATATATACAATCAGCATAGGAGCCATCGCCATTAAGTAGGAGGCAAAAGCAAGATTGGTATCTTGTCCAAACTTCGATTGGAAAATAAATTGTGCCAGCGGCAAAGTGGCTTGCGATTCTTGATCCAGCATAATTAGAGGCAGCAAAAAGTCATTCCAAGCCCATACCGTTGTAATTATCGCAACCGTAGCGTTAATAGGAGCAAGCAGTGGGAATACAATCTTCCAAAACGTCTGCCATACCGTAGCCCCATCTACTCTCGCTGCTTCATCAAGCTCTTGAGGCAAGCTTTTCAGATAACCAACATACAACAGGACATTAAAGGATAAGCCATAAACGATATACAGCACTATGAGGCCATACAGATTATCCAAGCCAAACTTAGAAGTTAATTTCACCACAGGGAGCATGATAATCGGAAATGGAACAAACATTGCGCTTACGAAGTAAAAGTATAAGCCTTTAAAAAACTTAAGCTCAAAGTTTTTCTTAATCGCATAGGCGACAAAGGAGTTCGTGAATAGTGTAAATGTAACGGTTAATACAGTGATTACGGCACTATTTCGAAATTTTTGCCAGTAATCTATCTTTTCCGCAGCCAAGCTGAAATTTTCCCATCTAAACGCTTTCGGAAAGGCAAGAACGCCATTTGCAATTTCTTGATTATTTTTGATAGCTAACATAAAGGTCATGTAGAGGGGAAATAACAAAAAAATGGAGCCGGCAATAAGGAAACAAGTGGCTAACCAATTGGTTCGGTTTAAACGCATTATAAATTCATCTCCCTCTTCTGCAGATAACGAAGCTGGATGAACGAAATCGCTACAATGACCACAAAGTAAATCACAGCATTGGCCGATTGGAAAGCAAATTCATTACCCGAGAATCCATCCTTGTAAATTAAAAGTGCGATTGAACGGGTGACTCCGAAAGGACCACCGCCCGTCAGTGCAAGAACCTGATCGAAGACCTGTAGAAAACCCTTGAGAGAGAGCACCATATTGATGGTAAAGAATGGAGCGATCATCGGAAACGTTATGCCCCAAAATTCTTTCCATTTGTTAGCACCATCTAGAGCAGAAGCTTCATATAGATCTTCAGAGATTGTCTGTAAACCCGCCAAATACAAGACCGTGTTAAAAGCCGCAGATTGCCATACCGTAACGAAAACAATGGCTAACCATGAGCCTTTCTCATTCCCCAATGGATTGACCATCCATTTCTCAATACCTAAGTAACCCATAATATCAATCCAAAAATTCGCAAAGAAATAATTGAAAATATAAGCAACAATCAACATGCTTAAGATATAAGGCATAAAATAAAGACCCTTAAAAAAGTTCTTAAATTTAACGTTACTATTCAGCGCTAGCGCTATACATAAACTTATAATATTTACAATAATTGTCGTTACGATAGCAAATTTGAACGTAAATAAATAGGCATTCAGAATATCTATATCTTTAAAAACATTTAAATAGTTTGTGAAGCCAATAATTTTGTAAGAAGGCCGAAGTCCATTCCAGTCTGTAAAACTATAAAATATCCCCATTAATGCCGGGATTGTATGAAAGATTAAAAACAATATAGAGGCGGGCAATACCATCAACATGTAGGATCCCATATTCTTCCTCTTCACCACACATCCTCCTTCTCCCTAATAAAATAGGAATGAAAAGCGAAAGCATGCTTTTCATCCCCCTTTGAAATGTTATTTAGATTTCTTTTTAACGATTAGCCATTTGATCATATTCGGTATCCATTTTCTTCAAAGCGTCATCTACATTTTTCTTCTGCATAAATTCTTGCAGGATTACGTCGAGTGCCATACCGTTAATGTAGTGATCTGGAAAGTCTGCTACACGACCTTCTTCGAAGATAGGTTTAAGGTCTGCATATACTTCATCATTTTGAAACACATTTTTAATGGCCGAAAATGACTTTTGCTCATCTACATATTGCTGAGCGTTTTCCTCTTGCATCATGAAGTCGATAAATTTCGTCGCTTCCTCCGGAACTTCGGATGTAGCAGAGAGAGAAAATAACACATCTACACCAGATACAAGAAAGTTTTTAGATTTATCATTGCTTAATGGGTAAGGGAATACACCAAGTTTAATATCAGGATTTGCCTTCATAATTTCTGGAATGGCCCATACACCCTGAAGGTACATTACCGAAGAGCCTTTAGCGAATTTCGCGTTCCCATCATTATATCCGTCGGCAAAACGATCTCCAGATTGACCATTCTGCATAAACTCAATATATTGCGCTAACAGCTCTTTATGGTCAGCGGCGAAGGTAGTTTTACCCGCTTTACGATCTGCATAAAAATTAGAGGGCTGCAGGTCAGCTACAAATACATTCCAAGCAGGAAGAACGGTCCAAGCGTCTTTGAAGGTCAAATGGAATGGGACTTTACCTGCCGCATTAATGGTCTCCAACACCTTATCCATTTCGTCTTTAGTCGTTGGGATCGTTAAACCCAGGGCTGTGAATTCATCTTTGTTGTAGATGATACCATTTGCATTCGCAGCAAAAGGGACAGCGAAAAGCTTTTCAGAACTTGTAATCAATTGCAGAGTTTTCTTGTAGTTCTCGATAACATTAGCCTGACCAGGATAATTGGTCATATCGGCTAGGATCCCATTTGTGGCAAGGTCTTCGAATTGGGCGTCCCCGCCAACCGATATGATATCCGGCACCTCACCCTTCGCTATACGTGTTTTTAGAACCGTAGCCGCTTCAGGAACATTAGTCTGAACAATGTCGATGCCTGGATTGGCTGCTTCAAATTTTGCTATCAACGTTTCATAAGTAGCAACTGCTTCGGATTTATATTGAAAAAACTCGACTTTTACTTTTTCACCGCTGTTAGCAGCGACTTCTTTGTTACTGTTGTCAGATGCCTCTTGATTGCCGCCACAGGCGCTAAGCGTGGATATTACTACAAGCAAAGCAAGGGCAAGAGATAATGGTTTTTTCATTGAGCTGACCCCCCGAAATTTAATAAGTTGAATACGAACTTCATTTCCGATACAATAACATTGGTGTTTTTCCAAACCGGCCTAGTCATTCCCGTGACTAGGTCTTTTGTTTACTTTGTTCCATAAATCACCTCCCCAAAAAAATCTACATGTTTAATTATTCATATTGATGTGTCCCCCGCAGGTGTTCCGAACCTGTAACTCCGTTTCGATCGTAACGTGAACGGCTGTTTCCCTTCCTTCCAAACGCTCCATAAGAAGTTGTACCGCCGTTCTAGCAATCTGCTCCGGAAATACTTTCACACTAGTCAAAGGCGGATTCATAAATGCTGAAACCTCAATATCGTCAAAGCCTATGATCGCCATCTCCTCTGGTACCTTCACCTGTTGTTCATTCAGCGCCCGAAGGGCGCCAATGGCCATCGGATCACTGGCAACAAAGCAAGCTCTCGGACGATTTGGTCTTCCGAGCAGTTCTTTCATTTGTTCGTAACCGCTCGCTGTACTCCAGTCCCCAAGGAACATATAATCTTCATTAAACAGTCCCTTCTCCTTCATTAGTTGCTCAAAGTAAACTTGGCGCTTATCTACCACAGGATCTCCTTCATGTTTGGCCCAGAGCCTGTAAAGATAATCCCTTCCTCCAATCATGCCGATATCCGGGTATCCTAGAGCTGTAAAGTGTTCAACCACATCTTTTACTGCCTGCTTAAAGTTAATGCTGACCGAATCGTACCCCCGTAAATCTTCTAGGGTATGGTTGACCAAAACGATAGATTTCTTATTAGGGAAAATCCTATGGATATCCTCCGTATCAACAGAACCCACGACGATCAGCCCATCCATTTGTTGACAAGCTGCCGGGTCCACTTCGTTTCCTCTAATAACTCTCCCAATGGGAATTCCAAGCTCATCACATTTTTTTTCAACGCTAACACGGATCTTGGAGAAATAAGGATCTTCCTTTTCATCATCGGCAGAGATCCAGATAAGCAAGCCTATTTGCTTACTTGATAAGTCGCTTTCTTGCTTCAGTCGCTTCACACGGTTTGGTTTATACTGCATTTGTTCTGCAATTTGAAAGATTCTCTCGCGTGTCCCTTCACTTACAGAAAGGGTGACATCATTATTTAATACACGGGAAACCGTTGCCGCCGATACATTGGCTTGTATTGCTATCTCTTTTAATGTAGCCATCAAATACAGCACCTTTTAGTTAATTTATTTACTTAACAAGCAAATTGTAGCACGCACTAAAACGTATTGCAAGCCCTTTCATCCATACTAAATTAGCCAAACTGCGTGAAAACCACAAATATTTTAGGCATACAGTAAATTTTACTCCTATTCCCTTAATCATTTTTGCTTCTGAAAACAATATTTTACTTAATAATTTACTTCATTTTAATTTCACTCTTCTCCAGTATTATTCTGCACAACTTTACCGCGTCTTTTTCACTAAAAAAAGCCCCACTACCACCTGGTCAAGGGGTAATGAGGCCTTTTTCGCACGGCAACACATTTAGTAATATCTCGTTATTTTATTGCTTCATAAAGCCTTTCCCGCGTAAAAAATCCTTCATATGCAGCCGGGTCGGTTCTGCCAAGCGTTTCGCCATAATAGCCGACCAAGGTACAGCATTGGTGCCGCCAGTCCGCTCCCGCATATAATCGCTCGTCACTTCATCATAAACCTTAACCTGTTCCACCGTTGCTTCCGCGTTATAACGGTTACGATGCAATACAGCCTGCAACGGAAGACGCGGACGTTGGCCGACAGCTCCAGCGGGATAACCTAAGCACATTCCAAATAAAGGATAGACTAGTTCGGGTAATCCCAGCAGCTCCGATACCTCTGCAATCCGGTTACGAATTCCGCCGATATACACGATACCTAGATCCAAGGATTCTGCCGCCACAGCTGCATTTTGTGCAGCCAAAGCCACATCGACGGTAGCAACAAGCAAATTCTCTGTAGAATCCTCGTAACTGGCAGCCCCTTGTAAATGGGGCTTCGTTACCTCTCGAAGCCGGTATAGATCGGCGCACCAGACGAGGAACACAGGACATTGTTCTATATAGACCTGATTTCCCGCTAACCCAGCAAACTCCGCCTTTAAGGCTTGGTCAGTAACAGCAATAACACTGTAGGCCTGAACATTACTGGATGTAGAGGCCATCTGACCTGCTTCTATGATGGCAGCCAACTGTTCCTCACTCACAGGTTTATCCTGAAATTGTCGAACAGAAACATGACGCTTTAACAGATCAAGCGTATCGTTAGTAGGTTTCATAAACACTCGCTCCCCATTGGTTTTTTACCCCTCTCTGAATATACCCCACTCTCAAAGGGGAAATCAGCAACTTTATAACTTCACCCGCTGAAGCCGCAGTGCATTCAGAACAACAGATACAGAGCTGAATGCCATAGCTGCACCTGCAAGCCACGGCGCCAGAAAGCCCAAGGCTGCAATCGGTATTCCAATCGTATTGTAAGCGAGGGCCCAGAACATATTCTGCTTAATATTGTTCATAGTCTTGCGGCTCATTCGGATCGCATCGGGGATGCTCTTCAGATCTCCCCGCATGAGGGTAATATCCGCTGCCTCCATCGCCACATCCGTACCGGTACCGATAGCCATCCCCGTATCTGCCGTAGCTAGTGCAGGGGCATCGTTAATACCGTCGCCGACCATGGCAACCTTCACTCCACCTTGTTGCAATCTGCGAATCTCCTCGGCCTTTCCTTCAGGAAGCACTTCAGCCAGCACTCTGGTAATCCCCGCCTGCTCAGCGATGGCCTGTGCTGTAGTCTGATTGTCCCCCGTGATCATAACCACTTCAATTCCCATTTCATGAAGAGAAGCTACTGCGGCCCGGGAAGTTTCTTTAATGGTATCAGCAACAGCAACAATCCCTGCACAAACACCATCCACTGCTACGAGCATAGCCGTCTTCCCCTGCTCTTCCAGATCCTTCATCAAGCTCATCCATGGGGTGATTTCCACACCGTTCTCTTCCATCATCCTCCGGGTACCAATACTTACTGCCTGACCTTCAACAACAGCGGAGATACCCCGCCCAGGTATATTTACAAATTGCTCGGCGACTGGCAATTCTAACCCTCTATCAGAAGCACCTGCTACAATTGCATCGGCAAGAGGATGCTCTGAAAGCTTCTCGGCGGCTGCAATAATGGACAGCAGACGATCCTCGGAGTCCCGGTTCCCCGGAGCAGATATCGCGGCAGTAGTCACCACATCCGTCAACACCGGTTTACCGTTCGTTACGGTACCCGTTTTATCTAATACAACAACCTTGATTCCCTGTGCCGCTTCCAGATGTTCTCCACCCTTGAACAGAATACCCAGCTCTGCCGCGCGGCCTGAGCCCGCCATAATCGAGGTCGGCGTTGCCAGCCCCAATGCACATGGACAAGCAATAACCAACACTGCGATTGCTTTTTCTAACGCTTCGGCGAACTCACCCGGAGATGCCCACAGATACCACACTAAGAACGTTAAAGCTGCGATGCCTACTACGATCGGTACAAAGATGCCTGAAATCACATCAGCAATCCGCTGAATAGGTGCTTTGGAACCTTGAGCCTCTTCTACCACTCTGATAATCTGGGCCAGCGCTGTATCCCGTCCCACTTTGGTAGCTCTTACTTTAAGCATACCGTTTGTATTCAGCGTAGCGCCGATAACAGAGTCACCCTTCTGTTTCTCAACGGGGATACTTTCACCGGTCAGCATAGATTCATCAACAGAAGAGAATCCTTCGACAACTTCTCCGTCTACAGGGATCTTAGTTCCAGGCTTCACCATCACGATGTCACCGGGAATGACTTCTTCTATTGAAATACTCATCTCAGCGCCGTCCCTAATTACGAGCGCGGTTTTGGCTTGCAGACCCATTAAGCTTTTGATGGCATTGGAGGAACGTCCCTTGGCCAAAGCTTCAAACCATTTACCCACAAGAATGAGCGTAATCAGCACGGCACTAGTTTCATAATACATTTCCACAGTATGATTCATACCGATCATATTCAGAGAATCAATCGTCAAATATAAACTATAGAAATAAGCTGCCGAAGTACCTAACACTACTAGTACATCCATGTTGGCACTGCCGTTGCGAAGCGCTTTATATGCACCCACATAGAATTGCCATCCGATAATGAACTGTACAGGTGTAGCCAAAATAAGCTGGAACCACGGATTCATCAGCAGCTCCGGCACTGGAATCCAAGACGTGAACGAGAAATGCCCTACCATCGCCCACAGCAATGGAAAGGATAGAATAGCTGAGATTATCCATTTACGCCGCTTGTTAAGGATCTCCAGCTCTCGGTGATCAGCACTTTCCTTGCGTTCCTCTTTCAATGTAGCTTTGTAACCAATGCTGCTTACCTTATCCATAATTTCGCGCGTGCCAATAGTTCCGGGTGTATATTCCACATGTGCTGTTTCCAGGGCCAGATTCACATTCACCTGAGCTATACCCGGCATACGTCCCAACACCTTCTCAATCCGTGCAGAACAAGCCGCACAAGTCATGCCAGTAATATCGAAGTCTGCTGCTTCTCTGACCGTATCATAACCAAGAGCCCGAATCTTTTCTTCTATTTGAGGCAGCCCTGACACCTTAGGGTCAAATCCCACCGTCGCTTGTTCCAATGCCAAATTCACATTCGCACGAGCCACCCCTTCCATCCGGGAAAGCCCCTTTTCAATCCTTGCCGAACAAGCTGAGCAGGTCATACCAGTAATTTGTAACGTAATTTGCTCCTCGCCAGCATTTGCGGCTGTTGTTTTATCCATTTGATCCACCTGCCTTTATACCCCATGGGGGTATCTATTTTTTGAAAAGAAAAGGCATTAACCTTGGGGAACCTGACGGCTCACCTTAGTTTCATGCCCTCTACCTTTCCCTTTTAAACTACGTCATATCCTTGATCTTCAATAGCTTCTTTAATAGCATTGATAGTAACCTTATTCTCATCAAACTCAACGGCCACTGTCTTGCTGCCCAGATCCACCTTAGCTGTTGCCCCAAGCGTACTTACTGCCTTTTCTACCGAACTGGCACAATGACCACAAGACATTCCTTCAACATTTAAAATAACGTTCGACATCTCACAACACTCCTTATTCTTTTATTTCATTAATTTATTTACAGTCACCAACAGTTCATCAATAACCTCATGCTCACCAGCTTCAATCCGCTCAATGATGCAACTCTTCATGTGGCCTTCAAGCAGCAATTTCCCAACACTGTTCAACGCAGACTGCACTGCAGCAAGCTGATTAAGAACATCGTCACAGTAAGTATCCCGCTCAATCATACCCTTGATTCCTCGAATCTGGCCTTCAATCCGGTTAAGCCGATTTCCTAGCCCGTTCTTGAACTCATCAGAATGATGACTTTTGCGAGTATTGGACGAATGGCAATCCTTCTCGCTGGGATGGCCCTCATGTATTTCTTCATGTGTAGCCATGTCAGATCAGCCTCCTTAACATCAATATAATATACCCCCCATGGGTATGTCAAGAGTGATCACCACACTATTTATCCCCCAGGTGTTAACCAGCCTTCCAGCGGAAATGATAAAAGAGTTCAGATCCCTTAACTAAGTATTGCCACCCTACTCAAATTTGAATATAATGAAATTCTGAAAAACTGAAAAGGAGTCTGCAAAGCATGAATTCTAAAGAAAGCAATCTAAAACTGGTAGTCACCGCGTTGCTCCTCGGCATTCTAATGTCAGCCATGGACAATACTATTGTAGCTTCAGCTATGGGTACCATCGTCTCCGATCTTGGCGGGTTGGAAAAAATCGTATGGGTGACCTCGGCTTATATGGTTATGGTTATGGCGGGAACCCCCATCTTTGGAAAGCTATCCGATATGTATGGACGCAAACGTTTCTTTATGTTTGGTTTAATCATATTTCTAATTGGCTCAGCTTTATGCGGTACCGCAACCAGCATTACACAGCTTAGTATTTACCGGGCAATCCAAGGGGTCGGCGGCGGCGCACTGATGCCTATTGCTTTTACAATCATGTTTGACATTTTTCCACCAGAAAAGAGAGGGAAACTGACCGGTCTATTCGGAGCTGTCTTCGGCATTTCCAGTGTACTCGGCCCTCTGCTAGGTGCATATATCACTGAATATGTCGGATGGCAGTGGGTATTCTACATCAACCTGCCGTTGGGCGTTCTCTCCTTTATACTCATTGCCATGTACTATAAAGAATCTATAACCCATTCCAAACAACGGATCGACTGGGGTGGTGCGTTCACTCTCGTAGGAGCTGTTATCTGTCTGATGTTCGCCTTGGAGCTCGGAGGTAACCAATATGCCTGGGACTCTTCTGTGATTCTCGGTCTGTTTGCAGGCTTCACCATTCTGCTTATCGCTTTCTTATTCATTGAAAGAATCGTGGCAGAACCGATTATTTCCTTCGACATGTTCCGCAAGCGTCTGTTTGCAACAAGCTGCCTTGTAGCTTTATTCTACGGCTCTACTTTTATCGTAGCGACCATCTATATTCCTATCTTTGTTCAGGGTGTATTTGGGGGCTCCGCCACCAATTCGGGTCTGATCCTCATGCCGATGATGATCGGTTCCGTATTGGGCAGTCAATGCGGAGGATTGCTCACGACGAAGACGAGCTTCCGCAATATCATGCTAATATCGGCCGTATGTTTCGTAGCCGGTGTGTTCTCGCTAAGTACATTGACACCCGAGACTTCCCGACTGCTCCTTAACGTATTTATGGGATTAACAGGCTTCGGAGTCGGGTTCTCCTTCTCCGTGCTGAGCATGTCCTCCGTCCATCACTTTGATATGCGCCAACGCGGTTCAGCTACTTCCACAAGCACCTTCATGCGTTCTCTAGGCATGACGCTTGGAATAACCATATTCGGAATCATTCAGCGCAATAACTTCACAAGCAACCTGAGCACTGCTTTTGGAGGAAATCAAGCTTCCGCCTTCAGCGATCCGCGTGCCGCGCTGACACCTGAGGCACGGGCGAAGATTCCGGCGCCGGTACTGGAAAAGATATCGAGTGCTTTATCGTCATCCATCGCCCATACTTTCTTGTGGGCATTGGTGCCTACTGTTCTCGGGCTGGTATTCGTGGTATTAATGCCGAATGACCGCCTAAAAATTGCACCGAAGAAGTCGCCGCAGACTTCCGAATCCCAGAGGTAAGCTCAGATGTCCATGAAATTGGCAATCCTCGGCCTGCTTCAGGAGCGGAATATGCATCCTTACGAGATCACACTTGTTATGAAAGAGCGGGGCATGGATCGGATTACCAAGCTGCAAATGGGCTCCCTGTATTATGCCGTTGATAAATTGGCGATGGAGGGATACATAGAAGCTGTTGAGACCATTTCCAGTCCCGACCGTCCCGATAAGACGATATACCGAATTACCGAAGCGGGTCATGTATTATTCGAGCAGCTTGTCCTGCAGCAGTTCAAGAAGAACGATACCGTCTACCATCCGCTTTATATGGCGCTTGCTCTTTCCCGGCATATAGATCAAAGCAAGATCGCAAAACTGTTAGAAGAAAGAATTCGTGAAACCGAGCATCTGGTTAATCTTGCTTACCAAGTGTACGAAGAGCATGTAGCCATCGTCCCCCGTTCCGCTCTTCATCTTATGTATGGCAGATACGAGCATAGCGTGACGGAGCTAAAGTGGCTGAAGCGTCTCTATGAGGATGTGTTGGACCGTAAGATGAGCGATGTTGGAACCCCATTAAACGTAGAGGCCTAAGGGCCTCTTTTTTTGTTTAAAAAAGCTCAAAATGGTTTATTAAGCAGCAATAAATACAAAGAGGAGAAGGTGTCCGTAATGGCTGACAAGAAAAAACTGCAAGGTGATCAATGGGATCATCCCGAGCAATATCCCACAGAGAACGAGAGCCTGTTCGACATGGATGAAAGTGAGCAGCACGTTGATCCTATCCCGGTCGAGGATTTGAATCTGGAACAACAAGAGGAAAAAGATAAAGAAGGAACTAAACATCGTTCTTCCAGTGACAAGAAATACCATACCGGCTTCTAAAGGTGTACAATACTCTCGGGTCCGTAACTATAATTAACGGAGGGATATCCATTGCTCAGAACGTTACCCTTAAATAAGCACGGCATTCCAGCCAGCCGCATTGCTCTAGGATGTATGGGACTTGGTGGAGGATGGGACCATGAGCCCATTACGCTCGAAAATATTAAGCAAGGACACGATGCCGTGGATGCTGCACTGTCGATTGGCATCAATATGTTTGACCACGCAGATATATACACCCGCGGTAAAGCGGAAAAGGTATTTGGTCAGATTTTCAGGGAGCGTCCAAGTCTGCGGGAGGAGATCATTCTCCAATCCAAATGCGGTATTAAGCTGATGGAACCGGGAGACACATCAAATGTATTTGATACCTCAGGTGAACACATTTTGAGCAGTGTAGATGGAATTCTCTCCCGGTTAGGTACGGAGTATATTGATATTCTGCTGCTCCACCGTCCTGATCCCTTGATGGACCCAGAAGAAATAGGTGCGGCACTGCGACAGCTTAAAGCAACAGGGAAAGTCCGCCATTTCGGCGTCTCTAATATGAGCGCGGCTCAAATTAAGCTGCTGCAGGCTTACAGCGATGAACCCTTTATTGTTAATCAATTGGATATGAGCCTTGCCAAGATTGCTTGGCTGGATGCTGTTGTCAGCGTAAATCGCAGCCCATGGAAGGATAATACATTCCCAGAGGGAACCATTGAGCACTGTCGTCTAGAGAATATCCAGATTCAAGCTTGGGGACCACTCGCTCAGGGGATATTCAGCGGTCGTCCGCTGGATAATCAGCCGCTGAATATTGTGAACACCGCCGCCATGGTAAAAACTCTTGCCGAGGAGAAAGGCACTACAGCTGAAGCCATTGTCTTATCCTGGCTAATGACCCATCCAGCAGCCATTCAGCCCGTAATTGGGAGCGTAAATCCACAGCGCATCGCTGCTTGTGCCGACGCCGACAAGCTAGAGTTATCCAGAAAAGAATGGTATGACCTTTATATTAGTTCTAGAGGTTCCCAGTTACCCTGATATATTCCATCCCAGGCTTTGTTCATTTAGATGATATTTGTTATACTGTAACTAAATATCGAGAAGGGGCGTTGTCATCGTGCCAGAAAACTTGGGTCAACGCATCCATCAGCTACGTCTGGAGAAGGAAATGTCCCTATCCGAACTTGCGGATAGAGCTCATGTTGCCAAATCGTATCTAAGCAATGTCGAAAGAAACATTCAATCCAATCCCTCTATCATGTTTATTGAAAAGATCGCCGATGCGCTTCAGGTTTCTATGCATATTTTACTTTATGGTGAGCTTTCCGAGACTGAGGAGGCACTTCTTGATTCCGATTGGTTCGGACTTGTACAGGAAGCGATGGCTTCAGGCGTTAGTAAACAGGAATTCAAGGAATTTCTGGATTATCAAAGATGGCGTCTTGACCAAAAATCTTAATGTTGTCGAATGTAGTTTGGAGCATCACCACGTAAAAAGCACAGCGGGTTCCGCTGTGCTTTTTCGTATGTAGCCGTTTCATCTCTTAGCCTGCTTTTTACATCACCTGTAAAGTTCTTTCATAGAAGAATTGGCGAATTTCTTCAGCTTTAATTCCAGCTTTTTTAGCCTTTAGGAGCAAGTAGACCCATTCAAGATCCAGATCTACCCCTCTTATTTCTTCATTAATCACCTGGTTGGACTTATCCAAAAAAATCTCCTCCTAAGATTCTGAGTCCCCAGGCAGTCCAGCCGTCTTAGTATTTCTACCTTAGACCCGAGACTTTGTGTCCCTACCTTTCAGCAGGTTTACCCTTTACTGGACCCTTTCAATTAAAGGGTCGGGTTATGTTTCCGATGTTTTCGCTCTCTGCAATAATATTATACAAGGTTTCGGAGGAAAAGTGTGTCGATTTGTGTAATTATTATTAGTGAGATAAGAAAGAGTAATGGCTAAATATGACAAATGCTTGTACCAAAAACTCGATAAGTAAGAATTAACGGGGAAAATATATTATGTAGAAAAATAGTTCTCTAGTATGTAATAAATTAATACCCTCATAAAAAAAATTGAAACAGCTTTTTTCGAGAAAAAGGCAGTTCAATAAGATCATTTTCATAGTTCTTTAGTTTAATAGGTGATTTTCTGAATTGCCGTATGAATAAGGCACTAATCTATACCGTTTTGCGATTGGATTGGACGAAAGTATGAATTGATTAAGGCTGCCAAAAGTAGCACAATAGGATGAGGCAATAACTTTATAATAGGTTATGATTACTATAGAATGAAAACGTAAACATCGCAGCTCCAAAAAGCGCCTTTACCTTGCGCCAATCTGGAGTTCATCCGTTAGGAGGATGTATTCATGGCAGCCAAAGAGCCCTACAACGAATCCCTTTGGAGTAAATATTATGGACCTAATCTGGGCTATATCCAAGAGAAATATGAGCAATTCGTCAAAGATCCAGCTTCTGTAGAAAATAATTACCGGGACCTGTTTACGATTTCCGGGCCCCCTCCCTTGACTGCAGATTCCGAGCAGGCGCCGCAGCCAGTAATATCCGGAGGAACGGAATGGCTTAAGAAGGCAGTACGAGCCTCTAAATTGATCATTAATATAAGAATCTATGGCCATCTGGCCGCTAATATTGACCCGCTTAAGCGCGAGCAAAACACTATGGCCAAATGGCTTAATCCCGAAACCTATGAGTTAACCCGTGAGGATCTGGTAGCACTACCCGCTTCCCTGATCTGGGAGAATGCGCCGGATAATGTACTTACCGGATGGGATGCCTATCACCGTATGCTTCAAATTTACACACAAACCATAGCTTATGAATTCGGGCATGTTCACGATGAGCAGGAGCTGCGCTGGCTGAACAGCCAGGCGGAATCACCTAGTTCACCTTCCCCTCTAAATAGTGCAGAACGCAAGGAGTTGCTTAAACGGCTTATTCAGGTCGAGCAGTTCGAAACCTTTTTGCATAAAACATTTGTGGGACAGAAACGATTCAGCTTGGAAGGAAACGACGCCCTCGTTCCCATGCTGGATGAAATTGTACGCGCCGCCGCTCATGATGGTGCGGAGCATATCTTAATGGGCATGGCCCACCGCGGGCGCTTGAACGTGCTTGCTCATATTTTAGGAAAACCTTATGATATTATTTTTTCGGAATTCCATCATTCTCCGAATAAAGAGCTGTTCCCCTCTGAGGGGTCGATGGGAATTAATTATGGTTGGACCGGGGATGTGAAATATCACCTGGGCGCAGATCGTGCTGTCCGTGAAGGTGAGACCGTCCGAACCCGCCTGACATTAGCGAATAACCCCAGCCATTTGGAATTCGTAAATCCCGTTGTTGAGGGTTTTACCCGCGCTGCACAGGAAGATCGCAGTACACCGGGGTTGCCGGTCCTTAACACCAATAAAGCAATGGCTGTGTTAATGCACGGGGATGCTGCTTTTCCAGGTGAGGGAATTGTGGCGGAAACCTTGAATATTGGCAAATTACAGGGTTATCAGAACGGTGGATCCATTCATATTATCGTTAATAACCGGATCGGGTTCACTACAGAAAGCGAAGATTCACGTTCTACCCATTACGCCAGTGATATTGCAAAAGGATATGAAATTCCTATCGTGCATGTGAACGCGGATGACCCAGAAGCCTGTGTGGCTGCCGTCCGCCTCGCCAGTTCCTATCGCAATTTATTCAAAAAGGATTTCGTGATTGACCTGATCGGCTATCGACGCCACGGCCACAATGAAATGGATGACCCGGAAACAACACAGCCTCTCGTATACGGTAAGGTTCGGAACCATCCTACAGCCTACAACATTTACGCCGAACGCCTGATTAAGGATAAAATCACTACTCCTGATGAAGTCAAAAAGGTATATGCTGAGTCCGAGAGCCTACTGCAGGAAGCCTATGATAGCATGAAGGAAGGCAAACACAAGAAGGGTGAGAGCAAAACAGCTGTTCCTATCCATGTCAGTGACTCTGCTTCACGCTCTACAGCTGTCCCACTGAGCAACCTAATTGAGATTAACCGCCAGCTGCTGACTGTTCCCGATGGGTTCCAAGTGTATCCGAAGCTGCAGCGAATTTTACAGCGGCGCAAGGATTCATTAAACGATGGAGAAAAGGTAGATTGGGCGCTGGCTGAAAGCTTGGCTTTTGCAACCATTCTGCAGGATGGGACACCTATTCGTTTAAGCGGTCAAGATTCACAGCGAGGAACCTTTGCACACCGCCATCTTGTGTTGCATGACAGTGAATCTGGCAAGCTGTTCTCTCCGCTTCATCAGTTAACGGAAGCAAAGGCATCGTTCGCGGTATACAACAGCCCGCTGTCCGAAGCATCGGTGCTCGGCTATGAATACGGATATAATGTATTTGCACCCGAGACCTTAGTCCTGTGGGAAGCACAATACGGAGATTTCGCCAATGCTGCACAAGTTATATTTGACCAGTTCATTGCCGCTGGCCGTGCGAAGTGGACGCAGCGCAGCAATCTGGTCGTACTGCTTCCGCATGGGTACGAAGGCCAAGGTCCGGAGCATTCCAGCGGTAGGCTGGAGCGTTATCTGCAATTATCAGCAGAAGAGAACTGGACCGTTGCCAACCTAACGACTGCATCGCAATATTTCCACTTACTGCGCCGTCAGGCCGCTTTATGCGGTCAGGGAGATGCTCGTCCGCTGGTTATTATGACACCTAAGAGCCTTATTCGTAATCCACGCAGCACCTCAAGTGGAGCGGAACTGGCTTCAGGGAAATTCCTGTCGGTACTGGCAGAGCCATTACTAGGCCAGACTCCAGGTAAAGTGAAACGACTGGTGGTCTGCAGCGGGAAAGTGGCCGTTGATTTGCAAACAGAACTGGAGTCCCGCCGGGACCAAGATTGGTCATGGGCGCACATTCTACGTCTGGAGCAACTTTATCCGTTCCCTGAACGTGAGCTAACTGCCTATCTGGATACATTCACCTCTCTGGAGGAAATTGTATGGATACAGGAGGAACCAAAGAATATGGGTGCTTGGAGCTATGCCGAACCCCGGCTGCGAGCTATTGCCCCTGCCCATGCCAGCGTTCAATATGTCGGCCGACCGGAACGTTCCAGCCCGGCAAGTGGATATGCAGACGTTCATGCCTATGAGCAACGGAGAATTGTCTATGAAGCCCTAAAGTTAAACACGCAAGTACAAGCAGCTGTACCGTCCTCCTAAGGGCGGTGTTATAATAGCAACAATTA
This sequence comes from Paenibacillus sp., assembly GCA_023512345.1. GTDB lineage: Bacteria > Bacillota > Bacilli > Paenibacillales > Paenibacillaceae > Paenibacillus_AQ. Next base: position 263,452 of record JAILZT010000006.1, read on the forward strand.
TTATATTTGGGGAGGTAGCGGCCTGTGTCTGAAATTAAAGTACCCGATTTGGGTGAATCCATTTCCGAAGGAACGATCTACAAATGGCTAGTCAAAGAGGGTGACACTGTCGGACAGGGAGATGTACTCGCAGAGCTTGAAACTGATAAGGTCAATCTTGAAATTAGTGCGGAGGAAGACGGAGTCATCTCCTCCATTCTGCGCCAAGCCGGTGAGAATGTAGCTGTTGGCGAAGCCATCGGCATTATTGGAAGCGGCGCAAGTGTTGGAGCCAGCCAGCCGCAAGCTGCCGCGGCGGCAGTGGAGGGCGCGGCTTCCGGCAGCGCCCAAGCTGAGCCAGCGGCGAGTGTTAGCGCCGCTGCACCAGCGGCTGCGCCCGAAGGGCCTGTGGCAGCGGGCGACAGCTCCGCTGCCCTGGCCTCGCCGGGCGCAAGAAAGCTCGCACGGGAGCGCGGCATCGACCTCGGCGAGGTTAGCGCCCGTGATCCTATCGGCCGGATTGGTCAGGCCGATGTGAAGGAGCATGGTGCAGCAGCGCCTGCGGCCGCTGCACCAACAGCTCCGGCGCCGCAAGGCAAGCCGGAGCTTGCGAAGCCGGCTGCCGGCAAAGCGCAGCTGCCGGAGGACGGCAAGTCCGTCGAGCGCAAGCGCATGTCGCGCAGACGGTTGACGATTGCCAGCCGCTTGGTCGAAGCGCAGCAGACCGCGGCCATGCTGACCACCTTCAACGAGGTGGATATGACCGCCATCCTTGATATCCGCAAGCGCCGCAAGGATGACTTCAAAGAGAAGCACGAAGTCGGACTCGGATTCATGTCCTTCTTCACCAAGGCCGTCATCGGTGCACTCAAAGCCTATCCTATGCTTAATGCAGAGATTGACGGCGAGGATCTGGTACTGAAGAAGTTTTACGACATCGGTATTGCCGTAGCAGCTAAAGAAGGGCTTGTGGTTCCGGTCGTCCGTGATGCAGACCGACTCAGCTTCCCGCAAATCGAGCGGCAGATTGGTGAACTGGCTTCGAAAGCACGGAGTAATACGCTCAGCCTTTCCGAGCTGCAGGGTGGTACATTTACAATTACAAATGGCGGTGTATTCGGCTCACTTTTATCCACACCGATTCTTAACACTCCACAGGTAGGTATTCTGGGCATGCACAAGATCCAGCTCCGCCCGATCGCCCTGGATGAAGAGAGAATGGCCAACCGTCCTATGATGTATATAGCACTGTCCTACGATCACCGAATTGTTGATGGCTCAGAGGCCGTTAGCTTCCTTGTTAAGATTAAGGAACTGTTGGAAGATCCAGAATCGTTGCTGCTGGAGGGCTAACCCTCTAAATAATATTAAAAGGAGTGTTACGGGGATATTTATCCCAGTAATGCTCCTTTTTTTGCGTAACATGTGATGAATCCTATGATTCAACCTTAGCCAGGGATCCATAGAAATTTAATTGCACTTTTTACACTTATTTTACTATTGAGTGGCAGCGCCAAGTAATTTGTGTATGAGAGTAGAAGTATCCCCTCGGGTACCCGCGACAAATACGGCAAATCGTCAACCTACATAAGTTTCAATATATATAGTTGCATAATGTACACTTATTTTTCTCCCTTAGCACACTTTAGGGTGTTTAATTGCACTTTATACACTTATTTTTGGGTATTCTGGGGTTTATCCGGCATATTCCTGTTTTTAGTTGCACAAAGTACATCTATTCCTACATCCGAGCGCCAGAAGCTTGAAATAAGTGTAGAAAGCGGTTAGGCCCCCTAATTCCGGAGTCTTGCCCGTCAAATCTCGAGATCTCGTAGAAATACGTTTTCTTTCATAATTT
>JAILZT010000007.1 GCA_023512345.1 Paenibacillus sp.
TAGCGGTGAAAATCCGGACACAAAGGCGAACGCTACCGCTTTTCCGCAATCGTTCCGTCCTCTCCGCTACTTTCAGCTGAAACCGTTCTAAAATCTTCTTTAAAGAAGCAAAAAGAAACCTCTTTTGGTAGATGGAGTTACCACACAACCATTTCGACCAACTTTACCTGCCAATGGATTTAGAGGTAGACATTCCAGAACCTCACCTCGTTCGTGTCGTTAACGCAGCCGTAAATCGGCTCGACGACGCCATTTTTGGCGCTGCCTATCCCGGCGGTGGTCGGACAGTTACCATCCCAAAATGCTCACCAAAGTCATTATCTACGCTTACACCCAGCGCATCTATTCCTCACGGCAAATCGCCAAAGCCGTTCGGGAGAATATTCCCTTCATGTGGCTAGCCGGTCGACAACGTAAATATTTTCGTACTCTTAACCGGTTCCGTTCCCAGCGGATGAAGGATGTCCTCGAATCCGTGTTTACAGCCGTGCTGCAGTTCTTGGCCGACGAAAAGTACGTCTCCCAAGACCATTATTGTGTAGATGGGACCAAAATTGAAGCGAATGCCAATCGTTACACCTTTGTTTGGGTAAAGCCGTTGTGAAGCACAAAGCCAAATTGCAGGAGAGTCAAAAGTGACTCTCGAAGTCGGGTGGCTTTCGCTTGCCCAATAACCTGCTAAAGCAAGCCACTGCGGATCAAAAACGAGCCAGTCTCCAATAACCCGGAGACTGGCTCGTTTTTTAGCTTTTAAGGCTTTGAAGTAAAAAAGGCTATCTCTTTCGTCAAAAATATCTACTTTTGAGACTGCCCCTTTTCCATTTCCCGTTACTCCCCTTCAACTTCCTGTGTATCCAAAGCTGCGTCCAATAACTCATTATAGACATCATCATTACTCTCGAGTAAAGCGTCAGTTTGCAGCATTTCTTCCTCACTGCCAGGTTCTCCAGCGAAGCTGAGGCTGTAATCCCACTCCGTCCCTCTAGTACTGAAAAAGGTGATCTCATAATTGGCTTTATGGTTGTCCACACTAAAAACGGTTTTGCCAACAAAACTTCTGTCCTCGTGGCGACGCATTTCTGCGCTTAATATTGTTATTGCCATGCCATTACTTCCCTTCAAATAAAGTCTTCTGCTTCCACAGTATATCACTGAAATGAACCTAAATCCCTCCTATGCGCTCTAATTGACATTTTTCATCCGGCGGTTAATAATTTAATACAATGCTTATAAATAGAAAATGGAGGAAACTATAATGAGTAATTTTCAGAATCAGTTACAAAAATATGCCGATTTGGCAGTTCAAATTGGTATTAATGTTCAACCCGGGCAAACTTTGGTTATTAGTGCACCCATTGTGGCCGCTGACTTCGTTCGCCTGATTACTGCCAAAGCATATTCTATAGGCGCAAGTCTAGTAAAAGTAAATTGGAACGATGAGAGCATTACTCGCCAGCAGTTCGAGCATGCAGCGCCAGAGACCTTCACTACAGCACCTACTTGGTACGCAGGTGAAATGACGGAATTAGCCGAAAATGGTGCGGCATTCTTGGCAGTGCTTGCCGAGAACCCCGATGCACTGAAGGGTATTGATCCCGAACGAATTTCTAATTTTCAAAAAACACGTGGTGAAGCCCTTACCAAATATCGTGAGATGCAAATGTCGGATAAAGTAAGCTGGTGTCTCGTAGCCATCCCTTCGCAAAGCTGGGCGGATAAGGTTTTCCCGGAAGTCCCGGCAGAGGAACGTGTAGATAAGCTATGGGAGGCCATTTTCCACACCGTTAGATTAGACCGTGAAGATCCCGTAGCTGCTTGGCAGGAGCATTTAGACAATTTGGAGCAAAAAGCCAATGTACTCAACGCCAAAAAGTATAAAAAATTGCATTACATAGCGCCAGGTACTGATCTGAGCATAGAACTGCCGGAGGGACATCTATGGGCACAAGGAGACAGCATTAACGCTAAAGGGCATTCCTTTGTAGCCAACATGCCAACGGAAGAAGTATTTACTGCACCGCTTAAGACCGGTGTTAACGGCGTTGTACGCAGTACTAAACCACTTAGCTATGGCGGAAACATTATTGATGGATTTTCAATTACTTTTGAGAACGGCCGGATTACCCATGTAACAGCAGAGCAGGGCCAAGAAACACTTGAACATCTTATCAGTCTCGATGAAGGCGCGAAATATCTGGGTGAGGTAGCCCTCGTTCCTCATCATTCACCCATTTCTGAATCCAATATTTTGTACTATAATACGCTTTTTGATGAGAATGCCTCTAACCACTTAGCCATTGGCACAGCCTATGCCTTCTGTCTTGAAGGTGGTAAGGATATGACCAAAGAGCAACTGATTGAGCATGGTCTCAACACCAGCGTAACTCATGTTGATTTTATGATCGGTTCTTCAGAAATGAATATTTACGGTATTTCAGCAGACGGTGTTGAAGAACCGGTATTCCTTAACGGTAACTGGGCTTTTTAAATAGGAGGGTTCCACATGTTGGATTTCAATCAAAAGCTGGAGAATTATGCGTTACTGGCAGTAAAAATCGGTGTGAACATTCAACACGGACAAAAGCTTGTTGTAAATGCAGATATTGCCTCTGCTGAGCTGGTCCGTCTTGTAGTAAGAAAAGCTTATGAAGCTGGCGCAAAGCTTGTTAAGGTCAATTATAGCGATGAGGTCGTGACTCGAGTTCGATATGATTTGGCCCCATCTGAGTCCTTTCTTGAGGCTCCTAAGTGGCAAGCGGATGAGCTTGAAGATCTGGCTCGTAATGGAGCTGCGTTTCTAACGATTATCTCTGCTAACCCTGATTTGCTAAACGGAGTAGAATCCAGCCGTATAGCTGACAATCAGAAGACAACCGGACAGGCGATGGCTGGGTATCGTGAGCTGCTCATGGGTAATCATGCCAGTTGGAGTGGCCTTGCCTTCCCTTCACCTTCCTGGGCGGCTAAAGTATTCCCGGAGGTTCCAGTTGAACAACAGGTCGATAGGCTCTGGGATGCGATTTTCAAGGCTGTACGAGCAGATCAAGCAGATCCTATAGAAGCTTGGAGCCTCCACTTGGCTGGATTGAAGCAGCGATGTGATCTATTAAATGATAAGAAATACCGGAGCTTGCATTATACTGCACCAGGTACAGATCTTACGATTGAGCTACCTGATGGCCATATTTGGTGTCAAGCAGGAACAGTGAATGACCTCGGCGTTCCTTTTCTCGCTAATATCCCTACAGAAGAGGTATTTACCGCCCCGCTTAAGACTGGAGCCAGTGGAACGGTTCGGAGTACCAAGCCGCTCAGCTATGGCGGAAATATTATAGACCGCTTCACATTAACTCTGGAGAAAGGCAAGGTCATCAACTATACCGCAGAAGAAGGTCTAGACACGTTGGCCACCCTTTTATCCATGGATGATGGATCCTCCTATTTCGGTGAGGTCGCATTAGTTCCCTACCACTCCCCGATTTCGGAGAGCGGAATTCTTTACTATACGACATTGTACGATGAGAATGCTTCGTGTCACCTTGCTCTTGGGGCTGCTTATGCCTTCACCCTGCAAGAAGGAACCTCGATGAGTAAAGATGAGCTTTCTGAAAGAGGCATGAATCAAAGTTTGGTTCATGTAGACTTCATGATGGGTTCGCCAGATATGAACATCGACGGAATTACCGATGAAGGCATAGCTGAACCTATCTTCCGAAATGGTAATTGGGCATAAGTAATTTCATTTGACAAATGAGAAGAGTCGAAAAACAACCCGTTCTCCCCCTCTATAAAAGGGCTGGAACGGGTTGTTTTTATGCCTTTTGATCCTTTTCGATCAAACATTAGTCCAATTTTGAAATTTTGTTCAAACTTTATTCACAAAACTGTTGAAATTAGTTCACAAAAGTGTCACAATAGAATCAAGGAACGAAACTTCTAAGGGGGCGATTGACATGATGAAAGATCCGTACACAAAAGACATCGAAAGAGTTGAAGTTGAGCACAAGGAAGAATACCAAGCTACTGATTCTAGCATTGCAGCGGCGAATGCCATTAAATATACCGCTTACATCATCCTGTTCTTTGGATTCCTCTACTTCTTGTTTCAGTACATCCTGCCCATGCTATAAGATGATGAATATACATTCATTTGATATAGTAAGCGTTTACGGCTAATCCTTGCTCAAGCTTTCTGAGCAGTGAGCAGCCTTTTTTGTTTCCTCTATTCCTGAACAAGTTTCTTGTTACCAGCCCCAGACCTTATATATCCAGGCCTTTGCTGCAGGTGACCACAACTTGTCCATTTCTGACTTCAGCCAATCCACCGCCTCTTCTCGAGAGCCCTCGAAAGGTGTTATTCCCGCTTCATCCATCCAATGTGATACAGTCTCGAAGGACGTGCTGTTCCATCCATTCACTTCACCCATTCCATTGTGGCGTGCTTTCACACCAGATATTACTATGTCCAGTGATCCTTGGAGCTCCGTAACTGCGTTGTCAAAAGCGGTTTTCTGTTCTTTAGCTTTCATTCCGGCTTCTGAACGCAAACTGCGGGTCTCTATCCCTTCATCCTCCCGCACAATCCGCAGTAAATTTAACGCCTCCCGACTGCAAAGACCGTTATTATAACGCACTTCCAGTGGTGATTCACTACCAATTGCAGCAAGGTACACGGGAAACCAATCCCTCGATATGAGGATTGCCTTCTTTTTAATAAATTTACCATAGGCTGCGATGCCTTCTCCAGGAAAGCGTGCACGCCAGAGCCAAGGGTCAAATTCGGATCCCGTATGCCAATTTTCTGCTTGCGTAAGGCTATTGATCGATGGATGGTCCGGTAAGAGTGTTGCTAAAGGAATAATCCCCAATTCTGATATAATCTCCGTTGCCTCTTCATAGGTTGTAATACCACTATGGTGTGCCTTATTGTTGTCCATTAGAAGATCAACTCCTTTTCTAAGTGTTCATTCTGCCTATACCAGCGATAAATGTATCAATAAGACGTGAAAAGCTAAGATTCGAATCCAGCGGCATGCCGAAGCCACCTTTGTGCTCCAGTGAAGCGAAGCCATGCAAAATGCTCCGTAATCCCCTTACCGCATGAATCGTCCCCTCTTCTCCCAAATGATAAACCTGCAGAACCTCAACGATTAAAGATAGAATACGTTCACTTACGACTTGAAGCTCCGAATTATGTCCCTCTGGTGCTCTTAAGGTAGTCTCATACAGACCTGGATGACACCGAGAAAATTCCACATAGGCGAGGCCCATGGCATGAATGGCTTTTGCACCCGCCACACCTTCTGAGGCTGAGGACATTACGTTATAGAGCTGCTCTAATCCGTGAATGGCAAGCTGTGTACGAAGGCTCTGAAGTCCGTTTATGTGATTATACAGCGATGGAGAACGTACGCCTAATTTTGCTGCAAGTGCCGCTAACGTAACTTCTTCCATCCCCAATTCATCAGCGATTTGTGCTGCCGCAATAATAATGGTTTTTGTATCCAAGCCTGCTCTGGGTGACATAAAATCACTTCACTCCTTTACTTATCACTTTATCAATAGCTAACTGTATTTTCTGATGGGGTTGATTGAGCATATTTCCGTGTCCTACAGCGAGCAACGAAGGTGACGCCTCTAGAATCTTAAATGCACTAGCCAAAGCTGCTTCTTTATTCCATGTTGCCATCGCCGGGAAAGGAAACCCCGTTACAATTGTACCGGAGACAGCAACTCCCCGAAAGGTTTGAAAAGCATCGCCAACAATGATGGCCCGACTGCGGCTATCTATAAATGACATTGATCCAGGGGTATGCCCAGGAGTGCTAATGGCTATCAAAGAACCAATGGTATCTCCATCGTGTAAAAGAATATCTTCTTTTGTTCTGAGTTTTTTCGGGACTCCCCCACGAATTGGGGTGGAAGGCTCGCCTGCTCGTAAAGAAAGATCTCCATTTAATAAAGCTGAATCCCTTTCTGAGATATACACTTTGGCATTAGGAAAATGCTTTTTCAATTTGTCAACGGCTCCCACATGATCTTCATGTGCATGGGTCAGTATGATTCTCGTAATATCTTTTCCCAAATCGGCAACTGTTCGAATAATTCCTTTTGCACTAAAGGGCAGCGCTGCATCAATCAGAGTCAACTCGTTATCTTCCTCTACAAGGTAACAATTGACTGGAAAAAATCTAGGCATCCAGGTAAGCTGCAATAAATGCTCTACACGTGTAATACGCACCGCAATCCCTCCCGAAAACTAATGGTATTAGTTACAATATAAACTAACGGCATTAGTTTTTCAAGAGGCAGTTAAGCAAAGACTCATTCTTTTCATTTTGATCATGTTATTCGAGCTTTTTATCTGCATTTTTATTTGACTTCTTGATCATAAACCACTGTAACCAGGTAAATCCAACATAAAATATAATAGCTCCAACAACTGTTTTCATTATGATTTGTGTAGTATTCATATTTCCACCCTCGGTAAGATCAGAAATAAACATGATACTAGCCCATATTAAAGTTGCAACAGCCCCTCCAATATAATTACTCTTCTTCATTTTCTTGATATTTTCTTGTTTATTGGGGAGTAGATACAGACCATCTTTTATTTTACGAAATTCTACGTAAAACCCTGAAATCACAAGCATAAGCATCGTGTCTACATAGTCTTCTACATCCCATTTCAAAATAAATACCTTCACAACTAAGCTGGCCATCAATAGTGCGCTAAGCAGCTGAAATCCCTGTGCTTCATAACGCTTTATACTCGCTGTAATCCGCTCATCCTTAATCCCTTTTTCACTCATTCTTCTTCCTCCCAAAATAGATCATTTAATGTGGTATTAAGTGTCCTGCAAATTGCAATACATAACTTAATAGAAGGATTGTAAGTTCCTGCTTCAATTAAACCGATCGTTTGCCTTGTAACACCCACTTCTTCTGCCAGCTGTTCTTGGGAGAGATCCTTCTGGATGCGTGCCAGCTTCAATTTCATATTCTTATGTTCTCCCATGTAAGGACTCCCTTTATGTATAAATTATCCATCTGAAAATATTGTAATCTATAGCTACCAAAATGTACAATATATATTGCATTACTTACTAAAAAAAACACTTTCCAAAGGGAAAGTGCTCCGTCTTCAATCTTCTACCTAACCTCAATCATCAGCCAAAACGACCCATAATATATTCTTGAGTCATTTGGTTCTCTGGATTGGTAAATACCTTCCCCGTCTTATCATATTCCACTAGTGAGCCTAAGTAGAAATAAGCTGTATAATCGGAAATACGTGCTGCCTGCTGCATATTATGTGTCACGATAACAATCCTTAGATCTTCCTTCAGTTCCTTAATAAGTTCTTCAACTTTACCTGTAGAGACAGGATCAAGTGCGGAAGCAGGTTCATCAAGCAGCAGGATTTGCGGATTAACGGATAACGCTCTTGCAATACAGAGACGCTGCTGCTGTCCACCGGACAATGCAAGGGCTGAATCTTTCAAACGATCCTTGACTTCATCCCATAGCGCTGCCCGTCGGAGGCTGCTCTCTACAATTTCATCTAACGCCTTTTTACCTTTAATACCATGATACTTGGGGCCAAAAGCGATATTATCGTAAATAGATTTATAGAATGGGTTCGGTTTCTGCCATACCATACCTATTTTCTGGCGCAGCTTAATGACATCAGTGCCCGGAGCGTTAATATCAATCCCATCAATCCAGATGCTTCCCTTCGTTGTTGATCCCGAGATTTCATCATTCATCCGGTTCAGCGAACGGAGAAAAGTGGATTTTCCGCAGCCGGAAGGACCAATAAGTGCGGTAACCGTGTTCTCTGCAAAAGGTAGGCTGATCCCTTTCACTGCTTCATACGTTCCATAATAAATACTCAGCTGCTCCGTTTGAAAAGACTTCCCAACTGCCGTTGCGGTCACTCCCATATCGTCTACCTCCTAAAAATGTCTTCTATATAGATTGAACTTAAGATTTTTAGAATAAGGGATTAGTCACACTACGGTGAATGTTTGGACTTCCGGCCGCTGTTGTCTACAGATTTCTTTGATTGATACCGCTATTCGCGGTAGAAATCCGTAGACTGCCTATGCTTTCGAAGCTAGCTTTCCTACGGAAAGCTTTCGGGCGGTCGCTTTCGCTCCTACAGTTCCAAAATCCCCCTCCGTCACTCCGTTCCTTTTTCTTTAGTTTTAAAGTTCAATCTATATAGTTCATATTTACATTATGTTTCCTAGTTCATTCTCTTCGATGCTGTCAGCTTACGATAGATATATCTGCCGAAGAAACGAGCAGCCAGATTGAATATTAATATTGTAAGGACGAGTACAGCAGAAGCTCCAGCAGCTATTTCGGCTGCATCCGGAGCCAACCCCTCGCTGTTAACTTTCCAAATATGCACTGCAAGTGTTTCTGCTGGACGAAATGGGTTGAGCGGTGAAGTCGGGCTCAGTGGATTCCAGTTGCCGAAATCAAGTCTTGGACTACTCATACCTGCTGTGAACATCAGTGCAGCAGCTTCCCCGAAGACACGACCTGCGGACAAAATGGTTCCCGTAATAATTGTGGGCAGAGCTACCGGAAACAAAACAGAAGTTACAATTTTCCATTTGGATAACCCGAGTGCGAACCCTGCTTCCTTCTGCTGCTTAGGAACTGTTCGGAAGGCTTGCTCTGTGATCCGCACCATTAACGGTAAATTAAATACGGTTAAGGCAAGTGCTCCGGACACTAAGGAGAATCCTAGGTCAAAATAGTTCACTATGAGCAATAGGCCAAACAATCCGACTACGATAGATGGGAAAGAAGATAACACTTCCACGATCAAACGAATGAAGCTGGTTATTTTACCGGGACGTGCATACTCTGCCATAAAAATACCGGCTCCTAAGCCTAGTGGAACAGTAACAATCAATGTTAAGACAAGCAGATAGATCGAGTTGAACAGCTGTGGACCTACACCACCGCCTGCACGAATCTTCTGAGGTGGAGAGAAAAGAAAGTCCAGACTGATATGGCTTAATCCACGCATTAAAATGTATCCTAACAAGCCCAGCAGAATACCTACAATCAACAAAGCGAAGAATACGATAACAGTAGTTGCGATCTTGTCAACCGTTTTTGGCTTCAAATCTTATTCCTCCCTTCAAGGAGACGGACGAGGAAGATGAAGATGAAGGTCATCAGCATAAGGACAAGTGCCATACTCCATAGAGCATTGTTATGTGCTGATCCCATCGTGGTGTTACCCATTCCGAGTGTAATTACACTAGTTAAGGTTGAAGCTGATTCAAAAAGAGACCGTGGTACAAAAGGTGCATTTCCGATTACCATTTGTACAGCTAGTGCTTCACCAAAGGCACGTGCCATACCAAGTACAACCCCAGTCATGATAGCAGGCAATGTCGTTGGAATAATCACACGTGATATCGTCTGCCATCTGGTGGCACCGAGCGCAAAGGATGACTCCTTTAAATTTTGCGGCAAAGAAGCCAGCGCGTCTGCAGCCACGCTTGTAATGGTAGGCAGAATCATCACAGATAAAACAAGCGCGCCTGCAGCTACCCCGATACCTTGACCAGGAAAGGTGTTGCGAAGAAACGGTACTATAACGCTAAGTCCAATGAATCCGTACACTACAGAGGGAATTCCTGACAACAGTTCGATTACCGGCTGTAGCAGTTTTTTACCCCATCCTGGAACGATTTCAGTCATAAATAGTGCGGCACAAATACTTAGCGGACTAGCTATGAGTGCAGCTAGAAGTGTTACCAAGAAAGATCCGGCAATGAAAGGAAATGCACCATAGGATGCAGTATCACCCTCAGGAGACCATTTTGTACCGAATAAGAAATCGGCAACGGTAACATCACCGCTAATAAAAGTTGAAATACCTTTAGACGCTACAAAATATACCATCGATATAATAATGACTACCAATAGCAAGACACAAAAGGACATATAGGAACGCCCAATAAAATCTTCAATATGATGTTTTTCAATACGCGATTGTTTTGATTTTCCCCTCAAGAAGGCTCCCTCTTTCTAAAGTGAAAAGAGAGGCAGAAGGATTTCCGCCTCTAATCACTTGAAGTTCTAATAATTATAGCTTGGAATTTTATTTACTTAGTAGTTACATTACCTTCGACATCACGGGATACCTGCATTTTGGATGCGGGAATGTAACCTAGTTCCACTACGTCTCCGGTTTGTACGTCATCTGTCAAGAAATAGTCAAGGAAAGCTTTTGTAATTTCATTAGGCTCACCATTTGTATACATGTGCTCGTAAGCCCATACTGGATATTTACCAGCAATAACATTATCAACAGAAGGCTCGACACCTTCATAGCTAAGCGATTTTACAGAATCATCAAGATAAGACAATCCCAAATATCCGATAGCACCTGGTGTTTCTCCGATCATTTTCTTAACTGTACCGGATGAATCCTCTTGAATGGATCCTTGCAAATCATCTGTTTTCATACCAAGTGCAAAGCCTTCAAAGGTAGCACGTGTTCCGGAACTGCCTGGACGGTTGATAATTTGAATCTTTTGATCTGCACCGCCAACTTCTTTCCAGTTCGTAACTTTACCTGTGAAAATATCTACAAGCTGCTGCTTCGTTAATCCATCTACACCCGCATCTGGATGAGTTACTGCTGCAATACCTACAACTGCAACTTGGTGATCTACTAGCGCTTTAGCTTTTTCAGCATCTGCATCTTTTAATTTTTCTTCAGCGAATACGTCTGAGTTACCGATATCTACTTGCTTCTCAGCAACTTGTGTTAACCCTGTTCCACTACCGCCGCCTTGTACCTGAATATCCACGCCTCCGTTGGTTTCCATGAACTTTTCAGCTACTTGTTCTACTAACGGTTGTAAAGCTGTTGATCCCGAAGCCAGAATGGAACCACTGAGGTCACTGCTTGCTTCTGCTGGTGCATTTGTAGCCGCTGCATTGCTGCCACCGTTATTGGTTGTTGCATTATTTCCTCCGTTATTTCCACACGCCGCAAGTGCGACTACACTCGTTAATGCCAAAGCCATTATCCAGGATTTTCTAAATTGCATTGTTTTTTGTCTCCCCTTTTGAGTTTTATGTCGCTTCTAACTCTTCCTATTCTAGGGCTCGTTCGTTAGATAAAAGTCATAGTTATGTAAAATCAAAGATAAATAATCAAATATAATTTGTATATCAATATAGAAATAATCTATACTCAGAAGACAATATGATATTATTGCGATGATCTAATGGAGGATCGGCTATGAATATTACCAAATTACATATCCTTGTTCTTATCGAAAAGTATAAAAAAGTTACGGATGTGGCAGCAGAATTGGGATTGAAACAACCCACTGTAACCTTTCATATGAAGAGTCTGGAAAGCGAACTGGGAACCGCACTGTTCCAATATCGTAGTGGCCGGGTGCTGTTAACTGAAGCTGGAAGGACATTGTATCAATATGCAGTCAAAATGGTTTACCTAAATGCAGAAGCAGAACGAAGCATCAAACAATTCACTTCTCCTTCTGATGGAGAATTAGAACTCGTGGCTGGGTATATCCCAGGAACTTATCTTCTGCCAAAAATGATTTCTCCATTCATGAAACAATACCCCGGCTCTAAACTCTCTTTATCTATTCAGGAGGATTCCTTATTGCGAGAACAATTGCGCCTTCAGGAAGTTCAATTTGCGTTGCTGCATAATATGGATACCAGCGATAAATCTTTTAACTATCAACAACTAGTGTCTGAAGAAGCTGTACTGATCTATGCTCCTGGTCATCCCTTTGATGAGAATCCACCTGTCACCGCAGAACAAGTTGCTAGTCAACCATGGGTACAACATGCGGAGGGCTCAACGCTTCGGATAATTGCGGACAAATGGGCCAAGCTTAATCACGTTCGACTTTGGAATCGGACAGAGCTCAATTCACCAGAAACTCTGAAAGCATTAGTTAGCCAAGGGGATTCTGTAGGGATTTTTTCAAAAGCAGGAATTGAAGCGGAGTTGTCATTAGGGCGGTTAAAATATACTTCCCTGCCGGGAGTTCAGACGGAGTTCGGGAGATTTATGCTGGCGTGGCGGAAGGACTATATTCTCTCGGCACTGCAGCAAGCTTTTGTAAATGGAATTATCGATATTCAATAATAAAAAACCGGTACGTCTCCAGTCACTTATAGCGACTACTTAGACCTACCGGTTTTGTTTATTCATTAGAAATGTTTTTTCGAGCTACCAAGGTAAATGTCTTGGGTATGCCTTTATCATACACATCCGAGGATAGATTAGGCTCCTCAACCAGCTTATCTATGATAAGACCGCTGCCTGCTGCTGCTGTCACAATTTCACCTAACGTCCAGCGCCGCCAGTACACGACACTTTGCTGAAGATCATCCGCCATGGCCCCAGACGCAGGTAAGTATTTGGAATAGGATACTTTTTTCTCTTCTAGGCCTGTATCGAAATAGTCTCCAGTTACTTTATGCTTACGCACTTTAGCGGTGGAACCTTTGGATGAAATGAGTTTGGTCGTTATGGGGTGGAAATCTCGCAATACAAAGATCCCTCCAGGAGCTAGTAACCGATAGGCAGTATCCATGAACAGACTCAGGTCGGTAAAGTAGTGAACGATCCCCTGTTCAGCAAATACGATATCATACGACGCATTCAGGATTTCTTCCGGTAGCTTGAGCACATCTGATACGATATATGTCAGCGGGACTCCGGCTTCCTCTGCCAGATCAGCCGCATAGCGGGCATTAGCCTCTGAGAAATCTGCAACAGTAGTTTCAGCCCCGAGCAACCCCAATGCTACTGCCTTCATACCGTTAGAACCCATCAAATTCATAATCTTTTTCCCTGACACCTCTCCAAAATAAGAGGAAAGCGGAATTAGCTTATTAACAGGATCTTTGCGTAACTTAGCCGCTGCTTCAGCTGGAGTTCCGAATCGGCTTGTCCATGCACTATATGTATCTTCGTTCCACAGCTCTTCACTGCTTGGTCCAGCTTCCTTTGTAAAGCCGGGTTCGTTCTCTTGATCAAATTCCTTCATTATTTGTAACCCCTTTTTCTAATATACACTTTAAGAAGCATTATCCAATACACGAGCAATCTCTTTACTTTTTTTGCGTCCTGCATATAAATAGGCAGCCAAACCACTCATAACCAGCATACTTCCAGTCCATTGCAGACCCGTTAATTGTTCACCCAAAAGTAAATATGCCAATATACTTGCACCTACCGGCTCACCCAGAATATTCATGGAAACCGTGGTCGCCGAAACAAATTGTAACAGCCAGTTAAATAAAATATGACCAAATACAGTAGGAACTATAGCCAGGAGTATAAAAATCCCCCACTCCCGCGGCGGATAGTCAAAGAAAGGAATATCCATAGCGATATTATAGATAGCAAATACTATGGAAGCTGAAATAAAAACAATTAGACTATACAAATACGAAGGCATCCGAACAACTACCTTTTGACCAATCAGCATATGAACAGCAACGGCAGCCGTTCCCCCGACAGATAATAAATCCCCCTTTATGTTATCCGCCGAAATTCCAACATCTCCCCAGCCAATAAACATTACGCCTATAATGGCAATTCCCATTCCTAAAAGCGCTGATAATGCTGTTCTTTCTTTAAAGATAAAATAAGCACCCAGCATTATGAATACCGGTTCCAGAGCCATGATCATCGTCGAACTGGCTACGGAGGTGTATTTCAACGAACCCATCCACAGCAAGAAATGCAAGGCCAGCATAATCCCAGAGGAAAGAAGCAGAATCCAGTCTTTTTTACGCAAAGCAAATAAGGCCCCGCTATAAGGACGGGCAAAAGGCAGCATAAGCAAAGAAGTGAACAGCAACCGGTACATCCCCTGCACAGAAGCAGGAGCAGCTGACCATTTAATGAAGATCGAAGAAAATGAGATGGCTATAATCCCAATCATCATAAGCAAAGGTACAGGAATTGGCGAAGATTTTCGGTTCATGGAAAAGGTTCCTTTCAAAGTCTTTAAAGTCACTTATGATAATGTAACTCAGAAGACGAAAAAATACAGCCCTTTTCATAAAATTTCACCACTTAATTTATTCTGTTTGAAGGAGAGGGGCATACATCATTAAGGCATGATTCTCTGTAATAAGCTCATCCTGTGCCAAATCACCGATCTGCGTAATCTTTTTGCGGCGTATACTGTTACTCCGTATATACCCTCCCCAAGGCTCCATTCGGATAATATGTGCACTTTCATAGATTTCATACTGGTATAAAGGTTTCTCCGTACATCTCCATTCTCCATGAAGATGAGTATCATCGAGCCACAGCTTAAGCTGATACGTACAATCTGTGTGATTCACCATTTGCAGATCTAAATAATTATAGGAGCAAGTGGCTCCGCTGCCGAAAGGCTGAGTGCGCTGTTCATCTGGAAAAACATCGTAGCTATGTCTATGGCGTTCAGTAACCGTTAAAGGAGTATGTAATGTCATCCAGTAGATCAGATTAGAAAGCTGGCAGAGTCCTCCACCCACACCGGAGCGGAACCCTCCATAATGCAGTACCATTCCATCCAAATAACCTTTACGTTTGGTCGGTTTACCTATACTTCTCCAATAGGAGAATCTTTCGCCCGGCTTGAGCACTAGACCATTCAATTTAGAGACAGCTAAACGTAGATTCGTTATTTTATTATATTGAAGCTCCATATCTACATTTCGGAGGCTGCGAAGTAAAGGTGTAGCATGGCTGAAAATCTTGTAATCCAATGGCTCGGTAAGTCGTAACTTGGCCAGTCTTCCCTGCTCAGAACCTATATACCATAATAGATACCTTTTCCAAGTGAAATAACGTTTTCCAGCGAAGAGTCTCAATTTGGATCGTTGAATCGGCTTCATAACATTCAGAGCTGTTTTCAACTAGAATTGCACCTCACTCTCACGTTTGAGGGTTACAAATCTTCCTCCCAGCATTCTATTATGATGTTGAATGATCTCTTTACTGGTGATATAGGGCTGATCGAAAGTACTATGAGCATCTTCCACTAAAACACTCGAGTAACCTAAGCTATAGGATCTTCTGCAAGTCGTATCCAGACAAAATTCAGTTTGCATCCCAGCAATAACTAGATTTGTGATCCCTAGCTTTTGAAGCTCCTCGTCCAGTGTAGTTAAGTGAAACGCATCCCATGTAGGTTTTTCAACTATAATTTCACCTTCAAGGGGAGTCACTTGACTACTAATTTGCCATGTAGTTGTCCCTTTTGTATATTCTTCATCAGAAGTATGCTGGACGTACACCACGGGCACTCCCTTTCGGCGTGCTTTATTAAGCAGTGAAACTATTCGTTCCATAACACCAGTCTCATCATGGAGCTTATCATTGGGATACGAAAACATTGCTTCTTGAACATCGATAATTAATAAGGCAGTTCTTTGATCTGTCATTTGTAATACACCTGCTTCATTCTTATTTTGCAAAGAGTATACCAAACCTAGACAACACATACATCCTTAAATAGTTACAAAAAAAACCCGTAATTTCGGTCCATGAAGGACATCCAAAATCACGGGTACTCTTCTAAATTTTTTATTTCATTAGTTTTTGGATATCATCCTTGATTTGCTCGGATTTAGGTCCAAATACAATTTGCACTGCACCCTGTCCCAATCTCATCACACCGGATGCACCAAGTTGCTTGAGCGCAGAATCTTTAACTGCCTTTTCGTCATTCACGATAAGACGCAGACGAGTGATACAGGCGTCGATGTTACGAACATTACCTGCTCCGCCGATATTTTCAAGAATCTTGGCAGCTCTGGATGAAGCGGAGAGGTCGTTACCACCTACATTTTCGATTTCATCCTCGTCATCATCTTCACGACCTGGTGTCTTCAGTTTGAACTTGGTAATGATGAATCGGAACAGTACATAATACAGTACAAAGAATGCAAGCCCAACAGGAATTAATAACCATGCGTTGGTTGATAACTTCATATTTACCAAGTAGTCAATTAGACCGGCAGAGAAACCAAAGCCTAATTTAACATCGAGAACATACATGATAACTCCTGCAAGACCCGTCAACACCGCATGAACCAGGTACAGAAGCGGTGCTACGAACATAAATGAAAACTCCAGTGGTTCTGTAATCCCTGTCAAGAAAGAGGCAATGGCAGAACCGATAAAGATAGAAGCAACCATTTTCTTCTTCTCAGGTTTCGCAGTGTGAATGAACGCCAGGGCTGCACCTGGTAAAGCGAACATCATTATCGGGAAGAATCCAGTCATGAACATTCCGGCAGTTTTATCTCCTGCAAAGAACCGACTTAAGTCACCATGTATTACCTCACCGGCTGCGTTAGTGAAATCACCAATTTGCAGCCAGGCAATAGTGTTCATAACATGGTGTAATCCTATTGGAATCAAGAGACGATTGGCGGTACCAAAGATAAATGCTCCTAGAGCGCCGAGACTAACTACCCAGTTTCCAAAATCACTGATCACATCTTGCACAGGGCTCCAGATCATCCCTACGAATACTGCCAAAACCATCATGGAGGCAGCTGTTATAATTGGAACAAAACGTTTACCTGCAAAAAATCCGAGCCAATCCGGCATTTTAATATTGTGATATTTTTTGTAAAGGAATGCGGCCCATCCACCTGCAAATATCCCCCCAAGAACGCCCATATTCAATACAACATCGTCGTTGATGAAAGAGAACTGCAAGGGAACAATTACAAGAATCTTAGTGAGTACCATATAGGCAATTAATCCGGACAGAGCGGCAACCGCATCGCCGGCAAATCCGATAGCTACCCCTACTGCAAAGATTAATGCCAAATTCCCAAATATGGCCCCCGCGCCAGCGTTCAGGAATGGAGCTACATACTGATTAAGAAATCCGCCTACAGCACTGCCCAAATGTAAATCCTTCTCATAGTTAATTAGACCAAAGCCTTGCAGAATTGCTGCCGCCGGCATCGTTGCAACTGGCAACATTAGTGACTTACCCAATTTTTGAAGAAAAGCCAACATAATACAATCATCTCCTCATTTTTAATTTCTTGATCTTATATTGTGTTATAGCCTAGAAGCCAACTGTTAGAATGCTGTCTTTGTTAGCCGTTACCTTGCTGAAATGCTGTTCTACTTTGTAGTTAAATTCCTCACTACTCGTCACAATTACGGGTGTGATGGTACGTAGACCTGCTGCCCGAATGGCCTCCAGATCAAATTCAATCAGGATTTGCCCAGCTTTGACAATGTCACCAGTAGCAATATGGCTGATGAAACCGCTTCCCTTTAAGCTTACGGTATCGATTCCGATATGCAGGAGCAACTGAAGCCCAGATGCGTGTTCCAATATAATAGCGTGGTTCGTTTTAACAACGTGGGCTACCTTACCATCAAAAGGGGCTAACAATTTCCCTTCTATAGGTTCTATGGCTATTCCTTTGCCCATATGTCCACCTGCAAAAGTTTCGTCCGGAACTTCGGATAATGGTACGGATTGACCACTTACTGGAGCTAGGATCTCAATAGTATGTTGTTGATCAGCAGGTTTCTCTTCTTTTTTTGATTTCCATCTGGAAAACATAGTTATCACTCCTTACCGATGCTATTTATTTTTCTCTAGGGTCTGGAATAAGCGATGTAAATGCATAGCTAGGAAGCAAATTTCTTCTTCTGGAACTTCTGCACCCAGCGTATTTTTCATCACCTTGCCCAGCTTTTTGGCCAACTTAAATTCCTCTTTATACTCTTTCTTAATGTGTTTTACAAAGGGATTGTCGACTAGAGATCCCTGTAAAATCCGTTCAATTGAAAACCTTAGGTGAATCATTAAACGAACATGGTTCATACTTCCTTGTTTGAAAGTGATGTTGCGTTCTTGCTGAATCATATCAAGCAGTTCACTTACTATGTTGGAAGCTTTCACTAGCTGCCCGATCGGAACATTGCTGACGGCCGAGTACACATGGTAAGTAAGAAAACCAACTTCATCTTCTGGAATTTGTACCTGAAATTCTGCACTGACTTTTTCCGCTGCTTTGTAAGCGATCTCAAATTCCTTCGGAAAAGTCATTTTCGTTTCCTGCAAGAAGGGATTGACAATGTCCATACCGCTGCGCAGACGGAATATGGTGAACTGGATATGGCTCGGGAGTGCCAAATATATCTTGTCATTCAACTTGCCGGGAAACTCACGGGCGATATCTGTAATTATTTCATCGGTTATTCTCATGACCTTAGGATCAATATCTTCCAATAAAATCTGATACTGGCTCCATTCCTCTCGGTCTTCTAGACGAAACAGCTTCTCTATCCGATGATCATTGCCTTCAATTACATCAGAGCCTTTGACTGCAAATCCAATACCTTTACCAATGATTACATATTCTTTCCCGTTCTTCCCACCTTGTGCCATTACAACGTTATTTCCAATAACCCTTTGTACCAAAAATTGCTCGCTTTCCCGCGCCAAGTTCTCCCCTCCTCTCCAATAATTGTCATATCATCGCATCAAAAAGAGCCAAGGCAGATTCAACTGAATGAATCGATCCTTGGCTCATGCCCTTTACGGTAACACGCCACTAACTTATAAATGATCATTTATGACATCATCATAAATCATTGCCTATGTTCCCGTCAATAAGATTTTTCAAATGTCAAGTTTAGTAAACTTAATGGTGCCCGCTTTGAGTATTTAACCATCTGCACATTCGGGTAACCACTTCTTTAATGACAACTGGCTTACCCATGAAGTCGGTTGCTCCAGCGGCTAGACATTTCTCCCGCTCTTCCTTCATGGTTTTAGCAGAGATTGCTATAATCGGTAGATCAATAAGCATTAGTTCTTCACGTATAATACACAACGTATCATAGCCATCTAAAATTGGCATCATGATATCAAGAAGAACGATTTCAATTTCGGGATGTTCCCGAAGAATTTGTAAACACTCATAACCAGTCTGGGCGGTCAATATATTCATATCATAAGGCTCCAACCCTTTTTTCAGTGCAAAAACATTGCGTAGATCATCATCCACAAGGAGCACTGTTCTTCCTTTGAGTTGCCTATAATCAATATCTGTGACTGTATTTAAACTAGATTCTCTATTCATATTTTGCATTTCGATAGCTGCTGCAACCTCAGATCGAGACTTAATCGGCAATATTTCTAACTCGCTGTCCTCTTCCTGACAAGGCAGGATCAGGGTAAATGTACTTCCTTCGTTAAGTATGCTTTCGACGGCAATATGTCCGCCTAGCAATCTGGCCAGCTGTAATGATATGGACAGCCCTAAGCCGGTACCCCCAAATTTTCGAACGGTTGAACCATCTGCCTGACGAAAAGCCTCAAAAATCAGTTCACGCTTCTCCTCCGAAATACCAATACCGCTATCCTTCACAGCAAAGGCCAAAACAGGCATTTCTGATACAAAGCTGGCACTTGTGTAATCTTCCAATTTCGTAACGGCTACCTCCACACTGCCTGCCTCTGTGAATTTAAAAGCATTAGAGAGCAGATTACGCATAATTTGGTGAAGGCGCATTTCATCCGAATAGAACAAATCTGGTAAGGTTGGGTCCATAGAGACAGAAAATTGAATATTCTTCTTCTCAGCTATTTTGCCAAAATAGGTATTAAGCATCGACGGGAACTCAGTGAGATTCACTGCATCCATCTCCACCAGCATTTTACCGGCTTCAACCTTTGACAAGTCTAGAATATCATTGATTAATCCTAAAAGATCCGTAGCAGAAGAGTGAATAATTGCAGCATAATCCTGTTCTTCTTCGCTCAGAGTTGCATTCCTGTTCTCCGTCAGCAGTTGTGAAAGAATCAGCATGCTATTTAAAGGTGTACGCAGTTCATGAGACATATTGGCTAAAAATTCAGATTTGTGACGAGAGCTCTGCTCTAATTGCACGTTGTATTTTTCTAGTTCAACCGCTGTATTCACAGCTATCATTTTTTGAGATTCCAGCTCCGTATTAAGAACGATTAATTCATTGGTATGGTTCTGGAGCTCTTCAGATTGGACTTGCAGTTCTTCGGATTGGACTTGAAGCTCCTCGGATTGGACTTGTAGTTCCTCGTTCATGACTTGGGATTCTCCATACAGTTTCTGAATTTCCATTCGTGTAATCATTGAGTTCACTGAGACGGACATCATCTTTAACAGTTGATTCAATAACTCAAAATGGTAGGATGCCCATTTAGTGAGCGATGCAACTTCAATAATAGCAACCGTTTTGTCCTCAAAAATAACCGGGGCAATCATAGTATACCGAGGGGATGTTTGTCCAAGTGCTGACTTGATTTGGATATAATCCGTTGGCAAATCCTCAACCACTATCATCTGTTTATTTAGAGCACATTGACCAACCAGACCCTCACCGAGCTTAATATTCTCAGTTATACTTGTATTATCTTCATTTTTCTTCCCTGCATAAGAGTAAACGGGTTCCAACTGCTCCTCTTTATTTAGCACAAACAAGGCTCCATACTGCATTTCTAATATCGAAGCCAGCTTATTCATAAATGTTCTGCATAATGAAGAGAGGTCTGTAGTTTCTTGCAGAGCCATAGACATGTAATTCACTTGATCACTGCACCACTGATCTTTCTCAACCGTATCTAGAAGTAGATTTGTGGCTTTACTAAGATCATAGATTTCATCCCGGGTCTTGACTTCAATTCGTTCGCTCATATTCCCACCGACGGCAATATTATTTATGGCTTTAGTTACACGACGGAGGGTTCCTACAATGCTCCTTGAGATCAAAATGGAGGCCCCGGTAGCCGCAAGAGCAACAATACTCCACAAAATATACATCGTTAAGAATAGCTTTTGGTTACTTTCTTTTAAAGCCGCTAAGCGTTGAGTGGTCAGCACTTTTTCTTTGTTGCGGAAATATTCCGACTGATCACGGATCAAATCAAAGATGGCTTTACCTGTCCCCTTATTAAAGTAGGCTTTTAAAGCTTCCTCCTGTCCCGATCTTTTCAGGTCAACGGCATATTGTCCACCTTTGTTGATCCATTCTTCAATTGTCATCTTTATATTTCCCAGATTCTGTACTTGAACCGGATTATCTTGGATTAAATTATTAAGCTGAGCGTAATTGATACGCCATTTTACGATTCCATCATTAAAGGGAGCAAGATAATCCAAATTACCTGTTATTGCATAACCCCGCATTCCTGTCTCCATATCGAGTAAGTTCTTCTCAATTAGATATGTAAGCTCGTGCACCTGCATGTCGTGACCACTGATTAAATCAGTTTCTTCTTCCAGTTCTATGATTCTGCCCGAGACTATGAGGAGGAAAATTCCTAATAGGAATAAAATGATAAAGTACCCGAGTGCGATTTTACCGCGAATTTTAAGACTCCATTTAGGGTTGTCCATCAAAGGTATAACCTCCATCAACGTCTAATCTTTAACTCTTGCCATTAATTGTAGATGCTGGTAATTAAGTTAGCAAGCGGGCTTATGCACTATTGAATCAGGACTTTTATTAATACTCTTCGGTTTGCAAAAGCTTTTCCTTTAGTTGTTTTACATTCATCTCCAGCTTTTGTATAGAATCTTCCAGTATCTTAGGATCAATGCCCTTGATTGTTGGAGCCACTATATTCTTAGCCTCCGATTTTAAATCTCGCAGCTCCAATTGCTGCTCTTGCCACTTATCCATTAAATCTGCAATTGTCGCATAAAATCGTTCATAATCTTTGATTACACTATCGAGAAATGTATCTACTTCTTCCGGATCATACCCGCGGAGCTTCAATCCAAACTCCTTCTCATGAATCGTAAGTGCATCAAGCCCGATCCCAAGCTGGTTAAACAGCTTTTTCTGCTTGTCTAATCTGCGTTTCATATGTTCGTCCATCGTAAATATACCTCCATGTCTATGATGCTTTACCCAGCTGTATCCATTATAACAGTACGTATACAACCTGAAAATATCATTTTAACTATATAAGAGATTGATTGCCACTATCACTGAAAGATTTAACTGATGATTATAATGATTAAGTCTTACGAAAAAATAAATCCCGAAATGCCATTTTTTCAAGGCGTTCCGGGATTTATTTTTGCTTCTATTTACATTAAAAATTATCAGAGACAGCCTTATTTAACATGCCTAGGCAACGGTCCAGGTCAGTTTTAACCTGCTTCTTGTAAAGCTTCGCCTTCTCTTCCCCGTCTGTTGTGAAATGGTAGAGGACGATTTCCTGAAAATCCACCTTGGGGTCATTCCCCTTCAATTGCTTGGTCCGATATAAAATACCTTGTTGTACTAATTCATGCAGAGCTCGGTAAATTTCACTCTGTGGAGGTGAGTAGCCGTGACTTTTAAAATCCCGCCGTAAATCCTCAAGCATTTGATAACCGTAGCCACGATGCTTTTCCACCATTGTAATGAGATACACTTTGATAAAAGCACGCTGAGCAATCATAAACGCCATATGGCACCCCCTTGGTTATTTCTACCTTTCTTCTATAATACTCTAGTAATGCACTATTTTTCAAGTTTCACACTATGAAATTTTGATATAGTTACCCTCTCTTTTTCGTAGATTATATGTAGTAAAGTGAGTGAAAATGGTGTCATGGGAAATAGTAACTAGGGTGGGTGATTTGCATTTTCTATTGTGAATTTTTCATATGATGAATTTTTGTGCAGATAAGAAAAAGACAACCTCTCTGGAAAATACCAGAAAGGTTGTCTTCTTTTTAAGTATCATCATCTTAATTGAATGATTGATTATTTCTGTAAACCACGATCTATGAAAATTTCTTAGAATTTATCACGATTATATAGATCTTGATCCGTTCCTGCGTTCATAGAACCACGGTTACCCATCGCATTACCAACAGTTGTCTCATCGGCTCTGATATCAGGATTCGTTGCTCCTCGATCAAGCGTGTTGCTGTAACGATGTGCATTAAGAGAACTGTTGCTGCGGAAAATGTCATGAACATCGTTTCCACGTCCGTTATCATCTACGAGCACGAGAATCTTACCGCTATCTACATAGCCTTCATATTCTTTAGCTTCGTCTTCTGGAATGCCAAGTCCGATCAATCCACCGACCAGTCCACCGGCACCCGCGCCAACGGCCGCTCCTGTCAAAGTCGCTACAATAGGACCTGCTGCCAATATGGGTCCAATCCCGGGAATTGCCAGTGCACCGATACCTGCCAGCAAGCCGGTAACACCTCCAATTACACCGCCTGTCGCCGCACCCGTAGCAACACCTTCAGGTGCCATGGTTCCGGTCTCATCTGAAATATTTTTCATTTCATCCCGATCACGTGTAATAACTGAAATCTCTTGATTAGTAAATCCTTGGTTTTGCAGCCCTTCAATTGCTCTGGTCGCCTCATGCTCTGTATCGAAGATACCTACGATTTTTTTATCCACTTGAAGCCCTCCTTCGTAATTGTGGTACGCTACATTATTACCCTGTAAGCGCAGGACAAAACATTAGGAAAGCATATTTAATAGTTTAAAAGATTAATAGTCTCAGGTTTTTTTTGCGGGACGCACACGATTTGTAGGTGCAGCCTGCAGAGGGTCATCCGGCCAATAATGCTTAGGATAACGGCCCTTCAGGTCTTTTTTCACCTCAAAATAGGTGCTTCTCCAAAAGCTGGCCAGATCAGAAGTTACCTGCATAGGACGTCTTGCCGGAGATAATAAATGAAGAACTACTGCGATTCTCCCCCCGCCCAGCAATGGGGTATCTACCTGCCCGAACATTTCCTGCAACCTAACTGCTAGAACAGGTGCTGCTGGATTCTCATAATCCACAGGAATTCTAGATCCACTAGGAACCGTAATATGGGTAGGGGCTTCCTGGTCCAATGTTTGCCGTTGGTTCCAGTCCAACATTCCTTCCAATGCACGGCCCATAGGTATTCGCCCAAGATCCCGCAAGCTGCGCATTCCATGAAGATATGGCTTCAACCAAATCTCAAGAGATGCGATCAAGGCTTCATCGGTGACATCAGGCCAATCCTTCCGCAAGGCATGCATAAACATCATCCGCTGCCGCAGCTGAAGAACTCCCTTTTCCCAAGGCAAAACTGCAAGCCCTTCCGCTGCTATAACGGACAGAAGCACTTCTTCCGCTTCTTCTGCCGTAGGTCTATGATGACTCGTTTCTTTCAGAATCAAACTTCCAAGCAGCGTACGACTTCGAGCTTTCACACCACTGCTCTCCCGGTCCCAATAAACCTCAGACGCTTCTGTGATGTTCGCAGCATGATACTTCAACAGCAAAGACTCGTCGAGGGCTGCCGCCAACATGATTTTACCTTGAGGAGCACGATCATCGACGGCTGCGGCGACAAGATAAGCGGATCGCTCCAAAGGTTGTCCCTTACTCATCGCCGCCCCTCGTCCTCCGGAGAGCAGAAAGGCTCCTTCCCCACGCCATTGTCCAATACGGTCTGGATACGCAAAGGATAGCAGCAGCCCGCTTAAGGAAAGATCAACCGGGGACGACATGGAGGCCCCGGTGTGGGGGGCGGCAGCGGTGGAACCCCGCTGCGCATCAGATCCAGCAGCGGCTAGCAGCTGCTGGAGGTAGTTCCGGCTCTCGCGCTGAATCACGCGCAGAGCCGTAAGGTCCACTCCGCCCGCATCGGCGGAGTGCTCAAAGCGCAGCAGCGACTCCACGCGCAGCGTGAGGTCGCAGTCCAGCGCTGCGGGACCCCGGAACGGGTCCCGCTCGCCGAGCAGCGCCGCCAGCCGGCAGGCGAGCGGCGCTGCCCCAAGCTCTAGCGCGCGCAGCAGCATGTGCGCGACGCGCGGGTGTGCCCCAAGCGCGGCCATGCTGCGGCCGTGCGGGGTGATGGCGCCGCGGGCATCCAAGGCGCCAAGCTGGCGCAGCAGCGCAGCGCCCTGCGCAAAGGGCGCTGCGGGCGGCGCATCCAGCCATTGCAGCGCGGCGGGATCGCGCACGCCCCAAACCGCCAGCTCCAAGGCCAGCTGTGCGAGGTCAGTCTCCATGATCTCCGGTACGTTATCTTCCGGAAGACGATGATGCTCCTCCTGGCTCCACAGCCTGTAACAGACACCGGGTTCCGTCCTGCCCGCACGACCCCGTCGCTGGTCAGCCGATGCCTTGGATACGGGCACCGTTTCCAACCTCGGCATTCCTGTTCGCGGCGAGAACACCTGTGTCCGGCGTAAGCCGGTATCAATTACCGTTCGCACACCTTGGATGGTCAAGCTCGTCTCCGCTATGGAAGTAGCAAGCACGACCTTGCGTTCTCCTTGAATAGCTGCGGCTACAGCGGTGTTTTGCAGTTCCTGCGATAGCTGTCCGTACAAAGGCCGCAGAACTGTTCGCTCTGGCAGTATGCTCATTTCGAGTTCACGTTGTGTCCAACGTATCTCACGTTCACCAGGCAAAAACACTAGAATATCTCCTAGTTGTTCTGCTAAAGCACGACGAACAGCTGCAGCAGCCTTTTTCTCCAGTGGCGTGTTCCCCGCAGTGGGCACATAAATCGTTTCAACCGGGTACGTCCTCCCTGGACAATCTACGACTGGAACGCCCCCTAATAATCCCGATACCTTCTCTCCATCAAGCGTTGCTGACATAATAAGAATCCGTAAATCTTCACGCAGTACAGACTGCGCTTCTAACGCAAGAGCAAGCCCCAAGTCGGCATGCAAGCTTCGCTCATGAAATTCATCGAAGATGACAAGTCCCACACCGTCTAGAGATGGATCACTTTGCAGCATACGTGTCAGCACACCTTCAGTAACCACTACAATGCGAGTATGTTTGCCAACTTTACTATCCATACGCATACGGTAGCCAACGGTTTGTCCTACATTTTCTCCGAGAGAGGCAGACATATAGACAGCAGCGGAACGGGCTGCAAGTCTCCTCGGCTCGAGCATAAGGATGCTTTTGCCCTCCAGCCAAGGCTCATTCAGAAAGGCCAGAGGCGTAGCTGTGGTTTTTCCTGCACCCGGTTCAGCTATAAGGACTGCGGCCCGCGAGGAGCGCAGAATATTAATCAAATCAGGAAGCACTTTCATAATCGGAAGGTTATTCATTTAATTCTCTCCATCAAAGTTAATATCGTTCGGTTATCCATGTAATCATGGTCGAAACTTTACTAAAGATCAAGAAACTTCTCCATATAATCGAAAAAAAGGGGCATCCCGCTTGTCTTTTCAGACTTCGAGACCCCCTGAACAATCTAATTGTAATACGAACCCATTTTCATTCTTGCTCCAATTGCTGCCGGACCTTCTCTTCTACTTCAGTTTATGATAACCGCGTTCCCCATAAGGAGACAGCTGCTCGAACCATTTTTTCTCAAGATCAGACAGTATTTTTTTATATTTTTCAAGATCGGATGCCTGAAGCACAAAATCCTCCTGTGGTTTTATGAGTTCTAAGATTTCATACTGAAATCCATCTTCCCCATACTTCATCCATTCCGCCAGAAATTCCTTATTCATATGCCCACCCATGTTCAACATGAACTTGTGTTTGTTCCAGACGCCATTCAGATTCATCGCGCTTCCTACGAACGATTTACCATTCTGAATATTTAAAATCCTGTAGACCCCCATCTCTCTATGGGAATGTACATAGTTATATGAGAGTTCTTTGCGTTTTGACTTTTCCATGATTCTATCTCTCCTCCGTCTGACAGTCCTGTTCTTATCTTGCAAGCTATAATTTCACCCAATAATAGCTTCCATCTTCCTCGCGTTCCAATAATCCATAATCAATCAAATACCTGCGCAGTGTCACATGATCCGAAAAAGCCTCGCTCAAAATCTGGTTTACTTCCTTCTCATCGTACTCACGACCAGGTTCAAAACGTTTGATCAATTGACGCAGTATGGCCGCCTTACGCTTTTGCTTCTTTGGAAATTCAGATATTGGACCCTCCGGTCCCTGTTTGAAATATGACTTAATAATTTCAGCATTTTCTTCCTCAGTGATAGCAAACCGCTCATCGACCATTGAGACCGAACGAGGGATGCTGACAAAGGAGGAGGATGCCCTCGGTTTTTCTTCAGAAAGCTCCATTATTGCGAGAAAAAGTTTGGCTTGCTTAGCCTTCTCCCGCAAAGTAAAACGGTGATTCCGGACTGTAGAAGTACTGCCTATTCCCAGTTCTTTTGCAGCTTCTCCGTCACTTTGATTTTGTTGAAAAGCACTTAATAAGCCCTTCTGCAAATCCGTCAAACCGGTGAGCTTCTTATCGAGCCCAAGCAACCAGCTAAACATCGTGCCATGACTACGCTCAACATGTACAGAAGCATATTTCTCCGCGTCATAAAAGATGCTGCTCTCCTGATAGATAATCCCTTTCTCAAAAGCTTCTCCGCACACGAGACACACATAATAACTGGAATGGTCCCGAACTTCATGTGCAACACCCGTCTTCAACTCCTCTATTGAAGCATTCCAAAATTTCTCTGAGATGCTGACAGCCTCATTTTCCCCAGTAATGTTAATCACCCATTTTCATTTATAATATAAACATTTTATCATTTTGTTTAGTTAATTACAATATTTATGATCTAATCGTTTGCCTTTCATCTCATAAAACAAAAAAAAACTGCACTAGGCAGTTTTATCAGAGATATCGTATTATTATCATTTATATAAGCTTATCAACGAGTTTGCAGATATAGATCGGATGAAGGCGATGAACCCATGGTCAGCCTATCACGCAGAATGCGGGCTAGAACCATACTGTACACAAGGCCATTATCACCATAAGCATTTAAAAAAGTGCAGCGTGGAAATTCATCATAAACTCCGAGAATAGGCAGACCATCGTGAGTTCCACCGTAAAAGGCTCCCAAATAAAATTCAGCTTCTACTTGAATATCTGGAAAACGTCGATTCAGCTCCGTTAGGAGTTGTTCTTTTTTAGCCTGAATATGCCTGTCCCTTTCTTCTGCTATCATGGTGGACTCATCTAATCCGCCGATAATAATCCGGTTGTCAGGTGTCGTACGCAAATAAATATAGGGCCTTGCAGTCTCCCAGATAAGTATGCGATTCAACCATAATGACAAGTCGGAGACCGGTTCCGTAACGAGATTATAACTGCTGCTCAGGACAGCGTTCTTATCCGGTTTAATGGATTGATTACCATACCCGCTAGCAAAAATAACATGGCCGGCTTTGATCAAATGCTGATTATGGGTGTACATTACAACGGCGTCTTTCTCCTGTCTATGGCCCTTCCATTCGGTTTGTTCATATAGACGTATCTTTCTGCTGTGCGCCGATTCTAGAAGACCATGTGTGAACTTAATGGGGTTTAGTTCTCCATCATTATGATAATACAAAGCCCCAGGTGTATGAATTGGATATCGCTCAATTATTTGCTCCCGTGTCCAGTAATCTACCTTAAACCCATGCTTTTGAAGCAGCTTCAGCTCTTGTTCTAAACTTGGGACATCCTCTTCACAGCTTGCATAATATAAACTGTCTCTACGGGAAAATTCCGCTGAGTCCGGAAGCGTTCCGCAGACTGCCTCAATTTCATTTATCGCTTCCTCACATAGCTTAAGATGCTGGGCGGCTTTTGCTTCACCGAAGGTGTTCATGAGAGGAACGAACATTTTATCTCCAGCATATTGGATAAGTGCGGTATTTGAAGCAGTACTTCCACTTGCAAACCTCCCTTTGTCGATTAAGACAACCTCGAGTCCAGTGTCAGCCAAATAGTGAGCACATTGAGCCCCTGAGCTCCCCCCACCAACGATGAGCACATCACAACTAATATCCTCTTCCAACTGGGGATAGCTTTTCGGATTTGGATAGGTGGTTGGCCAATACAGTTTTCCACTTTGCAGGTCCATATGTATTCCTCCAGGTATAGAATTCAGATAGTATTTGTTGATCCCATCCACCGTATGCACAAGAGAGACAATTGCCCCCATTTCGGCAATATTATTACATCCATGTAGCCGAATCCACCATCAGAGGACTATTCTATTGTACTTTTACATCTCTGTAGCCAAATCCACCATCCGTTTCTCGGAGGTAGTCAGTGAAATAGATGTACTTTATACACAATGTAGCATAAAAAAATCTGTACCCAAAATCCACTTGGACTTTGAATACAGACGCTCAATAAAGATTAGCTTAATAAAGATTAACTTAACAAAGACTCAGCTCCATCGATCACAATCTGCGCTCCCGTAATATGAATGGATTCATCCGAAGCTAGGAAGGAGACTAATTCTGCCACATTCTCCGGTTTACCTGGACCCTCCGCCAACGGCTGTGCCCCTTCCGGGAATTCAATTGGAATAACGATAGCTTCCATGTCCTCGCTCATCTCCGTACTTTCATCAATATTAGTAGAAATGGCCCCCGGACAAATCACATTGACTCGAATTTTAAATTTAGCTAATTCTAGTGCGGCCATCTTGGCAAAGGCTACCTGACCCGCCTTTGTCGTACTGTAGGGGGACCAACCAAAACTTGCAAACCTTGTGTTACCGTTAATGGAACTGGTGATGATAATACTGCCTTTTCCTTTACTTTTCAAATGAGGGATCGTATATTTCACGGTCAAGAACATCCCCGTCAAATTGACGTTAATCGTATGCTGCCAATCACTGAGAGTTAGCTCCTCAATTGGGCCTACGGCACCATTTATGCCCGCATTTGCAAAAACGATATCCACCCCGCCGAAATGCTCAACCGTTTTGCGAACAGCTTCTTCCATCCGCTTCTCATCTGAGGTATCTACATCAACGGCAAGTGCACAATCTTTACGAAGCTTGTTTAGCTTTTGCTCCAATGCAAAGGTACGGTCATTCACCAGATCAAATAAAGCAACGTTTGCGCCTTCTCGCGCCATCTGAATAGCTGTTGCTCGGCCAATCCCGGAGCCCGCACCTGTAATTATGGCTGTTTTTCCGATAAAACGCTGTTTCTTCGCTATGTTTGGGCTCATATGTAAGCTCTCCTTTCATAACCCATGCTGATGGCTATGCTTCAAGATTACCCCAAAGACCCTTCATTTTAATCATTAAATGCCAAATTTGCACTATATCTGTGCATCTGTGCATCATGCACTTTCTGATATTTGAACAAAAACCCCCTGAAGTAGTTACCAGAGGGTATCCTAACCTAATTATTTAATGATCCAGCTGCCGCACATCAACCTTGACCGTAAGCTTACCTGGCCCGCCTCGATACACTCCTTTTACAGGAACAATATCTTTATAATCCCGTCCGTGACCCAACTTAATATATCGCCAGTTCACTTCAACATTATTGGTCGGATCAAAACCTAACCAACCCGTGCCCGGAATATGAGTCTCGACCCAAGCGTGAGAAGCTTGTTCAAAATTAGCGTTCCCTCCCTGAAGATCCCCTACAAAATGATATCCACTGACGTATCTGGACGGCATACCCACGCTGCGGCAGACGGCGATCATTAAATGTGCGTAATCCTGGCAGACACCGCGCTTGAGCTTGAGTGCTTTTTTGACCGTGGTGTTGACGCTCGTAGCTTCAGGATCATAAGTAAATTGATCGTAAATTGTCGAGGATAGCTTTTTTGTCCACTCATACATATCTTCCGCCTCATCAAAGGGATGTTGGGAAGCAAACTCTACCAGTTCTCGTGTTACCTCCGTGTACCGAGTAGGCAGAATGAATTCGATATAACGATTCTGAAATTTCTCATCATTAAGAATACTGACCTGCTTCTCCAAGGGGAGACGCGGTAAATCCACTCCTTGCTCCTTATCCAGTGTGACCACAGTCGCCTTGGTATGAATAATCATCTCCTTGTGCGGTTTGTTCACCGAATAAGCATGAACCCTGTTGCCAAAGAAATCTTCATACGTAAGTAAATTGGCGGGAGGAAAGACTTCCACCTCATGATGATAACAGGATTGCCGATAGTTCGTTCGTGGAGTCAGCCGAATTTCATTGACACTGTCCGTAACAGGTTCCGTGTAGCTGTAGGTGGTTGTGTGGTTGATTTCGATCTTCATGCCGAGATTCCTTCACGACGAAAAAAGGCGCCTTCCATCGTTTTACCTAATCTCAAACAGGATTCCATTAATGATTTCAGCACATCTTCCACAGAATCCTCAGACATATCTTCTTTTTCCATATAATCAAGATCAGCCTTAATCTTACCCGCCTGTCGAATAACCTTTTCATGACCCGAACCTTTCTCCGAGGAGTGTAATTCGAGCTTTGCTAAATGCTCCTCCAGCTTATGAAATGAGAATCGAACCGAACGTGGGAAGGATGAATTGGCAATTAAGAATTCCAAAATACTCTCTGGAGCAAAGGCATCGGCATAATAATATCGAAAGGCTTGATAGCCGCTGACCGATTTCAGAACAGCTTGAAGTTGAATATAAATGCCGGAATAATCTTTATTTTTGCAAGAAGAGGTAACGGCCTGCAGAATGCGCGTTGTATTCTCAGCCCTTTCAAGAAAACGTCCGCTCTCAATAAAGTGCCACTCATTTCCTCTCAGCATAACGGATTGCTCTGCCCCAAGAAACATAGCTGCTTGATCTTTAATCTGCCTGTAGAACTGATGAGGGCCTTTCATTATATCCGCAACGGAACACTCTCCAAGCCACAGATTGAAGCTGCTAGCGATATCCCACAGCTCACTAGGCAAATGCTGACGTAAGGTACGTAGGTTGTTACGGGCTTGATGCACACATGAAAAGATGGAATTCGAATTCCCTAGATCCAGCGTGATGAAGGATAACACATCGCTCTCCGAGAAATTTTCGAACTGTTGCATATACTCTTTCCTTACCCCTAAAGCGTCAATCAATCGGGACCACTTATTCCCTTCTTCCCGAAAGTCCTCTTCCTGCTGAATATGGTAATGTACGTCTATTAACCGAGCATGATTCTCCGCCCGTTCAATATATCGGCCTATCCAAAATAAAGCTTCCGCATTTCGATTCAGCATCATCAGCCACTCCCTTATCCTACATTATTGATGCCTCGGGAATTCCTTAGGCCATTACCCACGTATCTTTAACCCCGCCACCTTGTGATGAATTGACTACTAGCGATCCTTCTCTCATCGCAACACGGGTTAGGCCGCCAGGGATAACATGAGGTCTGCGATCCGCTCCCATTAGCACGAATGCTCTAAGATCAATATGCCGCGGAGATAAGGTTCCACTGGAAAGCACAGGTGCACGGGATAAGGACATAATAGGTTGGGCAATGTAACGGTCAGGTTCTGCGAGAATTTTCAACCGGAAAATATCTTGCTCTTCCTTCGTTGCTTCCGAACCGATCAGCATACCGTAACCTCCGGAGAGTGAGGTTTCCTTAATCACCATCTCTGCCAGATGATCCAATACATATTGACGTTCCTCAGGTTTTGACATCAAGTAGGTTGGAACATTGTTCAAGATAGGTTCTTCATTCAAGTAATAACGAATCATATCCGGAACATAAACGTAGATCGCCTTGTCGTCTGCAACACCCGTTCCCGGAGCGTTTGCAATAGCGATATTCCCTGCACGATAGGCATTCATCAATCCAGCAACACCGAGCAGCGAGTCTGGCTGAAAGGCTAAGGGATCAATATAATCATCATCTAAACGTCTATAGAGCACATCAACACGGCGCAGACCTTTCATCTCTTTTAAATAAATTTTATGGTCTTTAGCTACCAGATCCCGTCCCTCTACGAGATGGATACCCATTTGCTGTGCTAGAAACGCATGCTCATAATAAGCAGAGTTGTATTCTCCAGGAGTTAGAAGTGCAATGACCGGATCTTCTCTGCGAGAGGGAGATAAGCTTCGCAGTACAGATAGAAATCGGTTCAGGCTGTGGTCTACATCGCGGATTGAGTTAGCAAAAGAGATTTCAGGGAACAGCTGATTCATCAGTGTTCTGCCTTTAAATAGATAAGAGAACCCTGAGGGTGTACGTAAATTATCCTCAAGCACATAATATTCACCATCATGATGACGAATAAGATCAATACCAGAAGTGGTTATATAAGCCCCGCCAGGAACACGCAAACCTGTCATTTCAGGCCGAAAATAGCAGTTAGAGATGATCATCCTTCGTGGGACAATACCATCTTTCACAATATACTGTTCATGGTAGATATCATGTATGAAAAGATTCAAGGCAGTAATACGCTGTATAATCCCTGCTTCCAACCTCTCCCATTCACCTTTAGGAATAATTCGTGGAATCATGTCAAAGGGAATCGTACGCTCCATAGGTTGATCCTGTGCTGGATTATACAACGTGAAGGTAATCCCTTCTTCCATCATCCGGCGCTGCATCAATTTTTGCTTGCCTTGCAGTTCTTCGGGGCTCATCCCGGAAAACATTCGGTTCACATGCTTGTAATGCGGCCGGATACTTCGTTCATCAGCATACATTTCATCATAATAATGATGAAGCGGATACGGAGACAGACCGGGCAAAGGATCTAATTTTGACATGAGCCCGACTCCCTTTCATCTAAATGTAATGTTTATTAACACTTTATGCCTTCATCATACGTAAATGCTCCCGTTTATGTCAATATATATAACAATGAAAAGAAACCTCTCAAACAATTTCCTGTTTGTGGAATCGCTTCCTTTCTCTACTTTAAGTATATAAGGAGATCAGACATAGATCACACATCAATTGTATGCAGAAGAGAAGACAAGCATTACTATTATGAATTTTTCATGTAATGTTTTATTTATATGTATGTTTAAAGTTGTGTGCGGGCAAAGCAAAACGCCGGTACATTCACCGGCGTCAAGTTGTAGTTTCTCTGTTGTTATAGCCCTATTGTGTTATTCTTTATCATTATCTTGTTCTTCAGCCGATTCCTCGTCAATTAATCCTGCAAACAAAGCGTGTACAAATTGCCCAGAATCGAATGGCTGTAAATCCTCCATTTTTTCCCCTAAACCTACGAGCTTCACTGGGATATTCAGTTCCTGGCGGATGGCCACAACGATTCCCCCTTTAGCCGTTCCATCCAGCTTAGTCAGAACTAAGCCGGTAACTCCACTTTTCTCCCCAAAAAGCTTCGCTTGGCTAAGTGCATTTTGCCCCGTAGTCGCATCAAGTACCATGAGCACTTCGTGAGGAGCACTAGGAATCTCACGTTGAATCACACGGAAGATTTTATTCAGCTCTTCCATCAGATTATTCTTATTCTGCAGTCGTCCTGCGGTATCACAGATCAAGATATCAACGCCCCGCTGCTTGGCAGCTTGTACGGCATCGTACATTACCGCCGCTGGGTCAGAACCGGATTGTTGTTTGATTACATCTACTCCAGCCCGTTGGCCCCATACCTCAAGCTGCTCAATAGCGCCTGCCCGGAAGGTATCCCCTGCTGCTAGAAGCACTTTTTTACCTTCTTGCTTATAACGATGCGCCAGCTTGCCAATGGTAGTCGTCTTGCCTACACCATTGACACCAACGAACAGAATGACTGTGATCCCATCAGGGTTTTCCTTAAGCGTATTCTCATCATCTCCGCGCAGCAACTCCATTAATTTACGGGATAATATGGGCTGCAATTCACTGGCATCCTCAATGCGTTGTTTCTTAACCTCCGCACGCAGATCTTCAACGAGCGTCATTACCGTATTCACGCCCACGTCCGCTCCAATTAAAATTTCTTCCAGCTCTTCGTAGAATTCTTCGTCAATTTTTTTGCGGCGGATGATTAGATCCGATACTTTCTCAACAAAGCCTTTGCGTGTTTTTTCCAAACCGTCGCGGAACTGTTTCGTTACGCTTTCCGTTTTTCCTGAAATACTCTCTTTTATCTTTTTAAAAAAACTCATATATTTCCTCCACTCCAAAAAATCAAATAGATCAAGCTTTAAGCAATCTCTGCTTCATCATCTTCCAGGCGCACGGAGACTAGCTTCGATACTCCGCCCTCTTCCATTGTAACCCCATAAAGAACATCTGCCTCTTCCATTGTACCTTTACGGTGGGTAACAACGATAAATTGCGTCTGTTCAGAGAACTCACGCAGATATTGTGCGAATCGTACTACGTTGGCTTCATCCAAGGCTGCTTCAACTTCGTCGAGGACGCAGAACGGAACCGGCTTTACCTGTAAGATCGCAAACAACAAGGCCATTGCCGTAAGTGCACGTTCTCCACCGGATAAGAGCTGAAGGTTTTGCAGTTTTTTGCCTGGAGGCTGTGCCACAATATCAATACCTGTATCCAGCATATGCTCCGGATCCAGCAGCATGAGATCTGCTCTGCCGCCGCCGAACAACTTAGAGAATACCGTCCCAAATTCACGACGGATGGCATCGAAGGTCTGCTTGAAGCGCTTGGACATCTCTTCTTCCATTTCACGGATCACGTGGTATAGCGTTGTTTTGGCTTCGACAAGATCATCCTTCTGTTCACTTAGGAAGGAATAACGCTCATGTACACGCTGATATTCTTCAATAGCTCCGAGATTGACCTCACCTAGCGCTGAAATACTGCGTTTTAACCGCTGCACATCTGCTTGAGCCGCTGGAACATCCTCGGGTACAGGATAACGCTGCTTGGCTAATTCATAACTCAATTCGTAATCATCGCTAAGCTTGCGTAATATGTTATCTAGTTCTACATCCAATCTGCCTACGGATACTTCTGTACTTCTCAGCCGGTCTTCAACAGATCTTAAAGCTTGACGCTGATCCTTGGTTTCGCCCTCTTCGAGCTCCAGCTTACGTGAGAGTGCTGCTCTTTCGGCCCGAGCAAAATCAAGAGCCTTGGCAGTCCCTTCTTTTTTAAGAAGATAACTGTTCAGATCTTCCTTCTGTCTGACATCCTCAGTAGCATTGGTCGCCAGATCTTGTTCAATCGTATTCAAGAGATTGCGGCTCTGACGGAGCTCCTTGTCCTGCGAACCCGCATCCTGCCGCATTCTGCGCAGCTGCTCCTCCAAAGAAAAGATCTCCTGATCCAGCTTCCCTTCAGCAACCATCATGCTGGTAAGTTTGCTTTGCAGTTCTTCTTTCTCGGTTTCACTTGCTTTACGTGCGGATTCGGCATTTCGGATATCCTCATGCGCTTTTTTCTCTTCGCTCTCGAGACGAGCCAATTCTGCTGTAGCCTGAATACGTGTCTCGTCAAGCCCTCGAACCTCGCTCTCAAAACCGCTCCGTTCAAGACCCGCACTTTCCACTTGTTCCACGACATGACGAAGTTCCTGCTCAAGCTGTTTCAGATCACCAGCCATACGCTGTTCCTCAAGTCGCTTCTCATCTCCGTCGCGCCGCAGCTGTTCCATCTTAGTCGCAGAGCTCTCTTGCTCCTCACGAAGCTTGACGATGCCTTGTTTCAGCTTAACGATTTGACGTTCGCTCTCTGCGATTTCACTGCTTAGTTGATCCAGCTGGCGTTTACGGCTTAGCAGACTATTATTCTTCTTATGCTGACTGCCGCCGGTCATGGAGCCCCCTGCGTTCACAACATCGCCTTCCAGCGTAACGACCCGGAATCTATACTGGCATCTCGCAGCAATCTTGTTCGCTTGCTCCAGACTTTCCGCAATAACAACATTGCCCAGCAAACTGCCTATAATACCTGAATATTTATCTTCATAGCTTACGAGTTCAGAACCTATGCCTACAAATCCATCAGCACCTTCCACCATTCCCCGGTCACTTCCAGAGATCTGCCTTGGACGAATAACATCCAATGGAAGGAAGGTAGCTCGTCCAAGCTGGCGCTGCTTCAAAAAGGCAATTGCTTGCCGTGACACGGATTCATCGTCCATAACCACATGCTGAAGAGAAGCCCCTAATGCAGTTTCTACCGCCATCTCGAGTTTTTCTGGAACAGCAATCAACTCGGCAACTGCACCATGTACACCCTTAAGCTGTCCTTTACGAGAACCCTTCAGTACTTCTTTGACACCTAACATAAAGCCGTCAAAGTCATCCTGCATTTCTTTCATGGTCTCATGCCGGGAGACTTGTGCTTCCCGCTTCTGTTCCCACTTGCGAAGACCGGACTGGGTTTCCTCCAGCAGTTTTTGCCGGGTACCCGATTGTCCGCTCTCCGTTATGTAGCCACTGCGTAAGTCACTAAGCTCCTGACCCAGTTCTGTGATTTTATCTTTAAGTTTCTTTTGGGCGACCAGTAATTCCGCTTGACGCACAGTCCACTTGTCGCCTTCTTCTTCACTGCGACTCATCCGACGTTCAAGAGTTTCCTTCTGTTGATCCGCATAACGGATTTCGTTGCGTGCCTGAGCCATGAGATTCATCAGTTCTAGGAGAGCACTTTTCAGCTTCTCCTCACGACTTTGACTAATCCCGTCTGCCACACCTTCAAGTCTGGTTTCTTCCTGAGATAATTGCTCACGAAGTACCTTAAGAGCGGTTTGAGACTGCTCAAGCTTGGATTCCAGCCCGGCCAATTCCTTTTGCCGATCTGCTGAACGCTCCCCAACTGAGCCAAGCGTCTGCAATAGCTGCTCCCGATTATTCTCCAGATTGCGTCGGCGTTCCTTCAGCAGCTCGCCGTAGCCCTCGCTTTTCTCATAAGCCTCACTGAATCGCAGCAGTTCTTCCTGCTGTTTCTCAATTTGTTCCTCGAGTTGACGCAGTGCTGAGCGTCCGCTCTCCAGCTTGGCATCATGTGCTGAGACTACCGTTGAGAGCTGAAGTTGTTCATTACGTAGGGTTTCCAACTGAGCATTGCCCGTTTGCCAAGCAGTATGAATGCCTTCGATCTGATGTACATATACAGAAATCTCCTGGTGCTTCAGCTGTTCCCGGAGCTCCTTGAAACGGATAGCCTTCTCGGATTGCTCCTTCAGCGGCCCCACTTGATCCTCAAGCTCAGTAATGAGATCATGAATTCGAAGTAGGTTCTGTTCTGTTTCATCCAGCTTGCGTCCGGCTTCCTTTTTGCGTGATTTATATTTAACAATCCCGGAGGCCTCTTCAAATATACCCCGCCGGTCCTCGGAGCGGGTACTGAGTATTTCTTCGATCCGGCCTTGTCCAATAATGGAATAGGCTTCACGCCCGATGCCCGTATCCATAAACAGCTCGGTAATATCTTTCAGGCGGCAGGTTTGCTTATTGATTAAGTATTCACTATCTCCGCTGCGATGAACACGACGAGTCACCGTCACTTCACTAAAATCAAGTGGCAGTGCGTGATCCTCATTATCCAATGTTAGTGAGACCTCACCATAGTTCACAGCTTTGCGGGAATCACTTCCGGCAAAAATAATATCTTCCATCTTGCCACCGCGCAGCGACTTCGCGCTTTGTTCGCCGAGTACCCAGCGTATGCCGTCGGAAATGTTGCTTTTGCCACTGCCGTTAGGCCCAACTACTGCCGTAATGCCGCGAACAAATTCCATTTCTGTTTTATCGGCAAATGATTTAAAGCCTGCTAGCTCGATCCTTTTTAAAAACATAACTCGTCACTCACCTCTGACCCCATTATACCATAGCGTTCAGTACCCTTGGCATACAAGAAAGCACAGTTTAAACATACTTACACGCTTGCATAATATAAGGTTTCTCATTTAAAAAAGAGCAGCAGCAGTCAAGATTCCGCCCATACGCCGGCACCTTGACCATTGTTGCTCTTCTCTTCTTTGCATCCTGCCTTGAAAATCATATATTCTCAGACGCCATCTTCCTTCAGGTGTAATAACGCCGCGGCTGCAGCCTGTTGCTCTGCTTCTTTCTTGGAACGACCGCTGCCACGCCCGAGTGAACGATTAGCCATATACACCTCAGAGACGAATTCACGCTCATGCGCAGGTCCTCGTTCTTCAATGATCCGATATTCCAGAGTACCCAATCCGTGATGCTGAATTAGCTCCTGCAGCTCCGTCTTAAAATCAGTCATCTGCATCTGCAGCTTTCCGTCCGTTTCTACAAGCGGGAACACATGGTTGTTCAGAAATCCGCGGGCTGCTTCTAGACCCTGATCCAGGTAAAGCGCTCCCACGAAAGATTCGAACACATCAGCAAGCAGGGCAGGGCGGGTACGTCCGCCCGTAAGTTCTTCCCCTTTACCTAGCAATACATACTGTCCGAAGCCCAGCGTTTCAGCGAACTTGACCAACGAGGGCTCGCACACAATGGCAGCCCGCAGTTTGGTCAATTCCCCTTCTGGTCGATCCGGTAACAGATTGTACAAATATTCAGAAACCGTAAGCTCCAGGACAGCGTCTCCTAGAAACTCCAAGC
The DNA here is from genome assembly GCA_023512345.1 of Paenibacillus sp. Lineage (GTDB taxonomy): Bacteria > Bacillota > Bacilli > Paenibacillales > Paenibacillaceae > Paenibacillus_AQ. The sequence goes on from JAILZT010000007.1 coordinate 39,284, forward strand.
GCTCATTGTCCTGATGCTGGTTGAAACGGTGTTCATTCACATAAGATGCATGGGTAAAGGCCTGCTTCAGCAACACAGAATCGTGAAATTGGATTTGAAGTTGAACTTGTAATTGCTTCAGATCTCCATTCAAAAGCACGGTCCCCTTACTGATTGAATTTTTTCAAAATAACAGTGGCGTTATGCCCTCCGAAACCAAAGGAGTTAGACATTACAATGTTCAAGTCCGCTTTGCGCGGAACGTTAGGAACATAATCAAGATCACACTCTGGATCCTGATTCTCCAAGTTGATCGTTGGTGCAATCATTCCCTTTTGTAAAGAAAGTCCACAGATGATAGCTTCCACACCACCGGCTGCTCCCAGCAAGTGACCTGTCATGGATTTCGTGGAGCTAATGGCCACTTTATATGCATGTTCACCCAGCGCCTTCTTAACGGCAGTCGTTTCTGATCTGTCGCCAACAGGTGTTGAAGTTCCGTGAGCATTAATATAATCGATCTCCTCTGGAGTAATTCCAGCATCCCGAATCGCCATCTTCATGCAACGTGCTGCTCCATCTGGATCTGGCTCCGTCATGTGGTGAGCATCACCACTAAGTCCATAACCAATGATCTCGGCATAAATCCGCGCCCCACGTTTTTGAGCGTGTTCCAGTGACTCCAGTACCAGGATTCCGGCACCTTCACCCATTACAAAACCGTCACGATCAACATCAAATGGACGGCTGGCTTTTTCAGGCTCATCGTTACGTGTAGACATGGCTCTCATTGCACAAAAACCTGCCATACCTGTTGGACGAATCGTTGCTTCAGCTCCACCGCAGATCATAGCGTCTGCATCTCCACGCTGGATAAACCGATAAGATTCACCGATAGAATGGCTTCCCGTTGCACAGGCCGTTACTTGTGTTGTATTAGGGCCTTTAGCGCCCAAGTTAATGGAGAGTTGGCCTGATCCCATGTTCGCAATCATCATTGGAATAAAGAACGGGCTGACCCGTTTTGGACCTTTCTCCAATAGCAGATTATGCTGATCTTCCCAAGTTCCTAATCCACCGATACCAGAACCGACGGATACACCAATTCTTTCCGCATCAATATCTTGTCCGATTGTAAGACCGCTGTCTTTCAGGGCATCCTCGCCTGCTGCAACTGCGAACTGTACGAAACGGTCCATTTTACGGGCTTCCTTACGACCAAAGCGCTCCTCGGCATCAAAATCTTTAACTGAAGCCGCGATCCGTGTTGTATAGTCGCTGACATCGAAGGCTTCAACTAAGGATACGCCAGACTTCCCACTCATGAGGTTGTCCCAGAACGTTTCCAAATCTTTACCCAGCGAAGTCACCACTCCCATACCGGTAACAACCACTCTATGACTCAATGACATTCACCCCATCTGTAGGCTGTTTAGTAACATAACCTGTTTTGTTGTGTACTGCTACTGCTATATAAAATTCAGTCACCACGCTGATACCCCTTGCCGTGGTTCTGTTATTTCCCCTATAAAGGTGCGCGAACGCACCCTTTGGTATATCGTTGTCACTGTAAAGATGTGGAGAAGCCCCGCCCTTACAGGTACGGGACTTTTAATCATAGACTAGGTATGAGATTGTACATACTTCACAACTTCACCCACGGTCGTAATCTTCTCTGCATCTTCATCAGAGATTTCCATATCGAATTCATCTTCCAATTCCATAACCAATTCTACTACATCAAGAGAATCAGCACCTAAATCATCTTTGAAAGACGCTTCTAATGTTACCTCAGCTTCATCGGCACCTAAGCGGTCGATGACAATGCGTGTTACACGCTCCAATACATCGGACATCCGGTTCACCTCCTCCTTTGGTATTATACGAGATATGGGGTCAAAATACCATAGAGCGTAAAAAACGCTTTCCGGCTAACCTCAACCCCTGTTAAATCCCGGTTAAATCACTGTAAAAATAATTACATGTACATTCCGCCATCCACGTGAAGTGTCTGGCCGGTCATGTAGGCTGCTCCTTCAGAAGCAAGGTACACTGCCGCCATAGCGATATCCTCAGGACGTCCAAGGCGGGCTAAGGGAATACCTTGCACCAGCCCAGCCCGGACTTCCTCAGACAGCTCACGTGTCATATCGGTATCGATAAAGCCCGGAGCAATACAATTCACTGTAATACCGCGTGAAGAAAGTTCGCGAGCTGCCGATTTGGTCAAACCGATAATACCTGCCTTAGCTGCTGAATAGTTAGCTTGACCAGGATTTCCTGTTACACCTACAACAGAGGAGATATTGATAATACGGCCATAACGCTGCTTCATCATAGGGCGTGTAACAGACTTCAAACAATTGAACACGCCTTTCAGATTCGTCTCAATGACCTGATCAAATTCTTCCTCTTTCATACGCATAATTAGATTATCACGGGTAATTCCGGCGTTATTAACGAGTATGTCGATCCGGCCCCAGGTATTCAGAATCTCTTTCACAAGATTCTCTGCCTGATCACTTTTACCGACATTCCCCCGAATTGCAATTCCCTCTGATCCAAGCTCTACAATTCGCGCTACAGTTTCCTGTGCTGCCTCTTCATTTCCGGAATAGTTCACGGCCACCTTAACACCATGCTTGGCCAACTCTAGAGCAATGCTGCGGCCAATCCCGCGAGAAGCACCTGTAACAAGAGCCGTTTGGCCTCGTAATGCTGAGAACATGATTTAATCCCCTTTCATAGATCATGACTATAGAACAACTAGTCATTGTGTTGCAAGCACTACAAACCCGTTTGGGCACTTTCAAGACTGTTGATGTTAACCACCTTAACACTTTTGTCGATTTTACGTATTAGTCCAGCAAGCACACTGCCGGAGCCAATTTCAACAAAAGTATCCACACCGTCAGCAATCAACCATTCTATGCTGTCCTGCCATAATACGGGTGAATAGACCTGACGGACCAGCAGTTCTCGAATTTCTTCGGGATTGGTTACAGGTGCTGCCGTAACATTCACTACAACAGGTACAGAAGGAGCGTGGAAAGTTACTTTCTTAAGCTCCTCTGCAAGGCGATCCGCAGCTTCTTTCATCAATGAGGAATGAAAGGGGCCGCTGACTTCTAGAGGAATGGCCCGTTTGGCACCAGCTTCCTTCACACGCTCTACCACACTATTAACGCCTTCCTGTGAACCTGAGACAACGATTTGACCCGGACAATTAACGTTTGCCAATTCAACTGAACCACTAGTTTCGGAAACATTACGACATAGTTCAGCGAGCGCCTCCCGTTCTGCACCTAGCACAGCAGCCATGGCACCTTTGCCTCCAGGTACTGCCTCTTCCATAAATCGGCCGCGCAGACGTACGAGACTTACCGCATCCTCGTAAGACAGCACTCCTGCAGCGACTAGCGCACTATACTCACCTAGGCTATGACCAGCAACGTAATCTGGCTTGATCCCTTGATCCTGCAGCGCCTTCAAATAAGCAATACTCGCTGTTAGAAGTGCTGGCTGAGTATTTACGGTCTGCTTTAGTTCACTTTCAGGTCCTTCAAAGATGAGTGTGCTTAGTGGAAAGCCAAGTACTTCATCACCCTTCTCAAATACCGCACGACTCTGCGGCAATGCATCAAATATATCTTTACCCATGCCGACAGCTTGAGCCCCTTGGCCGGGAAACACAAACGCTATTTTACCCATACCTGTTAAATCCCCTTTGCTGCAAGTGAGTTTTCTACCAGATCAGCACCGAAGCGCCCCAAGTAAGACCGCCGCCGAACCCAACCATGAGAACGGTATCGCCTTCCTTCATTCGACCCTGTTCGGCTGCTTCAACCAGCGCTAACGGGATCGAAGCCGCTGAGGTGTTAGCGTATTTATCCACATTAATAACAACATTTTCTGGTGGAAGGTTAAGCCGCTGCATAGCAGACTGAATAATGCGAATGTTCGCTTGATGAGGAACAAACAAATCAATATCTTCTTTGCCAATACCAGCTTTGGTGAGCACTCTTTCAGTTGCCGTACCCATAATGCGAACAGCAAACTTAAAGACTTCAGTACCGTTCATGTATATGTAATGCTTCTTACCTTCCACGGTTTCCTGAGAAGCTGGCAGACGTGAACCTCCGCCTTCTAGCTTAAGCAGACTGCCTCCAGAACCTTCTGCACCAAGATCAAAAGATTGGAAGCCTCGCCCTTCCGGCACTTCTCCTATAATTACAGCACCGGCACCGTCGCCAAAGAGCACACAGGTGTTGCGATCGGTGTAATCCGTAATCCGGGACAAGGTATCTGCACCAATGATAAGTGCGTTGTTGTACATTCCATTCTGAATCATACCTACCGCAGTTGCCAAGCTGTATACGAAGCCGGAGCAAGCAGCGGACAAATCAAAAGCGGCTGCCCTCTTCGCTCCCAGCTTGTCCTGCAGAATACAGGCTGTTGAAGGAAAAGCACTATCAGGTGTAATTGTTGCTATGATAATGAGATCGAGTTCCTCCGGTTTCATACCTGCAGACTCAAGTGCTTTGAGAGCAGCAGCATAAGAAAGGTCTGAGGTGGCTTCATCTGGAGAAGCAATGTGGCGTTCCCGAATCCCTGTTCGGCTAACGATCCATTCATCATTTGTATCAACCATTTTTTCTAGATCAGCATTGGTTAAAATTTTCTCAGGAACATATTTCCCTGTACCAATAATGCCTACTGGCCGTAATTGCTGTTTCATATTGTCACTCACTTCCCGCTAATTTCCTTCGATATACTTGCTACAAGGTCTGCTTGAAGCGCAATTCGCGCTTGTCTGACCGCATTTTTAACGGCATTTCCGTCAGAGGAACCGTGTCCTTTCACTACTAGCCCACTTAGCCCAAGCAGCGGCGCTCCTCCATGCTCTTTGTAATCCATCTTACCTTTCAATGCTCTTAGCTGAGGCATAAGCATAGCCGCTCCAAGTTTGGTCTTAAGAGACATACTGAATTGTTCCTTAAGTAACGCAAACATTGCTCCTGCAGTACCTTCTAGTGTCTTCAGCAGAATGTTCCCTGCAAAACCGTCACATACCAGAACATCACAACTGCCTAGTAATACATCCCGAGCTTCGACATTACCGACAAAATAAATGCCATGCAAAGCCTCCAGCAGCGGGTAAGCTTCCTTCGTCAGCTCATTGCCCTTGCCGGGCTCAGTGCCTACGTTAAGCAATCCAACACGGGGTTTAGCAATTCCATGTACCTTGCTCCGGTATATGCTTCCCATAAGCGCATATTGTGCCAAATGCTGTGGCTTTGCATCCATATTGGCACCAAGATCCAGGGCAAGCACGCCTACATCGTCCAGTGTAGGAATCATGGGAGCCAAAGCAGGTCGTTCTATACCCTGCATTCTTCCGACGATAAGCAAGCCTGTCGTCATAAGTGCGCCCGTATTACCGGATGAGATCATCGCATCTGCTTCACCTTCTCGAACCATACGCCCAGCGACAACCATGGATGAATCCTTTTTACGGCGTACGGCCTTAACAGGCTCTTCATCCGAACCAATAACATCCCCTGCATGACGAACTGTCACATTAGACGGCTTATTCTTAAGCAGCGGTTCCAATCTCGCTTCGTCACCAACGAGTACAATTTGTGTGTCTTTCCATTCCGCGGCCGCGGACAACGCACCCTCAACGTTACATTCAGGAGCGTTGTCCCCGCCCATGGCATCAATGGCGATCAGCACTACGGTCTCCCCCTTCGCTGTATTCTTCTATTGCGGACCGATAAACTACAAAGTGGCCCTGAAAAACCATTTCTTCCCCAACATATGTAAATACGTCAACTTCCGCCTTACCTTTTCGACCCGCAAGAGAGCGAACATAGGCTTTGGAGATACATTTCTCTCCCAAACGGACCATACGTACAAAACGAATATCGGCAGAAGCTGTCAGAGCAATCTCTGCATCTATCACGGCTACCGCTAGCGAATTGGCTTGAGCGAAAACATAGTGCCCCCGGGCAATGCCGTTTCTGGAGAATACATGCTCCTCACGAATCTCAAATATGGAAATCCCGCTCTTATCGAGCTGTAAATCTACAATTTCACCAACAACTTCATCTGCTGGCAGAGAGCGGACCTGATCATAGGAATGCTCCGCCATTTGTTTCATACGCTCACGCAGCTCCGGAATGCCAAGCTCCATCCGGTCCAATCGGATCGTCTGAATACTAACCTTCAACTGCCGCGTCAACTCACGGTCCGTAACAAAAGGATTTCCTTCAATAATTTGCAGCAGATGCTGCTGACGCTCTTTTTTGGACACCCGCTCGATAACGGCTCACCTCCTGGCCCATGCTGAAACGGCCGCAGATGGCCGCTGCCGTCTAAGTTATAAGATCATATCAATTATTTTAGAACCAGGTACTAATATGTAGTATAAAGCATGTGGTGTTAAAAATAAAGCATTGACACCACTTCGCTATAAATTTGAGAATGTTGACAAAAAAAATAGCACCTCATCAGATGAAGTGCTACTTTTATTGAAACTATTGTTTGATGATTTCTCTTGCTTTGTAAGTTCCGCATACTTTACATACGTGGTGAGCCAATTTAAGCTCTCCGCATTGTTCACATTTCACCATGCCCGGCACAACCAATTTAAAGTGTGTGCGACGTTTGTCACGGCGAGTCTTGGACGTTCTCCGTTGAGGTACTGCCATTTGTGATACACCTCCTGATTAATTTTTTGTTTCAACCCGCGCAAACGGCGGGATGTCGGTCTCATTCATGCTCATTTGAAAAAGTTTTTCAACCCAGCAAGTCGAGGATCGATCACTGTGTTGTCGCAACTGCAGGTGCCTTCGTTCAAGTTCTGTCCGCATTTCTGACAAAGACCAAGACAGTCTGCCTTGCACAATACCGCATCCGGTAAGTGCAGTACGAAATTTTCTTCCACGTACGGGATAAGGTCCACACTCTCATCCTTGATGTAAATGAGTTCATCATCTTCATCTTCTGGAAGAACCGGCTGCTTAAGCCACTTGAAAGTCTCAGCGAAAGGAATGTTCAAAACACTCTTGACCTCATTGAGACAGCGTGAACATAACATGTCCACATCTCCACTCAGCTTCCCCACCACGTTCACACAATTGGTATCCGCGGGCAGCGCTTTAAGATCCACTGAGAGCGGTGCAACAGCAAGAATATCCTTGCGCCCTTTGACAACCTTACTAACATCCATAGTCTCATGAATTTGTAAAGGCTCGTCGGCATTCGCTAATTTGCGAAAGTGAATTTCCATTACCATATCACTCCAAACAAACAAAATTTATTATACCTAGCATTGTGGAACTTTGTCAACCATTTTCACTTTATATTGTTTCAGATAAAGCTACAATTTATGATATAACTATCTAATAAACATAAATAACACTCTATTCTTAACAAAAAGGAGCGAATTCGCTGTGACCACTCTAGGAATTATAGCAGAATATAATCCTTTACATAACGGGCATGTCCATCATTTTTTGGAATCCAAAAAACTTGCTGGCGCAAAAAGCACCATTGTTATCATGAGCGGTCCCTTCACACAGCGGGGTGAACCCGCAGCGGTAAATAAATATGCCCGAACTGAAATGGCTCTTTGCATGGGAGCGGATCTTGTTATTGAACTTCCTGTGGCTTACGCTGTACAACCGGCCGAATGGTTCGCATTCGGGGCCGTTTCACTGCTTGAAGCAACAGGGGTCGTGGACAGCCTTTGTTTTGGATCTGAAGCCGGTGCACTGGAACAGCTTCTGCCTCTAGCAGAATACTTAGCAGAAGAAAGCAGCGAGCTCCAGAACGCCATTCGCAATAGAATGGCGTTGGGTGAGAGCTTTCCCGCTGCCTACAGTGCTGCTGCCGCTTCAGTGTGGAATGAGGATCTCCGTAAGCACCAACTTCACCCGGCAGATTCTATAGAAGAATTACTTCGCCAGCCAAATAACAGCTTAGGCCTACATTATCTTATTGCCCTGCGCCGAATCCATAGCCAAATCCAGCCTTTGACCGTTCCGCGAACAGGTGCAGGATTTCACGACCCATTGCAGACAGACTCTGCCATTGCCAGTGCTACCGCCATCCGCTCCCTGCTCCAGGAAGGTGGTAATCCAACCTCATACCTGCCGGATTACAGTTTACGTATCATGGAACGGGAAAAAGCAGCTGGCCGCGGACCCATTACCCTAGAGAGCTTCTCCGGCCCGCTTCGCCACCTGCTCTCCACACACAGCGCTTCGGAGCTTGAGATCATACAGGATATGAATGAAGGGTTGGAGAACAGACTGCTGCGCGTGATGACAGAGCTAGATCAATTCAGTGTCTCAGGCCTGCTGGATGTCCTTAAAAGTAAACGCTACACACGAACAAGACTTCAACGTATACTCGTACACACCCTATTGAATCACCCTAAGAAAGAATTCTCTCCTTCTATTCTGGGCCAAGGTCCAGGATATATCCGTGTGCTCGGATTTAGAGAGAGCGGCAGGCACCTTTTGAAAAGAATGAAAAAGAGCGCCACCCTCCCCATTGTTATACGGCCTGCACTTTGCTCCCACCCTCAATTAGAACGGGATATACAAGCTTCTGCCGCTTATGCAGGAACCTATATGTCACCTCGTCGCAGCGATATGTACCGTGATTATTTGGAGCCGCCGGTTAGGGTTTGACCGGCAAGCTCTTCAGGTAATCCAACGCTTCAGTCAATGTGGACACCGGCACCAGCTTCATAGCCGTACCTATTTTATCCGCTTTCGCCTTAGCTTCCTCATAATTTTTTGCTGGCACGAAAAAAATCTCCGCCTTCTCCCCGTCAGCAGCAACTATTTTGTGCTTCACCCCGCCGATGGGGCCTACAATACCTTCAGGATCAATTGCACCCGTACCTGCAATTCTATAACCTTTCGTCAGATCACCCGGTGTTAGCTGGCTGTAGATTTCCATAGTGAACATTAATCCGGCCGAAGGTCCGCCAACATTAGTGTCTACGAAAGTGACCTCTTTGCCAGCTTCCTGCGCCTCGACTTTTTGAATAGCAGCGATAATCACCCCAAGACCCGGGCGACCCGCAGCATCCTCACTGTCTTTAACTTCGATCAGTTGGACTTCCTCCGTCAACTTCTTTCCGCTCCGCAGCAAAGTGACTGATACCTTATCTCCTATGTTTTTTGTAGATAAAAGGGACGTTAAAGCATTTGAATCTGCCATTTTACTACCAGCAACACTTAGAATGATGTCTCCCGGTTGAAATTGTACACGATTTCCTTCTGCAGGGACCGAATATACAAATAAGTAATCTGGCTCATTCTTGTATGGAATATCTGCAGCATGATAAGCAGCCTGTACAGCGTAGGATTGAGAGCTGTCCATATTAAACACTTGAACTGCGGCATATTCTTCCTCGCTTTTCTCTCCAAGCCTAGTCTCTTTCGGGACAACCTCTGCATTTGAATTAAAAGCCGAGGCAACTAAGAGAGCTACGTTAGCATAACTAGCTGACACTGTAGTCATCATGAACGTCCCTTTTTCGTCATCATCACCATTCTCAACCTTAATCATAGGAGCCACTTCTGACGCGCTGCCGGGTTGATACACAATGTATGGCGTCCCCATAAACACAAACACATAGACGAGCACGATAAGCGTAAATAAGTATACTATTGTACGGAATCCCGTCCGCGTTCTCATCTGTTTCACGATTTGCCCCTCCTCTCCTGCAGCACTCTAGCTTTGCAAACTCCTAATCCTATATTCCTAATCCCAGCTTTGGCATGATGGTTGTCTCGTCTGCATAAAGTGATATCATACCTACCTGTCCTTAAGTTATGAAGAGGTGAATATAAAATGAACATTAAAATGCGCCGGATCGCATCGGACACAGCCCCCTTCCTATCGGGTGCCTTCGCAATCCTGCTGGCTATAGCCATTATCTCCAGCCCCGAAACATCATTTCAAGCTTCTTTGCAGGGTTTGAAGCTATGGTGGAACTTAGTGTTCCCTGCATTGCTACCCTTCCTGATCTTATCCGAAATGCTAACAGCATCCGGTTTCGCTCACGGCTTAGGCGTTCTGTTGGAACCCTTAATGCGTCGTATATTCCGGCTGCCCGGAACCGGTGGTTGGACCCTCTGGTTAGGATTAACGACCGGGTTCCCCGGAGGGGCTCAGGGAGTGCTCCAGTTACACAAGCAGGGCAGCCTTTCGGACAAGGAGGCCGGTCGATTGGCAGCACTTGTACACTTTGGCAGCCCTGTTACACTACTAATCGTTGTAGGTGTAGCTTTCCTTCACAGCCCCGCAGCAGGTTATGGTCTGTTGGCCGTACACTGGTTGTCCGGACTCCTTGCTGGATTCACAGCCACTCTCTTGAGGGGCTCTCCGAAGATTCCAGAGGAATGCAGTCATACTGAAGAACCCAATAGAAAATCTCCATACAAACGTGTGCTTTATGCGGCATCCGAAGCCCGATTACAGGATGGACGCAGCTTTGGCAAGCTGCTTGGTGATTCCGTAGGAAGTTCTGTACAGAGCTTAATGATCGTAGGTGGATATATGATCATGTTCGCTGTAGTAATCAGCATTGTGCAGGGGCTGTTCCCAGAGCTTCCAGCTACATTAACAGCAGGGCTAATGGAAATAAACCTGGGAGCCCGAACACTAAGTGAAGCCAGCATTGCAGCTCCGAGTGGGGCAACGGAACACCTTAGCTTGGCTTTACTATCCGCTGCACTCGGATGGAGCGGACTTTGTGCCCACCTCCAGATTATGACAATCTTAAAAACGGCTCAAATCCGTTTCCTGCCATTTGCCGCTGTACGCCTTTTGCATGGTCTCTATGCATTCTTGTTGACTCTTTTGCTCTGGAAACCCTTAATGTCCTTTCAGGAGTCGGCTTTGCCTACTCTAGCGAGACCCGATGCTGATCACTCAGGACTGGTCCGTTTTACAACAATATGGAGTACTCTCCCTAATCTGTTGGGGATTCAATTCCTGCTCCTGCTGTCGCTATTGATGCTATCTGCGTTTATCGCTCTTATTGCAATTTTCCGGCGGCGTTTTGACTGAATTTCCGCTTCATCGCCTGTTCCACCTGGGGGGTTACGAAGTCACTTACATTTCCGCCAAAGTGAGCAATTTCCTTCACTACGCTGGAGCTTAGATAGGAGTATCTTGGATTGGTCATCATAAAAATCGTTTCTGCATCCGGGTCGAGATTATGATTAATAGAAGCATTCTGCAATTCATATTCAAAATCTGTAACCGTACGGATACCCCTTACGATAACCTGCGCGTCTTTTTGCCGAACGTAGTTGACTAACAGATCCCGAAAGCTGTCTATTTCTACATTAGGGATATCCATAGTAGCCTGACGAAGCAAATCTGTACGCTCCTCCACCGAGAACAGCGGGTTCTTGCTTAAATTATTCAGCACAGCTACGATCAGTCGATCGAATTGCTTGGCTGCTCGATGAATAATATCCATATGCCCCATAGTAACCGGGTCAAATGTACCCGGGTATATCGCGACACGCTCTTTTCTAATTTGCAGACTCATCATAGTCCTCCTCACCGTTCTCAGCATCATTCTCGCCAGCGGCCTCATACTGATAAATGGAGATGGTTGTCTCTCCATACACTGCCTGTCGCAGCCTGTAGAATCCCGGAATATGCTCTGGATAAGCATAGCTGGATTCATGTTCCAGAACGATCAGCGCTTCGGCTTGCAGCAAGCCTTTAGTCGCCATAGTACACATCAGCTCATCACCATGTTTAAGACGATAGGGTGGATCTAAAAATACTAGATCAAAGGATCGCCCACGTTTTTCCATAGCGCTTAACGCTCTTCCTGCATCATTACGATATACTTCTGCACGCGACTCAAGCCCTGTGGCTTTCAAATTAGCGCGTATTGTGTCAATACTTTTGGGTTCCATGTCTACAAACACTGCACTCTCCATGCCTCTACTAAGCGCCTCAATAGCAAGACCCCCTGTACCCGCAAATAAATCAAGTGCTGTTCCACCCTCAAAGTAAGGGCCGATCATACTAAATAAAGCTTCTTTGACCTTGTCGGTCGTGGGACGTGTCCCACTTCCCGGCACACTTTTCAAGGGCCTGCCTTTGGCGCTGCCCGATACAACTCTCACCGTCATTCACCCGCTCTATATCTCTGTTTTGTTATGCCAAAAAGGCCATAAGTCCACGCCTATCGTACCACATTCAGGCCATTAAATAAAAACGATTGTCCATCTACATGTATAAGACCCCCTCAACAGGGACATCATGTAATTATCGACATCAACAAAATGTCGTAGACAACCGCGGAGCAGGCTTACGTTTCCCCATAAGCTCTTCGTCCGGTTTCTCCTCTCCCATGAAAGGGCGCTCCGAAAGGGGCGCCCGATTTTTTTATGCTTATGTAACGCCCAAAGGTACCACAGTCTATGTTACACACGCACATTAATAATATCGCTGATAGGGATCCAATCCCAATGTTCATCAGACCAGCGCAATTTAACTCTCATTAAATATCGGTCTACAGACATTACAATTCCCCGATATTCTTGATCCCGATCAGGTCGGAACAAGATTAAAGTGACCGGACTATGATCTTCGATTGATTTAGCTAAGACCCGTTCAATGCTTCCCATCTCCTGCTCGTCTAATTCAGGTTTTGTTCGCATATCTCTGTGACGATTCTCATTTTGTATCCGACGTTCATGCTCCGGCAGCATAAACCTGCTGCACTCCCAAATGTTATCCAGCTTTTTGCTTCTCATCCTATCCCTCCTCAATAATACAACCAATAATCCGTATTCCCCTTCGTTCTCGTTAGTTGAGAGCTCATCCCTTCACCCTCTTGTTGTGCAGCATGGGGATCAGGTCTTTCCCATTCTTCAATAATTACAGCCTTCTCTACAGGCATATTCGGATTCCATTCAATGTAATTATGCTCGACCAAATTCTGCATCCCCTTCCTGATCTTAACCCCGGGCCTTCCGCTTAACCGCTCAAGCTCCGGCAGGGTAGGCAGTCGTTTGTAATGGCTGGAGAAGTGATACAGGATACGCAGCAGCTTCCTTGGTGTATCATCCAGCATGCTTCACACCCCCCTGAATAGGAACGTACGTTTGTATTATATCCAGTTCCACTCCGCTTAAGCAATGTCAAAAAAAGGAGCCTGACGGTTTTCCGCCAAGCTCCTCGTCTATATTAATCCATTACCAATTCAAATCTTAAACCAGGAAAGACTTCGAGATGATTACCAGCAGGATAAAAAGCACCAAAATTGCACCTGTTGATGTAAATGCTCCACCCACACCGCCATATCCGTTTTCACTCATGAATGATTCCTCCTCTTTTTGTAAAGTACAAACACAGGATATGCTGAATATGGCTTACTGTCTGGGTTGGTTATCAAAATAGGCTTCCAAGCCTTACCGCAAGCAGATTTGATATTCGTAAAAAATAGCGTAAAATAGACCCAAAAAGCATGGAAGGACTACTCTCAAATGTGTGGACGTTATACCATTACTGTCTCCCTTGAAGAACTGATGTTTAGATATCTAATAGATGACTCTACCATAATCCACTATGCACCCAAATATAATATGGCTCCTATGCAGCAGGTTCCTGCGATTATCAATGACGGGTATAAGAACCGATTAGGGGAGCTTCGATGGGGGTTGGTCCCTTCCTGGGCGAAGGACGATAAAAGTGCCAGCAAGTTGATCAATGCCCGCTCGGAAACTCTATTAGAAAAAGCTTCATTTAAGCGGATTATAGGCACCCGCCGTTGTATCATTCCCGCTGATGGTTTTTACGAATGGCAGAAGAAGGATAATGGAAAACAACCCATGAGAATCCTCATGCGGGATGGCGGCATTTTCTCTATGGCGGGACTTTATGATATTTGGACAAATCCTGAGGGCGCGAAATTGAGCACTTGTACTATAATAACAACTACACCAAACCGCCTTATGGCAGATATCCATGATCGTATGCCGGTTATTCTGCGAGCCGAGGATGAGGAAGAATGGCTTAGAAGGAATAACAAAGAGATCCCATCTCTAATGAAGTTATTAGTTCCTTATGAGGCTGACAAAATGAAAGCCTATCCAGTTTCAGCTAGTGTAGGGAATGTGCGAAATGATACGTGTGAACTCATTGAGGAAATCTCTATCTAGACGATAAAAACCCCTCCAGACTTGCAAGTCTGGAGGGGTTTTCTCACATAAATAACTAATCAGAAACCAGAACTCCATCAAAGCTTTCCGGTCCCACACGAATGGTTCCGACTAGGTTGGAGGAAATAAATGCTGTATAAGTCAATTGTGGTGTGATTGGCGGATTGTAATCATCGGCCGAAAAGGTAATGACTTGAGGAGCCAAGATACTTAAGCTAAAAGTAGAGGTTGCCGAGTAAACAATCGGATCCGTCGGCAATGTTCCTCTAACAATGGTGATGGTCACCCCAACCAAAGCTAAGGGCAGTTGCACACCAATGGTACCTTTAAGCAAAACACGCGGGGTCGTAGTCACTCCTTCAGTCACCAGCCCGATTTGTCCAAAAAGCTGAGGTGTATTTATTACCGCAATCGGAACTAAGATTGAGCCGGCATAACTAGCATTTTGTGATGTTCTTGCATCTAGAAAAGTTCCCATATAAAGCACCTCCTTTCGTGATAACATACGCTATTATATTAAAAGTCTTGTTTGAGTGCGTGGACACCTCGCTGGCGTCAAGAGCTTGTTTTTAATAGAGTTCAAATTGAGTAGTAGATATCTTGTTATGATTATTCATCTTTCTTAGTGCCCTCCCGCTTGTTAAAGGCTAATTCGAATAAACCTGTTGCGGACAAACCCGCCAGCCCACCTGACCACAGGCGAAGCACTAGATCCATTGGAGTAAAAGGATAAGCAAGCGCACCGACCAACAGGCCAATAACCAATCCCACAACAGGTACAATGTTACGCGGAAGGTTAACCGTATTCTTCACAAGCTGTACTAGTGCAAGTACAAATACAGCCAGCACCGAAGCAAAAGCTAACACTCCATTCAATGCTTCATTGTTCATGGCAGACTATCCCCCTTCGCTTTTTTTAATAGACCTCCACGATCTAAAATCGTTAATACACGGTAAAAATCATAACTGCCTCCATCTGGAGTATCCAATAGACCCGCCGAGATTGCTGTCTTTACAGCAGATTCTGCCCAAGAGGGGATGCTCATAGCGGCCCGGCTTTCCATTATAGACATACGCTCACGCAGCTCTTTTAATTCCGTCTCTAATTCTACAAGCCTCTTTTTATCTTCAGCCGACATTTCGTCCTCCCCCTTATCGAGATCATCATATTGATAAAGATTGTAAGCATCCATAATGCGGATGAGCTTTTGAGCATAATTAGGGTCTGTTGCATAACCAGCAGATGCAATCTCTTTGGCTGCAGTTTTGCCTGAAGCACCAATTACCTTCCTATACAAATCACGGTTCCATGACACGCCTTTGACAAGGATCTCAGTATGGTCCGAAATAGATTCACCCCATTGGTTATAGGCACGAAAAGCGGCATTCACCTTAACGACCTTCCCATTCACATATTCAGTGGTCTGCGCAGTGATACTCCCCGCAGGCCCACTGCCTTTAATTCCAAAAAGATTATTAGCTTTAACCGTTAACCCACTGTTCCCCCAAGCTGATTCCAGAGCAGCCTGCGATATGGTCAGCGATGCAGGAACTTTACTCTGCTGCATACTTTGTATGGCTAACGGAGCGATGATTGCGATAAATTCCGTCTTGGTCATTACTATCACATCCTTTCTCTATATTAAATGCTCTCTCTTTCATAATGCTTGTGCTGCTTACAGCTCCAGACCCTAAAAAGGATGTCCCAGCAGCCATTTGCATAGCTGCCGGGACACCCTCTCCCAAGTAATTGATAGATTAGCCAATCTGTGATCTCGCCTTCGTTTCCAGCTCCATGAGCTGCTCCCTAACCCTGACTACCTCACCGATAATTATAAGGGCTGGATTGCTTATTTTGGTAGCTGCCAATAGCTTTTCAATATTGTTAAGAGTTCCGGTAATCGTTCGCTGACGACGGGTCGTTCCATTCTCAATGACCGCAACCGGGGTTGTTCCACTCTTTCCATAGTGCAGCAGTTGTTCACGAATTTCGCTAAATTGACTAATTCCCATATAGACGACAATCGTATCCACACTTTGTACCAGTTGGTCCCAGCGGACCGGTGATTCATGGTCACTGCAACGACTCCCCGTCACGATGGTGAAGGAAGCCGCCAATCCACGGTGAGTAAGGGGAATACCCGCTGAAGCTGCTGCACCGATAGCTGAGGTTATCCCGGGAACAACTTCATAGGAAATTCCCGCTTCTGCCATAGCTATGGCCTCCTCACCCCCTCTGCCAAAAACGAAGGGATCGCCGCCTTTAAGCCGCACAACCTTGTTTCCCTCTGCAGCATATTGGATCATAAGCTGTTCTATTTTCCGCTGCGCCATAGAATGTTTCCCTGGAGATTTACCACAGTAGATACGAATCGTTTCAGGTTTAGAATAGTCTAACAATTCTTCATTTACTAGCCGGTCATAGAGGATGACATCAGCCTCTTGGATACGCAGCACTGCTTTGAGAGTGATGAGCTCTGGATCCCCAGGACCCGCTCCAACAATCGCAACACTACCTGGCCTCATAACCTTTTGTTCTGAGCTGCGATTTCCAAAACCGCTGGGTTTCAAATAATCCATGAGTACTCCCCCAATCCTCTATAGAAATTTAACATTATACCGTCACATATACAGAGCCGCTGTAGGGATCGACCTCTACTTCAAAGGTTGTCACGCAACCCGTATCCGGTTCTTGCACAACCCCACTATGCAGATCAATCTTCCAGTCATGCAGTGGACAGTGAACCTTTGTCCCGCAGACCATCCCTTCAGATAACGCTCCACCTTTATGTGGACACTTATTTTCTACAGCCAATACCTCACCGTCCGAAAGGCGAAACAAAGCGATTTCTATGTCGTTAACTTTGAAGGTTCGTGATCCTTTGCGGTCAATATCCGTTACATTTCCTATCAGCATTTTGGTCATAGTCATGGCTTGATTCCCCCTATTTATATATCTCTACTGGTGCGATCGGCTCGAAATTTTTACGAAGTCCCGGCTCATTAACGATTTCTTTCCAAGGATCCGTAGTCAGACTTAGTGTAGTTTGAATTCTTTCCTGCAACGCAAGACGATCTTCACGATTCTCGAGTGCCTTCTTCACACTCTCGACGCCGACACGTTCCACCCAAATCGAAGTTCGCTCATTCCAGCTGGCATTCTCACGGTAATATTGCAGGAAGGCACTTGCCCACTCTACTACCTCATCCTCCGTTTTCACTACACAGAGAAGATCTGTTGCGCGGACATGTACGCCTCCATTCCCTCCGATGTGCAGCTCCCAGCCTCCATCTATGGCGACGACACCAAAGTCCTTAATCGTTGCTTCCGCACAATTTCGAGGACAGCCTGATACGGCCAACTTCACCTTTGCCGGGGCGGTCAAACGCTCAAATTCTTTCTCCAGCCGGATACCCATACCAATTGCATCCTGAGTCCCAAAGCGGCAGAAGGTTGAACCCACACAGGTCTTCACTGTACGCAGCGTCTTACCGTAGGCATGACCCGAAGGCATATCCAGTTCTTCCCACATTTTCGGCAGATCCTCTTTCTTCACGCCAAGTAGATCCAATCTTTGTCCACCCGTAAACTTCACCATCGGCACATCAAATTTCTCGGCGATTTCAGCAATCTTCTTCAGCTCGGTTGGTGAGGTAACCCCTCCATAAATCCGGGGCACTACAGAGTACGTTCCGTCCTTCTGAATATTTGCATGGTAGCGTTCATTTGTGAACCGTGATTCCTTCTCATCTATATACTCTTCTGGCCAGAGCATTCCAAGGTAGTAATTTAGGGAAGGACGGCATTTGGCACAGCCTTCTTCATTACTCCATTCCAGTACATTCATCACTTCTTTAACAGTCTTAAGCTCCATACGTTGGATCTCGGAGACAATCTCATCCCGGTTCAGCGTAGTACAGCCGCAAATGCCTTCCTTAACCGTTACAGCCGCATCTCCCGCATATAGTTGAAGCAATCCTTCCACGAGCGGCTTACATCCACCGCAGGATGCAGATGCTTTGGTACAAGCTTTAATCTGCCCTACACTTGTGCAGCCACCGGATTGGATTGCCTCAGCAATCGCACCTTTCGATACACCGTTACAGCCGCAGATGATTTCATCATCCGCCATGCCTTCCAGACGATTTTGCGGTGAAGAGGACAATGCATCCGCAGATACACCCAACAGCAATTCTTTTTCTCTGCCTTTTATATCTTCACCCTTCTTAATCATCGAGAAGAGCTGCGCACCGTCACTGGTATCACCGAACAGCACGGCACCGATCAACTTATCGTCTTGAATAACTAATTTCTTATACACACCATCAATCTCATCTTGGAAACGAAGCGCCCGGGAGCCTTCAGGTTCAATAAATTGCCCAGCCGAGAACACATTGACCCCGGATACTTTCAACTTAGTAGAGGTTACAGAGCCTGCATAACCTTCAGTGGGTGTACCTGCCAGTCTTTTGGCGAGCACAGCGCCTTGTTCATATAGAGGGGCAACTAGACCGTAGGCGATCCCACGATGCTCAGCACATTCACCAAGCGCATAGATGCCAGGGATATTGGTTTCCAAATAATCATTTACCACAATACCGCGTTTGATCTCAATCCCTGACTTTTGAGCCAATTCCACATTAGGTTTAATACCTACTGCCATAACAAGCAGATCTGCTTCTACCGTACTCCCATCAGCGAAAAGTAAGTTTTTAACGCGCTTCTTACCGAGGATAGCCTCCGACTGCTTCTGTAATAGGAACTTCATGCCTTGATTTTCCAGTTCTCTCTTAAGCATGGTCGAAGCTGCCTCGTCTAGCTGGCGCTCCATAATATATTCATTAATGTGGACAACCGAGACATCCATTCCCAGATGCAGCAACCCTCTTGCTGCCTCCAGACCCAGTAATCCACCGCCGATGACCACTGCTTTTTTATAAGATTTAGCTGTCTCTTGCATAATCCGGCAATCATTAATATCGCGGAAAGCTATAACACCTTCTTTATCTGCTCCCGGAAGAGGAAGCATAAATGGGTTGGATCCCGTTGCCAATATCAACTCATCATAACCCGCTGTTATTCCTCCATCCGAATAGACTTTGCGGTTCTTTGTGTCAATCTGAGTGACTGTATGTCCGATATGAAGATTAATATTATGGCTCCGGTACCATTCCAGATCATTTATAATAATTTCATCCATATCTGCCCCGCCGGCGAGAACCGAGGATAACATGATACGGTTGTAGTTAGGATGAGGTTCTGCACCAAAAATTGTTATTTCATAAGCATCGGGGGCTAATTTCAACAAGTGCTCAATCGCCCAAACCCCTGCCATTCCGTTACCTACCATCACCAATTTTTTACGCGCTGTTGCCATATCTATCTCTCTCCTCTCCAGGTTCAAAACATAAAAAGCCCGCTTCACTCCGCCCGGAAACATAAGTTTCCCCTTGCGATTAGTGTAAGCAGGCGCCATTGCCGCTTCATCCGAACACATCGTTGTATCCGTGATTGTTTAATTTGTTAAATCGACTATACAACATACTTTTAGCTTACGTCAACAATTATGACATATAAAATTTAAATTTCTTAAATTCATCGACAAACAAGCCTTTTTTGTGTTATATAATATAACATATGGTTCCTTTTCTAATCCCATCTGCATACTTATTATTAACTAATTAGCTACTTCAGTATAAAGGAGCGTCAAACTATGCATTCCCTGTTGGTCATATATAACAGCTCGACTAAAACAGAATCCATAGCAGACTCCTTCCAATGTATATTGCCGGAGTTCATCCTTAGATCCAGCGGTTACATAGTTGATGTGGCCTACTCCGAAAAAGAGGCCATTGCTGGAATTAAGGAGGCGGATGCTTCCATTCTACACGTACCCGTTTCAGAGATTAAAGAGTGGGGAACTCTTCTTATGAAACAAAAGATGGCGCCCGTCATTTGGTGGTGCACCGATGAGACAGCCAATCTATCCTTAGCAGCTTGTGAGGATCATATTATGGTAGATGGAATATTGGGGCCTTCTATGCAGCCGCAGGAGATCCATTGGAGTCTCCATTTCAGTGCCAAGCAATGCTTCGAAAGGCAGCAATGGCTAAAAGAACGTGAACAGTTGCTATCCCGAATTGAGGAGCGGAAATGGATCGACATGGCGAAGGGTATCTTGTCCAAGGTTAAAAATATATCAGAATCCGAGGCATACGACGTACTCCGTAAGCAGGCGATGAATGAACGAAAGCGTATGGTCGATGTCGCTACATCTATTGTAAAGGTGTACCAGTTGCTGCAGGATCAAACACAAGGGGGCTCCAACAAATGATCAACCTATTAAAAGAAGTTGCCCGGGGAAAGAGGGGCGCCCGTGATTTAAACTATGAGGAGTCTACACAGGCTGCCGAATCCATTCTAGGGTTAACTGCGACTCCTGCCCAAATTGGTGCCTTCCTGATTGCGGAACGCATCAAGCTGGAAAGTGTTGAGGAGCTTGAAGCCTTCGTGTCTGTCTGCCGTAAATATGCACACCGGGAACCTATTCAAGAGGGCCTAGACTGCGCTGGGCCTTACGACGGAAGGACCGCCTCGTTCATCGCCACATTCCCTGTGGCTTTTCTTTTATCCGCTGCAGGCTTGCCGGTTACCCTTCATGGAATGTCTTCCTTACCCCCCAAATGGGGAGTCACACTTCTAGATATCATTTCAGCGGCCGGAATTGATATCAGAAATCTAACACGTACGGATGCGATATCTGCAGCCCAACGAAGCGGGGTTTTATTGGTGGACGCAGAACAATGGTGTCCCCCCTTAGGGGATATCCGCTATATCCGTGAGGAAATCGGTATGCGTTCTATATTGAATACAGCGGAGAAACTGATAGATTATAGTTGCTCTCCCTATATCGTATTTGGGATCTACCACAACACCGTCTTCGATCGAATATCCCGGTTGTTAATCAAGCTTGGATACCAAAGAGCCCTTGTTGTACAAGGTACAGAAGGCTCGGAGGATATCTTTATCGATCGTCCTACCCGTGTATATACCGTAGAAAATGG
Organism: Paenibacillus sp.; assembly: GCA_023512345.1. Lineage (GTDB taxonomy): Bacteria > Bacillota > Bacilli > Paenibacillales > Paenibacillaceae > Paenibacillus_AQ. The sequence goes on from JAILZT010000007.1 coordinate 60,547, forward strand.
ATCTTCCAATCTGGGCATCATCGACCCTGAATCTATGGGACTCGACACGCCCGTCCCGGAAATGCAATGGACGTCCCGCCAACAGCTCCTTACGGCTGAGGCTGTTCTTCAGGGCGGCGGCCATATGGCCTTTTATAATCAGGTGCTGCTGAACGGTGCAGTTAGGCTTCAGCTTGCCGGAAAGGTCAACTCGGTAGAAGAAGGCTTATATATCTGCAAAGACTTGCTGGATAACGGCGAGGCATGGAATGTGTATCATAATTGGAAGAGCGCAATGCTCCACAGCGGAGAAACCGTTAACAACCCAGCCTGACGACTCGGTAACTGAAGAAAATAAAAAACGCCGGAAAACAACTTCCGGCGGTAATGCTTATATATATCAAATTACAAATTCGGCTTAAAATGTACGTAAAATAATGACCAGCAATATAAATAGAACTAAAATTGTGGTCGTAGATAATCCCAAGCCGCCGTAACCTCCAGCAACTCCTCCGCAAGCTCCGGGACCCCCACCATAACCTCCAACCATTCCACCACTAGCTCCGGGACCTCCACCATATGCTCCAGCAATTCCACCCATTATTTAATTCCTCCTTCGTTTAGCCTACACAGTCATTCTATGCGAATGTATCGAAGTGGAGTGGGTGTTTGCCCTTACTTATACAGCTGTTTCAAACGTAATCCGGTTTTTACCGCTCCGCTTTGAAATATACAGGGCCTCATCCGCCAGACGCAGCGTCTCACTTGTATCTTGGCTATCCGGACTCCATACCGCTGCTCCAACACTACAACCGATATTTATTCTCTCACCTTCGATATTAAAGGGTTCATTAATCTTATTAATAATACGTTTAGCGACCACTTCTGCTTCCTGCATAGCTTTGACAGATGAGGTATGCAGAATCACCACAAATTCATTTCCACCAATCCGTGTAACGATTTCATTATCACGAGTACAATCCAACAAACGGAAAGCTGCTTCCTGAAGAATTTTATCTCCAAAAGCATGACCCAAGGAATCATTAACCTTCTTGAATCCATCTAGATCAAGATAGAGGAAACTTAGCGTAGTATGATTCTGTTTAGCTCGGCAGACCGCATGGGCGAGAAAGTCATCCAGTGCCATTCGGTTAGGAAGGCCGGTAAGTGCATCGTGACGAGCCATATCTGACATATAACTAGGAGCGGTTTCTGGTTTGGTCAAATTACTGACTAAATTACGAAGGGATGCAGATAATACCGCAATATCCTTGAACCTGTTCGAGTTAGGAATTTCCACATTAGCACCTGTGCTCAGTAAGTCTGCTGTTTCCGCAATATTATGAAGCGGTCGGGCAATCCAACCTGCGATAAACCAGCCTATGATGCCGAATAGAACTGCTGTAGCCATCCCTGCTAAAATAATAAACTTTTCAAGCTGATGCACCGAAGCAAGTGCTATTTCAGCAGGCTGCCGAATAATAACAGACCAACCTAATCCAGGATAATTCAAATAGCCGTCACCATAGGAATAACCCGTTAGATAGGATTTATTGTTGTCAGTATCCGTATCCAGAATCCATGAATTTTTACCAGAACGCGCCTGATTAACTGCGTAGGAATTTAATTTTTTACCTATAACACCTTTGGGACCTAGTAAAATGGTATTATCCTTCTCACTGACCACGAATACTTCTACACCCTTTAGACGTTCCTGCATCGGTGCAATGATGGATTTTTCGACCAGACGTGACCATTCCCAACTGAAGTGGGCACCCAAAACTCCAATGGTGTTCCCTTGCTTGTTATAGATAGGTGTACTGTAATCGACGAACTGAAGGGGCTCTCCAGAAGGATTAGGCAGCAGCTTAGCCAATAGTACGGCATCATGTACATCCCCAATGAACGGACCCTTGATCCCTTCCTTAAAAACCGGTCTCTCTGATATATTTTCCCCCAACAAGATATTATCTGTTGAAGAAATCACCTCTCCCTTCACATCTAAATAACCTACCCAAGAAAAAACAGGCATACTCTTCTTTAATTGTTCTAACAACCTATCGATCTCTTCTTTATGAACGGGTTCCTGGAAAGCATTAAGCTCACTTAGAACCTCTAATTCCCCAGCACGTGACCACATAAACTGATCCAGATTCTCCGACATTTGATAGGCAACCTCAGAAAGTGAACTGCCGATACTAACCTCAACAGATTTAGTGGATTCTTTTCCAATTAAATAACTTAGAAGTAAAGTCAGCAAGATAATGATTACTGCAAAAGCGCTTGAAAAAACAGTGCGCAGGTTCAAATTCATTGGCACGGCGGCATTCCCCTTCTCTGATTCCTATTCCTATATATATCGGTTAAAAAAAAGCTTTCTTAATAAAGCTCCTGATTTGTATCAATATTGTACTGACTTATTCCGGCGGCAGTGCTTACTTAGCTTCTTTGTAGTATAATCTGCTAAGAATTGCATGCTAAACTAAGGAGTGACGTCAATGTCCGATCAATTTGAAATGTACGACGACCCGTTCAAGATGCTAATCCTGCTTGCTACACTTATCTCCGAAAAACAGGGTGTTGAATTGAAGTATGAGAATGTTCCCACTTATGAGAATGATGTATTCTCTATTCAGCATCAAAAATTCGTGTATAAAAAAGACGGCACCGAAATTACCTGGTTCGAATTCCTGGGTAGAGACATTGCCTCAACACATGATCTAAGCCGCGCTCAGTATAACAAAATGTTCGTCGATTGTATGGCTTCGCTCTACAGCCTGTAAACCTTAAGACCGTCTACATAGGGCTGTCACACAGAAGCCTCTCCTCAGCTATTGTTACTAAGCTGTTGGAGAGGCTTCTTTTTCTTAATTAACCGTTAACAGACCTTGGCTCCAAAAGAACGTGCTAAAAGTACCGCCTGTTCAACGTCCAGCTTAACACCTTGCAGATCCAGACTTTTTAGATCAATGCCTTCCAGCTTTGCATCCCGAAGATCAGCACCCTTAAGCTTGCATTGCCCCAACTGTGCCTGGGTTAAATCAGCCCCTCGAATATCACTTTTCTCCAGATTGCAGCCAAAAAGATCAGCCTCAGTCAACTTAATCCCCCTTAGATCCTGCCTGCTGAGGTTAGTATGTCTTAGATTTGTATAAGACCAGTCCCCTCCAGTTAGGGTAATCCCGTCCATATACGCATTTGAGAAATCAGAGCCTACCATTTTGCACTGCTCAAACCTTGCAACAAAGAGATTCGCACCCGTGAATTTACAATTTGTGAAGGCTGAAGCCTTATGTAGAGAAGCATTAAACAACGCACCTGTAAAATCACAATCTATAAAATGGCATCCCGTTGATGTCATTTCTTCCATGGAGCTTCCTCTAAATGAGCATTGCTCAAATGTACAGTTGACCAGTTCACCATCCTGAAGATTAGCTTGATCAAAATTATGTGTGTTGAAGGTTTGATTATTATATTGGTACATAGTTTTCCGACCTCTTTTTCTCTCTATTTTTTATGTATTTCAAATATTCTATTAAATATACTACTTTAGGAGATTGTCGTGTAAGGTTCATTTCGATATAATAGCAAATAAACAGGCGGTGGTAAACCATGGAGGGCATCAGCAGAAAAGAACCATTCCGGTATGTGATGAATCAGCCGATTGATTGTTGGCTCGAAGTTCCAGCCAGTAATATGGGCCCAGGTGCGGGTAAGCTGACTGAAGGTGTGATGTTAGATCTAAGCCGCTCCGGGTGTAAGATACGATCTTCCCTGAACCTCCGCTTCTCATCAGGAGATACAAAGCTGATCATTCATTTTCAACTAAATGAAATTAAGCTTCAGTTGGAAGGCAGTGTGCGCTGGGGCTGGATGTACGGCCTAGGCCAGTTCCAATACGGTGTAAGACTGGATTTAAATGACGAGGAAGAAGAATTGCTCCTCCATGAGATTGAGACTTGGACACTTGCACAGCAGTGAAGGCTAATGGTAATCCGTGAAATAGAAGACGTATTCCTCTCAGAGGAGCGTCTTTTTTTGCATGCAAAAAACCGGAAACTGAGCAGTGTTAGCCCCGGTCTCCGGTCATAAATACATTTAGGCATCCATTCTTCGTTTGATAAGGATTGTGATTACATACACCACTACAACTGCAACACCAACCTCGAACAAAGTGGCCAATACTGGAAATGCCTCGCCGGAGACACTTACTCCTCCATTTGAGCGTGAGGCTTCATCGGACAGTTGGAACTGGAGCGCACTATCAAATGAATAGTTAACCGAACCGAATATCCATCTTCCTAGCAAAGTAACGCCAAACTGCATCACAAAAAACGTCGCTATCCCTATCCATTTACGTCCTTTGAAACTTATACTCCGAGCGACTGTTACTGCCAACAGAAGAAGAATTAGTTGGAAACAGGCAGACCAATGTACCAGGTACAGACCCACGAAAGCGAATGACCAGAGATTAACAGGAAGTACTTCGGCATCAAATATTGCGTATAGACCCAGATGGATTAACACCATCGCTGTTATTCCTAATAATAAGATAAAAAACATTAATAAGGGCGAAAGAACTGTATATACTTCCCTTAACGGCAAAAGCCTGCGATGGTAAGCTTTCAAGTTGTAATTGTACGTACGACAAGCCTGAAATAATAGCACCATGCCGCCGACGATATAGGTTACAAGATGCATAATAAGCATGGATTCATTATCCCAATTTGAAACTTCCGCTGCTACGAAAATCCCAACCTGTATAAGTATTAGTACAACAAAAGTGCCTAAAATTAGATCCTTACTGCGTTTAAGATCATACTTCATTAACTTTAGCATTCTGCGTACACCTCTCTGAACATTTCAATAATACTTTTGCCCTGCTGAAGGCGAATGTCTTCCACTTCACGATGCATTACGATTTCGCCCTCTTTTATAAAAATAACATCATCGAAAATCCGCTCTATATCTGTAACTAGATGTGTTGAGATCAGAATGGTGCTGTCCTCTTCATAAAACTCTACCAGAGCATCTAAAATCCTTGCACGTGCTACAGGATCAACTCCTCCGATAGGCTCATCTAGTAAATACAATCTAGCTTTACGAGATAATGCCAGAGTTAGCTGCAGCCGTTCGTTCATTCCTTTAGAGAGGGAATTGACACTGTCACTTGCTCTAAGCTTCATAAAATCTAACATCCGCAGCGCTTTTTCATTATCGAAATCTGCATAGAAGTCACGGTAAAATTGGAGAGCATCCGAGACCTTCATCCAAGACTCTGTAAGCGGCCGATCAGGCATAAACGAGACTACGGCTTTGCTCTCCAGACCCACAGGAGTACCCAGAACGGTAACAGTACCCGAGGTTGGCTGGATCAGTCCCGCAATAATTTTCATTAATGTGCTTTTACCACTACCGTTACTTCCTAGCAGCCCGGTGATTTTACCAGCGCCCAGCTCAAAGGATACGCCACGAAGCGCATGCTTAGACCTGTATTTTTTCGTAACCTCATGGACTTGAATGATATTCTCCACCCTACTTATCCCCCTATTCCCCATCCGTTGTCCGGATACTCTCTGTTACAACCGATACAATCTCTTCACCTTCGAAGCCAAGTTCCTTCATTCCTCGGATAAAACGATCCAACACTTCTTTCGCCATTTCTTTTTTTATCGTCATGATTTTGGTTTCCTCACTTGTAACATATCTTCCCATTCCGCGCCGTGTCTCCACAATCTCTTCACGCTCCAGCTCCTGAAAAGTTCTTTGTATCGTATTTGGATTGATCTGCAGTTCACTAGCCAGCTCACGAACCGAAAGGATCTTATCTCCCGGTTTTAGCTTCCCCGTAACGATCTCCCCCTTGATATAATTCATGATCTGGATGTAAATGGGCAGGTTGTTATCGAATTCGATGGTCATGGTCAGGCAACGTCCCTTCGTTTAAACACTGTGAATCCAGCAATAAGAAATAGGAGCATATACACAGTAAGCACCACTATCGAAAAAGTGAGTGTCATTCCTGGCATGGGTGCGCCTCCATTCTCATAGGCTACGAGGTTTATATTCGGAAATAAGAAATACTTGTAAAATTCTTTGGAGATTATGATTTTATCAATCATAATGGCGAACATCGTAATTCCAATAGTTGCACCAGTGGAGGTCGTTAATATTCCAATCATAAAAGCAAGCGTTGAATACACAGTTGTATAGACAAAACCGTACATGACCGACAGGAGAATATCACTAAAGCCACCCTCACTACCCTTAATGCCGAACCAAATGGCACCAGAGCCATAAGTAGCCGCTGCAATAACGATCGTCAGGGATAAAGCATACAGCAGAACCGCTATATATTTTGAAGCTAGAATAGTTGTACGGCTGCGGGCACGAATTAGCAAAAACTTAATGGTACCCAAGCTGTGCTCCTTAGCCACCACTCCTGCAGTTCCGATTATAACAATGATCGTAAGCGCCTGACCCAGTCCATTAGGCAGCAGCATTTGTGAGGTGAAATCGAGTGCGGATTGGAACATATCTCCGCTCACTGAATGTATAATGTAACCAATCAGAATCGGTAGAAGGATTACAAGCAGATAGGGTACTAAAAAAGTACGTTTCTTGGATATTTTGAACCATTCGTTCAGCACCAATCGGTTAAAGTTACGCAATGCGATTGCCCCCTGTCCATTTCAGGAAATCTTCTTCCAAGCTTTGTTTGTTCTCCGTTATCCGGTAGATGCCGACACCGCCTGCAGCAAGTTCAGTAACTAGATCAGGAACCTTATCATCCTTGAGAGATAGGGTCAGCTCATTGCGATCTATGTCTATATTGAAGATTGTTACTGCTGGCATAGCTTTCAAGATTGCGTTGGCTTTCTCGGGATGATTCACTCTAATTGTTAAAGTAACCTCTTCCATCACATCCGCCTCAACTCCCAGCTTAGTCACCGTAACCAGTTTTCCGTTCTGAATGACAACGGCACGATGACAAATCTGTTCAATCTCGGCAAGCATATGACTGGATATCAAAATGGAGATGCCTTCAACTTCCGCTATGGTGCGCATATAATCACGCATTTCACGAATTCCGGCCGGATCAAGCCCATTGGTAGGCTCATCTAGAATTAACAACTTCGGTCGATGAAGCAGCGCTTGAGCAATCCCTAATCGCTGACGCATACCAAGCGAATAGGCCTTCACCTTCTTATTCATTGCTTCCTGCAATCCTACCAAGCTTACGACCTCATCAATTCGCGCTTGATCCAGTCCTTCTGACATACGCTGATATTGAAGCAGATTATCAAGCCCGGTCATATAGGGGTAAAACTCCGGGTTCTCGATAATGGCCCCGATATTGGCTATTGCCGCTTGGAAGTCATTTCGAATACTGCGGCCTTGCACGATTACATCACCTTCCGACATCCTGATCAACCCTGTCATCATACGAATGGTTGTTGTTTTGCCTGCACCGTTCGGACCTAGCAGCCCTACTATTTCCCCTTTACGGATATCAAAAGAAAGCTTATCGACTATGGATGTTCCTTTAATAATTTTGCTTACACCGTTCATTTGCAGCACTATGGGGTCATTTCCGTGCTCCATACTTAGCTGATTCATTGTAATCCTCCCTGTTCTCAGATCTACTTTTTAAGGATACGTTATTCTCTTCATTCCATCGTGTCAGTGTTATAGTTAAATAGTACACTAACATTATATCTCTGTAAAGCCCATTTTATACATCCATTCTCTGCGAGCCTTTTCCACCCCAATCCGCTATAATATCCCCATACATATCTAAGAAGGAAGGGATCATCTATGGAACCTATTGTCTCCACTCGCTGGCTGTTGGCACGGTTGTATGAAACTGAACTGGTGATTGTTGATTGCCGTTTTCTGCTCTCCGACCCGGAAGCCGGACGTACAGCATATACCCAGGATCATATTCCGGGTGCTGTATATTTACATTTGGAGGAACAGCTTTCCTCTCCAGTGGGTACCCATGGCGGGCGGCATCCGCTGCCGGACGTTGCTGAACTTACCCAAACGCTAAGTAAACTTGGCATAAATAATAACAGTATCGTTGTAGCCTATGACGATCAAGGTGGCGCCTACGCTTCCCGGCTGTGGTGGTTGATGCGTTATCTCGGACATGAACGCGTTTATGTAATGGACGAGGGGTACTCTGCTTGGAAAAATGGTAAATTTCCGGTGAGTGATCATCAGGCAGTACGGATTCCAAGTCAATTTGTAGCTGACGTACAGGAGGATATGGTTGTTAGTGTGGAGGATGTTCGAGAAGTGGTGCGTAACGGCGGGCCGTTGATTATTGACTCTCGTGAACACCGCCGGTATCTCGGATTGGAAGAACCAATTGATACCAAGGCGGGGCACATCCCTGGCGCGATCAATAAGTTCTGGAAGGACGTACTGGATGAGCAAGGGCACTGGAAAAAAGCAGATTTGCTTAAGGAGCAGTTTACGGATATTGATTCGAATCAGGAAGTCATAGTGTACTGTGGTTCAGGCGTAACGGCCTGCCCGAATGTGTTGGCGCTTACGCAAGCTGGATACCAGAATGTGAAGCTGTATGCCGGGAGCTGGAGTGACTGGATTAGTTATGCGGAGAATGCGGTGGCTACTGGGGAAGAATAAGAACCACGAGGAACTTTTAGAGTGGTATTCCGACTGAACTAGGTGATAAATAAGCCGTCTAGTTCAGTCCTCTTGGGGTCCTATGCAAACAACCCTTCCACAGGCGTATGCCTCTTTCTCATTAATTTCAATAATCTATCAGTTCAAAAGCAATACTATATTTGTCATCCGACTGTGCTTTTCCAAACGGTTGCTGCAGTATAACTGCTGGATGAAAGTCGAAGATCTTTAATTTTCACGGTAAGACCTTTATTTGGTTTATTCCATATTTTTCTTCATATGATATTATTATCTACAGTTCTATCGGCCGAAGATCAATATTATAAGAGGGATTTGAAATAAGTGAAAAAAAATAGGATTGAAATCGCTTCCGATAATGATTCCGCTTATAGTCACAGCGGCTCAAAGAAGAAGAACCTCAGGCACATTGCGATGAGATTGGACCGATATTAATGAAACACAGAATATTGTCATTTCTTTTTCTCAGTCTTGTGCTGTTAACGATGATAGGATGCAGCAACGAAGAAAATTCCGCAGATGGAAAGACCGACGAACAAATTGCCGCCATATATGTTCAAACGCTCGGTTACACGATTGTAGTTCATGGAGGAGAAACCGGCAAATATACATTGGAACAGAAAAGGCTTGAGAATCTGGATGATATGCAGCTTTGGGGGGTGCAGAAGAAAGAACCTGACGCCTTTTTAGGGAAAGAGATCGTCACTTATCAATTCATTGTGAAGGATCATCCCCTGGAACAGCAGTATAGTCCGGATGATTACAGTATATCTGTGGCCATTATGCTAGTTGACAGTAAGGTCATAGGGGGAACTTCAGGTCCAAAAAGCAAAATAAAGAACCTTGTGATGGCTGGAGGAGAGTACTCAATAGAAGGAAAAACGCTGAAAGAGATAAAGGACATGGATTATTCGGAGTGGCTCGACTACTGGAAGCAAAAGTACGGCAAGGTAACAGAGTAAACGTTCTATTCTATTTTAGGATGTACTGGACAAGCAAGGTCGATGGAATAAGACAGTTGTGCTGAAGGAGCAGTTAGTTTACGGATATTAATCCGGAGCAGGAAGTCATTGTGTACTGTGGTTCAGGCGTAACGGCCTGCCCAAATGTGCTGGCACTTACCCGAGCGGGGTACAAGAATATGAAGTTGTATGCCGGGAGCTGGAGTGACTGGATTTCTTATGTGAGGAACGCATTGGCTACTGGGGAAGAATAAATACAAAGAGCCCGCGTCAGACGCGGGCTTTTTAGTGCTAGAATTGTGATGATATAGGGGTCATGCGGAGACAATATGATTTACGGCAAATACCTCTCCTCCACCCGGATAATCTTGCCGTTCTGTGTCGTAATGGTACACAACATACCAAATTCAGTCATCAGATCAAGCCTGTTAACAAAATCTGCTTTGCCGACTTCTTTTAATTCTGCTCCATCTATAATGGCATATTGCGCCTCATCAGCAAGGTCCAAGGGATCTTTCACGGCATATTTGTTGAGAATGTAGAAGCCGCCGGGCATATCATCTTCCGGGTCAATACCGAGCTTACGCAGACGGGCAGGATCTTCGTTAACCGTCAGCCATTCAGCATTATCGAAATTTAATATGGATTGATTAAGACTCAGACCGCTTACATATCCAAGCCGTTCACTTACTGGAGAAACTGCAAAGTCCGCAGCCGTGGCCGGATACTGCACATCCATCTCTTCTTTGGATATGTTCCAATTCAGTTCACTCTGTACAAACTCTGCTGCAACTTGCGCCGGATCGAGCAGCTCCTGCTTCCGTCCCTGTTCCACCTCTGCCTGCAGCTGTGCATAATATTTGGCAGTAGGCAATGCTGTACGAGGGGTATTGTAATATACGTTGCCGTTGCCATCCTTCCAACGCTCCACGAACCAGATGCCGGAATCGCCATGTACGGCTGGCTGAGACAGCAGGAGCTGTGCGGTCTCTCCCGTTGACATAATGAATTTCGCCAGCGCGTGATTTCCACTGAATATTTCATGGGACAGTTTTCCATTACCCTCCAAAAATACCCGCAGCTCCGTCTCCAGTCCGGCCGGTGTGCTTAAATTATTTTCAGTGCTCCATATAACTCCCTCATAGCGCGGAGTGTCCCCTTCATAGGCGAACAAAAGCAGCGGCTTACCCATGCTGCTGTCCTCCGTAATCTTGCCATCAACGGCATTCATCCCGCCGGCCAGAGGAATCTTACTGATGTCATCCGGCTCCAGCCGGTACTCCAGACGCCACAGCTCCAGCGGCTCCGCCAGCAGCCCTTCTACTCTACCCGCCGGCTCGAATACAGTTATTTCACTGTCAACAATGACCGCACCGCTCGCACCGCTTTCAATCCCAGAGATTTCATCCCCGATAAACTGCTCTGCGTAATCCCTTTCGGTTACCGCCTGAGCCCGAAGATTGCCCGTAAGTCCTGCAACAGCAACCGCAATGACCACTATCGCAACAGCAGCGGAGACGGCCCAGAATGACGGTTTCCTATAATTCAAAATGTTCTTGATCCGCCCTTTCGTACTGCTCTCACCAAAGGCAAGCAGAGAACGTCCTGTAAATCTTCTTCCAGTGGACAGAGCGAGCAAAGAGGCTGAATATTCTCTCTTAATGCCGCTGCCCAGTTCGCGGATAACCGCTTCGTCGCAGGATTTCTCCATATCCTCATCCATGAGGTACAATGCGAGCCAGACCAGCGGGTTGAACCAGTGCAGGGCAAGTACGCCAAAAGCAGCCAGCTTCACAAGGTGGTCAAACCTTCGGATATGAATCTGCTCATGCTTGATGATATATCCCCGTTCGTGTGATCCAAGACCTTCCGGTAGGATAATGCGGGGATGCAACAGTCCGATAACAAAAGGTGTCTGCGCCCCGCTCCACTCGTATATCCGCCCTTCCACATAACGTGCATTCTTTAAGCGGCGGTTTAATTGCAGGATTGATGCCATACCGCTCCCCAGCATAACCGCTATACCGCCTAGCCAGACGTAAGCAGCAAAGATCCACCAGCGCTCCCCAGGTGATCCTGTTTTATCCACAGTCGGCATTGCTAACGGTTCCTGAAGAGTGGAAATAGGCTCTGCTTTCCCCTCATTATTTATAACAAGGTCCGGCCGGCCGCCTCCCGATTCTATCGACCTCTGCTGCCCGTTTGTCTGAGTATCGCTTATCCCGGTTTCCTGCAACAGCGGCGGAATAATATTGTAGGAGCTTTCCAAGGATAACGGGCACACCAGCCTCAATACCACCACAAACCACAAGATATAGGATAGCAGCTTGGGAGCTTTCCTGAGGAAAAGCCGGGTCATTAGCATGAGAAGGATGACATAGCTTCCCGTAAGACTCATCTGTAGAACGGTTTGAAAAAACTCCGTCATGCCTACTCCTCCTCAATATCGTTTATCAGCTTTACCAGCTCATCAATCTCCTTGTCGTTCAACCTGCGGCTGCGGGTGAATGCAGCCAGAAATCGTGGCAGCGATCCGCCGAATGTCTCATCCACAAATTGCTTACTCTGTTCTGCGTGGAAATCCTCTTTACTGATCCGGGAGATCACCGTGCCGTCTGCGTTGAAGAAGATCCCTTTGGCCTCCAGACGCTTCAGCATCGTATACGTGGTGGATTTCTTCCATCCCAGCTCTCCTTCACACAGCTTTACCAGTTCACCGGATGGCATCGGTTCCCCGTTCCAGATCAGCTCCGCCAGCTTTGCCTCTGTCTCCGTCAGTTTCACTGATTTCATTCTATTCATCCCTTTCCGGTTTACAAAATGTAGACTAATTATCGCTAGTTTACAACTTGTAGACTCCATTGTCAATAAAACCCAAATACGTGTTTGATATCTGGAAAAACGGCTTTATGAAGGAGAAGCATCTGTCAGCATCCCGGAGCATCCTGCCGCACTTTTGCGAAGAGGTCCGCTGAGTACTCCCTTTCCGGTCTGAGCGGTGCTTACCCTATCTGAGGACAGCTGACCCGCGTTGGGTATGTACAGGATTTCCTGTATAATGGTAAACATTACGTCGGATGTGACGTTAAACGTACGACCCGACAAATGAACAATGACCATCTATCGTCTGAAACCATGAATCGGAAAGGATGAAGTAAATTGAGTTATACGGAACTGCTGGAAAGAAAAAGCGAAATCCTGAAGAAAACGGTCGAGAACTGGGTTATGAAAGAAAATCGCGACGGATTGAACCGTCAGGAGGCCCATATTTACCAGAATATGCTCAAGGAACTTCACCAGAACGAACATGAATTGAATGGGGTGCGAGACGAGGAAGCAGTTAAGCGCCAGGACTCCGAGTCTACGGAAAAGGAAAACTCGGTAATAACTCTGGAACCTGAGGCGCAAACGGTGTGATTCAGAAAACGCACTCGTAATCGAACGAGAATATGACGGGCCGCTGACTAGATTTCTTACGAGGAGAATCCAATCTCTACTGCGGAATGAAGAATAGCCGAATAGCGAATAACAATATGTATTGGGTAAGAACCGAGCATGGTGGGTAACCGTGCTCGGTTCTTTTTTTATAATTGAAGTCAACAAGGACTATCTAGAGAATTATGAAGATATTGTATACTCTCTTCTCCAGCGCAGCTTATACAACTCAGGAATCACGACTCCCAACAACACCAGGATAACCCCAACCCACTGTAGTCCGCTCACCTGCTCATGAAGCACGAATGAGGATAGCAATACGGCAACCGGTAGCTCGGCAGCACCGAGAATCCCCGCCATGCCACCTCCAATATGAGGAACACCAATTGCAAAAAGAACAGGTGGAATAAACGCGCCGAACAAACCAAGCAAGAATCCAAACAACAGCAGCTGTCCCCACAGTAAACCGTTAAAAAGGAAATATGGCGGGAATAAAATGAAGAGCAGCAGCAACCCTCCGGTAATCATCCACGCGCTCCGGTATACGGGATGCACGGCAGGAAGAGCTTTACCACTGAAAATAATGAACATGGAATAACTTACTGCCGACAGAAGGCCCAAAGTAATACCTAAGACATTGAAATGAGCTGCGCCTTGACCCAAAATTCCGGCTGCTAACACCGTCCCCCCGAACAACAGTAGCAAAGTCAGCAGTGTAACCTTATCGGGCCTCTGCCGTTTACTGACAGATTGAATCAGCACGCTGATCCAAGTGAACTGGAACAGTAGAATGATCGCGAGTGAAGCAGGAATGTAGCGCAGGGATTGATAATACAACAGACCCGTTACCACCGTAGGCGTTCCGGCCAACATAAGCAGTATTCTATTCTTCCAAGATAATTTTCGATTCCTACTCACAGTTGAGTGATCACACGTTGTACCTAGCTTGCGCTGTTCACGCTTTTCTCTAACCTTAGTATATAGTGCCAGCAACCAGGCAAGGATGCATCCGGTCAGCAGCTGCGTGCCAACCACTTCTCCCAGCTGATACCCCTCAGCGTAAGCTAATACAACAATTGTAGATAATATCCCGTAGCTCATTGCCCCCACTAGGACGGAAATCAAATACTTCATATCTTTCATAATTTTAATACCTCCAAAACATTCTGAATAGTTCGCATGACGCAAATAAACCTAACTCCGGGATAAGGGAAATGGATCCATTTCCTTATCATCGTAGTTAGGAAGAGTAGGCTTCCTGTAGAAACCTCCGCCCTTATGGCACCTGCTGAATGCGGAGTTATACGAGAACGGTATTTATTTATATACATAAATGACGACTTTTCAAATGCTACACGGAAAGTAATTTGATGTCAACTTTAATTTCTTAAAATTAAAGTTATTTCGACCAAATCGAGGTAGATCGCCAGACGTATTCAAAGAGGATTTTAACTCTTCACTTATCCAGTCTCCGTGTCGATAAATATAAAATAGTCTACACATGGAAAAGTATGGAGGAACATATGTACACAAATCGCAGAGCTGAACCTTTTCGTTATACCCTAAAAGAACCTTCAACATTTGATCTTCATATCCTTACTATTAACGGGATCCCGGTCCCTCCTAAGCCCGTAAGTGCCGTACTGATTGACATTAGTCGATCGGGTTGCCACTTGTCGTTTACACTGAATGTGAATATAGACAATAACCTGGTACGCGTTGGAATGGAATTGGAGATTGCCGAAGAAACTTTGTACCTAGAAGGAACATTGAAATGGAACAAGGAACAGGATGGCAGTTTTCATTACGGTGCTCAATTGGACATTCCTGAAGCTGATCGTGATCGTCTTCCAAGAGTGCTGCGCAAGCTGGCAGGTGAAGGCAAAATAATGGTTCGTTAAGGAGCCAAAGTGAATAGAGAAAAATTGAAAGACATATAACTGTACCTATTTTAAATACAGAGTAACAGAGGTTATAACCTTTGTTACTCTGTATTTTTTATAGTTATATTAGCCCACTCCTTAGACTAATGCCCTTCATACGATATTGAAACCTGATGGTTAGATTATAGTGGATCATTAGCTCAAAAGGAGTTGGGATGGGTGACATTAAAAACGGAGCTTACCGGGCGAGTTATCTTTAAAGGAGATCAGGGTTATGAATCGGCGCGAAAAAATTGGGATCCACATACCAATAAATTTCCCAAAGTGTTTGTATTTGCACACAACACTAAAGATGTGGCGAATGCTATTAAATGGGCCAATGCGAATAATGTCCCTATTCGGCCAAGAAGCGGAAGACATGCCCTTGAGGTCAATCTCTCACAGGTCAACGGAGGCATTGTCATCGATGTAAGCGAAATGAAGAAGATTAAGCTCAATAAAAAAAGTGGAACGGCTATTGTTGAGTCAGGAAATACGATTGGTAGAATCGCACATACGCTTGCTCGGCAAGGATTTATGTCTCCCTTTGGTGACAGCGCTACTGTTGGAATCGGTGGAATCACACTTGGCGGGGGTATCGGACCGCTCCAACGGACAGTTGGCCTCGTTAGCGACAATCTTATCGAACTCGAAATGGTTGATGCTAAGGGAAGGATTATTCGTGCCAACAAAAATTGCAACGCTGATCTCTTTTGGGCTTCCCGCGGGGGCGGTGGAGGTAACTTTGGCGTATATACCCGGTACAAATTCAAAGTGCGCCCTGCTCCAGCCACCGCTACAGTGTTTCGTATCACTTGGCCATGGAGTCAATTCGAAGAGGTATTCAAAGCATGGCAACAATGGGCTCCTTCCGTCAATACCAAACTGGGCAGCGAATTATCCATCGGTCCGAAAAAAGGGGGTAATGTTTCCATGCTTGGGCTGTTCCTCGGATCAAAAACGGAGGCAGTCCGACTGTTGAAGCCTATCACAAGCGTCGGAACTACTAAGACCAAAATAATCCGGTCATTACCATATCCGCAAGTAGTCAGCTTTTTATTAGCTACCGATCCGGTGCTTACTCAAAGGTACAGTAACCAGTTTTCTAGCGGTTTCGCAAGAAAGCCGTTCCCAGATAAAGCCATTAAGTCCATGCGTGAATTTTTGGAGAATGTAGAAGGAAAAGATGCGGGATTCTTCTTCCTGAACTGGGGCGGAGCTGTAAGCCGTATATCACCTAAATCAACAGCCTTCTTCTGGCGTAAAGCCAAATTTTATGTAGAGTGGAACAGTTCATGGATCAAGAAATCTGAAGCCGCTAAAAATATCGCCATCGTTCGCAATACACGCCGCAAGTTACAGCCCTTTATCGTGGGATCCTATATAAACGTTCCTGACCAAGGGATTAAAAATTCCGGACCGGTTTACTATGGAACGAATTTTCCTAGATTACGGAGAGTAAAAGCTAAATATGACCCTGGAAATGTGTTTAACAATCCCCAAAGTATTCCTCCGGCCCGCAGAACATAGACAAACCACTGGTGCCAATATTGCCCGTTTCCTGAAGGTTGCCGATGGTATGATGGCTCAGGGAATTGTCTGAATTTTTGCATGCATGTTGAGTGCTTGACAATACAAAAAAGACCCGTAAGAAAGGAGCCAGTTCATCGGCATCACTTCTTGCGGGTCTTTCATTTATGGTTATAGTCCAGCCCGGTCTCTACAAAAGCTCCCGGCGCAGTGTCTCTGCCGATTTTGGGGAGAGGTAGCCCAAAGGAATATCGAAGACCGTCTTGGCTCCCTTGCTTCCTTCACGGTTCAGCCTAAAGGCTGCCCGAGCATAAGCCACCAGTACGCTTGCCGTAAATTCGGGATTGCTGCCAAGCTTCAGCCCGAATTCCGCAATCTGCTTGCTCCCACCACCAGTTAATCCGCTGCGGATGACGAAACCGCCGTGCGGCATGCCTGAATGATTCGTTGCAAGTTCTTCTTCCGTAATAAAGGTGACCGATGTATCATAATCGGCAAAATAATTTGGCATCTCCACAATGAGTTTGGTAATTTCATCCCGGTCTGCCCCTTCCTCCGCCACGACAAAACATTCCCGGCGGTGCTTCTCGCGGATAGATAACTGCGGTGTTTCCCCAGCCCGGATGCTGTCAATTACTTCTTGCACAGGAACGGTATACTGTACTCCTGCCTTCACTCCCGGAACACGGCGGATGGCATCCGAGTGACCTTGGCTGACCCCGGTGCCCCAGAAGGTATACTCCTCCCCTTCCGGTAGAACGGCCTGCATCAACAGACGATTCATGGAGAACAGTCCCGGGTCCCAGCCTGTTGAAATCACCCCTACCTTCCCTCCTTCAAGAGAAGACTTATTCACCTCGTTGAAGAAATCTGGAATTTTGGCATGGGTGTCAAAGCTGTCAACCGTATTAAACATTCCGGCAAGCTGCGGTGTCTGTTCCGGTAGATCTGTAGCCGATCCGCCGCACAGAATCATCACGTCAATTTTGCCTATATATTGATCGGCTGCGGAAATATGCTCTGTGAGCACACCCGTCGTCTCGGCGAGCTGCTGCGGATCTCTGCGCGTAAATATGGCCGCAAGCTCCATATCTGGATTTTGCCCAATAGCCTGCTGAACGCCTTTGCCTAAATTCCCAAACCCGACAATCCCAATTTTGATTATTGAATTCAATATAGTCCTCCTTTTCCGTTGTCCCGGAGATGTATTTTCCTTAAATTATAAGTATATATACATTACACAAAATGTAAACATTAAACCCCGAACCTTCTTGATATTATATTCCATCAGTGTTATATTACACCCATGGACTATAACATGGAGGTAAACAATGACTCGTCTTTCCAACGTAGAATTTATGTTGCTGCAAATGATTGCAGAATCCAAACTAGTATCAGGGTATCAAATTAATAAGCTGGTAGAGCTTAGAGGCTACAGGCAATGGGCGAATATAAGTTCTACTTCAATTTACGCTGGATTACAGAAACTGAAAGACAAAAGTCTGATCCGATCTGAAGATTCCGGCCAAAAGTCTGGCAAAGGACCTTCGCCCTCCTCGTATGTCATGATGGAAGCCGGCATAGAAGCCTTAAGGAATGAAGTCACCTTAAGCCTAAGTTCAACGCGGGAAAGGGATATCCGTTTCGATCTCGGACTCGCAGCTCTGCCTTTTATAGAGAAACATGAAGCTATAGCAGCTTTACATCTACGACAGGACTTTCTTGAGAAGACATTGCGAAACATCGAGCAGAAATATGAATCGCAAGGCGGCAAGCAGTTGCCGTTGCACGTAAGGGCTCTTTTCCTCCACCCGATAAGTCTCATTGAGAATGAAAAGACATTTGTGGCGAATCTGATCAGCGAGTTAACAAGAGAACTGGAGGAACATGCACATGAAGATTGAAGGTTTTACTATTTTCCAAGGAGATCACTGCGAGACGACAGCTATGGGCAATCTCCTGCAACATTCAGGTATTCGATTATCGGAACCTATGTTATTCGGTATTGGACAAGGCTTGGGGTTCATTTATTGGGATTCGAAGGGAATGGACTTCCCTTTTATAGGGGGCAGGTCGAAGCCTGATGAACTGTCTGCTTGCATAGCCTCCCGGCTCCATTTGAACATCAAGGTGCAAGAAACCTCGTCTGTCACCAAAGCATGGCAGAATGTGCAAAGCTTCATTGAGCGCGGAATTCCTGTGGGGCTTAAATTAGATTCTTATTATTTAGATTACTTTACGAACAAAATACACTTTGCAGCTCACTATGCTGTTATGTGTGGCATAGATGAAGAATACGCCTATATGGCAGACACAAACCAGCAAGGCGGACTCGTAACAACACGGTTGTCGAGTTTGACCATGGCAAGAAACGCTAAAGGGCCTATGAGCTCCAAAAACCGCTCCTTCACGATTGAACAAACGGATCCCCTTCCACAGCTCGTACCAGCTATACGAACATCCCTTATCAACAATGCTTCTGACTATTTGAATCCACCCATTCGCAATTTAGGGAATAAAGGAATCAAAAGAATGAGTGCTGAAATCCTGAAGTGGCCTTCAAGAAGTAAAGATTTAGAGAAAGATCTATGTTTGACAGCTTTATTGATGGAAAGAGCCGGGACTGGCGGCGCGTTATTTCGAAATCTATATAGAGATTTCCTTAAGGAATGCTTGGATTTGATCGGTGATTCTAAATTAGAGAAGGCATACTTTGGGTTTACTGAAATCGCGCCGATGTGGAGCAGTGTTGCTGCGTTAATTGACAATGCGGGAAGAACCGGAAATCAGCAGGAGTTAAGACTTGCGTCAGAGCTTTTAGTCGATATTGCGGAGAGAGAACGATTAGCCATGGAGTTGTTATTGACCATTGAGTAATCAAACAAACAACCGCTTGGGCTATTATTAAGCCCAAGCGGTTGTTTGTTTGCCAACTATAATAGAGGCAAGAGTTAAAATCTTATTTTGCTTTTACAAATTCAGCAGATTTGATACCTGCTTGGCGGCCGAAAATAATGATTTCTGCTACAGAGTTGCCACCGATCCGGTTTTCACCATGCAAGCCGCCTGTAACTTCACCTGCCGCAAACAGACCTGGAATTGCTTTACCATCTTTATTTAGTACTTCAGTGTTCGTATTGATTTTTACACCGCCCATGGTGTAGTGAACCCCAGGGCCGATTTTAATCGCGTAGTACGGTGCGCCAGACAAATCGTTGTCCATTCCTGTTGTTCTGCCGAATTCAGCATCCACTTTAGCTTTTACAGAACTGTTCCATGTGTCCATTGTCGTTTTTAACTTGTCGGCTGGAACATTCATTTCTTTTGCCAAAGCCTCAATCGTTTCCCCTTGGATAACGAATCCCATTTTCTCATATTGCTGAATTGCTTTAGCACGGGATTTCACTCCTGAATCAAATACAAGAAATGCTGATTTTTCAGGAAGCGTATTGATTGCAGCGGTAACTTTATCTCGAGTATCCAGTTCGTTAGTGAAACGGGTACCTTCACTTGAAATAAGAAGAGCCCCTTCCCCACGCACTGCTTCACCTATAAGATAGGATTTTTCTTGTTGTACAGTTGGGTGAACTTGAATTTGATCCATATCAACGGTTGTACCGCCAACTTGCTCAATCATCTTGATGCCGTCGCCAGTGCTGCCAATCTGGTTTGTAGTCACATACCCTTCCAAATCTGGTCTGACTTCAGCAATCATTTCCTTGTTGGAACCGAAACCGCCGGTTGTCACAATGACAGCCGATGCTGTAATCATTTTCTCGTCTGCTTGGTTAAAAATAACTTTGACGCCACTAACCTTGCCGTCTGTTTGGGTTAATTCCTTAACATCGGCGTTCACGAAAAGTGGAATGCCTTTCTCTTGGAGATTCTTAACTAAACCTTTGACTAGGTATTGTCCTACCGCTGAGCCGTCTTCAGGACGGTGTGTGCGTTTTTCGTTCATGCCGCCAGTGATTGTGATATTGTTCAATCTAATCCCGATCGAATCCAGCCAATCGATGGCACTTGCAGAATTATCAACGAAGAAACGAAGCATTTCTTTGTCGTTAGTATCATGACCACCTTTTAAAGTCTGTTCATAAAATAAATCATTGCTGTCTTCAATGCCTTGTTCTTTTTGAAACTTTGTTGCTGAAGCGTTCATTCCGGAAGATGATTTCGTTGTATTCCCGCCGGCAACCGGCATTTTTTCCAAAATAACCGGATTCAAGCCTTTTTCTTTCGCCTCAAGTGCGGCAGACATCCCTGCACCACCCGCGCCCACTATGATGATATCGTATTTATCTTTTAATTGATCGTACGGTGTATAACTTGCTTCGGATGCTCCTGATACTGCCTCAACTTTTTTTGTCTCATCGTTCTTGCTCTTTGTCTCATTGCTGTTACTGTTGTTAGTGCTGTTGTTGGTGCTATTGCCGCATCCAGCGATAATTAGCATAACAGAGATAATGAGAATAAGAGCAGCGCCTGTTGTCTTTTTCATATTAAAACCTTGCCCCCTTGTGCATATTTTCACAATTATCATAGCGGCAAAGTTACTATCTATGGAAGCTTAAGTAATTAAAAAAAGAGTTTAGTAATTAAAGTAACCGGATTATTGATGAATCAACAACAGGCTGCGGAATATCCGCAGCCTGCATTTCACTAAAGTCTCTGTTCTTTACTATCCACAATTTCATCTAACGAGGTATGCTTGTCACTTTTCGCTGCCTCAGCTATCTCACGATCCGTTTCATTAATACCCTGGATGTTTTCTGCCGCATTTACCTGCTCTTGCAATTGTTCTTCAATTTGTCCGATTCCATGAGCCTCTTGGTGATTCCGACTTGATGGCATTATTTTACCCCCTCCAACATTTTTGGGAACTCACTAAACTTATTTTTTGTTGGTTGAGCCTGGGACTGCAGAGTCATGATTGTTTCCTGGACTCTTTTTTTTACCATTATTACTTTTCGTTTGGCGAGTCATATATTGTGCTCCCTTCTGTATGTTCCTAAACTAGCAACTCATTGCTAATCGCTGCCATAAAAAGTATGTCCCGTTGTTAAATCCCTAATCCGTGAATGGAGGTAAAATTGAATGGATGACGGATTTTTCAATGCTATAAAGTTAAGACTACATTTCCTTTTTTGTGTCCCTTTTCAACATACCGGTGAGCATCCGCAGTCTGTTCTAACGGATACCGCCTATCGATAACCGGTTTTATATTCCCCGCCTCAAAAAGATCTTTGAGAAATATCAGATTTTCTTTATTCTGCTTTAAGCCCGCAGTCGTAAACATTACTTTTTTACTGCCGATCTTTGAAGTCCATAACATTTGTAGCATAACTCCCAGTGCTGCGGCGGTGGATAGATAAATCCCTTTTTGCTTAAGCGAGCCTTTGCAAAGTAAAAATGAACTTTTGCCTACTGCATCGAATATAACATCATAGGTCTGAGCATCATCTTTGGTAAAGTCCTCTTTCGTATAATCAATAACTTTATCGGCCCCTAAGGACTTCACCAACTCTAAATTCGCTGAACTGCATACTCCAGTAACCTCTGCCCCATAGTATTTAGCAAGCTGCACAGCATAAGCTCCTACTGCTCCGGATGCGCCATTTATAAGGATCTTTTGTCCACGCTGAATATTCGCCGTATCCCTAAGGAAGATCAAAGCAGTAGGTGCTCCATCACAGACAGCGACGGTTTCTTCATAGGTAGCATTGGTCGGTTTTAATGTCATTGGTTTATCTTCGGGAACGCAGATGTACTCAGCATGAGCTCCAAATTTATTAGGACTGACCCCAAATACCTGATCACCCTTCTTAAATAATTTCACATCCTTACCCACGGCTTCAATTTCCCCAGCAAACTCGACTCCTTGTGTATTGAGTTTTGGTTTCATTAGACCGTAAATAAGTCTGATCATCATAGGGTCTGCCTTGCGAAAAGCACAATCCGATGGTGTCACTACTGCCGCATATACTCTGATCCGTACTTCATTGTCCTTGGGAGTTGGCTTTTCCACCTCTTGGAGCTCTAAAACATCCGGTGTTCCATACTTTGTCCATACGATCGCTTTCATACGTATTCCTCCTTATTTTCTACAAAGAATACTTCCTCGAGTGGTGAGTTAAACACGAAAGCGATGCGAAAAGCTAATTCTAGAGACGGCGAGTATTTTTCTTTTTCAATAGATACGATGGTTTGCCTTGTCACTCCCACTTTTTCAGCCAATTGCTGTTGAGTCATCTCATTATGATTAAATCGTAATTTCCGAACGTTGTTGCGAATAGGGATTTTGCCCATCTTATACTCCTCTCCGATAATGGTAGAGCTGTGTAATACCTCCAACCATTTCTGACACCAATCCTGAAGCAATAAGGATGATGAACATCGCAGAAGGCTGCATCTCCAGAACCAGCGATCCCATTGATAAAAGAAAGCCAAGAATAAACACATAATAAGAATTTCTTGTGGCTTTCAATTCAATTAACTTATCTAGTTCATCATAAAAGGAAGGCTCAATTTCATTTGTCGTTAATCGGTAGATGATATTAAAGACAATAGTTATGATTATTTTTGCGACAATCGACACCGGTATTAAGATTAAAATAAAGGCCCCCCAAAATCTAAAGGTATCGGTTGAATCTATGCTCCCGACTGACTGCTTTTGAAACACGTACAAACAATACATTCCAAATATGAATAGTGAACCCATTAAAGATACGATATTCTTTTTTTCTTGATAGGACATATTTGAACCTCCTTCATATCTTCCTTCATTTGGAAGTAAACTTTTATATACACAATGTAACTTATAACGTACATCATGTCAATGTAACTTTACAAATAAACTTCAAATTTGGGCTAAACCGAATACACAATAAAAAAGAAACATACGTTTTCACTTTTACAAATCATGATATAGTTGAGTTATATATTGTAAATCCACTTGTTTTTTGTGAAAAAGTGAGAATTATGAGAGCTTCATCGCGTCTTATATGTAAATGAAGTCATTGGAGGCATTGGATGAAAGATCACGATAACGATGAAACCATAATTGCCGAGGTGCTGATGGGAAATCCAGAAGCATTTGCAGTACTTGTGGACAAATACAAATCTGGTTTATACAGCTTGTTGATCGGTATGGGCGCAGATCACCAAGATGCGCAAGATCTGACCCAAGATACATTAATCAAAGCGTACCAAAAACTCCGAGACCATAATACCCAGTCAAGCTTTGCTGCATGGCTATAGCTTTGAACTGCCAGGAATTAAACGGATTGAAAATTGAGTCACTAATTGAATTCTTAATAATAAAAAAAGAGAAAGACAGCACGACCACAATATGGATCGGAGCTGTCTTTCTCTTCGAGCTTATAATTACGACTGCTTACCGGATACCTTCCCATGTTTCACATGCTGTACCTGATACATATTAACAGTTGAGCTGACCACAAATGCCGGTTTCTCCTGCCCCCTGCTGTCACGGTGTCCTTGCAGATGCGCTTCACTCTTCTCCCATCCCTTCCAGGCCTCATCCGATTCCCAGCGAATTAGAACAAGAACCTCCTCATGCTCCTTACTTTTCTTATTGACCATAATGCTGATATCTATTAGACCCTCCATTTCCTCAATAGGACCAGGAGCACTAAAACGCTCTACTACTTTATCGCTATTTCCTTTTTCCACAATAATAGATCGGGTTTGTATGAACAAAGAATATTCCTCCTAGATTACCGCAAGCAACGAAAGATCATATATAGATTGTACTTAAAATTTTTAGAATAAGGGATATGTCGCACTGCGGTGAATGTTTGGACTTCCGGCCGCTGTTGTCTACAGATTTCTTTGATTGATACGGCTTGTCGCGGTAGAAATCCGTAGACAAAGGCGGTCGCTTTCGCTCCTACAGTTCCAAAATTCCCCTCCGTCACTCCGTTCCTTTTTCTTTAGTTTTAAAGTTCAATCTATACAGAATGCAAAAAACCTCCAGCCCTTGGCTTGGAGGTTTTTTGCATTCTGTATGTTAACTTTTCAAAGTACTCGAAAGACTCTTGATTCGATCCTCATCCGGTGTGACAAACAATGTCTTCTGATGATCATAAATGACAAAACCAGGTTTGGAGCCGCTCGGTTTACGGACATGTCGGATTAACGTGCAGTCTACGGGTACACTACTGGATTGTTTGGCTTGACTGAAATAGGCTGCAATCTGAGCAGCTTCCTCGAGAGTCGCATCTCCAAACGCCTCACTGCGTATGACAACATGTGAACCCGGGATGTCCTTGGTATGCAGCCAGGTATCATTCGATGAAGCTAGTCGATTGGTTACATATTCGTTCTGTAGATTGTTTTTTCCAACATAAATTTCTATACCCTCTGATGAAGTGAATACCTGCAAAGTAGGCCGGGTCGCTTTTTTCTTCTTCTTGCCTTTTTTGTTACGGTCGCGCAGATAACCCTGACCTACAAGCTCGTCACGAATCTCTTCAATGTCATTCAATGACGCATGAGCAAGCTGCTGGAGCAGACTTTCCATGTACGCTATTTCTTCATGTGTTTTGATGAGCTGTTCATCAATAACGAGCAGGCTGTTTTTGTACTTATTGTACTTTTTAAAATAGCGTTGCGCATTATCTGATGGAGTAAGCAGCGGGTCCAACGGGATGACAATATCTGACTGATTCTCATCATAGTAATTAACCAATGTGGCTGTTTTGTCTCCTTTGGATACGGTATGCAGGGAACTGAACAGTAGCTCGCCCCAGATTCGGTAGCGGTCAGCCTCCTGAGCTTCATCCAGATCCTCTTGAAGCTTGGCAAGCTTCTTAACGTTCTTACTGCGTTCATTTCCGAGGAAACGAATTAGATCACTCACCCGCTGCTTCACGGTATCCCGTTCCGCTTTATCCCCGTAGTAATCTTCCATACACTGACTGATGGAGCTGTATTCTTTCAGGTTGTCTTCAAGAAGCGTTAATGGAATCGCAGAGAAAATTAGCTTGCCTTTAGCATTTGCACCTATTACAGGAGTAAACGAATGATCCCGGACCAACTCCATAACAGAATTGAAGGCTGCCCACAACTGTTCCTGATTTTCCTTACTGAATCCAAGCGTAGCCGTAAGGGCACCAGAGCTGGTATAACGCTGCACTATCTCCCCAGCTATGAGTGGACTAATTCCGCTGATAGCATGCACAATCCAACCTGTCGCATCTACAGATGGCGCTGGGCCTCCAGAACCGTCCGCCTTAAGCTCTTCTTCCAGATCTACGTCTTCCTCTGTATGTACCTCTAGTGCATCCTGCTCGGCCAATGAGATTAAGTTGAGGAATTCTTCTTTGCTGATTTCGATAGGATTCAACTTATGCTGCTGCGGCGGCTCCGTATAACCGATCCCAGGCATTACAATTCGGTAGCTGCTGATAGAAGGGGTAACATGATGAATTCCGTCAATGATGGTCCCTGTATTAAGATCTGTGAGGATGATATTGCTGTGTCGTCCCATTAGCTCAATAATGATTTTTTTGGCCGATACATCACCAAGCTCATCACGGCTCCTAACAATGATATGAATGATACGTTCCATACCCACCTGCGTGATGCTCTCAATAGTTCCACCTTCACAGTGCTTGCGCATCAACATACAGAACATAGGCGCTTCCGAGGGATTGATCGAAGTTCTTTCTGTAAAATGTATACGCGGGTATGTGGGATTAGCAGAAAGAAGCAGCTTGTTATTACCCAATCCCCGCAGATTAAAGATGAGATCATGGTTGCTCGGTTGATATATTTTGCCTATCCGTGCCCCTACACATGCTTGAAGCTCATGCACTATGGAACGGGTAACGATACCGTCTAATGCCATAATAAACTTCTCCTGTCGCGATAAAATAAATTTCGTTCCACTCCTATGATGCCATACTTTACTCGGTTCGTGCAAAAGAGGACTTAGGAACAGGGTGATATTTCGGGACGACCCTGAATACATTGGTCTTAAACAGGTGGAAAAGCTCTGTTCTGCCAAGAATGCAGTAATCGACCGGGAGGGGATAGAAAGGTCATGGAACAAAACAGTTGGCACCGCCTCGGTGCGGAGGAACTCACAAGGAAATTCAGCGTTGATCCGCAGAAGGGCCTTAGTGAAGAGGATGCCGTGGAAAGACGCAAGGAGGACGGGCTGAACGAACTCTCTGAGGGGAAGACCGTTTCTCCATTTACACTGCTGCTCAATCAGTTCAAGGATTTCATGGTACTAGTACTGATGGGTGCGACTCTGGTATCTGGATTGCTTGGTGAATATCTGGATGCAGTCACGATCATTGTAATTATTGTTTTAAATGCGGTGCTTGGATTTGTTCAGGAATTCCGTGCTGAGCGCTCTCTGCGAGCTTTAAAGCAGCTATCCGCTCCATCCGCCAAGGTCCTTCGCCAAGGCAAAAGTGAGACCATACCCGCTAAAATGCTGCTGCCTGGAGATATTGTTATGCTGGAGAGCGGGGATCGAATTCCTGCAGACGTCCGTTGGCTGGAGTGCAGCGCCCTATATGCGGAGGAATCTGCGTTAACCGGAGAATCACTGCCCGTAGCCAAGCATTCTGATCCCATACATGCGGAGGAGGTTCCTCTGGGAGACCAGAAGAATATCGGATTTATGGGAACTATGGTGACGAGAGGTACTGGAAAAGCCATAGTCATTCGTACTGGAATGAATACAGAGATGGGTAAGATCGCCGACTTGATCCAAAATACCGATTCTCAAGAAACGCCGCTGCAACATCGTCTGGAGCAACTTGGGAAAATATTAATTTATGTCTCGTTAGGACTTACTATTGTAGTTGTTCTTGCAGGTATATTGCACGGTCAGCCAGCAGCAGCGATGTTTCTTGCCGGCGTCAGTCTGGCTGTAGCAGCCATCCCTGAAGGGCTGCCTGCAATAGTTACGATCGCCTTAGCTCTCGGTGTCCAACGTATGATCAAACGCAAGGCTATTGTCCGTAAGCTCCCTTCTGTGGAGACATTGGGCTGTGCATCCGTCATATGCTCGGATAAGACCGGTACGTTGACGCAGAATAAAATGACGGTGACCCGACTTTGGACAGGGGGTCGAAATTTAGATGTAACGGGAGAGGGGTATGCTCCCGTAGGTCAAGTATTGGATAAGGGCAGGCCTGTAGATCTCAAACATGATCAAAGCCTGCGCCGATTGCTTCAGGTTGCTGCTTTGTGCAGCAATGCTGAAATTCATGAGACAGCTCCTGCAGAAATAAATAATAAGCGAAAAGTTAAAGGGAAAGCCCACGAAAAAGATGAAGACAAGAGGAATAACGCAGTTTGGGCACTAAAGGGCGATCCTACGGAGGGAGCACTTGTAGCCCTCTCAGGTAAGATGGGACTGACGGCCCAATCCCTTGCTGTATCGTATACAAGAGAGAAAGAATTTCCTTTCGACTCTGAACGGAAGCTTATGTCTGTCATTGTGAATCAGCCGGGTGGGCGAATGATCTGCACCAAAGGAGCGCCTGATGTCCTGTTGGGTCGCTGCTCTTATATGCTCTGGGATGGCGGCGTGGTTCCTTGTACACCAACCCTGCGGCAAAAAGTTCTCGATGCCAATGAGAATATGGCTTCCGGAGCACTTCGTGTATTAGGGATGGCCTATCGTGATATGCGACCGAACGAAATTGCATCGAATGAGAAGGAAGCAGAATGCCAGTTGATTTTCATTGGACTCGCAGGAATGATAGATCCGCCACGACGTGAAGTACGTGATGCGATAAGCATTACTCGCAAAGCTGGGATTAAGACTGTCATGATCACAGGCGATCACGGAACAACCGCCGAGGCTATTGCTCATCAACTAGGAATCCTACAGCGTGGGGGGACAGTTCTAACAGGAAACCAGATCTCACGGATGAGTGAGGATGATCTAGATAAAGTGTCCGACAATGTGTTCGTGTACGCACGAGTTTCCCCTGAGCATAAGCTTCGTATTGTTAAGTCCCTGCAGCGACATGGACATGTAGTGGCGATGACGGGAGACGGGGTAAATGATGCCCCAGCGGTAAAGGCAGCAGATATAGGCATTTCCATGGGGATAACCGGAACGGATGTCACTAAAGAAGCATCATCTCTGATATTAGGAGACGATAACTTCTCCACAATTGTGGCTGCGATTGAAGAGGGCAGAAATATCTATGAGAATATCCGTAAATTTATCCGCTACTTACTCGCATCTAATGTTGGGGAGATTTTAACGATGTTTTTCGCGATGATGCTGGGTTTACCTCTGCCTCTCGTACCGATACAGATTTTATGGGTTAATTTGGTCACAGATGGCCTGCCAGCAATGGCGCTTGGTGTGGACCAACCAGAGAAAGACTTAATGGAGCACAAACCACGTGGTGCCAAAGAGAATATTTTTGCCCGCCGCTTGGGCTGGAAAATTATCAGTCGTGGAATGTTAATCGGCTTATGCACGCTAATTGCTTTTTGGCTGACGCTTCGAATTGCACCTGAGAATCCAGCCCAGCTCCTTCGGGCACAATCTGTTGCTTTCGCAACGCTGGTTATGGCTCAGTTATTTCATGTCTTTGATTGCCGCAGCTCACGCTCTGTTTTTCATCGAAATCCGTTTCAGAATAAATATTTGGTCTTAGCGGTTCTATCATCAATAATCCTTATGCTTGTCGTTATGTACCTGCCAGTACTGCAGCCGGTCTTCAAAACAGTGTCTCTGACCTTCCGTGAATGGTGTCTAGTTCTGGTAACTGCAGGCATTCCTACCTTCCTCATGGGAGCGGGAAGTGTATGGAGCGGAAAAAGAAAACGGAGTCAAAGAAGCAATCGTCCGATGATAAAAAGTACAAAAATTTCGGCATAAAATCAATAGCATTGCCCCACTCCTTAAGGTATGCTTGGTTCAGTTAAATTTAAGGGAGTGGACGTTACAATGGAATTCACAAAAATGCATGGCCTTGGAAACGACTTTATCGTCGTCTTTGGAGAGCAGGAACTGCCTTCGAATGCCTCTGAGTTAGCCGTGAAATTATGTAATCGATTCTTTGGAATTGGGGCTGACGGTCTGGTATACATCCTGCCTTCGGAGCGCGGTGATTACATGATGCGTATCATGAACTCGGATGGCTCTGAAGCGGAGCAATGCGGAAATGCCATCCGCTGTGTATCCAAATACGTATATGATCATGGTCTTGTAAACTCCGACCAAATCGTAATCGAAACGATAGGTGCCGGAGAGCAAAAAGTTACGCTGATCGTAAAAGACGGTGTTGTTGTAACAGTAACCGTTGATATGGGAGAGCCTATTCTATCAGGCCCGCAAATCCCTGTAGCTATAGATGCGGAGCCGGTGATGGATCAATCTATTGAAGCTGATGGAACAGAATTTAAGTTCACCGCAGTTTCCATGGGTAACCCGCATTGCGTCATTTATGTAGATGATGCGGTTTCCTTTGATCTATCGACTTGGGGACCCAAGCTCGAAGTTCATCCCTTGTTCCCTAGAAAAGTAAATGTGGAATTTGCTACTGTACTGGATCGCGGACGCGTTGATATGCGGGTCTGGGAACGTGGAGCAGGGCCTACACTAGCCTGCGGGACAGGAGCTTGTGCAACTTTGGTGTCTTCAGTTCTGAATGGACTTACAGATCGTTCTGCCTGGATCAGTCTCAAGGGCGGCGACCTGTTCATTGAATGGAATGAAGAGGATAATCATGTGTACATGACGGGTCCAGCCGAAGTTGCATATACTGGTTCCGTGTCGATTTAATTCTGCAAGAGAGTAGGGGCTGTCCCTAAAAGTAGATTTTCTACGAGCGGAGAAACACCCTATTCATTTTCAAAACCGCAAAAAGTCAACAGAGCAGCGATTCTCCTGTTATTGGAGGATCGCTGCTCTGCGTCTTTGGTCATTTGCAGCTTGCTTCAGTAGATTGTGGGCAAGGGAAAGTCACGCGACTTCAAGCGTCGCTTTTTCCATGCCGCGAAGCAGAAACTGCCGGAAGCCTCGGTTGCTCTTCAGTTGTCCAAACATACCCAATTTCATATCCACTCTCCAAGAGCTCCTTACTTTCCTTGCGGAAATGCAGCGTTTCTCCGGCGGGGCATATTCACGTATCTTTGGCTTCGTCATAGGTCCAGTTCTCAATCTTTCCGACATTCTCTTTCCATGCTTTTCTCTTTTCTTTATGGTAGCTTCCGTATTTCACTACCGACTGAATCTCTTCCTTTCCCCGATAGGCGTAGTTTTCTTCACTACCGTAATCTGCAACCGAAATTACCGCCCTAGGAAAAGAAGATTGTAGAAACTTTTTCTGCTCAAAGCAGCGGAGAGGACGGACTGATTGCGGAAAAGCGGTAGCGGTCGCCCGAAAGTTTTCCGACGGAAAACTAGCTTCGAAAGCATAAGCTGTCTCCGGATTTTTACCGCTAAGGGAAATAAATAAAATCTGGAGAGCACAGCGATTGGAGCAACGGTCCGTTCGCGGAGTGTCCACACCACGTACACAAGTCAATCCGACTCAAAAACAGCGGGGCTGTCACTAGCAGCCATTTAATGGCTTAAGGGACAGCCCCTTTTTTTGTATTTCATAGTACACCACGGACCTATCAACAAACGAGACAACGCTTTTACGCGCGAAAGCTTATCAATCATCCCGATTTATGTTACATTAGTATGAAACTATGGGTAGGGGAGGGGCTCTAATGAAGCCCGATTTGCGGACTGCATGGGGAAAAACTGTACTAGTCGGGGATGGAGCGATGGGTACCTATTTATATCAAAAGGGATTTCCGGTAGGGATCTCCTACGAAGAATTAAACCTGACCTCGCCAGGGGTTATTGAAGATGTTCATCGCAGCTATATAGAAGCGGGTGCCGTTTTGCTTGAGAGTAATACGTTCTCTGCTAACTACGACAAGCTGTCTAAATATGGATTGGAATCGAAAGTAGAAGAAATAAACCGGGCAGGGGTAAGAATTGCCCGCCGTGCTGCTGGAGAGAATGGCTATGTCGTCGGTGCTGTGGGATCGATTCGGGCTGGAAAGCGGGCTAATCTGTCCACAACAGAGCTGAAGAAATATTTTGGACAGCAGATTGTTGCTCTTCTAGAAGAAGAAGTTGATGGAATCATGCTGGAAACCTTTTACGATGTGGAAGAATTGCATTTAGCCCTTCGCACCGTTCGCAATCATAGTAATCTCCCGGTTATCTGTCAATTAGCAGTGGATGAAACGGCACGAACCTTGGATGGCTTAACTCTGCCGGAGGCCTTTAAAATTCTTGAGGATGATGGTGCAGATATTATTGGATTTAATTGCCGGACGGGTCCGAACGGTATTAAGAGAGCCCTTAAGCATTTGCAGGGCAGCCTCGTAGTACCTGTATCTGTTTATCCAAATGCTGGAATAGCGGATTACGTGGACGGGCAATACAAATACGGTGCTTCTCCCGAGTATTTTGGTCAAATGGCCTTAACTTTCGCGGATATGGGGAGCCGAATTATTGGCGGCTGCTGTGGAACTACACCGCTGCATATCGCAGAGATTGCAACCGCTCTGCAGGGTTATATCCCACAGCCGCTCCCTGCACCTACGTTACGTGGGGTAGAACGTGTTCAGATTCAAGAGCATTTTATGGATGATAACGGAAGACGCGGCGGAGAGCCAACCTTGGTAGATCTTACAAAAGAACGTCACACGGTAATTGTTGAACTGGATCCACCTCGTGATCTGGATATAGCCAAGTTTATGAAGGGTGCTGAGGCTTTGCGCAAAGCAGGTGCCGATGCGCTGACCTTAGCCGACAATTCATTGGCTGTTACTCGAATGAGTAACATGGCTCTCGGACATCTAGTGCAAGCCAAGACAGGGCTTCGTCCACTAGTCCACATTGCTTGCCGCGACCGTAATCTGATTGGGACCCAGTCTCATTTGATGGGGTTTGATGCACTGGGTATTGACCATGTGCTGGCAGTAACGGGGGATCCTGCTCGGTTCGGTGATCTGCCAGGTTCAAGCTCGGTCTACGATCTAACCTCCTTCGAGATTATTCGAATGATTAAACAATTGAACGATGGTATCGCTTTTTCAGGTAAGCCTCTTAAACAAAAGGCGAATTTCGTAATAGGTGCTGCCTTTAATCCAAATGTGAAGCATTTAGATAAAGCAGTACAACGTTTGGAGAAAAAGATAGCATCAGGCGCGGATTATATTATGACTCAGCCAGTATATGATTGTGAGCTGATTGCAAATATAGCCAAAGCAACAGCGCATCTGGATATTCCCGTCTTTATAGGAGTAATGCCGTTGGCAAGCGGACGCAACGCGGAGTATCTTCATAATGAAGTTCCAGGCATCCAACTCTCCGATGAAGTAAGGCTGCGCATGAAAGGGCTTGAAGGAGAAGAAGGTCGTGCTGAAGGTGTCGCCATTGCCAAAGAGCTGCTGGATGCGGCTACAGAACACTTCAATGGTATCTATCTAATGACTCCATTTATGTTCTACGACATGAGTGTACAGCTGTTGGAGTATGTGTGGGCGAAATCTGGACGCAAATTGTCCCCCTTGTTTCGCTAGTAATAATCAATTACAATAGTGTAATGGATGTGATGCCGATGTCATTTAGCATGACCGGATACGGTCAATCGTCCCTGTTATTCGGCGGCTACAAGGTAGCGTTCGAAGTGAAATCGGTGAATCATCGATACTGCGAAATTGTGCTGCGGATACCCCGGGAATGGACTAGTTTTGAGGATGTGCTGAGAAGAAAAGTCCAACAGCATATCAAACGGGGACGGATTGATGTCACTATCAACAGAGAACAGGATGATGAAGATACAGCTTCTGGTCCAGTTCTGAACATTCCAACCGTAAGGTCTTATGTTAAGGCAGCTAATGAACTGAAAATAGGATTTGGTTTGGCGGGTGATCTCAGCCTTCACGATATGTTAACACTTCCTGGTGTTATGGAGAGCGTTGAAGAAGCTGCAGCAGAGCCCATTTTACTGGATTCCTGGCAAGAAACTTTAGAAAAAGGTATGGAACAGTGCTTGTTATCTTTGCTTGATATGCGGGCAAGGGAAGGAAGCTACCTTACTGCCGATTTGGAGCAGAGGCTTGAGAAAGTGGAACAGCTTCATCATGAAATGCTGGAACTTTCTCCATCAGTTGTCAGTGAATACCGTGATAAGCTGCGTCAACGCCTTAGTGAGCTTAATGATGGAACGTTTCCTTTTGATGAGCATAAATTCGGAATGGAAATTGCTATTTTTGCGGACCGCTGCAATATTGATGAAGAGTTGACCCGGCTATATAGTCATATTGAGCAATGCAGAACACTCCTGAAAGGGAATGAACCAGTGGGACGCAAGCTGGATTTTCTTATTCAGGAAATGAACAGAGAGACGAATACCATAGGTTCTAAAAGCAACCACTTGACGCTGATTAACCGTGTTCTTGAAATGAAAGCGGAATTGGAGAAAATTCGAGAACAAGCTGCGAATTTAGAGTAGGCTCTTTTAGAAAAGACAAGCCGTAACTTTTGGGGGGAACAACCGGAACATGGCAATCAAACTAATTAACATCGGCTTTGGAAATATTGTCTCTGCTAATCGTATCATTTCCATCGTCAGCCCGGAATCTGCACCGATTAAACGTATTATTCAGGAAGCAAGAGACCGGCATATGCTGATTGACGCTACATACGGTCGTCGGACGCGTGCCGTCATTATTACAGACAGTGATCATGTCATTTTGTCAGCTGTTCAACCGGAGACTGTAGCACACCGCTTGTCCAGTAAAGACGACGATAACGACGAATAACAACTAATTGGAGTGTATTATGTCAAAAGGATTACTAATCGTATTGTCCGGCCCGTCTGGGGTCGGCAAAGGAACCGTATGCACAGCTTTGCGGCCAAAAATGCCAGAACTGATCTATTCAGTGTCTGCTACAACACGTAGCCCACGTATAGGCGAACAGGATGGCGTCAATTATTTTTTCAAAACCAAGGAACAGTTTGCGGATATGATAGAAGCAGACCAACTTCTTGAATATGCAGAGTACGTGGGTAATTTCTACGGTACTCCTAGAGATTTTGTAGAGCGGACACTTGATAGCGGGAAAGATATTATTCTCGAGATTGAAGTACAGGGTGCACTCAAGGTTAAGGAGAAATTTCCTGAGGGCATATTTGTGTTCCTTCTTCCTCCATCTATGGATGAGCTTAAAGATCGGATTCGCGGGCGAGGAACTGAACACCCGGATATCATAGATCATCGGATGTCTGTAGCCGAGGATGAGATTAATCTGATGAGGCATTACGACTACGCTGTGGTAAATGATGAAATTGATCTTGCCTGCAAGAGGATAGAAAGTATCATAATGGCCGAACATTGTAAAATCAGGTAATACGTTAACCAAAAACTAGATATGAAGAGGTGTCCCATGTTATATCCATCGATAGATGAAATGATGACTAAAGTCGACAGTAAGTATTCGCTGGTAGTAGCATCATCACGCCGTGCAAGAGAATTGCGCGAAGGCGGTAAGACTGATATTAAATCGCCAAAATCCCACAAGCAGGTTGGCATAGCGCTTGAGGAAATTTATGAAGATCGTCTTATTGTTACACGTGGAGAAGAAGAAGAAGAAAGACGGAAATAGTCGCCTCTAGACTAGAATCCCTAAATGATTCTATAGTTTGTGATTCTGTGATATGAGCAATTTATAGATCTTATTATAAGTTGCTTATATTTTTACGGAGTCGCTCATTGTTCTTTTACCTAAGTGGAGTCGTAACTAAGATAAGTAATAGTTTTTTCTGACAACCGGAAGGTTGTTATTTTTTTCTAATCATATAAGAAATATGTCCAAATAACTCGTTTGTTGAGACAGGCATAGGAGGGAAGATCATGTTGAAAGGTAAAACAATCATCTTAGGCATCACAGGAGGAATTGCGGCGTATAAAGCAGCCTCTTTGTGCAGTAAGCTTGTGCAAAAGGGTGCGCAGGTTCATGTAATAATGACAGCTTCAGCCAAGGAATTCATTACAGAGCTAACATTGCAGTCATTATCTAAGCAACGTGTATATAGCGATACATTCCAGGAGCGTGATCCGTCCTCTATCTCTCATATTGATCTTGCTGATTCTGCTGATCTCGTACTGGTTGCACCGGCAACAGCCAATATTATCGCCAAAATGGCTCATGGACTTGCCGATGATATGCTTTCAACAACTTTGCTGGCAACAACAGCCCCAGTAATGGTGGCTCCAGCTATGAACGTACATATGTACCAGCATCCGGCAGTTATTCACAATATGAATATCCTTGCAGAACGCGGTGTGCAATTTATAGAGCCAGGTGAAGGACTGCTGGCCTGTGGTTACGTTGGAAAAGGAAGGCTGGAAGAACCTGAGGCTATTGTGGGTTGTATTGAGACATTTTTTAGGATGAAGCAAGATGAGAAGTCCGGCGCTCTATCGGGAAAAAAGGTAGTCATAACCGCTGGGGGTACGATCGAAAGAATTGACCCTGTACGCTACATTTCAAATGACTCATCCGGCAAAATGGGCTTTGCCATAGCCCGTGCCGCACGGGACATGGGAGCGGACGTAACCTTGGTAGCTGCACGTACGGATGAAAAGCCTCCTAAGGATATTCGAGTGGTTCAAGTTCAGTCCGCACAGGATATGCTTGAAGCGGTTTCTACTCTCTGGGAGGATTGTGACATTCTGATTAAAGCGGCGGCAGTATCGGATTACAGACCGAAAGAGAGTATGCCATCCAAAATCAAGAAGAGTGGTGATCTTATGACGCTTGAGCTCACAAAGACCACTGATATATTAGAAACACTCGGCAAGCGTAAAAAAAATCAATTCCTCATTGGTTTTGCCGCAGAGACAGGTAATGTAGAGGGCTATGCCAAGGAAAAGCTGGCTCGTAAAAATTGTGATCTTATCGTTGCGAATGATGTCAGCGTCGCCGGTGCTGGCTTTGGAGTAGATACGAATATTGTGTCTATCTATGACCGGGACGGTCTGGTTGTCAGTCTTCCGCAGCTATCCAAGGACGAGGTTGCCCAACACCTTCTAGCTCTAACGGCGACGCGAATTTCCGGAGTATCTTTATAATGGATATTGCAAAGGTCATAGTCGATGTTCCTGTCCGCAGCACTGACCGACCTTTTGATTATTCCATTCCTCAGTCACTGAGAGTATGGATTGAAGTGGGCAGCAGAGTAGCTGTTCCGTTCGGTCACCGTACTGTTCAGGGGTTTGTCATCGCTCTAGAATCAGGGGATCTACAAGAAATACCGGGTCTCAAGCCTATACAGGAGGTCCTTGATTTAATCCCTCCGCTATCTCCCGAGCTAATTGATCTGGCGGAGTGGATGAGTCATAGATATGCCTGCCGCCGGATATCTGCGCTGCAAGCGATGCTCCCGACGGCCCTTAAGGGTAAAGCTGAGCGGTTTATTTCAATGGGTGAACCCGTGCTGGATTCCTCAAATGAGAGTAGTACAGATACGATTTTCCTGGATGAGGAACTGTTTCCAATGTTTCCTGACACAGGGCGGGAAGAACGTGAGATTAGGGACTTTGTATCGCGCAGCGGCGGCGAAGTGTCTATGAAGCAGTTAACCCGCGCATTTCCTGAGTCAGCGGAAACCGTAAAGTTCATGCTCCGACGGGGTGAACTTATCGAAAGTCAAACCATTAAGGACAAGATGGGCAAGAAAAAACTAAAAGCAGTGAATTTAGCACTTGGCGCAGAGTCAG
Source organism: Paenibacillus sp. (assembly GCA_023512345.1). Classification (GTDB taxonomy): domain Bacteria; phylum Bacillota; class Bacilli; order Paenibacillales; family Paenibacillaceae; genus Paenibacillus_AQ. The sequence goes on from JAILZT010000007.1 coordinate 97,856, forward strand.
CAAGAGAAACTTTGAACAGTTTTCCGGCTAGATCTGCTCGTCAGAAGGAAGTGCTGTCATTTTTAATAGAGATGGAAGCTATGCTGCCTTTACCTCTGAAAGAGGTTTTATCTATTCTGCAAGTTACTGCAAGTACTGTGAAAAGTCTGGAGGAGAAGGGGTACATAGAGATCAGTGAGATTGAAGTGTATCGTGACCCCTACCAAGGTCGTGACTTCAAACCCACTCAGCCTCTGCCCCTTACAGCAGAACAGGAAGTAGTATATACACGAATAGCAAGTACGGTAGATACACAGCAGCATGAAGTTTTTTTATTGCATGGAGTTACAGGGAGCGGCAAGACGGAGATTTATTTGCAGTGTATCCAGCGGTGTATGGATCAAGGCCGCCAGGCTGTAGTTCTTGTTCCGGAAATATCGTTGACTCCACAAATGGTGGAACGTTTCAAAGGCCGATTTGGCAGCGGGGTGGCTGTGATGCATAGCCGGTTGTCTGTAGGTGAAAGGTATGACGAATGGCGTAAAATTCGTGAAGGCAAAGCAACAGTTGCAGTCGGAGCGCGTTCCGCTATATTTGCTCCTTTTACACATCTAGGGTTGATCATCATGGATGAGGAGCATGAGGGCTCTTATAAACAAGAAGAAAATCCAAAGTATCATGCCCGTGATGTAGCTGTCCGCAGGGCTGAGCAGGGTGATGCGGTGGTTATTTTGGGTTCGGCTACTCCTTCTCTGGAGAGCTATTATGCAGCCAGATCACAGAATGATATTCACTTTTCACCAGTCCTGCTGCAAATGCCGAGCAGGGCATTAGGGAATGAACTTCCAAAGGTTCAAGTTGTAGATATGCGTGAAGAGTTGAAAGAAGGCAATCGATCCATGTTCAGTCGTGCACTCCACAGTTCATTGGCTGATAGATTAACTCGCGGAGAGCAGACAGTGCTTTTGCTGAATCGCCGTGGATTCTCCACCTTTGTAATGTGCCGTGCTTGCGGATTTGTGGCAGGATGCCCAGAATGCGATATTTCTTTAACCTACCATAGCCGCAGCGATAATCTGCGCTGTCATTACTGTGGACATGCAGAACCATCACCAAAGGTATGTCCAGAGTGTGCCAGTGAGCATATTCGTTTCTTCGGAACAGGGACTCAGCGGGTAGAGGAAGAGCTTGGTAAGTTATTCCCGGGTATTCGAGTTATTCGGATGGATGTGGATACGACTACAGAGAAGGGGTCCCATGAGAAGTTGTTGGGCCAATTCAGGGATAAAAAAGCAGATGTTCTACTAGGCACTCAGATGGTAGCGAAGGGGCTTGATTTCCCTGATGTTACGCTTGTGGGTGTTATTACCGCAGATTCTGCGCTCAACCTTCCGGATTTCCGAGCTGCGGAAAAAACGTTTCAGCTATTGACGCAAGTGGCGGGACGAGCGGGTCGGCATCATCTTCCGGGTGAAGTGGTTGTTCAATCATACACCCCTGAGCATTATTCTATTGTTCACGCTAGCGGACATGATTACACTTCCTTTATGCTTGATGAGTTGAAACACCGGAGAAGTCTACATTATCCCCCTTACTGCAGATTAATTCTGGTAACACTTTCACATGAGCAGCTTCCAGTATTGCTTCGTCTTTCAGAGAATTATGCCTTGAATCTGCAGGGGAAGGCAAGGCAGCAAAGATGGTACGGAAGTCTGGATAAAGAATTTTCAGATGCGTTGGAGCTGTTGGGGCCAGTAGCTTCTCCGATGCCTCGGCTTAAGGGCAGATACAGGTTCCAGTGTATTATTAAGTGGCGCGGCTCAATTGATGCAATCGGGTTGGCCCGAGTTGTGGCGGAAGAATTGGAAGATTCAACCCGTGATACAGGTCTCCAAATCAGCATTGATGTTGACCCACAGATGTTAATGTAATTTCTTTTGAATATATATAACTATCTTATATTTCAAAAAAAGACGGTAATACCGTTTCTTAATGTGATAAAATACTACGGGACTATGTTTAGGAAAAGAAAGGTGTTGAAGGTATGGCAATACGTTTGATCGTACAAGAACCTGATGATGTGCTTCACAAAAGAGCAAAAGAAGTTGCAGTAGTTACGCCTAATGTTAAAAAATTGCTCGATGATATGGCTCATACGATGTATGACGCTGAAGGTGTAGGATTAGCAGCACCACAAGTAGGTATCCTAAAAAGGCTGATCGTTATAGATGCAGATGATGAGAATGGATTGATTAAAATGATTAATCCAGAGATTATCCATTCTGAGGGAGAGCAGCTAGGGCCTGAGGGTTGCCTCAGCATTCCGGGAATTAACGGTGATGTTCGCAGAGCAGAGACTGTAACTGTTCGTGGCCTAAATCGTGATGGTGAAGAAATTACAATTACCGGGAGCGGTCTTCTTGCCCGGGCGTTTCAGCATGAGATTGACCACCTTAATGGCGTATTGTTTACTGATATTGCTGAGAAGGTATATGAGATGAAACTTGACCGTAACGAGACTGAGGAGTGAACAAAATGAAGATTGTGTTCATGGGCACACCCGCCTTTGCGGTGCCTTGTCTGCAAATGCTCGTTGAAGAAGGCTACAATGTCGTGGCTGTACTGACTCAACCCGATCGCCCGCAAGGCAGAAAAAAGACCCTGACAGCATCGCCAGTCAAGGAAGCTGCTCTATCTTTAGGTATACCGGTTCTCCAGCCTGAACGCTTAAGACGTGAAGAGGCGGTAGCCGAGCTTGCTGCCTATGAGCCTGAACTGATTGTAACGGCTGCTTACGGACAAATATTGCCGAAAATAGTGCTGGATATGCCTGCGCGCGGCTGTATTAACGTCCATGGATCATTACTTCCTAAATATCGCGGTGGAGCACCTATACAGCGTTCTGTGATTAACGGTGAGAAAGTAACAGGGGTTACTTTAATGTATATGGCTGAAGGGATCGATACAGGAGATATGATTTCTCGTGTGGAAGTTCCGATTGAAGAAGATGATACTGCGGGTACGATGTTTGACAAACTAAGCTTGGCCGGCCGGGATTTATTGAAGGCAGAGATGCCGCGTTTGATAACGGGACCCGTTTCTACGACACCACAGGATGATAATGAAGCTACATATGCGCCTAATCTAAAGCGCGAAGATGAGCGGATCGATTGGAATGCTGGATCACGTGATATCTATAACCGGATACGCGGATTAGTACCCTTTTCCGGAATGTTCACCCTTTGGAATGATGAGACGTTTAAGATTTGGGCTGCGGCTAACCCATCTGAGGCTTTTGAAATACAAAATGATGCAACAGATACAGTGCCCGGTACAGTGCTTGCATTAAACGAACACGGGATTGTTGTGAAGACCGGTGACGGAGTTCTTCTCCTGACTACTGTTCAGCCTCCAGGCAAAAAAGCCATGAGTGCCAGTGATTTCGCTCGCGGCGGTTCGATGAAACCCGGCACGGTGCTTATATGAGTGCGGGCGGTAACGGGAATGACTCTAACAAAGCACGCAGCAAAAAAAGCAAACCAACTCCTGCTACGGCTAGAGAAGTCGCTCTTGATGTCTTAGTACGTGTAGATGAACAGGGAGCTTACAGTAACTTACTCCTGAACACCAGTCTTCAAAAGTCAGGATTAAGCCGCGAAGATGCTGGGCTTGCTACAGAGCTTGTGTATGGTACGATTTCCCGATTAATCACCCTGGATTTTGTGCTTGAGCAGTTTGTTAGCAAAGGGATCGTAAAATTGCAGCCCTGGGTACGGAGTTTACTTCGACTTAGTCTCTATCAGATCATGTATCTGGATCGAATTCCTTCGCACGCGGCAGTTAATGAGGCTGTTAATATATCTAAAAAACGTGGGCACCAAGGTATCTCCGGTATGGTAAATGGAGTTCTCCGTAGTGTTCTTCGGGCTGGGACTCTTCCGGTTTTCCCTGAAAATCTAAGTGAGGCTAAGCGTATTTCCCTCCAGCATTCCCACCCCCTATGGATGGTAAAGCGGTGGATTACAGAGTATGGAGCGGATACAGCGGAGGCCATTTGTGCTGCCAATAATGAACCTCCAGCCGTTAGTGTACGCGTGAATACAACCATGATCAGCCGGGAAAAGCTGCTAAATGAAATGCTTGAGCAGGGGATGAACGCAGCGGCTTCTGAAGTAAGTCCTTATGGTATTGTGGTCAAGGGTGGAGGGAATATGGCTCTTACACCCTGGTATCGTGACGGTTACTTGTCGATTCAGGATGAGAGCTCTATGCTCGTAGCTGAAGCTGTAGCTCCAGAACCTGGGATGAAAGTTCTCGATTGCTGTGCAGCTCCAGGAGGAAAGACTGCTCATATGGCTGAGCTTATGGGAGATGTGGGTTATATCAGTGCTAACGACCTGCATTTACATAAGGCCAAGCTTATCAGTGATCAGGCTGAACGTCTTGGACTAAATTGTATTGAGACTGGTAGTGTTGATGCTATGGATCTAGAGAGTACGTGCGAGCATGCATCCTTCGATCGGATATTGCTGGATGCTCCTTGCTCAGGTCTCGGAGTTATTCGGCGTAAACCTGATTTGAAATGGCGCAAAGAGCCTGAGGATGTTGACAGTATTTCTGCATTACAAAAAGGTTTGCTTGAATCGGTCTCAAAGCTGCTTAAACCTGGTGGCGTGCTGGTTTATAGTACGTGTACGACGGAGCAGGCAGAGAACAGCGAAATCGTGTCCGCATTTTTGGAGCAGAACCCTGACTTTACGGCTGTGACCTTTTCATCACCACTTTGGGATCGACTGCAGGACACTGCGCTAGCTAGAGGGGAAGGTATCCAAATCTTGCCGAATCATTTTGGGAGCGATGGGTTTTACATTTCCCGATTACAGCGACGTTTGTAGCATAATACACCGTAGTTTGATCGTTAGCCATCGCGCCCGCCGGGCTCTCCCGGTGGGCTTTTCTTTTACCGAGCCTATATTTTATGTTAAAATAGAAAGAATGAGAAATAATAAGCATATCCTTAAGAAAGAACAGGTGCTAACTATAATGAAACCTTTAATATATGATTTTTCCTTGGAAGAGTTGCAGCAATGGGCAAAAGATAACGGAGAACCCGCTTTTCGAGGTGGGCAGATTTTTGATTGGCTTTATGTGAAACGTGTTAGCGAATTTGAAGCAATGAGCAACCTCTCCAAAAGTTTGCGTGAGAAGCTTAAGGAGCAATTTTCAATTGCAGCCCTAACGGAAATAACGAAGTTGGAATCTAAAGACGGCACGGTTAAATTCTTGTTTGGCTTGCACGATGACCATGCCATTGAGACTGTAATTATGAAGCATAATTATGGTAACAGCGTTTGTGTTACAACACAGGTTGGCTGTCGTATCGGTTGTACCTTCTGTGCCTCTACTCTTGGAGGTTTGAAGCGGGACTTGACGGCAGGTGAAATTGTAGCTCAAGTGGTACGATCCCAACAAATTTTGGATACTCGCGGTGAGCGTGTCAGCAGTATTGTAATTATGGGTACAGGAGAACCCTTCGAGAATTATGATGCAACAATGAGATTTTTGCGCCTAATGATCCATGAAAAGGGTCTTAATATAGGGCAACGCCATATTACGGTCTCGACCAGCGGCATTGTTCCAAGCATTTATAAATTCGCGGATGAAGATACACAAATCAATCTGGCGATCTCCATTCACGCTCCAAATGATGCGCTGCGTTCTAAGCTTATGCCGGTTAACCGCAGGTTCCCTTTTGACGATGTAATTGAATCCTTGCGTTATTACCAGGCCAAAACAGGACGACGCGTAAGTTTTGAATATGCGTTGATTGGTGGAGTAAATGACCAACCGGAGCATGCTGAAGAACTGGCAGGCGTACTAAAGACTATGCTGTGCCACGTCAATCTCATCCCGGTCAATCATGTGCCGGAACGCAAGTATGTGAGAACTTCCCGCAATGACATCTTTGAGTTTCAACGGATATTGGCAGATCATGGAGTGAATGTTACAATACGCCGTGAGCAAGGCCATGATATCGCAGCCGCGTGCGGACAGCTGCGCGCTAAACACATGGAGTTGGGGTGAGGATATTTGATCAGAACAGTTCATGCCAGCGACATTGGTCGGGTACGTTCCGTCAATGAAGATTCAGTCTGGGTCGGCGCGACGCGCCACGGTTATACACTTGGAATTATCGCCGACGGAATGGGCGGTCACCAGGCGGGTGATATTGCAAGCAAGCTTGCTTTGAATGATATTAGGCACAATCTTGACAGTTTACAACCGGATATTTCTAATGACGGTCTGAGAGACGCCTTATCAGCCGCTATTTTGGGAGCCAATAATACGGTCTTCAAGGAAGCATCAAGTGATGAAAAGTACCACAATATGGGTACTACCGTGGTTGCTGTGCTGTTGAATGGCTCTGCCGGATATATTGGTCACATTGGTGACAGCAGAGCCTACAAAGTGAAAGAAGGTATTGCACTTCAGCTAACCGAAGATCATACGTTGGTCAATGAGCTATTTAAGAACGGCCAAATCAGCCAGGAAGAGCTAGAAAACCATCCTCGCCGCAATGTGCTGACTAGAGCCCTTGGAACGGACGAGGAAACCAAAGTTGATGTGTTATCCATTTCTCTAGAACCAGAGGAAGTGCTGCTTCTCTGCAGTGATGGCTTAAGTAATTATGTCAGCACAGAGAACTTGGGGAAAGTAGCTGGAATATTAGAGATAACACTGGAAGAAAGAGCAGACCGATTACTTCAGCTGGCATTGCTTGCTGGCGGCGGCGATAATATTAGCGTCGCTATGTTAGAACATCAAGAAGAGGCCTCTGTGCCCGAAGCAAAGGGGGGGGACTTATGATCGGTCATGAGTTGGGCGGCCGTTACCAAGTCATCGAACGAATAGGTGGAGGCGGAATGGCGCTCGTATATAGAGCCCATGATATTCTGTTGAACCGAAACGTTGCAATAAAAGTCTTGCGTAGTCAGTTTGTGCATGATGAAGAATTTATTCGCCGTTTCCGGCGGGAGGCTCAATCTGCTGCTTCCCTATCTCATTCAAATGTGGTCAGTATTTACGATGTGGGCCAGGAAGATGAGATTCACTATATTGTTATGGAATATATTGAAGGCAAGAACTTGAATGAAATAATAAAAGAACGAGCACCGCTTCAGGTGGATGAGTCTGTGCGAATCGCTTCTCAAATATGCGATGCGCTTGATCATGCCCATCAGAACCAGATTATTCACCGCGATATCAAGCCTCATAACATATTAATTGGACGTAATGGAAGAGTAAAAGTGACTGATTTTGGGATCGCTCGAGCAGTTACCTCTACAACAATCACTCAAACCGGTTCTGTAGTCGGATCTGTGCATTATTTTTCTCCTGAGCATGCCAAGGGTGTTACAACAGGTGAGAAATCCGATTTATATTCACTGGGAATCGTTCTGTACCAAATGCTAACAGGCAGCCTGCCATTTTTGGGTGAAAGTCCAATCAGTATTGCCTTGAAACACCTCCAAGAGGAGTTTGAGGAACCCAAGAAATTGAATCCACTAATTCCGCAGAGTGTAGAAAATGTTATCTTGAGATCCATGCGCAAAAATCCGGAAGAACGTTATACTTCTGCCAAGGAGATGTTGCAAGACTTGGAAACTTGTCTGCTCCCGGAACGGCGTAGTGAGTCTAAGGTAGACTTCCACGATGAATACGATGAGGACAAGACCCGCATTATTCCTGCAATCAAACCTCTTCAAAGGGGAGCCGGTTCTCGTAACGGGGGCGGTGACAGAATGATGAGGGAAGAGGATGTATACCCAGTGGCCAAAGGTAAGAAGAAATGGGTCGGTCCAACACTATGGATTGGTCTTACTTTACTAATTCTTATAGCCATGTTTAGTGTGGTATGGTATGTGAAAGCTATGCTCGATGTTCCTGAAGTTGCTGTACCGAATGTAATTAACATGACTGTTGAAGAAGCAAAGATCGAACTAAATGAAGTTGGACTCATTATAGAAGAACCACTTATTCAAGAATATAACCCTAATTTTGCTGAAGGTATCATTTTTGATCAGAGTAAACCAAAGGATACACTGGTGAAAAAAGGCACAAGTATTGTGCTTTCAGTGAGTACCGCGAAGCCAATGACTGAGATGTTGGATTTCTCTGGGATGACGGTGGAGGAAGCTACCAAAGCATTAATTGAACTGGGTGTAGCAGAGAATCGGATTACACCTGACGAACGGAACAGTTCTGATGTTCCGGTGGGCCAGATCATCACGCAGGACCCGCTTCCTAAGAGTGGTTTTGATCCAGCAACAGTTCTCGTTACACTTATAGTTAGTAAGGGTGAAGAAAGTATTGATATGCCTGATCTTACCAATCTTACCGAGAAAGAGGCAGCAGCGAAGCTGGAGGAAGTAAATCTTAAGCTTGGTGATGTTAAGGAAGAGTCCAGCTTTACTATAGATAAGGGCAAAGTAACCAAGCAGTGGCCTTATGATACGGGTACACCTGTAGCTCCAGGGACTAAGATAACTATCTATTTAAGTACAGGTTTTCCGCCGGAGGCATTGGAATACACCTTTAATCTGCCAGTTGCTCCTACTCAGAACGGTAAAAAGACAAAAATACGAATTGTGTATGCTGATGCAAGGAACAATGGTGAGAATCAAGAATGGGGAACTCGTACCATTGGAAAAAGCCAGGTATTATCTGTAAATATGGTTTTGGCCCCGAATAAAGATGGAAATGTCTCTGTTTACCGCGATGGCGAATTTTTTGAAACCTATGTAGTTAATTATATGGATGCAAAAAACAATACGGTACCGATCCCAGAGCTTGTAGGAGAACCTACAGCAGAGCCTACTGTTCAACCCACTGAACCACCAGCTACCGAGGAGCCGGCAACAGACCCAACTATAGCTCCGACTGAACCTGGGGACACAGGAAGCAACGAGAATAGTAATGTTAATCAGACTGGATTGGTTGATACCAAAGCTAAAGGCAAAGAGAAAAGTGGTAAATGAGTAGAATAAACCAAACTCAGGAGAGGAAGGCTCACTATGTATGCCTGAAGGAGTAATTACTAAGGCTTTAAGCGGATATTATTACGTAAAACCGCTTCGGGAAGGGGCAATAGCCTCAGAGGAAACAGCGGTAACATGCAGAGGGCGCGGAGTATTTAAGAATAGAGGAATTACCCCACTAGTTGGTGATCGGGTTATTTATGTTCTTACCGAAAACGGAGAAGGCACAGTTACTGAGATTCTGCCAAGGATTTCGGAACTGATTAGACCTACTGTTGCTAACGTGAGTCTAGCTGTACTGCTATTTTCTGTTCGCGAGCCAGATATGAATCTGAATTTGCTGGATAAGTTTCTGGTACACATAGAGCATTCCGGAATTGACACTTTAATTGTTCTAACTAAGCAGGATTTAGCCGAAGACGACCAAGCAACCACTAATCAGGTAAAAGAGTTATATGAGCGCATCGGATATGAAGTGATGGTAACAAGTTCAATGACGGGTGCCGGTAGTGAAACTTTACGTAAACGTCTTTCCGGTATCATAAGTGTATTTTCCGGTCAATCAGGTGTGGGTAAGTCAACCTTGCTTAACCGGATCGTTCCCGGACTCCTATTGGAGACTGGTGAGATCAGCCTAAGACTGGGCAGGGGGCGGCACACAACCCGACATGTTGAGCTAATGGATATTGGTGAAGGCGGTTTTGTAGCCGATACTCCGGGCTTTAGTCAATTGGACTTCCTCGAAATGGAAGTGGATGAACTGTCCTCTTGTTTCCGTGAGTTTCTTCCTCTAGCGGATCAATGTAAGTTCCGCGGGTGCAGCCATTTACATGAGCCGGATTGCCGGGTAATAGAAGCTTTGGAAGCAGGAGTTATTGCAGAGAGCCGTTATAACCATTACAAACTGTTCTATCAAGAAATGAAGGATAAGAAGCGGAGGTACTGATTCTATGATTATTATTGCCCCATCCCTGTTATCTGCCGATTTCGCTGCTTTGGGTGCCGAAGTTGCAGAAGCTGAAGCCAGTGGTGCAGACTGGATCCATGTCGATGTAATGGATGGACATTTTGTACCCAATATTACTCTAGGACCTCCTATTGTAAAAGCAGTATCAGCCCATACATCATTACCTCTGGACGTTCATCTGATGATAGAGGGACCGGAACGATATATAGCTGATTTTGCAGCCGCAGGAGCTGGTGTTATTACGGTTCATGCGGAAGCTTGTATTCATTTACATCGGGTTATTCATCAAATCAAGGAGCTTGGAATTATGGCTGGCGTGGCTATAAATCCGGGGACTCCTGCATCGGCAATACGCGAAGTGCTTATGGATGTAGATATGGTATTGGTTATGACAGTTAACCCCGGCTTCGGGGGTCAGACATTTATTCCTGGGACTGTGCGTAAAATTCGTCAAATTCGCCAATGGGCGGATGAGGTTAATCCAAGCTTGCGTATTCAAGTGGACGGTGGCATTGCTGAGTCGACCGCTGCATTGGTTGCAGCGGCAGGAGCGGATGTATTAGTGGCAGGGAATGCTGTATTTGGCCGGAGCGACCGTGCAGCTGCGATAGCTTCTATTCGTGCAGCAGCAGTAGCCAACGCCCAATAATAGGCACTGGAAGACTAAAAGGTAATAGGATAAGCCCCATACGCATAAATATGGTTACATGAGCAGAAATCTCATGTAGCCTTTTTTTATTGAAATATAAGAAAGAAATAGGTTCCTACAATCCTTCTTATATTTCTATCTAGAGACGGGTGTCGTCCAATTCAGGGCGGTGAAGCCGTTTCTTCTTATGGAACGGAGAGGACTGCAATGCCGTTTCGCTTCGGATTCAGAGTTAGTCTCCTACCGTAAGGCATGAAATGATGGGAGGGTGAAGTATGAAATTTTACACATTCAAGCTGCCGAGATTTTTGGGAGGGTTTGTTAAAGCGATTTTGAATACATTTCAGAAGAGCTAATTCCCTAACACAAAAGAAAACATGAAAAAAAGCACCTTACAAATGTAAAGGGTGCTTTTTGCTTGATAAAAAATATAGGTCGGGTCTGGAAGTTTCTAGAAACTAGACGCGCTCAACTTTACCGGATTTCAAAGCACGGGTGCTGACGTATACGCGTTTCGGTTTGCCGTTTACCAAGATACGGACCTTCTGAACGTTAACTCCCCAAGAACGACGATTGCGGTTGTTTGCGTGAGACACGTGGTTTCCAGTACTTGGGCTTTTGCCTGTTACTGCACATTTGCGGGACATATATTACACCTCCTTGTTACTTACACCTGCATAAAACAATACTTAAATATAATATCACAGTAAAAATTGCTAAGTCAACCGATTCAAAAACATTTATTTCTTTTGGCTCTTATAGTACAATATATATTAGTGTATTATGTCCAGTTAATGAATGCGTTGATTAGGCATGAAGTTAGGAAGGGGAATTCTCATTGAGCAAGCGTTCTATAAATGGAACAGACTTTACCGCAATGGTATTAGCCGGTGCGGAAAAGCTGCAGCAGCATGCTGAGCACGTCAATTCTTTAAATGTATTTCCGGTTCCAGATGGTGATACGGGGACCAATATGAATTTGACGATGACCGCAGGTGCGAATGAATTGAAGAAGAATAATACAACCTCTGTTGGACAATGTGCTGGTGTCCTCTCCAAAGGTCTTTTAATGGGCGCACGCGGCAACTCCGGGGTTATACTGTCTCAGCTATTTAGAGGCTTTAGTCGGTATTCTGCACAGTATGAAGAACTTAGTACAGGACAATTTGCAGCAGCATTGCAAACGGGAGTAGATACCGCTTATAAAGCAGTTGTAAAGCCGGTAGAGGGAACCATCCTTACCGTTGCTAAGGAAGCTGCTAGACATGCTGTTTATTACGCACGGCGCACAAGCGACGTGACAGAACTAATGACCGAAGTATTAGCGAAAGCTAAAGAAGCATTAGCAAATACACCTGAGCTTTTGCCTGTACTTAAGCAGGTTGGTGTTGTTGACTCTGGAGGTCAAGGTCTGGTCTATATCTACGAAGGCTTTCATCAGTACCTGACTGGTAACCATACTGTTGACCTACCGGCACAAGGACAAGCCGTTCCAACAGTGAAAATTACTCCTGTAACAGATTTGTCAAAGTTTGATCACAGGTTAACTACAGTACAGACTACTGCCCAATCTCAGCTGTCTACGGACGACATTGAATTTTTATATGATATGGAATTTTTCATAAATCGTCATCTGGGTGGAACCGCTGTAGCGGATTTTGATGAGGATGCATTTCGGAAAGCGTTATCAGTTAATGGAGATTCAATCATTGTGATTTCGGACGATGAGACCATTAAAGTGCATGTTCATTCCAAAGCTCCGGGTGAGGTTCTCAATTTGGCCTTGTTGTTTGGAGAGATTACTCAAATTCATATTTTAAATATGCGTGAGCAGCATCGTGACTTGCTTACTGCGGGTATGGATATCGCACCTATGCCTGATGTGTTTGCAGACATTCCTAAGGAGATAAGTAGTGTTCAAGCTCCTGCAGTACCTCCAGCTGACGAAATGGCTCCCTTTGGATTTATAGCGGTATCCTCAGGTAAGGGGATTTCCGATATTTTCAAAAGCCTTGGAGTAGATGCTGTACTCGCAGGGGGACAGACCATGAACCCAAGTACTGAGGATTTTGTGAATGCAATTTCTTCTATATCTGCGAAACATGTATATATCCTGCCTAATAACTCCAACATCATACTGGCTGCTCAACAGGCCAAAGAACTGTTGGAAGGAGAACGCGATATCACGGTAATCCCGAGCAAGAGTATTCCTCAGGGAATAGCGGCTGCCTTTGCTTTTCAAGAAGAGGATTCAGTCGATGCTAATAGTGAGAATATGCTAGAGGCTATTTCCCAGGTTAAATCCGGCCAGGTGACTAATGCAGTACGCGATACCAGTTTCGATGAGCTGGAGATTAAGTCAGGGCAGTTTATCGGAATCTCCAATTCCAAAATTGTTGCGGCTGCTGATGATCTGCTGACTTCAAGCAAAGCTTTATTAGCAAATATGATTGAGAATGGCGACGAGATCGTTACCATCTTGATTGGCGAAGAAGCGGATGCTTCGGTTACAGATACCTTGAGCCAATGGTTGGAAGAAACCTATCCTGACGTAGAAGTTGAAATACATGAAGGCGGCCAACCGCTGTATTACTATTTATTTTCTGTGGAGCCTTAAATCTATATCTTGTTTCTCGAAATGTGTATTGTTGGAGTCATTAATTTGGGGAGGAAATCTATGAATCGTACCATAATCGTAACCGATAGTACTTCAGATATCCCGCCGTCCATGGCGGAAGCACTGGGTATTGAAGTGGTCCCACTGACATTAATGTTTGGCGAAGAAGCTTTCCGGGACAATTTGGATATGACACCAGAACAGTTCTATGAGCGTCTTCCCCGCTCTCCACAGTTGCCTACAACTAGTCAACCTTCTCCGGTTGATTATATGAATGTTTACCAGATGATTATGGAGCGGAATCCGGATTGTTCCATTCTTTCTTTTCATATTTCTTCAGGACTTAGCGGAACATTTCAGTCAGCTAGTTTGGCCAAATCCATGTTGGAAGAACAGGGAGAACGAATAACAGTTGTAGATACTTTATCTGCTTCCTATGGATTCGGCTTTATGGTAACTCATGCAGCTAGATTATCAGCTGAGGGCAAAGCACCAGAGGAAATTCTTGAGGCCGTAGAGAAGCTGCGCCTTTCCCGAAAGTTGTACTTCTTGGTTGATACCTTGGAGTATCTTCAAAAGGGAGGCAGGATCGGTAAAGCATCGGCAATATTAGGTACATTACTCAATATCAAGCCTATACTCTCCATAGACGCAGAAGGCATCATTTATGCAGTTGAGAAGGTGAGAGGACGGAAGAAGGCCGTTGCCCGTATGATCGAGTTGTTTAAGACAGATCTGCAGGGTGTGAATAAAATTAATGTGGCAGTGGGTCATACAGCTGAACCGGACTCCGGCAAGGAATTCCTTAACGAGCTGGCGGGTCATTTTACACTCGAAGAGCAAGTGCTGACCAATATCGGTCCAGTAGTTGGCAGCCATGTCGGAAACGGAACATTAGCCGTATTTATTTGGCCCGCATAATGAGGGATGAACATGATACAGTCTTTAGATAAAATAGACGTGAAAAAAGTAACTGGCGTGAGCGCTCAAAAGCAAGGCGAGCTCCACGCCTTTGGCGTATTTACAGTTAAGGATTTGCTGGAATATTATCCATTTCGATACGAGGATTATCGCCCTCGCTCACTGAGCGAGGTGAAGCATGGAGATAAAGTGACCCTTGAGACCAAGGTTATCGGCATCCCAGTCCTGCAGCGTTTTGGAGGCAAATCACGTCTTAGCTGCAAAATGGTGGCGGAACCATGGATGTTCACGGCAACTTGGTTTAACCGTCAGTATGTTCGTGAGCAGCTGACAGTGGGACGTGAAATTGTACTAACTGGCAAGTGGGATCAGAAGCGGAATCAGATTACAGTTACAGATTATGAGTTCCCTGACCGCGGAGAAGGCAAGACGGGCACGCTGCAGCCTGTATATTCTGTGGGAGGCAAGATAACACAGACGTGGATTAGAAAGATAATCAATCAGGCATTACAGCAGTATGGCGATTTAATACCGGAGATATTACCTCATTTATTAATGAGGAAATATGATTTTATGCCTCGCAAACGGGCAATTGCTACGATTCATCAGCCTGAGGACAGCAAGGAAGGCCAGCAGGGTCGGCGGCGGATGGTATACGAGGAGTTATTTCTCTTTCAAATTAAAGTGCAAGCATTCCGCGTGCTTAATCGTGGTCGTATGGACGGGGTTGTACACACTGTAGATAACGCCACCATTCGCCAGTTCGTCCGAAGTCTGCCTTTCGAGCTTACAGATGCACAGAAACATGTGGAGCTGGAAATACTTCATGACATGCGTTCGCCATATTGTATGAACCGTCTATTGCAAGGGGATGTTGGCTCCGGTAAAACAGTTCTTGCTGCAATTGCGCTGTATACCACGGTTCGTTCAGGATTTCAGGGCGCACTTATGGTTCCAACAGAAATATTAGCTGAGCAGCATATGCGTTCCCTGACTAGAATGTTTGAACCATTTGGGATTACTGTTGGATTGTTAACAGGGAGTGTAAATGGACGCAAACGCAAAGATCTATTAGCTGCTTTGCAGATGGGAACGATTGATATTGTGGTGGGTACTCATGCCTTGATCCAGGATGATGTCTTTTTCCGGAGTCTTGGAATGGTTGTTACGGATGAACAGCATCGATTCGGGGTGAATCAACGTGGTGTCCTGCGCCGTAAAGGTTACAATCCGGATGTCTTAACCATGACAGCTACTCCTATTCCCCGAACACTGGCCATCACGGTCTTTGGTGATATGGATGTGTCTACGCTTTCTGAGCGTCCCAAAGGCCGTGTGCCTATTACTACCTACTGGGTGAAGCATGATCTCATGGAGAGAGTCCTGAAGCTTATAAGACGAGAAGTAGACCAAGGGCGGCAGGCTTATCTAATATGTCCTCTAATTGAAGAGTCGGACAAGTTGGATGTACAGAATGTAATCGATCTGCATATTCAGATGAGCCAGTCTTTTCCTGACTTTAA
This sequence comes from Paenibacillus sp., assembly GCA_023512345.1. GTDB lineage: Bacteria > Bacillota > Bacilli > Paenibacillales > Paenibacillaceae > Paenibacillus_AQ. The sequence continues at coordinate 113,550 of JAILZT010000007.1, forward strand.
AGTGGGTTTATTGCACGGACGGATGACACCGAGTGAGAAGGACGAGGTAATGCGTGCATTCTATAGTAATGAGGTGCAATTACTTGTGTCTACAACAGTTGTAGAAGTCGGTGTAGACGTTCCTAATGCAACACTGATGGTTATTATGGATGCAGACCGCTTTGGCTTGTCACAGCTTCATCAGCTACGTGGACGGGTCGGAAGAGGTCAGCATGCATCCTTCTGTGTTCTGGTTGCTGACCCGAAGTCAGAGATCGGTCGAGAACGGATGAGTGCTATGACAGAAACAGACGATGGCTTTGAAGTCTCGCGAAGGGATTTGGAGTTGCGCGGACCTGGTGATTTCTTTGGAACGAAGCAGAGCGGCTTGCCGGAATTCAGGCTGGCCGACATGACTGCCGACTTCGAAATTTTAGAACAGGCAAGGGATGATGCTTCCGAGCTGCTAAAAGATGCAATGTTCTGGACTTCCCCTGATTTTGCTCCTCTTCGCAGTTATCTTCAGGGTGAGCAAATTTTTCAGGGTGATTTAATTGATTAAATAGGCACATGTAGCCGTTCCCCCTCATATACTGAGAAAGATTGAGATGATGGGGGGTGCCGAGCTTGAATTATCAGCAGTATGGAATCAGCCCACAGCTCGTTGAACGGATCAAGCTGAAGATGAAGAACCCGGCGATCAAGGAACGTATTAAGGACATGATCAACGGAGTCTCCAAGCAAGATCTGCAAAACGGTGCCACCGTGCGAAGGCTGGTTCGCAATGCTTCAGGAGTAATGAATGAGAAGCTAACAACAACACAAGAGGATCAGATCGTAAAGTTTATCATTGCCCAGAAAATTGATCCCAATAACACTTTTCATCTAATTCGTTTGTGGGGAATGTTTCGTTAAGCGACATCATAAATAAAGAAGCGTTACCGCCGGTAGAGGCAGGTAACGCTTTTTTATATTCAGTCAGCTTTGTGTTACAGGACATGCTGCATATGAAGAATGACGTTACTCCAATAACCACTGTCTAGATTACTGATCTGCACGCCAGGGTCTCCCCAAGTATGAATAAACTTCCCGTTTCCGATATAGATGCCGACATGGCCTGGAATCGCATCACTATCGAATCGCCCGGGAACCGTGAAGAAGATAAGGTCACCTTCATCCAGCTCATTCCGTTTTACTCGTCGTCCTCGGTTATCTTGATCCTTGGCGAGACGGGGCAAATTCACACCAAATTTCTTGTATACGTGGCGAGTAAAAGAAGAGCAGTCAAACGTTTTGTTGTCTTCATAGGCACCTGCACCAAATTCGTAGGGAACCCCCATGAATCTCTTCGCATAAGAGATTAACGCCCTTGTATCTGCAGAACTGCTGCTCTGTATTCTGTAAGATTGAACCTGCGACGGTTCAGAAGGCTCTGTAGGCGTGTGAATTACGATTTCTCCACTGTCAGGGTTCCAGTTGATTTCAGTTTGTAGAAATCTTGCTAATGAGGCGGTTGTCATGTAGATGCGGCCATTACGACGTTGGGGTGCGTCAGGTATAGAGAACTTTTGTCCCAATGAATATACATTCCTTGAAGTAGGGCGCATCATATACATAACATCACTGTAACCGATTTTTGCGTAGCCCCCATTTGAGGTTTCGTCTTTTATACGATATCCAAGCGAAGCCAAAGCAGGTTCAAGAGGGACCCATGTTTTACCTCCATTATCGGTTATGGGGGAATCCTCTACATAACTTAAGGAAGAGCCTGCTGCTCTTATATTGGAACCAGAGTTAGCAGTTTGTTGATTGTCATTCTGATTATTGCCGCAAGCCGAACACGTCATCACAACAGCTAACAGAACAATAGTGGATTGTAGTTTTAGTTGAAAAGTGAACATATTGCACCCTCCCTGTTTTAAACTGCAGATTAAGTTTGTGCAGAGAGCGTTTTTTTATGTAATTCAGAGTTAGGCAATGTCTGTCAAGGTTAACCAGTCCGTTCTTTAAATTGTAAATGTGATTGTGCTGTTTTTGTAAAATATGGAGTCATCATAAATGATTGACGGATAATCAACCTCCATATAATATTAGTTTAATAGACTTTCCAAGGCCTATGTAAGGTATGTGTAAGCATGCGCTTTAATGCTTTTATCTATAAAAGCGTCAAAGCTGTAGCGCTACTACCGATGCACGCGCTGATACCGTAAATGAAAAGGGGTATTTTGATGAAGAAAAAGAAAATTTGGGCAGGTCTAAGTTTATGTTTGGCACTGATAGCTTCGGGTTGTGGAAATAATAATGCAGCTGTCAATAATACAGACAAAGGCACGAATACAGGCAGCGCTGCAGAAACGAAATCTTATAAAATTGCCATTTCTCAGTATGTAGAGCATCCGGCACTTGATGCTACCCGTGCAGGTATACTTGATGCCTTAAAAGACGCAGGAATCGTTGAAGGTGAAAATCTTACGGTCAACTTCGAAAATGCACAAGCGGATGCAACTAACAATTTATCTATTGCCCAAAAAATTGCGGCGGATGACAATGACCTAGTACTTGCTATTGCTACACCATCTGCACAGGCTGTTGTCCAGTCCATGAAGAATGATACTCCAATTCTATTCGCAGCGGTAACAGATCCTTTAGATGCAAAACTCATCACGGATCTTGAGCATCCCGGTGGGAATGTATCTGGGGCCTCTGATACGAATCCAGAAGCAATTATTAGATTAATGGATTACATTGCAGCCAACTTCCCCAAGGTTAAGAAATTGGGTCTGATTATTAATGAGGGTGAAGCAAATGCAGTTATCATGGCAGATCAAGCCGAGAAAGCGCTCGATAAGCACGGGATAGAATTAGTAAAGGCAGCAATCACGAATACCTCAGAAGTGAAACAGGCTGCTGAATCACTCGTAGGTCGTGCAGATGCTTTGTATATTACCCTAGACAATACAGTAGTTAGCGGAGTTGATACCATCATTCAAACCGCTAATGATAATAAAATTCCTTTCTTTGCAAGTGACCGCGATACGGTAGAGAAGGGTGCTTTTGCAACCGTAGGATTTAAATACTACGACCATGGATACCAAGTGGGCCAAATGGCTGTAGAGGTCTTGAAGAACGGCAAGAAAATTGGAGATTTAAAAGTAACGATGCAAGAAAAGCTGGACCTTATTCTTAACTTAAAAGCTGCAGCAGCTCAAGGGATTGAAGTGACAGATGCTATGAAAGCTGATGTTGCCGATCAAACTAATAATATTATTCAATAAGACACATTAGAGATGTGAGGGGCGTTTCCTTAAGAACGCTCCTCTGCCGTTTAAGGGAGGAAGTCACCTATGTCAGAACAATATATCGGAGCCATTGAACTAGGGCTATTATTTTCTTTTATGGCTTTAGGAGTTTATATTACATTTCGGATTTTAGATTTTCCCGATTTAACAGTCGACGGAAGCTATACAACAGGCGGTGCAATTGCTGCTGTAATGATTACGAATGGTTTCTCACCGTGGCTGGCAACACTGGCTGCATTTGGTGGAGGGATGGCTGCCGGGATGTGTACGGGACTGCTGCACACCAAAGGAAAGATTAACGGCTTATTATCAGGAATACTTATGATGATTGCGCTTTATTCGATCAATCTACGCATAATGGGTAAACCCAATGTTTCACTGATGGGTGAGAATTCACTTTTCACCTCTATGAATCCTTTGCTTGTCATGCCTTTTGTCGTCATTTTTGTGAAGGTGCTTATGGACCTATTTCTACGTACTGATTTGGGACTTGCACTACGGGCGACAGGTGATAACTCGCGAATGATTCGCAGCTTCGGTGTAAACACAGACAATACGACTATTCTCGGCATCAGTTTATCTAACGGTATGGTGGCACTATCGGGTGCACTAATCGCTCAATATTCAACTTTTGCTGATTCTTCTATGGGTATAGGTATGATCGTTATCGGTTTAGCATCTGTAATTATTGGTGAAGCCATTTTTGGAACAGGGAGCGTATTCCGTGCAACCTTGGCGGTAGTGCTTGGTTCCATTGTCTATAGGATTGTAGTAGCTCTAGCCCTGAACGTGGAATGGCTCAAAGCTTCCGATCTTAAGCTAATCACAGCGATCATCGTAATTGTCGCTCTAGTCTTCCCTTCCGTACAGAGGTTCTTAAAGCTTAAAAGCTCAGCACGTAAGCGGACTGCGGAATTAGCTGAACAGGCCCTTAGCCGGAAGAAAGGAGGGACTATCGATGCTTAAGCTAGATAATGTATCCAAGCTGTTTAATCCGGGTACACCCGATGAGAAAATTGCTCTGCTCGGGATTGATCTGGAGCTGCATGCCGGAGATTTCGTAACGATTATTGGAAGCAACGGTGCTGGTAAATCCACCCTGATGAATATTATTTCTGGTGTAATGAAGCCAGATCTTGGGGAAGTGTCGATAGAGGGGAATTCTATTAGCCATCTTGCCGAGTATCAACGCAGCCGCTGGATTGGCCGGGTCTTTCAGGATCCAATGGCGGGGACGGCACCTCATATGACGATTGAAGAGAATTTGGCAATGGCGTACAAACGCGGCAAAACTCGGAGACTATCATTCGGAGTGAATTCAGCGAAGCGGAACCTGTTTCGTGAACAGCTGGAACATTTGGGGATCGGATTAGAAAACCGGCTTCGTGCCAAGGTTGGCCTGCTCTCAGGTGGCGAGAGACAAGCCCTAAGCTTGCTTATGGCAACCTTCACCCAACCACAGATCTTGTTGCTGGATGAGCATACAGCTGCTCTAGATCCCTCTCGTGCAGAGTTAATTACGAAGCTGACGGAAACGATCGTTCGTGAGAAGAAGTTGACGACACTAATGGTCACTCATAATATGGAGCAGGCCATTAGGTTGGGGAACCGATTGATTATGATGGATAAGGGAAGCGTGATTTTGGATATAGATGAATCTCGTAAAAAAGATCTTACGGTAGAGCGTCTTCTTGGTGAATTTGAGTTGATAAGCGGTCATAAGCTTGCGGATGATCGAATGATGCTGGGATAGTTCCCCCATTAAGGGACGACCAAATAAGGCTTGGATGTGAAGTCTGGAAGCAGACAACATATTTAAGCCTTTTTGGTGCATATTCCCAAATGGGATTGAAATCGTTATTATAAGTAATGGAGTTAAATATCTATTGATGGATCCATCCTTATATGAAAGTTGAGTGGATTATGCGAATCATCCGTAATAATAAGAACGCTTACAAAAACTCGAACATCTTCAATAAAATGATTTTGCTAGTCTCCTTTATGCTGCTGCTATCCTTTCTCTTCTCCTTAACTGTTCTTCAATATGTATATCGTATTTATGACAGGCAGATCTATGAAAAAGTCTCAGAGGTGCTAGGGATGTCTTCTGTTAGTATTGAACGCGAGCTGAAAGAACTGGAGCAGCTATCGTATGCAGTAGTTACTGATGAGCAAATTCAGCAGTGCCTGCGCCAGTTGCAGAATGATCCAACTCCTTATGAAAGACAACTTCTAAATAATAAAATCATTAACAGACTAGTAGCATTCGCGGGTGCCGAGAAATATGTCTATTCCATGATGCTTATGGATGGAAATGAAGGTGTAATGACGGCTGGCAATAGAGAGGGAGTCCCAAAATCTCTACAGGATCAATTAAAGACACTGGCGGTCGAAGCCGGAGGAAGCAATGCATGGTTAACACAGGGCAGTAATAATTCGCTGCTTGCTGCTCGGCAAATTAAGTCTTATACCGGATCAACTTTCACACTTGATCATTTAGGGACTCTCGTCATCCGTATTCGGATTGATCGGATCATCGCAGACAGTACCGATCTTGCCACAAGTGATGGTCAACTGATTGTAGCGGATGCGGAGAGCGGATTGGCTATTTACCCCAACGCTCCCATTCTTCAACCTGAAGAACTGTTTGAGGAAGTGAGGCGCTCTGATGCGTATCGAACGGCAAGCTATGAAGGAGGGACTTATTTTGTTGCTAAAACAAATTCATCCTATATGGGATGGACTTATATTAATGCGACTCCCTACAACGAGTTATTCAAACAAATTACCTTTGTAAAGCGACTGGTGGTGTTAATATTTGCGTTCATCCTTTTACTGGGACTGCTGCTCGGTTACCGCTTAGCGCGCAGTATCATACGTCCTATTACCAAGTTGACTCAAAAGATGAGGCAGATTGAAAAGGGGGACCTGGATAATCTGGAGGAACAGTCACTGGGGTTAGTCTCTCAGACGGCACAGGATGAGGTTAGCCAGCTGAACAGAACCTTCAAGATGATGATCCGCAGAATCAGAGAACTTATCGATGAGAACTATGCTAAGCAGCTTGTGATTCGAGAAACAGAGCTTAAAGCGTTACAAGCGCAGATTAATCCGCATTTTTTATACAATACCCTTGAATCCATCAATTGGCTGGCCAAAATGAACAAGCAGTCTAAAATATCTGAGATGGTTGAAGCCCTGGGCTATTTATTGCGAAGTTCTATAGGCCTTAAGAATCCGCTTATCACACTGGAAAAAGAACTGAGTATTGTACAAAGCTATATTACGATTCAAAAAACCAGATTTGAGGAGAGACTTATTTTTGACATGGACATCCCTAAGAATATGCAAAATGCGCTAGTCCCGAAGCTCACACTGCAGCCTTTGGTAGAGAACGCAATCCGTTACGCGCTTGAACCCAATATTGAGCCTTGTACAATCACCATCTCAGTCAGTTACCAGGAGAATAGTCTGGATTTGCGGGTTAGTGATAATGGGCCGGGGATGACCGGCGATTTCATAAGGGATTTACAGCAGGGGAGAGTTCAGACGCGAGGTGAAGGTATTGGGTTGGCGAACATTACGGAGCGCGTAAAACTGGTTTTTGGGCAAGAATGGGGTACCGAGATTGAAAGTGAGCCAGGAAAAGGGACGACCATTCATGTGAAAATCCCTTATTGGAAAGGAGAATCTAGGAATGTATAAGCTATTACTCGTAGATGATGAACGACTTATTTTGGAAGGGATATCACAGGTAGTAGACTGGGCAAATGCGGGGACAGAGCTCATAGGTACAGCTAGGAACGGTATTGAAGCTTTGGAGAAAATAGAGGCCATGCACCCAGATATTGTGATTACTGATATTTCTATGCCAGGTCTTGATGGATTGGGACTGGTGCAGAAATGCAGCGAACGGTTTCCGGAAATTAGATTCATTATGTTGACAGGATATAAGGATTTTGACTATGCACGTACAGCTATGCAGCATGGGGTTAAACATTATCTCTTAAAGCCTTGCAATGAAAATCAGATCCATGAAGCTCTGGTAGAGATCACTCTGGAGCTGGGGGAGCTTAAAAGCCGGGATCAATTCGTAAGTGGTATCAAACAGAGACTCACCAAGGTGCTGCCTCATGTCAAAGAACAGTTCTTAAAGGAATGGATCTCTAACAAAACCTATGGAAGCCATGATCTTGAATACTACCAGGAGTTATTCGGCATAGAACTGAATGATAAGAACGTCAGGTTAATACTTTTCAAGTTAGAGGATACCCATGAGTATGAGCATTTGTTCGCCCTGCAAAATATTGTCCAAGACATGCTTCAGGAAGTTTTGTTAAGCACAACGATTGGCAGCCACATGCTAGTTCTACTTGAACATAACGAGGAAGAGAAGAACGATACCCTTTTGAAAAGGATTGACGGTGTACGAGAGGTCTTTTGCCGTTTCTATAAGATGAGTGTGACTATTGCAGTTAGTGATGCAGATCGGATGATACATTCGCGGAGGTTGTACCGACAGACCCTGCAATGTATGAGTCACCGATTTTACCTTGAGGATGGGAGTCTGATCACGGGAAGTGATCTCCCAGATGATGATATTTGCGGAGGAAATGAAGTTGAACTCAATGAAGATCAAATTTGTCTGCTGATAAAAGCTGGAGATAAAAGCGCAGTTGATTGTGAGCTGGAGCGTTTATTCGGCGTGTTATCTTTGCAGCGATTGGATATCAATGTTACGCGGTCCTACGTTTTGCAGTTATATTCCGCAATGATTCGTTTGTGTGTACCGGAAGAAAGAAGTGCTTTCACCTCAGGATTGGCAGAGCTCGCAGAAATTCGGACTTTAGGAGGGCTTAAGGTATTTGTAAAAGAGGCGGCTACCCGACTAACAACGATGTATGATCGTCATTTTGTCTCTCGGCAATCCTCGATCGTTGACAAAATGCTGCGAATTATAGCGGAGGACTACCGTAATGAAGAGCTGTCTCTAGGTTCAGTGGCGGCCGAAATGCTGTACATGAATCCCGATTATCTAGGGAAAATATTTAAAAAAGTTACAGGTGAGAAATTTTCTAATTACGTTACGATTTACCGAATTACCAAGGCATCTGAATATATCATCCACAGCGGCGATGTTAAAGTATTTGAATTGGCGGAGATGTTTGGTTTCGGCGGCAATGCACAGTATTTTAGCCAGGTTTTCAAAAAAGTAACGGGAAAAACGCCTACAGATTTTATGAAGGCTTAAGTTTCTTACTGATTATTAAACAAAGATAACGGTTTTTTGTATTCAACTTACGTGGGAAATTTGAGAAAATTCACATATGGAAGCGCTAACAGCATAGAAGCTTTCCTAAAAAAAATTGCTTGAAAAGGGGAGATTTAAAGTTGAAAAAAAGATCCGCTTTATTGGCTATCCCGTTATTAATGTCGATGCTTGCAGGTTGTGGTGGGGGAAATAATGCTCCTGCAAATAATGCCAGCAATGCTAAAAATGTAGAAAATACTGCTTCCGGTAACCAAGCGGCCACAGAAGCTCCGGCCAAACCTGTAACTCTACGCATCGCTTGGTGGGGCGGGGACACAAGACACTCCTATACTCAACAGGTTATTGACATGTATGAAGAAGCAAACCCTAACGTAACGATTGAACCTGAATACGCATCGTTTGATGATTATTGGAAGAAGTTAGCCCCTCAAGCGGCAGCCAATCGTCTTCCAGATATCGTTCAGATGGATATTTCTTATATTAATCAATATGGATCTAATGGACAGCTGGAAGACATGACTCCTTATTTGAACAAACAAATTCAAGTAGGCGATGTCAATGAGAACGTTCTCGCTACCGGCAAAATTGGTGACAAGCAATTTGGTGTTCCACTCGGTGTGAATGTTCTTGGATTTCAATATGACCCAGCGCTGTTGAAGAAAGCTGGTGTGGATTCGATACCTGAGAACTGGACATGGGATCAATACAAAGAAATTGCAATGAAAGCTAAAGCGGCAGGACTGTTCATGGACGGTTCGATGGCTGCGGATGTCTTCTTCAATTATTATCTTCGTACGAAAGGATTGGCCCTGTATAACAATGAGGGAACAGCACTTGGTTATGAAGATGATGCGTTATTCAGCGATTTCTTCGGAATGCTGTCAGGCCTAATTGCTGATGGTGCGGTTCCATCACAAGATAAGCTGAGCCAGAACAAGGGTGTTATTGAGGAATCTGAAATCGTTAAGGGAACAGGGGTAGGGGTGTGGCAGTGGTCTAATCAATATGTAGCGCTGCAAATCGCCGTGAACCGTCCAATGGAACTGGCCCAAATGCCAGGTCCGGATATGCAAAAAGGTCTTTATATGCAGCCAAGTATGTACTGGTCAATTACGTCCAACTCCGAAGCTAAGGAAGAAGCGGCTAAGTTCGTAGACTTTTGGACCAATAATGCGGAAGCCAACAAGTTGATTAAGGGCGAACGCGGCGTGCCTATTTCCAGCAAAATCAAAGAATCAGTATCTACAGTGTTGACTGATTCCGGCAAACAAGTGTTCAAGTTCGTGGCAGATATGGAGCCTGTCACATCTCCTATGAGTCCTCCAGTAGGTTCACCTGAGGTTGTGGCTCTGTTAACAGACCTTGCTGAACAGATGAATTTCGGACAAATCAAACCGGATGCTGCGGCGGCACAGTTCCGCAAAGAAGCCAATTCCATTCTTGCTAACCGATAAGAGAAATACAACTATACTGTGAGATTAACGAGATAAGGAGTTGGAGACCTTGATTTTCAGCAATCCGCTTCCTGTGAATCGACCGGGTTCTGTTAAGAAACCGTTACTAGGACAGCATCTAAAAAGAAATTTGACTGGTTATGCTTTTATTAGCCCATTTATCATTGGCTTTCTATGTTTCACTTTGGTGCCGATGATAATCTCTCTCTATCTTTCCTTCACCAAATATAATTTATTCTCCCCGCCTAGATGGGTGGGGATGGATAATTATATTAAAATGTTCACGAATGACCCTAAATACTTGCAGTCTCTCAAGGTAACGCTGCTGTATGTATTTATTGGTGTACCAATGAGACTAACCTTCGCTTTATTCGTAGCGATGATTCTCAATACGAAGTCCCGCATGGTTGGAGCATACCGTACCATTTATTATCTGCCTTCTATTATTGGCGGCAGCGTGGCGGTATCCATCATGTGGCGGAATATATTTAGTGATACAGGAATTATAAATGGATTAATCGGATTCTTCGGACTCGGTCCTGTTAGCTGGTTTGGCAATCCAAGCGCTGCGTTGGTTATGCTGATCTCTTTATCCGTATGGCAATTTGGATCTTCCATGTTGATTTTTCTGGCAGGTCTAAAGAATATTCCGGGTGAAATGTATGAGGCAGCCAGTGTGGATGGAGCCAGCTTTTTCCGCAAATTCTTCAAAATTACATTGCCTTTGCTCAGTTCAGTAATTCTTTTCAACCTTGTAATGCAGACCATTAGCGCCTTCATGACCTTTGTTCCAGCTTATATTATTTCCAAAGGCGAGGGAGGTCCTATGGATGGAACCCTGCTGTACTCACTCTATTTATTCCGTCAGGCCTTCATGTTCAATAATATGGGATATGCTTCGGCGATGGCTTGGGTGATGCTGCTGCTAGTCGGCATTATGACAGGTGTTTTGTTCAAAACCTCGAAATCTTGGGTCTTCTACGAATCAGGAGGTAAATAATATGGCGACGAATAAAATCAAATGGCCGCTTTATCACATTCTCATCGGCGGGCTCGCTATCATTATGCTGTATCCGATTCTGTGGATGATCATGAGCTCCTTTAAAGAAAGCCGTATGGTATTTGTTACTGCGAAGCAGCTTTTCCCCAATCCTTGGGAGTGGGGGAATTATGCAAAAGGCTGGGAAGGAGTTGCGGGTTACTCCTTTGGAGTTTTTATTAAGAACTCACTGGTTATCGTATTGGTAGCTACATTTGGAGCTGTTATATCTTCTTCATTAGTGGCATTCGGATTTGCACGTAACAAGTTTGTGGGTCACGGATTATGGTTCGGCATTATGATGATGACTCTTATGCTGCCTTCGGACGTGGTGCTAGTTCCACAATATATTATTTACACAAAGCTGGATTGGTTGGACAGTATTCGGCCGATAGTAATCCCGCAATTCTTCGGCATACCTTTTTTCACCTTTTTGATGATCCAATTTATTAGGACCATTCCTGGAGAGCTGGACGAAGCAGCTACTATTGACGGTTGTGGTAAATTCGGACTTTATTTCAAAATCATTCTCCCGTTAATCCGCCCATCCATGGCGACTGCAGCCATCTTCTCATTCTACTGGCGCTGGGAGGACTTGCTTGGACCGGTTCTCTACTTGAACTCCCCATCTAAATATACAGTTTCTATGGGGCTGAAAATGTTTCTAGACAGTGAGTCTGTATCCAACTGGGGACCGATGTTTGCGATGTCCGTACTCAGTCTTGCTCCGGTAATGCTGATATTCTTTATCTTCCAGAAACAGATTGTGGACGGTATAAGCACCAGTGGCTTGAAGGGTTAGACGGATTTTGATGAAAGGTGTGAGTATGCTGTCTGCTTTTACTTATGATGAAGAACATATAAAAGCAACGATTGATCGAGTTATAGATCGTACACTCCGGATGGATTTTTCGTGGGACTGGCCAGGAGGTGTTGCTTTCTATGGTGTATGTGAAGCTTATGAGGCGACAGGAAGAGAGGATTATCTTCTTGCTCTGAAAACTTGGGTGGATGATAATATCGCTGAAGGGCTCCCGAAACTATCGGTAAACGGAGTGTCTATCGGTCACTGTTTACTAACGCTTTATCAAGCAACTGGAGATGCGAAGTACTTGGATATTGCTGTTGAGATGGCAGAATTTCTGAGAAATAAGGCTGAGCGCTTCGGTGAAGGGATTTTTCAACATACAGTTAATTCACTTAGCTATGTATTTCCCCAGCAGGCATGGGTAGATACGATGTTTATGGCAGGTTATTATTTGTTGCGGATCGGCTGTCTATTGGATAACAAGGATTATATAGAGGACGGGCTGCTTCAATATCACGGTCATGAACAATACTTACAAAATGCGGATAATAATCTGTATTATCACGGCTGGGATCATCTGAATCAGAACAATATGTCAGGGATTCATTGGGCAAGAGGGAATTCATGGGCTGCACTAACGATGGCAAAAGCGCTGAATCTAGTAGAGGTTACACATCCTTCGTTCATGGTTATTGAAGGATCCCTTCGGGATCAGCTTGCGGCTCTCGTTCGTCTGCAATCCCCTGAAGGCCTATGGCATACCGTGCTGGATGACGAAACGTCGTATCTAGAAACCTCAGCTTCCGCAGGGATCGCAACAGCAGTTCTGATGCAGGGCCGGTTGTATAATAAATATTCCAGCCGTTCGCTTCAAGGGATTATATCCCGCATTAGTGAGGATGGAACCGTTACAGATGTATCAGCAGGAACTGCAGTCATGAACGATTTGGATGGATATCGGCAGGTGCCGAAGAAACGTATTCAAGGATGGGGCCAAGGCCTTACACTTGCCTATTTAGCACAGATTTTGCGAACGAAGAACAATCCCTTCGGATAATAATTAGGTGTCGTTTCACTTCTTCGAATGTGAGGTAAAGGTTAAGGAAAGATTAACTGGAAACTTGCATACTAAGGAGGAAGTGAATAATGACAGAACTCAGGCTTAAGGGGAAAGTTGCGATTGTTACGGGGGGAGGCTCTGGTATCGGTCGCGCTGCAGTTCTAGAGTTTGCAAGAAATGGAGCCAAAGTGGCTATGTTAGACCGTAATCTTGAAGAAGCTGAGAAAGTTAAGCGTCAAGTGGAGCAAAATGGCGGTCAAGCCTTTGTCTTTGAATGCGATATTTCTAAACCAGAGATGGTAGAAGCAGCGGTAAAAAGTACAGTGAAGCACTGGGGACAGCTGGACATTGTCTTTGCCAATGCAGGTATTAATGGGGCTATGGCGCCTATTGAGACCATGACCATTGAGGACTGGAATCAGACCCATGAGATCAACCTGCGAGGAACGTTCGCCACGGTTAAATATGCTATTCCTTATCTGAAAGATCGGGGCGGAAGCGTAATCATCACTAGCTCTATCAATGGTAATCGGGTATTTTCAGGAATTGGCTTCTCTGCTTACAGCACAACAAAAGCAGGTCAGGTTGCTTTTATGAAAATGGCTGCCTTGGAGCTGGCCCAGTTCAAAATTCGCGTCAATGCAATATGTCCAGGAGCTATTGAAACCAATATTGGTGAGAATACGTTTCCTTCGGATGATTTAAAAGAAGTGCAAATTCCAGTCGAATTCCCGGAAGGAAGTCAGCCCTTGGAAGAGGGGCCCGGAAGTGCGGGTCAAGTAGCTAAGCTCGCCTTATTCTTGGCATCCGACGATTCTGATCATATTACAGGCACAGAGATTTATTGTGATGGAGCAGAATCACTTCTGCACTGATTCTTCAACCCAAGTTTCGCCACAAGGGGGTGTCCTATAAGCCATGAAATGGCTACTTGGGACACCCCCCCGTTTTTGGAGTCGGATAGACGGTTGTGTTTGTGAGGACGCTCCGCGAACGGACCGTTGCTACAATCGCTGTTGTGTCCAGATTTTATTTATTCCCCTTAGCGGTGAAAATCCGGACACAAAGGCGAACGCTCCGCTTTTCCGCAATCGTTCCGTCCTCTCCGCTACTTTCAGCGGAAACCAATCAAAAATCTATATAAAAACAGCAAAAAGAAACCTCTCTTTGGTAAGAAAGATCAAAAACTGGTGTAACGAAGAGGAGCAAGATACATGGACCTGTAAGGCTCGAAGAACGCTTCATTTTAAGTACAACCGGGTATTCCGGCGTTGCCTGCCTCGAGGGTTGTCAAAAGTGACGCTCGATGTCGGATGGTTTTCTCTTGCTCATAATCTGCTGAAGCAAGCTAACTACGGATTAAAAAACGATAACGAGCCAGTCTCCAATAACCCAGAGACTGGCTCGTTTTTTAGCTCTTTAAGGCTTTGAAGTACACTAGGTTATCTCATTCGTCAAAAATATCTACTTTTGAGACCGCCACTTTTTACATTGACACAGCAATCTAATATAATTCACATAACGAGTCTAAATATGGAAGGATGTTCGCATGAAACCTAATGTTGGAGATATTTATTGTGTTTATGTGGAGCGACTCTCCCAATATACAGCATGCCAAGTTACGATGCTTGTGGATACGAAATCCAGTAAAGGAAGTCAGTTAGCCGCTATCCTTGAACTCGACTGGACAGGAGAGAAGCTGCCGGGTGAAGCAGAACTCCGGGAAATGAAGCCTCTGATCTGTGATTATTATTTCTGGAATGATAGGTTGGATCATTGGTTGGTCGATGCGAATATGCCACCACATTACATCCTTGTTGGGAACCTTCCACCGCTTGTAACAGAGGAAACAAACAGTTATAGCGGTTGGCATATTGGCGGAAGCACAATTCGTCAAAGAAGATGGAGCCAAATCCATGAAGAGCGGCGTCAACGTTTTAAGGAAGCGGCAAAAGATAACGGTTTTGTTGAAATGAGTGCTGGCAGCATACGCCTGTCCACGAGTAAGGTGGATAATAGCTTTCTTCAATCACTTGATGATGTATTTGAACTTGAGAAATTGCCCTGTTTGACGCAAATCCATGCTATCGGTCCTTATAAATCTCTTTTCCCATTTGTAAAAAGTAATCCAATTATCAATCAGCTTCAACTCACAAACCATGGCTATACCAGCGTAGATATTAGAGAGAGTAACCTCGAAAAGCTAATCATTGATGCCGAGGGTCTAGAGGAACTGTTTTTGAATGAGGGGCTTGAGGAGCTAGCTTTTGTAGGCGTTCTTCCGCCGAATCTTACCATTCACGCTCCCCATGAAGGAAGATGGCTAACTGCCAATTGTTCAGCTTCCGCTCCAATCGACTGTGGCCTTAATCGCTTAGGGTCCCTTCATCTTAGAAGTGTCACGGAGCTTGATCTGAACATGATCGTTCAAAGCTTCCCAGAACTGCGGGAACTGCGTATGTGGGGAAAGCCTGGTACTCTCTCCAACATACAGAGTTTAGAACAGCTTAAGGAGCTTCAAGGGTTAAGTACGTATGATCTGTTTGGGTTCGAGGAAGATCAATTTCCTGGCCCCGAGAAAATGTCCAATCTTTCCTGGTTATGGATGACCAGCCTGCCGGCAGAGGCAGCCCGATATATTAAGTCTGCTTACAAGAAAGAAGTCGTGAAAGGATTCGATCTCTCCATCAGCAAACCACGAAAAGCTGAGTGGCTGACTGAAAATGTGTCCAACCCGTTCCGAGATTGGGATGGCCGTGATAATATCACGGTGGCCAACGCTAAAAAGGCGGTCCAGCTGTATAAGAAGATGCTAACAATGATTCACTCTTTAGAAGAAAAGTATAAAGCCGGATCTGCTGAGGTTACCCCGACTTTGGAGATATTGGTGACCGAATATACCGAAGCTTTCAATAAAATGGATCGAAAAGCCGGATTTATTATGACTGAAGAGCGCGAAGAAATATATACGGTTCTTGAAGAACTGCTAGATTATGCTGAACTGAAACTTAGCAATGTCGGAATTGATAGAGTGAATAGAGTTAAGCTGATAGAAATCTTTGATGCTCTGCGGGATTTTTAAGTCCAAAAGAGTGGAGGACTGCGAAAAGGGTGCCGATCTAAACAGACGGCACCCTTTTCTTATGAACAGTAAAAAAATAAAAATAATCAAATCACTTATTATCCGTTATAATATACTGTGTTTATCAGGTTAGGAAAGTGAGGATTTATATGCAAATGCACTCAGAAGCGTTAATCAAATTACTTATTGCCATGCTGTTCGGGCTTTTCATCGGTATTGACCGGCAATTAAAACAGAAGCCGTTGGGGATTCGGACCAGTATGGTCATCAGTATCGCAAGCTGTCTTGTAACGATAGTCTCTATCCATGCTTATGACAAATTCGCAGGTCAGAATCCCAACATGGATCCGATGCGTTTGGCAGCACAAATTGTAAGTGGGATCGGATTTTTGGGTGCGGGTGTAATTTTGCGCAGAGGTGGAGATGCCATTTCCGGTCTTACCTCAGCAGCGTTGATCTGGACAGCATCCGGGATCGGAATTACGGTAGGATCTGGTTTTTATGTGGAAGCGTCTATTGCAGTTGTGCTTCTGATGTTTGCTGTCAATGTAGTCCCACATTTAATCAAGGCTATCGGACCGGAGGGTCTAAATAAGCATGAGGTATCTGTAAGAATTATTATGGAGGCCAATTTTGTATTAACAGAAGTAATCCGTAACATTGAGAACCGCCACGAAAGCCATAAGAAGAACAAAAAGAGTGGGGACAGGATAATCCGGCGTATGAAAATTAAAGATTTGGATGATGGGAGACAAATGATAGATATGGTCCTATCCATTCCAGACAGAGACTATATGACAGAAATCTATTATGATATTAAGCGTATTGATCATGTTATGAGTTGCGAAGTAGAGCAATTATAAAATGGCATGTTATTACACCAGTAAGATGTGGTAATCTAACTATTGCAGAGACAATATGTGACCTTATGAAGGGAGAGTTAAAATTATTATGTCAATTTCAGCATTTGAAGGACATTATGAAGGCGAAGCTGCCATTTGGTTAAAAGCGGGTCGTTATGAGGCGGCGGTACTGCCTGGAATCGGAGGGAATTTAATCTGTTTCCGTGATACCGAAAACGGTTACCGTTTTTTACACGAACCAGGGGCAGAGGAAATGGAAGCCTTTAAGCTTAATCCAGGGATACATGGGATTCCAGTGTTGTTCCCTCCGAATCGTTATGAAGACGGTAAGTTCCCTTGGAATGGACAAGTGTATCAATTTCCGGTCAATGAAGCCGCTACCGGAAACCATTTGCATGGGTTTCTACATACGGCAGCTTGGGAGGTTGAAGAATTTGGAAGCGGGGTTAGTGAAAGCTTCGTGACTGTAAAGATCACAGTAGATGAAAATCACGATTCCTATCAGTATCTTCCTCACAAATATACCATTAAGCTGCGTTATACTCTTGGAGAAGGCGGATTGTCCCAGCAGTTGTTAGTGCATAATGACGGGGAAGATACGATGCCATGTCTTTTGGCTTTCCACACAGCGGTAAATGCTCCGTTTGCCCCAGGAAGCTCTGCTCAAGATTACAATGTGAAGTTTACGATTGGTGAGCGTTGGGAATTAAATGAACGGATGCTGCCTACAGGTGCATTCCAAGAGCTCCAGCCAGAGGAGGTTGCCTTCCGGAACGAAGGAACGAATCCTTTTTATGCACCAATGGACAACCATTACACAGCAGTTCCCCAAAACGGCCGGAATCGTATGGAACTTACCGACAACAAAGCAGGGGTAACCCTTGTTTATGATGTAGGAACTTCTTATAAGCAGTGGATGATCTGGAACAACGGTGCTACAGAAGGCTTCTTTTGCCCAGAACCGCAAATTAATCTTGTGAATGCTCCGCATGTAGACTTACCGGCAGAAGAGATTGGACTATTCAGTTTGCAGCCAGGCGAATACTGGGAAGAAACAGGTCGTTTGTACGTTAAGGCCTAATTTAACTCTTAACTACAATGAAGAAGCTTTGCGGAGGGTGACCTCTGTAGGCTTCTTTTCTACATATAAGTCAGAAGTTAACTATTTATTTTGGGAATTAAAAAGGGTATGATGTGCATGGGTCATTGTACTCATATTCAGGATTGAAAGGGGTTTCAGAATGAAAAAGCTGTGGCTTGTTTATGTACTTCTGATCGGAATTTTTCTTGTATATGTGCTGAACTACAGGCTGCAGGCACAATCCGCAGATCCATGGGAGACGACGGGGTTGCGAGGCAATATTGAAGATACTTACGTCATGGTAACGTTTCAGATCGGGATTGATTACTGGAAAAGTGTTCTGAAAGGTTTCGAAGACGGGGCAGAAGAATTAAATGTAACTGTAGAATATCATGGTTCTACTCAACATAATGCAAACGAACAAATGACTGTACTTGAACAGGTAATTGCCAAAAAACCAGCAGGTATCGCCATCTCAGCTGTTAACTCCAAGCTGCTGACGGCTACCATCAATAAAGCGGTTGAGAAAGGTATACCCGTAGTCCTGTTTGACTCAGGTGCACCTAATAGCAAGGCTTATTCTTTTTTAGGGACGGATAATTATAACGCTGGAATAGAAGCAGCCCGCAAAATGGCTGAGCTGACAGGTTCAGTTGGCAATATAGCTATAGTTACTACACCCGATCAGCATAATCATCAGGAGCGCACAGATGGTTTCCTGGACACCATAAATAGTGAATTTCCAATGATGGAAGTAGTAGCGGTTCAGGACGGGCGTGGGGATCAAGTCTACTCCAGGCAAGCGGCTGAAAAGATATTGACGGAGTATCCGGGGCTTGCTGGCATTTTTGCAACAGAATCGAACGGTGGAATAGGGGTTGCGGAAGCGGTACAAGCACATAAAAGCAAGGGTTTACCCCCTCAAATCATTAGTTTTGACACAGACAAAGGGACTCTGGACTTGGTGAAAGATGGTGCGATTTCGGCCACAATGGCTCAAGGTACGTGGAATATGGGGTATTGGTCCCTAATGGAGCTCTTTCAGCTTCATCGTGACCTTGCGGCTGATCCATCTGTCTATACGAATAACAAGCCTCTTCCGGTTCCTGATACGGTGGACACTGGAATTGATGTGGTTACACGGGCAAATGTGGATAATTATTATGCCAAGTAGCCTGCTGCTAAGGGGGTGTGATTGATGACGCGTAAGACAAGACTTACGATGGACAACCTGAAGCTAAATAACCTGCCTTTACGTTACAAGCTTATAGTACACTTTTTACTGATCAGTATCTTACCTTCCATTGGTCTGGGGTTATTGATTGGCTGGACTGTTGAACGGATCGTAGAGGATCAGAGTAATGAGAATACCATTCAACTGATTGGCAAAGTAAATACTGCACTGGAAAATGATGTTGAAAATCTGCAAAAGGTCACCTATCTGATTTCATTTGATCCAGGTATACAGAATTTCTTAAAAGGGAATATGAAGGAAGTCTCTAGTGGAATTACAGGAACCTACAGTGGTGAATCTGCCGAGTATAATATTCGCAAATTTCTGCAAGGGTTTACGACACTTAGCTCAGAAATCGCCGGAATTATGGTTGTGAACAGTCAGGGAGACTTCATTAGCAATGAAATGTATACACGCTCTGGTACCAGTGTCACGAACGAAGAGTGGTACAAGGAAGCGGTTGAGAATAAGGGGATTTTCAAAATTGTGGGTCATCCGTATGGTAGGGCTGTAAAGTCTCATGTGGATTACAAAGAAAGTGATGTCGTATCGGCAGTAAGAGCTATTATTGATCCGGAGACTCAGGTTGTGCAAGGTGTTGTGCTGGTGGATTTGAAGCTTCGGGTCATTGCAGAAACAGCAAAAGATGTCACACTTGGCAAAACAGGTTATTTGACCGTAGTGGATAGCAGCGGAGATATGATCTACACACCACAGCACTCGCTTATGAAAAATATTCCGATGGATCTATTCACAGACACTTCAGGAATTTCTTCTAAAAAAATAGATGGGCGGAATTTGCAGCTTATTTATAGAACGTCACCTTTTACAGGTTGGACTACTTTGGGAGTCTTTCCGATGGAGGAATCGGCCTATGGCGTCCGTGAAATCACGTTTAATGTCGTTACTTTTGTATTCGTGGTCTGCATGCTGGGAATGACAGCTTCATTTTATTTAGCCTATTCCATTTCCCGGCCTATCGGACAACTCATGTCCTTTATGAGCAAGGCAGAATCTGGTGATTTAACGATCCGTTACTGGGGAGAGCGTTCTGATGAGATTGGGATGCTGGGACGTAGCTTTAATGCCATGCTTGCCCAAATTTCCCGTTTGCTCTCTTTGACGGAGCTTCAGGAAAGGCAGAAGAGGGAAGCCGAGCTGAGAAGCCTGCAAGCCCATATCAAGCCTCATTTTTTGTATAACACTTTGGATACGATCCATTGGATGGCTAGGAATAAAGGGGCGGAAGACATTGCGGAAGTGGTTCATTCATTGTCACGACTCTTCCGTCTAGGCTTAAGCAAGGGGAGTGATATTGTTCCTTTGGCGGATGAGCTTGAGCATATTGTCAGCTATCTGAAAATTCAGCAGGTCAGATATAGCAGCAAGCTTGCCTATAGTATTGAAGCAGATCCACAGCTCCAGGAGTTTTATGTATTGAAGTTATTGCTGCAACCTATTGTAGAAAATGCAATTTATCATGGGATTAAAGAGCGGCGTGGTCCAGGACATATCTCTATTGAAGTGACCGAGTCAGCAGGGGATCTATCCTTGATTGTTCGGGACAATGGCGCCGGTATTTCACCGGACAAACTGGCTATGTTAAGACAGAGGTTGGACAGTATTGGGCATAAAACTGATTCAGGTGAAGCGGAGCAATATCTCCCAGATAGTAAGGGAAGCGGGTATGGAATTCTGAACGTACAGGCGCGGATTCGCTTAACCTACGGTCTAGAATACGGCCTGCATATCGATAGTGAATTAGGAGTTGGAACCACCGTGAGTGTGCGGCATCCAATTGTCCGAGATAGCTACAATACGCATAAAAAGAAAATAGAGTAACTGCTCATGGAGGTACTAGTTATGGAATGCTGGAGAGTGATGATTGCAGATGATGAATACATTATCCGAGAAGGAATTCGGCAGTCGGTGGATTGGGAAGGACTAGGGCTGGAGGTTGTAACGGAGGCGGAGGATGGGGAGGAAGCGCTGGAAAATGCTCTGAAATACCGCATTCATATCGCTCTCGTTGATCTCAACATGCCAATTATGCACGGAATCGAGCTGATGAAGAGACTTAGAGAGCAGCTGCCTGCCTGCAAAATTATTGTAATTACCGGGCATGACGAGTTCACCTACGCTCAGGAATCGATTAGACTGCAAGTAAATGATTATATTCTAAAACCCGCTGATCCCAAACAGCTGACACAGGTGATACGTGGAGTACGGGATGAGCTGGAATCTGAGCGTCAGAAGAGTCAGCATTTGGCCCAGGCGTCCAGGCAGATCCTGAAGAATTTCCCGCTGCTGCGTGAACGCTTTTGCCAAGAATGGTTGGATGGAAACTTGAGTCAGGCTGAAATAGAGGAGCAACTTCAATTTTTACAATTGCCGCTAGTGCGGCCTGAATTGCTCGGAATTATCCGTTGGCGGTGGGAAGTACAAAATTCAGGAATGAAGGAGAATGAACGACAGCTGTTTATGTTTGCGATAGAGAATATCGCGACGGAGTTATTGAGCGAATACCCAAAAGCTATCTTTCGTGATTCTAGCGGTCTGATTGTAGTTCTTCTGTGGGAGAATGCGGAAGCAGTGCTAGCGCGTGTAGAGCAGGAGGTTCGACTTAACCTGAAGATTGCAGTAGAAGTGGGCATTGAACCCGTTGAGGGGGAAATTACACAGTTGGCTGCCGCCTACCGTAAGTGTAGAGTCACTCTATCCAAAGAAGTTCCCTTATCCCCGCTGGTCCGAAGAGCAAAGCAATACATGCTTGAGCATTATAGTGAATATGGCTTAACCTTGGATTCTATGGCAGGCATGCTGCAAGCGTCACCTGTCTATCTTAGCAGGCTCTTCAAGCAGGAGCTTGGAACATCCTTTGGGGCGTATTTGACCCAAATTCGAATTCGGAAGGCTGCACAGCTGTTGAATGCAACGGATATGAGTATTAATGAGGTTGCTGAGCGGACAGGTTATGAGACGCAGCATTATTTCAGCACCTCTTTTAAAAAGCAAACGGGTGTATCTCCCCTGCAGTTCCGCAAAGGGGCATCTCCGGAAGACGGTAGTGTAACATAGGGATTACTTTCATCCAAATCGTGGTCATTATTAGCCTGCCGAGAAAATAGCCTAATAAACTTAATGCATAAGAAATCACTATACACGTTATTAATAATCCTTTGTCTGAGGGAAGGTCTAACAACAGATTCAATCCATAGGAAGGTCCTGCGAAAATAAAAACAGGTATAAGTGCTATTCTAATGATTTAAACCAAAAAGCTAAAGCACCTAATAATCCTCCAGCAATCCAGTAAAGGGTTGTAAATGTTATGAAATTTCGCCTTACCTTAATAGCCATAATTAAACTAAATAACAGCCACATTATATTAAAAAGAAAAGAAGCAATTTGTTGTACCCGAGTGGGTGGTCCCCCCCATAAGATATCCATTAAAGTTAACAACACTAAAGGGAATGGCTACTATATCAGGGCAAATATTAAGTTTTTTAACATAGGTTTACCTCCTCTTAAATAATTACAATGGATCACGGTGTCTGCGGATAAAATCTGAATACAGCTTATCCTTTCGAAGCTAGCTTTCCTACGAATAGCTCTCAGGCGGTCGTTGTTGCCCCTACATTTTCGAAAGTCCTTTTTGTTCGTGTTTTCACTTTTTTGTGATTTTCTTTTGGTGAACTTATTTACATGAGACTAGCAATTAAGATTGAGCCAAATAGCAGCATACTAGAGTATATATATTTTAAAGTAGATTGTGATAGAGAACGCTATGCGGACCACAGATCCCTTATTGTCTATATATAGCTCTATTAGTAAGTTATGCGGACACAGAAGCCGTTATTTATGGATATTGGTCTATTTATGGCCTGATTCTTGGGAATAAGGTCTTCTGAGTCCATATAGATATGGAATTCAGGTAAACGGACTAAATAGCGTCACCTGGGTCCGTATAGCTTACGCATTCTTCTTGATTACTTAGAAAAGGGAACGGAGTGACGGAGGGGGATTTTGGAACTGGAAGAGCGATAGCGTCCGCCTTTGTCTCCGGATTTCATCCGCTAATAGCGGTATCAATACAGAAATCTGGAGACAACAGCGGCTGGAAGTCCAAACATTCACCGTAGTCACGACCAAACCCATAGTATATAACTTTAAGTAAATTATTCCCGTTCATTTCCTTTTATCTAAAATTTTTGTTTGTATAGGGTATTCCTAGGCCAATGCTGGCTTTTAGGAGCCCTTCTTTTTTTTCTATTTATGAAAACGCTAACAAAGGTTCTGATTTTATAAAAACAGTAGTTTCATTGTAAATACGACGCCCATACTGCCTTGCTATACTCAAATTGTCAAACGGAACAAAGGTTTCGTAAAGACAACAGAATAGTTCAGGGGGTATGGCCAAATGAAAAAGTATTCATGGATGATGTTGACGATGGCACTTGTACTTATTTTATCCGCATGTGGAAATGGTTCTAGTGGCAGTTCTGAAGGAGATAAAGGCAAGGTCGGGATTGCAATGCCTACCAAATCTTCGGAGCGTTGGGTAAATGACGGTAACAACATGGTAAAAGAGTTCGAGAAGCTGGGTTATGGTACAGACCTTCAATACGCTGAGGACGTTGTTGAAAATCAGGTTTCCCAAATCGAGAACATGATCACTAAAGGTGTCAACGCAATTGTAATCGCTTCAATTGATGGTGAGGCACTAACAGATGTTCTGCAAAAAGCGCATGACGCAAACGTAAAAGTTATCGCTTATGACCGTTTAATTAAAAAGAGTGAATATGTAGATTATTATGCTACTTTCGATAACTTTAAAGTTGGGGTCCTTCAAGGTTCATACATTGAAGAAAAGCTCGGACTAAAAGAAGGCAAAGGTCCTTTCAACATTGAACTGTTCGGCGGTTCACCTGATGATAACAATGCTTACTTCTTCTTCGATGGCGCAATGTCCATCCTGAAACCTTATATTGAATCAGGCAAGCTGGTTGTTCGCAGTAAACAGACTACTATGGATCAAGTGGCTACCCTTCGTTGGGATGGTGCTGCTGCACAAGCCCGTATGGATAACCTGTTGAGCGCGAACTATGCTTCCGACAATCTGGATGCTGTTCTTTCACCTTATGATGGTATCAGTATTGGTATTCTCTCCTCCCTTAAAGGTATTGGTTATGGTTCAGGGGATAAGAAGCTCCCAGTTGTAACGGGTCAAGATGCGGAACTTGCTTCCGTGAAATCTATCCTGGCTGGCGAACAGACACAAACGGTATTCAAAGATACTCGTGAGCTTGCAAAGAAAGCAGTAGAGATGACTGAAAGCGTACTTAAAGGTACAGAAGCAGAAGTGAATGATACAAAGACCTATGACAATGGTGTCAAAATCGTACCAGCTTACTTGCTGGAGCCGGTATCCGTTGATGCTGCTAATGTAGATAAGGTTCTCGTAGAAGGCGGTTATTACACGAAAGATCAGCTTGGCCAATAATTTGCGGTAAAAATTAAGGATGCGGCGGCGGGACTGAATAAAGCCTGCTTGCCGCGTCCGTCATTACAGTCACAAGGAAAGCTGGGTGAAAAGCATTGACAGACTACATTTTAGAGATGAAGGGAATAACCAAAACGTTTCCTGGGGTTAAGGCACTCTCAAATGTTAATTTAAAGGTTAAAGAAGGCGAAATTCACGCATTATGCGGAGAGAATGGCGCCGGTAAATCTACTCTAATGAAAGTTCTCAGTGGTGTTTATACTCACGGAAATTATGAGGGGGATATTTTATATAAAGGGCAGGTTTGCCAGTTCAAAGATATTAAGGATAGTGAAAGTCTAGGGATTGTTATTATCCATCAAGAACTGGCGCTGATTCCGTACTTGTCGATTTCGGAAAACATCTTCCTCGGGAATGAGCAGGCGAAGCGTGGGGTGATCAACTGGAACGAAACGACGGTTAAGACAAGAGGATTACTGCAAACCGTCGGCCTTAAGGAATCGCCGTTTACACAGGTATCGACTATAGGGGTCGGTAAACAGCAGCTGGTAGAGATCGCAAAAGCACTCTCCAAGGAAGTTAAGCTGCTTATTCTCGACGAACCCACTGCGGCGCTCAATGAGGATGATAGTGAGAATCTGCTGGAGCTCATTTTGGAGCTCAAAAAACAAGGGATCTCGTCCATTATCATTTCGCATAAATTGAACGAAATCGAGAAGATAGCGGATTCTGTAACGATTCTTCGGGATGGGCAGACGATACAGACTCTGGACATGAAGAAAGATCAGGTTACGGAGGATGTCATTATCAAGGGAATGGTTGGGCGTGATCTGACTAATCGATATCCTGAACGCACTCCACAGATTGGTGAAACCATCTTCGAAGTCCGGAATTGGGAAGTGTACCATCCGACTCAACAGGATCGCAAAATGCTGAATAATATCAATATGCATATCCGCCGGGGTGAAGTGGTTGGAATCGCAGGATTGATGGGTGCTGGACGAACAGAGCTTGCCATGAGCGTCTTCGGCAGATCTTACGGGAAACGCATCAGCGGCCAAGTATTCATGCACGGCAAAGAAGTACATTTAACAGACATCAACAAGGCTATGGAACACGGTTTGGCCTACGTTACAGAGGATAGAAAGCATTACGGACTGATTTTAATTGATGACATCAAACGCAATATTTCATTGAGCAGTTTGAAGAAGTTATCCAAGCATGGCGTAATTAACGAGAACGAAGAAGTGCTGGTTGCGGAGGAATATCGTAAGAAGCTGAATATCAAATCTCCAAGTATTTTGCAAAAAACAGTGAATCTTAGCGGTGGTAATCAACAGAAGGTTGTACTGAGTAAATGGATCTATACAGGGCCGGATATTCTCATCTTGGATGAGCCTACCCGTGGTATTGACGTAGGTGCTAAATATGAAATTTACTCCATTATCAATCAATTGGCATCCGAAGGTAAAGGTGTGCTGGTCATTTCCTCGGAGCTACCCGAAATTCTTGGGATGTGTGACCGGATTTACATTATGAATGAAGGGCATATCAGCGGAGAAGTAGATCGGCAGGATGCATCGCAGGAGACATTAATGAAATACATGACACGAAGCAGGGGGTAATACAAAATGGGAGCCATAGGTGAACTTTTCAAAAAAAATATCCGCCAATACGGCATGATTATTGCACTGATCTTTATATCCATATTCTTTCAAATTCTTACAGACGGAATTTTGCTCAAACCGCTTAATGTAACGAATCTGATCCTCCAGAACAGCTATATCCTTGTACTGGCAATCGGGATGGTGCTAGTCATTATTACCGGTCATATAGATCTTTCAGTAGGGTCAGTGGCCGCTTTTATCGGGGCATTGTCAGCCATAATGATGGTGGATATGCAAATGAATCCAGTCCTCGCTGTTATCCTCTCCTTGCTAATGGGCGCACTTGTAGGTGCCTGGCAGGGGTTCTGGGTAGCCTATATCAAAATACCAGCATTCATAGTTACACTAGCGGGGATGTTGTTATTTCGCGGTTTAACGATGATCGTCCTCAATGGACAATCGATTGCTCCTTTTCCTAAAACGTTCCAAAAAATCAGTTCCGGGTTTATACCCGATATTTTTAATGGAAGCTCGTTTCATGTGCTAACCCTTGTTATAGGAGTGCTTCTGTCCGCTCTTGTGGTGTATCAGGAGACTAGAACTCGTAAAATACAGGCCAAATACGGCTTTGAGCAATCCTCTGTATGGGTTTCTGTAGCAAAGGCAGTTGCACTTATCATCGTTATTAATGCATTCACTTTCGTAATTGCACAATATAACGGTATTCCGAATATTCTAGTCATTCTTTTGGTCCTTATCGCAATATACTCCTTCGTAATGAACCGGATGACTATGGGCCGGCACATTTACGCACTGGGTGGTAATGAGAAAGCAGCAAGCCTTTCTGGTGTAAAAACCAAGCGAGTTACCTTCTGGGTATTCGTCAACATGGGAGTATTAGCCGCTTTATCAGGACTTGTATTCGCTGCCCGGTTGAATTCTGCGACACCTAAAGCAGGAACAAACTTCGAGCTTGATGCAATTGCTGCTTGCTTTATTGGTGGAGCATCTGCGTCAGGAGGTATCGGCACGGTAATCGGAGCGATTATCGGAGGTCTCGTTATGGGTGTCATGAACAACGGGATGTCGCTTGTAGGTCTGGGTGTTGACTGGCAGCAGGGAATCAAAGGACTGGTGCTTCTGCTGGCGGTCGGATTTGATATCTATAATAAATCAAAAACCTCATAAGATTGTGTGAGTTATCAGTATTTGCGGCCGCTTCCAGTTCGTTCTGGAGCGGTCTTTATTGCAACTTGCGGTGACTGACAAACCAGTAGATAATAGGAGGTAAAAAAGCGGGAGGCCCCCATGCAGTTAATTGCCATGATTACGATGCTCATTGATCATATAGGATATATTTTTTTCCCAAATGATATGGCCTGGAGATATGTAGGAAGGATTGCGTTTCCTATCTATTGCTACGCAGTTGTGCAAGGTCATCTTCATACCTCATCCAAACCAAAATATTTATTACGCCTGCTGCTGATTGCACTCCTGGCCCAACTGCCCTACAATATGGCGCTGGATCCCAAAGGGTTAAATGTCGTATTCACACTACTCTTGTCTGCAATTGTCTTGGTAGTGCTTGATCGATTTCCGAAGGTATGGTTTGGTGTGTTGTTTGTTGCGGTAGTAAGTCTATTCATGGATTATATCCCTATGGATTACGGTGCTTATGGTTTGTTGCTTGTGCTGTTATTTCGATATACCAAATCTTATTGGTTGGTATTCACTCATCTTGCATTGAATTTATTTTACTTAGTTTATAATGGATGGTTAATTCAGATGGCAAGCCTTCTACCAACCTTGGTTATTGCATTGGGTCCAACATTTTGGGGGCATATGGAGAAAAGGCGTGTTCCTCGTTGGCTGTGGTGGTCATTTTACCCGGGTCATTTAATGATTCTTGCCTTAGTAAAAATGTATTATTATTAGAAAAGTGTGAAAATTGATAATTTACAAAACTTACCCCGACTGAGATAATATACGAGTTATCAAATTATCCCAGGTAGAGGAGAAATGCAATGAAGAAATTGATCGCACGTTCAAAATGGTTTGTCCCATTCATCGCATTACTGTTAATTCTGGCAGGTTGTCAATCCATTGGTGGTTTTGATACCACAAAAGCATTGTTAGGAAACGTCGATGTAAAATCATCAGAATCAAATATGACGTTCTCCTTAAATGCAGTACCTGCAGCAGGTATTAGCGAAGAGAATCAGGAAATGATCGATCTTATGAATTCTATTTCATTAAATGTTAGTCATGTTAAACTTCAGGACAATGGCAATATTTCTGCCCAAGGTTCTGTGGTTTACAAAAAAATGAATCTTCCATTCACTGTGTTTCTGGATAAGAAAGTTTTGGTATTTACAGTAGACGGGGCTAAGCAGCCATTCTACTACTCCATTGCTGACTATGAAACATTGATGGGTGAAGAGGGTCTGGATACCGCAAAAGCGGAGGAAGTATCTAAAATCTTGACACGTTTTGTGGTCAAGAACCTGCCGAATCCAGGCGTAATCAAAGTTACACCAGTAACAGAAGCAGTATATGGCGAACAAGTTAGCATGACCAAGCTTCATGCTGAAGTAACTGGGGATGAGTTCCCAGCACTTCTCAAATCCTTCCTTAAATCGGTATCCAAGGATGCGGAAGGCTTAACAGAGCTGCTTAATGGTTTATATGATTATTTACTTCCTGTCATTAAATCAGCGGGTGAATCTGCCGATGAATTCTTAGGTTTGGGAGAAATTCCACTGGACAATAAAGAAGATGTTGTCACAGTCCTTCAAGATACGGTTAAACTTGCTGTTGACGCTGTGTTGTTGGTGTATGACAAGCAGTTAAATAACCTGTATGAATCAACACCAGAACTGAAGACTGTATTAAGCAAGGATACGAAATTGAGTGTTGATTTGTTTGTGGACAGTGGACTTCATGTCCGTAAGCAGAACGTGGAGTTAAACGTTGCGTTGCCAGCTAATGAGGATCTTCCTATGAAGAGTATTTCCTTCAAAGCGCAAAGTGAAACTTGGAACATTAATGGTTCAGTGACCGCTGATAAAATGAGTACAGATGGCGCCCTAGATATGGCATCTGTCCAATTGACTCCGGGTCAAATCATGAGAAACTTTGACGCTAACTCCAATATCTACAAAATTATGAAAGAAGATATGGGGATTACCAAAAAAACTTTAGTGATCGCTCCTGAGGATGACTACTATTATCCTGTAATTGTTGGGAATACAACGATGGTTCCTCTTCGTTATGTAGCCCAAGATCTGGATGCAAAAGTAGAGTGGGATGGTGCAAACCGCCAGATTATTGTCACGGATGATCTGAGTGGCAAAAATCTTATTTTCAAAATTGGCTCTAATGTAGCTGTGATTGATGGAGTTAAGGTTAAGCTTGAAACAAAGGTATTCGTGGATGAGTACGGTGATGCTTACGTACCACTTCGTATATTGGTTGAATCCTTACAAGCAACATTAGAAAAGGATAGCGACGGTTATATCATAATTGAACGTGAATAGTTGCCTTTGCTGTAACTATATTTAAGAATCACAAATAAGAAGCCCGGTATTCCTGCCGCATAACAGCGGAGGGAGCCGGGCTTCTTTAATCATTATCTTTTTGTAAGAACAACTTCCAAGGCTACATTATCAGGCTCCTTAGGGGCAGCCATACTCTGAATATAACCGGGGATGAATCCGTCCGTTACTTCATTCCACAGCTTGAAGCCAGGCATATCCATCAGATCAGCAGCGCGGCTTCCAGCAGTCCCGGCGAAAAAACGAACATTTAGCGCAGACATGGCTTCAGCCATCATTATTTTTTGTTTCTCAGTGAATTTACTATCTTTTAGATTATTTATAGCTTTGTTATAAGAACCTTGTGCAAAGCTCTTTTCGGCATACGCCTTGAAGTTCGTTAAGTTAGAGTCGGTAATCTTATTGACCTTTGCCCAGCCTTCAACATCTACAGGAACGGTTCTGTAATTAACAGCCCTGGTGTTGGGATCATAAGTCATTGCACCATATTGATGAGGGTTAACGGCAAAAGCACTTGTAGCGATATCATACACTGGGTTCAGGGAGGAATCCGCTGTTACATCGCTAAGGTCAGGGCTCCAACGTATATCCTGCATATGAATATGTCCGGATAGGGCGAGGTTTAGGCCATTTTTGCGAAAATTCTTCATGGTTTCCTGACTGTTATTTAATTTGAAGCCGGAAATAGACATGCTAGTGTGGTCTAACAAGTTATGATGCAGAATTGTAATTATCGAAGCGTGCTCTTTGGTTGCCGATTTCACACACTCATCTATCCATTTCAGTGTTGAGGGCGCTACTCGGCCATCGGTTTGAGGAAAGCCATATTTCTGGTTATTCGCATATTGACTGCTGTCGATCATGAGAAGCCACAAACCAGGTGCAGCCCTTACAGCATAGCTGAGGGTCTCTTTATCACGCGATAATGCTTCCTCATAACCATAATCACCATACATTCCAGTGAATTCTTTGTCTGAAATACTATCTATGACGATCTGCTTATCATCTTTGAAGGCTCTTGCCCAAGGATTAAATAAATCATGATTACCTGGAATTACGTATACATCAGTTCCTGCCTTTTCTATGCGCTGCAGTTTTTTGGCTAATTCTTCGTGGCTGCTTCGCTCACCATTATTCGTTAGATCTCCGCTGAGAATAACAAAGCTAGGCTTTTGCTGCTTAATATCATATACAAAGGCTTCTGAAATTTCATCTATATAAGGAAGAAGTTTTCCGTCACCACTACTGACATATGTTTGAAAAGCTTCTCCTTTATCGTGCAGACCTTTATCCAAATAGTGAAGATCGGTGGCTACCCAAAAAGATACAGGCTCGTGAGCTTCGTTATTTGCAATAGTTATGGAGTTGGAGGATTCAGTATTTTTACAACCAGTCAGACTTAAGCTGGCGGTTAGGATCAGTAGGGGGATGATAAATTTAGATGTTTTCATTGAATTAATACCTTCTTTCATTACTTGGGCTGATTCATTGTAGCGTATCTTGGTATTAATGTATATCGGAATAAATAACTTTTGATTTAGGGACAATAGAAGTTACGAAATTAATTAAATGGAGGTAATTATTTTATGTCAAGTCCTTTCTTTGAGGCTGTAAAAACTAGACGTTCTATTTATGCAATCAGTAAACAATCTCCAGTATCCGATGATGAAATTCAAGGGATTGTTGAAGAGGCGGTTCTACATAGCCCTACCTCATTTAACTCTCAAACTTCCAGAGCCGTAGTTTTATTGGGTGAACAACATGATAAACTATGGGATATTACAACAGAAACTTTACGTAAAATTGTTCCTGCTGATCAATTCGAGGGGACTGCGCAAAAGCTGGGTTCATTCAAGAGCGGTTATGGTACGGTATTATTTTTCGAGGATCAAGCGGGTGTGAAGCAGCTACAGGAAAATTTTGCGTTATATGCTGATAATTTTCCGATCTGGTCGAACCAATCCTCTGGTATTCTTCAGTACGTTGTATGGACAGCTTTTGCTGAAGTAGGCCTTGGAGCTTCGCTCCAGCACTATAATCCGTTGATTGACGATGAAGTTAAAGAAACATGGGGCATTCCTGCGGAATGGAAATTGATTGCCGAACTTCCTTTTGGTTCAATAGCGGCTGCACCTGGCCCTAAAGAGTTTAAGCCTATTGAAGAGCGTGTGAAAGTATTTAAGTAATATCCTCAAATAAAACAGGACAAGGCGTATGTTACGCCTTGTCCTGTTTTTGTTTTCCTTGTTTTGTTATTTTGCAGCTGGTGCTTCACTCGCAGCTGGTGCCTCGCTAGTTGCTGGTGCATCTGTTGCAGCATCTTTAGCATCTGTAAGGGTGTTGGTGATTTTTGCTTTTGTAGTGGTTTCTTCCATCCAAGTAGCAGACATTTCAGATACTTTTTGTGCTATAAGGGTCTTGCGAACATCTTCTTTTTTCTCTTCAAGGGTAGATGTTTTAGCTTCTTTACGATCTGTAACTTTAATAATATGGAAGCCAAATTGCGATTGTACAGCACCGCTAGTTTCTCCAACCTTCAACTTGAAGGCCGCATCAGCGAAGCTAGGATCCATATCTGATTTTTTGAAAAAATCAAGATCTCCACCGTTTTCCTTCGAACCTGTATCCGCAGACTTTTCTTTAGCCAGTGCTGCGAAATCAGCGCCATCTTTGAGTTGTTTCAGGATGGCATCAGCTTCAGCTTGAGTTTCAACGAGGATATGAGAAGCACGAACTTGCTCTTCTGTATCAAAAGTTGCTTTGTTCGTATCATAAAAGGTTTTGATCTCCTCATCGGTGATCTTGATTTGCGGTTCTAGAATTTTGCGAAGCTGAACTTGTATTGGCATTTGCTTCTTAAGATCATCGATAGTCATGCCGCTTTGACTTAGAGCAGAATTTAAGGCAGCTTCTCCACCGAATTGAGTTTTAAGATCTTCAATTTCAGCATCTATGTCAGCATCAGTTATTTCAGCTACATTTGCTTTTTTGGCTTCTTGTTCAACGAGGGTAGTTGTAATCATGGATTGCAGGGTGGTTTCTCCACCGGCCTCAACAAGTTTATCATAGAGCTGATTTTTGGTAATGTCTGTTCCGTTTACCGTAGCTACAGCGGCCTCGCCGTCTGCTTTTTGGAAAGGGGGTTTAATAAGAACAATAATAAGTGCGGCTGCTAGGATTAGGGAAGCAATCATCCAGCCTTTGTTGCTTTTTGGGGATGCTGGAACTGCTGCCGAACTTGCACCGACTTTACTCATAACGGGAACGCTTTCCTTTATGTCCGCAGCAACAGGGGGCTTTGAAGTGTGAACCTCTTCGACCACTGGGCTGGTTTCCTCTGCGAGAGGACCTTCAATTTCGTTATCGGAAGTGTTGTGTTCTTCCGTCGTTCCTTGGTTTTCCAGATGATCATTTTCGTTGTAGTCTTTTTTATCCATTAGTATTAATGACTCCCTTCAATATAGGTGTTGCCTGTCTTTATACAACTTTATCAGAAAATCTCACATCGTACCTTAAGAAAGTATAAAAAAGCACTTTTTCTTTTTAAGTTTTCATTAAGAAAAGCAAAAAGCCGGAAGATACACGGTTGCCCATGTTCTTCCGGCTTTTTGAATACGGGGAAATGTGAACTGATATTATGAGCTAAGTCGTCCTCTTAGGAGATGACGGATATTTTCTTGTTTCCGTCTTGGGACACGTACTTGTTTCGCATACAAGCCCATTTCCCCAAAATAAATGCAGTCATCCTCGATGGCGCTGATTTTGTTTAGATTGACGTAACAGCCCCCTTGCACATGATAGTAACTTGAATGGGACAATAAGCGATTCAATTGTTCGGCAGACATTCTCTTTTTAATGTTATAGTTTCTGCCGTGAAAAATGACCAAATCATGGTCACCGACCTTAAAGAACAGAATGTCCGTTTCCACCTCGAAGTCCTCATATACATTTTTGGCCTCCAGCAGGATGCTACTCATTCATGTTCCCCCTTTATACGGAATAAAAGATTAATGTTAGCGCTTTCATCATATCATAATCCATTAGGCTTGAGAAGCCTTATTTTTAAAATATTTTATGACATTTTATGCGTTAGATTTGTCATGGACGCAGAAAAAATGTAAATTATAATAACGGCTGGTATGGCGGGAAGACGGGTTAATAGGCCAGTTATACTTTGGAGGAGGAACATAAAGATGAATACACATGCAAAAATGCTGCTTTTTACAGGGTCCTATTCTGAGGCGTCTGACAGTGGCATCCAGGTATTTGAATTTGATGAAGAAGCTGGAGGGAAACTAAACCTGCTTCATAAGATAAAAGGGCTGACGAACCCCACCTTCTTGGAAGTTGATCCTATTGGACTCCGATTATATGCGATAGGGGAAAAGCCCAATGGTAAAGGCGGTAAGGAAGGGGAAGTAGCATCCTATGCCATTCATCCAATGACGGGTCAGTTGAGCGAACTAAATCGTACCGGAACAATGCCAGCTGAGGGCACAGGTCAGACGACCACCTGTCATATTTCCAGAGATTTAGAGAGTCAATATGTAGTGGTATGCAGCTACCATGGAGGCAGCGTTGGATTGGTCTCCCTTGAAGATGGAGGTAAGTCTGGACGTCTGTGTGATACAGCTATCCATAAGGGTCAAGGGGCTGATCCAGTACGTCAGGATCGTCCACATCCACACTCAGCCATATTCAGCCCGGATGGACGATTTATTTTCGTGCCTGATCTAGGGTTGGATGTTATTAGATGCTATACTATTGACCGCCAAAATAAAACTTTGAAATATCATGGAGATACGGTTCTTCACCCTGGAGCTGGGCCCCGACATTTTGCTTTCCATCCTGACGGGAAATCCGCCTATGTGATCAATGAGGTGGATTCCACCATTACATCGTTTACTTATCAAGCTGAGTCTGGGCTGTTAAATGAGGTGATGACGGCTTCCACACTACCGGAAGACTTCTCGGGTGATAATATTTGTGCAGAGATTGCCTTGTCAGTGGACGGACGCTTTTTATATGGATCAAATCGTGGTATGGACAGTATAGTCGTGTATGCAGTTGATGCATCAACTGCGAAGCTAATATTTATAGAGCATGTCTCAACTCATGGAGGTCATCCGCGCCATTTCACAGTAACTCCAGATGGCGGTTATCTCATCGTTGCCAATCGCGATGCTAATAATCTAGTTGTGCATGCAATAGATCGCCATACAGGCCGTTTAACATTTACAGGAAATACTGCAGAAGTATCCAAGCCGGTATGTGTGAAGCCTGCTATTTTCAAGGGCTAGGCGTAAAAAAACACCGGATGTATTGTCCGGTGTTCCTTTTAAATAGGATCGTTAGAATGTTTATGGATTAAAAGATCGAGTAAAGCAGAGTATAGTGCAGAGTATTGATCATTTTGCTTTTACTTAAGTGAGACTGGCTTTAGGGGAACGATAGTAGATACTGCTGATTTGAACAGTACGTTCTGTCTTCCGTCACCTTGTCCATGCAGTGTGATGGTAAAAGCATCATAAGAAGTTACAAGCCCTTGCATTTTAACACCATTGGTTGTAAAGATTGTTACCGGTACTTTTGTCGAAATAAATTGGTTCAACAAACGTTCCTGAAGCTTGAGACTTTCCACTTGGCAGCACTCCATCTCCGTGAATTAATTTCTAAACAAGTATACCACGGGAATGACACTCTCAGGAAATGGGTTGGTTTCCAACTAACGATAATAACCAGGGGGGTTTTATGCGTTTCTCGAAAGATATCTTTAAAAGTTTTATTCTCAGTATTGGATCTGCTTTGATTTTTGCGATAATTGCTGTATTGGTGGTAAATAATACAACTTTTCATCTAGATGTTTATATTGCTCACAAAGTACAGTCTGTTGAGTCGCCATTTCTTACTTCTCTAGCTAAAGGCTTATCATTTGTAGGTTCTTCACAATTGGCCATAGAGATTTCAGTTATTACTATGGTGCTGTTATTTATTGTGCTTAGACGTCGAATGGAGCTGGTGCTGTTTCTTTGGGTGGTGGTTCTTGGCTCCCAGATATTAAATACTTATCTGAAGCTGCAATTTAGTCGGGTTAGACCTGATGTCAACCAAATGATTGATCAAGGAGGATATAGCTTTCCAAGTGGTCATGCCATGACTGCATTTTCTCTATATGTCGTATTAGCGTATCTGCTATGGCCATTAGTAAGCAGGAAAGCGGGTCGTGTTTTTATAATAATAGGTACAATACTCATAGTCTTGGGAATCGGATGGAGCCGTATTTATCTTGGTGTTCACTATCCTAGCGATGTAATTGGCGGATACACCGCGAGCGGGGCATGGCTGATACTGTCGGTTACATTCTTACAAATGTATCAGGTATACCAAAAAGCACCCTCCTGAAGGTTCAGGAAGGTGCTCTGTATTGTTGATTTATTCTATTCGTGAAATTTATCCATATTATAAATTTTAAGCTTTAACATAGTAGGAAGCTTTTCTTTAAGCTTCTTAGCTTCACTATCGGTAAGACGACCTTCAGCTACGGCTTTATCCATGTTTCGACCCGCTGCCTCCGCCAGTTTTTGAATATACTGATCTTCACTCCAGCCTTTTTTATCCCGAGCAATCTCGGGAAGAGTCTTGCCGGATTTTAGGCTCACAATAAGGGAGGAAGGATCTATTTCCAACAATTTGGAGGTCTCTTTTATAATGAAATGCCCACCGGCACGAACCTTTCGATCTTTTCCATGATGGTGCATGTGCCACTGACTTGAATTAGGCGCTTCATGTGAAGGAGAAGGGGGTGACTTAGCCTCTTCAGCGCTTGCTGGGGATCCGGCTGCCAGAGAAAGACAGAATACAGTGGTTGTGGTTGCAAGGGTAATGATTTTTTTCATGTAGGTACTCATTCATACACCTCCTCTTGGATGGGTTAATGCTGATGCAGTATCATTATTCCCAATATGGGAAATTTTATTGGAGTGGAGGGATCATTTTGGCTTTTGGCGCCCGCATACTTAAAACGGGAATGGCAGTAACTTTAGCTCTATACTTATCTGCATTGCTGCAATTTTCATCTCCAGTGGGTGCGGCGATTGCAGCAATTTTTGCAATGCAACCTTCTATATATCGTTCGTGGCGTTACTTTTTAGACCAAATTCAGACCAGCACCATCGGAGCCGCAATTGCTCTTCTAGGCGGAATGCTGTTATCTAATGAACCGATTGTCGTGGGTCTTGTATGTATTCTGGTTATTATGATTAGTATGAAGATGAACCGCGGGGACACTATAGGTCTTACGCTGGTCACAGTAATATCAGTCATGGAAGCTTCAGGACAGTGGGATTTTGCATTAAATCGTTTTTTGCTCACTCTTACGGGCATTGTCTCAGCGTTTTTAATCAATATTATTGTGTTACCACCGAAGCCTCGTAAGCAATACATTCAACAGATTGAGAATGTATTTACGGGTTTATCCTTACTTCTGCGGACGGCTGTCTCCCATGAGATGAAAGAAAGTGTCTTTCGTGATGAAAAAAGTGCTCTTGAAGGCTCCATTAAATCCCTTGCCGAAAAATATAGTCTGTTCGAAGAGGAACAGAAGCAAATGAGACGTCCAAAGTACAGCGAAACACGACAAATGGTTGTATACAAAAATTTGCTGGCTACTGTGCAAAAAGGTTTTGAAGTGCTGGAGGCGATCGATCGCCATTATTTCCAAGCAGAACGTACTGAACAAACTGACATCCTGTTTGATCGTCATCTGGAGCAGCTAATCAAGTATCATGAGCATATATTGCTTAAATTTGAAGATAAGCTAAAGCCGAACACTACAGATACTCATCTGTTGGGTGAAGATAATGACAGCTTTCTTGAAAGTATAATTATGGGTTATAATACTGAGAAATCCGGTCAACTCCGACTATCTATTGTCGCAGCGGCTGTGTATGAATATGGTTATCAGTTGGAAAGGCTGGATCGGGTGGCCGATCAAATTAATCGGGTAACTGAGGACAAAGATAAGAGTTAGACGTAGAATGGCAACCTTTCAAAGGGGATGGAAAATAGTGACGAATAATGAAGACCAATGGATAGAAGAGCAAAAAAGAGTCAGTGCAGTAACCGAACTTTTATCGAGCCGGATACGAGTGCTGTCTGAAGAGCTGGGTCTTCACCGTACTGATGTTGTAGAGATGCGTAAGGACTTTTGGGAAGAGGTTACAGTGAACTTTAGCAGTCCGGATGATCTCGGGGAGACATCTACAAGCCTGCGGCAGCAATCCCAAATTCTATCAGAACGTGAACGTCATCATTTGCAGTCAAGTAAGGCTTTGAAAAAATATAACAAACTCGTAGTTTCTCCCTATTTCGGACGGATAGATTTTACGGAGAAGCCTAATGGTCATACAGAGCAGATCTATCTTGGTATTGGATCCTTGATGAAGGATGACGGGACCTTTCTTATTTACGATTGGCGTGCTCCTATTTCGAGTCTATATTACGATGGGGCTCCGGGATCGGCGGCTTATGAAACACCGGGTGGACTTGTGACCGGCACGATGGATCTGAAACGTCAATTTGTAATTAATGATGGCACCATAGAAGTCATGTTTGATACAGGTGTGACTATAGGTGATGAATTGCTCCAGCAGGTCCTAAGCCATAACGCCGATGATCGTATGAAGAGCATTGTAGCTACCATTCAAAAGGAACAAAACGCAATCATCCGAAATGATAAAAGCCGAATGCTAGTGGTTCAGGGCGCTGCGGGTAGCGGAAAGACTTCTGCAGCACTGCAAAGAGTAGCTTATCTCCTTTTTAAATACCGTGAAGTCCTGCAAGCCGATCAAATGTTGTTATTTTCCCCAAATCCTCTATTTAACAGCTATGTATCTACGGTATTGCCTGAACTGGGTGAGGAAAATATGCAGCAAACTACATTTCAAATGTACTTGGAGCATAGATTGGGACAAGAGTTTCAATTGGAGGATGTGTTCACGCAGACTGAAAGTCTGCTTAATACCCCAGAGTCACCTACAGCAACCTTCCGCAGAGCAGGAATAGCTTATAAATCATCAGTAGCCTTTCTAGATGTGATTCGAGAGTATGTTTATCTGCTGGAGCATGAAGACATGCAGTTTAAACCGGTAGTCTTTCAAGGGCGCATTGTGGTTAGCAGGGAGGAAATGCTGAAGAAGTTTTATGAGTATGATTCGGCTATTAAGCTGGCAAACCGTATCGACTTAATGACAGGTTGGCTGCTCAAAAAAATCTCCGATTTCGGACATGAAGAGCGTGCTGCAAGCTGGGTAGAAGATCAGATTGAAATGCTGGATTCGGATGAATACCATCGGGCCTATCAGATGATGCTGCGGAAAAAGCGGGGCAAGGGCGAAACGTTCGATGATTATGATACAGAGAAAGAACTCCTGGGACGTTATATTGTCAGCCAGCGTTTGAAGCCGCTTCGAAGATGGGTCAAACGAGGAAGGTTTGTGGATGTAAAGGGTCTGTACAGCACACTATTCACGAATCTTGAGCTCTTCAAACGATTAACTGGCGAACAACCTCTACCGCACGAATGGGATCATATATGCGCACAAACATTAAGTTCTATCCATGCCAATGAGCTGTCTTATGAGGATGCCACACCTTTCTTATATTTGAAGGAACTCAGCCAAGGCTTTCGGACCAATACATTGATTCGACATGTTATTGTGGACGAGGTTCAGGATTATTCTCCATTTCAGCTTGAATTCATACGCAGACTATTCCCTCGTGCCAAAATGACCGTGCTAGGAGATCTCAATCAAGCGATTTATGCGCAGGGTGAAGTATTGGGAGATCTGGCCAGCCTCGTTAGTGTGTATGGGAGAGAGAATACGGAAGTCATCTCACTTACACGAAGCTATCGCTCAACGTATGAGATTGTAGAATTTACAAGGGCCATGATTCACGGGGGGGAACGAATTATTCCTTTTAACCGCCGAGGTGAAGAACCGCTGGTGAAAGTTGTGTCCAGTGAACCAGAGCTGCTGGGGGCGGTGGAAGGTGATATTAAAGAGCTGCATTCACGGGGTTTTCACTATGTAGCAGTGATCTGCAAGACAGCAGAGGAGAGCGCACGGGTCTGTGCTGAATTGGAGGGACGACTTCCAGTAAGGCTGGTTACGAAAGAAACCCCTAATTTTCAAAAGGGAACACTGGTCCTACCGGCTTATTTGGCAAAAGGGGTAGAATTCGACGCTGTCATTATTTATGATGGTTCCGCTGAAAGATACAGCCGTGAGAGTGAGCGGAAATTATTTTATACCGCCTGCACGAGAGCCATGCATTTACTGCATATTTACAGTCTGGGTGAAGCTAGTCCTTTCTTGCCTTCCTCAAAGGATAAGGTTGAATCGGTCATGGCTGAATCTTTGCAGGGATAAAAAATTGTTAATACGGATAGACCGTCTTTCGTTTTTACACGAAGGCGGTTTTTTGTTTTTATGAATAAAGAGGGGGAATTAACCCACAATAATGATTACTGTGAACAACGACAAAGGTGGTAAGAACATGAAGGATAAAAAATGGGATCTGGTTGCGTTAGCCTCCATTCCGCTAATTATGACCCTCGGGAACTCCATGCTTATACCTATTTTGCCGGACATCTCAAAGGAACTGGGTATTTCAGCTTTTCAAGTCAGTATGTTGATAACGGTATTTGGTTTAGTCGCCATAATAATGATTCCTATTGCCGGCTATCTCTCGGACCGTTTTGGTCGAAAAATAGTGATATTACCCAGTCTTATTCTTGCGGGAGCAGGAGGTGCGATATGTGTAGCAGCTGCATGGTTTATGGATGGGATTATGGCTTATTGGGTCATCTTGGGAGGGCGCTTTTTGCAGGGGGTCGGAGCCGCAGGTGCTTTTCCAATTGTTCTTCCCTTTGTTGGAGATTTGTTCAAAGATGAGAAGGAAGTCAGCAAAAGCTTAGGCATTATTGAAACCTCTAATACGTTCGGTAAAGTTCTTAGTCCGATTCTAGGGGCTTACCTTGGAACACTTCTGTGGTATGCACCTTTCATAGCCATTCCAATTTTGTGTTTAATTTCTTTCTTATTGGTTTTATTTTTGGTTAAAAAGCCGGAGGAAGATGAGGATGCTGAGAAGCCTGGAATTCGTGAATTTCTATCAGGTATAAGAGCTGTTTTGCATGAAAAAGGCCGTTGGCTGTATGCTATTTTTGCAATTGGCGGTATTTGCATGTTTTTAATCTTTGGAGTTTTGTTTTATTTATCGGAGACACTGGAAATTGTATATCAATTGCATGGGACCACTAAAGGTTTCGTACTCGCGATTCCGCTTACCTTGCTGTGCTTGTCTTCTTATGGGGGCGGGAAGATTATCGGACAAAATAAAAGGCTGATGAAATGGATCGGATTTACAGGTATGGTTCTAATCACGGCTGCAATGATTATTGCTGGCTTCGGAAAAGGGATCTTCTTTTTACTCAGCTTTCTGAGTTTGGTAGGCATTGGGATTGGTGTGGCGCTGCCATGTATGGATGCACTGATTACGGAAGGGATTGATAAGGAAAACCGTGGCACGATCACTTCTCTCTACAGCAGCATGCGCTTTATCGGGGTGGCTGTAGGTCCACCAGTAGTCTCGCTACTAATGCCTAGAGGACATTGGGTACTGTTTGTCAGCTTGGCTGCTGTTGGAGCAGTAGGTGGCCTATTAACCTTATTTGCCGTAACCCCCAGTGAGGATCATACCCCTAAAACGAGCGGGAGGCACAAGGACAAGCAAGGGAGAAATATACGTCATATACGGGGGCAGCGAGCCCGCTAATCAAATATGTGTATACGGCTTGCGTTGCTTGTTCTGACTTCGGAGCACTATCAAATAAACTACCAGTAGCATACCGGGAGCCAATGCAGAAAAACGATACATGACAGCATAGCTGGTGAATGTAGCGATGGAGCCGAGGAGCATAGTACCTACTGCTACCCCAAAATCTAAGGAATTCAGGAACATACCGTTAGCCATCCCCCGTTGACGGGGTTCAACTGACTGAATCATCCAGGTCTGGAGAGTAGGCTGCATAGATCCGAAGCCGATACCATAGCAGAGTGCAGCTGGAAAGAGTGCGGCAGTTGATGAGGCAAAGGACAGCAGCAAGAGTCCGCCTATAATAAACAGACTGCCAGGGATGAGAAGGGCTTTGGGGCCGAAGCGGTCATATATTTTCCCTGAGAAAGGTCTTACGACAACAATGGCAACGGCATTGAATAGAAAAAAGTAAGCGATATGCTCTAGGTGTTGTTCAGAACCATATAGGGCTAAGAAACCTAATAACCCTCCATAAGAAATGGAAAGAAGAAAGTTCAGCATACAGGGGAGAAACAGCTTTCGGCTAATTCCAGATTGGCTTCCGGATTCTGCGGCAATCATGGGAGGCTCTATATGATGAGATGGCAGTGATGAAGCCAAACGATAACCGAGAGGGATAATAAGCACAATTACTGCAGCTGTACATATAAGTAAAGAACTGAAGCCGGGACCCTGCAGCAGGCTCAGTCCGATCAAAGGCCCAGCCGACATAGCTAAGCTAGTGGACAACCCGAAGTATCCCATTCCTTCACCCATACGGCGCAGTGGGATAACATCAGAGGCCATTGTCGGGAAGGCTGTACTGGCCATACCAAACCCAATACCAAAAAGTATACGTAGAAGCAAAAGGATAACTATGTTGTCTGCTAAGAAGTAACCTATCACAGCTGTAAGAATGACCGAAAGCCCAAGGAAAATCAACAAATTACGCCCGCCTTTTTCCATAGCTTTGGCAGAGAACAGGCGTGAAGCAATGGCACTAAGTGCAAACAGGCTGGTTACAAGACTAATCTGCAGAGGCGTGGCTTGCAAAGTTTCCTTGGCATATGCGGGCAAGGTAGATAGTGTCATCTGCAAACCCATGAATAAGAATAGGTTGCAGCAGGTCAGTAATATAAAGGATTGTGTCCATAGTCGTTCTGTAGTTTTGTTCACAGGTGCATTCTCCTATTCATGAGGGGTATTTTCTGTGTTGTGATAGATCAGATTTAACATCTCGCGCAGCTCTTGAATTTGTTGCGGCTGCAAACCCTCAATTGCTGCCGTTATATTCTCTTGCTCTAAAGGAAGTGTTGTCTCTATTAACGCCTTACCCTGTTCTGTTGCATAGACCTGAAAGGCGCGTCGATCGTTTGAACTCATTAATTTTGTAACAAAACCTTTTTTTTGCAGCAGTTCTACAATTCGTGCTGTGGTAGGTTGATCTTTACCTACTGCTGAGGCGACTTCCTTTTGGTTAATACCTTCCTGACCAGCGATCATAAATAGTACAGACCACTGTTCTGGAGTAATGTCATAGGGCTTGAGTGCACGCGCGAATAAGTTCGTGACTCTACGGTAGGCGGCGCCCAGCATGAAACCCAAAAATTGATGTGGAGTGGGATTGTTCATGGATTTGCAGGTCCTCTCTAAAGTAATTGTTATAACAAGTATATGTATGACAAGTATTTTAGTCAAGATAAGATAACTTGATGAACAAAAACAAAAGGCTGTCTCCCAAGCAGAAGAATCTACTTGAGGGACAGCCTTTTGGTCTATTTCAAAATATCAGAAAGTATAAATTTTACGGTATACTTTCTGATATTTCTACGAGAAACGGATACCTGAAAGCGATACGGAGTACCGCTGCTTCGGAAGCATAGGCTCCCATTAAAGACGGCAAAGCCGTTTCTTCTTGGGTTATTTATCTTAAGCTTGTGGTACCGATTCCCAGTCCTTCAAGAAACGCTCAATACCATTATCGGTAAGTGGATGTTTCCAAAGTGAAGGTAATAGGGAGCCCGGGATGGTAGCAATATGTGCTCCAGCGATAGCAGCCTGCTCAACATGGGCAATATTACGGATACTTGCTGCAATAATTTCTGAAGTCATGCCATAATTGGTTAGAATAGTCTT
Organism: Paenibacillus sp.; assembly: GCA_023512345.1. Classification (GTDB taxonomy): domain Bacteria; phylum Bacillota; class Bacilli; order Paenibacillales; family Paenibacillaceae; genus Paenibacillus_AQ. Next base: position 157,377 of record JAILZT010000007.1, read on the forward strand.
CAAATCCTTGATAAGCTTCATGCCATCTACGCCAATATCATCCAAACGGCCTACAAAAGGGCTGATGTAAGTAGCTCCAGCTTTGGCGGCCATAAGACCTTGAGCTGCGGAGAAAACCAGTGTAACGTTAGTTTTGATCCCTTTTTTAGTAAGCTCATAACAAGCTTCCAAGCCATCTTCGGTCATTGGCAGCTTAATCACTACATTGGGTGCCCACTCGGCGATTTCATAAGCTTCTTTAAGCATATCTTCTGCTTTTAGTCCAATAACTTCAGCGCTTACAGGACCTGGTACGATCGCAACGATCTCTTTAATTACGTCTTTGAATAGTCTGCCTTCTTTAGCGATCAACGACGGGTTTGTCGTTACGCCATCCACTAATCCTAGGCGGGTAATACGTTTGATTTCCTCGATATTTCCGGTGTCCAAGAAAAATTTCATTTCAGGTAATCCTCCCTTGATTTCCATATGGATTGACAAGCAGCGTTCTAAAATCCATTATGAGACATGTCCAGCAAAGTTTCAACTGTTAATTTGAATATTTCAAAATAACTTTATAGAGTTGGTATCGCTTACTCTTGTTATAAACAGAAGTCAAAAAAAGATTGGAGACTTCATATTCGGGTTAATGTAATAAAAATCCTTATTTCCGCTGGGGTCTCATCGTGATAATATATACTCGGTGTAGTTAGTTATCCATGAAGCGGGATGGTGGCGGACGAATGATGTATGTATTGTTAGCTGTCGTATTCTTATTACTAGGAGTAGGTGGAATATTAGCCTATAAGAATAGTAAATTAATAACTAATATATATGGTGGTGGATCTGGACCCCGCCGTTCTTCACTAATGTATTCTGTATATAATCATTCTACATTTGATGCCCAATCAGAGGCTGTTCAGCTGTTTCAAGTTATCGTTCCCTCGGGGATTAATGGAATTCATTCTGTTGAAAATGTAGGAACAACACTAATCCTTTGCAGAGTGTCAGAAGGGAAGGGGGAGTTGATTCTGGCAGACGCGCAGAGCTGGATGCTGAACAACATTAGACAAGCTGCAATCACAGGTGTCCCCATCCAACATGAAGCTTTTGCAGATAATGCCCTTAGCAACGGAGAGAGAATGTTAATCGTGAATTTAGAGGAAGCCGTAAAGGAGGCAGCCAATCTTGCAAATCATCATTAACAATGTAACGATAACCACAACTCAAAGTGATATTACGAAATGGCAAGGGGATATCATTGTTAATGCATCGAATTCGGGGCTGTTTGGCGGCGGTGGGGTGGATGGAGCCATTCACCGAGCCGGAGGACCACGAATAGCTGAGGAATGTGCATTGATTCGGCAGAAGCAAGGAGGGTGCCTCCCAGGTGAAGCTGCTCTTACCACTGCTGGTATGCTGTCAGCTCGTTTCATCATACATACCGTGGGACCCATCTGGAAGGGTGGGGGAGGCGGAGAGGTGAATATTCTAGCTAAATGCTACCGCAACAGTCTGGAGCTCGCTTGTTCCCGAGAAGCGCATAGCATTGCCTTTCCTAATATTAGTACGGGTATTTACAGATTTCCCAAAGTATTGGCGAGTAAGACAGCTATAGAAACCGTAATTCAGTATGTACAAGAGCATCAATCCGAGGCGTTATCTCTCCGAAATATAGACTTTATTTGTTATGATCGGGAGAATGCAGAATTGTATGTAGAGGAACTTAAGAATTATAATTAGCCTAATAGATCTCAGTCATTCATAACAACAGGCTTGGAGGGGGAAGTTAGTGATACCAGTAACTGATTTGAGTTTTCTTATCGTTGATCCAGAAAATCCGGATCTTAGAGCGCTTATTGATCTTTTGGACGAAGATCTGAAGAAGCGTTATCCTCATGAGAACATCTATGGGGTGGATTTTGAGGATCCAAAGGTTAGAGAAATGACTTTTGTGGTAGCTTATCTCAACGGAAAGCCGGTGGGTTGCGGGGGATTGCGGCCTCTGGATGATTTGGAGCTTGAGACAAAAGCGATGGAGCTGAAGCGCTTTTATGTAGACCCTAACTCACGTAAGATGGGGATAGCTACAAAAATGCTGCTCTTCCTTGAGGGAAAAGCAGTAGCAGCAGGGTATAGTGAAATTAGGCTCGAGACAGGAATTCCTCAACCGGAAGCCATTGCGCTCTATGTCAAACATGGCTACCAGCCTATTGACCTTTACGGCCAATATGTAGGTGATCCAGATAGTCTTTGCTTCGGGAAATCGCTTGGAGAAAACTAAACTTCAGACTTAATCTTAAGCATGGTATTTACCCACCGGTGCATTCAAAACCCATTCCAACATCATAATCATGTCTTCGAGGCGAGCGAGCTGGTCCTTAAGGTTATTCCGTTGTGAACTATCTTCTTCTATGGACGTTAGGCGTGTTTCAAGTGCTCTTCGCTGAAGGGTGAGTTCATTGATTTTGGATTGAATCTGATTTTCAGTTCTCATAGGAAATCCTCCTGATTTGGGTTTATTGTATTTTGAATATAGATCATTATAACGGATAACATGGGGGTATTAAAATGAGTATCAATGTTAAACAATTGGCAGCAGAAAAAGCAGTAGAATATGTTCAAGACGGCATGAAGGTTGGTCTAGGTACCGGATCAACGGCTTATTGGGCCATTCGCAAGCTTGGGGAACGGGTTAGTGAAGGCTTGAAGATTACCGCAGTAGCAACCTCCCAAGCTTCAGAAGATCAGGCTCGTGAGCTGGGGATTCCTCTTGTAGCTTTTGGAGAGATTGACAGTTTGGACTTAACCATTGACGGTGCAGATGAACTGGACAGCAAGTTGCAATTAATAAAAGGCGGCGGCGGCGCACTGCTTCGTGAGAAAATTGTAGCGAGCAACAGCACACGAATGATAGTCGTTGCTGATGAGAGCAAGGTCGTAACAACACTAGGGAAATTCCCACTTCCGGTGGAGGTTGTTCCTTTTGCGTGGGAGTGGACCGTTGCAGAGCTTGCTAAGTTGGATTGTAAGCCAGTGCTGCGGATGAATGGGGAAGAACTCTATAAGACTGATAATGGTAACTACATAGCTGACTGCCACTTTATGGCTATCGATTCTGCATCGAGTTTGGCACTTAAGCTGCAAAATATTCCCGGAGTAGTAGAACACGGATTGTTCATAGGCATTTCAGATCTGGCCATCGTTGGCAAGAACGATGGTAGTATTGAGGTTATTGAAGGCGTGCGGAGGTCTTAAGTTGATTTCTCAGAGGGGACCTGGGAAACCAACGAAGAAACATGTGGGGAATAGTAAGTGGCTCTTGGGATTGACTTGGGTTGTGTTCACTATGTATAGTGCAGCTGTTATCTACTGGATGTTTATCGGTTTTGGCAGGCATATTCATACCGGAGGCACTCTGCATTATAATCTGGTGCCCCTGCGAACTGTGCGCCTTTTCCTTAACTTTGGAAATGGAGTCTCTCTGATGGACCGCTCAGTGAATCTTATTGGAAATGTGGTTGTGTTCATTCCATTTGGATTTATGCTTCCGCTGATACAGGTGAGTCTATTTTCTTGGCTTAGACTTACTTTTCGTGCAGCTTATATTGTACTGCTACTAGAAATATTGCAAATGCTGCTCCAAGTTGGTAGCTTCGATATTGATGATCTGCTATTGAATCTAATCGGTGTTTGGATTGGATATGGTCTGCTTCGACTGACATCTAAAATGAACTAAATCTAGGAGGTATTACATACATGTTGATCGATATTAAACACCTCATAGGTTCGCCAGAGGTGAACGAGCTGCTTGCTTATGCTGTAATCGATGAGCCTGATGCATTGCAGCACACCTCGTCCGAATACAGTGATCAGGCTGCTTTGAAATTATTTGGATGGGAAGAGGAAAAGCTGTTGCTTGGCCTCGTTGGCTTTGAAGAAACGGAAGATGGGTCGCTTGAAATTCGGCATATTGCAGTGTTGCCAGAGAATAGAGGCAAAGGTTATGCTCGCGGCATGATCCTGGAGCTGCTAAGCGCACGCCAGCCTCGTTATCTTTTGGCAGAAACAGAGGACGAGGTAGCGGCTAACTTTTACCGCATCTTAGGTTTTATGGTATATAGTCTTGGGGTTAATGGTGCGGGAATAGAGCTGTTCCGCTGTGTATATGAAGTTGACGAGTCTGAAGACATGGAATAAAACATAGATTTTTGCATAGGGTTTCCTTTACAGTGTTTTTTGCTGGAGGGAAGCCCTTTTTGCTTGCATTAAAAGAAAGCTTGATGCCAATTAGTGTTCTTATATGTTGACTTTATTAGGCCAAAGCCATATAGTTTTACAGTGAAACTATTTCACACATGAACTATTGCGGGAGGTCAAATAATTGAACAAAGAGGCCCAACATTGGATCAATCGTTATATGGATGCCTACCTCATTGTGACAAGGAGAATTAATGCTCAAATTAGGGATAGCATTTCGGAAGATCTAACCAGTGATCAATATCTTATTCTCCGCCTGATTCAGGCCCAGGAACTATGTACTTCGACTCATTTGGCTGAAGCGTTCGCCGTGGGAAAGAGCTCGATCACAGCTATGACCAATCGGTTGGTGGAAGCTGGAATGATTGAACGTACTCGGGACGAGAATGACCGACGCCAGGTGTACTTATCGATGACTGAATTTGGGAAAAGCGTATTTGATGCTGCTGAGACACAGGTTCAGGAAATCGTGTCACCGTATTTGTTCCATTTTGAGGAAAGTGATATTGAGAAGTTTATTATGATGTTTGAGAAATTGGGAAGTTTAATGCAGGATTCGGGAGGGAAAAACAATTGAAGACCATTTTAAAAGCAAGATGGGCCATTATTCTGATTTGGCTCGCAGCTGCAGTACTCTTGTTCATGTCAGCTCCGTCGATATCAGATCTTGTACGTGAGAAGGGGCAAATCTCGGTTCCAGGGGGATATACTTCTTCAAGAGCTTCAGAAATTATGAAGGAAGTGTCTGAAGCCAAAGGCGGGGAAACACTTCATCAGGTGGCATTGGTGTTCAATAAGCCAAACGGTATTGGTGCCAGCGAAACGGAGAGTATTAAGCAGGGTGTAGAGAAGCTGTTAAAGAACAAAGAAGCTCTCCAAATTGATTCGATCACAGACCCTTTTTCGCAAAGTGAGCTGAAGGATACTCTGATTGCAAAAGACGGTAAAACCATCATGGTGGCACTGTCTGTGCTAGGTGGGGAGGAGGCTGTCAAAGAGCTTCCCGCAAAAGTAGATTCAATCCTCTCAGATGTCGATGCTGATCATTACCTGACCAGTGAAGGTCTGATTACCGAAGATACGATTGCCAGTTCGGAAGCGGGTCTTAAGAAGTCAGAATATATTACAGTTGTATTTATTCTTCTTATTCTGTTTGTTGTTTTCCGCTCCTTTGTAGCCCCCTTTGTGCCACTGCTTACTGTGGGGCTTAGCTACATTGTTGCGCAATCGATCGTAGCCTTTTTGGTGGATATGTATTCTTTCCCATTATCAACGTTTACGCAAATATTTATGGTTGCCGTGCTTTTTGGGATCGGAACAGATTATTGTATTCTGTTGATCAGCCGATTTAAAGAAGAGCTTGCTGGCTCAGAAGATACCAAGAGTGCAATTATTGCAACCTACCGCAAAGCATGGGGAACGGTCTTTTATTCCGGACTAGCGGTATTCGTTGGATTTGTGGCTATTGGACTTTCTAAATTTGTACTGTACCGTTCAGCGGTAGCAGTTGCGGTAGGGATTGCCGTTATGCTGTTGGCGTTGATAACCGTCGTGCCTTTCTTTATGGCAGTCTTGGGCAAAAAGATGTTCTGGCCCTCACGTGGCAAGCTTGAGCATAGTGAGAGTAGAATATGGGGGGCAGCAGGTTCTTTCTCTTTGAAAAGACCTTGGGCAGCGTTGCTCATTGTGGCTGCTGTTGTAATTCCCTTTTTAGCAACCTATGACGGTAAACTTTCCTTCAACAGCATGGATGAGATAGGCGCGGACTATGCTTCGGTTAAGGGCTTTAACATCATTTCCGAAAGCTTCGGTCCAGGTGAATCGATGCCAAGCAAAATAGTTATCAAAAATGATGATCGAATGGATACCTCAGAATATATGGGCTTGGCTGAGAAAATTAGCCGTGAGCTGGAAAAAGTAGATGGAGTCAAATCCGTACGCAGCATGTCTCGTCCGGCAGGTGAAGAAATTAATGACTTTCTGATTCCGACCCAAGTAGCAACACTATCAGATGGATTGGATCAGACGAATGAGGGCTTGACCAAGATTCAGATGGGATTGTCGGAGGCGAGCAAACAGCTGAGCGATAACGCGCCGAAGTTGAATGAGGCGGTTCAGGGAAGTGCTCAGTTAACGAAAGGCACAGAGGATCTCAAAGATGGTGTCGTAGCCTTAGGTGATGGACTATCCCGGATTGAGAACGGAATAAAGAGCGGTTCGGCCGGTGCCGGAGAGATCAAAGCCGGACTTCAGCAAGCAGCGGCAAGTGCACAACAATTAGCAGATGCTAACCAAAAACTGCTGGAGGGTTATAAAAAAATCGGCGGAGGATTATCCGCAATCGGTGGAGGGCTGGGACAGCTTCACGAGCAGCTTCAGGGCGTAGCTACGGCTCTTAATGGTCTGGGTACTTCGTTTACAGGACTGGAATCGAGCCATCCTGATCTTCTGCAGGATGTTAACTATCTGACGATTAAAGGAACAGTAACAGAGAGTGGTACAGGTGCAGCCAAGCTTGCTGCAGGGTTGAATCAAGTAACGGAGCAATTGAAGGGTGCGGCTTCAGGTTTGAATGAAGCGAATGCGGGTTATGCCAAAGCTGCTGCTGGTCAAACTGCACTGGCACAAGGCTTAGAGAAGTTGGCAGCAGGGATAGGCCAGCTGCAAGCAGGGCTTAATCAGGCAGCGGCAGGCCAAGGACAAATTGTCGATAAAATCCCTTCCATTTCTGGGGGGCTGGAACAATTGCAAGGCGGACAACAACAGCTTGCTGACGGTTTTGGCCAGTTAACGGGCCAAATTGGAGCGCTGACTGCAGGACTTACCGACAGCGCAGATGGCTTGAAGCAAATCACAGGTGGATTGGACTCCGCTCAAGAATATCTTAATCAAATTCAGGCAGCGAAAGATGATGAGTTAAGCGGATTTTTTGTACCTGCTGAAGCGCTGGAAACCGAAGGGATTCAGATGGTCTTTGATAACTACTTGTCAGGGGACCGCAAGGTGATGACCTTAGATGTGGTTTTATCTAAGAACCCGTACAGCACCGAAGCCATTGACAGAGTTGGAGATATTCAGGCTGCTGTGGATCGTGCTGTAATCGGTACAAAACTCGAAAATGCTGAGACGGCTATTAGTGGGGTTACTAGTACCTATAGTGACTTACAGAAAATATCTAATGAAGATTACACGCGAACCGTTATATTGATGCTTGGCGGTATCTTTATCATTTTGGTTCTGCTGCTTCGCTCCGTAGTGATGCCGATATATCTGATTGTATCGCTAGTGATCACCTATTTCACATCTTTGGGTGTAACAGAAGCCATATTTGTGAATCTGTTAGGGTATGCCGGAATCACTTGGACAACGCCATTTTTTAGTTTTGTTATGTTAGTTGCCCTAGGGGTAGATTATAGTATCTTCCTGATGGCCCGCTTTAACGAGAATAAAACTTGGGATGTGCGTGAAGCCATACTTCATGCAATGCGAAATATGGGTACAGTAATACTGTCAGCTGTAGTTATTTTGGGTGGGACTTTTGCTTCCATGTATCCATCAGGGGTACTATCTATGATGCAGATTGCTACTGTAGTGCTTGTGGGATTGGCTTTGTACGCCTTGATTTTCCTGCCATTCTTTGTACCGGTTATGGTACGAATATTTGGCCGGGGAAATTGGTGGCCTTTCAGAGTTAAACCAATCGAGCCTTCTTCGAAAGACTTGAATATGTAATCATAGAGTATCAACAAAAAGCAGGCAGTCTCCTATAAACCGGAAGACTGCCTGCTATTTTAACTTTTGATAGGTGAAAGGTTTATACTTAACTTAATTATGTAGTGGCTAATTATCTCATTTTTGCGAAAAAGCTGCGAAGGGCCCAGCGGCGTTCCTGGCGTTTCTTATATTTGGGAAGTGAGCGATAAATGGCTGTGGATTCTGCAAAAGCCCGTTTTGCGTCATCTTCTCTGCCTAAAGCCCTATACATGGAGCCAGCTAAATAATAAGCCTCGCTTGATGAGGTATGGATCTCCTGAAATTGACTTACATAATACAATGCTTTGTCACGGTCCGTATTACGCAAGCCTTCGGCAAGTCGTAGATAAGGTTGGCCATATTGAGCTTTAGGGTTGATCTCAAGCCCTTGAAGCATCTGTGATTCACCCTCTTCCAAATGTCCCAGCTTCAGATTCGCAAGCCCTAACTCTACCCAAAATTCAGCGGATTGCTCATAGCGGGTTTGAATCTGAAGAAATAAATCTTTAGCTTCCGTATAACGCTTCCGATCTGACAAATGTCGGGCTAGTTCATATTTGGACGACACATCATTAGGGTTTAATGAAATTGTTGTGCGCAGCTTGGAGATTTGTCTGGCTCGGCGAAAAGGCTTCGTAACGTTGGGGAAGATCCCCACGTACCTGCGATCCAGCAAATACACAATGACCAGCAGAATCAGTATTGCGAGAAACGGATTCCCTACAATCCTGCTTAGCAGAATATAACCTATAAATAATTTGAACATGATTTCCCTCCATTATTTCGTTGTACCCAATCATTAGAGTTAGCGAAGAACCTTTGAAACAGGGTAATTATACCATATTTTCTTATGAACTGATTCCAGATTTTTATATTAGGGTACAACTAATCTACTTCTAAAGCGTTTAAAGTATCAACAGCACTATTTACAAAAATATTACAATGGAGGGGATTTAGAGTGGATTGGACTAGACGAGGATTAAGCCTGTTCAGCCTATTTATTTGTTCTTCAATGCTTGCAGTGGCAATTACACCTCAACATGCAGATGCTTCCAGCGAATCAGCGAAACTGTCAAATATAAAGGAAGTTATAGCGAGCGCAGGCTTCTGGGGCGGCAGTTCTTTTGCTTTGGGGAAGGAAGGGTCAGTGTGGGCTTGGGGCAGTAATTACTCAGGACAGTTCGCAAATGGAACAGCGGGACCTGAAGGGTGGACGATTACTCCTCACCGATTAACGGCTCTTGAACATACGAAGCAGATTGTAATTGGTTATGGATATAATATGGCGCTTAAGGAAGATGGAACCGTCACCGTGTGGGGAGGGTTTAAGAAAGAGACTACAGAGGAGCCTGGAACCCAGAATAAAGTGTTACTTCCGCAATCTATTGGTGGACTTACCGAAGTGGTTCAGATAACAGCTGGAGTTAGTGGGAGTCTAGCTTTGAAAAAAGATGGATCACTTATGCAGTGGGAAATGCCGGAGACTTCTTCAGTAGGGTATCCTACTTTACCTTCCGCATTCAAGGTTAATGGAATCACTGATGTCCAAAGAATTGAGAGTGGAATGTTTAATGCTGCACTAAAAGAAAATGGTACACTTTGGATATGGAACGGTAATTCGAATTCAACCCCTATTCCTGTTCCCAATTTGTATCATGTAAAGACTATGGACGTAGAAGGGGACAGCCTGATTGCTCTGACTGACAGTGGAAGCGTATGGGCTACGGTAGGGGATTGGAGCACACCCTCAGGAATTTCTATTAGAAAAATGACGGGTCTTACGGGTATTGTGTCAATTCAAACGGGGAATGGCTTAAACCTTGTGCAAAACAGGAAAGGAGAGTATTGGATCTGGAAGTCTGGCACTCCATTGCAGGGACTCCAAAAGATCACAGCATTAAGGGGGCTATCTAAGCTTACGCTGGATCTGAATGGATTAGTTGGGATCAAAAAAGATGGAACGGTGTGGTCTTGGCGTCAAAATTATACTACCGAGAAACTCACCTTTATAGTGCCCAAACAGATAAAAGGGCTGCAATCCCCTCTGTCCTTCGCAACCGGGGAAGACAGCAAATACGCCGTATTAAAGAATGGAACTGTTGCAGCATGGGGGACGAATATGTTCGGACAACTGGGGATCAGTGCGCTGGATTCCAGACCCTTTACCCCCTCCCCAGTGTTAAAGCCTGTAGACTTACTGGTTAACGGAAAAAGCATAGATTCTGTGCAACCCCCGATTTTCAAAGATGGTTATGTACTCGTACCTATCCGACCTGTTGCTGAAGAACTAGGATATTCCGTCATTTGGGATGGAAGTACAAAGTTGATTAAAGACGGTAAATCCTCAATACTTATTAAGAATGATCAAATTTCCATTGAGGGTGGCCCTAGCTATGTACTGAAACAGCCCAGCCTTGAAGTAAGCTACACTTTGCTTGTTCCCATTAATGCATTATCGAAAGTTATGGGGATCTCGGCAAAATGGGATAGTGACCGATATCAGTTAACATTAGAATGAAAGAAGGTTGGTTTATGGAGCCAAGTACATCTGCAGTTAGTTTGCGTCCCTTAGGACGATCTGATCTTTCAGTCTCGCCCCTGGGGCTGGGCTGCTGGCAATTTAGCAGAGGAAGTGGTTTGGTTGGAAGGTACTGGAGTAACCTTGAAGAAGGGGATATTCTAGATATTGTACGTGTCAGCTTAGAAGGGGGCATGAACTGGGTAGATACGGCGGAAATCTATGGTGGTGGTAAATCGGAACAGGCATTGGCCTATGTGCTGGATCAATTGAAATCAGAGGACAGCAAAGGCAAATTCTCCCCGATGATCGCTACAAAATGGTGGCCGCTTTTTCGCACAGCCAACTCTATTCCCTCTACCATAGATGAACGTATTCGGTGTCTGGGGGGGCGCAGCATTGATCTGTACCAGATACATCAGCCTTTCTCATTGTCCTCTATCGCAAGTGAAATGAAAGCAATGGCGGGACTGGTGAAAGCAGGGAAGATTCGCTATGTGGGAGTTAGTAATTATTCCGCGAAGCAGATGGTACAGGCTCACCAATTATTACAACAACATGGACTGTCACTGATTTCAAATCAAGTGAAGTACAATCTTCTCCATCGGAATATTGATCGGAATGGGATCATGGATGCAGCCAAAGAGTTGGGAATTTCCATCATTGCCTATTCTCCGCTGCAGCAGGGAATTCTCACCGGGAGATTTCATAAGGATCCTGCTCAGATCTCTTCGATATCACGTATACGACGGCTGCAGAATGGGATGGATCCCAAAGGGATGGAAAGAACCAGACCTTTAATTGATTCCTTAGAGAAACTTGGGGATAAGTATAATGTAACAGCAGGTCAGGTCGCACTAAATTGGCTTATTCATTATCACGGAGATACTGTGGTGGCCATCCCAGGTGCATCGAAAGTACGTCATGCCAAGGAGAATATTGGCGCTATGACATTCCAACTTACCAAGGAAGAACTGGAGCATTTGAGTGATGCTTCGTGGGCGGCTTTGAAATAAATAGGCATGATAAGGCATCCAGTGAACTGGGTGCTTTTTTGTGATTTTATAAATTGAATATCAAAAACTGTTTAGGATTGGAAAGTGCGGGGTAAATAAGGAATAAGAAATTGCGCTTTTATGAAAATACTTAGGTTAGATTACGGAAGGAGGTTGAAGTTAATGAGCATGACAGTACATAATACTATGGCTTTCAATCATCACTTTTTTAGACCTCAGCCCGTGGTCAACCCCAAACAAGAAAGAACAGACAATAAAACACAAAGCTTTCAAGATGTGCTGAATGAGAAATTGAGAGCAAATAATGGATTCAGCAAATAAGAATTTGCAAGAGAACGAAGACATGGTAAAAGCCGGATGCAGGGACCCTAATAGGTCAATGCATCCGGCTTTTGGCGTTCCAAGTCTTTTAACGGCTATGAGTAATATTCGTTGCTCCGAAGGAATTTCCATTTAAATCTACAAATCCAAAACCCCCAAGTCCTTTTCCATTCGGAAAAAGATTTAAAGGTGTTACTGTAATTCCATTGTCCAATAGAAAGGAATGAAATTCCTCCAGATCAGGAACATAAAAATCAATAACGCTATGGGTGATATCCGTGTGGCTATTTTTGAAGGCTAATTGATCTTGGCTGCAGGTCTCTACTAAATAAAGAGTGGGGTAATCAGAGGAGTTCGTGGCTGACAAAGTCAGCATGGCTGTATGGTCTGTTGAAGTAAGGACGGATGTGCCGAGAACCTTCTCATACCATAAAATAGATTTTTCTAAGTCAGATACAGGAATTTCGATAGTTGCTATACGAAGCACACGCTTATCGGTCATCATCCAACCACTCCTCGTTATCATCTAAGATCTAACCTCAAAGAACTGGCAGCTGCGCCGGGAATAATAAGCGAGATCGCTTACTCTTGACTGCATAACTACATCCGAATCTGTAAAACGCACAACGGTTGCTTTGGAAACCACCATGTGATCATTTTCAAAGACACGAACATGTAGCTTGCGATCCATCGCTTCTTGTAATTCGCTATCGGTAAATAAAGGTCGGTTAATGGGCATGGTTAGAAATCTCCTCAGGTCAAGTTATAAGAGCTATAAATAGAGTAACAATAGTATACATTTCGTGAAAAGGATTGCCAACCATAGAGTGTTGAATATATTAGAGTGACAAAGTGATTTTAAATGGGTAATTTAGTTATAAATAGGCGTATAATCCAGATAGAGGTGATGGCATGATAGATGATCATAAACCGTTTTCTCACTCGGCGGATCCTTATGGAGCTAAGGCGAATTTTGATGTTAAGGAAAAGAAGCTTCACTCACGTGGGTTTCCAAGTTTCTGGAGTGAGACGTTGGACCTTCTAATCTTAGTTGGAATTATAGCTATTGTTATTGTTTTGTTTAAGGTGTTCCTCTGAACAGGATGTAAAAAAGGTGTCCATCTAAGCCATTCGAGGCTAATGGGCACCTTTTTGTTGTTGCTGACCCTTCAAACCGTAAGTATTTCCACCATAAATCGGAAGTTTACCTCCTCAAAAAAAAAGAATCCCTACTGTACACTAGAAACTGTAAGAGAAATAGTCGAAAGGGGTACAGATGAATGAAAAGAGTAAAACATTTGGCACTTATGTTGGTTGCTATCTTGCTTGTAGCTTCATTAGCAGCATGCGGAGGCAATAACAATGCCAAGAACAGTACCAATGATTCCAAGAACACTTCAGGTAACACCGCTGCAACAAACGAACCTGCAAAGACTGAAGAGACTGCTGAGCCCGCAGAAAAGGTTGAGCTTTCCGTTTGGACACTGGGTATAGTTGACTATGAAGATTTAGCTAAAGAGTACACGAAACAACATCCTAACGTGACTTTCAAGTTTCAAAATACAGGTGATCAAACCGCTCACCACAACAACCTGACAACTGCCTTGTCGGCTGGATCGGGTGCTCCTGATATCTTCCAACTTGAGATCGGTTTCATGGAACGTTTTATCAGTGCTCAAGATAAATTCTACAATCTGAATGATCTGGGTGCAAAAGATATTCAAGCTAACTACCTGGATTGGAAATGGAAACAAGGTTCCTCCGTGGACGGCAGCTTCCAACTCGGACTTCCTACTGATATCGGTCCTACCGTTGTGTATTACCGTTCAGATCTGATTAAGGATGCTGGCCTGCCAGTAGATCCAGCAGGATTAGGAGCAGCAATTGATACTTGGGATAAGTTTGCAACCGTTGCCAAACAGTACAAAGATAAAACCGGCAAGCCTTTTGCAGACGTAACAGATCTTGTGTTCAATGCGCTTCGTGACCAGTCCCAAGATGAAATCTATTTCAGCAAAGCAGACGGAAAATTCATTGGCGACACCAATCCGCAAGTGAAAAAAGCGTATGACTTTACAGTTAAAGGCATTCAAGAAGGTTGGATCAGCAATGCAATGCTGTGGTCACCTGAATGGGGTCAAGGCATGAATGATGGCGGATTTGCAGTCGTTCTAGGACCTGCATGGATGGCTGGTAACATCAAGACCAATGCTCCAGATTCAACTGGAAAATGGTCCATTACACAACTTCCAGAAGGTGCTGGCAACTGGGGTGGTTCATTCCTGACACTGCCTAAGGAAGGCAAGCATTCTAAAGAAGCTTACGATTTCATTCAATTTGCACTTAACAAAGAAAACCAATTGGGATCTTTTAAATCTGTAGGCCTTATGCCTTCAATTCCAGCTTTGTTCGAAGATCCTGCCTTCACTGAAGGTAAAGATGCATTCTTCGGAGATCAAGTTACAGCAGTTGAATATGGTAAAGCAGCTCAACGTGTAAAACCGGTATTCTACGGACCGCTGCATGACCAAACAGATACCTTCTTCAAGAACGCGCTCAAAAACGTATTGGAGAAAAAAGCAGATCCGGCAAAAGAGTGGGATGAAGCGGTTAAACAGGCTAAGAAGCTTGCAGAACGCAGCTAAATTTGAACTAAAATGAGTTAAATGTCCGGGTTTGCGGGGAGCTGTAATCTCTGTGAACCCGGATTTATCCGTTATCTTACCTGGAGGTGTGACATGGCACAACCTGTATTAATAAGTCCAAATGCCGAGAGCAAACGTCCCTTTTTAACGGAACAAAGACGGAGTCGTATTACGGCTTACACATTTATTTCTCCGTTCTTTATTCTGTTCTCGATATTTGGACTATACCCGATATTCTTTACGATTTATTTGTCCTTCTTTAAATGGGATGCAATGGGCCCCATGAAATTCGTGGGTATGAAAAACTATCACCTGATTACCACTGACCCGACCTTTTGGATCTCATTCACCAATACGTTGATTATGGGTGTGATGGGGACTGTCCCTCAGATTATTTTAGCACTGCTACTGGCCGTTCTGTTGCAATCGGGTATGACCCGCTTCAAGAAAACTTTCCGTATTCTTTTCTTTATGCCTAATATTACATCCATTGTTGCGGTTACTCTGGTGTTCAGCACATTGTTTGGCAATAACGGGATGATCAATTGGATGTTAAATGGACTTGGTTTTGAAAGTATGGCTTTTAACTCCGGTTGGTGGGGTGTGAAAATTGCCATCTCCACGATGGTAATGTGGCGCTGGACAGGATATAACGCTATTATTTTCCTCTCGGGTCTTCAAAGTATTCCTACCGATTTATATGAAGCGGCTAACATTGATGGAGCCAATAGAAGGCAGCAGCTTTTGTTTATCACACTGCCGTTATTAAAACCCTTTATCGTGTTTGTTACCCTGATTTCCACCATTGGTGCATTACAATTATTCACGGAACCTTATGTATTCCTTGGACAATCGGGAACAGGTTCAACACGCCAAGAAGGTGTTACAATGGTAACTTATTTGTACAGTGAAGCGTTCCGCAATGGATTTTTTGGTACAGCAGCGGCTACAGCGGTAATGCTGTTCCTGGTCACGATCATTTTCTCTGTCCTCAATATGCTGATATCTAACCGCATGGGCGGAAGTACAGGAGGGAAAAAAGCGTGAGTACATTGCGTGTTAATTCTAAGAAACCGAATGATCTTGGATTAATCGGTAAAATCGGCTTTTATATTATACTCATTGTTGGAGCTATGGCGTCAGTATTCCCTTTCTACTGGATGTTTGTTGTCGCGACAAACGATAAGGGCGCAGTGTTTCACGTCCCCCCGCTTTTAACCTTAGGAGATCAGTTTATAGATAATTTCAAAAGAGTACTGGAGAAATCTGATTTCTTCCAAGCGATAGGGAACTCCTTGTTCGTTTCCTCTATGGTTACCATTTCGGTAGTGTTTTTCTGCACATTGGCTGGATATGCCTTTGCCAAGTATGAATTTCCGTTCAAAAATATATTGTTTTACTTTGTCATTGCTACTCTGTTCGTACCACAACAGCTTGGGGTTTTGCCAACGTATGTCATTATGGCTAAACTTCACTGGATTGACTCTTTCAAAGCACTGATCGTTCCTGCGATGGTTAATGCGTTCGGAATTTTCTGGATGCGCCAGTATATCTCCACTGCTGTACATACTGAACTGATCGAAGCAGGCCGAATTGACGGAGGCGGACATTTCCGAATCTTCTGGAACATCGCAATTCCGGTCATTACTCCGGCTATGGCAACACTGGGCATCTTGAACTTTATGACAGTATGGAATGACTTCTTCTGGCCATTGGTAGTACTGAAAAGCCGGGAGAACTATACGATTCAAATCGCACTGCAACAGCTATTCACTACAAGAGACGGTATCGATTACGGAATGATTATGTCAGCAACCTTTACAGCAACACTGCCATTATTAGTAGTATTCCTGTTATTCAGTCGTTGGGTTATTGCTGGATTAACGTCCGGAGCGATAAAAAGTTAAAGCTTCTTTTCTAGCACTAGACATTTAGAGCACGATGAAGAATACTAGAGAACAGAGACAGCAGGAGGAAGGGAAATAGAATGAAGCTCCGCCGTAAAATCTTGTTCGCTATTATTCTTCTCGTGTTTATTCCAGTAATCCTAATGGGAACCGTAACATATGTTAATTTCTCAAATGCTATGGAGAAGAAATCAAGTAATTTCTACTGGATATCACTTCTCGAGACAGACCGTAAATTGAAATTTGCACTAAGTGAGATTGCATCTATCTCAAATTCAGCGATCACTCAACCTGCCATTCAACAGACCTTGAAACAGCCTGAGTTTGTTATTACTTACGACCGTAAACAAGAAATCAATTTGCTGATTAATCACCCTATGATCACTTCATTCAGTCTTTATAGTAAGGATCAGCTTTTATATCAATATAATGCACCCATGTCTTTTGAGGATATGAAGAAACAAACCTGGTACGGCGCAATGGAAGGGGCTGAAGGGCGTCCCATTTGGTCTGGACCTGGAGAGAATGGATCGGCCCAATCAGGTAAGCCTGTACTTATCCAATCCCGTGTTATAAAAGATTATTACTCCTTAGAGGATATTGGTTATTTGGTCATCTATGTGAAGCCGGATCTGCTCGATCAGATTTTTTGGGAAGCGGCTACATTGAAGAAGGGCGATATTCTACTCGTGAACAAGCAAGGGAATATTGTCTTTAACAAATCCGGTGAGCACATTGGGCAGCGGACAGATTTCCCCTTTTTGGCAAGCGATTATTTCAAAGAACAAGATTATTACATTGACAAATATGAAGAGGAAAAATCACTTATTACCTTCCTCCCTTCGCATAATTCGGATTGGTATTTGGTAGCGATTACACCCATGAATCTCATATCCTCAGAGTCTGTCCCGATTCGCAACATCGCGATTATACTGGGTATGGTATCCTTGTTATCTGCATTTTTGTTCGACCGTTATTTTGTCACACGGCTTGTTCGCAGTATTATTAGCGCTGTTAATGGGATGAAGCGGGTGAAGCAGGGGATTTTTATACCGATCACTACACCCCATCGCTCAGATGACGAAAGTGACTTGTTAATTGATGGCTTCAATCAAATGAGCAAGCAAATCAATGAGCTGATTGAACAGGTTCAGACCGAGCAGGGGCGTAAGAAGGAAGCGGAGCTGCAGGCGTTGATGGCGCAGATCAATCCCCATTTTATCTATAATTCGCTGGAGTCCATTAACTCTATGGCTGTGCTGCAGGGCAATAAGGATATTAGCAAAATGGTCATTTCGCTTGGCAAGCTGCTGCGGATCAGTATCAGCCAAAATCAAGAGCTTATCCCGCTGCATATGGAATTCGAGCATGTTCGCCATTACTTGGATATTCAGAAATTTCGATTTGAGGACAAATTCTCCTACGCTATTGATATCCCTGAGAATCTCAAAACCTATATGACTCAGAAGCTGATTGTCCAGCCCATTGTAGAGAACGCTTTATATCATGCGATTGAGCAAATGGAGGACCCGGGAACGATTAGGATTGAGGCCAGTGAAGTCGGTACAGATATTATTATTATTGTAAAGGATAACGGACCCGGCTTTGATCTAGTGACCCTTCATAGTCTCTGGGATAAAGAATCCAGTAATCAAAAGAAATATAACGATAGTGGCGTAGGCTTAAAAAATGTACATGAACGCTTGAATATCCGTTTTGGCAGCCCGTACGGCATACTTGTATGTTCTTCCCCGGGGTTCGGTTCGACGATTCGTATACGGATACCCAAAATAATGCCATGATGACCAAGACCTGAGGAGTGGAGAATTGTGAAGTGGCTAATGAAATGGGGATGGATTTTATTATATGTCATATCTATGACCAGTGCCGTTCTGTTTATAACCATTGGTGACCGTGAGCCCATTGAAGAAAATTCGCCGGAAAAAATAACACTGACATTTCGTCACTTCTGGATCAAGGAGCACGACAAGCCGCTGCTGAGTATTTTTGAAGAGATCGTTAGCAACTATCAGAAATCTCACCCGAACCTAAAAGTGAATTTTGAGGGACTTGACCAGACGACTCACCGTGATCAAAAGCTAAAGAGCGAGATGGTGACAGGAACGCCGCCGGATATGTTTGTCCTCTTTGGAGGAGCGGAAATTGAGCCTTACATACGCTCTAACCGGTTGATGGATCTAACGGATTTTGTCGATGAGAACGGGCTCGGCCGTCAGTTCAAGGATCTTCACCTGTGGACGCTAAATAAACATATTTATGGGCTGCCCATTGAGGGGAACGCAGAGCCTTTGTACTATAACAAAGTTTTATTCAATATGCTGGGGATCAAAGCCCCTGAGACGTTAGCGGAACTAGATACAGCCATTCTCAAGCTGAAGGAGAACGGATATATTCCCTTTGCATTAGGTAATGAGGACCGTTGGCCTGCGGGGATATTTGCTCATTACTTAATGGATCGATATGCTGGATCAACCCTTATCAATAAACTTGTGACAGGGAAGGATCAGTCCACCTTTCAGAATAAAGAGTATCTACAAGCCTTCAAACATTTAGATAAATGGATCAAAGAGGATGCTTTCAGTCCAACGGCTAACGATCTATCTACGGAGAATGCCGTAAGCCTCTTTACCAGTGGAAAAGCAGGTATGTATCTGAACGGAAACTGGGATATCAATTTATTTTCAGGTGAGGATACGGAGCCGAGTTTTCAAAATAAAGTAGGTGTATTTCCATTTCCAGCACTTAAGGAGGGTGAAGAAGCGTCTATTGCTGGTGGGTATACGATCGGGATCGGTGTATCCTCTAATTTAATCGGAGCCAAGCGGGAAGCAGCACTGGAGCTAATGAAGGCTTTTTATACGAAAGAAGTTCAGACTCGTATTGTTTACGAGGGCTTGCGTATACCGGCTATTCGGATAGCCTTTGACCCTGAAAAGACAGGACCTGTATTTGCTCAGGTCATGCACCTCATGGAAGAGAGCCCTCAAAGCTTCGTTCCGTATGATAATGTCTTGTCACCAGAAGTGAAAAAGACGTTTTTGAGTGTGATTGAAGAAATGATTGATGGCAGAGTGAAGTCGGAACAAGCGCTGCAACGGCTGCAGACGGCTTCTGAGCAGTACTGGAAGCTGATCCAAAGTTCGAACGTTAAATAACTCCGGGAGGTACTGCAATGGGAGTGCAACAAGAGAAATATAGAGTGATTTTAGTCGATGACGAGCCTATCATTCTTCGAAGCTTAAAGGCGGCTATACCATGGCATGATCTTCAATTGGATATTGTAGGTGAAGCGAGGAATGGGGAGGCAGCTCTACGTCTGATTAGTGAGACTTCACCTAATATAATCATTAGTGATATTCGAATGCCGGTTATAGATGGAATTACTTTAATGAAAGAAGTGCTGTCTCGTGACTCCAAGCTGATATTTATTTTTATTAGCGGCTATGGCGAATTTGAGTATGCCCGTGAGGCGCTTCGGCAGGGGGCTTTTGATTATTTATTGAAACCCATTGATCATGATGAACTTACCGAAATGCTGACCAGAGCAAAAATAAGGTTGGATCGTCAAAAAGAAAATGATCAGCTGCTGCACTCGGTACAGATGCTGTCATTATTGGCTAGAGAGCGGATGTTTGCAGAATTCACACTAGGTAATCCACGCCCTTTGCAGCATTTACAGTGGCTGGAGAACAGTGAGCTTGAGGGTGAGTATTTCATGGCTGTTGTCCAACTCGATAGTTATGCAGCTTTGACTGCGAAATGGAGTGCAGAAGAGAAGAGATTATGGCTGTTTGCGATCCGTAATATTACAGAGGAATGGTCTATGGAAAATGGTGGACTTACGGTGTTTCCTTTTCATAACGGGGAGTGGATTATCCTCTTTCCAGGTTCACTAAATAGCGAAAAGGTAAGTCTGGGAGAAAACTTAATTCGTGGAATTAAAAGATATTCCAAGTTATCTTGTTCTGTTGGGATTAGCCGCTGTACCCGGGGTATTGATCAATTAAGTACAATATATCCACTGGCTGCAAAAGCTCTATATCAACGTTTTTATTCCGGGCAGGCAGGTGTCTTCTTGGATGGTGAAACGCTGTCAGACGGAAGCCAGGAAATTAAATATCCCAAGCATTTGGAAGTCGCCCTAATCGAAAGTATCCGTACCTTGAATATGGAACGTATGTTGACTCTCTGTGATGAGTTGGCTGAATATATTGAAGCTCAGGCCTTTCCCCAAGAAATAGCAGAACGTCTGATTGTCGAGATGATTGTTGTGTTGTATAGACAATTCGAGCATTTGAATCTGCTGGCCGACTGGTCTTTGGATGGACTGTTGAGCAGGCTTCATACACTGGAAACGCTAAATGAAATGATCACTGCTCTGAAGCAAGAGTTTCGGGAATGGATGCTGCAAAGCAATAAAACTGTTACCCGAGAAGATGGTCGGAGTGTGATTGAGAAGGCTATTCGATATATCGACAGTAATTATCATAAGGATCTGAGCATTGAGGAAGTAGCTGAGCTTGCCGATCTTAGCATTAGCCATTTCTGTACATCGTTCAAGCAAATATCCGGCTATACCTTTTTGGAGTATGTCACCTACTGCCGAATGGAAAAGGCAAAATATATTTTGCAGAACAGCAACGTGAAGGTGTATCAGATTGCACCGCTTGTCGGATATCAGGACTCCAGATATTTTACACAAGTGTTCAAAAGAGCTACAGGAAAGACACCCACAGAGTATCGCGAGCAATATTCTAGAGAAGTGAATTAGCACGTTCCACGAAATCATCTTTTCCCGTATAGCTGTGACTCCAGATGTATTGAATAACACTAAGCAATTTACATCTGGAGACAAAGGCATCCTCTATAGTTTTGCGCAATCAGGACATCCTCATTAGGTTTTCCACTTTATACCAGTGTGTTCACCTACTCCATTCAAATCCCTTTATATAGCGAATTTTGCTCACTAGTATGACATTTGTCATATACCCCACTTGATGTTTATGACTAACAAAGAGGGGATACAATATCTATAATTAAAAATAGATAGGTATTGCTTATCTTTTCCAGAAATATCAAGGAGGAACCCTTACGATGAATAAAGATCACACAGCTAAGCTGACGAACCTGAAAAAGAGTGTTGCCCCATACGAAAAATATGATCGAAAAGCGAGTATAAGTCAGCTTGTAAATACATTGGTACCGCTAGTGCTCTTATGGTACGCAACCTATTACAGTCTTTCAGTTTCGTACTGGCTTACGCTCCTGTTGGCGATTCCAACAGCCGGGTTTGTGATTAGAACATTTATTATTTGCCATGATTGCTGTCATGGATCGTTCTTTAAAAGTCGCAAGGCCAACGATATTATTGGCACCATTACGGGTGTCATTTCCTTAGTTCCTTATCGGCAGTGGAAGCATAGCCACTCCATTCATCATGCCGGGAGCAGCAATCTCGACAAAAGAGGAATCGGCGATATTTGGATTATGACTGTAGATGAATATCAAGCTGCGAGTACCTTGAAACGTCTGTATTACCGGTTCTACCGTCATCCATTGGTGATTTTCGGAATTGGACCTATCGCAGTATTCGTAATTCAATATCGATTTAATGCAAAAGGTGCAAGACGCAAAGAGCGGATGAACACTTATCTTACAAATGTTTCTATTGCTGCTGTGTATGGACTACTAACATGGGCCATCGGCTGGCAGTCCTTTTTATTAGTGCAAATTCCGATCATATTTGTATCCGGCTTTCTCGGTATTTGGTTGTTTTATGTTCAGCATCAGTTCGAAGATACGTTCTTTGAGAAGGAAGAGGAATGGACTTATGTTCAGGCCGCTGTGGAAGGCAGCTCGTACTACAAGCTCCCTAAGCTGCTGCAGTGGATCACAGGGAATATCGGATTCCACCATGTACATCATTTAAGCCCCAAGGTGCCGAATTATAATTTGGAAAAAGCACATAATGCCACACCGCCTTTGCAACAAGCAACTACTATAACGATACGTTCGAGCCTTAAGGCTCTTCATTACCGCTTATGGGATGAGGAGAATAAAACCTTCATCAACTTTAAGGCACTCAAATCTAGACTTCGTAATTCAGAACCTGCAGCAGAGGCTTTGCTTATCAAACAACGCAGATTGCAGAATGAATAGAATAACCAGTAAATAGAACAATCAGTAAGTCACTATCTAAGGAGAAGATTAGAGCCGAGCATGCTTACCGGTTTTAGTCTTCTTCTCTTTTTAATGTGATTTACGGATGCTGACGGGTTTGTGCTAAAATAAAAGTATGAATTGATAGCAAAAGGGATGGCGGACATGCAGAAGTGGCATCATATTTTTCACAAAAGTACAGGACTTAGCCCATATGTGTGGGTGGTGTTTTATATTCTTCCTTTCTATTTTATCTTTCGGTCATCCTCCACGTATGAGGTGGTGTCCGGAATAATTATGATCGCAGTATTTTTCATCTGTTACGTGCTATCCTTTATTTCCAAGGGCTGGTTGGTTTATTTCTGGACTAGTGTACAGATTGTAGTCTCCATCGCTATGACGCTATTGTTCGGATATGTATACTTTGCGCTGTTTTTAGCCTTTTTTATAGGGAATATCCAGAATCGAATCGGATTCTTTACACTGTATTCTATACATTTAGTATCGACGATCGTCACCATAAACTACGGTTTACTTTCGCGGAATCCAGTTTTTATTACCCAGTTGCCCTTCGTGCTTGTGAGTATGATTGCTGTTGTTCTGCTTCCGGTGACTACATACAACCGCAATAATCAAGATAAACTTCAAGGTCAATTGGAGGATGCCAACAAGCGTATTTCTGATTTGGTCAAAATTGAAGAGCGTCAGCGGATTGCTCGAGATTTACATGATACGCTAGGTCAGAAGTTGTCACTCATTGGGCTGAAGAGCGATTTGGCTAGCAAACTGATCAGTAAAAATCCAATTCAAGCGGTTGCTGAAATCAATGATGTACGCCAGACGGCAAGAAGTGCCCTGAAAGAGGTTCGTGAAATGGTAACTCAAATGCGTGGAATCCGGCTAAACGATGAGCTGTTGCGTATACGTCAGCTTCTTGATGCGGCAGAGATTGAATTCCAGCTGGAAGGTGACCCGAAACTGACCAATACCTCACTGATTACAGAAAATGTTTTGAGCATGTGCATTAAAGAAGCTGTTACGAATGTCGTCAAACACAGTAAAGCCAAAGTCTGTCAGATTATAATTGAACCGTCTCGTACGGATTTAACCATTAAGGTGAAGGATAACGGTGAAGGAATTCCAGGAAACAATGTATATTTTAAAGGTCATGGATTGCAGGGTATGAGAGAACGGCTCGAATTTGTCAACGGCTATATGGATATTGTTAATGATGAAGGAACGACCCTTGTGATCAAGGTACCTAATGTATTCCAACAGCCGGAACAGGAGGCTAACACATGATAAAGATAGTAATTGCTGAGGATCAGCGAATGCTGTTAGGGGCGCTTGCCTCATTGTTAGATTTGGAAGAGGATATGAAGGTAGTAGGCAGGGCAAGTAACGGTGAGGAAGCAGTAATGTTGGTTCAGCAACTAAAGCCTGATATTTGCATCATGGACATTGAGATGCCGGCTATGAGTGGTCTAGAAGCAGCTGAAGCGATTAAGGGATCCGGTTGTAAAGTTATGATCCTAACTACATTCGCCCGTGCAGGGTATTTCGAACGTGCGCTTAAATCTGGAGTGAATGCTTACCTTCTGAAAGATAGTCCTAGTGAGGAGCTTGCGATCTCTATTCGCAATGTGATGGCGGGTCGGCGCATGTATGCTCCAGAGCTGATGGATGAAGCTTACGGCGGTGGTGAATCCAATCCGCTGACGCAGCGGGAGAAAGAAGTGCTTGGCCTGATTGCCGATGGTAAAAATACAAAGGAAATCGCCAGCCAGCTGTATATTACAACCGGAACCGTCCGAAATTATATCTCCGTTATTCTAGACAAACTAGGTGTAGGTAACCGAATAGAAGCAATTACCCGGTTCAAAGAGAAAGGCTGGTTCAAGTGAAGTAACAGAAGGGGATCAATGTTTGATCCCTTTTGTTTTTAACAGGAGTAGATCCTAATGCAACCAACTAACCCCGAATGAACATCAGCGGACTAAAGTACCTCCCAAAGCCACCAACTAATCCCATGAACATCAGCGAGCATAGTAGCCCAACGCACCAACTAACCCTATGAACATCAGTCGACTACAGTACGTCCCAATGAACAAATAGTCTAATGTATACCAAAGAAACCATAGGCCACCCCTCATTCTACGGAATCTTGTGAGCACCCATGACTCATACGGACTCCACAGCTCTTATTTGCATGTAAAAGAGTGATTATGGATTTATACGGACTCCAGTGACGCTGATATGCATTTCGCCTGAAAAACACTGTTTTAGGTCGAGATAACGTCTCCTGAGTCCGTATGAGAGTATGAGACTAAGCTAACCGTATTTTTAACCCTTGATACCGGTGTTTGGCGATAAAAATTGGCGCGAAGTCCCTTAAGTAGGCCTATCTTTTATAGTTAGGAAATTTTTAACTTTACGATTGGATGATTCCATTGGTTTTGTTAAAATAATATGCAAACAGATGATCTTGTTTGTTTGGATTTGGGTAATATTATCCATGCTGATCTATTATATATAAAACTACTATTATATTTATCAGAAAAGGGAGGGGACTTATTTGGTTGAACTAACATCATCATACATTGACTCACTCGCCCCAAATGCTGCTGCTATTAAGAATGGTCAAGGCCTTGTGCGGAAGAAAAGTTTCGTGGAGCTTAATCGGTCAGAAAGTGGAGAATTGCTCTTCGGACAGTGCTCGGGCAGCGGGAAATCCAACTATGAGTGTTCAGTCGATTTTATAGTTCTCGATAAGCCAGTATTTCGCTGTACTTGTCCGAGCAGGCAATTTCCGTGTAAGCACGTGTTAGGACTGATGTATGCTTCCTCGGAAGGCCAAGCGTTTACGGTGGCAGCTGTACCTGAAGATATTGCCTTGAAGCGTGAGAAGGCTGAGAAGCGTGAAGAGAGTAAAGCATCCCAACTGACGGAAGAGGCAGTAATAAAACCTAAAAAAGTGAATAAGTCTGCTTTGAAGAAAAAAATTGCCACACAGTTAAAAGGGTTGGATGTGCTGGAAAAGCTAATCCTCTCACTTATTCGCAGTGGACTGGCAACGATTGACAGTAAAACGCTAAAAAATATACATGAGCATGTGAAGCAGATGGGGAATTATTATCTGTCAGGGGCACAGGTGGAGCTGCGACGGTTCGTGTTGCTGTTATCAAATGACCAGGATCGGGAGGAGAGTTATACATATGCGGTAGATCAACTGACTCGGCTGCATGCCTTTATTAAGAAAGGTCGAACCTATCTTACCGCCAAACAGGATGACCCGGAGCTTGCTCTCGACCATGAATCTACAATTGAGGAATGGCTAGGCCATGCCTGGCAACTAACGGAGCTGAGAGAATGCGGCCTTGTGACGGACAATACAGAATTGCTCCAGTTGGCCTTTTATAGCTATAACGATGCTGCCCGACAGGAATATGTAGATATAGGCTATTGGCTGGAAAAGACCAGCGCTGAAATTCATCGTACCATTCAGTACCGGCCTTACAAAGCTGCCAAGTTTATTAGAGAGGACGATAGCTTCTTTGAGGTGGCCCAGATTTCAACGTTATATAAGTATCCCGGAGATATGAATGCCCGTGTTCGGTATGAAGAAATGACATCCAGGCCTTTGACTGGTGAAGATATAACAGAAGTTGTAAGTAAATCACAGCGCTCTTATACGGAAGTCATAAAAAAGGTGAAGAATCAGCTAAAAAATCCGCTCAGCGATACTTCACCAGTGGTGCTGCTGCATGTTGCGAAGCTAGGACAAACGGAAAGTGGTCAATACACAATTATGGATGAGTTTGGAGAACAGCTTGTTCTTGAAGACCTACCTGCACTACCGCAAGGGACGGTGTCCTACCTTCCTTTTCTGGAACCCCGACAATTAGAAAATAGTTCGGTACTGGTAATGTTCGAGCATCTTACGGATCAGGGACGACTTATTGCTCAACCGCTGACATTTATAACTGTTACCCATATTACCCGTCTTTTATACTAGCAGACCACTATATGTTGGGAGGACCACCGATGAGTAAAGTGTTATTGCAAGAGCTTCACCAAGAGGTGAGAAGGCTCTATATCGCTGGAAGTGATCTGGCGCCGGGAGATTTTCGCTTGAAGCGGATTTTGCCGCAGTTTGAGCAGCTTGGAGAGCGGGCAGCTGTTTTCAAAAAAATAGGAGAAGGTATTGCAGAGCTAGTTGAAGACTCGGAGGGCCAAGGACAGGAGACAGCTATAAAACTTCAAAGCCTTGCGTCGCTGCTGGGTTCAGTATTAAGGACTCAAGGTATTACTACTCCTGACGGAGAACCCGTAGAGCTTAATAGTCAACCGATAAATTTGTCTACGGGCATCCCCTATCGGAAGCTAGTTGAAGTGCAAAGAGCGCTTTCGACGACCGGAAGCGGACGCTACGAAATCGTTACGGAGGCTTTTGCTCAAGGCATGTTTCAAGATTTGCGTCTATTTCCTCTAGCCATTAAGGCGCTGGATGATCCATATGTTGAGATTGCTGAATTTGCAAAGAATAAGATACTTCCTGCTTACGGACAGTTCATAGTCCCACATCTTATTAAGGGTTTTAATCCATTGGGCAGCAAAAGTGAGGCTCGAAAGCTCCAGGTCATTAGTAAAGTTGGAGGTACAGAAGTCCTTGGAGAGATCTTTAAAGCAGCAGAGAAGGGTACAGATGATATTAGAGTAGAGGCCATCAAATGTCTTGCAGGTCATGAGGAATATGTAACCGAATTGCTGTTATGGACTAAGGATAAGAAAAAGGTAATCAGAGAAGCAGCATATGAAGCCCTGGCAGCCGGTGGTTCTTTGCAAGGCACTGAACGGTTATATGAAGCTTTTTCGGGAAAAGACAGAGAATTGGTAGCTGAAGCGTTGATGAAATGGCCGTCTACGCGATTAACGGAACAGCTGTCACCTCTTTTTATGGCTGAGCTTAAACAAGCTCCTATCGAGACAGAGGATAAGAAGAAAAATGAGGCTGTATTTAACAATACGATTCGGCCCTTTTTAACCGCTTTAGAAGAGCAAAGAAATCAGCATTTAGATGAGATTTATAGCTATGTTGTGAAGGAATATAAGCAGTTCATTGCACTGGGTTGGATGGTATTGATTGACCAAGCAGCAGTGTATCTGGAGAAGACTGGCTCTACGGAAGCTTTGGCGCTGCTGCATGAGCTCGAGAAACAGAACCCCCGGTATTTCCCCCATTACTTCAGGGCGGCCAGGCAGCTTATGTCGCCTAAAGAAATTTATAATCATTTTGTGGGTACGGTCTTTGATAAATTGAAATCCATCGTTTCGAAAACAGCGGTTAAACGTGTGCAGCAGCTCGTAGAATCTATTTCGTCTCAAGTGATGTACAGCAGGTATCAGGTTTATGAATTACCGCTGGATTTAGGAAACGGGAAAATCAATCACGAATATGAAATGATATCTGCTGAGGAAATTTCAGAACAATGGGATCCGCGCTGGTTGGATTGGTTAATCGATAAGGATTCGTTGTATCTAGTATGTGCTTTTGCCCAGCAAGGACATAAGGCTGCTGAGACATATATTCTGAAAAAATTGCTAATAGACCCTGTCGGCAGAAATTATAATTCCCAGGAAATTGTGAAACATGCTTTTATGGGCTTGGAGCGCACAGGGATGGAACAATCTGAGAGACTGGAACTGCTGATGACAGTACTAGAAAAAAGAAAGCAATATCAACCATACATGTTCGATTATTATTTGTTAAATATGATGCTTCATTTCCCTGTGAGTTATATCGACCGTATTGAAGCTGTTGTCCCTAAATACAAATACGAAGCAAGTCGACAGCTCGAAGTTGTTCTTAGACATTTACACAGTTCCCGTCACTAATAAATTTGTTGAAGAAGGAGATGTATCAATGACTATTGAACAAGATCAACTTCAGGATTACATGCGGCTGCCTGCTGAGGTGCTGTACAGCGAGGAACTGGAGGCTCTGCGTAGAGAAGATAAAGGAAAGATCCCAGCAGGATGGCAAATGTCACCACGCTCGGTACTGACATTCATTGCAGGGGGTAAAGCCGGTAAAACGGAAATCACCCCCAAATACATCGGCAATACCCGTCTGATAGAGATGGCTATTGCTACGCTTGTCACAGACCGGGCATTGCTCCTTATCGGAGAACCAGGTACAGCAAAATCATGGTTATCCGAGAATTTGGCGGCAGCGATCTATGGTAACTCTGGTCTGGTAGTACAAGGAACTGCAGGAACAAGTGAAGAACATGTGCGATATTCATGGAATTACGCAATGTTATTGGCAAACGGTCCAACCCCGGAAGCCCTTGTGAAAAGTCCGATTATGCGGGCGATGGAGAACGGAGGCATTGCCCGCTTCGAAGAAATCTCTCGCTGTGCTTCAGAAGTACAGGATGCTCTGATTTCAATTCTGTCGGAGAAGACGATATCGGTTCCTGAGTTGGCTAAAGAGACAAGTGCGCGTAAAGGATTCTCCATTATCGCTACTGCGAATACAAGAGACCGCGGGGTCAATGAAATGTCGGCAGCCTTGAAAAGACGCTTCAACATTATTGTGCTGCCTGCTCCTGCGGATATCGAAACGGAACTCGAGATTGTGAAGAAGCGGGTACGTGAGATTGCATCGTCGTATGAACTGCAAGCTTCCTTCCCTGCAGACGAAGCATTGCTCAAGGTAGTTACCATCTTCCGTGAACTGCGCAGCGGCATGACGTTGGATAAGAAAGAGAAGTTGAAGTCGCCTGCTGGGGTAATATCTACGGCTGAAGCGATTTCTTTGTTAACCAACAGTATGGCGCTAGCTGCAAGCTTCGGCAACGGCAAGCTTTCCGATGCCGACTTAGCTTCAGGTCTTCAAGGAGCCATCGTCAAGGATGACGATAAGGATAAGCTTGTTTGGAAGGAGTATCTAGATAATGTAATGAAAAAAAGAGGAGCGGAATGGCGGGGACTCTATCAGGCTTGTAAGGAGATGAACGAGTGAAGTCGACATTAGATGCTGCGGTGCATGTTTTTGGAGTGCGGCATTTATCTCCAGGCGGTGCGAAGCATGTCTTGGATTACTTGGATAAGCTTCAGCCTACAGCCGTTCTTATTGAAGGGCCTGCGGATGCCACAGATGAGATCAAGCATTTGACGAACCAGATTACGAAGCCTCCAGTCGCTATATTAGCATTTACGGATGAGATTCCAGTACGGACGGTGTTATGGCCTTATGCTGTGTATTCTCCAGAGTATCAAGGTATGAAATGGGCCAAAGAGAACGGTGCATACTCTGCATTCATTGATCTACCCTCTTCAGTTACGCTTGCCATGCAGGATGCAATAAGAACACACACAGCTGAGATCGGTGAGTCTTCACAGCCGGAAGTCCAGAAAGAGATCTCAGTATACACACGAATTGCAGAAATTGCCGGAGAATATGACTACGACATGTATTGGGAGCGGAATTACGAGCATAACGCCAATGAGGAAGCTTACCGTGATGTCATACTTTGCTTTTCTGCGGAGATGAGAGCGTTAACTGAGGAGAAAGAAAAGTGGGAGCAGCCAGCGGAGTTTGCATATAATTATGTTCGCGAATCCTACATGCGGCGCCAGATTAAGGAAACGATAGCAGCAGGTCATGATCCTAACAAAATAGTCGTGATCTGCGGTGCCTACCATGCAGCAGCCTTAGCTGACTTAACGCAGTCCATGAGTGATGAAGAGCTTTCAACGCTGCCTTCACGTAGCACCAAGTTAACCCTGATGCCTTATTCATATTATAAGCTCTCCACTATGTCTGGATATGGAGCAGGGAACGGAGCTCCCCATTATTTCGAAATGATGTGGGAGGCGATGGAAGCAGGTTCGCCAGAGAATCTGCCCCACAAGTATCTTTCTTCTGTAGCAAGATACATGCGGAGCGAAGGAACGCAGCGTTCTACGGCGGAGGTGATTGAAGCCGTTAGGTTAGCTGAGTCTTTGGCTGCATTGCATGGAGGCAGTGCACCCACTCTACGTGATCTGCGTGATGCCGCACAGACTTTGCTGGGACACGGAGATCTTGCGGTTGTTGCAGAGGCTTTGGTTAAGCTAGATGTGGGGACAGCGATAGGAAGTCTTGCTGAAGGTGTAAGCCAGACACCGATTCAAGATGACCTGAATCGGTATCTGAAGAGATTGAAGCTGGAGAAGTATAAGACTACAGTAGCAAGTAACTTGTCACTTGATCTAAGAGAAAACCGAAGGGTTGCTTCTACGGAGGCTGCATTTCTTGATTTGAACCGTTCTTTTCTGTTCCATCGGCTTAGTCTGCTCAATATTGCATTTGCAAAAAGCCAACCCAGCGGTCAGGAAGGGGCAACCTGGGCGGAAAACTGGATCATCCAGTGGTCGCCAGAGGTGGAGATTCAGGTCGTAGAATCCACGTTGCTGGGCGAGACGATAGAGGTGGCTTGTGCTTACGTTCTTCGAGAGAAGTTCAATGAATGTCAATCCATTGCGGAGGCCTCTACTTTGATCCGCATGTCTTATCAATGCGGAATGACTTCACAAATGGAGGATGGCAGAAGAACATTGCAGGATCTGGCTGCCGACAGCCGTGATGTTATGCAGATTGCTGCGGCTGCCCGTGAGCTCTCCATAATCATTAATTTCGGTGATATTCGTAAGATGGATACGGGGACTCTAGTACCGCTAATGGAACAATTATTTATGCGTGGTTGTCTGTATCTGCTGGATAACTGTAATTGTAATGATGAAGCTGCTGGTGGCTTGATTACAGCCATAAACGAGATGAATAGGATCTCACTCGATCATAGTGACACTGTAGATGAGCACTTATGGCTTCAAGAGCTGCTCCATTTGTCGGAGAGGGACGATCGGAATCCGCGATTATCCGGCTTTGCCTGTGCCATACTCATGGAGCGTGGAAGTCTCAATGCTGAACAATGCGCCGCAGAAGTCTCGCGGCGGTTATCACCGGGAATTCCGGCAGATTTAGGAGCGGGATGGTTTGAAGGTCTTTCTATGCGGAACCGGTATAGTCTATTGTCTAGACTGAGTCTGTGGGAGCAGCTTAATGACTATATTAATTCTTTGCAGGATGAAGAATTCAGACGAGCCCTTGTATTCTTGAGAAGAGCATTCAGCACATTTTCCCCGAAAGAAAAAACAATGATTGCAGAGCTTCTAGGTGAGGTATGGGGAGTGAATGTGGAGCAGGCTGCAGAAGTCCTCACGGGTGAACTTAAGGAGGCAGAAACGAAAATGCTGGATGATCTGAATGATTTTGACTTTGAGGACTTTTGAGTATGGAGAATAGCAGAGAAGCAAGTACAGTATCCCGGTGGCGGCTGATATTGGGCCAAGTGGTGGAAGAACAGCTATCTAATTACAGTGAAAATGGGAGAATGGATCTGACGGAAGAGGAACGAATTATGGATGCTGCGCTTGCTGCTATTTATGATGATACCGGAACTGGAGGGGGAGCTTCTTCAGGTACCCGATCAGGAAAAGGTGCAGGCTCAGGCCATTCCGCAATACACCTCTCCAAATGGCTTGGGGATGTGCGCACTTTTTTTGCAGAGGATGTAGTTTCCATTATTCAGAATGATGCCATGGAACGTAAAGGCTGGAAGCAGCTGTTGTTCGAGCCGGAATTGCTGGCGACTGTGAAGCCGGATATTCAACTTGTCGGTACACTTCTATCATTGAAGGGGAAGATTCCGGAGAAAACCAAGGATACGGCCCGTATGCTCGTCAAGGCTGTTGTGGATGATCTTTCTAAGCTGCTTGAAACTGATATTCGCCGCGCTGTAACAGGAGCCCTCAATAAGAGACAGCATTCTCCACTCCCTTCCTTGAGTGGTCTTGACTGGAAGCGAACCATTCAGCGGAACCTGAAACACTACGATTCAGAACGGAGAGTTATTATCCCGGAGCGGTTCTATTACTTTGACCGTGCACGCCGAAGTAAAGAATGGACAGTGATTGTAGATATAGACCAAAGCGGATCCATGGCAGACTCCATTATTTGGGCTTCAATTATCGGTTCAATCTTTGCCAGTATTCCATCATTAAATACAAGAGTTGTTGTGTTCGATACAGAGGTTGTCGATTTGACAGAACAATGTGCCAATGATCCCGTAGATATGCTGTTTGGCATTCAACTTGGCGGCGGTACGGATATTCATAAATCAGTAAAGTATTGCGAACAATTCATTGAAGAGCCGAAAAAGACATTGTTTATTATTGTATCGGATCTTTATGAGGGTGGTAATCAATCGGGATTAATCCGCCGAATGCGAGAACTCAAGGAGTCAGGGGTGCGTACGATGTGCCTGCTGGCCTTGTCTGATCATGGAAAACCTTTTTATGATGAGCGTGTTGCTAAACAACTGTCCCGTGATGGAACACCGTGTTTTGCCTGTACTCCTGCACTATTGCCAGCTTTAGTGGAAGGTGCACTAAAAGGGCAGGATCTAGCAGAACTTTCCAAACGGCTCGGAACCTTGCAAGGTTGAAAATAGCTATAGATTTTTTTATAGGTGTGCCTGAAGGAATGTTTGTGTTATTCTTAATATTCTGCGGTATGTAATGGTAAGATAGATATATTAAAGCAATCAACGAATGCTGTATATTGAGGGAGAGATCGACATATGAGTGCAAAAAGCAAAGGTGGCGGCACAGGACGCGGAACGGGCAGTAAAGGTTGGACCCGTTGGAATAAAACAGCCAAGCCTATTAAGGTCAAAAAAGGTGTACCAGCTGGGCCTGGAGCTAAAGGAACGGAATCTGCAAAAAGCAGCAAACCCGGTAAAAGCGGGAACCGTGTCTAGCCTTTAAAAAAGTAAAATGACATTCACCAATGATTTAATACCCGGCATAAGGTATGTAGTATGTGCTGGTTTTTTTATAGGAGTGTGAGATATGAGGATAGCGTTTTTGGATTCGGGGATCGGTGGGATTACCGTTTTAAATGAGGCATTGAAGCTATTGCCCGACGAAAACTATTTGTATTTTGCAGATACCCTACATGTTCCCTACGGAACGAAATCCATGGAAGAAGTTAATGCATGTGTTAAGCAATCTGTGGACAGAATTATAAAAGAGCAGGTTAAAGCGCTGGTCATCGCGTGTAATACGGCAACTAGTTCAGCTATAACTGAATTAAGAAGCACCTATAGGATTCCGATCATTGGGATGGAGCCCGCAGTGAAGCCAGCTGTGGAAATGAACCGTACAACGGGTAAAAGAGTGCTGGTCTTTGCCACCGAACTGACCTTGAAGCAATCCAAATATACCGATCTGATCTCTCGTGTAGATGATCAATGTATCGTAGATTCAATGCCTTTACCTGAGCTTGTTGAGCACTGTGAGGCTTTGAACTTCGATAAGAAGAATATTCAGGATTTTTTCACTACTAAACTGGCAGCCTTTGATTTAGCTAACTATGGCACAATTGTACTTGGGTGCACTCACTTTCCTTTTTATAACGATATCTTAAAAGAGATGTTACCGGAGCATATTCAAGTAGTTGATGGAAATGCGGGGACCGTAAAAAGGTTGTCACAAGTATTGTTGGGCACCGAGGACATTCATCTAGGTAGTTCTTCAAAGATCGAATTCATGTGCTCTAATAATGATCCGGAATACATCAAGAAGATGAAGAGGTCACTGGAAATCCTGCGTCATTAATCTTGACTTTCCTATGGTGATCATTGTATTCTTAACTAAATTATTACGAACTGCCTAATTTCATATGGGATTATACAACGGAGGAGCCTGTCACCAAGGGCTTCTTCTTTTTATTTTCAGCTATACAAAATTATACTTTTGGAAAGTGGAGGAATTAAAACATCATGGAACAACAAGCCATCTGGGCAATAGGAATTTTTCTAGTTATCTACGCAATAATTATTTCTGAAAAGATACATCGGACAATAGTAGCCATGATCGGTGGTTTACTCATGGTGGGGCTAGGAATTATCGATCAGGAAACGGCCTTACATCATATTGACTTCAATACGCTGGGTCTATTAATTGGGATGATGATTATTGTAAGTATAACCGCCGATACGGGACTGTTTAAATATATAGCCGTCTGGGCCGCCAAAAAGTCTAAAGGGAATCCAGTTAGTATTCTTATTGCTTTGATGCTGATCACAGCGTTCGCTTCGGCTTTTCTCGATAATGTGACGACCGTGCTGCTTATGGTACCCGTTACCTTTAGTATTACACGCCAGTTACGAGTTCCGCCAATTCCATTTTTATTAACACAAATTATTGCCTCAAATGTCGGAGGTACAGCTACATTGATTGGTGATCCTCCAAACATAATGATTGGAAGTGCGGTTAAGGAATTAACCTTTCTTGATTTCATCGTTAACTTAGCTCCAATCGCTGCTATTGTTTTAGTGGTCTATGTTCCTATTTTCATCTTGCTATTTCGCAAACAAATACAAACGACTCCAGCACTAACCAAAAGCATTATGGATATGGATGAAAAGGAGCTGATTTCGGATTCTAAATTACTTCGTAAATGCTTAACTGTATTAGGGCTTACCATTCTCGGTTTTTTCCTGCATCAGTCACTACACTTAGAGTCTGCGACTGTTGCATTAGCCGGGGCTTTTCTACTGCTTCTGCTTACTGGAGAGCATATGATGGAAGCCGCCTTTACCAAAGTGGAATGGACGACAATCTTTTTCTTCGTAGGATTGTTCGTTCTGGTATCTGGTCTTGTGGAAACTGGAGTCATCTCCAAGTTAGCTGCACAAGCCATTGAATTAACTGACGGCGACATGGTTGCGACCTCCTTACTAATTTTATGGCTCAGTGCCATAGCATCAGCTTTCTTGGATAACATACCTTTTGTAGCAACTATGATTCCTATGATTCAAGAAATGGGCAATATGGGTGTAAGTAATTTGGAGCCTCTATGGTGGAGCTTGGCTTTGGGTGCTTGTCTAGGAGGGAATGGTTCATTAATAGGTGCAAGTGCCAATCTAATTGTTGCTGGCATGGCTGCTAAAGAGGGTCATCCCATTAAATTTATGCAGTACCTGAAATACGGATTCCCACTTATGATTTTATCTATCGTAATTTCCAGTTTTTACGTATACTTTAGGTACCTAATGTAATCACAAAAGGGAGTGAATCTTAATATGGAACTTACCTATCAGATTAACAAGGATGTTATTGAGCTCACAGAAACTGAGATGGAAACGGATGTTGAATTCGAGATTCGGATTTTAGCGGAAGATAAATGGGCGGGGATGAAAAAGATTCAAAAATTCTTTGAGGAAGATAGCGTGTATACGGACGTATTATTTTATGCTTATGAAAATCACCGCTTCCGTGTAATTGTTCGCAAAGATTATTATGTCGATTTCATTCTGACGCTTATGAAGCATCGTTTTGTAGAAAGTGCAGCCTGGAGTTAACATGAACAAAAAGTGCGTTCCGATTTATACTCGGCCCGCACTTTTTGTATATCACGCTAGAGAACTTTAATTTCAATAATTCTTCCCGTAAGGGAGTGGATCAGAGTTAGAGTCGTCTTGTCAGGTGAACGGTACTGAAGTTTTACGGCATAAATAAGAGGGGTCCCCGGACGTGTAGGCAGATAATAACGTTCAACTTCAGGTTCGTTCACGAGTTCCCGTGAGACTAGGCCTTTAGCTCTTCTAATCGCCTGTTTTTCAGAAATAGCTGCATGCATAGGACGATTAAAGAGCTTATGTTCCAAATTAGGATGGATGGTACCTTTTACTTTTTGGATTACCCCGTCACTTGCTAACTCAACGATTAACTCGTCCTTCCAAACTGGTGTCTCGAATAGAAGATGCTGAAAATGTACTCGTATTACGTCTGTAGTTTTGACGACTTTAACCACCTTAAGATCACGCTTCGGGTTTTGAAGACCGTATAAGATTCTTGATTTGTTCAGGAACTCACGGGCTATCCATTCTGGTGAATGTTTGGAAGGTGAGGATAATTCCCCAGTGATCAAAGAGGGGGTGTTCACGTTCGGGTCCCATTTCACATTCATAGTCCCATGACTATCCTTCTCTAGTTGATATAGAACAGCAGAAGACTTATGAGGTTTCTCTTGGGCAAAAGTGTGTGTATTTAATGAGCTGAATAGTGAAACACCCATGATTAAGATGAGGCTGCAAATTTTGTGCATGTAATGTTCCCTTCTTTCAAGGTTCTATATTTATATTTTTCACAATCGTGAAGGGATCTAATCATACTAATATAAAAAGGATGTGTTCTCTTTCTATGACTGTGAGAGCAGAAAAGTTAAAGCCAGGTGATGAGATCCGGGTGATTTCACCTTCTCTAAGCTTATCGATCATCACAACTGAAAATATCGCACGGGCCGTAAGGAAACTTGAAAGAATGGGGCTTAAAGTCTCTTTTTCAAAACATGCTTATGAAATTGATGCTTTTGATTCCTCAGCGAAAGAGTCGAGAATAGAGGATTTGCATGCTGCTTTTTTGGACCCCAAGATCAAGGGGATACTAACAGCTATCGGTGGATTTAATTGTAATCAGTTACTTAGAGATATTGATTATTCGATCATCAAGGACAATCCGAAGCGTCTATGTGGCTATTCAGATATAACAGTGTTAAGTAATGCTATTTACGCAAAAACAGGATTAATTACATACTCTGGGCCCCATTTATCAACCTTCACCATGCGTTATGGTAATGACTTTACAGTGGAGTACTTTAAGAGATTGATGCTGGAGGACGAAGAGGTATTAGTTAGGCCTTCCGATCAGTGGAGTGATGATAAGTGGTTCTTAGACCAGGAGAATCGTATATACGAAAAGAATCAAGGCCCATACACCATAAACCCAGGTGAGGCGCAGGGGACTATAATTGGAGGGAATTTGTGTACGTTAAACTTGCTGCAGGGTACGGAGTACATGCCAAGTCTGGCTAACTCCATACTATTTTTAGAAGATGATTACGAAACCTCTCCTGCTACCTTCGATCGAGATTTACAATCATTAATTCATCAATCGGGGTTTGAACAAGTAAACGGAATAGTAATCGGCAGATTTCAAAAAGCATCAAAGATGACCAGAGATTTATTGACGAAGATCATTAAAACCAAAAAAGAATTAGCACAGATTCCTGTGATAGCCGATGCAGATTTTGGTCATACATCCCCTCTAATCACTTTTCCAATTGGTGGTTGGGCAGCAATAAAGGCTATGGAGACAGTGACAGAAATAATAATATAGGAAGGTTAGGCGTAAAAAACATCAGGAGATTACGAGGTCTAGTTAGACCTTGAGATCTCCTTTTTTTAATTTCCAAAATATAGAACAATTGCTATACTTGGAGTTAAGGTACTTTACTTCAGTTTTTCAAAATGGAGGCGACGATTAATGGGAACTGTTTATGAAAGCATTTTACCCGAACATGAAACTTTTATAAATGAGCAGCATATGTTTTTTGTGGGAACGGCTTCAACGAATGGTCATGTAAATATATCCCCAAAAGGTCATGATGTGTTTAGAATATTATCACCCAATAAAGTAGCCTACCTTGATCTGACTGGAAGCGGAAATGAAACAAGCGCTCATTTGATTGAAAATAATAGAATTACGTATATGTTTGTTTCGTTTCAAGGCAGACCCTCAATTTTAAGACTTTACGGTAACGGCAAGGTAATCTTGCCAAGTTCAGATGAATGGAACGAAGTGTCTGGGCTTTTTGATCTGTATGCTGGGTATAGGCAGATTATTGTTTCCGAAATTGATATCGTAAAAACTTCCTGCGGTTTTAGTGTTCCTTTGTATAGCTATGAAGGGGATAGAAACATACTGATGGATTGGGCATCAAAAAAAGGCGAGGATAGCTTAGTGCAATATAGAAAGGAAAAGAATTCAACTAGTATGGACGGAATACTTACCCCTCTTGGAAAGGAATTTATCAATGAATAACGGGAAAGTGTTTATTTTGATTTTTTGTTCCGTTATATTCTCGTTGATGTTAAGCCATAATCAGTCACAAACGCTTTACCACAACATTGGAATTAGTAACTACTATGCTACTTTATTTATAGATGTTCTTATTAATTTTTCGTTGGCTCTACTCGTAGTTAAGGTTGTTTCGAAGTTAAAGTTCTTTGAACATTATCGTACATTTATAATGAATCATTTTAGCCACAAGTCAGGAAAATTCGTCTTGGGAATAGTTCATTTATTTCTATTCTTTTTGATCCTTCTACTTATCATGTTGTTGGTTGAGCCTGATTATGTTGTGGACTTTTTAGGCTACCATTTGTTGTTTGCATCCATATTTTCAATAGACAGTTTAATGATCTCAGAAGCAAAACAAGATTATCAATAAGAGAAAAAGGACTGGTGTAAATGGACCAATGGGAGTACAAAACTCTGATGTTTAAGACCGGTGGATTTTTAGGTGGGAAAATTGATGAATATGAATTTCAAGAGGAACTGAATAGTCATGGAGAAGAAGGATGGGAGCTTATTTCTTGCTTTGATACCAGTCAGTCACAAGGTGCTTCTAGGGATATCATTGTTGTTTTTAAGAGAAGGAAAATGGTAGGAAAACTGCTCTGAAAATTTCAGATGGTTTTGGTACAGGGATGGCAAGGCTGCAAGAAGCATGTGGCAACAGCAGTAAAAATAAATCTATATTATGGCAGTTCGATTTTAAAACTCTATACGGACTACAGAGGCCTTATTGTCGTTAGAATGCTCTTTTAGTAAGTTAACGGACACAGATGCATCTATTTATGATTTCTGGGCTATTTATAGCCGAAATCTTGTAAATAGGGTCTTCTGGGTCCGTATAGATAAGAAATTCAAGTAAATGGACTAAATAGCGTCCCCTGAGTCCGTATAGCTTACGCATTCTTTTAGCATACATTCACGCGTGTTCGTACATCTAGATGGAGGGTGTTAGTAATACTGATTCTGATCTCATGTAAAGACATCTAGAACATGACTTAAATACAATAGAGGGCGACTACTTGAAATCATAGGAAAAGGAGATCTGCTATTTGAAGATAAATAACTTCTCCAAGGAATATGGGAAGTCTATTGAAGCGTTTAATAGTAAGAATCTTATAATGACAAGAATATTAAGTGAAACTGATTCTGTTCATATAGGTTGTAAAACATTAGAGGCAGATGGAATAATTGGACTTCATCAAGCTTCGATATCCCAGTTGTTTTTAGTCGTTAATGGTGAAGGATGGGTGAAAGGCAAAGAAGTGCAATCGTAATTCAGAGCTCAGCAATAAATTTAGTGATGAATGGGGAAATATAAGTGTTATAAGGAGAATATTATGACAGTATTTTTGAAAGGAATGATTATTGGTCTCTCAATAGCAGCTCCAGTGGGACCCATTGGAATTTTGTGTATCCGTCGAACATTAAATCAAGGGAGATTATACGGTTTTATTTCTGGAGCGGGAGCCGCAACGGCAGATGCATTCTATGGGTGTGTTGCAGCGTTTGGCTTAACCATAATTTCTCACTTTCTAATGGAACAGAGATTATGGATACAATTTGTTGGAGGATTGTTTTTATTATACATGGGGATTCAGTCTATGAGATCAGTTCCAAATACTAATACTAGTTTCTCTTCCTCAGAAGGATTATTAACTTCTTATCTATCAACATTCATACTGACCCTAACAAATCCAATGACCATACTAGCCTTTATTGGAGTTTTTGCTGGATTAGGTATTTCAAGTGGTAGTAACACTGAAGCTGTTTTTTTAGTGACAGGTGTATTTATGGGATCGCTGCTTTGGTGGTTATTATTAAGCAATGGAATTGGACTGATTAAAGGATTTATTAATAATGATTTGATGGTTTGGATAAATCGTTGTTCCGGAATGGTTCTAATCATTTTTGGAATAGTAGCATTAATAAAGATCTATCTTTAGGGATTACAAGTATAGAAATCAATATAAATTTAGGTCCTTACTGGAATCAGATATATATACTAAAAATGGATGGTGTGGATAGTTGGTAAATAAAGAAATGGAAGATTGGTCTCAAGAATCAGATTTAGAAATTGAAGGACTAATTCAAAAAGAGAAGTCTAAAAGCAAGATAACAATAGTATCTGTGGGTTGCCTAGGGTTAGTTTTTCTTATTCCATTAATTATCGTCCTCAATCTAAAAAATATAGTGATTTATCTGTATCATCTACTGATAGATTTTCTAAATTTATTATTAGGTTCGATCATTTAAGAATTGATCGCCTTGAAGTTCAAATAACTATTAAGGTGGTGTAATTTCCATGAAAATTGTGAGTACATTGGCACATTATGAAATACTCATTGATGAGAATAATGATCCAGTACAAGACCCCCCACAATTACAATCCTATATGAACGGGTGGGATGGTCCGGTTTTTTATGATTTTTTATCACCAAAAAATAAATCAATACTAGAAGTTGGAGTGGGCACTGGAAGAATAGCCAAAGAAGTATTTAAGAGAGGTTGTCAGTACCTTGTGGGTATTGATCTATCACCGAAAACTTTAAATAGGGCTAGATCAAACTTAAAACAGTATACAAACTTGGAGTTAGTAAATAGCGATATTCATAGTTTTACTCGTCCAAATACATTTGATGCAGCGTATAGTGTCCTGACCTTTTTACATATCGAGGATAAGGAAAAGGCGTTATTTAACATACACAATTCACTTAAGGAAAATGGGACGTTTGTATTATCCGTTAGTAAAGACGATGAATGGCTCGAATGCAACGATAGGAAGATAAAGCTATATCCCATTGGTTTAGAAGAATATATTCACTTATTTCAGTCGGTAGATTTTCAAATTGAATCTATTCAGGAAACTGAAAGTAAATATGCAACAATAATTAAAGGAAGAAAGTGACTACAGATCCCCGCAATATTAATAGACAAATAAGTAGGTGAATGCACTTGGAAGATGTGAACAGTTTAATCCAAAAGTTAGCATCGGACACTCCAGAAGAAGAAAAAGATGATGCGATGAAGAAACTGCAGTTTATTAAAGATGAGGATCTCCATTTATTATTGCAGCCTATTTCCAAAGCTTATTGGGATGGGGCAGCAGAAGTGATTATTAACTTAGGCTATCCACGTGTGCATATTATTTTACCGGGATTACTTGAATGGATTCAGGATATGAATTGGCCAGGTGCAGCTCAGATTTTAGACTTATTAAGAGATATTGGTGATCCGGTAATTCCATATATTAAAGATGTGTTTAATCAACATAGTGATGATGTGGAATGGGTTGAGTGGATATTTGAATTATTAGTTGATAATTGGAATAAGAATCAGATCCTACAAATTGAGGAAGAGTTAATTCAAATGTCTAAAGGAAGAAAAAATGATATAAAAGCTTTGCGAACTTTATGGGTTCACGATATATACCAAACTGAAATCATTAATGGGATATTACAGGAAAAGAAGAGTAATATAACCTCTGAGATTATCGAACTTGAAAAATTAAATCCAGGGATTGACTGCATGGAACTTAAAAGAGGGTTGAAGGAAGTGATCTTTAAGCCTGAATTTATTAAACAATATTTTGAGCAAAATAAGGCGAGATTTTCATTTTGTAATACTAAATCGAATTTACAGAATTATTTAATTGAAATTGATGATCTAGCTTTTGAAGTATTAAATACACATATTTGAATGGAGGCTCTGATAATTGTTAGCATTTAAATTTATGCAAATGACAGAAGAAAATGCTGCTACCCTTGCAAAATGGAAGTATGAAGAACCCTACTCAATCTACAATATGGATGAGTCTAATGAAAGCATTTTAGAATTAATGAATGGTGAATACTTCTGCGTTCAAACTCCTGACAATGTTATAATTGGTTATATTTGTATAGGAGATGCTGCCCGTGTACCTGGTGGATACGAGAATGGCATTTATAGTAGTGATAAGAATATAGATATTGGTTTGGGATTGAAACCGGAATTAACAAACAAGGGTTTTGGTTATAATTTTTTAACAAGTAGTATTCAATTTCTTAAAGACCAATATGATATTCATGATTTCCAACTTGTAGTAGCAGCATTTAACGAGCGTGCGATTAAAGTATATGAACGTGTTGGTTTTGTGAAAGGGGTTCATTTCAAGAGTAGGGTTGATGATTCTGAAATAGATTTTGTGGTCATGAATTACTCAAGCTGTTCAGATAAATCGGATAGTAGCAAAGGATGATTTATATTATATACATTATCGAAGTAAGTCATGGACAAAAAAAGTGGATCTCAGGAATTTTTGAAGAGCAACAAGCAGCTTTAAAGTATTATGACGCTATACCGGGAGATCTTAAGGAATATCAAAGTGTTACATTAACAACATCACTAAGCTACCCTTTTTACATAGTTGAAGAAGGACCCCATTTTACATACTTAGACTACTATAAGGATCTGGAAGAATTACTAAATCATATAAACATAATAGAGGATCAGGACCATGTTTATTTTAATTTGTATTACATTGCCAAAGATTACATACCTAAAAAACCAGGCACCGACTATATGGGAATACTGAATCATCTTCATATCGATAATCATTTTTTAGAACATTATAAAGTTCAGGGAAGAGATCTATTCACAAGAAATAGAATGGCGTAGGAGTATGGTAATGAGAAGAGGGAGGTTTAAAGTGAATTCAATTCAGAACAAAAATATATTTGTTACATACCCCCACGGAAAGAAGTATCCATATACATTCTCTATTTTTTTACTGGCTAATGGTTTATATATTGTGATTAGCAACTTGTATAACCTCAACCTTTTATATTATTTATTGTTCGTTATCGCATTCCTACCATTTATTTTTATTTCGTTAAAGAGTGAAAAAGTAAAGTACAGGTTAGAGTTTGGTGATGATTTTTTATTCATTGGTGAAACTAGTATTTCGTCTAAATTTTTAAAAAAAATTGTTATTTATAAACCCATCTCTTTGTATTTACATATTACAAGTAATGAGAAAAGAAAAAAGACCATTACTATTCAAATGAATAAGAACGATGCAGAGTATGCGTTTACTCAGATAAAAGAGTGGACAGACAAGCATAACATTCCATTAGAAATTAAATATTAGCTCACAAACATCTAGCAGCGGAGGTTAATGATG
Organism: Paenibacillus sp.; assembly: GCA_023512345.1. Taxonomy (GTDB): domain Bacteria; phylum Bacillota; class Bacilli; order Paenibacillales; family Paenibacillaceae; genus Paenibacillus_AQ. Next base: position 201,146 of record JAILZT010000007.1, read on the forward strand.
AAAACTATGATTTACATGGTAAGGCATGGTGACTCACCTAAAACTGAAGGAAACGAGAGATCGCGCGGCCTAACTGATAAGGGTAAGACAGATGCCAATATCATAACTGAACTATTGAAAAATGAAGAAATTGACATGTTCGTTTCAAGTCCATATACGAGAGCTATTTTAACCATTGAGGAATTAGTTCAGTCTTTAGGCAAAGAGGTATTAGTGGTTGAGGATTTAAAAGAAATGATGTTTTCAAGTGAAGATAAGATTATCTCTAACGCCGTACTTTATCCATCTCTAGAGAATATGTTTTCTGATCCGGATTTTTCGTTGCCAGGAGGGGAATCAAGTAGAATTTGTCAGAAGCGTTCTGTAAAAATTTTGAAAGAAATTCTTAAGAAATATAGAGGACAGAAAGTTGTAATAGGAACTCATGGTATTGTTATGACATTAATGATGGGATACTTTGATAGTCAATATAACTTGGATTTTTTATTACATACTTCGAAACCTGATATATACAGAATGGAATTCAATGAAGAAGAATTAATAGAAGTAGAAAGAATGTGGAATTGAAGGAGAGATTGAATTGTTTCATTATATGAGTTTAATCATCCCCATTGCTGTATTGTTGCCTAATCTATTTTTCTTCGGAACACCACCTAGAAATTCGCCTACTACTATGGACACAAAAGAAAATATGTTTTTCAAAATTGCAGAAGGGATTGGGAGGTTAGGGGTGTTCGTACTACCCATTTTTTCAACAATACATAAGGACAAACCCTATGAAGTTTTAGCCATCATTGGAATGTTCGTTTTTCTATTGCTCTATTATGTTGGATGGATACGATATTTTAGGAAAGAGAGAGATTATAAGTTGCTGTTCTCACCCATGATCGGCATTTCCGTTCCCTTGGCCATTAGTCCAGTCCTTTATTTTATTAGTGCTTCGATTGTATTACATTCCTATTTATTCTTGCTTAGTAGTTTAATTTTAGCCATTGGACATATCCCAAGCAGCTTGATTATCTATCGTCGAATTAATAATGACAAATTATAAGGATTGTTATGGGCTAGTCGTTAGAACATTACTAATCGACTGGGTAAGATACCAGCAGCTTATTTCATAAGTATGGTAGTAAAGCTCTTATAAAAGGAGGAGCAATTTATGATAAAGAGTAAGAAAAAATTATTTCTACTTATCATTGTAGTTTTATTGCTCATTCCTGTTATATACAGTTACTATTCTTACACGGGTATAAAAGTGAATAATAAATATGCTGATGAGTTTTATCATGACCTAATAAATGTTGTAAATCAAAAAAATGAATTTGATATGAAAGAGGTAACAAAGTTTGAATGGGATACAATGATTGTATTTGGTCCTTATACTTCGAGAGATGGAATGGAAAGTGTTATAGGACGGGAATGGACTACTTATACTTATTTTGGATATTTATTATTTAAGATACCGTTACTGGGGGATAATCCTGTAGATGATGAATCTCTAAATAAAATAGTGTTTATGAAAGATGATCAGGTTATAGTCGATGTAACTTTTTATAGAAATGAAGTGGATCTAACGGAGATAGATAAAATAACCTACTATGATGAAGCTCATTTTACTATTAAAAAAGATACGGTATTACAAAAAGTAATTAATGATTGATAGGAGGGCCTTATGTCTATTAATATTCGAACTGAAACTAAGGAAGATTACATTCAAGTCTACGCTGTCAATTTCATGGCTTTTGGAGATCGTGAGAATGAGGCTAAATTAGTTGAACGAATAAGAGAATCACAATATTTTGTTCCGCATCTCTCTATTGTCGCAGAAAATGATAATGAAATCGTAGGGCATTTATTAATGAGCAAAGCAAACGTAGTTGAAGGGAATAGTAAACATGAAGTGATCGTTTTAGCGCCTATTGCTGTTAAACCAGATTTTCAAAAACAAGGAATAGGGGAGCAATTGATTTGCGAGGGATTAAAGAGATGTAAAGAGTCTAACTATAATCTTATATTGTTAATAGGCCATCCTACATATTATCCGAAATTCGGATTTAAACCTGCGAGAACCTATGGATTAGAATTAAAGCAATTCCAGGTTCCAGATGAAGTATTTATGGTGTGTGAATTGAAAGAGAATGAATTATGTTCTATTAAAGGTGAGTTAATATATCCAGAGGCTTTTTTTGAGTAGAAAATGTAAGCCTTAACATCGACCACAGGAGGGTTGAAATGTTCGAAATTATTGATGTCCATAACGGAAATGTAGATGAAAAAGGATTTTTCTGTATGAGAAGTAAACCTAAATCTAAAGGATATCAGAACAAGCTAGCATGGCTAAAACAGAGATTTCAAGAAGATTTGAAATTAAAGATTATTGAAGAGGATGGACAACCCAAAGGATTTATAGAATATATGCCAAGCGAAGTAGCTTGGAGAGGAATAAACGGGAATAATTATCTGATCATTCATTGCCTTTGGATTGTGGGTAGAGGAAAAGGTAAGGGTTACGGATCCAAATTGCTTGAAGCCTGTATAAATGATGCAAAATCACAAGGGAAATCTGGAGTGGCCATGATAACTAGTTCGGAAACATGGTTAGCGGATAAATCTTTTTTTATGAAGTTTGGTTTTGAATCTGTAGAACAAGCATCACCTTGCTTTGAATTAATTGTTAAGAGATTTGATGAGGAACCCATACCGAGATTTAATGTGGGTTGGGATGAGCGGGCTAGTGAGTATATAGAGGGTATAACCATTTTAAAATCTGACCAATGTCCCTATATTGAGGATGCCGTGAAAATGATTCTTGAAGTGGCAGAAGAAAGGTCCATTCAATCACAAGTAATCGATTTGACGGACTGTGAACAAGCACAAAGTGCTCCCTCTGCTTATGGGGTGTTTAATGTGATTTTAAATGGTCGAGTACTTACATATCATCCAGTTACCAAGCGGGAATTTAATAAACTACTAGATATGAGTGGAGTGTGAATGTAGTGATAATGACTAAGAAAAAGATTGCTGCATATTCCTTACTCATATCAATCATTTCTTTAGGTGTTACTTTCGGACTTTTGATCATGTTCTATGGAAGTGATAGTTGGAAGATTAATATAGCGGTCTCACTAATCTTATCAGTCATAACCTACTTTTCAAGTTATCGTAGCTTATTTAAAGCATTTAATTATGATGTGAACTGAATCAATAATAGTGATATAAATTAAAACTGAAGGAGATAAAATCATGAGTGAATTCAGCGAAAGCTATCACCTGCTAACCAATAACCAACAAGAAGGAATAAGCTTACTTCAAAATGCGGGTATCGGTGGCTTTGTATTTCCAGAAACAAATAACTGGGTGACCTTACTACCTGAAGGGGATATTTTTGAGCTAAACAATGAATTAATCTCACACAATCCAGGGGTATTGCTACACTATATTTATGCTGAAGATCATGGCTGGTCGCTTAGTGTTTTTGAAGGTACAAATCGAACGTTTCATTATGAATGTACCTGGGAAGAGGAAGTGGAAAATAATTATCAAGAGATCAATAAGAGTAAAATCATTGAAATTATTAATAGAAATCCTAGTAAAGAGAATGATATAACAGCTTTTGAAATCTCAAAGTACTTTAAAATAAGTACTCCAGAAGAATTATTTGAACTTATTCCTGCCTATCGAGTTGCAGAATTAATCGGCTTAAAGAATTTTGAATGGTTATCCTATGAATATATGGAAATGGATCAGAATGATAATGCCAACATGCTCAGTGAAAAAGGCATAATAATAGTCAAACCGTAAGATGTTAATAGATTGGGGAATAAGCCGTGGCTCTGGATGGGTATTTACGTAACGTGAAGAATGAAAGACTATATTATTTTCCGATTGATGATGACTTTCATGCAGCGATTTATCAGAATCATAAAATTTGGAATAGTTATATTCAGTTAAGAAAATTAAAGGACTATTATGGGACGGCAAAGTTCAATGAAAAAGAAGTTAAGGTTTGTTAAAAAATTAAGAGATGTAAACATAGTAAATGCTATATTTGTTGGGGATTGAATTATTAGAGCTGCTATTACGTTAGAAAGAGACAGGTGAAGGTGGAGATATCCCTTTGAAGAAATATACTGAAATTGGATTTGGGAATCGATGGTTTATTAGAACCGAATTCGAACATTCTGACGGATCTGAGAGCGAAATCAAAGGAATAACAAGACCATTTCAGCTGAAATCAATTTACTTAAGAATCTGGATAGGAAGGACCGTGTTGATAATAGATTCAAAAGAGGGTATTAAGTGGGCTTCAAAGGATAGAAGAAAACTGAAATTAATCATAGGATTTTATGGTACATGAAGGCAAACAAGTATTCCTAATCACTCTGAAATCACGACACAGAGACCAACTAGCAAAAGACGAATTAATACAAATTGCTCAAACCTAGAAAATTAAATAAAACCGAAAGGTGACAGTATTTAATTCGATAAGGGGTGATTATTCTGAAACGAATAGCGATAGATATGGATGAAGTAATAGCAGATTTTCAATTGAAACACTTGAACTTGTACAATGATAATTTTGATGAATCACTAACCATTGAAGAATTACATGGAAAAAGGCTATGGGATTTACGCCCTCATCTGGCTAAGGAAATTCTAGCCTACGTTGATGATCCAACCTATTTCCGTGATCTTAGAGTTATTGAAGAAAGCCAACAAGTAATTCGAGAATTACATCAGCATTACGAAATTTTCATCGTAACTGCGGCTATGGAGCACCCATCGTCATTTACAGCGAAATATGAATGGCTTAAAGAGCATTTTCCATTTTTGTCGGATAATAATTTTGTGTTTTGCGGAGATAAGAGCATTATCCTTGCAGATTATCTAATTGATGATAGTCCCAAGAATCTAAAACAATTTCTAGGGCAAGGACTTTTGTTTACGGCACCACACAATATTTATGAAACTGAATATGTCCGAGTTCATAATTGGAAAGAAGTTAGGGAGTATTTTCTAAATGAAGGAATAGTTTGATTATTCTAATCCATTATGGAGGTGAATTTTAAAAAAACCATACGGAGAAAACGGATAAAATATATATATGAATTCTTACCATTACCATTTATTAGGGGTAGTGGTATATTTGTATATAAAGGATTTTATTCCCAAAGATCTAGGTCACAAGGAAGGAAAGAAAAAATGACTTGGAGCCAAGCGCTAGATACATTTTGTACTCTATATACAGAATCCAATTTAAAGTGTGAATGGATAGTAGTCGGTTCTGTTGCCTCTGTATTGCAAAAGGCCGATATGGCTCCAAATGATCTTGATATATATGTTCAGGATTTAAAGGATTTGATTAAGATAACAATCCTGCTTGAACAATTTAGTTTAAGTACTAAAAGTGAGCTTTCTTATATGGATTCAGAATGGTTGTCTTCACTAGAAGAACCGTACTTTACTCAATCTTTTCCTTCGGGATTCGTCTGGTCTAAAGCAAAATGGAAAATACAAGGTTTCAATGTAGAGGTAGTACAAATATCAGATTCAGCTGGGATATCGGATTCTGATTCGGGAGATGGAATTTGGGAAGGTGGAAAGTATATTTGGGCACTAGCCAAATATGTTGATTTTGGAAATCATAATATTCCACTTGTTCCATTAGAAATTCAGCTTGAATCAAATCTCAGAAGGAGCAGGCAAGACCGAGTGGATGCCATTATAGATGCATTAAGGATATATGGGTATGACAGAGAGTTATTATTAAAAGCTTTATCTAACACCAATAAAGAACAACTGAGAGATTTTATATAGCACAACATGAGGGATGGTGACTTTAGGTGGTAAGAGTGTGGAAATATTTAATGCTGTTTGCTGGCTTTTGGATCCTCTACGGAGTAATCGATATGGTTACTAGTTTATTAAAAAATGAAAATATAAATGTCCATACCAGTTATTTACTATTGAGTATGAACTTAGTGTTTTTCACTGCACAAAATCATTATAGGAACTCTAAAACTCAAGATAATCAGAGTAATGAAAAAACAACAAAACAATTCGTTCATAGACCAACACTCTACATCTTTATCGGATTATTTATTAGCTTATTAGTATTCGTTATTACTTTCTATAGAGAAAAGGAAGTCACTGTAGAGATAATAGACTCTGAAAACACCCCGAAACAAGTGGCTGAAATTATAAATACTAAAGGGAAAGAATTTGAATTGTTAACCTTTCAACATGATGACTGGACCTATTTATATTACAGAATTCCACTTGGATATTATTCTATCGAAATAAAAGTCACCGATAAAAAGGATTATTACTTGGCACATTCAATCGTTAATTATGCTTCAGATGAACTATACGTGAATAAAGAAAGACTAGTAAGATTTAAACCGACGGAGGAAAAAAGTTTACAACTTAAAGAGACGAATAGAGTACCTGAACTGATAGAAACCATTATGAAAGAAGAGAGTGATCCCAATTGAAACGATGGCCTTTTTATATCATACCCATACTATTTCTAACAAAGTTAGTAGACATTTTTTTCTATAAAGAATATTCAACATGGAATATAACCTATACATTTTTAATGCTGATCGTTTTTGGTTTTTGGGTGTATGCCTATCAGAAGAAAAAACCTAAATAAGATTGAAATGATCTGGAGGGGAAATGGATGGAAACAAGTCAGAAATATCATGTATTAGCAAGAGGTGTAATTGTATCAAAAGATCACTTATTAGTAGCTCATTGTATAGGGATGGATAATACTTTTTTGCCTGGTGGTCATGTTGAATTTCATGAAGGAATCAAGGAGGCTTTATCTAGAGAAGTCTGGGAAGAAATAGGCCTGAAATGTAAAGTCAAACAATACATAGGAGCGGTAGAAGCGGACCACGAAGATGAGAGGTTTTACCATCAAGAAATCAATCACTTATTTATCACTGAATTAGAGGATATGGAGTATGTTCAAAATCCAGAGTCAAAAGAAGCGCATTTAGAATTTTACTGGATACCTATTCATGAATTAGATGAACATAATCTTCTCCCCACACCCGTAAGAAAAGTAATAAGAAACTATGTTAACAAAGTTGAAGGTCCTTTTTTTGAAAGTACATTCGAGGAATTAAAGGATACATAAGATGATGCCAAATATACACTACCATTTGCAATTTGATAAACTGTGTACTCTTTTGCAACTTGGGGAGATAATTCGTGAACCGGAAACGATATCTGGTGGGCTTTTACACAGAATGTATACAATCGAGACCACGCTAGGAAAATATGCCGTTAAAGCACTAAACCCTCAAATTATGCTAAGGCCTGTGGCTATGCAGCACTTCATCCATTCTGAACGAATTGTCACTATGTTAGCTAATAATATCCCGGCTCTTCCTGCTAAGAAATTCAGAGGCACTTCCTTACAAGAAATAGAGAACCAGTACTATCTAGTGTTTGATTGGGTAGAGGGCACTAGTCTAAAACCAAATGAAATTAAAGCATTGCATTGTGAGAAAATGGGTGCGATTTTATCTGATATACATATGATGGATTTTTCAGGGTTAGGGGTAAAGAATGACGGGCCTGATCACGTAGAGTTAACGGACTGGAGTTACTATTTACAGAAAGGACTAGAAGATAAATCAGAATGGGCGAACTTGCTGCTCGAAAATATAGATAAGCTAAATGAATGGAATGCCCTGGCGAATACATCAGCAAAACTACTTGCCTCAGAGTTGATTATTAGTCATAGGGATTTAGATCCTAAAAATGTGATGTGGCGCCAAAATAACCCCTTTCTTATTGATTGGGAGTCAGCTGGTTATATCCATCCGATGCAAGATCTGATTGAAACTGCTATTTACTGGTCCGAAAATGAAATGGGCAATGTGGATAAAGAGAGATTTTTTGCATTTATTGATGGATATAAGTTGAAATGCGTGAATTTGGAAGCCAATTGGGGGATAGTGTTAGCCAATGGTTTTTTAGGGAAATTAGGTTGGCTGGAATATAGTTTGAAAAGGTCTTTATGGATTGAATGTACTGACGAAGAAGAACAGATGATGGGAACTGCGCAGGTTAAAGGAACGATAGACGATATTAGACGTTATGCGGATAGGATATCTGAATTAGAGGAATGGCTGCATGCTACATAATCAAGATTGGAGTAGATCAATTTGAATTTACAGATTATACATGAAGTAAATGGTATTCAAAAAGATTATGTGAGAAATAAGATAAGAGATTACAATTACATGCATTTTCCAGATGAGTTGAAGGGTAGATATCAAGAGGTTAATCTGTTGTTGCAAGACACAGAAGGCAATTTGTGTGGTGGAATCATCGGGGAGATTTGTTGGAACTGGTTGGAAATTCATTATCTATATGTTGAGCAAGAATACCGCAAATTAGGATACGGCAAGAAGCTAATGTCGGAAGTTGAAAAAATAGCTAAAGATAAACAATGTGAATTTATTAAAGTGGATACATTGAGTTTTCAAGCACTGGATTTTTATAAGAAGGATGGCTATGAAGTATTTGGTGTGATCCAAAATGCGGGTAGGCATACTCATTATTACTTAAAGAAAAATATATAATTACCGTAACCAAATACTAGAGCCAAGGAGATGTTAATTAGGTGCTTACAAATTCAAAAATATATGAACGTATGAAGCATTTTAATGTAGCAGGTCTGAGTATTGCTGAGATCGATGATAGCATTCTGAGTGTAGTTGAAGGATTCGGATTAACTGAAGTTGGAGGGACTAAAAGAGTCAACCTCAACACTATTTTTAATGCATGTTCAATAAGTAAATTCGCTACAGCGATGTTAACTTTGGAATTGGTTAGTAGAGGGATTCTTGAACTAGATCAAGATGTTAATGAAAGACTCTTATCATGGAAAGTTCCTGAGACCATACATACACAAAGTAAAAAAGTGACATTACGAAATTTACTTAGTCATCAATCCGGCTTTAAGGATCCAGAAGGGAGCTTTGCTGAATATAATTCAACGGATGGTATTCCAACTATGCGCGATATTTTTATGGGCAAAACTTCTTATTTTCCAGAACCTTTACAAGTGATGAACGAGCCTGGAAGTGGTTTTCAGTATTCGGACGCAGGTTACTGTGTTATTCAGCAACTTATAGAAGATGCTACTGGTAAGCCTTTTGAAGTTCTTATGATAGAGTTAATATTCGAACCCTTATTGATGAACAATACTACGCTCGAATATACCATTCCAGATCAAGATCATTCACATTTTGCAAGTGGCCATAATAAAGAGGGTGTTATAGTCCAAGGTATGTACCCTATTTATCCATATCCAGCAGCAGCAGGACTTTGGTCTACGCCTACAGATTTAGCGAATCTGGCCATTGAAATGATTTATTCTTTGAATGGTTCTGGAAAGCTTAATATCACTCGAAAATTAATAAACGAAATGATTACTCCTCAGTACAGTGCTAAGTGGGTAGGTCTTGGGGTCTTTCTTGACCATTCTGGAATACATCTTGAGGTTACCTCGTTAGGTTGGGGAATTGGATATCAAAGTATGATGATTGTTCATCCACATCTAGGTAAGGGTGCTGTTGTGATGACAAATACTGACTTAGGTGTACATCAGACTAAGGGAATCATTGGTGAAATTATAAGAAGGAAAGATGAAGAATGGAAGGAACAAATTCAATGAACGTCAGATTAGCCTCTGTAAATGATATTGAAGGTATTGCTCGGGTACATGTGGACAGTTGGAAATCTACTTATCATGGAATACTACCTGATACAGTTTTGGCTAATATATCAATAGAGACACGAATCAATAACTGGAAATTGATTTTAAATAACTTACATCAAGATGAGGTCATTTATATAATTGAGGATGATTCCGGTAATATTGTTGGATTTGTTCATGGTGGGAAGTGCAGAGAAATGGAGTATGATTTTGAATTGTACGCTCTATATTTATTGAAAACAGCACAAGGAAATGGTTATGGAAAACTGCTTTTTAATAAGATAGTTCAAACACTACAACAAAGAAACTATCAATCATTAATGTTGTGGGTTCTAGAAGAAAACCCATCTATTTATTTCTACAAGAGGCTAGGTGGACAATACATTACTAAGAAAGAAATAAAGATCGGAGAAGTTAAATTCACTGAAATAGCTCTGGGATGGAACCGTGGGTGAATTAAAGAGAAAGTAGAACAAAGATTTAATAGGCTATATAAAGAGCACATTCATACAGATCAATTAAGTACTAATGAAATCATAAATAAAATCCTAACGAGAATAGGACGGACTAACTTATGATTCAACAGCATAAATTACATAGCGTTGTCCATCTTTTTCAAAACAAATTGTCAAACTCACTTGTAGGCATATATTTACATGGATCAATGGCAATGGGATGTTTAATCCTAATCTGAGCGATATAGACTTGCTGGTTATTGTAAAAGACAAATCCTCTGTTGATACATACAAGAGTATTGCAAGGGAACTTATTCTAATTGAAGATGAATTGCAGACAGCAAAGGGATTTGAACTAAGTGTTGTTTTAGAGGCTCATATAGTAGATTTTATTTATCCAACCCCTTTCGAATTCCACTATTCTGCTTTTCATAAAGAAAAATATAAAACAGATAATAATTATTTTTGTGGTGGTTTTAATGATTCGGATTTAGCTGCTCATTTTGTTGTTACTTATAATCGCGGGGTTGTACTTTATGGTAAACCTATTAAAGAGGTTTTTAGCCCTATAAGTAAACAGGCTTTCATAGATTCTATAAAGTCTGATCTATATGACGCTTTAGAAAGTATTTTCGATAACCCAGTCTATTATGTTTTAAATTTATGTAGGACTCTTCATTATTTGAAAGAATCGGTGATATCTTCGAAGAGAGAAGGGGGGGAATGGGCAGTTACTAATGTTCCAATAGAGTATGTGGACGTAGTGACTCAAAGTCTTTCCAAATATGATAGTAAAATTAATGAATTACGAGTTAATGAACAGCAGCTTATAAGGTTTGCGAAATATATGTTAAATGAGATAGAAGAAATATTATAAGGAGGTGATTCTTAGGATGCAAAATAATAAACTTCACAAGCTTCAATTGCTTCTAACCGGCGGACTTTTTCTGTATTTTCTTATATCTAATATAGTCATGTATTTTGATAAGAAAGAATTTGATAAGAATCTTCTTTTACTAAATCTATTGATGTTCTTTATCGTTCTAATAAATTATGTAGCTTATAAAAGTAGGGAAAATTACAATAAAAAATCCAAAAGTGGATCGTAAATTACTGAAGAATAATACTATTAGATGGGGTCTTCTCTATGATGAATTATACAAACACAACAACTGAACTGTCAGATAGTCAAATTGATACTGCTATTATTTCTGTTGGAGCAACAGAACAATTTGGACCGTGTCTACCCATGCATTTGGATACGTTGATAGCAGAACAATATGCTCAAGCCTATGGAATAGAACTTAATGCTTATGTATTGCCTACCTTGCCTTTTAATACCTCAGAAGAACACGCACACTTTAAAGGAACTGTGACGGTTAGCCCAAATATAATTACATCAATGTTGGAGGAAATTATCGTAAATCTATCAAGACAGGGCTTTAACAAATTTGTCCTTTGTAATGGGCATGGTGGAGCGTATTGGGAGAGTGCTTTTATTAAGCATATTAATTTCAAGTATCCTGATCTGATCTTGATACACCCACATCACAACCGAAATGCTTGGGAGGCTGCTATTCACTCCGCAGGACTAGAAGGACTAAATGAATTACACGGTGGATTGTTGTCCGTTTGTACAGCCATGTGGTTATGTCCAGATAAAGTGAAGTTACACTCGATGGGATCTGATATTCCGCAGGGATATATTAAATTCGCTGATTTTATGGGATGGGAAAAGCTGACTACAGATGGATGCTGGGGACTGTTTAATCTCGGTGATTTTATAAGTGAAGAATTAGCCTTAAAAGGCAAGGTCTTTTGGGAAACGTTCATACAGCATAAATGCGAAGGATTAAAAGATTTATTAGTAGAAGCCTTTTTAAAAAAGACCAACAGAGTTTGAAAAAGTTATTTGAAGAAATAACGAGCTAACTCTAGATAGGAGGGATTGCATGGGGCTAGAAGAATTTTACCAGCAGTTATCTGTCGAGGATATGAACTTATACTGTGAGATTGCTGACTACGCCGCTGAACTCGGTTATAAACCTAAAAAGGCAAAAACCCAAACCCTTAATTTTGTTTTCAGTAATAATAAGACTAAAAAGCATATCATGAAATTTTCAATCGAGAAGGGAACCCCCATTTTAAAAATGAAGTTTTATGCCACTGCAGCTTACTCTCATATTTTTCGGGAGAGTCTAAGGGCAGTCGTTGAGGAATTTAACTATAAATATACGGGATGTTACAACTGTGGGAAGTGTAAGGATAAACTTGAGGGATATGAATATACCTATGAGGATGGTCGTACGTATTTCCGATGCGGTGGAGAATTAATAAGTCTTTTCCCCATAACAGACAAGGAAGTTCCAGAAATAAAGAAACTTTTACATGCTCAGCATCAATATTATCTAGAAAAAGAAATGAACAATAAGATAGGTAAAGCCAAATCATTGGAGGGAGCTTGAATGGGGATTTGGTATCATGGCAGTCCAGTAGAGATGGATGCATTGCGGACTGGAAGTACAATAACACAACACTATAATTTAGCTTGCATATTCTCACATAAACCCTCCACTGTATCTATTAGTGACGAAGGTGTTATAAAACATAATGGTATAGAAAACGGACTACTCTATATTATTGATGAACCTGTTGATCCATTAAAAGATATTGAACCACATCCAAGGTCAACCATGGGTGAAGAAATGGAATGGTTAACGAAAAGAACAGTTAAGTTGAAACAATTGAAAGAAATCGGTCAACCGATTATTGAAGAAATTCTGACTGAAGAAGATATAAAAACATTGGAGGATCAATAAATGATGAATATGGAAAAGATATTTCTTATTACTGATATTCCCGAATATACACCACAAATTAGCCGTTTGATATCTATGATGAATTATGCAAGATATACAACGATAGGATCGACTAAAGATTTAACAATAGATCAACTGGATTTCTTGTTAGATTCTCAGTGCAATTCAATAGGCTCGTTATTATTACACTTTGCAGCAGTAGAGTACGCTTATCAAATCGAAACCTTTGAAGGACGGGAACTATCAGAAGAAGAATTGCAAGAATGGGGACCCGCATTAAGCTTAGGAGATGAAGGACGAGAAATCATTAAAGGAAATGATTTGAGTTATTACATGAATCAAATGAATGCAGTAAGAACTAAAACTTTAGAATTATTCAGACAAGTTGATGATGACTGGTTAACTAAAGAGGAACCCTTCTGGCATGACAAACCAGCAAATAATTATTTTAAGTGGTTTCACGTATTCGAAGATGAAATTAACCATAGGGGTCAAATCAGAATGATTAGAAAGAGATTATCCGTATAAAGATAGCATTCAAAGAATATTGAAAAAATAATGAAATGCGGTGGTGAATTAAATTTGGATAAGATTATTTGTTTTATAAGCGATGATTTTGCTGATTTTGAAATCACTCTTGCCTTGCATAAGATTCGAAATGTTGGAAAAAAAGAAGTGTTATCTATGGGATACAATTATGAACCTGTAATCAGTGAATCAGGATTGCAATATAAACCTAATCTGGTTATTGATGAAGCAATAGAGCTTGATAATATTGCTGGTCTAATTATCCCTGGTGGCCCGATTCGAAATCAACAAAATGAACTTACTGAACTCATCCTTAAACTTAATCAAGAAAATAAGATGCTGGCTGCAATTTGTAACGGTCCACAATATTTAGGCAGAGCTGGCATTCTAAATGAACGGAACTTTACTACATCTTGCTCAAAGGAGAGAATGGATCAATTAGAGGTAGAAGATCCATTTCCATGGGATCATTATATTGAGAATCGTGTAGTTAGAGATGGGCATATAATTACAGCCAAAGGCCGTGCATTTGTTGATTTTTCTTTTGAAATATTTGATTTTTTAGAAATTTATAAAGCTAAGGAAGAAGATAGAGATCAGTTATATAAGGATATTATGGGCAGATAGAGGATAGGACAGGAGATAATAAAATAATAGGAGGCATTATGGAAATTAATCTTAAACCCGTAAAAATGGAAGAGAAAAGCGTTTTATCAAATTTGTATCAATTGTATTATTATGATTTTAGTGAATTTACAGGTCAGGAAGTAGATAAAGATGGAACGTATTATGCGAATATAGACTACTTTTGGGAAGGTGATGACAGATGGAAGCCATATCTAATTGAAGTCTCAGGATGCATAGCAGGGTTCGTAGTTGTTCTACTTGAGAATTTAGATACAGATCCAGATCCAACCCATGTTATATATGATTTTATGATTCTTAAGAAGTTCAGAAGACAGGGTATTGGCTATGCTGCTGCATTCAAAGTCATTGAGTTATACAAAGCCGATTGGTTAATCGCTCAGATGGAGAATAACACTCCTGCAATATCTTTTTGGAGAAAAGTATTGAACAATTTTACAAATGAAAATTATACTGAAAATTTCAGAGAGACTTCAAAGAAGTATATTCAACAATTTAGTACTAAGGACATCGAGGATTTATGAAAAAAGGACTTTTGTATATGTTACTTATTGTAAGCATCTTGAGTCTAATTAGTTGTAATGAAACTCCCACTAAGGATCCGAATTTATTAGGTAGAGTTGTTGACATAGACGGAGGTAGAATTCTTGTAATAAGCAAAATCGCGCGAGAGGAAATCACCTCTAATATAAAAGACTTATTAAATTCGGGAAAATACACAGAAGCTTACTGGGTTATAGTTAGCAGCTCAAAGAAATATAAAATTGGAGATCAGGTTAAGGTTTGGTTTAGCCAATCTGAGGATTCTTATCCCGCTCAAACAAAGGCTGATAAAATAGAAATTGTACCGGAATAAAAACTATGGGACTTAGCTACAAGATCATGCGGTAGTTCATGGGTAGGGGGCCTTGATGAGTAATCCGAATTTTTATCTATATCATTATTATGAAGAAAAAACAGGACCTTTTCGTAATTTATCCGCTTTATCGCCTGATATGGCAGATCAGTTGATGCATAAATTTAAAAGTGAGGGTGTTGTTTTTGCCAGTCAACGTCCTGACGATTATTTAACTATAAGAAGGGATCTGGAAGCCAGAGCAAGGGATTTGTTTATACAGAAAGGAGGGAAACCTTTACACTTGTATCCACATTATTTGACCTTAGGTCCTTGTAGTTGGATTAAAAAGTGGTACACAGAAGGAAGAGAACTAAAAATACATATAGATGAGTTTGATCCTGAACACATTAGCTTTACATATGGTGATTTGTTTCCCGCGATGAGATTCAAGGATGGTAAACCGTACAGGGGAATACTTTATACCAAACATGAAATCATAAAGATTATTGAGAAGTATGGATTCCCTCAGGATTGGAATGTGGACGGAAAGCTAGGACCCGAGAGATATATTGAGGTTCAGATATGGGATGATAAAAACCTGTTGAAATATATTGACTGATCTTTGAACATAAAATATTCTATATCCCAAAAATGGAATTTGTTGTAGAATAATGTAGGATTCAAATTCAGCCCTAAGGCATAGGGCACAAACAAGGTGAATATATGAAAAAGCTCATCCTTATACTGATTGCTCTAGTTGTATTCGTTGGAACATCTTCTTCGGCTATGGCTCATTCTGGAAGAACGGATAAAAAAGGTGGACATAATTGCTCCGCAAAATCTAAACAAAAAGGGCTTTGCTCTGGTTATCACTATCATAATAAGAAATAAAGATAATGGGACGCATATCCTAATACATCCATACGACATATAAACCCAGCTTGAGATCTTTCGAAGGCTGGGTTTATTTATATTACAACACCTAGAAAGAATCTAACGAAGCTAACAAATTTTTAGGAGGAAGAACATTGATTCACTTAAGCTGTACCTATCTGATCGTTAAGGATATGCAAAAATCCATTTCTTTTTATGAAGCACTTTTAGGCATTTCAGCTCAATCCAAGAACTTGGAAAGGTGGGCTCAATTTGGTTGTGGAAATACACTCGCACTCTGGAATCCAAAATATGATTTAGAGCTCATAAGATATGATGATGAAATAGATGTTCATTTTAATAGGGAGTACCTAGAATTCAAGCAAAATCATATAACCAAATACGGGAATAATGTAATACTAAACTTTAATGTTCCGGATTTAAGAGGAGAGTATGATCGAATTTTATCATTAGATATCGGAAAAGTTTCTGAGGTGATGTATATCAATATTGTTCAACCCTATTATTGTTTTATGCTTGAAGATCCTGATGGAAATCTTCTAGAGATTACTGGCGAATATTTAAAGGAGATGGAATTTTAATGAATGTAGACACTACATTAGAATATTTCCGCACGGTTTCCATGCATCGGATGGTAAATCATTATCTTCCTAAATTCTTAATATGTCTGGAGAGTTTAGACAACCAGATGATTTGGGATTGCGGGGATTATGAGAATGAAATGAATAATATTGGTGGAATCACTTTTCATATTATTGAACAAGTCACAAGAAACACACTAAGATTATCCAATCCAGATTTGAAGTTCGATAAGGGAATAGAAAATTATTTTCCTAACATGAATGAGGGGAAAGACCAACTGATTTCAGGGCTCAATTTAACTTTCAGTAAATTTCGGACTACGTTAGAGACTGTAGAACCCGATCATATTGATTTATTTAATCTTTATCATTTAGTAGAACACACTAGTTATCACCTAGGCCAAATCATTGACAGGGCACAAAGACTTACAGGGATACAATATCAATTTGTACAGAATGGATTAAATGAGAAAGAGTTAAGAGCATTAGTAGAGGGGAATTAGCCTAATGATTTACGTGATAAGACACGGGGAAACTGACTTGAACAAAGAAGGCAGACTCCAAGGAAGGCTTGGCATGCCTTTAAATGAGAAGGGTATCAAGCAAGCGGAATGTCAAAAAGAGAAGCTCGCAGATATCAAATTTGATTATGTATTTTCATCTCCACAAGAAAGAGCTATTCAAACTGCAGAAATAGTAACCGGTATCCAAGCAATCATTGATCCACGGCTGGACGTGTTTGATTTAGGTGAAGCTGACAGATTGAAAAAAGCCGAGGTAAAGTGGAGTGGAGTCATACCTGATGCTCAAGTATATAAAGGTGTTGAAGAGATCCATAGTTACATTAAAAGAGTATTAGAATTTATGCATGAGCTTGAGGCTAAACCTGGAGTGAGAGAAGCAAACATTTTAATTTCTGGGCATAGATGTACCACAGGCTGTATTGGTGGTTATTTTGAAGGTATCCCTGAAGACGGGAATATTTTAAGATTCTCATCAGATAATGGACAGTATCGGAAGTACAATTTCAATCTACCTCTGGCTTAGAGAAAGGAGAGATGAAGTGAGACCCCATATTAATCTAGAAGATTTAGATAATGACAATCTCAGTTGGTTTTGCATTGAGCCGATGTTAATGTCCGTACGAGGGAAAAGTTTGAACCATAAATCAGATGTATATAACCAATTAAATGAAGGGCAAAGAGGATTATTTCTGTTCTACGCCTTTCATAATCATGCTAAATCGATTGCTGAGTTTTATTGGTTTGCTGGTTATTTTGTTAGTGATCTTAAGGTTTGGAAAGGTTTAAAAGAGGGGATTTTCTTTTTTAAGGATATGGAAATGGTGGAATTACTGGAGCATTTGGAAACCATCATCGAGAGCATGAGCCAAGATGCAAACGGCGTAAGGAGAGTTGTCACACCCTCTGATTTAGAAAAAGATATTAACTTGTTCGATTCATTAAGCAATATTTTTAGTGAATATCAAGTTCTTTCTCCTATAACGATTCAAAAAATGAATACGCACATTAAAGGCCATCAAGAAGATTTTTTAACTTGATAGACTGAACTATAAAAAATATCTCGGGGTGACAGGTACGAAGGGGAAGTTTGGAACTGTAGGAGCGATAGCGTCCGCCTTTGTATCCGGATTTCATCCGCTAGAAGCGGTATAAATCAGGAAATTCGGATACAACAGCGGCCGGAAGTTCAAACATTCACCGTAGTGACTGTACACTCCTACGAGTAATATCGCATACATGCCTTAGAAATTGAAGTGGCAAAAGCTCTGAAAGCACAATACAAGTGCGATGGTGTATCAACCCGACAACATAATGAACCACATGGAAATCAAGATGTTTGGCATTATCATCTGCATATTTTTCCAAGGTATGAAGGAGATAATCTATACAGAACGTCTGCCAGTTTCTCTGCACCTGAGGACAGAATTGCTTATGCTCAAAGTTTAAGGGATTATTTTACAGAAACAGCAAGGGGATAGAAAAGGATGCATAGAGGAACTGTCATTTTCCTAAATGGGACTTCAAGTGCCGGCAAGACTAGTATTTCTAAGGAGTTAATACGAATACTCGAAGATGAATTCATACCCCTTTCTGTCGATCAAGCAATCTCTGGTGTAAATGATATGTTAATGAATATGTTTGGAGAGCACATAACCAAAGAAGAAATAAAAACGATCGAAGATGAAGAAATGATAGAGGCACCCGTAATATCACTTTTTCATCATTACATTTCAGCGTTTACGAAGAAAGGCAAAAATATCATTGTTGATCATGTTTTAGTTGATCCAAAGTGGTTGGAAGAATGTAATCATTTATTAATTAATACACAGACTTTCTTTATAGGAGTCCATTGTCCACTAGATGAATTGGAAAGACGTGAAAGAGAAAGAGGAAACAGGCCAATAGGGTTAGCAAGGGCTCAATATGGAATTGTCCATCAACAATGCCAATATGATCTTGAAGTAAATACGTATACGAATTCTATAACAGAGTGTGCAATTATGATTAAAGAATTTATCAAATTCAATCAACCTAGGAGGTGAATAATTTATGGACGCTAACTTTGGTACTAATAGTGCAATAGAAAAATGGGACAAGTTCGCAGAATTATTTACCTCGGGATTTGGAGAACAGGGAGATATTCATAGGGAAGTACTTTTAAATCCAAGTTTACTTCAACTAATCGAATCTGTGAATGATAAGAAGGTTTTAGATGCGGGTTGTGGTGAAGGGTATTTAAGTAGAATGCTAGCTAAAGGTGGTGCATCCGTAATAGGCGTTGATTATTCCAAAACAATGATACAATTGGCGCAAAATAGAACCCCTCTAGGATTAGATATAGAATACAAACATGGGAACTGTGAAGATCTTAACTTTCTTCAAGACAAGAGTTTTGATCTTATAGTCTCCAATATGGTCATTCATGATTTACCGAATTATGAGTTGGCGATAAGTGAGATGTATCGGTTATTAGTAGACCAGGGGTGTTTTATATTTTCGATTTCTCATCCTTGCTTTGTAACTCCTGAGAGCGGTTGGGTTAAGGCAGAGCATGGTGAAAAGCTATACTGGAAAGTTGACAATTATTTCTATGAAGGCGAATATAAACAAGTGTTACCACTGGATCAAGAGGACAAATTGCTTTATTACCACAGAACTCTATCCAGTTATATAAATACTATTCTTAAAGCAGGCTTCCGCATCGAAGCAATGGACGAACCTAAACCATCGGATGAAATGATTGAGAAATATCCGTCGTTTAAAGAGGACTTTCGTTGCAGTGATTTTTTGGTGTTTAAGCTGAGAAAATAGCATTCATCGACTGAATTAAAAACCTAAGGGAGCTGACAAAATTGATCAGATTATGTGAACTTGAAGACCAGGAGACAATATATCAAATCATCAATGATGCAGCCAAAGCGTATAAAGGTGTTATTCCGGGCGACAGGTATCATGAACCTTATATGAGCATGGAAGAATTACAACAAGAAATAAATGCAGGGGTAGTATTTTGGGGATATGTGGATGCCACGAATCAGCTCATAGGGCTCATGGGTGTTCAGCCGAAGGGAGAAGTCTCTTTAATAAGACATGCTTACGTTCGAACAAATGAAAGAAATAGTGGAATTGGAAGTCAATTGTTAAATCATATCGTCGCTATAACCGATAACCCTATATTAATTGGAACGTGGGAATCCGCAGAATGGGCCATTAAATTTTATATGAAGAATGGCTTTACACTTACATCGACAGAAGAAAGAGAGCGATTATTACAGAAATATTGGAACATACCCGAAAGACAGATCGAAACCTCAGTTGTACTAGGTGATCGTAACTGGGCTCTCAATAATCAATAACTTGGAGGGTAAAATAAATGATTGATATCAGCCGAATTCCTTCGGAAGAACCTCTTAAAATTATTATTGGGGCTTCTTCTCAATCCTATCCTGGATGGATACAAACTCAGGAAAATGAATTAAATCTTTTGAACCGGGCGGACTGGGAAATGAGCTTTGGAGATCGAAGGATTGATGCGATTTTATCCGAGCATGTATGGGAGCATTTGACCTATGAGGAAGGTGTGGAAGCAGCGAGAATCCTGTATTCATTTTTAAAACCAGGTGGATATATTCGGTGTGCCGTACCCGATGGTTTTTTTCGTAATGATTGGTATCAGAATATTGTACAAATAGGCGGGCCAGGACCCGAGGATCATCCGGCAGCTAGTCATAAAATTGTACACAACTACAAGACAATTTCTCAAATGTTCCAAGAAGCAGGTTTTCAAGTAGAATTACTCGAATACTGTGACGAAGAAGGAGAATTTTATTTTAAAGAGTGGGATCCAGAGAAAGGATATATTTATCGATCCTATCGGTATGATCATCGGAATTCAACTGAATCTTTAGGGTTTGTATCCTTGATTGTGGATGCGATTAGAAAGTAGGCGTGACATGGAGAAATATGTTCATTTAGGTGTCTACGGCATCCTTATTGAGGATAATCATATTTTACTTATCAAAAAATCCAGAGGACCCCATACAGGTAAGTGGGATTTGCCCGGGGGAACTATTGAATTTGGGGAAGAGCCTTATGAAACACTCAAAAGAGAATTCTTAGAAGAGACGGGAATAACCGAAATTGAAGGCACAATTAGATCAGCAAAATCGTATACGATTATTTACCCATATAAAGATAATCAGTTAGAAGAAATGCACCATATTGGAATCATTTATAATGTTAAGGTGCTTAATGAAAATTATGATTTGAAAATTAACGGAGACGAGCAGGATTCACTAGGGGCTAGATGGATTAGCTTAGAAGAAATACATAATATCGAGGTAACGCCTTTTGTTAGAGGGATTTTGGAAAGCAACTAAAGGGATCGTAATAAGCCAGCACAGCAATTTTGGACACAAGTGATCTTCGAATATACAGACGGGAATTATAGCGAAAAACATGAGCAAAGCCGGAAATATCAAACCTTTTATAACAAACCTTAAAGGGGGATTATAGTGGATAATATTCGTTACCCATTAGGTCAATTTGTACCCAAGTCCCATCTGTCCGAGGAAGAACGTAATCAGATTATACAGCAAATATCGGGTGTTTCTCTGACCTTAAAGGATACTTTAAAAGGTCTCACTGAGGATCAGCTGCAGACCCCTTATAGAGCAGGAGGCTGGACCGTTCAACAAGTTGTTCATCATATGGCTGATAATGACATGAACGCCTATTTAAGACTTAAGCGCGCATTAACAGAAGTTGAGCCTTTATCCGATTCCTATCGTGAAGATTTGTGGGCGGAGCTAAGTGATTATAAGGATGTTCCAATTGAGACTTCAATTTCTCTTATGGAACTGCTTCATAGCCGGCTTACGATATTACTTCGTGGGTTGCAGGCCGATGACTTCGCTAGAACACTAAGAACTCAGGTATTGGGGAGTATCACCATTGAAATCGCACTTCAAAGATTCGTGTGGCATAATTATCATCATATTGCACAAATTCAGTCCCTGAGAAAAAAGAATGGATTGGTGAATTACAAATATGACACTTCCTTATTATGGGATAAGTGGTATATTTGCTTCATGTAATCTGTCGCATAACCAAAGTTTGATGTGTAAGTCACAATAACAAAAATTCAGGAGGAAATTCATAATGATCCTTTTAAAACTGCCGAAAGAAGTAAAGGAAGAAATCATTAATAACGTTAAGAATTATTTTGAGGAGGAAAGATCCGAAACCATCGGGGATATCGGGGCTGATCAATTACTTGATTTTATGATAAAAGAGCTTGGACCCCATATCTATAACAAGGCTATAACAGATGCTCGCATTCTGATGAACGAAAAAGCAAGTCAAATTGAAGATGAATTGTACTCGATGGAAAAAAAGACTCCAAACCGTCGTTAGTATACTCACTGAACAAATATCTTCATAAGTATGCCGCTAAACATTTTAGAGCATAAGTTTGATTAGATGAGGAGTTTTTGTGATGCATAACTATAGCGAGCCTGATGGCTTTTTTGGTTTTATTAGTGAAATGCCTTTGTTCTTCCAGCTTTTTGGAGGATTTGTGTTTACAATTGTATTCGGATCAATTTTCTACGCAATCATAAAAGGATTGAAAACATCCATTTCGAATAATGCTGCAGCAGTTATCAAACAAAGATGTAAAATAGTCGATAAGAGGAGTGAGGTTTGGGGAGGCTCCGGTGATTCCAGTGCTAGTACTAATTACTATATTACTTTTGAATTCGAGGATAGCAGTCGAGTAGAATTGCATGTAAAATCTAACTATTTTGGCTTAATAACCGTTGGAGATCAAGGTGAACTGACCTATCAAGGAACCAGATTTAAAGAATTCACCAGACAATTATCACGTACAAATTAACCCGAACGGAGAAATATATTCATGAAGAACATCCTCAAACAATATTTACCCAGTATCATCATTGCTGTAGTTGTTTCACTTTTTATTAGAACGTATGTGGCAGAAGCGATGAAAGTCCCCACGGGATCTATGATACCCACTATTGAAATCAACGACCGTCTATTTGTAGATAAATTAATGTGGATGTCTGAGCTTGAACATGGTGATATAGTTGTTTTTCACTCTCCAGTTGAATCCAAGAAATACGTTAAGAGATTGATTGGCTTAGCAGGCGATGAAATAGAGATAAAGGATGGGAATTTATATCGTAATCAAGAGGTTGTTAATGAACCCTATATTAAGGTCAAAATGAATTATAACTACGGTCCGATAATTGTACCTGAAGATCAGTATTTCTTTTTAGGTGATAACCGTAACGAGAGCTACGACTCCCATTTATGGCCGGTGCCTTTTGTGAACAAAGATAAGATCATCGGGAAGGTTTGGTTTGAAATCCCTACTCATTTATTAAAGTGACAATGAAGGAAGATAAATTAAAGAAGAGTCATTAAGGATGGAGACCATTGGAAAATCTTCTCTTAAACATGGAGTACTTGTCACAGGGGAATCAAAGACAAAGGAAGGCTTATGAGATACTAACCGAAACTAGTATATTTGAAGTCTTCGGTGAGTACACTCCGATTTTGGTAGGTACTATTCCCATTGACATTGATATCTCTTCAAGTGACTTAGATATTATTTGCGAGGTACATGATTTCGAAGAATTCGAGCAACTGCTAGTACAGTGTTTTCAAGAAATGAGTATGTTTTACATATCAAAGAGAACGGTACAAGATATACCTAGAATAGTATGTAGCTTTCAGTATAAAAAGTGGGCTATTGAGATATTTGGTCAGCCCATCCCTACATTAGAGCAAAATGGATATAAGCATATGATCATTGAGAAACGCCTGCTGAAAATTCTAGGTGAAGAAACCAAAGAAATCATTAGAGAGTTGAAACGGTCAGGGTTGAAGACGGAACCGGCTTTTGGTGAATTATTAAGAATCGATGGGAACATCTATGAGAAATTGATAGAAATGTATGATTGGGACGATCAGGAACTATGGGAATGGACGTTAAGATCACATAAGAGTTATAAAGGGGTTAACTAATGCAGAAGTGTTTGCGTTGCGGTGAACAGTTTACATACAAACAAATTTTACGATCCCTAATAGGACGACTAACGTACTCGAAATTAATATGTAACTATTGTGCTCAAAATCATGAGATATCGATAACTATGGTCACGTGCTTGTCACCCTTCATTTTAAGATTTAAAAAACCTAAATTGGTTTCATCTTAGAAAACGTTTAGAATTATTCAATATGCGGTTGACGTCTATAATTAGTATGGAGTTAACAATAAGTTATTACCCGGGCAACCGCATAGAATGATAATAATCGCAGTATGTCGACAGCATAATCCGGTGAATCTGATGACTAGGTTTGGACTTGATTAGTTTCTCCGGGTGAGTGGCGAGAGTCCACGAGCCTTACGAAATCCCTCACTGTACCGCTTATATCCTCTGCCGCTGCGATTGCTGAAATTACGGATATTCCATTTGCACCCGCTGATAAGACAGGGGCTGCATTAAGCAGTGTGATCCCACCGATCCCCACCAAAGGAATACCAACTCCGTTAGCGCGTAATTGCTCAATAATCGCGGTCCCTTGAACCTCCTTAGCATCATCCTTGGAAGTAGTGGGATAAATCGGGCCGATTCCTAGGTAATCCGCACCGTCAGCCATGGCTCGACGAGCCTCCTCCAGTGTATGTGCAGAGACACCCACAATTTTATTCTCACCGATTTGTCTACGAATGGATTGAGCGGGTTCATCCTCCTGACCGACATGGATGCCGTCTGCGTCTAGGGCAATAGCCAGATCAATGTCATCATTGACGATAAAAGGAACGTTGTGTGCACGACAAATTTGCTGCAGCTTTTTAGCTAGATCGAACCGTTCGTTGCCCGTCAGTGCTCCAGGACCCTTTTCACGAAACTGATACATCGTTATCCCTCCGGTAACGGCCGCGGTTAATACCTCCACAGGTGACTTGCGGCAATTCGTGCTGCCCATGATGAAGTATATTTTCAACATATTACTGATTATATCGCTATTAATGCGCTCCACGATCATCACCCCGTAGTCTTGTTTGATAAGCAAAATGGTTAGTGGGTCCGTGCCCGGAACCAATGCCTAGACCATCCTCAATTGCTGCTTGAATAAAGGCCTTCGCAATATAAACCGCCTCTGGAACTGACTTTCCCCGAGCAAGCTCAGCCGTCACTGCCGCAGAAAAGGTACAGCCTGTACCATGTGTGTGCCGAGTCTCTACCCGCTTGCTCTCCATATATAGAAACTCTTGCCCATCATACAAAATATCGATTACCCCATCGCCGCTGGGATCATGCCCACCCTTCATAACCACGTAACGTGATCCCATAGAGGTGATACGTCTAGCCGCTTCTTCGCGGTCATGCAAACTTGAGATGGTTAATCCTGTTAATATTTCTGCCTCCGGAATATTTGGTGTGATAACTAAGGACAGAGGGAGTAGATATTTAATTAGAGATTGCACAGCCTCCTGCTGGAGCAACTTAGAGCCTCCCTTGGCAACCATAACAGGATCGATTACTAAGTTGCCCCACTTATAATGCTGTATTTGTGTCGCTACACTGCGAATAATTTCAGCACTGAACAGCATGCCAGTTTTCACTGCATCCGGCTTCAGATCCTCACCTATAGAGGTGAGTTGTTGAGTAATAGCGTCTTCTCCAAGCGGGTAGACTCCCTGCACACCTAACGTGTTTTGCGCAGTTACCGCAGTTATAGCTGACATGCCATAGACGCCAAGTTCCTGAAAGGTTTTGAGATCAGCCTGGATTCCAGCACCGCCGCCGCTATCCGAGCCCGCTATGGTTAAGGCTTTGTATATCTTCATTATTAATCTCCTTAGTCTTGCTAGTGTTATAGTTATCGGTTAGTATCGGCTAATTTAAGTCCGCTTCTTGATTTGGGATTTTTCGTTGAATTCTTCTGGGGTAACAGCTGCTAATTGATTCAGGAACTCGATCTGGAAGCTTCCAGGTCCTTGATTGAATGCAGATTGGGCAGCGATTTCAGCAGCCACACCGTAGAAGGAAACCGCCTCAACAGCAGCATCAAGGTAGCTCCCGTCACTTACGGCTAAAAAAGCACCAACCACTGAGGTCAGCAAACAGCCTGTTCCGGTCACTTTGGTTAGAATGGGATGTCCATTGCTAACGATATATGTAAGTTCCCCGTCGGAAATGACATCCTCTTTTCCAGTAATAATAACGACACATCTGAGTTCCCGTGCGGCTTTCTGGGCCAGTGCTACCACATCACCTTCACCCTCGCCGGCGTCTACGCCTTTACTTGACCAGCTTTCGCCAACTACATTAGCCACTTCAGCAACATTCCCTCGAAGAGCGGCAAGCTTGATTTCATTTGTTAGCTTATGTGTGACCTCCGTACGGTAAGCAGTTGCTCCTGCACCGACAGGGTCAAGTACAACAGGCACACCATGTTCATTAGCCGATTGTCCGGCCAGCAGCATGGATTGAATGGTATGGTCGTTCAGAGTGCCGATGTTAAGAACAACCGCAGCCGACATTTTAGCGACATCCTGTACTTCTTCATGTGCATCTGCCATAAAAGGTGAGGCCCCCAGCGCCAGCAGACCGTTGGCCGTAAAGTTGGTTACTACGATATTGGTGATGTTGTGAACAAGGGGATTTTGCAGGCGTACCTTCGCTAGATAGGTCATTCTAATTCCTCCTAAGGTTATGTTTTTTATAGATTAATAAAGGCATCTTGGGTTTTTACATCTGACTGAAGAAGTTCATTTTCCGTTAACCACTGCTGAACCTTATTCCATGAAGCTGGGTCCTGGTATCCAAAAGCCTGATCATCCGCATCCATTAGTGGCAGTAGAATCTGTAGACTTTGTTTCTCAATATCCTTATCCAGTGGGGAGGTAGCGTCCTCATGCTTGAGCAGAATGTCCAACGCTTCTTCCGGGTTTTTCTGAACAAACTCCTGGCCTTTTGTGATGGCGGTCATGAATTTTTTCAAAAATGCTTTGTTGTTCTTCAGACCTTGCTCGCTAGCGACAAGAACCAATTCATAATAGTCCGGGACGCCGTAGTCCGTGGGATTGATTGAATTCACTGGATGTCCCTCTTTTGCTAAGATCAAAGCCTCATGATTAATAAAACCGCCCATAATCGCATCGACTTTTCCTGTGGATACGGCTGGTATGAGGTCAAACCCTACATCTATCAGATTTGCAGCCTTCGGGTCACCGCCATCATTCTGAATCATCGTCTTAACCATAGCTTCATATAGAGGAATGGAGGAGAAACCAATATTTTTACCCGCCAAATCCTTAGGGCTATTTATTTTCCCTTCCACAGGTAATAACAAGTGATTCAGTGGATGTCTGACTATGGCACCGATAGATTGAACAGGTATATTCTCACCCCGTGCCATGAGTACCTGAGGCTGGTAGCTGAGTGCCAGATCGATTTGATTAGCCGCCACGAGCTTCAAACCATCATTGCCGTCCGCAGGCATACGAATTTCCATCTCCAAACCTTCCTCTGCGAAAAATCCCTGCTGCTCCGCAACATAGAACAAGGAATGAACCGCATTAGGATACCAGTCGAGCATAAGAGTTAACTTGTGAGTAGAACTGGAACTGGAATTAGAATTTGAATTTGAATTTGAATTAGAAGTTGTACCATCTGAGCAACCACCAAGGATTAGAAATAGACAAAGTAATAGAAGGGCAGAAGAAACCTTGAATTTTTTAATCGTAAATGTCATGAGTGTTAGGAACCTCTTTTCATAAATATAATTTTTTCGAGTAACACTAGGATTAAGAAGAGCCCAAGGCCAAGTGCAGATAATAAAAAAACGGCAGCAAACATATCATCACTCTGCAGATTTGCGGCCATACGACGGCTGAAGTAGCCTAACCCCTTACTGCCCCCAAGCCATTCACCAATCGTGGCTCCAATCACACAATACACAATGGACAATTTTAGACCGGAGAAAAAAGAGGGCAGCGCAAGTGGAATCTGAATCTTTCGAAGCAATTGCCAGCGGCTGGCACCCATGGTTAACAATAACTCTCTGTAACCTTCTGCACCTTTTCGCAGTCCATCAAAGCTTCCAACCACGATAGGGAAAAATGCAGTTAAAAAGACAACAGCAACCTTACCGGCCAAAGAATACCCGAACCAAAAGATGAAAATGGGTGAGAGTGCAATTAACGGAATCGTCTGACTTAGGATGATGAAGGGATAGAAAGCTTTTTCCAGACGGCTAGACATATCCATTCCCGTTCCTAACAACGAACCTAGGATAACAGAAATTATGAATCCTACTAACACTTCTTGAAGGGTAGCCGGTAAATGAAGTCCAAACAACAGTTTGCGATTCTCAATGAGTGCATTACATATTGACGTAGGTGCAGGAAGAATGAATGATGGAATCCATTTAACACGTACAGCCGACTCCCAACTAATCAACAGGATGAGGAAGAGAAGGAGGGAAAGACCATATTGTCGAAGCCAACGTTTAAAAAGGTTCATGCAGTCTCCGCTCCAATTCCGCCCGTAGTTCCAGAAACCTCGGTTCAAAATTAAGGGTAGGATGCCTGGGTCTTGGTAAATCAATGATCATTTCCTTCAGGGGATTGTGCCAACTTTTGCCGGACATCAGATAAATTCGATCACTAAGGAGTATAGCTTCCTCCAAATCATGTGTAATGAATAGAACCGTCTTCTCCAGTCCACCCCATAACTCCACTAGCCATTTGTGCATTTCCCGTTTGGTCATAGCATCGAGGGCCCCAAAGGGTTCATCTAGCAGCATGAGGTCTCCTCCAGTAACAAGCGTTCTTAGAAAAGCAACCCGCTGTCTCATTCCACCTGACAATTCGCGAGGATAGACATTCTCTATTCCCGTAAGACCAAAACGCTCCAGCATTCCTCTTATAATCGAGATCGTATCTGCTTTTGAACGGATTTGATTCACCTCCCAGGGCAGCAGACAGTTGTCCAAGACCGTTCTCCATGGCAGTAATAGGTCCTGTTGGGGCATGTAAGCAATTTTCCCTAGTCTAGTTAGAGTAGAAGAGGTAGTCTTTTGCCAGATGATATCTCCACTTGTGGGTTCCAATAGCCCTGCAATAATTTTGAAAAGAGTACTTTTACCACACCCGCTGGAGCCGACCACGGAAACGAACTCTCCTGGGTGGACTTTCATAGAAAGGTCTGAGAAGACGGGGGGCTGTTTCAAACGGTCAAAAGAGTAGGATAAATCACGTGTTGAGATCATTGTTATATTCGGAAAGCCTCCTCTATACAAATAAGACCCATCCATCTCCGTAGGAAATGAATGGGTCCAAAATTCTCATCCGCATACATAAAATGCATCACTTGAGAGTCCGGTTCCACTTCCCTCCGCTGGTATAATCCAGATCAGGTTCCAAGGGTCCGGAGTGTTAACTCCATCTCAGTCTGTGACTCCCCTAGTGAAATAAATAGATCGATATTGAATTCGTTTTTAAATATACCATATCTTATTGGTATGTAAAGAGTTGGAAGGGGGCTAAACTTTGAAATTTGGGGATATTTCTTGGTATGAATATCTTTATTCAGGAGGCATATTTACCGTTTTTGGGTAAGCTAAAAGGGAATATAACTACCTGTTTTATCTATTGGCACAATTCCGATGATTATTATCGGAAAAAGGTATTGACGGACATGACATGACAGTGTACTATTCAATTTACCGGGTTGTACAACACACATACAGAGAAGGATAAGAGAGGGGATTTTACAAATGAAAAAACTAAGTTTAATGATTCTATTGGCACTGACCGTGGTACTTCTAGCGGCTTGTGGTAACAATGCCAATAACAATACGGCTGCTGAACCAACGGCGGCAACGAATGAGGGAGCTGCTGCTACCGCTGCACCTGCTGAACAGAATAGTCTAGAAGCTGTCAAGGCCAGCGGCAAGCTGCGCATCGGTACAGAAGGTACTTATGCACCATTTACCTTCCACGATGCTGCTGGTAAACTTACTGGATTTGACGTTGAAATTGCTGAGGAAGTATCCAAACGTCTAGGTGTTGAAGCAGAGTTTGTTGAAACACAATGGGATGGAATATTTGCTGGTATGGATGCTAAACGTTTCGATGTTATTTTTAATCAAGTCTCCATTACGGACGAACGTAAAGTTAAATATGACTTCTCTGATTCATACATCGTTTCCAAAGCCGTGCTGATCGTTAGCGAAGACAATGAAGACATTAAGACTTTTGCAGATTTGAAAGGCAAAAAGGCTGGTCAATCCCTTACCAGTAACCTGTCCGACATTGCACGCGAGAATGGTGCTGAGATCGTAGGGACTGAAGGTTTTAATCAAGCCATTGATCTGCTGACTTCTGGACGTATTGATGCAACAGTTAATGATGGGTTATCCTATCTAGACTTGAAGAAGCAAAAGCCGGATGTAAAGATCAAGCAAGTAGATGAAGTTCCTGGAGGCTCAGAAAGTGCTGCAGTATTTCTTAAGGGGAATGACGAGTTAGTCAAAGCCGTTAGTGATGCGATCGCTGAGATGAAGAGTGATGGAACCTACCTGAAAATTTCCGAGAAATATTTTGGAGCAGACGTCTCCAAATAATAGATTCCGACAAAGGATGTCTGATCAATGGATGACCGTTTAATACAGATTTTTATTGATTCTTTGCTACCCCTGCTTAAAGCCGGGGTGGCTTTTACCATTCCGCTCACTTTGGTTTCATTTACAATCGGATTAATATTAGCTGTGCTTACCGCAATTGTCCGTCTTTCCTCATGGACGATTCCGAAGCTGATTGCCAGTTTTTATGTATGGGTCATTCGAGGAACTCCATTATTGGTTCAGCTATTTATTATTTTTTATGGTTTGCCTGCTGTTGGTATTATACTGGAACCTTTTACTGCGGCCGTTATTGGATTCTCACTTAGTGTAGGTGCGTATTCATCAGAAATAGTACGTGCTGCTATAATTTCCATACATAAAGGTCAATGGGAAGCTGCCTTCTCGGTTGGCATGACCCGCGGTCAAGCGTTACGCCGCGTTATACTGCCGCAAGCTACGCGAGTTTCCATACCGCCGCTCGCCAACTCTTTTATTAGTCTGGTTAAGGACACATCGCTTGCAGCTGCCATTACTTATGTGGAAATGTTCAGAACTGCACAGCAGATCGTAGCCACATCCTACGAACCGCTCCTGCTGTATTGTGAAGTGGGTTTGATATATTTGTTATTCAGCTCCGTTCTTTCCGCTCTGCAAAACTATCTAGAGAAGCGGCTTGACCGATACTCAGCGAGCTAAAGGAGAAGATACGTGTGATTGAAATAAAAGATTTGCATAAATCCTTTGGTCCGCTGGAGGTCTTAAAGGGCATTGATCTGAAGTTGGAGCATGGCAAGGTACTTGTTATCATTGGTCCTTCCGGATCTGGAAAAACCACTTTACTTCGCTGTTTCAACCTTCTAGAAGTTCCTGATCGGGGGAGTATTGTTCTTGGTGATACGAAGCTGAATTTTACAGATGTTAAAAAAGTTCCGCAAAACAGCGTTCTGGAGCTGCGTAGAAAAACAGGGATGGTCTTTCAGTCATACAACTTGTTTCCACATATGACGGTGCTCGGAAATGTGATGGAAGGACAGGTAACCGTACAGAAGCGCTCTAAAGAAGAAGCTCGTGAACGTGCCTTGGCATTACTTGATAAGGTTGGTCTTGCTGAAAAGGCGGATTCCTTCCCACATCAGCTATCCGGTGGACAGCAACAACGTGTTGGGATTGCTCGCGCGATGGCAGTTGAGCCAGAAGTGTTGCTATTCGATGAGCCTACATCGGCTTTAGATCCGGAGTTGGTTGGGGAAGTACTAAAGGTCATTAAGCAGTTGGCGGCAGAAGGGATGACCATGGTGATTGTCACCCATGAGATGAAGTTCGCAGCAGATGTCGCGGATACAATTATTCTGATGGATGGTGGTCATATCTTAGAGCAAGGTACTCCCAAAGAAGTGCTGGAGCATCCAAAAAGCCCTCGTGCCTTACAGTTTCTTAACCGGTTGAGCGGTGAAGTTGAATAAGTTAATTTATAATTCTTAAATGGAATAATAAGTTATAAAAAAACTCCGAAGCCACTGTAAAGTGGACTTCGGAGTTTTTATTAATCCTATTGCTGAGCCGGAGCTGGATGAGATTTGAGATACTCTAGAGCGTTGTATAGCATAACGGCTGCTTCAGCACGGCTTAGTTCACTTTTTGGATTAAACTTTCCGTCAGCATCCAAGGTGTTGATCTTATATATTAATGAACGTTGAACGCTTCCTTGATAGGAGGGGGTCAATTGGCTATCGTCGGCAATGGCTACAGGATTAATCTTAATCATGGGTAAATTCCCCGCTTTTTCAAGACCCTGCACCAGTAGTGAAGTGAAGAGTTCCTTAGTCATTGTCTTAGAAGGGTCAATATCCTTTGGAATATCTACACCATTGTAATGGGCATTTATGAAAGCCTCTGCATACCAAGCATTGTCTTTAACTTTTTTGAAAATATCGCTGGCTACTGGAGCTTTGTTGAAATCAATCGCAGCCAAACTTAGTTGAAGTCCCCCTGAGATGAATTGGATTCCTTGACCCGCAGTCATCAAGTTTTGGGGTAGAAACTGTGAATCGGTAACACCCTTGATTAACCCTTGATCTTTGAGGGAAATGATCTTTTCTGTTCCACTAACATTAGCTAAGTCTTTGAAGCTGCTTCCATTAGCGAAGATTTGTCCTCCAAGTGTGAAGGAGAGGAGCGATACGGTTGTTATGGCGGTTAGTGCACATTTTTTAAGGTTCATGACTTTTTCACCTCGTATTTGGATTAGGCCATTAGGTTTGGCCTTAAGTATCATCTATAACGAAGGAATGAGCAGTAATGTTGCAGGTACCCAGCCTCTTTCAATTTGCAGTTTATTTTGTTATGCTTATTTCGTAACGATTACTAATTATTTCTTGATAGAATAGATTAACTACGTCTTAACAGGTGCGGATGTTGATCCTTCAGAAAGGCAGGAGATCTCTATGAATCCCATTGAACACATAGCTCAGCAGTTTGCAGCACAAAATTACAAATTAACCTCCCAACGTGAAGCTATCGTTCAGGTTTTATTGGATAATGAAAAAGACCATTTAAGTGTGGAAGAAGTCTATATGCTCGTCAAACACAGCTATCCACATCTTGGACTGGCGACAGTGTATCGAACCCTAGAACTGTTAACGGAACTTCATATCGTCGAGAAAATGAACTTTGGCGATGGAGTTGCTCGATATGACTTGCGTGGTGATGAGCAGGCTCATATGCACCATCATCTGATCTGTAATGTATGCGGGAAGTTGGAAGAGATTAAAGAGGATTGGCTGCTGGAATTGGAAAATCGTCTGGAGCGGGAGTATGGCTTTACTGTAACGGACCATCGTCTCGATTTCAAAGGTTCTTACAATACATGCAAGGAAAGTGGCTGTAAGAAAGATAAGGAATGCAGGGAAGTCTCTTAATCAGAACTTGTGCGAGTGAATTTACGCAAAAAATAAGGTGACATGAGAATTCTCGTGCCACCTTTTCCAATATATTAGGCTCAGTTTTATCCCCGGGTAGGGACAAATGATTTGATCCAAGTTCCAAAGTTGCCCGGATTCCGGCTTTGCACCAATACAACACCTTCACCACGGAACCGGCAGACAATGGCTTCACCACTGGTCAAGCTGTTCAACCAACCTGTGGCTGCCTTTTCGATTTTGTAATCCATATAATCCGGCCAAGCTACAAGATGTCCATTGTCAATGATCATTTCTTCCCCAGCTTCTAGATTAATGGCATGAATAGCCCCGAAGGAGGAGAGGAACACCGTACCTTTGCCGCTGATTTCTACGATAAAGAATCCTTCACCGGATAAGAAGCCTCTGGCTAAATTCTGCATCTTGGTATTTACTTGAATGCCTTGCGTCCCCGCCAGAAACCCATCCTTTTGTACATAAAGCTTATAGGAACCGTCCAATTCTACTGCTTGAATATCTCCTAGAGAACCTGGTGATAACAGAACTTCACTTTGTCCTCTTGTAGCGGTAAGTTCTTGGAAGAAGAACTTTTCTCCGCTTAGCATTCGTCCTAATCCTCTCATTAAACCGCCATCGACAGTACCTCTTAATTCAACATTAGGTGACATAGCGACCATTGCACCCATTTCGGCCTTGATGCTTTCCCCTGAATTCAGGTTCACCTTCAGCATTGCGAAGGCACCCTCATATAAAACTTCATACTTCATGTATAAATTCCTCCAAATCTATGAGTTGGAATGCTAGAGACGTTCTTTTAGGGTAAGTATACTGGATTCTCAGCTCTGCTGATAGTGTGCCCCAATCCATCTTTAGGAAGTAATATGGCGACTTTTGCTGGCTGTGGGAACTGCTTATTTGTGTTAGAATGAACTTAAGAACGACGATCAAAGTATGTAAATAATAAAACCTTGAACAGGAGAGTGGGATCACATGGCACGTACAAAAACAAAGAAAGTCCTTCTTAAAGCCGAGCGGGCAGGAACCTGGTGCTCTGCGAACAATCGAAGATCCAATGTAGATTATGGAGCCATTTCACAGCATGTCCGAATTACGCCAAGTAAACAACAGCAATTGAATAAGATCAAACACAAGGAGCGAATCACGAATGATGGCGCTCCTTTTTTGTGGGAATTTATAGACCTGCGTGGCAGCTTTACATCCGTTCCCTGCTAAAGACACGAAACTGCTTGGGAGACATACCAAATCGATTCCGAAATACACGGTGAAAATAAGTATAGTTAGCAAATCCACAAGTTTCTGCTACATGCTCAAGAGGCATCGGGCTGAATGTGATTCGTTCCCGAGCCATTTCCAACCGTACGTCATTTACGTATTTGACAATACTGGTTCCGAAGGAGTCTTTAAAAAGATGAACGGCGCGTGAGACCGAAATATCTACATGGGCCGCAACATCCTCCAGATGAAACGGAAAGGCTGCATGCTCCTCAACATATTGCTTCATTCTAGATGCCAGATAGCTTGTCGGAGTTATCGCTGGCTTATCAGACATGATTCGATCAATTTCCATACATAAGATTTGCAGATAACATCCTGAAATTTCCGGTGAAAAGTCGGATAATCTCCGCTGTTCAAGCACAAGCTGACGAAATAGACCCAGAAAGCCATCGCTAAGAGGTACATTCATGCGTGATGGGCGAGGGTTGCGTTTCCACCATTCTTCGATCCAATCGCCGCCGCAAAAGATATGATAATCCCCACTCTCGATACGTGGTTTGCCAACAGCGTAGCTTTCCTTATCAATAATTAAATGATACGGATCGTTGGGTTTGAACAGCGTCAGATCGCCGCTCTCTACGGGAGAAATAACTCCATCTATCAAAGCACGGCTTTTCCCATCTGTCTGAAGTCGAATAAGATAAGTTTTGTTTCCTTCACTCTGTGACATATGAAACGGCTTCCGATGAAAGGAGAAACCGGCCGACAAAACGTGACAGCCTGCAGCTTGTGACATAGACCCTCCTGAATAATAAAATAATAGCCAAATTGTTCATGTAAGTATCATATTATTCATTTTATTATAAGAGCTTAAAGATTACCATATAAATAGCTTCTAAAGATGCAGTACAACCAAATTGGTCAATACAGTGTTGTAATAGGAATATGAGTATGAGGGTGAGTCAACCTTTTTGTTCAGGTGAGCTGCGCTTAAATAGTATGTTTTTTCCATTAAAATAAATCAAAAAAAAGGATGAGTCGAATCCATGAATCTAACAAAAAAATCCGTTGTTATTATTGGGTATGGGGGAATGGGAAGTTACCACTGTAAGCTGATCAAAGATAGTGCTGGCTTGGAAGTTGTAGGCGCGTATGATCTTCTTCCAGAACGCCAAGAAGCAGCTGTTAATGACGGTTATCATGCTTATGAGAGCTATGAAGCTGTTTTGGTGGATCCAAAGGTGGATGTCGTTGTTATCGCTACACCAAATGATATCCATAAGGACCTATGCATTCGTGCGATGAAGGCGGGCAAACATGTTGTTTGTGAGAAGCCGGTCACGTTATCCAAAATTGACTTTGAAGAAATGATGGCGGTTGCAGAGGAGACGGATCGTGTATTAATGGTCCATCAAAATAGACGTTGGGATGAAGATTTTTTGATTATCAAAACCATGTATGACCAACACACCATCGGCGATCTGTTCAAAATTGAATCCAGAGTTCATGGTGCCAATGGAATTCCGGGTGACTGGCGTCGTATTGAGGCTTTCGGTGGGGGGATGCTGTTAGAC
Source organism: Paenibacillus sp. (assembly GCA_023512345.1). Classification (GTDB taxonomy): domain Bacteria; phylum Bacillota; class Bacilli; order Paenibacillales; family Paenibacillaceae; genus Paenibacillus_AQ. The sequence continues at coordinate 237,565 of JAILZT010000007.1, forward strand.
TGGGGTGTTCATTTATTAGATCAGTTAGTATTTATGATTGATAGCAAAATCACCAGTGTATCCAGCCGGTTAAGCTTTATTCTTGGCGATGAAGTAGATGATGGTTTTGAGGCGTATTTACAATTTGAGAATGGCGTATCTGCTGTTATTGAAGTGGGGACAACAAATTTCATCACTTTGCCGCGTTGGTATGTGAAAGGTCTCGAAGGAACAGGTGTAATTGAAGACTGGTCCTTAAAGGGAAGAATGGTACTAAGAAACAATGAAGTGGAGAAAATCGAGCCCAAACCTATTCAAGCAGGAGTGGGGTTAACCAAAACCATGGCTCCTCCGTCTGAAGGTGCGACGCTCACGGAAGCTCTGCCAGCAGCTTATAGTCACGCTTCCAGCTTTTATGATAATTTCGCAGCAGTAGTAAAAGGAACTGCCAAACCCATTGTTAAAAATGCAGAAGTGTTACGTGTATTGAACTTAATTGAAGCAATCTTTGAAGCTGGACGTACTCATCAAGTGGTCAAAGATTTTGATATGTATTCGTCCAAATCGGACACCATTATCCCTACCTTTCCAGTTCTATAATGAAAGTTAATTGTAAGTGGTATAAAATGATAATCAGATTGTTCATGTTTAAATCATATTATTCATTTTATTTTATGCGCTTTCATACTACTATGTAAATTAGGTTGATTCATTAACAGTTTTACCTAACAGCTCTTTTGTTCAGGTAGCCATCACACGAATTGGAGTGATTTGTAATGTTGAAGATTGGTTTGCAATTATACACACTAAGAGAAGAGCTTGAACAGGATTTCGAAGGAACTCTGCGGAAAGTGGCCGAAATAGGTTACCGTGGAGTGGAATTCTATCACTACTTTGGACGTAGCGCAGAGGAAATTAAGCAATTACTGGAGGAAACCGGATTAGTTGCTCTTGGAGCACATCGTCCTTACGATGCCTTGTTGAATGATACAGAACAGGAAGTTTTGTATAATCTGGCTATTGGCAATAAGAACCTAACCGTTCCTTACCTATCAGAAGAACAACGTAATTGGGAACAGGTTGCAGCTGATTTAAGCACTATAGGAGAAAAAGCCAAGGAACTGGGTGCCGTATTATCCTACCATAACCATGATTTTGAATTCACAGAGCGCGATGGTGAGCTCACTGCTTTTGACGGTATTTTTGATAGGGTACCTGCAGAGTTGCTTCAAGTAGAGATGGACACTTGCTGGGTTTATGTTGGAGGATATGATCCTGTTGAATACATCCACAAGTACGCTGGACGTCTGCCAATTATCCATCTGAAGGATATGAAGAAGCGTGAAGACGGCTCGGCTGAAACCGTAGTGCTTGGTGAGGGTGAAGTCAATCTTGCCGGTATTTTGGAAGCAGCAGCAGAGGTTGGGGTGGAATGGGCAGTGGTTGAACAGGATTATTGCAGTCGTTCGCCGCTTGCAAGTGTTGAAGATAGCTTGAAATGGGTAAAAGAGTACGCACAACAAGGAGGAAAAGTTCATGTCTAAAACGTTGAAAATTGCTATTATTGGTTGCGGTGGTATTGCGAATGGTAAACATATGCCAAGCTTATCCCGTCAAGCCGGAGCTGAAATGGTCGCTTTTTGTGATATCGAATTAGAACGTGCTGAAGAAGCCGCTGCAAAGTATGGTGTAGAAGGCGCAAAGGTGTATAGTGATTATAAAGAACTGCTAAAAGATGGTGGATTTGAGATCGTTCACGTCTGCACACCCAATGACAGTCACTCGGTAATTACAGTAGCTTCATTGGAAGCAGGTTGCCATGTAATGTGTGAGAAGCCAATGGCGAAAACTACCGCTCAAGCGCAAGATATGTTGGATGCAGCACGTCGTACTGGCAAAAAGTTAACGATTGGCTATCAGAACCGTTTTCGCTCAGACAGCGAGTACTTAAAGGGTCTTTGCGATAATGGAGATCTTGGTGATATTTATTATGCTAAAGCTATTGCCCTTCGTCGTCGTGCTGTTCCTACATGGGGTGTATTCTTGGATGAAGAGAAGCAAGGTGGAGGCCCGCTTATCGATATTGGTACTCATGCACTAGATATGACATTATGGATGATGGATAACTACAAGCCACGTAGTGTTACTGGTTCTGTCTTCCATAAGCTTGGTCACAAAGAGAATGCAGCCAATGCGTTCGGTCCTTGGGATCCGGAGCAGTTCAAAGTTGAAGATTCAGCATTCGGTTTTATCACTATGGAGAATGGCGCGACTATCGTGCTTGAGTCCAGCTGGGCGCTTAATGTATCCGAATTTGGTGAAGCCAAGACACTTCTTGCAGGCACAGAAGGCGGAGCAGATATGCAAGATGGTCTTCGACTGAACGGAGAACGTGCCGGACGTCTTTATGAAACTAAGGTTGATCTGTCTTCAGGTGGTGTAGCATTCTACTCCGGTGGTCAAGAGAGTGATGCGGATCGTGAAGCTCGTCTCTGGTTGGAAGCAGTAAGCGAGGACAAAGAACCTGTTGTTAAACCTGAACAGGCGTTTGTAGTTACACAAATTCTAGAAGCTATATATGAATCCGCACGCACAGGCCGTGCCGTTTATTTTGATGGAACTTCCGATAAATAAGATCTGTAATATGAGAGGGGAAGCAGCATGAAACTTGGGGTATTTATGGTATTGTTTGGGGGGCGTAAGCTGGAGGATGCGCTGGATTATGTTGCATCCAAAGGGCTAAAAGCCGTAGAAATCGGCACTGGGGGATATCCTGGGAATGGCCATTGTAATCCGCAGTTGCTACTCGAGAATGAGACCGCGTTGAAGGAATTCAAGCATGCGGTTGAGTCACGTGGATTAATGATCAGTGCACTAAGTTGTCATGGCAATCCGTTGCATCCACAAAAGGAACTCGCCCGTAAGGATCACGAGGATTTCTTGAATTCCGTGAAACTGGCCCAAAAACTTGAAGTTCCGGTTGTAAATACATTTTCAGGATGTCCGGGTGATCATGAGAATGCTAAGTATCCGAATTGGCCGGTTGCTCCTTGGCCGAATGACTACCAGGAGATATTAACCTGGCAATGGGAGAATAAAGTCATTCCCTATTGGACCGAATCGGGAGCTTTTGCAGCTGAACATGGTGTGAAGATTGGACTTGAACTTCATGGTGGATTCTCTGTTCATACACCAGCAACGCTGCTCCGCTTAAGAGAAGCAGCAGGTGAAGTAATTGGTGCCAATCTAGATCCTAGCCACATGTGGTGGCAAGGGATTGATCCTGTTCAAGCGATTCATATCTTGGGACGTCAAGGGGCCATTCATCACTTCCATGCGAAGGATACCGTGATTGATCCTGTTAATGTGAATATGCATGGATTAACGGATATGCAGTCCTATGGCAACATGCTTGATCGTGCTTGGCAGTTCCGTACGGTAGGTTATGGTCATGATCTTAAGACTTGGGCTGACATTATGAGTGCTCTACGTCTGGTTGGATATGATTATGTTGTTAGCATTGAACATGAAGACGGGTTGATGTCGGTAAATGAAGGCTTCTCCAAAGCCGTAGATAACCTTAGTCAAATTCTAATTGAAGAGCCACTAGGCGAGATGTGGTGGGTTTAGTATAAAGTACAGAAGGGGGTGTCCTGTAAGCCATGTTTAAATGGCTTTGGGGCATCCCCTTTTTTGAGTAGCTTATACACTTGAATGCACCATAGTGGCTCGATTCCACCAATTCAGATGTAGTTATACACTTGATGTCACCTCAGAGGCCCGATATCTTTCTTTAGATCATGTTCGGAATGGTTACATTTGGATCGGTTTCTATGTCATAATCAATATCATCGATCTCAAAGCCAAAGAGCTGGATGAATTCACGGCGATAGCCTTCTAGGTCGGAAAGCTCATATATATTATCGGTAGATAATTCTGTCCATAGCTTAGAGATATCTTCCTGAACGTCAGATCGCATTTCCCAATCATCTATGCGTATCCGCCTTTCGCTGTCTACCTTAGTTCCATCAGGATTATATAGACGTTCGGAGAATAATCGATAAGCTTGTTCTATACAACCTTCATGCAGGCCTTTTTCTTTCATTACCTTGTATAATGCCGAAATATACAAGGGGACTACTGGGATCGCAGAGCTTGATTGGGTAACAAGCGCCTTGCTGACCACTACATATGCGCGGCCACCCTTGGAAGCCAATTGCTCGTTGATGGCGAGGGCTGTCGCTTCAAGATGATCCTTTGCTCGCCCTATGGTTCCCTCTCGATATACGGCTTGTGTTAGTTCAGGACCGATGTATGAGAAGGCTATAGTTACTGCCTGATCGGAGAGGACACCGGATTTTTGCAGATCATTGATCCACATATGCCAGTCTTCACCACCCATAACAGCTATAGTCCCTGCTATTTCAACTTCAGTAGCAGGATCAATGGAGATCATACTTACTTCACCTGTATGGAAATTGACCGTCTTATTGGTGTAAGTTTCTTTGATAGGCTTTAGTACAGAAGAGAACGTTTCGCCAGTCTGAGGATGGACACGACGACCGGACGCAACACTGTAAATCACCATATCTACTTGGCCTAGCTTTTCACGAATCAGTTCGATAGTTTTTTCTTTTGTCTCATTGGAGAAGGCATCTCCGGTTACACTGTATGAAGGCAATCCTGCCTCTTGAGCCAGTTTTTCATATGCAGCTGAATTATACCATCCCGCAGATGCTGTACGATTCTCTTTGCTGGCACTTTGGCGATATACACCGATGGTACTGGCGCCAGCACCAAAGGCAGAAACAATTCTTGAAGCCAAGCCATAACCTGCGGAGGCGCCAATAACGAGGACCTTCTTAGGGCCATTGATCACAGGCTGTGCTCGTACATATTCGACCTGTTGTTGTACCTGGCGGGCGCAGCCCTCCGGATGAGCCGTCGTAGAAATAAAACCCCGTGTTCTTGGCTTAATAATCATGAAGGAAGTTTCCTCTTTTCTTAACGAATAATCAGTACTAACCTAAAAACTGTGGTTCTTCCTATTCTAACCATTCTCTGCTTCAAGGAGAAGTATTGTTTCAAATTTATGATAATTTTATATTGGGGTGATCTTGTGGAAAGTCATACAAAAACAAAAATCTCTAATACACAGCAAGAACTGTTGGTGAGCACTGCTTTTGGAGATCACATAAGGATTAAGGAAAGCAAGGAGTTAACGGGCGGGTATTTTAATGCGGCCTATAAGATTCTTTTGTCGGATGGAAGATCAACTATTCTGAAAGTAGCTCCGGCCCAAGAAATAGAAACGCTTAGTTATGAGCATGATATTATGGTATCCGAGGTCTCAGCACTGCGTTTAATGAAATCCATAGGCACCGTACCTGTTCCTGAAGTGTATGCTTTTGACAATAGTCGTGAAGTGTTTCCCTGTGACTATTTTTTTATGGAGGTTGTTGAAGGGCAACCTTATGATGAAGTTAAAGAGTCTCTAACCCCTGAGCAGAGAGCGGCCATAGAGTTTGAGCTAGGACAATATAATCGCTTGATTAATGAGATTCAAGGAACAGAGTTTGGTATGTTCAATGGGTCCATGCGCAGTGAAGAGGGGTCCTGGAGAGAATGTTTTATGACATTAATTAATAACCTGCTGAATGATGCCCGTCGATTGGGAGCTAAGATGCCGATCTCTTATGAGACCATAGAGGCGGAGTTGGCCGGACGGCTTCACGTATTGGATGAGGTTAAGGAGCCGAAGCTTGTCCACTGGGATCTTTGGGATGGTAATATATTTGTTCGTGAGGGTAAAATCGTAGCATTGATTGATTGGGAACGGGCGCTGTGGGGTGACCCATTGATGGAGTATTATTTCCGGTATATCGAGAATTCCGCGGATTTTTATAAAGGCTATGGAGGCAGTTATGATGGTCCCAACGAGCGTGCCCGTAAAAAGATCTATGATCTATATATCGATCTTATTTACTTCATTGAGTACTATTCCCGCAAATATGAAAATGATGGGCATTTCAAATGGGCACATGACAATTTACTGGAAGGCTGGGCGAGGTTTACAGAATAATTCAGAAAGATCTTGACTCAACCTCAAAAGACTAGTTAAATTAAAGCTGAAGCTTTAATAATGATAATCATTATCATAAATTAGATGGGATTGAGAGGGAACAAGATGAAGCACCTTTTAGAAGTAAAGGATCTAGCCATTTCCTTCAAAACTCGCGGTGGAGAGGTTCAAGCGATCCGCGGGGTCAGCTTTCATGTAGATAAAGGCGAGACGTTAGCTATTGTAGGTGAATCCGGATCGGGTAAAAGTGTAACCTCGCAGGCGATAATGAAGTTGATTCCTACGCCGCAAGGTCAATATAAACGTGGACAAATTCTTTTTGATGGACAAGATTTAATCAGTAAGACCGATAAGCAAATGCAAAAAATTCGCGGCAAAGAGATCGGTATGATTTTCCAAGATCCAATGACTTCCCTAAACCCGATGATGAAGGTCGGGAGACAGATCACGGAGGTACTCTTTAAGCATGAAAAAATATCTAGTGATGCTGCAATCAAACGTGGAATTGAATTACTGCAACTTGTAGGGATACCTTCTCCAGAACGTCGGTTCCATCAGTATCCACATGAATTCAGCGGAGGGATGCGGCAGCGGGTTGTCATTGCGATGGCCCTAGCCGCCAATCCTAAGCTATTGATTGCAGATGAGCCAACTACTGCGCTGGACGTAACCATTCAAGCACAAATTCTCGATTTGATGAAGGAATTGCAGAAAAAGATTAATACCGCGATTATTTTCATAACTCATGATCTAGGTGTTGTGGCTAGAATGGCTGATCGGGTAGCGGTTATGTATGCGGGTCAGATTGTTGAAATGGGAACTGCAGAAGAGATTTTTTACGATCCTAGACATCCTTATACTTGGGGTCTTCTAGCTTCGATGCCAAGCTTAGAGAGCAAAGGCTCCATGCTGACGGCTATTCCGGGTTCGCCTCCTGATTTGCTCAAACCTCCAGTGGGTGATGCTTTTGCAGTACGGAGCTCCTATGCTATGGAAATTGACTACAAACAAGAGCCGCCATTGTATAAGGTTTCCGACACACATCTTGTGAAATCCTGGCTACTACATCCATATGCACCCGCTATGGAGATGCCTGAGGTAGTGAAGAAGAAGCATCGCATACTTAAGGGTGTATATGAAAAGCCAGTATTAGTGGAAGCCGGAGATAATTAGGAATAGGTTAGTAAAGTAATTGAAAATAAATCATTGTCGTCAGATCGCTTCATGCGCTCTGGCGTTTTTTTAATCATTATGTTTTATATAAGTATGAACTAAATCATATATATTTAAATAAAACCATTGACTATTTCTAACTTTCGTACCAAAATGAAAGGGTATACATATAGGAGGTAGGACGATGAAAAAACGATCATTAACCTTATTAATTTCATTTTCTTTATTAGCAGCATGCAGTAATACTACTAGCAAAAATGAGACAGTTGCTCCACCGGTGTATGAAAATGTATCTGTACATGATCCTTCTGTTATTAATGTTGAGGATACGTATTATGTCTTCGGCTCACATCTGGCTTCTGCTAAATCAAAGGATTTAATGTCATGGACGCAAATTTCTTCAAGTGTCTCTGATAGTAATGTACTTATACCTGATGTCACCAAAGAATTAAGTGAAACTTTTGCTTGGGCTCAGTCCAATACGCTGTGGGCTCCAGACGTCATTCAATTGGCAGATGGGAAATTTTATATGTATTATGATGCATGTAAAGGGGATTCTCCACTGTCAGCTATGGGGATAGCCGTATCTGATCATATTGAAGGTCCTTACAAGGATAAAGGGATTATTCTCAAATCAGGTATGTCTGGAATGGGTGATGATGGTGAAATTTATGATTCCACCCAAAAGCCTAACGTGGTTGATCCTGATGTTTTCTTCGATAAAGACGGTAAGCTGTGGATGGTATACGGTTCATACTCCGGGGGTATTTTTATTCTAGAGTTAGATACGAAAACTGGATTTCCACTGCCTGACCAAGGTTACGGTAAAAAGCTGCTAGGTGCTAATCATGCCCGAATTGAAGGCCCGTATATGCTGTATAGCCCTGAAACCGATTACTATTATCTGTTTCTCTCTTATGGCGGCCTCGGTGCGGATGGCGGTTATAATATGCGTGTAGCTCGTTCCAAAACACCGGACGGACCCTTCATGGATTCTGAAGATCAAGATATGATTGATGCGCAAGGAACTGCTGGTGTTCTGTTTGATGATCCTGCCTACTCTCCATATGGAGTGAAGTTAATGGGTAACTTCGAATTTCAGAATACAGAGGACGAAGCAGAAGGTGCAGTGTCTGGGGGTTATGTTTCTCCAGGCCATAATTCCGCTTATTATGATGAAAAGACAGGCAAGTATTTCCTGATTTTTCACGCCCGTTTCCCGAATCGTGGAGAGCAGCATGAAGTAAGAGTGCATCAGATGTTTATGAATAGTGATGGATGGCCCGTTGTTGCCCCTCACCGATATAGTGGGGAATCTATTGGCAAATACAGCAAAAAAGGAGTAATGGGTGAATACAAATACATCAACCATAATAAGGAGATTTCAGCTGATATTGTGCAGTCAGAGCTGATTAAGCTAACTAAAGATGGGAAAGTTTCCGGTGCTGTTACTGGAACTTGGGAGCTTACAAATGAGCATGATGTTGAGTTAACTATTGATGGGGCAGTGTATAAGGGTGTATTTCTGAAAGAGTGGAATGAAGGAACGAGTGCTCAAGTGATGACCTTTACGGCTACCTCGAAGGAAGGCATTTCAATCTGGGGAAGCCATGTCTCCGACCAGAAGAAATAATAAGTCATCTTAAGATAATAATAAAAGGCAGGGCCGGCCCCATAGGGTTTGGTCCTGCCTTTTATTAATTGTTGTACCTTTGAATTACAATAACCGCATTATGCCCACCGAAGCCAAAAGAATTAGAAATCCCTATATTCAAATCAGCTTTACGTGCGATATTGGGCACATAGTCCAGATCACAAATAGGATCAGCTTCTTCTTGATTGATAGTTGGAGGTATGATGCCTTCCTGAATACTTTTCACCAAAGCAATAGCTTCCAACCCTCCTGCAGCACCAAGCGCATGTCCGGTCATAGATTTATTCGCAGTTATGGGGATTTGATAGGCGCCTTCACCAAACAGCTTCTTAATTGCAAGGGTTTCGGAGTGGTCTCCAACTACAGTGCTTGTAGCATGTGCACTTATGACATCTACATCCTCTGGTTGGATACCTGCCTCGCGCAGGCCCAGCTTCATCGCCTGATAAGCACCAATGCCTTCTGGATGGGTAGCTACCATATGATAAGCATCGGAACTAGCTCCATAGCCGATTACTTCCCCATGAATTTGAGCATTTCTGCGCTGGGCATGGGAAAGTGATTCCAGGATGACGATACCACCGCCTTCACTCATTACAAAACCATCCCGCTTTCCATCAAACGGTCGGCTCGCTTTGCTCGGTTCGTCATTTCGAGTAGATAAAGAAGTGGCATTCCCGAAGCTGGCCAAAGAGATTTCGGTAATCGCCGCCTCTGAACCTCCGGCAATAACAATATCGGCACCGCCATAACGGATAAGTCGGAAGGCTTCACCAATAGATGTATTGCCAATAGAACATGCTGTAACGGGAGACATTGTAGGTCCTAAAGCACCCAGCTTAATACTGATCATAGCTGCGGCCATATTTGAGATCATCATAGGAATTAGAGTTGGGCTAACCCTATCGGGGCCTCGCTCTTTTAGGAGAATCCCTTGATCCATTAAGGTATGGATTCCCCCAACGCCAGAGCCTACATATACACCCAGCCGTTCTCGATTTATTTTATCAAGCTGAAGTCCAGAATGACTCCATGCTTCTTCAGCGGCAGCCAAGGCAAACTGGCTAAACCGGTCCATCCTGCGTACTTCCTTGCGGCCAAATCGGCCTTCGCCATCAAAATCATGAACCACTCCGGCGATTTTTGCTTTGAATCCTGAAGTATCAAATGAAGTGATAGGGGAAATGCCTGATTCCCCTTTAATTAGGCGATCCCAGAACTGTGTAACAGTATTCCCTAGCGGTGATATCAATCCCATTCCTGTTATAACTACCCGTTCCATAATGAACCTCCTCTTCCGAACTATACTTGTATTCTTTCACTTGCATTATCCTATTACAAGTTGGAGTTTATACTAGTATAATATGTACTATACTAAATTCATGACCTGAAAGGCAGGGTATGCATTCTATGTCTTATCAAACTAGGCTCCATGCATTATCAGATTTTTTAAAAGCACGACGTGCGGCTATATCTCCAGCATCTGTGGGCCTGCCGGAAGGTTCTCGCAGAAGGACACCCGGCTTAAGAAGAGAAGAGGTGGCTCAGCTTGCTGGGGTTAGCAGTACTTGGTATACATGGCTTGAACAGGGTAGGGATATTAAAGTCTCTTCATCAGTTCTGGATTGTATTGCAGCAGCATTGCAGCTAACAAAGGATGAACGAAAGTACCTCTTCGCTTTAGCGCTGGAGACAGGTCCTGTTAACGAACCCTTCCGGCAGGAGGAATTCTCCGGGATCAGCCCATCCTTACAAAAGATTTTACAGGAGCTTAAATCTTGTCCCACCATAATATCGGACCGTCGCTGCGGGATCGTGGGCTGGAATGAAGCTGCGGCTCATGTCTTCCTGAATTTTGCTGAGTTGCTGGCAGAGGAGCGAAATATGATCCGGTTATTGTTTGTGCGCAAGGAATTTCAACGGCTGGCGGTAAATTGGGAGCAATTTGTCAGAGGGTATTTATCGATTTTTCGGGCGTACTATGGGCAATATGTGGAGGATCGCTGGTACGATGATTTTATCGGGGAAATGAGGGAGGTCCATCCTGCATTTAATGATTTATGGGAGCAAAGCCAGGTTAGCTCTGCCCCAGATGTAGTCCTCGAGTTCAGGCATGCTAAAGCGGGGAAAATGCTGTTTCATCTTTCTTCATTACAGGTTCATGGCCCTACGGATTTACGCTGCAGTATTTACACTCCCGCAGGCGATTCGAATACAGAAGTTAAGCTTAAACAGTTGATGGAGCAGTACGAGCGGGAGCAGGAGTAGATTAGTCCTTGTTAATCCATTTCAGGGCTTCCCGTTTACTGAGGGGCTTTAAATTTTCCTTTTCAACGAAGTCTTTCACGGATGCTGCATTCGTTTTCGAATATTCACGCAGCGCCCAGCCTATCGCTTTTTGCAGGAAAAATTCAGGAGAGTCTGAGTGTCTAAGAATATAGCGGTAAAGTAAGTCTTCGTCCGTGTCCTGTTTGTAGTGCAACTGAAAAAGAATGGCCGTTCGGTTAAGCCACATATTCTCGGATTGAATCCATTTCTCTCCATATTCCAATTGTAGACGTGGTGAATTATGTAATAGATAACCAGCGGCATTCGAAGCCAAGAGGTCAACAGTGTCCCACCAGGATCGGTTTAGAATAAAACCTTCAATAAGTGAGAGGTCTTTCGGCTCCAGCTTTTTTTTGATTTTGAACAATATATCAAGTCCCGTGTACTGATACTCTCTTTCTGGAAGATTCCATAGAGTAGATACCCATTCTTTCTCTGGAGGATAGACCTTAAGGAATTCTTTTACGATTTCTCTGCGCTGCGGAGATTTGATTCCAAGAAAAGGGAAATGATCGCGCATATAAGTGGACATAGCTTTGGCTGTTTGTGGATCTTTTTGTGACTCTAGAAGGTTGATTAATATATTGAGGTTATTCATCAAAGATGCTCATCCTTTCCACTTTTAATATAATAACATGAAAAAACCACTCTAACTGATAAATCAGTTAGAGTGGTTTGGGAGATTAGAAATCGGATGTTGCAATTTGAATAGTGCCTGCTGTAGGACCGATAACTGGTGCTAATAGAGCAGCGACCAAGAGTAAGTTGACATGAAGAGTCAAGCTGTTAAAAGCAGGGATGGTATAAGTGATAACTGGTGCATTTACGCGTGTGATTACTAGATCAACTGGATTTGCGGAGTAGTTTTGAACAGTGACAGCAGCGTTAGTACCTCCAGTCAAATCCTCATAGTATGATTTTCCTACGCCAGCAGCTAGATTGAAGAATTGTTGCGGTAACAAGATAGCCATTATAACGACCTCCTTTTCGTTTTGATAGGATATTGTATGCGCTAAATCTATGAATGCGAGAACGGATGCCTTAGGAAATTAGCACATTCTAATAGGGCGGGCGATAGGGAGAAAGAAAGTCTAGAAGGTTTGTATATATGAGAAAAAGACCCGAATCACATGGATTGGGTCTCTAGCTTTTTTGATAATTTATGATTGGATGTTTTCGGAAGTAGAATTATTTCTTCCATATATACGATATAGAAATAATCCAAATATCATACCTAGAAACGACATCGCGGATACGGATAAGTAAAGCGTCTGACCTCCGAAGGCTTCATATATTGCACCACCAGCATAGGATGCTAGAATTCCCGATACCCCAAAGAATAATAGTGCGAGCACCGTCTGCCCCGTAGCACGCCATTCCTCTGGCACAATGCGGTACAGGTACTGTATAGCGGCGGAGTAGAACACCGGAAAGGTGAGTATTTGCAAAATTTGCAAGTAAACCAGCAGATGTGGATCCGTAATCCAGGCTGTGAGAAAGAATCGGATGAAATAGAAGGCTCCGGAGAATGAAATAATAATCAACTCTTTCCCTTTACGTAACCACCAGAAGCTTAAGGCAAAGACGATAATTTCGCTGCTGGCCGCCAGAAACCATGCTTGACCTACTAGCTCAGGACTTCCTCCTAATTCACGGATATATACTCCAAGGAAAGTATCGTTCATTCTAGCCGGGACAGAACTGATAAATACGAGCACAAGGAATAATAATGTCTCCTTATTGCTGAGGAATATTTTCAGACTGCTTAAGGTAACGGGTTTCCCTGTGACTGGAGCATCAGGCATCATCCAGCTAACTATAAAGCTAATTACGCCAATCCCTGCGAATAGCAGGGCCAGACTATGAGCGCCATAAAAAGACATCACATATCCGGTTAGCAATGCCATTACGCCATATCCTAGTGCACCATAGGTGCGAATGGAACCATAACTGACTCCGGAAGCCTCAGCAATCCGAAAGTTCAAACTTTCCGTTAGAGGATCGATAGGCATTAGGAAAAAATATAACAGCATTGCAAATAGTATTAGCTGTACATAACCGCTGGAGTCGTATAAAAAGTAACCGATGACCGAGGAGCAGAGCAGTAGAACCAATAAAACTTTGCGAATCGTTTTTGTTTTATCACTAATCATCCCCCATAAGGGCTGGGCAATCAGGGTTACAAAGCCGCCAGTGCCTATAATAAAACCTATCTGCGAGGGGTTTAGTCCTTGTTCATCCAGATACACGGGGAGAAAAGGAATAAACATCGCTAACAATGCAAAGTACAGAAAGTTAAAACTTCGAAGCAATCTTGGTGTTCTCATAAGAATTCTGATCCCTCACGTATTCCATAGAATTAATCTTCATCTCGGTTATTATTTCTTCTAATCACAAAAGTAATGCTGAGAATCACCAAGCCTACAACTGAGGCAATGAGCAGTATGTTACTGCTGTCCGATTCTGATTTATTAGAAGGATTATATAGAAAAAGAATGATTATACAGGCTGCGACTATAACCGAAAGAATGGAGGCAAGAACAACCTGTTTCGAATTTTTGGATGTTGAAGTTCCTGGACCGATATAGGAGCCCTGCAACATAATTCGCACCAGATACGAGCCCATGCCGATTAAAAAGATAAAGTAGTTGTTAAAAGGATAGTCAAGCCATTGGATCCCATATCCATGAAGACCCATGTCAGCAAGCAACAGATAAGCGATTATCAACAGTGTTTGATTACCAATCTTATTCCTTTTTTGCAGTTGTCTTTCATCTAAATTAGGTTTCAACATTCTCGTCAACCTCCCAAAAAAGTTGGTCCAGCGTCTTGCCCAAGGTTAAACAAATATCAATACATAACCTGATTGTGGGATTGTAATCCCCATTCTCTATAGCAATAATCGTCTGTCTTGTGACACCCACGGCCTCCGCCAGCTGCTTCTGCGACATGTCTTTGGCGGCTCTGGAGGCCTTAAGCCTTAGATTTTTACTCATCCCATCACCTCGTAAATAATGTAATATATAATATACTTAATGTCAACTATATATTACATATTGGGTTACAGAAAACAATAATTATTCCAAATGAATATAAATTGAAGATTCCTTTATGTTACACTGGGATGAATTACAGAAGCTGTTAGGAGATTGATAACTATGAAGCTAATATCCTGGAATGTGAATGGCATTAGAGCATGCGTCACCAAAGGGTTCATTGAATATTTTAAGGAAAGTGCAGCAGATATCTTTTGTTTACAGGAAACGAAGCTTCAGGAAGGGCAAATTACGCTGGAGTTGGGTGAAGAATATCATCAATATTGGAATTATGCCTTGAAGAAGGGGTATTCGGGAACGGCTGTCTTTACCAAAGTCAAACCGCTCTCGGTTAGATATGGAATGGAAGAAAATGAGGAAGCCGAAGGCCGGATTGTCACACTGGAGTTCGATAACTTCTACCTGATCAATGTTTATACCCCTAATGCCAAACGTGATCTCTCTAGGCTTGAGTACAGAATGGAGTGGGAGGATCGTTTTCGTGGTTATATTCATGAGCTGGACAAGCAAAAGCCTGTTATTGTATGCGGGGATTTGAATGTGGCCCATGAAGATATTGACTTGAAGAATCCGAAGTCAAACCGTGAAAATTCTGGATTTACTCTGGCAGAGAGAGGGAAGATGTCAACTCTGCTAGATTCCGGATTTATAGATTCATACAGGCACTTCTATCCTGAAAAAGAAGGAGCATACACCTGGTGGTCTTACATGCCAAAGGTAAGAGAGCGGAATGTGGGCTGGCGGATTGATTATTTTCTTGCTTCTTCACGACTCGCACCGCAGCTGGTTAGTGCGCAAATAGATTGTGATGTAATGGGCAGCGATCATTGCCCGATTGTTTTGGAGCTTGTAAATTAGCAGAGATTATAGCTATAAGATAACCTAAATAAGACCGGAAATCCTCAGGGCTGAGGCTTCCGGTCTTTCTTCATAAATACATTAAGAGTTAGGATGAGGGATTAAGCTTTGCCCATAATGGGTTTAGACTCAGACTGGCCAAAGGAAACATTGAAATCATACGTTAGTTGTATGTTGTTACCGTCGACCTTTAGATTAATTGTTATGCAATAAGGAGTCTCTATAAATAGCAGTGTCAGCTGAAACGTATCCTCTGCTTTCCAGGTGAAACTTGACATAATGTGGTTCTGGGTGTTATCAAGAATTTTGGCATGGCTCTCCACCCATACGCCTCGTCCGGAATGAATGACTTGTTCACCATGTAGATTGTGAATAATGAACTTGGCTTCACTCGAAGTAAAGGAAATGGAGATGGAAACTAATTTCTGTTCATTCTCATCAAGACTATAAACCTTGCCGTTAAGGACATCTTCCATAGAGGAAGAGGGTTGGAGCTGTGGGGGATCCATAGCTAAGCTATTTAATTGGATAGCTAGATTAGCTGCTGCTTCCGTAGCATCTTCTACTACTATCGAGCCTTCTTTCATTGCAGGAAGTAAATGCTCCCAGACAGCGTTCATCACACCCTGCATATCATTCGTTCCACTAGTAATGGCTATGACCACGTCTTGTTCTGGCAGAACCATACAAAACTGTCCGAAGGCACCATCCCCTCTATAAGCTCCATGACGGCAGTTCCAGAACTGATAGCCATAACCTTGAGACCATTCACTTTCCCCGCCGTCTCCGTTTGAGATTTGCTTAGAAGTGGCTTCGTTTATCCAGTCCTCTGTCAATATTCGTTGATTGTCCCAGATCCCTTTTTGCAAGTATAATTGGCCGAATTTGGCGATATCTTCAGTTCTAACACTCAGACCAAATCCTCCCGTGTTGATTCCCCGAGGACAGGTTTCCCAAGCAGGATCTTTAATTCCAAGAGGTGTAAATAGACGAGGCTCCAAATAATCCAGCAGAGTGATACCTGTAATCTTTTGAAGAATCGCAGACAGCATATAGGTAGCTCCAGTGTTGTATAGGAAATGCGTCCCAGGATTTTTTTCTACAGGCACACTCAGGAAGGCTTTGATCCAGTTTCCATCCTCACGTTCTATGATTGCATCCATTGTATCTGTGATGTGCCCAGTTCCCATCATTAGCAAATGTCTCACACTCATTTTGGCTAAATGCTCTGAAATTACATCAGGGACGTCTTCGGGGAAAAAAGAAATGACCAAATCGTCCAGCGATAATAGGTTTTCAGAAACAGCGAGACCCATGGCGGTGGAGGTAAAGCTTTTGCTAAGCGAAAATAACATATGAGGAAGATCCGATCCATAAGGAGACCACCAGCCCTCGGCAACGACGTGGCCATGACGCACCAGCATGAAACTATGCAAATCTAACTTGTTATTTGGAAGCGAATTCAGAAAATTGGATATTGCTTCTGAAGAAATTCCTTGATCTTCCGGGCGGCTTCTTGGTAGTTGAAGATTAGTGCTTATTGTTCCCATAATCTCAATCTCATCCTCTCAAAGTTGAGTTGGTTCACGCATTTTTAATAGAATTCCATATTATCTATATTATAACAAATTGAACTCGAGATGCTGTGAATAATTTTAGAATGAAATTCTAACGCTCAACTACTTTTTTAGGGGTTTAGATGAAGATTCCCAGCATACACATGTCTGTAGAGGAGTGTGAACAAGGGATGGAAAAGAAGGTACAACAATACTATAAGCTGAAGCAGAAGCAAAAAGAAATGGAAAAGGAACTGGCGGAGCTACGTCAGGAAATAGTAACTTATTGTAGTGAACAAGAGAAGAACGATATGGAAATTGGAAGCTACAAAGTAAAGCTGGTTACCCAAAATCGTAAGGAATATGATGATCTTAAGCTTCATGAAACATTATCTGATCCTGAGGTATGGCGAATGCTCTCCAAATCAGACTCGGCGAAGATTGCTAGCTTGATTAAGCTTAATGTAATATCTGAAGAAAAAATCAAGCATACTTATTCTTTAAAGACGATTACTTTACTGCAGGTGGATAAAAAATAGAGTGCAGAACTTGAAGCTGTTAATAGAACAGCTTCTTATTTTTTTAATCAAATCGCGACTCTTGTTGATTTGAGGTAAAATAACAAGAGAAGGTACATAATGAGAATAACTATATAGGATTTGGAGGAATTAACGGTATGAAGAATTTTGATGTAATGCTCGATAAATATGCGGATCTCGTTGTTAAGGTTGGGGTAAATGTGCAACCCGGTCAGGTGCTGATGGTTCATTCACCTTTGGAAACCGTCGAACTCACACGTCTCATTGTAGGAAAAGCTTATGAAGCGGGAGCTAAATATGTCATGGTGGAATGGGAGGATGAAGTGACTACTCGTATCCGTTATGAAAAGGCCCCTGAGGATTCATTCGACTATTATCCGCAGTGGCAGGCAGATATGCTGGAGAAGTTCGCCGAAGGAAACGGAGCCATATTACATATTAAAGTACCAGACCCTGAGTTATTCCGAGGCATTGATTCCTCTAAAGTATCGGCGGCGGTCAAAGCAGCAGCAGTAGCACGCAAGAATTATCAAAAGTATACTCGGAACAGCACAATTAGCTGGTCACTTGTCAAAGCACCAACCCGCGCATGGGCGAATAAAGTATTTGCCGATCTTCCGGAAGAGGAGCGAGTAGATGCAATGTGGGAAGCTGTGTTCCAAATGAATCGGGTAGGCAGCGATGATCCCGTAGCGGCTTGGCGTCAGCATATTAGTCACTTGAAGGAAAGCCAAGATCGTATGAACGCGAAATGCTATAAGAGCCTGCATTACCGAGCACCAGGTACTGATCTGCATGTCGAGCTGCCGGAAGGCCATCTATGGCGCGGCGGCGGCGGTGAAAATGCGAGCGGAGTCTATTTTGTAGCCAATATGCCTACAGAAGAGATTTATTCTATGCCGCATCGCAAAGGTGTGAATGGCACGGTCAAGAGCACGCTCCCGCTGAATCTGAACGGCCGCTTAGTGGAGGGTATAACCTTAACCTTTAAGGATGGAAAGGTCGTAGAATATAATGCGCTGACCGGTCGCGAGCATCTAACTTCGCTGCTGGAAACGGATGAGGGTGCTTCTTATCTCGGTGAAGTGGCATTAGTGCCACATGATTCACCGATTTCCAACCTGAACCGCGTATTCTATAATACTGGAATTGACGAGAATGCCTCCTGTCATTTTGCGCTCGGCAGCGCCTATCCGGTAAATATTGAAGGCGGAACAAAGCTTACCAGCGAAGAACTGCTGGAGCGTGGAGCAAACGTCAGTTTAACGCATGTCGATTTCATGATCGGCTCTGCAGAGCTTGATATAGACGGAGAACTGGCAGATGGTACGATAGAACCCGTATTCCGTAAAGGAAATTGGGTACTGTAAGGTAAATCGAAACTGTAAGTGTAGTAAGATAAATGATCTTGTAACTTTGGTTATAGGCTGTTGAGTGGTGTAAGTGGGGTAGCTAGTGGACTGGTGAACCCGATGTAACTGATGAAACAAATAACCAGTGTAACTAGTGAAACCGGTAGCAAGAGAAACAGCCGATTCTCTGATGACGAGAATACGGCTGTTTCTCTTGTCGTCCGTTAAGTAACTCAGACCTTTGAGGTATGCCCACCATGGTAGCGAATCAAGTGTATTTATACACTTGAATTCAAGAAAGCCAGTCCATCTAACCGTATTCGGTTCAGACCAAAGTCTAGGAATTCCCCCTACGGAAGGCGGTTCTCCAATCCAACTATTCCCTGTACATTTGTTAAGAGTGGCTAATTACTTTAGTGTAATCACAGCATTGGAGGGATAGTCTTTGTTAAAAAGGGCACGGAAAATCATGATTTGTCTACTTGCCGCTCTACTTCTGCTTGTGGGTATAGGATCAGCCTATCAATGGTATGGGGCTGCAACTGACGCCAAAACCTACAAACCTACTGGTAAGTTGTATGAGGTGGCGGGCCATAAGATGCACTTGTACGCTGGGGGTGAAGGTGACACTACGGTTGTGTTTGCTTCTGGTTGGGGGACAGCTAATCCGTATACTGACTTCTCACCTTTATATGAGGGGCTCAAATCACATGCAAAATTCGTAGTTTACGATCGATTCGGTTATGGGTTCAGTGATACTACAGGCCGAAAACGGGATATTGACACGATAACAGATGAGATTCGTGAACTGCTGCGAGCATCGGGTCAGAAGCCACCCTATATTTTCGTCGGACACTCACTGGGCTCTTTAGAGACGATCCGATACGCGCAGCGGTTTCCAACCGAAGTGAAAGCCATTCTGATGATAGATGGAGGAAGCCCAGAGTATTACGCTTCTCGACAAGGGTTTACAGTGGTTCCCTTAATCTATCGTGCGCTTCGCACAACCGGGGTCCTGAGAGCTTTATATCATTCAAATAGCTTTGCAGAATGGGCGTCTGATCAGAGCAACGGGGAGCTTTTGCTTACTGAGGATTTAAAAAAATTAAGCCATACATCCATACTATTAAAGTCTGGCAATCAAGATATGACGGATGAAGTCCGCCAAAGTCAGAAAAACGCCGAGATTATCCTGGCAGGCAAGAAACCTCTCGATATCCCGCTTACTGTTTTAACAGCTGACTATTTCGGCAAGCTAAGTGATGATAAAGCGTGGGAGGACAGCGAAGCCGCCTTTCCCACTTGGTCCACAACTGGACAACAAATCATCGTACCTAATAGCTCGCACTACATCCACAGTTACCAACCTAAACAGGTCGTCAGTGAACTTCTAAAGCTGATAGATAGTATTAAATTTTAAGATTGATCAGATTTTAAAATACGTCCATAGGTCTCAATGGCAAGCGCCCGTGATCTCTTAAGATCAACAATCGCCTCAGGGCGGGGGAGATGAATATCCTTGTTGGTTAAATGCCCGAGTTCAGGCAACCATTTACGGATATAAGAGCCATCCGGATTATGAGTTTGGGATTGGGTTACGGGGTTCATCACCCGAAAATACGGGGACGCATCATACCCGAGTGATGAGCTCCAAAGCCATCCCCCACGGTTCAACACATTGTCATAGTCACTTAACTTTAGTCTAAAATATCGTTCTCCATAAATAAAGGGACATCCCAGATTTTTAGTTAAAAACATTGCAGAAATCATCCGCAGCCGATTGGGCATCCAACCGGTTTCTTTTAGCTGCTTCATTGAGGCATCAATGATCGGAATTCCGGTACGACCCTCAGTCCACAATTCAAAATGATCTGTGCTTAGCTCGGAGAAATCGAACAGGTTCTCATAATTGAAAAAATCAGGCTGCAGCCGGGCATGATACAGGTAAAAATCCCGCCATGCTAATTGGCGAAGCCACGCTTCTGTCTCACCATGTGAATCCATCAGTTGCTTATAAACTTCCCGTATGGAACGTGCACCCACATTCAAATGACGGCTGATCCGACTGGTTCCTTCACGTGCATATTGATCACGGTTTACACTATAACCATTAACACCTTCGTTTAGAAATTGTTCAAGAGAAGTGATAGGTGCCGCATCAGTAGAATCTACCAGTTGTTGGTTGACGTTCATCAGTTGTTTAACTATATCTTGTGGTGGCTGAAAATTTTCTAATAGCCCATTAGCCAGCTCAGCAGTTTCTAACTCATCGATAGTTGCGGAGCAAGGTGGAAGGAAACGTTCACTCATATACATTCGCCAGCGTTTATAAAAAGGAGTGAATACTTTATAGGGTTCAGTTCGACCACTCCAGCTCATGAAGTCATGAAGATCAGCGAGCATCCCATCATCGCAGGCGGTTACCCCGATCCCTAAAGAGTCGGCAATCTTACGCAGTTCATGATCGCGTTTTACCGCATATGGGGTATAGTCGGCATGAA
Organism: Paenibacillus sp.; assembly: GCA_023512345.1. GTDB lineage: Bacteria > Bacillota > Bacilli > Paenibacillales > Paenibacillaceae > Paenibacillus_AQ. Next base: position 258,643 of record JAILZT010000007.1, read on the forward strand.
AGACAATCTCGTGAATGGGATGTTTGTCCAAAAGTGTGCTCACAATCGTTGCTGGATCACCGTACAACACATGAAGAAGTTTGCCCCGCTGGGCATATTGCTGCTGCAGCATTTTGACGTGGAGAAGGAAATTAGCACCACTATGCTCAAGATTTCGTTGATTACGAAGTAGAAATGGGTCTAGTATCAATACATGAAGACTGGCACATCCGGCGATGCGGATCCTATTCAATGCAGGTAGGTCGTCGATGCGCAAATCTTTGCGGTGGATGAACAGGATCATGAATGCCAACTCCTATTAGTAGAGAATATGAAAAAAGGTAAGTATATCATAGATGGTAGAGCAGTACATTGGCAGCGATGCACTGAATGCGCTAATTGCATTGTTACCTGTTGAAGAAGATGATAAAGTATTCACTAATGCTTCGTTTGCTGCGTTGCTAGTTGCGGATGCGGATAAGTAGATAGTGAATTAGAGGAGTGAAACAGCTTGAGCGTAATCCGCATGGAAAATGTAACAAAGAAATACGAGGATACACTGATTTTTCGTGATATATATTTTCGTGTAAGTAAAGGTGAACGTATAGGATTGATTGGACGAAATGGTGCGGGTAAATCTACAGTTTTTAAGCTGATCATGGGTAAAGAGGAGCCTACTGCTGGAAAAGTAGAGATTGATCCGCAGGTTAAAGTAAGTTATTTCTCCCAATTCTCCGAAATGAGCGGTGGTTTGTCTGTTCAGCAGGAGTTAGAAGGGTGCTTTGAACAGGTAAGTCTTATTGAAAAAGAATTAGAAGAACTAGGTGAAAAGCTGGGCCAAGTTACCGAAGAGGCAGAAATGAATCGGTTATTGGAGCGGCAAGCAGAGCTGTTCGATCAGATGGAGCATTTGGACGGCTGGAATGTGGCGGTGGAGATTAATACCGTACTCACGAAGCTAGGGTTTGATGAGAGATCGCGGAATCAGCCAGTAGATGAGTTGTCAGGCGGATGGAGAAACCGAGCTGCACTTGCGAAAATCTTAATTGAGCTGCCTGATGTCGTATTGCTGGATGAGCCCACTAACTTTTTGGACTTGGAAGGTCTGGTATGGTTAGAGCAGTGGCTGAACCGGTTCAATGGAGCCATGATTCTAGTGTCCCATGATCGGCAGTTTATAGACAGAGTCGTTACGCGAACGATAGAGATCGAGAACTATCATTTTCAGGAATATGAGGGTAATTACACGGATTATATCCGGAAAAAGAAGATGCGTAAAAAGGTTCTGGATCGCCAGTTCGAGTGGGAGGAAGAGCTGCTCATTATGGAATCCGAAGCTATTGATACCCGTACACAGAAGAAATCCTCCAAAGACCGGCTATCCCGCAAGCTGTCTGATATGAAAAAAAGAGTCGAGCCTCATCCTGTGAACGTTCTGATCACTGATATTTATGAAAATTTACGGTTCCCGGACAAGCTGTGTGAAGTGAAGGGGATTGGACAAACGTATGACGGTCGGTCTATTTTTCAAAATATCAGCTTTGACATTCAGAAGGAAGATCGATTGGTGATTGTGGGACCGAATGGTAGCGGTAAATCCACTTTAATCAAGGTACTTACAGGCCAAGAACAACCTGAATCCGGTGAGGTGAGTTGGGAGAGAGGCGTAAGCTACGCTTATTTCAATCGGATGTGGGATGAACTGGACTTGAAGGATACCGTAAGCCATGCCGTGAACATTTCTGGGCTAGGTTTGAATGCAACGCGCAAAAAGGTAAACAAATTTCTATCCATGCTTCAGTTCTCAGAAATGGATCTCAGTAAAGTTATAGGAAATCTATCCGGTGGACAACAGGCCAGAGTGGCTTTAGCGAAATGTCTGCTTTCTGGAGCGGCTGTTATTATATTAGATGAGCCTACCAATCATTTAGATCTGACAAGCATACAGGTAATGGAGCAGGCGCTGATTCATTTCCCAGGGGCTGTAATTACAGTAAGTCATGATCGGTTCTTCATTGATAAAATAGCGACAAAGATGCTTACCTTTGACCCAGATAAGGGGATTAGTGAGCAGAATGTATAGAAAGTAGGGAAAAATACTTAAAAAAGGCAAACCAAAGGTGGACGCCTAGGTTTGCCTTTTTTTTGCCTTATGACTGCGTCATGGGGAGGCTTTTAATTGAGCAGGTTCAGGGAAAGCACTTACTCTGCCTTTAGATTGTACTATGATCATTCCGTCTGCTTGCAACGTTGGACCAAATACTCTACTTGGCATTTGCAGCTGGAACAAACTTTTTCCCGTTATTAAGTCTAGCGCAACCACTTTGCCATCAGTTAAAGCCACATACAACCCGTTCCCAATGGCGTCGAACCGGGCTATAGGATTTCCTAACCAACCGTAAAATACAGTTGTTTTATTTACTAGTTTTACTCCGGTAATGTACATTCCATCTGTGAATAGTAGTCTTCCAGCATCCGGTCCACCGGCCCAGTGGGTTGTATAACCGCTTTCCGGCTTATAAGTGTCTCTGATTGCCTTGTCAGGATCAGCATCTAGAGGATAACCATATACTGCTGTAGACACATTGATATAGATACGATTGGAATCAATCCATGCCTTACCTTGGGGTTTGTATTCTACCGTCTTCACTACTTTACCAGAGCTTGCATTCAAGGTATCCAACGTAGTTAATTCTAGCTGGGTCATTAAGTTAGAGGTACGTTGTACTATAACTGTATCCTTGTTGATAAGCAGCGGTTGGCTTGAATTAGCGGCGGTCCAAGCTAGTCGACCTGTTTGCGCACTGAACGACAGTAGCACGTCATAAGTATAAGCACCAGATATTGAGCTGCTGATCAGTATTTTATCATTAGAGAACCATAAAGGACCCCCGAATTTTTCTGCGTAGTCATCAGACCAGAGCCACTTTCCTGTTTTCAGATCAAAAGCGTGTAAGTCTCCATTCACTGCGTAGAAGAGTTCACCATTCGTATAGAATTGAGTGATTCCGCTTACTTTGACATTTGTTCCCCAAATCTTTTTCCCATTCGTTGCATTAACGGCAAATATGGTTCCATTCTCCGATTTTGCATACACAACCCCATTGGAATAAAGAACTGAAGAAGATAGCATTGAACCAAAAGCCCATACTTTCTTCCCTGTTTTTGAGTTTAGGGCAAGAAGGTTTCCATTTTGTAATAAAAACACCTTACCTTTACCTGATGTAACAGCACTCCAACCGGTAGAATTCATCGTTTCAGTCGACACTTTATCGGTAGCAAGACTCCAAGTTGGTTGGATTAATGGGATGGGTGGATCGACCTCCCAATTAGTTCCTGTGTACGAGGTATTAGCTGCTTGCACACTTGTTGGATGTATTCCGAATACGGTAAGCGAAATAACACTTAGAAATAGCAGAGTGAATTTAATTCGCATGTAAATATCCTCCTTAAAGCTAGATATCAGTTAGACGCTATTTGTGTAAAAAAGTTCCAAAATATAATTTACCTCTGCAGAGTTCTCCAGATGTCAATGAAAAGGATTTGCACTAACTTGTAATGATTATCATTATCAATTAGAATGAGAATATTAAAATTAAGTTACCACAAACTAACTATATAGATTGAACTTTAAAACTAAAGAAAAAGGAACGGAGTGACGGAGGGGAATTTTGGAACTGTAGGAGCGAAAGCG
>JAILZT010000008.1 GCA_023512345.1 Paenibacillus sp.
TTGTATTACAATTCTATTTATAACTTTTTCTAATATCATATAGACTCCTCCTAAACTAAGAACTTCTTTCGGCTAACGTTCCCGTATTCACGAACCCTCACTGACCCTCACTGGCTTAAGGGGCGCCAGCCCCGGGTCCGACGGACTTAGCCAGTGCAGGGTTGTCTGCTGATTCCACTTCTTCGAAAAGCCTCTGCAGACCAAGGGCCGTATGGCCCGCTGCGTGAATACAGTGTTAGATGAAGTATTCGCATTCCTTGAGAAACACTAAAAATTTCCTTGAAAATAATAGATTGACTCTATCTACAACACAATTCAATTAGTACACTGGAATTGTCGTCTTGAGGATAAATAATTAATGTAACCAGTAAAGTCAGTATAATTGTAATAGGCCATAAAATTACTAAATAGATTCGGTTTAGACGGTTTGAGATAATCTCATAGACTACTAAAATTATTGCATTTACAAGTAATGTAACAGGAAGAGCAATTATTCTTCCAAGTCCTGTGTGTGGAAAGTATTTCAATAATAAATAAACTAATAATAGCGATGGGATATATGAAATCATCCATCTAATAATATTCTTAGGTTTTATTTCTTTCATTCCTTTCGATTTGTTTAGTTACTATTCCTTGCGAATATTTCACATAACGTTTGTGTATTCACGAACCCTCACTGGCTTAAGGCGCGTTAGCGCCGGGTCCGACGGACTTAGCCAGTGCAGGGTTGTCGCTGATTCCTCTTCACCGAAAAACCTCTGCAGACCAAGGGCCGTATGGCCCCCAGCGTGAATACGGTGTTATCGGATGGATACGCCTTCCTAGAATAAGCTTAATAGAGTCTAATATTCTGTTTATAAATGCTTTCCACAGTCAGTTTAAACTTCTTTCATATCTAACTTTCAATTTTCATTGACTTATGGTACTTTTCATATCTTTTTTCTCATAATCGCAACATTAGCTTTCTCAGCCACTTTAATGAACCCGACTTTTTCATACAGCCGGGCCGGACCTATGAAGTCAAATGTTTCACGTTGGTTTCTAAGTTGAGGATACCCCTCGATCGCGTCATAGCCATTTGCCTTTGCATCCATGCACACATGAGTAAGAAAAGCGGTGGCAACACCTTTACCGCGATAATTTGGAGCAATCTCAAAGCACACTACAGACTTAGTTCTTTCATTGGGACTAATATTATACGCATTTCTAATCTCTTCACCGATTCCTAGTGTCGAATAATTTTCCTTATCATTAGTATTACACCAACCGATAGATATGCCACCTTCAAATGCCAAGTATCCTTGTAAATCACCAGCTAAAATTTGCTGTTCTGCAATCTTGCGAAGCGTCGACTTGAAACTGGGTATGTCGCGGGGCATAACTCCGGGATTTGCCTTAATTAACCTGAATAGTTCGAGTTCCTCCTGCTCCTTAGACATTTGAGGGCGACAACAGAAGCACGGCTGCATAGGAGAATTATCAGTAAATGCCCTATTGTCGAAAAAGTCAAAAAAGTCTTCGGCAAGACCCAGGGTTAGCGGTTTGATTTCAAGGTTCATAATGGTTATCCTCCTGATTTCACAGCGTGAATACGTTGTTATAGGATGTCAGCGCCTTCTTGAACTACTATCAAAATTCCTTTATAAATCAAATTTATCTTTTATTAGTTTTGCTACTTCATCAGCATTCAAATTTGTGTTGTTTATCCTTATATAGTTTTTTCTTTCTATTTCACCTGGGTTCGAATTTAACCTATGTTTTCCCATAGTATTCTTCAAGTCTTTTTCAGATTGTTCTATATTTCTTTTCGTTGGTTTCTGTTCTAGCCTAAATGTAGTTTTATTTCTGATTAGTCTTTCTTCAAGATCTGCTTCTAACTCAACAAAATAAATTTCCGCTCCTTGAGATTCAAAAATTTCACTTGTTTGATTTACAAACTCCCAATCTGCATGCAGGTCAAATCCCCAGACATAGGTGAATATTAAACCATAATTATTACTTTTGGCAAAAGATTCAAACAATTCTTTGCGGAGCAAATTCGCTAATCTCCATGTTTCTCGTTCAAATCCAAAATAGGGATGAAACAATTCGATTGACATATGATTATGGAATAATTTTAGTTCTGTTATTTGGGTCAACTCTTGACCTACCGTCATTTTCCCGACCGCTTGAGGTCCAAATATCATTATGAATTTAATATTTATCACTCCTGTTTTTTTTTGCGCTGGTTTCGTATAACGTTCTAGTATTCACGACGTCCGAAAAAGTCGGATGTGTCCGGCTGCTTCTGCTCCCTCGGAACCCTTCTGACGGACCGAGGGCGTATGCTCGACGCGTGAATATAATGTTATAAGATGTCCCCGCCTTCTTCGATTAGCGTTCATTATAGGTTCTATTTGGTTAATTCAAGGTCTTTCCTTCATTTCATTAATTTTCAATATTCTTCATCCTCGTCACCAATTACTATGGCATTTATGTTTTTCGCAATTCCCTTCATTTTTTCAATTTGAAAATCATCCACATACCTAGCTGATATCTCTTCATCTCTAAAAATAAATGTGATTTTATATTCTTCGCCATCAACCTCTGTTTTCCAAACCGCCATTCCTTCTCCAGACATTCCCATGGTCATCCCGTTTGGTAGTGTAATTTCAATGTGGTCTGTAAAGGTTAATTCTTCATCTTTCTCTACATAATCTAGCCACTCTTTCATTGTTATTGGATTAGATTCATCTTTCCTTCTTATATGTACTTCGTATGCCATAACTATGGTCTCTCCTCTATATCAATTAAATTTGTTTTTTCATTTGTTTATCCGACTTTGCGGGGATTTCTTATAACGGTTCCGTGTTCACGACGTTCCACCACCTTAAGCCCGAAATGGCGGCCGTGATGCGGTTAGGTGGTGCGGATATGTCCCGGAAACTACTTCCTCGAATAATCTTCCGGTACCGAGGCGGCTTGTCCGCCGATGCGTGAACACATTGTTATCGGATGTTGAGGCCACCTTCGAAATACTTTCACTATGTTTCTTAGTTTCTCTTATATTTTTGCATTATTGAATAACTCTGATAATGAGTTTGATATCTGAACAATACTATTGTCATCGTGATAAATCCTAAATACAGGTGGATCCTGTTCATTTTCAATCTTTATATTGAGAAATATTGGGTCTCCACTTCCATGTGAGCAACTTCCAAAAAATATATATCCCTCTTCAAGCACATTCATTCCAGGGCTGTACTTGAGACTCTCGTCTAATATATCTTTTATATCTCCTACAATTATGAATGAAATGCCGTCATAATCTCCATCTGCCTCAAATTCTCGAAAACCAAATTCGGCATCAATTAAATTAACACTGGAATATAAATCAAAGTACCATTCGGGTAACTTTATGTTTATATTCTTTTGTAGATCTTGTAGCTCTCCGATACTGGTTGTCCTACCAGTAAATAGGGGGTACTGCTTTTTCAATTTTGCAATTAATTGTTGTGCAACAATAGTTATATTGTTTTTCATGGTTTTCTCCTCGTTTCAATTTCCGATAACGTTCCCGCATTTAAGACGTTCAAGCGGCTTAAGGAACGTAGTGCCGGGTGGCTCTGCCACTTAGCCGGTTGAATGTGTCCGGTGAATCTTCTCTCCGAAATGCCTCTTCCGGACCAAGAGTCGGGCTTGTCGCGGCTCGCAGCGTTGAATGCAATGTTAGGCGAAGTATTGCACCTTCATTGAATCCACTTCAATCTTTATGATAACTTATTTTCTCTTTATTTTTATTTCTTGCAGTATGTCCTTATATTTTTCAAGATCGTATTGGAATTCTAATTCATTGGATAGTATTAAACTTTTGAGGTCTTCTAATCTCTGTATTAATTCTTCTGTAAATTCGATTATATTACTCCATGAAAAAAAGAATCTATTAGAACTCTTAATTGTTCTATCCGTAAACGGTGATTGTTCAGTTGTCCAAATCATCGTATCATTGTTATGTACAACATCTACATAATACCCTCCACAACCGAAAATACCACAAGTGCAAGTAAACATTGGATACTTTCCAGAATAAAGTAACGAGTTGAAAAAAACATCTTCTACAAACACTTCATCTTCATCTAGTTTATAGTCGTTTATATATAAGGAAATCTTCCAATCAATAACAGGAACCATTCGTCCTTTCACTCTTGTTATATTTTTATAGACTTTTCTAGTTTTTATTTCCATGTCAAATGATAATCTATTTTGAATATTTTCATTATTTGTCTTTGAAAATATCATCATGACTCACCCCGACTTCTTACGGTATTTATAGATCAATGCAATATTTCGCTCTAACGTCATATTTACGAAAGTTATTTCACGAACTTCGTATATCCAACTGATCAATCCCGCTTTGAGGCAAATGAGTTGCAAAAAAATGCCGGAGAGCATGAATGCTAACCTCCTTTGTAACACCGCAGGTGGATAGTGCTTTCTCAAACACCTTTTGCGCAGAGCGCTCGGTCAGATGCTGGCAGAGGGTTTGCCCGGGAAATAACCATGGATCAGGTTTCTGCTGCTCTATATATTTACGCACAATCTCATAAGCGGCATCCGAAAGCAGTGTAATCCGGTCTTTTCTTCCCTTACCTTGCCGTACTAGCAGTATTGTTCTTGAAGGGTCACAGTCCCCAATCCGAAGCCGAACCACTTCTCCAACCCGTAAACCTGAAGAATAAGTTAGGTAAAGAAGTGCCTGGTGCTTCAGATTATTCACAGCTTTGAGAACAAGCATTACTTCTTCAAGCGACAGCACATTAGGCAATTTGTTATTTTTTTTCGGCCTCGTATAGGGAGCGGTTTCTTGATGATGAAGCACATATCCTTACCACACACATCCAACAACTACTCTTCCAGCTTGCCTACAGTATTAGGAATTGTCCATATTGATTCTTCAGGTATCCACTTTCTTCCACTGACCAACTTTATCCTCGTAATATGCTCTGGACTGAATTTCTCAATCTTTATGGCAATGGTTCTTTCGTCACGAATACTGAGCTGGATTTGCATCTCATTTCCTCCTCCAGTATATCAACCATTCTAAATATTGAGAATTAAAAAAAAGCCTTTGAGGTTGTTCAACCTCAAAGGCTCCAATGCTTTTGGAGTTTTACTCTTCCAATTCTCGTTTCTTCCCAACTGCACCAAGATAGATAACAAATTCTTCATCACCGTCTAATTCTAAAATCTCATCAATTAACTTTTGATCATAGATTCCAATTGCGCAAGCACCTGCACCGATAGATTCACTGGCTAAATAGAGATTCTGGCATACATGTCCAACGTCGATGAGGATTTTTTTGTGAGCTGAAATATCATATTTCCATTCGGAGCGATAGGGTGTTGTACTCCAAGCAAACAGTACAGAAGCCTTTTCTGCAAAGTTAGGGACAAAGGGCTGATCTAAAGTAATAGCGTCAACCTTCTGTTCAATTTTTTCTAATTCAAACATAAATAAGAGCTTATGTTCGACAGGAAGATATCTGTAGATTCCTTGTGGAATACCTTCTACTCGCATAACAATTAAATAGGTTTCAAAGGTGTGAGTCGCCCCACTGCAGGGTACAGTTCGCAGCGTATTTCCGTTCTTATTCATACCAGTAATCCCTTGGGTAGCCCATAATAAATAGGATAACTCATCAAGAGTTAAAGTTTCCGCAGAATAAAACCTTGTACTTCTTCTTTGATTTATACAATCAAAAATATTTTCTTTACTCACAACGTCTTTGCTGATCTCTGGCAAATCAATAATTAGTGATTTCGAATCAAAGGGCTTAACAATGGGTGGTTGTGCAAGTCCTTTGATCTTATCTGTTTTTATATGTTTAAATTCATGAAAATTAGATTTTAGAAAGCGCCTTTGTTGTTCGTATCTTGTCATAACAGATCCTCCTGAATTAACTTAATAACTTAAATTTATCATGTCACAAAAAATAGATTGTGATCGAAATCACAATGTAGACAACAAAAAACCTCCTCTCACCTCTAAAGGTAAAAGAAGGCTTAAACGCGTGACCTGCGAAGACAAGGCGGTCAATTTAACTATCGTTCCCCGCCCCAATTACTAGTTTCAAATGTATAATCTAATTCTGTTGGATTATCAGAATCCCACAGAATGACCCAATACTCTTTATAATTCAATCTTCTCATTGCTTCGTGTCTGTGGTTACCATCAGTGATTATCAGTTCGGCTTCATGATGCTGAACAATCAGTGGCGCATAGTCCCAACCCTCTTGTAGTAATTGACAGAAACTAATTATATGGGGTTCCCAAGACTCTGATGGATTATAATATTCCATATTTTCTTCAGGTCCGCAACACCTTCTAAGACGATCAAGAGGCATCAACAGTGGTCCAGCCCAATACCTTTTTTGAATTTTCAATCCTTCGGATAATCCTGCATTATCTCCAATCGTCTTTAAGAAGAGATGTACCCATTCTTCAAGGCATCCCTGTTTTGCAAATTGGATCGCTTCATCGACATTAAATTTCATTTGTATAGTATCGGTAAGCAACTTCACATTGAAGTCCCCTTACTCCATCCATTTTATATAAAAATGATTGGTTCTTTGGGTCTTGTTTTTATAAGCTATGGATTTTGATTTTATCGCTCTGCTCTTGTTCTCTCGTTAGTTTTAATTCACTGTGTCTCCAACCAGATCACCCCATTTAATCATGACATATTTTTTAATCTCCTCAGCTACTTGGGAAGGTGGGATAGATGTAGTGTCGATTGTTGGCATCGGTGGTTTGTACGCAGTTTCAGCATTGTCTAGAAGCCATTGAGCAAATTGTTCATGTTGTTCAAGCATTTCATCCGTCCACATAGCCTTATCTTCTCGATTACGTAGTCGGTTATTACGAGCAGTATCATCACAATGTAAGTTAATGAAGCATAATGCATTGAAACTATCGTATTTATCACATTTCTCTGCATCCCAAGGCATAAATGTGCCGCAAATAATTGTACCCCTTCCAGACATAGCCGCTGCATTAGCAAAATGTAGTAATAAGTTATATCTATCCTGGTAGTCTAACTTAGCAGCTGTTGTTCCGAAATTATCTAAATCTGTGCTAAACACATCAAATTCCGGTAATATTGAGCGAAGTTCATGCATGACTGTTGTCTTTCCTACACCGCTAGCTCCTGTCACAATAAATAATGGTAATTTCCGTTCCATTGATGTACCCCCACCTCATCCATAAAATTAATAATACTTCTCACATAACAAATTATATGGGGAGGGAACCACAATGAATATGTCTAGATTAATTTAAAGCATTCTTGACATAAGTTTATAAATTCTCTTCACTACTTATCAACACGTTGTTAAATTGATTTCGAGTTAATTCATAATCAATAGATGATTGTAGTTCTCCTAATTGGTTTCTCCATGAATTATGGTGAACAGCCATTTTACGGAAACCGATTTTCTCATATACGTGCTGAGCCCGTGTATTATTAACATTAGTGTCTAGAACGATTTTGTAATACCCCATCTCGTTAAATAGTGCATTGATTAACATCATCAAGAAGGTAGTTCCGTAGCCCTTTTCCTGTTGACTGAAATCACAAATCTTAATTCCAATTTCAGCAACGTTATTTTCTACGGTTCTATAATTCATCTCGCCTACTGGGACAGCAGCTATTTCTAAAACCAAGCGATGATTGAGGTCATTATCAGTCTCGAGCTTTTTCAAAATCTCTTCTTTTGTAATACCAAGGCCGTTTGGATACCCAGCATGGGCCATAATCTTTCCATTGTTCCACCACTTGCAAAACAACTCAGCATCGTAAGCGGTCGCACTTCGGATTACCAAATAATCATGTTTTAAAAACATCAACCATGCCCCTCCCATTTGTAGGGGATTCCGCAGATAATCATTTGCTTCCTCACAAGAATCGTCTCCTTTAACTATTCTACAATTCACAATAACAAACTCAGCATATGGTAACAATGCACTAATATGTATATATTTATTTTTTACACTCTACTCCGTACGGCTTAATAATTTTGAGGCATATTCTCAACAATCCTGCCTGTGGGACTTGATCCCGAGCGCTATTAACCAAACAACAAAAAACCTCCCCTCACCCCTAAAGGTAAAAGAAGGCTTAAACGCGTGACCTGCGAAGACATGGCAGCTATATTTTTAGCTCGACAACCGCTTGCGAACGGCCTTTAACGTTTAGTTTTTGCATAAGATTAAGCTAATGTACTTCCCTTAATTCATGTCTGCGATGGCTTTGTAAGCCGCTAGGTCTGTGTATACCTCCACTTTAAGCGGATTACGTTTATGTTTGAATATTTTATAAAAGTGATAGACAATCACTGCTATGTTAGCAGCCAAGGACAACGCACTCACAACCCATAACGCTGTTTCGCTGTGTGAGGATTGTACGGAAAACTTTGACTCTCCGACAAACGCCGGGAACGACATCGTAAACATCATCCAAATCGCCAAGGTCTGTGCACGATGTTGTAACCAGGCTCCTTTTTTAATGAAGAACGCGGGGATTGTGCATGACACCAGCAATGCTGCGCCTGCATAGAAGGAATGGTCAGAGACAGCATTATATATATAAGCAAAATTCCAGATGTCATACGCAATAATCCAGAACCAAAGCTGATCCGGCCACAGCATATCTTTGCTCTTATCTTTACTGATAACTATGCCCATCCATCCGGAAATCGTAACAATGTTCAAAATACCTGCGATCCCGTTCATAATGTTCCAGGGACCACCCACCATCATTACTCCGTCAACCATTCCGTCCAAACTATATACCTGAAAATCGCGGATGACCGCTTCTAATATATTGACGGCCAAAATAATTGCGGGAAACATCAATATGTATTTATTACTGCTCCAGCCCTTAACATATCTAATAGCCATGAAGCCTAAACAGCCTGCCAAAGCAGAGTATACTTTTACCCAATGAAACCACGTTCCCACACTAGAACCTTCACCCGCCGTATTCGGCCAGACCGCTATGGTCAGAACAATTGGAGCGACTAAAAACAATAATAGTGCAACCCATTTGCTCTTGCGTGCAATTTCATTTACGAACATTAATCCACCAAGAACCACTAACCACATCAGAGCAGAGTACCAGGGAATAGATTCGAATAAAAACATAACTTACTCCTCCTTATAGTATGCATTCAATGTATGCCTTAGCTCAAGAATAAACAAAGTGTCCGGTTCCATCAAACTTTACAAAACGTTGATAAATCAGCGTTTTACAAATCTCCTTTCATGTTATGTTTACACTGCGAATCTGGACCAGATTACCCAAGACTCTAACACTGGCTGACGATTTTAATAGATTCTATATCTTTAGAACTACATGTTGTAAACACATCTTGAAAGTAAAAAAACCTTGTCCACAAAGTGCTTTGTGAGCAAGGCCAGTGATTCGAATTATTGTTTAAAAAAACCGGTCGACCAAGTATTTCGAATATACGATACAGTTCTCAAGAGTGGGGAAGTTCATGATTTCTCCGGCATAATAAATCTGGTCTCTCCCCTGCATCAGGTCAAGCTGCTCATAAAAACCTTCACGGAGCGCATCAGATTCTACATGGGGAAAATGCTCCCAACTTTTCATCATATAAAAACGGATGTTTGTTCCGCCAAGATCCCTAAGCTTTGTCTCCACAGCCTCACGCATCTCTTGATCGGTCATGTCTTCATTCTCCACTACATAAATAGTGATCAAATCCGTAGTTCCCATATCTGCCCACCGATAATGCCAGGCCATCATCTGCCCCTTAGAGCCAGGGTACATATTGCCGGGAATATAACCTGAAAGTTCAGGAATTCCTTCGACCCTATAAGCGTAAACACGAAACCGCTCATAGGTAATATGCTCCAATACCCTTTTGTCTGCCTCAGGTAAATCAACGATCTTACTAATATGCTGCAAGGAGGCCGTATAAATAACTCTGTCAAAATAAAGAGCAGACTGATTGGTTTCCACCCGTGCCTTGCCGTTTGTTTCGTAATCAATATGGATCACTTCACAAGTCAGGCGCAGGTCCTCTACCTGGTCTGCCATGCGCCTTATTAGTTCAGTAACCCCCTTAGGCCATGTGATCATATGTGTAACTTCAATAAAGGAGAGCAGATTTTCGAAGCTTAGAAATTTAAGAACATACGCCGCGGGAACATCATAAATACTGCCGAATCCAAAAGTACTGAAGTAATGCATATAGACCTGCTTAATGACAAATAATTCGTTCTCATCGCACCATAAGGAAAAGGGCTGGCACAAATCCTCCGGCAAATGGAGAAGACCCGGCTCATTTAACCGCTCGTAGCGTTTTAAAATCTCCGGCAAACGTTTGAACTCCTGCGTAAAAGCCTGTACCTGATCCAGAGGAATTTGCGAGGTCTGCCTTCCGTTAATATTGAAAAACCCCCGCTCCAATAAAGGCCCCTTGTCCATCAAGTTAAATTCCATCATCAGTTTCTTCGTGTTGGCATAGGAGGGAAGTCCGAACAGCGCCCCCATTTCATACGTTTTCCCTTTATACTCAATGGAAAAGCACTTTCCTCCTACACGGTCTGATTTCTCAAGGATGGTAATATGGGTATACCCCTTCTTAGCTAAATGATAAGCAGCAGAAACCCCGGAAATCCCTGCACCGATAATACAAATTGTGTCTTCGCGCTTCATGTTGTCCATCTTCCGTTATCTCCTTGTAAATAACCATAGTGGCAAGGTCTCGCTCTGGCCCAAATATTCAAGTGCTGCATCCGATGGTATTTTACCTTGGTTTGGACCGTCAGTAATTATTCTGTTGAAGTTATAGTATTTTAGGTACGCTTGTAAGCGGTTTTCTAACATTTCAAAGGAATCTATCGTAGGATCTCCCCAGGCCTGCTGATAAAATTCCTTGGTCAACACCGCAACAAATTGCTGCAAAGGTTGAAATATCTCTGCATTTTGCGCAGTGACAGCCACCTGATTAATATTGTTCTTATGCAAAAAGTCACTATATTTATGTTTGCCTCTATCCCAGTTTGTTGTGAATTCGCGGCTTTTGTGTGTCACCAGATTGTCGATCTCAAAATGTACCGTCTTCATTAAGGGGATAATCTTCAGATGCATGAAATCAATGAAGTGTATAGTAGCTTTACGGTTATAGAGCTTGACTAATCCTAACGTTGAGTAGACATCATAAAACACATATTGATATACTTTCCCGATTTTCGGGAACTCCCCCATATAATAAATACTCTGCTGGCAGATATAGCCGGGGTGGGCATTGTTCGGATCCTTCATCTTGTAGTCCAGAAGTTCTTCTCTTACCTTGCTCTTTGGAACTTTAGCAGCTGTGTCACTCTGCCATTTCTTCTCCTTGATTTCTTTGGCATAGGCCTCCCGCTGCGCCCTCTTGCTAAGTCCGTGCCGGCGCAAAACATTGTATATCCCGGATTCCCCTACCTTCTCCCCCTCGTCCTGCAATTCATAATAGATACGCTTCGGACCATCTTCAGGAAATTTGGCAATATACTTTAAAATCAGTCTTTCCGTACGCTTGTCCACTTTATTTGGCATTACCGGCTTTTTTTCCTTCTCAGTAAGTCCATCCATACCCTGTTTTTTGTAAGCATTTTGCCACTTATAATAAATTGTCCGGGAAATGCCGAACTCTTTGCAGGTTTCACTCACATTTTTGCTGGTGGTTCCTTGCATGAGGATCGAATATTTAGTTTTCGCATTCAATTTGTTCACCCCCAGTCTTCATATTATACATACCCGGCCTTTTGAACAGCTTCATTTCTTATAATTATTAATTTATTAATGTTTGCGCTGATTTCCTATAACGTCTCCATTCACGACGTCACAGCGGCTTAAGGACCGTAAGGTCCGGGTGGCTCCGCTACTTAGCCGGTGGGATGTGTCCGCCTGATTCCACTTCTATGCCGAAACCATCGGGCGGACCAAGGGGCTTCAGCCCCTCAGCGTCAATGCGGTGTTATCGGATGCCTGAGCCTTCTTCGATTTGCTTAAGAAAATCTTTACATTTCATTATACATTCCACGTACTCATTGAAGTTATATGTGTTGTAATAAGGGTTCATAAATCCATGTTCGGCTTCAATAATTTCTATAAATGTGTTCTTCTTGGACCTTAATTTCTCTTCTAATTCTAATATATTAAATGATTTCTCATGCATTGCGAAAAATAATAAGGTAGCGCAATTGGGTTCTATCTCTACATAATTTCTAATTCTGGATCCATAAAATCCAATAATTCCATCAACCCCATATTCGCTACTCATCCATGCAATTGTTGCGCCTATACTAAATCCAATAATAAAGATATGTTTATACTTCTCTCTATTTAGATTTACTATTTTTAATACTTCATTTAATGCTCTGGTAAATCCAATTTCATTAATAAAATAATGATATGCTTTATCTTCTTGAGCATAAGAAAATGGTTCCCGATCAATTAGATTTGGACTTAGTACATCAAAGCCTTCCTTGATCATCATGTCACTAAAAAAGTTTATATGATCATTTATTCCATAGATTTCGTGTAGGATAATCACTAAAGATTTTCTAGAATTTTCTTTGTTCATAGGAATTCCATCTTTCTTAATATACTTTGCACAGGTTTCCGATAACGTTGTTGTATTCACGACGCCCTGCCACCCTAAAGGAACGAAGTGACTGGCCGCGATACTGTTGGGTGGTGCGGGTGTGTTCGCCTGATTCATCCCTCGGCTCTTTTTACTTCGGGCGAACCAAGGGACGAATGCCCCGTAGCGTGAATATGGTGTTATCTGAAGTACGACACTTCTATGAGAACTCTAACAATTCTTCAAAGCGACCGCATAGTTCAATAATTTCATCTATACTAGCTATCTGATTTAACCAGTCTTGAGAAATCTCGTCTATACCAAAATATATTCCTGCTAGTCCACCTGTAACTGCTCCAGTTGTATCAGTATCGTCCCCTAAATTAATAGATTTAAAGACAGCCTCTTTATATCCATTTGATGTTAAAAGACTCCACAAACTAGCTTCTAAGGTATGTACCACATAACCTGATGATTGAATTTCATTAATATCTAAAATAGACAAATCTCCTTCAATTATCCGATCAAATCGTTTTAATTCTATATTGTTTGCGTATGTTTCTTTAATCACTTCTTTCATTGCTTGTATACTTCTCTTCATATCTAATCCATTGATTAAGTTAATTGCTATCTCCACATATATTACGCAAGCTATTATTGATACTTGATGGCGGTGGGTTATTGATGAAACTTGAGCAATAATAGAGATGCGATCTTCAATTTTCAATCCTCTTAGGTAATACGCTAATGGTAAAACCCTCATTAATGACCCATTGCCATTACTAAATTCATCTAGACCACCTGCAAAATCAGGTCTAATAAAATCGTCGTTTAGTTTGTCGATCGCTTTCTTTGTAGCAATTCCAACATCAAACACTTCTCCATGAGGTGTCCAATATCCATTCCATAACCATTTTGTAAATTTATCTGCAATATCATACAAATCGATTTGCTTACATTCAGTAATGCTTTCCATTAAACAAAATGTTAATGAACTATCGTCCGACCAAGTGCCTGGAGGTTGATTATAAGTCCCAAAGCCTATCATATCTGTTATTGGTTGTTTTGATAGAATTTCTCGCGACCTAAATTCTACTGGAACTCCGAGTGCATCACCTAGACACAAACCGACTATTCCTTTTATTACCTGCATCTATGAATCAACCTCCAAATAGATTTGTCGTATTTCAGATAACTTCATATCTACGAATGTTATTTCACGAACTTCGTATATCCAACTAATACCGGATGTTTCTGAACCTCGTAGCCACCCTCTTATAAGGTTTTCTACGAAATGGCCCGCGTATTGCCTTGCATCCCTTCTCTCAAGCAATTCCTGGATATAGCGGAGGTCAATCTCGCTTTCAAGCAAATGTGGATAGAGCTTTCTCAAACACTTTTTGCGCAGACCGCTCGATCAGGTGACGACCGGGGGTTTGCCCGGGAAATAACCATGGATCAGGTTTCTGCTGCTCGATATATTTAGGCACAATCGCATAAGCGGCATTGGATAGCAGTGTATTCCGGTCTTTTTCGTGAGTGGTCACAGTCCCCAATTTGGCCTGATATAGGGAGCGGTTTCTTGATAATGAAGCACATGTTGAATATAGAACTTCAGCGCACTGATTGCCGATTAACGTATGCATGAGCATAGCCCTTCTGTAACAAAAAAGTGCATATCCCTGAACAGGATGTGTCATCCCTTCAAGCTTTATGGCAATTGTTCTCTCGTCACGCATAATCAGCTGGATTTGCATCTCATTTCCTCCTCTAGTATATCAACCATTCTAAATATTAGGAATTAAAAAGGAGCCCTCCATATCCTTGCAGAACTATTCACAACAAAAAACCTCCTCTCACCTCTAAAGGTAAAAGAAGGCTTAAACGCGTGACCTGCGAAGACATGGCAGCTATATTTTCAGCTCCCCAAGCTTGATCAGCTCGACAACCGCTTGCGAACGGCCTTTAACGTTTAGTTTTTGCATAACATTGGAGATGTGGTTTGAAAACCGTCAGAGTGAGATGCTGGGTAGGATTGGTCTTTGAAGTTGAAGCTAATCAATGAAGTGCGGTGAGTGTAGTTCCAGTTTTTCCATATCTACGATAAATCCATATGTTTTCAGGATATCCAAGCCAAGCAAACCTTTGTGCGACTTGGGCAGTATTCCCACATCAACTTCCACATTTTCAATCCTTAGAGCATCAATTCCTATCTGATCCATTACCTTGGTGTAAAAAGGTACAGTTCCACCAACGCCATAAGCCTCGTAAACGGGGTCTCCGTTTTTATATGTCACACCTATTTCTTCCAATACATCAGGGCTGAAGACCGTATGCGACGAACCCGTATCAATAATAACATCATTAATTTCAATCTTTCTTCCTTGAAAGCATACTGTAAGCTTTATTGTCAGGAGTTGTCCATCGTAATCAATCTTCATGATCGCCGTCTCACTCTCATCAGAGGGTCTCTGCGCAGATGTATGATGCATTCCATATTAGAGGTGTGATAAACAATGCTCCCAGGTTCTGTGCTGAAAAATTCCCTGTTGGCATCTTTCTCAGGAACTGCACGAACAGGTGCTACTTCCGTTATAATTTTCTTATCATCTTCCTCACGATAGTCAAGAATGGAAAGCAAGACAAATTGGTCAGGAAACAACTCTCTTACTTGTTGCCATTTCATTCTTTTAACCCTCCCGACATATTTAGATTCTAACATGACTTTAATGATTTCATTTTATCATATATTGAAATCTAATCGGCATTCTTACTCCCACTCACAACAACAAACCTCCGCTCACTTCGAAGGGTAAAATCCTCCCTTTTTGGTATAAATTGATTCCGCACCAATAAGCACCATTAGTTAACATAATATACGAGTATTTACTTATTATTTTCGTTATCTTCTATAAGTTGACATATTCTTTTAATAATTTCCTTGTTCTTATCATCATTAGTAGGATTCTCAGGTAAGTATAACCCCCATGTATCATACCCATCCTTCTTGTTGTTGCGCATAAACCCAGCTACATATGGGCCAAACCCATTTATCTTTACATCATCTAAAGTTAAATCATCTTCATGAAAAACAGCTGTTAATATGTTTTCTGTACCAATAAAAAAAACTGGATATTGTATAGTTTTAAAAAATTCTCTATACTCTTTTTTCGCAGCTTCTTCAAAACTATCATTTAGAATGATTAAACCGTCAAATTCTTCTCTTTTGCCTATAACTTCTTTCAAACTTTTCTTTATATAGATAACGTTTCTAATTTTTTCGAATTTATTATTGCCTACTACTGCAAATTCATATAAAACTGAAGGACCAATTGAAAGCTCTATTGAAGGACCTGCTTCTTTTTGATTTGTGCAACTAACTAAAACCACTGATAAGAAAAAAAATAAAATTAACCTGTACATATTTCAATTCTCCTTTTTTATATAGTACTTTTTTATCCAAAATTAAGCACTAATTACATAATATATTCATTTTCAAATCTTTTTATTTTATTATTTAATTTATGGCTCCAATAACTCATCATTATGGTAAGCAAGTATACAGAACTCCATATTCTTTTATCTATAAAATTAATTACGCCTAAAAATGAAAATAGCCGAAACATGAAATTAGTATATTTCAGAGCAAAAACTTACTTCGACTATTTTACATCATTGATTCTGGAACCATCTTCACATTCCCTTGCTAATCAACCGTAGTTCTCTTTATCAATTGCAATAATATAAGCCTTAATTTCTCGAATTCATACTCTTCCTCATAATTTAATTTCATTTTTCAATTGACCTTCATTTTCTATATTGTTATTTTTAATCGATCTTATATGTTTATAATCATCTACGGTCAATTTTGTTATTTCTTTGGTCAGGCAATCTATTAAATCAGACAATGCTCACATTTAATGATTCCTGCAAAAATGTTCTTTCGATTCCTTACGCCACCTCGTTTTCCCCAACCTGTCGCCATTACGTGATGCTATTTTGATATTTTGAAATAATACTGACTAGGATATTAACCCACAATATATAGACCACATCGATCCTTCCACAGCAGGATTTTACACAACAAAAAACCTCCCCTCACCCCTAAAGGTAAAAGAAGGCTTAAACGCGTGACCTGCGAAGACATGGCAGCTATATTTTTAGCTCGACAACCGCTTGCGAACGGCCTTTAACGTTTAGTTTTTGCATAAGATTAAGCTAATGTACTTCCCTTAATTCATGTCTGCGATGGCTTTGTAAGCCGCTAGGTCTGTGTATACCTCCACTTTAAGCGGATTACGTTTATGTTTGAATATTTTATAAAAGTGATAGACAATCACTGCTATGTTAGCAGCCAAGGACAACGCACTCACAACCCATAACGCTGTTTCGCTGTGTGAGGATTGTACGGAAAACTTTGACTCTCCGACAAACGCCGGGAACGACATCGTAAACATCATCCAAATCGCCAAGGTCTGTGCACGATGTTGTAACCAGGCTCCTTTTTTAATGAAGAACGCGGGGATTGTGCATGACACCAGCAATGCTGCGCCTGCATAGAAGGAATGGTCAGAGACAGCATTATATATATAAGCAAAATTCCAGATGTCATACGCAATAATCCAGAACCAAAGCTGATCCGGCCACAGCATATCTTTGCTCTTATCTTTACTGATAACTATGCCCATCCATCCGGAAATCGTAACAATGTTCAAAATACCTGCGATCCCGTTCATAATGTTCCAGGGACCACCCACCATCATTACTCCGTCAACCATTCCGTCCAAACTATATACCTGAAAATCGCGGATGACCGCTTCTAATATATTGACGGCCAAAATAATTGCGGGAAACATCAATATGTATTTATTACTGCTCCAGCCCTTAACATATCTAATAGCCATGAAGCCTAAACAGCCTGCCAAAGCAGAGTATACTTTTACCCAATGAAACCACGTTCCCACACTAGAACCTTCACCCGCCGTATTCGGCCAGACCGCTATGGTCAGAACAATTGGAGCGACTAAAAACAATAATAGTGCAACCCATTTGCTCTTGCGTGCAATTTCATTTACGAACATTAATCCACCAAGAACCACTAACCACATCAGAGCAGAGTACCAGGGAATAGATTCGAATAAAAACATAACTTACTCCTCCTTATAGTATGCATTCAATGTATGCCTTAGCTCAAGAATAAACAAAGTGTCCGGTTCCATCAAACTTTACAAAACGTTGATAAATCAGCGTTTTACAAATCTCCTTTCATGTTATGTTTACACTGCGAATCTGGACCAGATTACCCAAGACTCTAACACTGGCTGACGATTTTAATAGATTCTATATCTTTAGAACTACATGTTGTAAACACATCTTGAAAGTAAAAAAACCTTGTCCACAAAGTGCTTTGTGAGCAAGGCCAGTGATTCGAATTATTGTTTAAAAAAACCGGTCGACCAAGTATTTCGAATATACGATACAGTTCTCAAGAGTGGGGAAGTTCATGATTTCTCCGGCATAATAAATCTGGTCTCTCCCCTGCATCAGGTCAAGCTGCTCATAAAAACCTTCACGGAGCGCATCAGATTCTACATGGGGAAAATGCTCCCAACTTTTCATCATATAAAAACGGATGTTTGTTCCGCCAAGATCCCTAAGCTTTGTCTCCACAGCCTCACGCATCTCTTGATCGGTCATGTCTTCATTCTCCACTACATAAATAGTGATCAAATCCGTAGTTCCCATATCTGCCCACCGATAATGCCAGGCCATCATCTGCCCCTTAGAGCCAGGGTACATATTGCCGGGAATATAACCTGAAAGTTCAGGAATTCCTTCGACCCTATAAGCGTAAACACGAAACCGCTCATAGGTAATATGCTCCAATACCCTTTTGTCTGCCTCAGGTAAATCAACGATCTTACTAATATGCTGCAAGGAGGCCGTATAAATAACTCTGTCAAAATAAAGAGCAGACTGATTGGTTTCCACCCGTGCCTTGCCGTTTGTTTCGTAATCAATATGGATCACTTCACAAGTCAGGCGCAGGTCCTCTACCTGGTCTGCCATGCGCCTTATTAGTTCAGTAACCCCCTTAGGCCATGTGATCATATGTGTAACTTCAATAAAGGAGAGCAGATTTTCGAAGCTTAGAAATTTAAGAACATACGCCGCGGGAACATCATAAATACTGCCGAATCCAAAAGTACTGAAGTAATGCATATAGACCTGCTTAATGACAAATAATTCGTTCTCATCGCACCATAAGGAAAAGGGCTGGCACAAATCCTCCGGCAAATGGAGAAGACCCGGCTCATTTAACCGCTCGTAGCGTTTTAAAATCTCCGGCAAACGTTTGAACTCCTGCGTAAAAGCCTGTACCTGATCCAGAGGAATTTGCGAGGTCTGCCTTCCGTTAATATTGAAAAACCCCCGCTCCAATAAAGGCCCCTTGTCCATCAAGTTAAATTCCATCATCAGTTTCTTCGTGTTGGCATAGGAGGGAAGTCCGAACAGCGCCCCCATTTCATACGTTTTCCCTTTATACTCAATGGAAAAGCACTTTCCTCCTACACGGTCTGATTTCTCAAGGATGGTAATATGGGTATACCCCTTCTTAGCTAAATGATAAGCAGCAGAAACCCCGGAAATCCCTGCACCGATAATACAAATTGTGTCTTCGCGCTTCATGTTGTCCATCTTCCGTTATCTCCTTGTAAATAACCATAGTGGCAAGGTCTCGCTCTGGCCCAAATATTCAAGTGCTGCATCCGATGGTATTTTACCTTGGTTTGGACCGTCAGTAATTATTCTGTTGAAGTTATAGTATTTTAGGTACGCTTGTAAGCGGTTTTCTAACATTTCAAAGGAATCTATCGTAGGATCTCCCCAGGCCTGCTGATAAAATTCCTTGGTCAACACCGCAACAAATTGCTGCAAAGGTTGAAATATCTCTGCATTTTGCGCAGTGACAGCCACCTGATTAATATTGTTCTTATGCAAAAAGTCACTATATTTATGTTTGCCTCTATCCCAGTTTGTTGTGAATTCGCGGCTTTTGTGTGTCACCAGATTGTCGATCTCAAAATGTACCGTCTTCATTAAGGGGATAATCTTCAGATGCATGAAATCAATGAAGTGTATAGTAGCTTTACGGTTATAGAGCTTGACTAATCCTAACGTTGAGTAGACATCATAAAACACATATTGATATACTTTCCCGATTTTCGGGAACTCCCCCATATAATAAATACTCTGCTGGCAGATATAGCCGGGGTGGGCATTGTTCGGATCCTTCATCTTGTAGTCCAGAAGTTCTTCTCTTACCTTGCTCTTTGGAACTTTAGCAGCTGTGTCACTCTGCCATTTCTTCTCCTTGATTTCTTTGGCATAGGCCTCCCGCTGCGCCCTCTTGCTAAGTCCGTGCCGGCGCAAAACATTGTATATCCCGGATTCCCCTACCTTCTCCCCCTCGTCCTGCAATTCATAATAGATACGCTTCGGACCATCTTCAGGAAATTTGGCAATATACTTTAAAATCAGTCTTTCCGTACGCTTGTCCACTTTATTTGGCATTACCGGCTTTTTTTCCTTCTCAGTAAGTCCATCCATACCCTGTTTTTTGTAAGCATTTTGCCACTTATAATAAATTGTCCGGGAAATGCCGAACTCTTTGCAGGTTTCACTCACATTTTTGCTGGTGGTTCCTTGCATGAGGATCGAATATTTAGTTTTCGCATTCAATTTGTTCACCCCCAGTCTTCATATTATACATACCCGGCCTTTTGAACAGCTTCATTTCTTATAATTATTAATTTATTAATGTTTGCGCTGATTTCCTATAACGTCTCCATTCACGACGTCACAGCGGCTTAAGGACCGTAAGGTCCGGGTGGCTCCGCTACTTAGCCGGTGGGATGTGTCCGCCTGATTCCACTTCTATGCCGAAACCATCGGGCGGACCAAGGGGCTTCAGCCCCTCAGCGTCAATGCGGTGTTATCGGATGCCTGAGCCTTCTTCGATTTGCTTAAGAAAATCTTTACATTTCATTATACATTCCACGTACTCATTGAAGTTATATGTGTTGTAATAAGGGTTCATAAATCCATGTTCGGCTTCAATAATTTCTATAAATGTGTTCTTCTTGGACCTTAATTTCTCTTCTAATTCTAATATATTAAATGATTTCTCATGCATTGCGAAAAATAATAAGGTAGCGCAATTGGGTTCTATCTCTACATAATTTCTAATTCTGGATCCATAAAATCCAATAATTCCATCAACCCCATATTCGCTACTCATCCATGCAATTGTTGCGCCTATACTAAATCCAATAATAAAGATATGTTTATACTTCTCTCTATTTAGATTTACTATTTTTAATACTTCATTTAATGCTCTGGTAAATCCAATTTCATTAATAAAATAATGATATGCTTTATCTTCTTGAGCATAAGAAAATGGTTCCCGATCAATTAGATTTGGACTTAGTACATCAAAGCCTTCCTTGATCATCATGTCACTAAAAAAGTTTATATGATCATTTATTCCATAGATTTCGTGTAGGATAATCACTAAAGATTTTCTAGAATTTTCTTTGTTCATAGGAATTCCATCTTTCTTAATATACTTTGCACAGGTTTCCGATAACGTTGTTGTATTCACGACGCCCTGCCACCCTAAAGGAACGAAGTGACTGGCCGCGATACTGTTGGGTGGTGCGGGTGTGTTCGCCTGATTCATCCCTCGGCTCTTTTTACTTCGGGCGAACCAAGGGACGAATGCCCCGTAGCGTGAATATGGTGTTATCTGAAGTACGACACTTCTATGAGAACTCTAACAATTCTTCAAAGCGACCGCATAGTTCAATAATTTCATCTATACTAGCTATCTGATTTAACCAGTCTTGAGAAATCTCGTCTATACCAAAATATATTCCTGCTAGTCCACCTGTAACTGCTCCAGTTGTATCAGTATCGTCCCCTAAATTAATAGATTTAAAGACAGCCTCTTTATATCCATTTGATGTTAAAAGACTCCACAAACTAGCTTCTAAGGTATGTACCACATAACCTGATGATTGAATTTCATTAATATCTAAAATAGACAAATCTCCTTCAATTATCCGATCAAATCGTTTTAATTCTATATTGTTTGCGTATGTTTCTTTAATCACTTCTTTCATTGCTTGTATACTTCTCTTCATATCTAATCCATTGATTAAGTTAATTGCTATCTCCACATATATTACGCAAGCTATTATTGATACTTGATGGCGGTGGGTTATTGATGAAACTTGAGCAATAATAGAGATGCGATCTTCAATTTTCAATCCTCTTAGGTAATACGCTAATGGTAAAACCCTCATTAATGACCCATTGCCATTACTAAATTCATCTAGACCACCTGCAAAATCAGGTCTAATAAAATCGTCGTTTAGTTTGTCGATCGCTTTCTTTGTAGCAATTCCAACATCAAACACTTCTCCATGAGGTGTCCAATATCCATTCCATAACCATTTTGTAAATTTATCTGCAATATCATACAAATCGATTTGCTTACATTCAGTAATGCTTTCCATTAAACAAAATGTTAATGAACTATCGTCCGACCAAGTGCCTGGAGGTTGATTATAAGTCCCAAAGCCTATCATATCTGTTATTGGTTGTTTTGATAGAATTTCTCGCGACCTAAATTCTACTGGAACTCCGAGTGCATCACCTAGACACAAACCGACTATTCCTTTTATTACCTGCATCTATGAATCAACCTCCAAATAGATTTGTCGTATTTCAGATAACTTCATATCTACGAATGTTATTTCACGAACTTCGTATATCCAACTAATACCGGATGTTTCTGAACCTCGTAGCCACCCTCTTATAAGGTTTTCTACGAAATGGCCCGCGTATTGCCTTGCATCCCTTCTCTCAAGCAATTCCTGGATATAGCGGAGGTCAATCTCGCTTTCAAGCAAATGTGGATAGAGCTTTCTCAAACACTTTTTGCGCAGACCGCTCGATCAGGTGACGACCGGGGGTTTGCCCGGGAAATAACCATGGATCAGGTTTCTGCTGCTCGATATATTTAGGCACAATCGCATAAGCGGCATTGGATAGCAGTGTATTCCGGTCTTTTTCGTGAGTGGTCACAGTCCCCAATTTGGCCTGATATAGGGAGCGGTTTCTTGATAATGAAGCACATGTTGAATATAGAACTTCAGCGCACTGATTGCCGATTAACGTATGCATGAGCATAGCCCTTCTGTAACAAAAAAGTGCATATCCCTGAACAGGATGTGTCATCCCTTCAAGCTTTATGGCAATTGTTCTCTCGTCACGCATAATCAGCTGGATTTGCATCTCATTTCCTCCTCTAGTATATCAACCATTCTAAATATTAGGAATTAAAAAGGAGCCCTCCATATCCTTGCAGAACTATTCACAACAAAAAACCTCCTCTCACCTCTAAAGGTAAAAGAAGGCTTAAACGCGTGACCTGCGAAGACATGGCAGCTATATTTTCAGCTCCCCAAGCTTGATCAGCTCGACAACCGCTTGCGAACGGCCTTTAACGTTTAGTTTTTGCATAACATTGGAGATGTGGTTGCGAACCGTTTTTTCGCTGATGAATAAGAGACCAGCGATATCGCGTGTCGTTTTGTCCTGCACGAGAAGCTCGAAAACTTCGCGCTCACGATGTGTCAACAGAAATTTGCTGTGATGTTCGTTCCCTTTCAATGGTGTCACCCCTCCTTGCTCGGGTTTGTTTGGTATAACAAGGTAAAGGGATACAGTCAACACATATTATGTATTGGGGAACTTAATGGTGCTGTGTAAGGTCTAAAATGGGCGATAGCGGATACAAAGGAACAATGTGTGCTGTCCATAAGGGGTTTTTTATATGAAAGAGGTGCCTAATTTGATCTGCGACAAAAGTACGAATTTTAACTAAAATATTTTCTTCTTCTCATAAAGTGGGTAAAAGATTTTATTCACTCTGGAGATGAGGTTACCTATGAAAAAACTCTTAGGCATTGCAACGTGCATGGCATGTTTATTCGGAACTTTTGAACTACGGCCCGCTGCAGTAGAGGCGAAATCAGCCTATTCGGCCAAGATATATGCGACCAACCTGAACGTACGCAGTGAACCGGCCAAAAATGCTGCGGTAACTGGCTCTTTAAAAAATGGTGCAATCGTTACTGTAACCGATGAAAACCATGGCTGGATGAAGGTGGCGGCGGGTAAAAACTCGGGTTGGGTGGCAGGCTATTATTTGAAAAGGCTAAATACCTCTGCAAGTAGTACTGGCTCCTCCTCATCTGCTACGACAACCCCAAAGATCATTTCAGCTAGCAGAAAATCATCGGTTGCTACTGTGACAGCGAGTTCGCTGCGTATCCGTGGAGGTCCGGGAACCTCCTATAGTGTAGTGGGTTCTTTAAAAACTGGTGATTCCGTAACGCCTCTTAGTCGTCAAAGTGGATGGATTCGGATTCGGACACATAACGGTGAGATCGGCTGGGTGGCAGAACAATATATCCGCAGTGGTGGGGTTTCTCAGAGCAGTGTACAGTTAGTGCGGTCCTCAGGAGGGCTGCGAGGAAAAAGGATTGTCATTGATCCCGGCCATGGCGGCATTGATCCGGGAATGCTGGGCACTACATATAACACAATGGAGAAAGACTTGAATCTGCAAACCGCACTGTATGTCCGAGACTATCTAAGGGCGGGTGGCGCCAGTGTAGAGATGACCCGAACCAGTGACCGAAAACCTACGTTATCCCAGCGTACGCGGGTCAGTAATATGTTGAGAGCGGATGCTTTTGTAAGTATTCATTATAATTCCTCACCTAAAAAGGTATCAGGTACATTAACTTTCTATTATTCTGAGTCAGACGATTTAATGTTAGCCCGTGCGATTGAGACACGTCTTGGCCAAGGAATAGGACTGAAAAGCAATGGATTGTCCTTTGGCGACTATCATATCCTGAGAAATAACAACAGTCCGGCAGCCCTCATAGAGCTAGGCTTTCTTTCAAATCCGGTGGATGAATCTATCGTCCGTAAATCCTCCTATCAGAAAAAAGCGGCTAAGGCTATTGCAGCAGGACTGTCTGATTACTTTAAATACTAGAACGCAGCTATTTCAAATACTCTATGTTTAACAGCCTCCTCTAATAGGAGGTTTTTTTGCATGCCTGAATATTTGTGAGAAATATCACATTTTTTTGTTGACAGTAAAAGTCTGGGGAATTATGATAAACTCAACGTAATTGATAATGATTATCAACTATACATAAAAAAGGGGTGCTTTTTTTGAAATTTAGTTATGCTCTTCCCGCTGGTTTACTTGTGGCCTCAATTCTATTTACCGGATGTGCCAACAATGAGAGTAACAACAATGAGAATAACAGCAACGCTGCCGCCACTTCACAACCTGCTGCTGTTGAAGCTGGGAGTACAGTGACCTCCGCAGCTGATTTCACGGCAGCTATCGACCAGTATAGAACTTATGTGATCGAACAATGTGATGCATTTGTCAAAGAAACAGAGAAGTTCACCACTGCAGTAAAGGAAGGGAAATTAGAGGAAGCCAAGGCTTTATATGCACCTTCCCGCATGTTTTATGAACGGATCGAGCCTATTGCAGAAGCTTTAGGAGATCTGGACCCGAATATTGATGCTCGCGAAAATGATGTTGATCTAGCCGAATGGCGCGGCTTCCACCGGATTGAAAAATCACTGTGGGAGGACAACACTACAAAAGGAATGGAAGCTACAGCAGACCTTCTACTAAAAGATGCGCAACTGCTGCGCGCCAAAGTCGAAACGGCTGATATTAACGCTAACCTTCTGGTTACCGGAGCCGTTGAGCTGCTGAATGAAGTCTCCTCCTCCAAGGTAACAGGTGAAGAAGAAAGATATTCTCACACAGATCTATATGATTTTGTTGCTAATGTTGAAGGTGCGGAAAAAATCTATGAGCTGCTTAAGCCTGAACTGGCTAAAATAGATCCTGCCCTTGAGCAAACGATTGGTGAGAAATTCGCTGCATTGAAAGCTGAGCTAGCCCCTTTTAAATCCGGAGAGGGTTACGTTTCTTATGAAGTGCTGAAGGAAGAAGAAGTTCGTAAATTGAGCCAGAACCTGGACGCTTTGGCTGAACCTTTATCCAATATGGGAACGATTTTAGGAGTGTGACCGGCATGAACAAGGACGACCTGTCAAACAAAGGGAATAATTCCCCTGAAGTGAATAAGAATGAGAAAGATCCCACCATTGGATTAACAGAAAAAAAACTAAGCCGCCGTGATATGCTGCGGCTTACGGGTGTTGGTGGACTGGGCCTTCTGCTGGGAGGTGGCGGTATAGGAAGTATACTCGCTGCACGCAGTGTAACTGCAACAGCAACCGCTCCTCAGACGGATACAGCCCTTGTTGATTCTATCCCTTTTTACGGGGATCATCAGGCAGGAATTGTTACACCTGCGCAAAATTTTTTATGCTTTGCAGCCTTTGACTTAACAACCTCAAAGCTGTCGGATGTGAAGAAGCTTTTCCAAGCTTGGACCACGGCCTCAGCCTCTCTCACCTCCGGCCAACTTATAGGAAGCGTAAATGATAATCCTAATCTGCCGCCTACCGACACTGGCGAAGCCGATGGATTAACGCCATCGCGATGTACTATTACTTTCGGAGTAGGCCCATCTTTTTTTGATGGAAGATTCGGACTTTCCTCCCAGCGGCCCGCTTCATTTCAGGACCTTCCTGCATTCGCAGGAGACAATTTGGATCCCCAGTGGTGTGGTGGAGACATCTGCGTGCAGGCCTGTGCCGACGACTTGCAGGTGGCCTTTCATGCCATTCGTAATCTGGCCCGGATTGCCCGTGGGACCGCAGTTCTGCGGTGGACCCAAGAAGGCTTCCAGCGTTCAAGTGCAGCTGATCCTAAAGGGGCAACTCCTCGCAACCTGTTAGGCTTCAAAGATGGGACGGGAAATCCGGACGCCACTGACCGTAAAGAGATGGACACGGTGGTCTGGAACAATAACGGAGATGGTCCTTCCTGGATGAGCGGCGGCACCTATATGGCTGTACGTCGGGTAATGCTGCGGATCGAGGTATGGGACCGATCGAACTTAAGTGATCAGGAAGCAACTTTCGGACGGCACCGTCATAGCGGTGCTCCGATTGGAGCCACGGATGAGTTCGCCGACTTAGACCTGAAAGCAAAAGACGCCTCCGGCAACCTCATTATCCCAGAAACCTCACATTCAGCGATTGCACATGGGGATGGTACCGTAAAAATGCTGCGTAGATCCTACTCTTATTCAAGCGGTATGAATCTCAAGACAGGGCAATTGGATGCCGGGCTCTTATTCATCAGCTTCCAGCGTGATTTAGTGAAGCAATTCGTATCTATTCAGCAGCGCCTATCCAAAAATGACAAACTGAACGAATATATGAGCCATACTGGCAGCGCTGTTTTTGCCTGCTTCCCGGGGACCCGTGAAGGTGGTTATATCGGCCAAGCATTGTTCGGTTGATACTAAGAAGCCATCAGATGCCTATAATTCAAGGAGGATACCCGGATGTTACAAAATAGATTTCGTACACTGAAAGCTACAGTGTTGCTTGGCTTACTGTGCGCGCTTCTACTGTGCGCGCCAGTGCTTGCACTTGCGGCGGAAGGCGCAGGCCGGCATGATGAGCTGCTGCCTCCGCTGGGCAGCGCGCTCGTCGAAGCCGGCCAAGGCCAGTGGGACGCCGCCGCCGCCGATGTGGAGACGTTCGCGGCGTTATGGCGCGCCGCGCAGGCCAGCACCCCGGACCCGGGACTCGCCGGTCCGGCTGCTGCGGTTGACGCCGCGCTCGCAGATGCGGCGGCGAAGCTTACGGCGGGCGGCGATACGCCAGCGCCCGCCAAAACTGCGCTGTCCACGCTCGCCAGAGCCGTGGACGCGTACGTCACCGCCGCCTCCGGCACGGGCGGTGACAGCAACAGCGCTGCCGCCGGCCGTGAGACGGCGGCGCAGCTGCTGCCCGCGGCGGAGCGCACGCGGGATGCGGCGCTCCGCGCCGATTGGGTGGCGGCGAAGGAGGCTTACGACGCCATCATAGATGGCTGGAAGCCTGCGGAAGGCGCCATACGGCAAGACAATTCCGCCGTCTACGGCCAGCTGGAGACGAAGCTGAGCCTGTTGCGCATTGCGCTGCAGGCAGAGCCTCTCCGCGAGGAATCGGCGAAAGCTGAAGCCAAGGCGCTGTATACGCTTCTAGCGAATTACAGCAAGGGACAAACCATACAAATAAGCGATACAGCGAACGATGAAGCTGCATCAATAGATGGATTAATTCAATACTTAAAAGAAGCTCGTTCCGGAACGGTTAGCGGTGACAGCACGGCCGCAGCAGGAGTCATGGAACAATTCATTATAGCCTGGCCCTCTGCCGAAGGTCAGGTGCAGATTGCTTCTCCTACGGTCTACAACAATATCGAAATTGAAAGTGCTGCCGTAAGTGGTTACCTCCTGTCTGATCCACCAAAAATGGATCAAGCCTTGGCCGCTCTAGATAATATGCTCTTAGAACTAACGCCTCTGGCTGGGGAGTCCAATTATACAGCTTGGGATGCCGCACTTATCCTTCTGCGTGAAGGCTTGGAAGCTATACTTGTAATGGCCGCCCTCCTCGCTTATCTGAAGCGCAACGATAACCGCAAAGCCGAAAGATGGGTATGGTGGGGTGCTGCTTCTGGTCTGATCGGAAGTATAGGATTGGCCGTTGTTCTAACCTATAGTATTTCACGGGCAGCATCCGGCGGAGCACGTGAAATGATTGAGGGCATCACAGGTTTGGTTGCTGTTGTAATGATGCTAACCATCGGCCGCTGGCTGCATAGCAAGTCGAATACAGTCGCATGGAACAGCTACGTTGGACGCCAAGTGGATGGAGCATTAGCCAAAGGAAGTCTCTGGTCACTTTTCTTCGTCTCGGCTTTAGCTATTTTACGCGAGGGAGCAGAGACGACTATTTTCTACGTTGGAATGGCACCGTCTATTGAAACCTCTCAGCTTCTGCTTGGAATTGGTGGAGCACTTATTGCTCTGATCGTTATGGGCTATGCCATTATTGCGCTTAGTGCTAAACTACCGATTGCTATATTCTTCCGAACGGCTACCATTCTGATTTACTACTTAGTCTTTCGTTTCCTCGGTGAAAGCCTGCATTCTCTACAGGTCGCGGGTAAAATCCCGGCACATGTGCAGAACGGTTGGCCTTCAGTAAGCTGGCTTGGGGTGTATCCTACGCTGGAAACTCTCCTTCCACAGCTGCTTCTGCTACTTTTCATAGGCTGGGAGCTGCTACGTCGAAGAACCCCTCGTAAATCACAAGCCGTACATTTAAAATAGTAACCACATTAAAAGGCAAGCATCCAAGTATGGATGTTTGCCTTTTAAATTTCGATTGAGAAGTTTTGTCATTCTACAGAATTCTGTCATCTACTGAATCAGAAGTGTTTTAAACCAACTGTTATTAATTGTTGCACATCGTACAGGATTTCATCCGTATTTAGCCCCAATACATCTAAATTGTTGCACAGCGTGCAGGATTTTAGCCGTATTCATCCTCAATACATCTAAATTGTTGCACCGCGTACAGGATTTCATCCGTATTCAGCCCCAATACATCTAAATTGTTGCACATCGTGCAGGATTTCAGCCGTATCCATCCTCACCAGCTCCAAATATTGATCGTCGTGCAGATATTGGCCTACAACTCCCACCCACCTTTCACTCAGCTCCTATACTTGCCCTCATTCCACTCCCACTCGGTTTTCACTGGCCTCCGCTAGATTTTCACTAGCCTCCCGCTCAGCCCTCACTCCTCACCTATTCACTCAACCTCCGCTCGATTTTCATCAGACTTTTAACGTAACAATTTGTCTATCTTATTAACTCCCAAGTGTATTTTCACAAATATTTTACTCTATAAGAAGTTAGCTATTGCATCTGTTTCGGATTTATTTTATTCTTAATATGAAAATAATTTTCTTATATAAGTTAATAATAATAAAAAATAATTTCAAAATGATCTTAAAATCAGAGTTTACCAAGAGCCTAGCTGATCCTAATGAGAAAACCCGTCAGTATACGGACAGAGAAGACCTTATATGAGCAAAACCAGACGATTAAGAATTTATACGGACACCAGGGACGCTATTGTGCTGTTTTCTTCCAAAAACAAGATGTTTTTGATTAAATAACGCCTCCTGAGTCCGCATAGGATTTGCATAACCCTTTGAGACTTATATAGAGGCTATACAGCCCGCATAGAGGTATGAAGTGTAGATAGTTGGCGATCTTCATCTTCTGCCCCATGGTGTAGGATATTTCGTCAACCAATAGTTGTGGGTATAAACCATAACTTCAGCAGTCTTTGTAATGTTTGTATCATTTCCAACATTTCCAACATTTTCAATACATCTGATAATAACCAAAATGAGGTGAGTAGTATGGCTCCGATCTTAAACGCACTGGACCATGAGATGTCCAAGCTTTCACAGATGGAACGCAAGCTGGCGGAACGTATATTGGCCTCCCCCAGTGAGGTTATTCATATGGGTATACGTGAGCTAGCAGAGCAATGCGGGACCAGTCCTGCTACAGTAACGCGGTTCTGTAAGGTATTTCATTTCAAAGGCTTTCCCGATTTCAAAGTAAAACTCGCTGCTGAAATCGCCCACAATGATCATGAGCTTCAGGATGGGAGCTCGTCCTATCAGGATATCGTAGCCGGCAACCCGCTCTCCGTCATAGTGGAGGCTATGCAGGCGAATCATCTGGCATCTATAAGGGATACTACCTCGCTGTTGAACATCGAAAGACTGGAAGAGGCTGTCGATTTGCTATGCAAAGCCAGACGGATTGATCTATACGGGATGGCGACCTCATCGATTGTTGCTCAGGATTTTTACCAAAAGCTCATTCGCATCGGTGTGAACTGCACCGCTTTTGCCGACTCGCACATGCAGATCACCTCAGCCTCGACGTTGTCTAAAGGTGATGTTGCATTTGCCATATCGTATTCGGGCGAAACACCGGAAACGATTGATGCCCTAACCTGTGCCGGAGCTAGTGGAGCGAGCACCATTGCCCTTACCTCCTATGGAAGCAGCACTATTGCTACGAATGCCGATATCCCTCTATTCTCTTCATCTCTTGAGCAAGGCATGCGTCGGGGTGACATGGCTTCACGCATTGCGCAGCTTCATATTATCGATATTTTATTTACAGGTATGGTCAGTACCCGGTTTAAAGACTACATTCCGAAGCTCGAACAATCTTATCTAAATGTCCAACATTATCGCCATAAACGAGGGGGCCAAACGAAATGAATATTTTAAAGTTTCAAAATGAAGAGGATTTCGTCCAAACCGGTGCCAATCTAATAGTCAGCCTGCTGCAAAGCAACCCCAAAGCAGTGCTTGGTCTAGCTACTGGAAGTTCACCTGTAGGAGTCTATGCACGTGTGGTGGAAATGCACCAAAAAGGCCTCGTAAGCTTCTCCAAAGCTTCGTCCTACAACCTTGATGAATATGTAGGCTTACCTGTAGATCATTCCCAAAGTTACCGGAGCTTTATGAATGAACATCTGTTCAACCATATTGATATTGACCTTAACCGGACGCATGTGCCTAACGGAAACGCTGTGGATCTTGAGGCAGAATGCCTGGCATATGATAAAATGCTGGAGGAAAATGGTCCCGTCGATCTGCAAATACTTGGCATAGGAAGCAATGGACATATTGGATTCAATGAACCGGATGCAAGTCTCAGCAGTGGCACACATGTTGTAGATCTACTGGAAGAAACGCTCGAAGCCAATGCCCGATTCTTCCCAACTCTTGCTGAAGTACCTCGGCAGGCCGTGACCATGGGCATTGCCAGTATTTTAAAAGCTAAACAAATTGTCCTGCTCGTTCGCGGTGAAGAAAAAGCCGAGGCTGTTAAAAATGCAATTGAAGGGCCAATTACTACCCAATGCCCTGCATCCTTGCTGCAAAGCCATCCCAATGTTGTAGTGCTGCTGGATAAAGGAGCAGGCAAATGGCTGAAATAAACCCCCTGTCTGGTGAGCTGTTATACGGAAAAGTGCTAACTCCCAGCGGAATCATTGAAAATGGGGTGATAGCGGTCTCTTCAGAGCAGATTCATTACGTTGGTGAAACAGAGTCGCTCCCAGCTGCCTATGCAGAATGGAACTCCGTTAGTAAGAAGGAGGGGCTCTTTATCCCAGGATTTGTAGATGTTCATGTTCATGGGGGAGCCGGTTATGATTTTATGTATAGTGATGCTGAAGGGTTGGACTCTATTACCAAATTCCATTGTTCTCAAGGAACCACAACGATGCTCGCCACTACAATGACCGCTCCGAAAGCTGCAATAGATCGTGTACTTTCCGAGATCACAGCGTATAGATCCCACACAATGCCTTATGCTCAACTGGCAGGAGTCCATCTGGAAGGTCCATTTATCAGTCCAAAATGGCCTGGGGCGCAAAACCCGGAGCATATTGTTCTCGCCAATATCGATTGGCTGGAGGAATGGGAGACTGAATTTCCGGGCTTGATTCGTCAAGTAACCCTTGCTCCGGAACGTGAAGGCGCTTTGGCCGCTATCTCTTGGCTGCGAACTCACGGCATTACAGCGGCACTTGGTCATACGGACGCCACTTATGATGAAGTTATAACCGCAGCTGATGCCGGATTAAATCAAGCCGTACATGCATTTAATGCAATGACACCGCTGCATCATCGGAAGCCTGGTACTGTCGGAGCCGTACTTGGTGATCATCGCATACGGGCTGAGCTGATTGGAGACGGTATCCATGTGCATCCTGCGGTGGTCTCCATTTTGGCTCAACTAAAGGGTGAAGATAATCTAATTCTAATTACGGATGCCATGTCAGCTGCTGGACTTAGTGATGGAGAATACAAGATTGGTGATTTGCCCGTTATAGTACACAATGGGATAGCCACACTTAAAGAACATCCTGAATCACTTGCTGGCAGTACGCTGACGATGATAAAAGGTTACCGTTTCCTCGTCCAAGAGGTCGGCTTATCACTCCAAGCCGCTTCTCGTGCTGCGAGTATGACGCCTGCTGTATCGCTCGGGCTCGAGCGGGTTATCGGTTCCTTGGAAGCTGGTAAACGAGGGGATATTCTACTGCTGGACAGCGAGCTTAACCTATGTGATGTTTGGATTCAAGGCAATAAAGTCACCTTTTAGGATCTGCTTAGTATCTGCTTTTGCAATAAAAAAATAAGTGAAAATAACGCAGCCCGACCGCCCCAAGGCGATAATGGCTGCGTTATTTTCGGGTATACGCGGTAAAGAATAAAGACAATAGTTGTACTACATACTACCGGATATTGAAACGCTATTTCCGTTATCGGTTTCGGTTTCCGTTTCCAATGCCGTTGTTGTTGTTGTCGTTTCCAAGTGCCGGGAAAATACGCTCCACCATACTACCAAATTCTTGAACATAACCTTGAAGAGGGTATCCTCCACGAGCTTGATCCGAATATCCATTTACACGTTGAACGAATTCTTGATTACTCGATACATAAACGGTTTGTATTTGCGGTGCATTCTTTTTGATCTCTTTAGTAACCCTATCCTTAAGATCTCTTGGTAAAGTATCGGCATTTGTATCTCCCATTCTGCCCATACCACCTGTTCCCAGGCCGTTTGTTCCCATACCACCTGTACCTAAACCTCTTGTTCCCATGCCACCAGTATTTAAACCTCTCATACCAGTTCCTGTACCACCTGTCCCCGTGCCATAGGTTCCTAAATTACCAGTTCCCGGGCCAACTCCGGTTCCTACACCGCCAGTACCCATACCATTTCCTGTTCCCGCTCCGCCGATACCCATACCGTTCCCTGTTCCCGCTCCGCCAATACCCATGCTTCCATAAGCGTTGCTGCCGCCAGCAGAACCGGTCATTGCTCCACCTGTTCCAGGCATGGCTCCACCGATTCCTGTCATTGTTCCAGTTCTACTGGACATCGTTCCATCCATCCCGTAGGTAGTTCCATCCGTTCCAGATGTTGTTCCACCTCTGCCAGTTAATAAACCGCCAGCGCCTGACAACATACCGCCACTATTCCGACCCGTTGCTAAGGTTCTCGGAGATGTGTTTGTTGTTTGTCCGTTATGTGTACCCGTACCAGCCTCATCCAGCGTTAATGCTACATAGGCTCTATTCCCGGATAACAATACGTTTGCAGAACGAACATCCTTCATAGCAGTAATACGATCGGCTAGGTCCTGGCTCATTTGCAGCCTGGTTATATTATGTGTTCCATTCCGTCCGTTGACCGAATTCACATTCAGACGCCCGTCTTTGGCTCTCTGAACATTATTGGTACGAACATTATTATTATCTGCCGCATCATTAGTACCGCAGCCTGTAACACCAACCATACCGAGTAGAAGCACTACGGCAAGGGACCTGCTTATTGTGGATCGCAACATGTACTCATCCTCCGTCTCTAAAGTTGTAATGTTTGATCGGTAACATGGATTAGAGTGTGTTATCATCAGGCAAGCTATGCTTGAAAGGATTTGGTAATCCGCCATATTACCGTCACCGGTTCGTGTATTCCGGCGTATCTTGTTAACAATAAGCAACAATTTACGAAGCCGGTTTTGCTCCGTGAAATTTTTCAGGAGGGGTGAGCATGAAGGTCTTATTCACGTTTTATTTGCCGAGCGGCGGTGTAGAAACACTGAACAGACTGAGATGTGAGAGTCTGCAAAAATGTGGCATAGAATGCCATGTGCTGTATCTCCGACCGGGTACTGGCGGCCATAACCAAGCAACCTTTCCGGTATTTATTACTTCAGAAGATGAAAAAATAAAGGAAATATTATTAAAACATCAATATGATGCCATAATCGTAACTTCAGACTACTTAATGCTGGAACACTTAAGGGAACTCGGCTATAAGGGAATTCTTCTATATGAAGCGCAGGGTCTCGGGACACGAGCATACGCAGAAAAACTTATTATAGATGCCGTCCCCTATCTCCAAAGATTCTGTAGTGCCGTTCTACTTCCCCCCACGGATCATTTATTAGAGCTGTTTATTAAGATCTGTCCTTGGCTGCACCGTTATGTAATTCCCAATATCGTTGATGTTCATTCCTTTCGATATATTCCGGCTGAACCACCCAAAGATCCGGTTATCGCTTGGGTGGGCAGACTCGAACGTAACAAGAATTGGCCTGAGTATTTGGAGGTTGCAGCAAGTATCCGGCGCAGTAAGCCTGATCTACATCTTTGGATGTTCCATGATCCTGATTTGGCTTCAGAAGGCGAAGCGGAACAATTTGAAATTTTACTCCACAAATTGGGCTTACATGACCGCTTGAATGTGTTCACGAATATTCCCAATGAGATCATGCCGGTTTATTATTCATCCATCGCCAGTTCAGGCGGTTTTCTAATCTCTACCTCCATTACTGAAGGTT
Organism: Paenibacillus sp.; assembly: GCA_023512345.1. Taxonomy (GTDB): domain Bacteria; phylum Bacillota; class Bacilli; order Paenibacillales; family Paenibacillaceae; genus Paenibacillus_AQ. Next base: position 35,191 of record JAILZT010000008.1, read on the forward strand.
TTGGTTATGCTGTAGCCGAGGCCCTTTGCTGCACATGCCCTGTGTTGAGCACCGACTCAGATGGTGTTCGATCCTTCATTGTTCATAATAGTTCGGGTAAATTTTATCCACTGGGTAATATTGAGGCTGCAACAGCAGAAGGTTTGGAACTGATGAATAACTCTAAAATTCGAAGTGCCATTCGCCAGCAAGGCAGGACCCACATGGTTACGAATTTCGGCGAGGGTCCTTACGCCAAATCTTTCCGAGAAATGATAAATTCCTTTGGTATCTTCTAACCCTACACCATAGAGCAGAGGATGAAGAACGCCAACTATCTACACTTCACACCTCTGTGCTACGGACTAGACTGTATGGCCGCTATTTAGTCTCATCAGATCGTGAATTCCGCTAAATGTGATGTAAATGTGCAATTGAATTGTCTTCAGATCGTGAATTCAGCCAAATGTGATGTAAATGTGCAATTGAATAGCCCTCGGATAGTGAATTCAGCCAAATGTGATGTAAATATGCAATTGAATCCCCTTCAGATCGTGAATTCAGCCAAATGTGATGTAAATGTGCATGGAGCCACTTTTATACGACTTTATAACACATACGAAAGAACCTCCAACCCACCATACGCGGTGGTGTTGAAGGTTCTTTAATTTTGTGGTACTGAAGGTTCTTTAGTTTTATCTAACATTTTACTTCTGCTGTCTGGATACGATATTGAAGATTTCCTTCTGAAATATTTCTGTACTTCTCACCCATGTGAAAGGTAAGGAATCGAGTTCCCCTTTGCGGGCAAGCCGGAGACGCAGTTCCCGGTCTTGAATCAGCCGAATAATATCTACGGCCAGACGATTCTCATGCCGGTAAGACATAAGACAATTGTGTCCGTGAACGCAGTACTCCATATTTCCGCCTGCATAAGTGGTAACTAATGCTGCACCACAGCGCATGGCCTCAAGCCCAGGCAAAGAACCGGTATCATAAGTGCTGGAGCTTACAAATATATCACTTTCATTATAATGGAAACAAAGCTCTGTATCATTTCCCGGTGTCCTAATATGGTACTTTCCATCGAGTTGAAGCTGCTGCAGCAGGATGGATCCTGAGAATTCACTGGGCGGAGTAATCAGATAGATGTCTACCTCTGGGTGGATCTCCTTCACATGATTCAGCTGTTCCAGCAAATAATCCTGCTCCCGATGTCCCGAGAATCCCCCTTCAGGCTTCCGCATAATTGCAGAAACGACCAGCTTCCGCCCTTCTCTTTCACGAAATCCTTGATTGTAAAAATCTGGGTTCACACCTATAGGCACAATACGCCCTTTTACTCCATGGTTCAGCCTAATAATCTCCTGTTGCCAACGTGATAGAACGAATAAATTTCGAGAACTATGATAGGAAGCGAAGGACTGATTGTTATTCGGTAAGAAGGTAGGCTCGTAACAAAGTGCCAACCGGATATGAATCCCCTTCCCTCTTTCACTAGCCTGCTGCGACACTGCAACGGTTGTATAATAATTGGAGACAATAACATCAGCAGCCGGAAAATCAATCTCTTCAAGCACCATTTTGCCCGTTAAAAAAATATTACATTTCATCTCGTATTCCACTGTTCCACCCAGCGGCATAATAATAGTAATTTCGTGTCCCATGGCTGACAGACGGTTGGCAAGCTCAGCAATCATACGCTGTGCCCCTCCCCGGCATAATGTTAGAACAGGAAATGTTATTTTCATAATTTCTGCTCCTTTCGAAGCAAACGTAAGAGGGCTTTGGCATGTTTGGCTTGTACGCGTTTGATTTCCTGAGTCTGCTGTTTACCATGAATAACGGAACCCATAGCTGCATGCACACGATAATCAAGCAGGGGCTCCTTAATATAAGCCCATTCATAGTACGGCAAAATCCGCAGCCACAATTCATAATCATGTGTGTATAAGAACGATTCATTAAATAAGCCTACAGTGTAAAAAACTTTCATGTTCAGCAGTACAGAACTACCATTCACCGGACACCCTTTCATCAGGGTCTCAATAAGCTGAACTCGATTCATAGGAGGTGCCACTACTTCTGATAACCGCTCCCCTTGTTCATTAATATAATAGAAGGCCGTATGGCAAAAAAACGTACCCGAGTTTTGGATAAGTTCCATCTGACGTTTGATTTTATCCGGATGGAATTGATCATCAGAGCTTAACCAGGCAAAATAGGAGCCGGTAGCGGCCATGATTCCGCGATTCAGTGCTGAGGCGGTCCCACCATTTGTTTTTCGAATATAGATAATATCGTTCTTATAAGGTGTTAGCTTCTCTATATGTTTGGTGGAGCCGTCATCGACAACGATAATCTCAATATCTGTATAGCTCTGGGCAAGAGCACTTTCTACTGCTAAATCAATGTACTGACAATTGTAAAATGGAATTACTATCGAAACCTTAGCCTTCGCATCCATGGTCTCACCTCCTCAAGCCTGACCGGTCCTATATGATTTTGCATGCCATGATTGCATCCAGCGGGGGATGGTCCGCACCAAACGACTCACGAAAGGAGGGGTTCTCCGCATGATGAAATCCTTTAAGGATTAATACTTCATAACCCATACTTAAGAAATCCTCGGGTTCCCAGCCACTCCAGTGTTTTTGGTACAGCTCCCCGTTTAAGTGGTAATGATCAATCCCTGACTGGGGGAAAAATCCCCTTGGTGTAAATACAACCACTCGGTTTGTAGAAATTTTCTCCGCCATCTCCAATAACTTCTTCCCATCCTCCATTGAAAAATGCTCCAGAGAGTCTATGAAAGTGACAGCTGAGAATGACTTAGGTAAAAAAAGGAATTCCATTTGTCTTGCATCTGCATGAATAGGAATGATATGCGGCGACTTAAAATCACGGTGAAGAAGATAAGGGCGATGAATCTCAAGGCCTACTACTAAATTCGCCTCGTATAATTCAAGCAGTGAACCAATCCCGCAGCCGACATCCAAAATACTATCCACAAATTTTATTTGCTCCAGAAGTACGGGAAGGAAGTCTTTGACTGTGATCTCCTGGTACATTAGCTCTTCATCCTCCCATTGATGAGATTAGGCTGCGCAGCGCAGCACTGTACCTGTTCGCCGTTACGCTCGCTTCAATTAAAATCTGGTCGTAATGTTTTAATGTACCCATCCCATCATGCCGGCGGTAGCCTGTTAATGACTGATTCAGCATCACGGGCACATAGCCGTTGAGAATGGCTCGGAACCACAAGTCAAAATCATGTGTATAGGGAAGATGCTCATCAAAAAGCCCAATGGCTCCGAATACCTCCTTTTTGAACATAACCGTGCAGCCATTAATAGGGTTACCTTGTAGAAAACATCGTAAAAATTCAAGCTGGCTTGGAAATACTGCAGCGGCATTAAGCTCTGTCAGCTGAGATAACCCGTTTATATAGTTAAAATTGGTATAGGTAATTAACAGGCGATTCTGTTCCATGAACAGTGCCTGATTATTTATTTTGTCATGATAAAAAATATCATCTGAGCTAAGCCAGGCTACATAATCTCCCGAGGCATGCAGGATACCGTGATTCAATGCAGAGGCAGTGCCGCCATTTGCTTTTCCTAAGTAGTGAATATAAGGAAGATAGGGGGTAATCCGTTCAACGTGAGAACTGGAGCCATCATCCACTACAATAATTTCATGAGCTTTCATGGATTGCGATAAGGCACTTTGCAGTGCCTGCTCAATATAGGGGTCATTATAAAAAGGAATGATTATCGAAACTTTGGGATTCATGCTGATCCACCTTCCCTGCCTACACGAAAATAGTCCATAATATCTGATAGTGATTGTTCAAATGGAATTTCTGCACGCCAGCCCAAGCTCGTTGCTGCTTCTTCAGGTGAACATGGGGTCTCCGCTTCAATTACGGGTTTCTCCGAGAGGGTGTTTCCCCATTCCATAGGAACAACTACCGGGGACTGCTTGAGCATCCACTCTGCAATTTCCCCCAACATGCGCTGGGTGCCTGATTCAATCCTGTAGATGGTGCCATTCTCTCCCTTAGACAATATATATTCATACGCTCTAACCGCATCACGGACATCTAAAAAGTCTCGCAGAGCTGAACGGGAGGATACTTTGAACGAAGCCTGCTGTTCCCCCTGTTCACTGCGTACTATATGGCCTGCAAGCAAGGAGCAGAATCCTGTAGATGGTCCCGGCCCCATCAGGTTGCAGGGCTCTGCGAGAATAACCTGTTGCTTGAACAGTGTTCTCCAAGCCAGAGACACCAACTCCTCTAACGTCTTGCTGAGACTGTAAGGATGAGGTGGGAGTTCGGCTCCTATTCTATACTTCAATCGGGAACCTACGACCAGAATCCGGCTGGAGGGACGAAGACGTAAGGCCTCAAGCAAATACAAAGTAGCCATCACATTGGTTTCCATATACAGCAAAGGGTTTTGCCAAGACTCTGGTACAGAGTTTTTGCCTGCCAGGTGCAGTACATCATCCGGAGCAAGGGTCTCCATCATCTCTGCAACAGCTTTTCGGTCGCCCAAATCGCAAATATAAACCCGTACACCTACAGGGAAAACTGGCGAAGCAGAGAGAGAAGCTTCCGCAAGGATTGGCTTGCGAATGACTGCGATGACCTCTTTTCCTTTAGCCGCAAAGTAATTCACGGCATGACGTCCTGTAAATCCGGCCGCACCGGTAATCATTAACCTCCGCCCAGTCATGGGTACAACTCAGAACGCTTCATCCATTCTGCCAGCTCCGCCAGCATGACCGGATAGGAGGGCAGTTGGAAGTGAACATCCCGACGAGTACAGGTTAATGTTCGATCCTGCACGGGTTGATCCTCCGGGACAATCTCTACGTCACTTTTGTGGAAGGAAGTCTGGATCCATTGAAGCAGTTCATATTTACTAACGGGCTCAGGATGTGCAAGATGGATTAGACCTTCCACAGGTGATTCCAGCATGACATCCACCGCTTTGGCCAGCTCCAGCGTAGTTACTCCATTCCACATCACTTTGCGATAGCCGGTTACCTTTCCTGTTTGTGCCAGAAACCACTCCATTAGGCCAATGCCTTCGGGGCGGATTTCGGGTCCAATGATCGAGGTTCGGATGGTTAGATGCCCTGGATCCCTTACTTCTCCTAGATTTTTTGTCATGGCATATACGGAAGTTCCGTCCGGAGTATCCTCTTCAGCGTAACCGCCGCGCGTCCCTTCGAACACGCAGTCGGTACTGATATGGATCAACCGGGCATGGATCGAATCTGCTGCTCGGCGTAACCTATGGGGGAGAAACCCATTGACATGATAAGCACCTATTTTGTCATGCTCTGCAAATTGATTCAGTACGCCCATCGCATTAATAATGCAGTGGGGAGAGACGATCTCAACCAGCTTTTCCATCCCTGAAATATCATCTGCGTCGACGTGCAGCCCTCCGAGATCACGCTTATCCCGGGTTGTATGGAAAACGTGATGTTTGCCCTGAAGGCGAAAATAATTCACCAGCATATGCCCTGCCATTCCGTTCCCGCCGAGGATAAGCAGCTTCATTCCAGAAAACCTCCTCGGATCAAAATATCCTTGATTTCCTTCTGAGTCATAAGGTTCGTCTCTGAGCTGAAGCTATTGAAAGAAACCGGTGTATAACGACTGTAATACTCTTTAAGTTCAGGCATATCCAGAGTAGGTAAAATGACTAAATACTGCTCATCGTATACGACTGTAGTTTGGCTTTCGAAATCACTCATCAGAATTTCGTGGATCTTTTCTCCCGGACGAATCCCTGCTTCTACGATACTCACATACTCTTTCCCGGAAGCTTCAATCAGCACCTCGGCCAGATCGACTATTTTGCAAGTAGGCATGGTCATGACGAAGATTTCTCCTCCTATGCTTACCTCTGAGGCTTTGAACAGCAGTGTGATGGCGTCGCGAAGCGTCAGGAAGAATCGGGTCATTTTCATATCCGTAATGCGAACTTGGGCTTTATCCTTAATCTGCTTCATGAACAAATGCACAACGCTGCCATTCGTACCGAGTACATTGCCTCCGCGTACAGTGACAAACCGTGTGTTAGACCCTAACAAATTGGCGTATACAATTAATTTTTCTCCGATAGCCTTGGTCATGCCGTAAAAGTTGGATGGATTTGCAGCTTTGTCGGTAGAGATATAGATTACCTTTTGCACATTGCATGCAATTGACGCTTCAATTACATTCTGTGTCCCGACCACATTGGTTTTCAGAGCTTCATAGGGCTGGTCTTCACAGACCGGGACATGCTTCAATGCGGCAAGATGAAATACATAATCTATCCCCCGGCAAGCCGCAGTTAATGCGTCTTTGTCGCGGATATCCCCGATGATGAAGCTTAAGCGCTTATCCTCGAATTCCCGACTCATCGCCACCTGTGCTGACTCGCTGCGGGAGAATATAATAATTTCCTTAGGGCCTTGTGGCAGAAGCTGCCTAATTAATTCATGCCCCCAGGAACCGGTGCCGCCTGTAACCAGAATCCGTTGATTATTAAACATGCAGGTTCCCTCCAAGCAGAAATTTAACTACCTTTACCGAGACATCCGGGGTCAAATAGCCCTCAGGTACCTCCCATTTTCGGCTTAGTGCCGTCATCAGCTTCACACTCCGCAGGATGCTCTCAGCGTCTACGCCGGATACCACATTGCTTCCACAGTCTACCGTTTCCGGCCGTTCGGTTGTTCTGCGGATCGTTACGGTGGGAACACCCATCAGACAGCATTCCTCCTGAACGGTACCACTGTCCGTAATCGCACAGAAGGCATGCCGCTCTAAAGCTACAAAGTCAAAAAATCCAAAGGGTTCATGAAATTCGACAAGAGGGTTCATTGGCAGGGAGAATTGCTCCGTAAGCTTGGAGCGTGTGCGGGGATGAGTGCTGCAGATCAAGCGAATTCCAAAATGCTCAGCGACCCTATTAAGGCCAGTCATAATTTGTAAAAGGGACTGTGGATCATCTACATTTTCAGCTCGGTGGGCCGTAACCAGAAAGTATTGGCCCGGAGTCAGCTTTAACTGATCCAGTATCTCACTGGCTTGTATCTGAGGTTCATAATGGGACATTACTTCATGAATTGGATTTCCGGTCAGCACAATACGGGCGGAAGGAAATCCTTCACTGAGCAAATGCCTTTTGCTCTGCTGTGTATAGGGCATATTAATCGTAGAGACGGAATCGATGACTCGGCGGTTTTTCTCTTCCGGCACCTTAAGGTCGTAACAGCGGTTCCCGGCCTCCATATGCATGACTGGAATGCCCATACGCTCGGCAAGAACGGCGCAAAGGGCGCTGTTCGTATCTCCTAGCAGCAGAATTCGGTCCGGTTGTTCCTCCTGCATAATAGGCTCCAGCCCGCCAAACATAGCAGCAAGCTGGCCTCCCAACCCGGACTGCCTATCCTGGAGAACATAGTCCGGTGCCCGCAAACCCAGCTCAGCAAAGAAGATACCACTAAGACTAGCGGTGAAGTTCTGCCCCGTATGCACCAGCACATGTCGTTCCGCATGCTGGTCAAGAAGCGGGATGATTACACTTAAACGGATGATTTCGGGCCGTGTACCCAAAATCGTCATAATCTTCATGGATTCACTCCCCTGCCTTATTTGGATTGTGAAGTTTGGTCTTAGGCCGCTTTGCGGCGGCGGCGTCCCGCAGTACGCCGCCGCTTACCGCTGCGATGCCCGGCTGTGCGCCGCCGGGCGGAACCTGCGCGCCGCTTGCGTCCAGCGCGGCGCGGCTTCACTGCCGGGCGCGTACGCTTGCGCGCCCGGGTCTTGGCGCGGCGCAGCCTGCCGCGCCGGAGCTTGCCGCGCCGCAGCCGGGCGCGGCGCTTACGGCCCGTGCGGCGCGGTGCTGCCGCCGCTGCGGGGCCGATCTGCGGCGCGGGCTCGGGCGGCACGCCCGGCGCTTCCGCCGCAGGCGGCACTTCCAGCGCGGGCGCAGCAAGCTCCGCGCGCGGCACGCAATAGCGGAGGTTCCACACCTCCGCGAGGCCCCGCAGGCGGACGCGATAAGCGTCCGGCCCGTATACGGCAGCCACACGCTCACGCGCCTGGCTGCCTACTAACTCGGCCAGCCCCGGCTCCGCCAGCAGCGTAGAGACCACTTCCGCTAATGCGTCGATATCCTCCGCCGGAACTAGATACTCTCCACAACCAGCAGTGTGGAGAATTTCCAAAAGGCCACCGGAGTTATAGGCGACTACCGGTTTACCAAAAGCCAACCCTTCCAATGCCGTCATACCAAAACCTTCACGGATCAGGCTTGGAACAACCAATACATCGATTGCGCAATAAGCGGCGGGTATACATTCTTCATAACCTACAAACCGAAAGCGGGAGGTTAATCCCTCCAGCTTCACCTTTCGTACGCAGCGTTCATAGAAGCTTTTATCACCTGGGATGCCAACAACAAGAAAATGACAGGAGGGGTGCCTGGCTGATACTAACACTGCCATATTCACAAAATGCTCAAGACCCTTTTCTTTATTAATAAAAGAAGAGATATAACCTATCAGCGGTTTTTCCGGTGCGACTCGAAGTTCCCTTCGACGCTCTCCCCGCAGCTTGCTCCATGCCTCAGTCATCATTTCCGCATCATTCCAGGATGGTGGAATCTGCGTGATCTTCCACTCGCGAATCTCCTCTGGAAATGGAGCAGCAGCCGTATGCGAAATAGCCAAAATTTGATCACTATAGCGGTCAATCATGCCTACACTAATGGAGGTATATTCGTTATCCGTGATGGTCTCAGAGATTTTCCAAACCACCGGAATGCCCAGCAGTTTCGCTGCTATTGCCGGCAGCACATGTACGCAGGTGCTAGTAATGATAAATGCAGGATTCGTGTTCCTAAGCCATTGTGTTAACTCTATAAATTCCTTGCTTTTCTGGAATGACCGCGCATCCTCCTCCAGCCCTGCATATGGAGTGTACATACCGTATAGGAGCGGAATCGGCAGCAGGTGTACCTCCATGCCGTGATTTCGGGCTTGGCGAGTCAGCTTTCCTTCATTGGGAGCCACAAGCAGACAATTAAAATACAGAGAGAGCTCACGGGCGAAGAAGAGCAGCAGCTTCTCGGCGCCAGTAATACTGCGGGTATTGGATACATGGGAAAAAAGAATAACAGTAGCTTTGTCAGCCATGGCTCTTGGCGCTCCCTGTTAGGGCCCTGGAGCAGCCTTTCACCTCCTAAAAGTTTCACTAACACCGGTACTACAGTATATTGCACAGGGAACAGCTGCCGGCACGACACCTGTCCCCCCGGCATTCGCACAAATCCTGTACGGCCAGAATGGATTTATCGCTTGCTCCTAACCAAAGATTACGGTTAACAGCTGGTTAACCCGTTTAGTGTAGGTATGATCCTTAAGCGTACGTTCCAACGCACGCAGTGCAATCGCCCGGCGTTCTTCCTCATGAGTCAGGTAAAAACGGATTTTATCCATCAATTCCTGCGGGTTGCTGAAGGTTTCAATTTCTTCACCCGGTTTGTAAAATGCGCTCATATCTTCTCTCGCATCGCTTAGCTGCAATGTCCCGCTGGCAGCAATCTCGAAGGTTCGCGGGTTCGGAGAAGCCGCAGGGATTAATAAGGTATTGTTATTTACAACTTCATCGATATGGGATCTATGCAGATTAATTACGATTTTGGATCCGCTGTAGGTTACGGCTGTTTCTTGTGGAGTCATCCATTTACCAATCTCAATACGCTCTCCGTAGATCGGGGCCTCAGGCAGGCGGTCCCACCAAATCCCGTTAATAACCGTATTGAATTGCATCAGCTCCGGCATAATGGGCCGGAAAAAATCCACCCTGTTCCAGTACGCTGAACCAATGAAGCTGATATCACGATTCACTGTGGACCGGGTTATCGTAGGGCGGTAATGATCCCGATGGGCAGCAAAGGGTAAATAATGTACCTCTGTACAACCCAGCCCCTTGTAGAAATCAATGCAGTTCCGCTCCAGAGTGAATACATAATCATAGTGGTTAACAATCTTCATGGTGAAATCTGTATAATACGGATCATCCGTGAGCCATATTGCGGTACGTATGCCGGATGCCCGCAGGGTCCCAATTTGATCCAAAGGCAGATCCATTCCATCCAATACAAGCACTAGATCAGGTCGTTTAGCAGTTGCAAGCTCTACTAGATTCTGGCGGACATCCGTAACGGTAACGTCCGTAGTTAAGCATTGTAATGCAGACAGAACAGCGTCGTCTAACGGAGAATAAGGATAGCCTTTACCAGATGCTACATACATGACGTGAATATTTCGCACGGGAATGGGTTCTTCTGCACGGCCATTAATAATCGCAAGTCTTCCCCTAAGATAGCCCTCATCGAAGCCGCCCTTGAAGCCCGTTAGTCTTCCTCTCAGTTTTTCTTCCTCCGCAACCGTCAGCGGGTATGGCGGAATTGGCATAATAAAGTTATTTTCCATGGGTTGTCGCTCCTTCTGTACGAGTCTTTTTACACGCGATTGGCAATAACATCGAGCAGCTGAGGAAGACGAGCTGTAAATGTATGGTTCTTAAGGGTTGTATGCAGGCCTCTCAAGGCCAAACGACGACGTTCCTTTTCGTGGGTCAAATAGTATTCGATTTTGGACTGCAGCTCCTCAGCCGAGCCGAAAGTATCCAGATCATAACCAGGCCGGTAAAAGTTACCTAAATCATCCCGAATATCTGTTAGCTGCATAGTTCCGCATGCGTTAATCTCATAGGTACGGGGATTAATGGATCGAGACGGCAGCTCAAACGTATTCCGGTTGTCCTGCCCTGCTCCCCAAGGACGGTGAATATTGATAACAATCTTAGCTCCACTGTAGTAATTAGCAGTTTCTCCTGGAGGGATAAATCCGTGACTAATAAAAGGTGATAGCTTGTCATAGGTGGTTAACCTCTCCCAAAAACCTCCGGCAATGAGTGTCTTTTTACGGCTTAAAAATGGGGCAAGCTGATCAAACAGCTCCGTCCGGTTAAAAAAGGCATTCCCGATGAACACGATGTCGTATTGGTACTGAGGTCCAGTCCGCCGCGGGTAGAACATTTTCGTATTGACACATAACGGCAGATAATGAACCGATTCGACACCCAAAGCCCGATAGAAATCCACACATCCGAGTTCGTGCGTAAATACATGATCATAAAACCTGCAAATCACCGAGGTGTCCTCCGTGAAATAAGGATCATCGACAAACCAAATGGCGGTTGGAATGCCCAGGTTGCGTATTTGCGCGATCTGATCTAAATGATTCTCCGGAAATACATGCAGCCCATTCATAACGAGTACGGCCCCTGGTCGTTCCCTTGCAGCAGTTTCGAGCATAGCTTCTGGAGTGCTGAGAATCAGCTCACTTACAAGCTGACTAAGCCCTTCCGTTACACCTGTATCAATCGCCTCAAATCCTTGGGGTACATACATTAGCTTAAATGGCCGACACTGAGCTACTTGTTCAGGATTGAGCTGCCTAACGGCTTCGCACAACCCAAGGTGGTACCCGTCCTGATAGCCGTTACGATACTCCCGCTTACGCTCATTTTTCATATGACATTCACGTCCTTCACTTTGCCCTGTCATCTGTTCACGACAATATAACTATATGCGGAGTCAGCACCCGCCTCATGGTCATCTGTCTGTAGGAGGGCGAAATTGGCACATGTCCCCTGTCTTTCGCCCGACTCAACAGCACCGCTATCACGGTGCATTGACTAGTGATTAGCTGTTATAATCTAAGAGCATTTGAATAGATTCGGATAACAGTAATTCGCCATTACCGATCCGATTGGAGGAAGCCAATGAATAACAGCATGCTGTATCTTCGCCATATGGAACTGCTCCGGGATAAGGTTTCATCATTCCAGACCTATCCTTTCAATTTGCCCGCGGTGCGTTCCCTTGAGCGTCTTACTTTTCAGAATCAAGTCACCTTTCTGGTAGGAGAGAATGGTACAGGGAAATCAACTCTGCTGGAGGGTATTGCTGCTGCTTGGGGTTTTAATCCTGAGGGAGGTACACTTAATTTCTCTTTTGACACACGCCCTTCGCATTCTAATCTTCACGAGTATATAAGAATTGCTAGAGGGACCCTTCGCCCTAAAGACGGCTTTTTTCTTCGAGCGGAGAGTTATTATAATGTAGCATCCTATATTGACCAATTAGATGAAGAGCCTGGGGGGCCACCCATCAAAGACTCCTATGGAGGTAAATCTCTTCACGAGCAATCCCACGGGGAATCATTCTTTGCTACGTTCATTCATCGTTTCAGAGGCCGGGGAATCTACATTCTTGATGAACCCGAAGCAGCGTTATCCCCTCTACGGCAAATGTCACTGATTGTACGTATACATGAACTAGTGCAGCAGAATTCACAATTTATTATCGCAACCCATTCCCCCATTCTGATGTCCTACCCGAAAGCGGATATTTTCCTGCTGGAAGGAGAGGGGATCCGGCAGACTGCGCTGGAGGATACCGAGCATTACACGGTTACAAAAGCATTTATGAATGACCGTGAGGGCATGCTTAAAGCACTGCTGGATTAGGCTAATCGAAGGGTCTGAAGACGCAAAAAAACCTTGGTTGGCTCTGAAGCCAATCAAGGTTTTTGAGAGGTTTATTAACTTGGATCTACCCATTTACAACCTTAAGTTCCAAAGCCGTGCTCCATAGGCTGAACGACATTACCACCAAGTGAACCACTAGCCATGGATACAGATCCAGACGCCAACATAAATAATACAACTACGGAAACCAATAGAGTTCTCATCTTTGCACCCCCTAAATTCGCAATAAATATTTAGAATCTGTTCTTTCTCGAACTTGCTCCATCACTCGCTTATAACGATCTACTTGATGCGGTTTGGCATAATCTCTGCTAGATTCAAAAAGAGATACAGCTTCCGCAAATACACTTTGATCATTAGAGATTAAGGATAGATCAAGAGCAAGAAGACAGCTCTCAATACCTTCAATGAACCTGCCTTTATGTAGATGATACATGGTTAACTGTATGCAAAAACGCATTCGACGCTCCATACTTACACTATCTATATATTGCGAGAAATTTGATATTTCACTAGTGAATTTCTGTAATAGATCATCTATTAAAAAGTCGTATTTGTTGGCAGACTGCAAAATAATAACGAGTCCGGGTAATACCTCAGATGGATTTGAAATCAGATAATTCGTGTAGGGTTCAAGTGTTTCTGTCCGACCCATTAGAAGGTCTACCGTATAAGAGTTTGCTTTGGCCCAGGTTCTATACTTCTGCACTTCATCTTGCTCCGTTGAATTCTGGGGCAGCAGCCAGCTTAGATCCGCATATTGGGCAATAAAGACTTTGGCTTCTTCATAAAATCCCATTTTGTGAAGAACGATACCTTTGGAAAGATAGCCTTGTCCAAAATAATGAATGAGTGATCTTTGCAATTGAAGAGGTTCTATACTATGCCTGCCAGATTCCTTGGCGTTTTGCTGTTGTTGGTGAACACTCCGGGCAAGGGTAATCAACTCGTCGGACATTTTTTCAAGCTGTATCCATTTATGTACAGAGTAATAGATCTTCATGAGTTCATATATGGCATCTAGCTGAAGACCGACAGGAAGCCAGCCTCGTGAAGGCTCAAATCGGAGTGCTGCCCATAGATTAGCCTCGGTATCCAGCCCCAAATTCAGCTTGAACAGTCGATATCGGCTAATGGCAAGCCGTTCGGAGTAATTAAACTTCTCACATTCGACAACAACCTTATATAATGCCGCCGCAGCTTCCTTATACCCCTCAACCATTAGCAGCTCTGCCGTTGTAAATATTTCCGGTAAATGAGATAAATCATCTGCTAGAAGCTCCAATAACCTCTCTATGCAGTCCATTCTACCTAATTGAGCACAGCTCATAAAATACGGACGCAGCCTGCGCCAATGAGGCACCGCTTCAACAAAACACTCTTCCAAATATAAAGGATAAAAGGTTCCTTCTGAAAGACCCATTCCCATAGTAATATGATCAAGCTCACGTACTGATATTTTTCTCGGAGGGTTCCTATTAATAATGGCGCTAAGCGTTCCCCGATTCACCCCGGACTTATCCGCAAATCCCTGCATAGTAAGCCCTTGCTCTACCATAAAAGACTCAATTTCAGAACGAATCGTTGAATTAGCAGCCATAATAAACCCTCCTTTTAAATGACTTAAAACCCATAAATTAGTTAACTATAATTGTATTCTTTTCAATGAGAGGGGTCAATTAACAATTTATTCAAAAATACAAAAAAAGGTCTAATCTCCTGATAGAAATCGACCTTTTTTTCTAATACAATATGATATTCCCTACGATTACTAGATTTCTAATGTTTTCTAATACTAGCTAGCTTGTGGACAATCCATCCGAACATAACGACCACCATCATATCGAAGCAAACATTGAACATAAATAAATGCTTGCCTATATCCGCTCGCCCATCCCCCAGAATCGGTACCAGAAACGAGAAGATCCCAATCAACCCCAACAACAGCATGAGTTCTCCGGCTACTCTCTCCCGAATATTATGACTGCGGAAATACTGGAACATTACACCAGCAAAGTACACTAGATAGAAAATACCAAGAAAGCCAAGGCTGTGTGGGATATGCTTTTTTTTGAATTCACTCCACGAACTGTATGTATAGGATAAGGCCCCTTTTGGCTTACCTTCCCCTTTTTCATAGTTGCCCAGATAATAAGGACGAATAGACATACTGTTCTCAGCTGCATACATCATGTTGTGAATCAACCGATTGGGATTTTTAATATAAAAGAATAATATATCCTTATGCGATACATGATCATAGAAGTCTGGTTTCAGTGAAGGATCGTTCTGCTTAATTACGGTATCTCCCTGAAAATAATTCGTCCCTGCCAAAACTTCCAGTCTTTCGGGCAATCCAAGCTGCTTCAAATCTCCCCTTACATCGGGTGATTCATTCAATATTCCGAAGAATACCGTCTGATACAGATTGATATGTTTCAACTCCTTGGGAGCCGTTGCATATAGAATAACAGAAATCAAAAATATTGCGGCTGAAAACCACAGCGATAGCTTTCTCCAGTTCCCTTGCCCCTTCAAGGCAGCAAACCGTATAAAGATGAGTGCAAAAGCAATACCGAGAGGAGCATTCTGAATTTTGGAAGAGGTTAGAAATAGTACGGCTATAAAAAATACGATCAATCCCTTTACTGAGGGTCTTTCCTGACCCGTTAAACGAAGTCCCAGTGCGAAGGTTAACAGCATAAACACCATCGATACCGGCTCACCAAACAGGGAGTTGAAATAGGCCAAATAGCTAATATCATAAAAAATAAACAGCAAGCTTCCTCCAAGCAATAAGCCCGTTACATACGATCCGTGAGCATTAGTCTTTACAAGGAGCCATGTGGCCGCCAATAGAAGAACTACATACACCGCACCAAGCAACCGAATATCAAAATAACTTCCGTGGAACAAGCCCCCGATCAATCTCGGCAGTAGGACAAGAAAGATTTGGCTGGACGGATAGAACCCTCTAAATAAGTTCTCATACGCGAACCGTGAGTGGCTGTAACTGAAAAAACGGTCAGCATAAGACTCGGCAGCATCATAGTAATTCAACCCAATCGTGTTCATCATCCGCAGGAAGTCGCCGTTATCGGCGACTCCAACGAAGGGTGATCCGAACAAGAGATAAACGGCAAGTCCTAGTCCTGCGAGCCCTATTATTATTTCTGGTTTTAATATTTTTTTCATTAGTTTACCTCTCTTATCGCTGTGGCAACAGCTTCACATATTCATCCGACAGACGCATTAGCTTCATAATATAGGTATAGTCATCTTTGTATTTGGAATAATCGGCTACGGGTTCTAGTGTTTTGAGCGATACAGCCACTCCATCTTCAAATGATTTACCGGGAACGAACAGAATATCATTATTTAAGAAAGAACCCGTTGGCAAATAATAACGCATACCGATGACATTACGATCAATGTTCAACAAATCATGGCCAAAGACCGTATACCCCTCCTCTTGGAGTGACACTCCAAGGAGGTTCGCTAAGGTTGGCATAAGGTCTACCTGTCCTCCTGTACTATCCACAACCTGCCCCTTCTCCAAGCCAGGCATATGCATAATTAGCGGTATGTTGTAGCGACTGATCCGGTCGTCATACTTAATACCAAGCGCTTCATTGATCTGAGCCGAGTTCACAACCTTCGGTTGCAGACCGAAATGATCCCCGTAAAATACAACCACTGAATTATCCCATAACCCGTTTTTCTTCAGTCCTTCAATCAGCGTACCCACGGCATAGTCTGCATAATTGAGCGCTGTTAAGTAATTACCCAGCATTTCACCTTTCAAAGGATCAGGAACGGTTATTTTTTTGAAAGAATCAGGAACCTTAAAAGGGTGATGGCTGGAAACCGTTATAAACTGGGCATAAAAAGGTTTGCCTTCCTTCTTAAGTTCAGAAAGCTTATCTACTCCGGTGATGTAGAGCTGCTCATCCGAAGCGCCAAACGCATTAAATTTATCGTTCTTGAAGTATTGTTCATCAAAATAGCTGGTAAATCCCAAGGCAGGATAGAGCTCCCTGCGATTCCAGAAACCCACTTTGTTCACATGAAAGGTATAGGAATTGTAACCTTTATCTGTTAATAAACGAGGCAGACTAGGGAGTACCCTGTCTCCAAATGCAGTAGACATGGCCTCTGAGCCAATGGGATATATGGAGGTATTGCTCATAAACTCGGCATCTGAAGTATTACCCGGACCTATCTGCTGAAAGACATGAGGAAAGTACATGCCTTCTTTGGCAAGCTTGTTCAGCACCGGGGTTATCTCCTGACCCCCGAGGGATTGAAACAAGGCGAAGTTTTGAAAGGCTTCCAATTGGATTACAATCAGGTTTTTCCCCTTTTGTGCTCCAAAATAAGCCGGAGGCACTCCCGTAGCCGCTTGATCATTAAATTCATAGGCTGACTTCAACGCGGCTACCTTCGCAATTGTTTCCCTGATATCACCTGTACCGATGAGTCCGCTGTCTTCTTTATTCTTAACCACAGCGACAACTTCATAGTTAAGGAATCCCGCACTCTCCGCCTGTACCAGCTCATTAGCGATACCTTTCGTTGCTTGAATGGAGTAGGTTGATAAAGACAAGCCTCCAATAATAGCCACCAATATTACAACCAGATGAACTCGGCGGGCAGCTGGTGAGATATAGGTATTCCGAGTAGGGCTTGATCCTCGGCTCCATTTACGGAACACAGTAACTCCCAGGAAAACAACGATATCAACAAAAAACAAATAATCTATAGGCTGTATAGTAGAACCTACACTCTCCTTGACCTCAAATACCTGATCTAATTCATACAGTGCTAGATAGGTTGGAACAGACCCAAAGTGATTAAAGTATACACTGGCTGCGAAAAACAAGAGCGAAAACAGACCATTAAAAGTCCAGAATACAGCTGTTTTCAGCCTAACTGGAGTAAGGATATACAATATCCCCATGATCAGCAGCACTGGTGCTGCATCAGCAGCCACCCACCCCCAGGCAATTCGATCAAAGAACAGCATCCTAAGTAAAAGCAGCTTTAGGAGCAGTAAACCTGTGACTGAGTAAAAATGGACTCGGCCCAGTCCAAACTTCCTTTTATTCATAAATTCTCCTCTTTTAGTTTATATTTGTAAATAAATTCTCAGTTTTTGTGAAATATCAGATTTTTCTAGTATAACAATACTTAATTTTTTTATCAAAAACGAATAGAAAAAGAACACAGCCTGCGTACAGCTGTGCCCATTTATACCTTGCCATAAACAATACCCATTAAGCTAATGCTGTGCGGCTTAATAATCTTTTAATAGAAAGATTTGCTTCATGAAGTACAATCTCTTTATCAACAGTCTTCAGTATTCCTCTCTCCATCAAAATCTCGCCGTCAACGATTGTAGTCTCTACATCTGCACGGGTGGCTGAATATACAATGCGGGAAATAGGATCCACATCATAGGAGGGGAAGGTGTGAAAGTTATATAAATTAAGAATGGCCAGATCTGCCTTTTTGCCCACTTCAATACTTCCGATACTATCCTCCATACCTACTGCCCTAGCTCCGCCAATGGTCGCCATTCGAAATACACTCCGGGCATCCATTGTTGTCGGGCCATGCAACGGCTTTTGAATAAGTGCAGCCAGCCTCATTTCGTTGAACATATCCAAGTTATTGTTACAAGGTGCTCCATCTGCTCCAAGGCTTAGAGATATTTGTCCCTTCAGCATTTCAGGTATATCAGCTACACCTGAGGCTAACTTCAGGTTCGAACCCGGGCAATGGCTTACATGGACTCCTCTATCATGAAGAATTCGATGCTCCTCCTCATCCAGCCACACACAATGAGCCAGAATCAGGCGCTCGTTAGCCAGTCCCAAATGATCCAGATATACCACATTCCGCATCCCTGTCATGGCTTGCACAATTTCAATTTCACCCAGATTCTCGGAAGCATGAGTGTGAACCTTAACACCATAGCGCGCTGACAAATCACGAACTTCCCTCAGGAGAGGTTCCGTACAAGAGATTACGAATCGCGGCGAAAATGCGTACTGAATACGATCCCCCCCATAACCATTCCATTTCTCCAGTAAATCCACACTCTCTTGCAGGGACGACAGCGTATCCTCCTGAAGGGCATCAGGGACATCTGTGTTCTTTTGATCCATCATCACCTTTCCTGATAAAGCTCTTATTCCGCTCCTGGCAATCGCCTGAAAAGCGAAGTCCGTATGATGAACTGTCTCCATATCGACAATCGTTGTAGTTCCGCTAGTGATTAGTTCACCAATACCCAACATAGCTGAGTAATAGACAGATTCTTCATCATGTGCTGCTTCAAGGGGCCATATCCGTTTGCGCAGCCAATCCATCAGCTCCAAATCATCACCTTTTCCCCTAAACAAAGTCTGGCATAAATGAATGTGTGTTTGTATAAACCCAGGAATGACCGTGCGGTTGGTAGCGTCAATAACCTTCTCATCACCTTGGGGAGCCAGTCCGGTGCCTATTTCAATAATGATGTTGTCTTTAATCCTAATATCTCCCTGAATAATATCCTCTTGTTTGTTCATCGTTATGATTTGTGCATTTTTGATCAGTATATTTCCCATGGCCTTTCTCCCCCTTTGTCGACGATCACTTCAGAAGTCATACCTAGCACAAAAAAGCCACAAAAATACGCCTCAGCATATTTTCGTAGCCAGAAATTTACGGTTCCCGGTAGAGACCCTTAAACCAATTATTAAGGATATACGAAAAAAGAACTATTCAATTGACGATTGAATAGTTCGATTCTAATCTAAGGACAGGTTAGTTGTCAACAAAGGTTATATAAAATGACATTAATATATGGATATGAGACATTTCAATCTTAGTTTATTCGATAATAGGATTTAAAGTAACATAACATCACATTGAATTGCGATCAACTCTATTGATTAAGTATTTTACCGAGACAATACCTTCTCAAACACCGGAAAGGCTGCTGTTCTGCCCGGAAAGTTCACTTCGCCCCTTAGATCATATTCCAAGCTCTTGTACAACTTTAATGCGGATGCATTCTTCAAATAGGTATCGAGACGAATGCTGGTATACCCGCCACGTAAGGCATAATCTTCGGCGTAAGCAATTAGTCTTCTGGCGATGCCTTTACCCTGAGCCTGAGGATCAACAGCCAGCCGGTGCATGATCAAATGGGGACCTTGGGTCTGCTCCCAGTGAATAATCTGATACTCTTCGGCCTGATTCTCGTCCAATACAATAATTCCTGCGAGCGCCCCATTATCTTCACATACAAATAACGTACCTCGCTCCAAATCCTGATTGATCACTTCTCTATTGGGATAGCTCTCATCCCACTGGTCGCTTCCACCGTCCTGCATCACCTGAACGCACCGGGCAATCAGCTCCATAATTTGTTCAATTTCGTCTTGCTGTCCTGTTCGAATAGCGATTGTCACCCTGTGCACCCACTTTCTTCCTTAGTTTTTAAACCCCTGTGATTCTGTAAAGAAGTCTACCATATAATCGGACGCAAACAGAAATACAGCCTTGCACCGTGTGCTAATGCACACGATACAAGGCTGTATAACTTTAGCTAAACTCCAGTTTATGCCCGTCCTCGAAGCCCTTGGCGAAACCCGTATCGAACCCCACGTTGTATGCTTCGGTGTATCCCTGCTGAAAGGCGTCTACCGGAGGCGTTTCCGGCGGGACGCCGAGATCCGGGGGGAGCGGAATAACCTCAGCTAACGGAGGAGGTCCGGCTACAGGCACTACATTAACTGGTGGATGAACCACTTGCGCTCTTCTGATACTCCGGCGGCGAATTCTTCTCTTTCTGCGCAGAAGCAGCCCTTTCTTATTCTTTCCATATCGAATAACCTTGCGGGTAAGTCCTTTGCGAGCTTTGCGGACAAGACCTTTGCGTACCTTGACTTTCCGTGAGCGCAAAAGAATTCTTCGTGAGGATTTCCCTAAGCGCAGCGTTCTGCGGCTCTTCTTTCTCTTCATCGCTCTACTCCTCCTGTACTCCATGACTCTTACGGGTTCCCGCAGCACATGTCTTGCTCAGCCATGGTGCAGCAGGAATTCCTGTCTTATGCCGGTGCAGCGAAATACCGGTCATCATCCGGCACATGGCGCTCTGGTATTGACTTAATACCCTGACATTGTCACTTAATTTTCGGGCGGTCAGCTCAGAGTGCCCTGTCAATTCAGCGATACTCTCCAGAATAGTCGCTAACGCAGCTTGACTACGGGCAATAGAGCGAATCATTTCCAGCTTGACGGCTCGTTCCGATAGCTTCGAGGAACTCATTTCCCATCTTCTCCGAATCCAAAGCCGTCACCTGTCCCGCCAAAGCCTTCTCCGCCGCCCTCTTCTTCACCGCTTCCAAGCACAGCCTTTAAATTGCTGTACAGTCCGTTTTCCAGCTTGGTCAATCCCTCGACCAATTCTACGATTTGTTCATGTATGGAAAGGGACTCCTTCAACTGCTCTTCGTGATTGTCGAACGCTTTCGCGTGGATATGATGCTGTGTCCACTGCTTAACCTTCTCCGCTTCTACCGCCTTGGCTTCCAGTATCATTGCGATGTTCCACTGGAGGTTAGCGGTCGACTCCAGCATTTGCAGATAAGCCTTTTCTCTGCTCATCATCCACCTCCTGCTCCTTAAGCGTTACTCTTCTTCCTGCCCATTTAGTTCCTTGATGACTCTGCCTACTCCCTCAGCCATGGCTTCTTCCAGATCAGCGAGTGCGTTCAAGTAAGAAATAATACTTTTGTTAACCTGGCCCGAGCTTTCGATCAAACCGCTGGTACCGCCAAAATCCGGGTCAGCATCCGGCAGATCGTGAACAATTTGCGATATCCGGACAGCCACGTGGCGTTCAGCATCCAGAATTCTTGCCATCTGTTCGTGCGTATGGGCCATGTGCTGCAGCACTTTAGTAATTTTATTCTGCATCTTCATGTCTCCTTTGCTCAAACGCCCTGCTACAGCATATGCGGCAAAAGCCTGGACGGTGCTGAAGACAAAATACGCAATTTAAGCACCCGGAAACCGACGATCTTAGACACATACAAATTCACAAAAAAAAATACGCTGCCATTAAGGCAGCGTATCCTTCAGCTTTTCACCAGCCTCACGAAGAGACTGAAAGGTTCCCGCATCACTCCACCATTCTTTCAAGATGTCATAGCTCAACCTGCGGTCAGCCGCATAAATATTATTGACATCAGTGATTTCCAGTTCTCCTCTTTGGGAGGGGGAAACCCGTTTGATAATATCAAACACAGTCTCATCGTACATGTAAATACCAGTCACGCAATATCCAGTCTTAGGATGTTGTGGTTTCTCTTCAATATAAGCGATCCAAGCCGGATCTAGCTTATCGAACACAGGCACACCGTATCGGCGTGCGTCAGCAACCGGTTTGAGAAGAACCTTAGCCGTACCCGCAGGCTGCCGAAGGTAACTCTCGATATAGGGTGTAAGATCATCCAGGAAAAGGTTGTCACCCAGCAGCACCAGGAATCGTTCCCCAGTGGGTACAAATCCTCTCGCCAGCTCAAGCGCTTCGGCGATCCCTCCAGCAGCCTCCTGAATTTTGTATGTCAAAGTTACACCAAATGCAGCACCGCTCCCCAAAAAATCTGTGTACAACCCAGCTGACTGCTTGCTAATGACGAGAAGAATATCGGTTATGCCCCCCCGGCGCAGCCGGTCAATACCGTAGCACACCATTGGATATTTGCCGACCGGAAGCAAATGTTTGTTCATAAGCCGGGTCAGCGGATATAATCTAGATCCTGTTCCACCCGCCAGTATGACTCCTTTCACTACCTTTCCTCCTCAACATTTTGTGAAGCCTAGGGCTTCCACCACTATTTCTTCTTCTAAACTGATTACATGAAAACCGCAGGATCTGTACGCCACTTATCTATAAAAAGTCTCCGATTACGCTCTACCAGCTCTTGCCATCCTCCAATGTAAACTTGTTTGAAGCTTACACTTCCTTCATGGTGTACCAGAGCATCGCCTGCAATAAGCAACCGATATCCGAGTAATCGAGCACGGAAGCAATAATCGTCATCTTCGTAGTGCCCCGGTGAGAATCTCTCATCGAGCAAACCTACAATGTCTAATACTTCGCGTTTGAATAAGAAGCACATTCCTACAAGCCGCAGGGTTTCTCTCCATTTGGAGGGGTCGGGAATATTTGTCGTTTCCGTAGCTTTGTGAAAGGCCGGAATACCCTCATAAAAGGTTTCCACCTGCTGCCTTCCACTGGCATAATTCGTAATGGGTCCAACAATGCCGATATCAGGGGAGCTGTACAGAGCTTGCTTCAGATTGGACAACCAGTTCCGGGAAACAATAACATCATTATTCAGCAGCATCAGCTCGTCTCCGCAAGCTAATTGCAGACCCAAGTTACAAGCTACTGGAAAGCCGAGATTTGCAGGCATGGAGATGAAGGTTATCTTTTCTGAGCGGCAATAGGCGGTTGTTTGATCCTCAGAACCATTATCTACAACAATGATTTCATAGGGGGTTATCGTATGGGTTCTGATCGAATCCACACAGGCTTGGAGCTGATTAAGGCCATTATAGGTCGGAATAATAATGCTGGTCATCGTCATAGGCCATTCCTCCATAAGGCCATCTGCCGGCGGCTTTCGGCGCCGTTGACCGCTTCAAGCAGCTTACTCCCGCTGCGTGCAAGCACCTCATGAAACGCTTCAGCATGATCACCCGAGATTAACCTTGCCATAGCATTACCGTCGCCTGTATTGGCCTTACGCTGCCGATTATGCCTGATCACATCCACAGTGCCGGCTTTTTCAACCTGAAGCTTCTCCATAATGGCTACAGCTTGGGCTTTCGGAGGAACCATTAGGTGCCGGTATCCAATCGTCTCTATCGCCCTCCGAGAAAGCGCATGGGGAACTGCTGTCATAGAGCTCGTTCCCAGATCGGTCCGCCCCAGTATCAAATTCAAGAAAAGCTTACAGCGTGTCACATCGTCCCACTCGGCAAATGTGGGGAGGAATGGATCAATATCATTTAGCGCAACATCCAGACCCTGATCTATCGCCGCTGGAAATGAGGCCAACAAAGGAGCCGTAATAACCATATCTCCATCGAGAAAAAGCAGGATATCACCTCGGCTTAATTTGGCACCAATAGCCCGGCCCACATCATGCCCTGCAGATTCCGGGCAATGTACGACAATGGCCTGCTTGCACAATCTGGCACGTTGAAAGCTGCGATCCTGGCATCCGTTAAGGATAACGATAATTTCGGCCGGGTGGAGACGCTGTACCTGCTTCAACACTTGGAATAATGTATCTTCTTCATCACGTGCCGAAATAATGACCGACAAGCTGCTGCGGAAGCCCGGAATAAGACGAAGGGACCTGCCTGACTTAGCCTTCCGTGGGTGTCGGCGAAGACTAGCAGAAGAAGGTCTAACGGATTTTCTGAATTTGGAGGATCCCTTGCTGATTTTAGGTTTATAAAGCTTGGAGCTCCTGTTCATACTCTAATCACCTCACCATTTCCCGGCGTCGAATCCCATCAGTGTACCCGGCCCTGTTCCCCCGCCGTTTGAGCAACATATCAATTGCCTCTAAATGATCCGCAATCACAAGTTGCTGCAAAGGGTCCTTGCCACTTCTCTTACGACGAACAGCATTAATTTTTCCTACAGGTACAATATGCACAGGCTCCACACGCAGCCCCTCCATAACAGCATACACGTGAGCAACTGGAGGCCTGGATAGTAATTCACTTCCTATTACTTGAAATGCCTTACGACTCAGAGCATGCGGAACAGCAGTCATGGAGCAGCCCTTCAAATCGGGACGATGCAGAATAGTGTTCAGTACATGTTTCGAGAGTACGACTGGATGGGGTCGGGAACGGCGGACCGGTCCAGAATAATCATTTAAGGCAACATCTACACCACTGCTTACCGCCATGACAAAAGGGCGAAGCTCTGCAGAAGAGAGTACAAGATCACCATCGGTAAACAACAGAATTTCACCCTTTGCAATTTCAGCCCCAATACTGCGACCCACATCATGTCCGAGCGGTTCCGCATAGGAAACTACATGCGCACCGGATGAACGGGCAATCTCTACTGTTCCGTCAGCAGAACCATTGGCAATAACGATCACCTCACAGCGCGGATGAACACCTCTGGCTGCAGCAATAACTCTGGCTATCGTCCGGGCTTCATTCATGGCCGGAATGATGACTGAGACCCAGGGTTCAGGATGATTAACCTGCACTGCTTTCTCTCGCGCAGGACGAGCGGGGCGCTTTAATGTACGGGAAAGCCGCCGCCCCGTGCGGCGGGTAAGAGATCTTTTGGTTTTCAAGCTCATCCACCTTCCTTACAGGGCATGTTTCCCAGGCTGAGGGTACATCACAGTTTATGTAATCCGCCAAGCAGGGTAACGGCCAATGTCTCCTTATCATAGAAAATGGGACAAATGGCGGTATCTACACAAAAAGCGCAGCCTCAGGCTGCGCTCTTTGTAAGATCCATTCGTTCTAGTCAAATACCCTATCATCTACAGGGGATTTAAATTGAGGGGTACCAATAGCTATCCATGAGATTACACCATAGAAATGCTGTGTTTCCCGCAGCCTTACCACCTGAATGACGGCGTCTCCGTTCCCCCTGCTTTTTAATGAAGCATGGAAGAATGGCTGGTTAGTCATGGCAACAAGCACATAACCTGTATGCCCGAAGCTTTCATCGAACGATACGGTCACTTCCACACTGTCAGCATCCCCGTTGAACATAAACGCGGTCATCCCAAACTGCTGCAATGCCTCTCTGTTGCCTGCACTTTGAACAGGACTAAAAGCTAGATGCTCCCTCTCTACTGCTCCATGTGACAGGTGCTCTTTGCATATGGCTGCTGGAGCGATATGGAAGCTTTGCACACTCTCTTCCTCCAGATGGTGGGATTGAATCGAGAATGATGCGATCTTGGATGAATCCACGGCTTCGTCTTGAAGCTCCACGTTTCCTACGGCTTCGGGGGAAAGATGAATCGAACCGACACTACCAGGTGACAGTTTCTCAGAGGTAATGCTTCCGTCCGGCAATAGCTCGGCACATCGAGTCGATTCCGCAAGATGGTCCAAGGTAATCGCTCCATGCTGCAAATGACGGCCTTCGATAATTTCATCTGCTAAATGTTCTCCATGCACACTCTCAGGAATCAAATGCTGCGAATGTACAGAACCTTCTGCCAGCTTCAATCCAGTAATACTGCCATCTGGCAGGAGCTCCGATGTTTTCGCTTCATCAGCTAGATGCTCAAAAGTAATACTGCCTGAACTAATATGACGGCTGCCTACCGCCTTAGGTGCGAGATGTCCGCCATACACGCTGCCAGGTGCAAGTTGGAATGAACTGATAGCGCCCTCCGCCAGCTTGTTGCCGGTTATGCTGCCATCCGGCAGCAAATCAGGAGTTCTTATCTCTGAAGCTAAGTGAGTTAGCTTAATTCCTCCGGAACGAATGTGCCGGCTGTCCACTGCTTCCGAAGCCAGATGTCCGCCATACACACTGCCAGGTGCAAGTTGGAAGGACCCCACGGCTCCTTCTGCCAGCTTGTTACCGGTAATACTGCCGTCCGAGAGCAGCTTAGAGGATCGTGTCTCTTCGGCCAGATGCTCCAGTGTAATGCTGCCTGAACTAATATGACGGCTATCCACTGCTTCCGACGCCAGATGATCACCATACACACTACCTAGCGCAAGTTGGGAGGAACTAACTGATCCATCCGCCAGTTTATCGCCGGTAATGCTGCCGTCTGCCAGAAGCTTAGGAGACTTTGTTTCTTCCGCTAGATGCTCCAGTGTTATGCTACCTGAGCTAATATGGCGACTGTTTATTGCTTTTGATACCAAGTGGTCTCCATATACACTGCCTGGTACAAGCTGAGCTGAGCTGACAGAGTCTTCCGCTAGATGCTCCAGTGTTATGCTCCCTAAGCTGATATGGCGGCTGTCCACTGCTTCCGAAGCCAGATGATCTCCGTATACACTGCCCTCTGCGAGTTGGAATGACCCGACGGATCCTTCTGCCAGTTTTTTGCCGGTAATACTGCCGTCCGGCAGCAGCTCAGAAGTCTTCGTCCCTTCCGCCAAATGATCAAGTGTAATACTCCCAGAACTGATATGGCGGCTATCTACCGCCTCCGATGCCAGATGGTCTCCATATACACTACCCTCTGCGAGTTGGAATGACCCGACGGATCCTTCCGCCAGCTTGTTGCCGGTAATACTGCCGTCCGGCAGCAGCTCAGAAGTCTTCGTTTCTTCCGCTAGATGATCTAGTGTTATGCTTCCTGAGCTAATATGGCGGCTGTCCACTGCTTCTGAAGCCAGATGATCTCCGTATACACTGCCCTTTGCCAGTTGGAATGTCCCGACGGATCCTTTCGCCAGCTTGTTGCCGGTAATACTGCCGTCCGGCAGTAACTCAGAAGACTTCGTTTCTTCCGCTAGATGATCTAGTGTAATACTGCCTGAACTGATATGGCGGCTATCTACTGCCTCCGATGCCAGATGATCTCCATATACACTGCCCTCTGCTAAATGCAACGAGCCGACGGATCCTCCGGCCAGCTTTTTGCCGGTAATACTGCCGTCCGGCAGCAGCTCAGAAGTCTTCGTCTCTTCCGCCAAATGATCTAGTGTAATACTGCCTGAGCTGATATGGCGGCTGTCTACCGCCTCCGATACCAAATGGTCTCCGTATACGCTGCCCGGCGCAAGATGCAACGATCCCACAGAGCCTTCCGCCAGCTTGTTGCTGGTAATACTTCCGTTTGGCAGCAGATTAGATGTCTTCGTTTCTTTCGCCAAATGATCTAGTGTAATACTACCTGAACTGATATGGCGGCTGTCTACCGCCTCCGATACCAAATGGTCTCCGTATACGCTGCCCAGTGCAAGATGCAACGATCCCACAGAGCCTTCCGCCAGCTTGTTGCCGGTAATACTTCCATCTGGCAGCAGCTCAGAAGTCTTCGTCTCTTCTGCTAGATGCTGAAGTGTAATACTACCTGAGCTGATATGGCGGCTGTCTACTGCCTCCGATACCAAATGGTCTCCGTTTACACTGTCCCGCACGAGCTGGAAAGACCCGACAGAGCCTTCCGCTAGCTTGTCGCCAGTAATGCTACCATCTGGTAGCAAGCCTGGACTCCGCACTTCCGTTGCCAAATGCTCCAGGGTAATTTCACCGCTGCGAATATGGCGGCCTTCTACCGCTTCAACAACTAGATGTTCCGCCCCTATACACCCTGGTAAAAGATGTGCCGAATTTACAGATTGCTTCGCCAGCTTGTCGGCGTTAATACTGCCTTTCTGCAATTGAATCGACGATATGGCATTCGGAAGGATATGACCATTGCCTATCGTTAACGGTCTAATCTGTGCACCGCCGATACTTCCGGGTGACATGTGGCGACTCTGCACAGCCTGATCAGCGATTGCGTCCGAACCCACTGCACCTGAGGAGAAATGTTCCTCCTGAATTGCTGATTCCGCAATCTTGGCAGAATTGATACTTCCGTCTGCAAGTTTGACTGTAGTAACAGCCAAATCACTTATTTTGTCCGTTGATACACTTTCCGGCGAAAGTTTTAATGAAGTTACGGCATGATCGGATAAGTGATGCGGCTGCACCGCTGAGGCTCCAAGATGATTCTCCTTCACAGCACCGGTTCCCAGCTTTTCCGCCCCGACGGAGCCAGCTTGAAGTGCATGAGCTGTTACGCTATTTTCGGCCAAATGCCTGTGATCTACAGATCCAGGAGCCAGATGCTCTGCGTCCACAACAGCGTCCTGTAGAACACGTCCACTGACACTAGAATCAGCTAAATGCTTCTCTTCCACAGCACAAAAGCCAATATGTTCACTACTCACAGCTTCACGGGAAATTGAATTCCCTGTCACCGCACCAGATGCAAGTTTCTTTAAGGTAACACTACCATCTACAAGCTTGGTGGTACCCACGCTTTGCGGTTGAAGATGCTCTTCTGTTACTGCCTCAGCGGCCAACTGCTGGCCTGTCACTGATCCATTTGAAATATGCCGGGTTTGCACAGCATTATCCTGAAGCTGTAAGGGGCCAATCGACGCTGTTCCCAAATGAATGTTCTCTACCGATTCACGCTGTAGATGAGATCCGGAAACAGCCTGAGGGGCAATTTGCGGTCCACGTACTGCAGATTTGGCAATATGGCGGGTTTGCACAGCTTCATCAGCGAGCTTATGCGTCAGAACACTCTGATCAGCTATCTTAGAGGAAGTAACAGCTTGCTCTACGAGCTGGGCTGTACCTACAGCACCCTCAGTTAGTTTCACAAAGGAAATGCTCCGATCCGCTAGATGATGTCCATTAATTTCCCCTTCTGCAATGTGAAGTCCTTTCACAACTTCTAGAGTCAAGTGTTGACTTTGGATAACCTCAGACCCAAGTTGGCGCGAGCCTACGGCCCCATCAGCCAGATGGCCGCTTTCCACACTGCCTGCCTGCAGCTGTTCTTTACCAATCAATTGGTTGCCAAGCTGCTCCCGGCTAATCGCTCCCGGTGCCAAATGTTTCGCCGTAACTGAACCCTCACTTAAGTGACGACTATCAATGATACCGTCCTTCAGCTTGGAACCCGTGATCTCACCATCAGCGATTTTATCACCCGTTACAGCTTCATCTGCCAGCTTGGAGCGGTCGATAATACCATTCGTCAGATGTCGGCTGGCAATGCCTCCGCTAAGTATCTTGTCACCGGATACAGCCCCATCTTCCAGCAGGTCAGCCGTGATAATAAACTCACTCAGATGCCGGCTCTCAATAGACCGATCTGCGATTTTCCCGCCACCAATAATTCGATCAGCCAGCTTCTCCGGACCAATACTGTCATCCTTAAGCTTTTCTCCACCGATGGAATGATCCAGCAGTTTCCCCCCAGAGATGCTCCCTTCTGCCAAATGTTCCCCTGAAACAGATTCTAAGGCTAATTTGGAGGAAGTCACTGCCTTGTCCGCAATATTAATACTCTGGACAGCGTAATCCTGCAGCCAAGGTGTACCAATAATACCGAACTTCAGCTTGGAACTGTCAATGGTTCGAGGGGCAATCTTGTCTCCGGTAACCGCTGCATCGGACAGGTCATCTGTATACACCGGCTTGTAACGTTCCTTCTCGGGAGCAGGAATGGGAACAGGAACAGGATCCGGAACCGGTGCGGCAAATACAGGTGCTGGGACATAGGCCTGCTTCTGTAGCTGAAGATTTTCCATAGGCTCTGGTTGAAGGGCAGGTGCAGATTGCAGCGATACTTCACTTATCTCCGCTTTCTCCTCCCCGAGTATCTGCAAAGACTCCTCAAGTGTACCCTCTGATTCGTTAATGACCTTCACTGAATTTGTAAACGTCTTTCGACTGCTTTCCAGCATACTCAATTCTTTTGTATCGGGATTATCAACAAAATAAAGTCGATTTTTCGTATTGCGCGGCTGCTTTTTCTTAGAACCTCTCACAAGCAGTCTCCTCCTTCCGACTATTGTTTCTCCTAGGCATCATATGCAGAGTCGTGGGCTTATGACACCCCTAGAACCGGCTTGATATATGGAGCAGCTACCCGATCATTTTTTACAAAAAAGGGCATCTGCCGCATCTCATTCGTCCACCCTGACATGCGCGTACAAACATACACTGATAGTAGTAGGAAACCGGAGAAAAGACAGAAGATGACTGGAGGTACCATTCATGGGGCGCAAAGACGTAGGAATACTGCTCAACTCCTCTATGTACCGGGGTATCCCTCGGCTCAAAACCGGACAGGAATCCCTATCCAACTATGAGGATGCAGCTTCTTTATATGGCATTACCCCCTGCTTTCTGAGGCTGGAAGATATAGATTTACATTCTGGATTCAGCTATGCCTTTATAAAACAGCCTCAAGGATATAGGAGAACTTTAATTACTATACCTAGCGTCATTCACAATCGAGCGATCTACAGCCAGAAAAATACCAGAATGGATCGGCTAATCCAATATGGACCCAAGGTTTTCAATACATGCAACCGTTACGGTAAAGATGAAATCCATAGACTACTTGGTGATCACCCTGAGCTGCGACGTTATTTACCGGTTACAGAAAAGGGTATCATTGGGCTTAAAGTAATGATGAACCGCTTCCCGGACCTCATCCTCAAACCTTGCCGCGGGAGTGTTGGCAATGGAGTCATGCGTCTAACCCATATAGGGAACAGACGTTGGAGCTGGAGCTACAGATTGTCATCCACAGGGCGTTGGGTAAGCATCACTGTAGATCAGAATGCTATACCGAAGCAACTAGTGAACCGTTTGTCAGCAGTTCCATATCTGGTGCAGGAGCGTATTCCTCTCGCCGAGATATCTGGACGCCCTTTCGATCTTCGTGTCACGGTCCAACGCGGCTGGGGAGGAGAGTGGCAGGTCACCGGGCTTTTTGCCAAGCTGGCTCCTGTAGGAGGATTTGTTTCCAATATCGCACGCGGCGGAGAAGCTGTTAGTTCTATATTTGCTCTGGAAAGTGTCTTCTCCAAGGTGAAAGCCTCCAACGTCCGCATGTCTGCCGGAACTTTGGGTTTGGCGATCGCTAGATGCCTTGATGAAAGTCTGCCAGGACTGGCTGATATTGGGTTGGATATTGGGATTACAGGAGAGGGAAGCCCTTTCTTCATTGAATGCAACGGCCGTGATCAACGTTACGGGTTTCACAAAGCAGGACTTGCAGAGACGTGGAAAGAGACCTACAACAGGCCGATGGGTTATGCCCGTTATTTACTCGAACGAAACGAACGAGGATAACTTTTATTGATTTGTCTTCTATTCTATGTCAATATAATGCAGAGCGGAGGAGGTCTGAACAAAAGGGCCAACTGCTTGATAATGGAAGGGAGATGGGCATGGTTAAACAATTTCTGCGGCTGATGACCGAGCTATCCTCATACAGATGGCTTTCCAGGTTGATGGGTTTTATATCCCACAGCAGACTCAGCCGCCTATTTATCCCAGTATTTATACGTACTTATCAAATCCCTGATATCCAAGCAGAAAAAAATCTTGATGAATACCGTACCCTAAATGAATTTTTCAGCCGCCGGCTGAAGCCCGGAATGCGGCCTCTAGCAACAGAGCCGGATGCTCTGGTCAGCCCTGTGGATGCAATGATAACCGCAATGGGTGACATCACGTCAGGCATGATTATGAATGTAAAAGGACAGGATTATAATCTTGAGGATTTGCTTAATCATTCTCCACATCTTGAGCTTTATAAAAAAGGCTTCTTTTTTGTGCTTTACTTGAGTCCCACAGATTATCACCGTATCCACTCCCCCCTTAGCGGGCGCAAAGTTGAGACTGATTATCTTCGGGGGCGGGCTTATCCTGTCAACGATTTTGGAATGAGGCATATGAAAAGTGTGCTAAGCCGCAACGAACGGCTCATAACTTATATCGCGGGAGATTATGGAGAAGCCGCCGTAGTCAAAGTAGGTGCAATGAACGTTAGTAGTATTCGCTACTCGAATGACAGTGCTGAGGCTTGGCATAAGGGTGATGACCTCGCCTACTTCGAGTTCGGTTCAACCGTAGTTTTGCTTACCGAGAGCGGGACCTTTACCCCCCGGCCGGGCCTAACAGTGGACACCAAGGTGAAGATGGGCGAATGGTTAGGGACCCTTCATCAACCTGAATAAGGTACACAATGGTATGACAAGAAGCTGCCCTGAATGGAGCAGCTTCTTTTTTATGCAAGGAATTCAGCCTTAATTCCTTAATATTTATTTACGCTGCAATGTAGACATAAGGAGACGCCGAAACCAGCGATCCGGCAGCCATTTCCTGCCGAATGCAGTCCACACCGTTGAACGGGGCAGCATATATCGGAAGCGCCGACGGCTGGAGCAGGCAATATCACCAATTAAATCAGCCACCTCCTGTGGATTTCCACTGCTTGAGGCACTGCTCCGAGCATAAGCAAGCACTGACTCCAGCATACTCCTATAGGGAGAGTTCGGCGGTGCCTGCATACCTGCGAAGCCTTTTTCCCAGATGTCTGTTCCGTACGAGCCCGGCTCGACAAGAACCACATCGATCCCAAAAGGCTTCACTTCAAGTGCAAGGCATTCACTGAACCCTTCCAGCGCAAATTTAGAAGCTGCATAAGGTCCGAACCCCGGGAAACCGACTACCCCACTGATACTACTCATTTGTATGATCACCCCGCTGCCCTGCTTGCGCATCAAAGGAAGTACCGCTTGGGTCACACAGACATTACCTATGAAGTTAGTCTCCATTTGCTCACGCCATAACGATAGCGGCACCTCTTCGGTGAAGCCGCCCCATACTCCTCCTGCGTTATTGACGAGGACGTCGAGGGTACCAAATCGCACCGCAGTCTGTTCAACTGCGGCTATAACTTGGTCCTCTTTCGTTATATCCATCTCGATAACAGATATACGTTCAGCAACTCCTGCTAGGTTCGCAGCCTTCATCAACGGGGCCGAGGCCTCTGGTCGGCGCATGCCAGCCACTACATTAAACCCCCGCTTCGCTAGTTCTATGCTGATCAGCAGACCGAAACCCGACGAAGTACCGGTAACGAGTGCTGTTTGATTCTTCCCTTTCGACATTAGGTTCTTCATTTCTTTCATCCCTTCAGGGTTCTATCCATCTATGTATCTTTGTATTCTGTCATACACAGCCTTTCTCTTCAACCTACTCGACCTTGCAATATAAAGAACCGGATACCTTAAAGGTCCCGGTTCAGCTTTATATTCTTTTTAGGTTATTAATCATCCATATCGTATTATCTCATTTAGAACCAGAAATTATTGGCAACACTGCTGGATCTTAGCCGTCTTAAGCGGTTACGAAAGATTCCCCCGCCACCAGCCTTGTAATCCGTATTGCAAATTCGGCGTCTGCTGATCATCAACTACGTCTCCCCTTCCAGATGTTTCGTAAATTCTCTGTAAACTAGGTTCGAACGTATTTACCCTGGCTTTAAAATATTGAAACAAATTCAGCCATCAGCGGATCTCAGACGGACTTTTACCAGTATGCTGCTTGAATTGGCGGCTAAAAAAGAAAATATCCCGGTAACCCAACGCATCCGCTACCTCAGTAACGTTCATTCCGGCATATAGCAATAAATGCTGGGCCCTTTCAATACGCGCACGAATAACGTAAGACTGGACAGAAGAACCGATAAGTTCTTTGAACTTAATTGAAAAATATCGCGGTGAGAGTCCCGCACGCGCAGCTAGATCCTCAACCCGATGGGAAACCCCGGGGTGCTGGCTGACATAGTTGGCAACCTCATGGATGACTTCCGTCAGCTGATTGCTCGCATTTCGTTCAACGGGCATTACCCGATCTTCCCGCAATAGATGAATCATCAGCTGCTTCAGTATCAGCTGTCCCTCTTCTTCCGCAGCGAAGGTCTTCACTAGAAACAAGCGTACATACCGGGCCAGCATATGCTCAAACTCCACGGTTTCTGTCAGCTCACGGTAAGGAAGCGGGATATCCTTTACCTCACCGGTAACATCGAAATGAATGTATGTAAGTACAAGCGGTCTTTGCGGATTGTGGATTGCACTGGTGTGATCTCCTGGCCGGAACAAAAAGCAGCTTCCTTTCCCAACTTGAAATGGAACGCCACCCCGTACAACCGTACCTTCCCCGCTCCAGACATAAAATAAATCATAATTTTGCAGCGGCTTCTCTCTTTTTTGCCACTTCCAGCCCGGCTCACACACAATTTTGGCAAGGGCGGGCAGGATGACAAAAGAGGACGGCGATGCATGCAGCATACTCTTCCCCCCCGAATACTTATTTTCACCATCATACCTTGTCCCGCATGATTTTGCACATCCTTCCCCGCCGGAAAAACCTTACCTTTCCCTTTTGTTAAGCACAGCTTTGGGCAGCCGATTTATTTTTATGAATAAAAGTAATAAAATAATGTGACGACAACATCCCGTGGTGTTATAATGTTAGGCAATGTTAGCAGTACGTATCCCCAAGATACCGGAAGGATGAAAATGATGAACGAACTTGCTGGACAATTGAATGAAAGCATCAAGTCCGGAAATGAACATGTATATGACATGCTCTCCACATTAGGCAAGGAAATTTATTTCCCAAAAGAAGGAATTCTGAGTCAATCTGCTGAAGCCGCTGCCCATGCCAAGAAGTACAATGCCACAATTGGTATTGCTACCGAAAAAGGTATTCCCATGCATCTCGGTGTGATTCAGGATAAGCTGTCCGCTTTCCATCCAAGAGATCTTTACGGCTATGCCCCACCTGCAGGCAAACCGGAGCTGCGTACCGTATGGCTTCAAAAGATGCTGCGTGAGAACCCTTCTCTTGAAGGCAAATCCATTAGCACTCCTATCGTTACAAACGCTCTTACACACGGCCTTAGCATTGTTGCTGATCTATTTGCAGAGCAAGGAGACGCCATTATCTACCCCGACAAAAATTGGGAGAACTACGAGCTGACCTTTGGCATCCGCCGACATGGCGAATCTGTCAACTATCCGCTTTTCACAGAGGACTTTAAATTTAACAGTGCTGGATTAACTGATGCCTTGCTGGCTCAACAAGATAAAGGCAAAGCAATTGTGCTTCTGAACTTCCCGAACAACCCTACAGGCTACACACCTAGCAGAGAAGAAGGCGAAGAAATCGTAGCCGCCATCCTCAAGGCAGCCGAAGCCGGTATTAATGTAGTGGTTGTCAGCGACGATGCTTACTTTGGCCTCTTCTTTGAGGATTCATTGAAGGAGTCTCTGTTTGGCAAACTGGCTAACCTGCATCCGCGCATTCTAGCTATCAAGATTGACGGAGCTACAAAAGAAGAGTTCGTCTGGGGCTTCCGTGTAGGGTTCATTACCTACGCATCCGAGAACAAGGAATTGCTGGCTGCACTGGAGCAAAAAACACTTGGCATTATCCGTGCCACCATTTCCAGCGGTCCGCATCCATCACAAACTTTTGTACTCGAAGCACTCAAAGCACCGGAATTTCCTGAACAACAAGAAGAGAAATTCCACATTATGAAAGGCCGTGCCAATAAAGTTAAGACATTATTGGATAGCGGCAAGTACGGCGAGGACGTTTGGACCTACTATCCATTCAACTCGGGATACTTCATGTGTCTGAAGCTCCATACCGTCTCCGCAGAAGCACTTCGTCTTCACCTGATTCATAATTATGGATTAGGTACGATTGCACTCGGCGAAACGGATCTCCGGATTGCCTTCTCTTGTATTGAAGAGGAGAATTTGGAGGATTTATTCGATCTTGTCTATTCGGGTATTCGTGATTTGGAGAAAGCCTGATCACCTTTATATATACAAAAAAGTCAGCTCCGGTTTTTATGGAGCTGACTTTTTTGTTGTACCGTCCGGCATTGGCCCATACACGTATCCCCCTCCGCACATACAATACCGTGTACAGATCAAGTACAACAATCAATCACGTGAAAGGGGAATGAACATGAGCGAAGATAGAGGCGGATACGGCCACGTCGGATTTACTAGCACTGGTGCCATCCTGGTTCTCTTTATCCTATTGGTTATCATCAGCCGTTCACTCTTTGTCTAATTAACCGGGAGTACTCCCTGGGAGAGGGCTCTGCCCTCTCCCACCTTAGCGTGTTCACACTAGAATTCGTCATCCTCTAGACGGGCTGCCTTGCGGGACAAGTAGCTCTTGAACAGTAGAGCCATTAGAACACCTGCAATTAATGTTCCAACTACTGGTAGTGGACGGGCTCCGGCAGCAGCCAAGAAAGGAAGCCACATCATGAAGGCACCTGCCAGAAGAATACGAAACACAAACTGCACTGTGTTCATTCCTCGGGTTCCTTCTGGAAGAGGATAGACCGTCAACCAAAATGACTCGCTATGCAGCTTACGAAGTGCTGACAACTGAACTCCGATGATGAACAAAAAGAACAAATAAATAGCCGCACCCATCAGGCTGTAGCGATTCCACCAGTTAAGCAGCAGAGATAGGATAACCACTCGCATCACAATGCCGAATATATCCCCTCGCGCAAAACTTTTAGTCAGCAAATAGCGGTAGGCTGTTACACGCTTCCATGGTATACCGCCCCCCCAGTTAGAGAGAAAACGCCGATTATATACACGCTGCTCCCGTCCTGGTACGTCGACAAACCAGCCCAAAGTCATTAATGCACGGGCACCTTGATTTTTCTCTTCCGCAATCAGCTTCTCCCACGGAACTGCATGACGACCGGGGACAGCAAGTGCAGCTACATAGGCTAAAGCGAGTAGAATGATGAAGATCAAACCTCGGCCAGCAGGCTGCCACAGCCATGCTGCAATCATCAGACCTCCTGAGGTCCAACGCAAAAGGGTAAAGGCTTTGGATGCAGCTCCTGATAACATAGCTAACTCCCGCCAATGCCCGTAAGAGGACAGCAGTTTTACACCAAGCAAGAGCATTGCGGTTCCTGACAGCAGTTTTGGTGCTCCTTCAGTGCGTATGTAAAGAGGCCACAGAGTAATTAATACAAACGCCAACCGCAGCGTTTTCCATACGATTCCGCTAACCCAAACCGGGACAAAATACTCTTTCATCCGATGACCTTGAGGGAGGAGAAATATCGTATCAGGGGTTTGTAAATAAGTCCGGAAGCTGCTATTAACGGCCGCAGGCAGCAGTAGCGCCAGCATAATCCAACGTATAGGAACCCCTGTCGGTACATTGCTCAGCAGTGAAGTGTACCATGCAGAAAAGGCGACCAATACGAATAAGAACACCATGGCCACACCGCTCTGAATAATATAACCAACATAAGGCAAAAGGCTTCCCATGAATCGGCCGCGCCGCTCCCGGTGCAGCTGCTTCAAATTCATATTATTTTCCCCCCTGAACCAGCTCATAGAACAGCTGCTCCAGCGATAACCCATGCTGTCCGGCTGCTGAAGCCATTTCCTTCAGGGTACCCTGAGCAATAACTTCCCCTCGATGCAGCACTATAAAGCGATCGCAGTAATTCTCAATGGTAGAGAGAATATGGGAGCTGAGCAAAATTGATGCTCCACCCTGCTTCAACTCCAGCATGAAATCAAGTAATGATCGAATACCTAGCGGATCAAGACCAAGGAAAGGCTCATCGATGACATACAACGCTGGACGTGCAACAAAGGCGCACATAATCATAACCTTCTGTTTCATCCCTTTGGACAGATGGGCAGACAAGCTGTCCATCTTATCCTCCATATGGAACAGACTTGCCAAATGACTGCTGCGGGACTCATAATCATTGCGATCTACTCCGTAAGACCGGGCTGTAAACTCAATATGCTCACGTACGGTCATTTCTTCGTAGAGCAGGGGAGATTCCGGAACAAAGGACAACGCACTATGATACTGATTGGGGTCAGCCTCCCGTGTCTTGCCATGTACGGTAATCTCACCTTTATGAGGCGCCATCAGCCCTAGAATATGCTTCATAGTTGTACTTTTACCTGCTCCGTTCAAGCCAATCAAGCCAACCATTTCCCCGGGCTGGACCTGTAGTGATACATCGTGCAGCACAGGTCTATTCAGACTGTAGCCGCCGCTTAAACCCGTAATTTGCAATACGGGAGATGAACTCATTGACCATCACCTCTTGGCGCTTTATCCTTCAACCACTTCGGTGCTCCCTTATTCTTACGGTCACGTTCCCGATCGACTTTGCTGCTGCGCACACTTCCCTGAGGAGCTGCACTCCGAGGCTGTGCCCGCGTGAAATCATTGCCAGTCTGGTTAGTCCCATTGCCATTGCCAAGATCAGAAGTTGTCGCCGGCCTTCTGCCAGCACCTGCAATCGGTGAGGCTCCTGATACCCGAGCCTGCGGCTTGTCACTTCGTACTGGGCGATCCTCACGGCGAGGTGTAGGGTTGGAACCCCGAGAAGGTCCGCCACTGTTGCGATTGGAGGCACGTGCTTCATCGGATGATAGAACCTTCCCTGCATACATTTCTCGTTCCGTTAATTCTATATCCAGCTCACGAGC
Source organism: Paenibacillus sp. (assembly GCA_023512345.1). Taxonomy (GTDB): domain Bacteria; phylum Bacillota; class Bacilli; order Paenibacillales; family Paenibacillaceae; genus Paenibacillus_AQ. Next base: position 73,949 of record JAILZT010000008.1, read on the forward strand.
AAACTTACGCATAATAAATGTTTGCTGCTCCGTAACAAGGGTTACGGATAAGCCCTTTCGTCCCATTCGACCCGTACGTCCTGCACGGTGCACGTAGTGCTCGGAATCAAAAGCGGGATCAAAGCTGACCACCAGCGATAAATTCTCAATGTCCAGTCCTCTTGCAGCTACATCACTTGCAACGAGCACACGGAACTTTCCTTCACGGAACTTGGATAACACGTGGCTGCGCGTCACCTTATCGGCATCGCCATACAGGGCTGCTGCTGTGAGGCCCAAATGCTCCAGCTTTGCTCGAACCTCAGCTATATCCTCTGTTGCATTAACGAAGACAATCGCCTTCTCCGGATTATAATGGCGAATGACCCGCCGCAACATGTCTATCTTATTCCGTTCCTCCGCAACTACATAATGATGCTCCAGACTTTGCGCCGTCATCACACCAGGGTCGATACCCACCTCAGCTGGATTTTTCATCTCCCGTGCAGCTAATGCTTTTGTCTCCGGCCCTATCGTCGCAGACAGCATTACTAACTGACGCGTACGGAGCGCGCTGCTGACAATCTTCGTTACCTCACCAGCCCCGCTAAGTTGGAACATTTGATCGGCCTCATCAATAACAATAGTAGTGACTTCATGCATTTTCACTTTACGCAGTCCAATTAACTCCCGGATACGGCCTGGAGTCCCTACTACAAGCTGTGGATGTTCACGAAGCTTTTCGATCTGACGTTTAATAGCCGCTCCACCGATCAAGCCCATTACTCCGATACCACGGTGTGCGCCATAGCGCTCCGCTTCACGAAGAATCTGCATCGCAAGCTCCTGCGTAGGTGCCAGAATCAGCTTCTGCATTACCCGCTTCTCAGGGTTAATCGTCTGTAGAAGAGGCAGCAAATAAGCCAATGTCTTGCCAGTTCCCGTTTGTGAAGCAGCAAGTACGTCTCTGCCTGCAAGCAGAAGGGGAATAGTCTGTTCCTGTACAGGTGATGGAGCGTTAATACCGAAATCGGCCAACTTGGCTACGAGGTCTTCCTCGATACCGATTGCCGCAAAAGTAGCACTGTTCATATTGTAATTCATCCTTTTCGCTTAAGATAATATCCTCATTATATGCCAAAAAGGCCTCTCCACCAAATGGAAGGCCCGCTTGTTCGCTGATGCATTCTATTTCTTGTTCATTGCATTATAGGTAAGCTTGTCTGCAAGGCGGGGAAAGAGCCCATATAAACGGATTCCAAAGGCGGCCAACCCCGGGAGATCCACCTCTTCCTTGCCTGTTTCCATCGTCTTAATAAGCTTCGCAGACACATGCTCTGGTGTCATCATCATCTTAGCTACGTTTTTTACATATGTACCTGTTGGATCCGCAGTTTTGAAAAAGTCAGTGGCAATCGGACCCGGATTGATTGCTGAGATCACAACTCCACTCTTACGAAGCTCCTGCCGAAGTGCGTTGGTAAATCCAAGCACTGCATGCTTAGAAGCCGTATAAGCTACTGACTTGCTGGTGCCAATCTTGCCCGCCATCGAGGCTAAATTCACGATCTGCCCGCTGCCCCGCTCAAGCATATGGGGCACCACAGCCTTGGTACATCGAACAATTCCCATGTAATTAACATCCATCATGTCATCAAATTCCTCAGTGGGCATCTCTGTGAAATCCGCGAACTTACCGTAACCTGCATTATTTAGCAAAATATCAATTCTGCCATACACATGTAAAATTTCTGCAAACATCTCCTCGACCCTTGCAGAGTCTCTTACATCACAAGTATACATTCCGAACTTTCCTTGTATTCCAGCCGCTATTGCTTGCAGCTTGTCCTCTGAACGCGCAACCAGAATTGGAATTGCACCACGTTTGCTAAGCATCTGAGCGGTTATCGCTCCAATACCGCTGGAGGCACCTGTTATAACCACAATTTTATCTCTTAAATTCATGGGGTACACTTTCGTTTCAGCTCCTAACCCTTATTAAGAGATCATCACTTGAATGTCCAGTTCCCCGATTCCATCCATTAATAACGGAATGCTGAGTGCTGTACGAGGCAGAAATGACATACTCTCTGATTTCATTAACTTAGGAGGCGTTATATCCACCGAGACACCCTGATTTGACAAAATCGTACTGGCATTTCCGCTGATCATATTTCCTAACTCAGAAATCGCACTCTGACCCATTTCATCCATTTCAGTAATGACATATCCACCCATCATAGCCGATACCATTCGAAGAGCTACCGCCTCTGCAAATCCGAATATGATATTTCCGCTCATCTGGCCTGTCATTCCTACTTGGATCCATATATGGTTATCGATCAGCTCGATCTCTTTAATTCCCAGACTGCCGGTGGATGGCGAGACCTGAATCACCTGCTCGATGACAATACGTGCAGATTCTAGAAATGGGTTGATAACTTCTGCCTTCATAAAAGTGCTGTCCCTCCTTTACCGGGCTTTAGGTCATACATCAAAAGTCCCAAGCAATGATTATTATATCTCATATATCGGCATAATTCACCAAAAATGAATGGTTATCTAGAAGGAATTATTAAGACATTTTTCACAGCAAGATTGCTCTGTCGTGGGTAATCTCCTATAATTTAATATAATGCCCACAATGAGCGTAATATATATGGAGTAGCGGCTGTTATAGATGATTGACTCAAGGGAGGTATTTCATGAACATCAGCCAGTTGGAGACGCTAATCACGATTTCCAAAACAATGAGTTTTCGAAAAGCAGGAGAACTGCTTAACTTAACACAACCGGCAGTTTCTGCCCAGATCAAGAGTTTAGAGGAAGAATTCAAAACGCAGCTGGTTGACCGAAACCAGCCTGTTACATTAACAGATAGAGGCCAAGTCTTCCTGGAGCATGCAGAGCAAATCGTGAGGATTGTAGAGGAGCTCAAGCATCGACTTGCAGATCTGGAAGACACCCCTCAAGGTCATATAGTGCTCGGTACAACCACCTCTATAGCAATCCAAATTTTGCCGCGGATCTTATCCTACTTTCAAGATCAATTCCCCCACATCAAGACATCCATCCAGTCGATGTCATCTTCACAAATTTATCAGCATGTGGAAAATGGACTTGTAGATGTAGGTATAGGATATTTGATTGGGCGCAGCCCAGGCATGAGTACTTCTACATTATATTACGACACGTTCGAGTTAGTTGTATCTCCACGCCATCCTCTAGCCAAACTAAGAACAGCCGGTGTTGAGGCACTCGGGAACACGCCGCTTATTCTCCTGTCGGCCGATACGGTTGGACGTAAATTTGCTGAAGAAGTTTTTGCCAAACACGGCATACAGCCTCAAGTGATTATGGAGCTGACGAGCAGTGAAGAAGTTAAGCGTATGGTTGAGTTGGATCTAGGCGCCGCAATTATTTCGAAGCGATCGGTCACTGCCGAGGTTAGACTAGGCACCCTAAAAATCGTTCCAATTATCGAGCTGGAAGTTACCCATCCTGTAGGTGTTATTACGAAATCCGGCAAATACGTCAATTCCGCGATGAGACAATTTCTTAGTGATCTAAAGGGCATGCCCGAAACGCAGTTTATAGGATCAGAATAGATAATAGGAGATGTAACAGCATGAAATTCGACTTGCATACACATCATTTTCGCTGCGGCCATGCGGACGGGAACATCCGGGATTATATTGAAGCTGGAATACAAGCCGGTTTAGGAGTTATAGGCATTTCAGACCATACGCCTTACTTTGCCCATTCAGCAGAACAAGCCTTTCCACAGATCGCAATGGGTAAGTCTGAACTTGATGCCTATGTAAACGAGGTTCTCTCCCTGAAAAAAGAATATGCCGGCGTCATTGATGTCCTTCTAGGCATAGAATCCGACTTTTTCCCCGAGCATGCTCAGTTATATCAGAAAACATTAGCAGTATACCCATTTGATTATGTGATTGGTTCCGTTCATAACCTGGGTGGAATCAGTATCTTCAACAAAGGGCGCTGGAAAAAGCTGAACCCGAAAGAACATATTGATGTCAAAACTGAGTATTATCACCTTATTTCTCAATCTGCACGCAGTGGTATGTTTCAAATTTTGGGGCATATCGATGCCATGAAGGGGAACTATTCAGCTTTTGCTGACATTGAAGCCCCCGGGCCGGTAGATGAATGCCTTCGGACCATTGCCGATTGTGGTATTGCCATCGAGATTAATACTTCTGGTAAAACAAAGCTAAGCGGTGGCTGGTATCCGTCAGATGCCATCTTGGAGCGTGCACTGCACTTTGGAGTGGAGGTTACATTTGGTTCTGATGCTCATAAACCCTCTAGGGTAGCGGATGAACTGGAGGCGGTAGCACAACGTTTGAAGGAAATTGGATTTACTCAATGGGTGTATTACAAGCAGCGTCAGAAGGTAACGGTTGCATTGTAGACATAAATGGCCAAAAAAAATGGACCCGAAGATTCGGGTCCCAAACCATTTATATTTTCAAAAGGGGGTCATGTACTTAGTTTAACCGGACACTGTTAGAGTTTGATAACGACATTATTTCATTTGTGTAACAATCTAAATACTTTGATTACATCGCTTACAGAACCTACGTTAGGAATACTCCTCTCCAATAGCATCCCATTCTTGAGCATCACCCTTGCCGATCTGCTATTACTTTCGCGGCAGCGGCCCTCCACTTCCGTAATACCCAGCTCACAAAATCCGTAATTCAGTAATAGTCCCACCGCTTCTGTCGCAAATCCTCGGCCCCACCACAAAGGATCAAGTAAATAACCTAAAATCGCTGTACCGTTACGACGATTCCAGCATTGCAAAGAAACGGTACCGACTAACTCCGAAGCTCCACTTCGATAAATGCCCGCATGCAGAGCACAAGGGTCATAAGCAAACACCATCCGGTTAACTAATTTATCCAGAGGAGTGTTGTGCATCCCGTCACTGCGCAGGACGATATGTGAACGTAATTCTGGATGAGAGAGCAGAGTCCGCAGAGTCTCCGCATCTTCCTGTGGAATTGATTTCAAATCAACGGCTGTCCCGTTCTGTCTATGGAACTGTATGGTCTCATAGGTACTCATTTGCTCACCTCACCTCTTCTCCTTACATCCGCCTCAGAGTAAATACAGTTAATTCGGGTCGACACAGCAGCCTGAATGGCATATAAGTCTCCCCAAAACCTCGGTTGACGTATACAGGCATTTTTTTAACATCCGTATAATACAGCCCAGCTATGTACTTTTGTGAACCATAGGGGGTAAAAAGCGCCCCTAGCAGCGGCAGACGAATCTGTCCGCCATGGCTATGTCCGGATAGCTGAAGGTTAAAGGGATATGACTCCACTCTATCTGCATAATCCGGCTCATGCATTAATAATAAAGTGAAGGTTCCCTCTGGAATATCCTTTACAGCTGCCTGCGGGTCGGGTTTACCGTGCAGCATATCTTCCAGTCCAGCCACAGCAATAACTTCATTTCCACGCTTAATCAGGGAAGATTCATTTCGCAGAAGACGAAAACCAGCAGCTTTCAGCAGTTCTGCTAATTGCTCCGTATGTTTGTAATCATGATTACCAAAGATAGCGAATTTCCCTAAAGGAGCCGAAAGCCGCGCAAGAACAGGAACAGCTGCTATAAAATCATCTGCTTCACTGTCAACAATGTCCCCTGTAAAACAGATAAGATCCGGCGCTTCTTTTTCAATATTATTGACCAAGTCCGATAAATCAGAAGCATCTGTATTAAAACCCAAATGGGTATCGCTGAAATGTACCACTTTAATCCCGTCGAAAGCAGACGGAAGGCCTTCCAGTGGAAGTTCAAGCCTCGTAATCTCAAGCCAGTTAGGCTCACCCTTCCAAGCATAACCTCCCGTTAGGATGCCCGCGCCGATGAAGGCTGCTATACTCCGTCCTAGAAACTTTCTCCGGGATATTTTGGGTGGGTTAATTCCTTGCTTAAGTGGATCTGACTGGCTGCGGATAGATCCGGATTCAGACCCCTTTGTAGAAGAAACCCCCGGTGTTATTTTATTCATAGGGCGATTCTCCTTCCTAGTACAGTTAACGTCAATTCTTTTTGCTATTCTCTGAGTCTTTTTCGTTAACATGAACATCAATATCAAGCTCTGCATCCACCTCTAGATCTGTAGCAGGGCCTAAGATTTTCCGAAAAATACTCAGCATAGATAAAGCGTAAGCTACGGTGATAAAGCTGAAGGAAATCTGCATGATGACGACAAGTCGTGAGGTGTTATCAACCGGGGCAATATCTCCGAATCCAACCGTTGTAAAAGTAGCTACACTGAAATATAGAAACGTAATGAGCTGGCTTAGCAAATCCTCGCCCAGTCCCTCCCCCTTGAAGGAGGTCTCACCAAACAGCTTGTAGATGGATGTATACACAACCGTGAAAAAAACTATACAACTTATTGTCGCTATACTGATGCGGATTAGTGTGTGTTGAAGCTTCACTTCTTTGCTATTCGAATCCTTGATTTCGTTAAAAATAAATAGGATATAGAACAGCACTGAAGCGAAACTAAATACTAAAATCAAGGCCCTCATGCCACCGTGTCCCGGAACAATAGAACTCCAATCCACCCAATTTAATAAATCTTCAACTGAAATCAGGACATAGACTAGTATCGGGGTCAGAAGTATACGCTTATTGAGCCATCTCCTATCCACTCGGTAAAATGAGAATACCCACAGCAGCAATACCGATACATTGAGCATCCAAATAAACCATGTCACGACTTCACCGTCACAACTATTCTGTACTTCTGTTCTAGCGCATCGTAATATGCATTTGCAATCCCTTTATTCTTAATCTCTAACCTAGGCACTTTACGGAGCGGCAGAGCTATTTCGAAAGTGTCCGTGAACGGGAAGGGGTCAAGCATCAGCGTATGCTCATCCTTCCATTCCGCCGTAATGGTTCGACCCTCAGTAAATCCAAAGTCCTCACTTCCGGAAAAGCCATCCGTCCACCAGGGATGTTCCTCCGATTTAGGTGATCCTGGTTCGTTCAAAGCTACATAGAGTGATAAATCATCGCAAAACTGCAGCAGTCGAGTATCATAATAGAGCTCCGCTTCACCAATGGGATCCGACTGCTCCAACTCCCGACGAATACGCGCCCGGCGTTCTTCTTCTTGTTCCCTATACTGAGTAAGCTCAGGACTATCTTCACCTGACACTTCAATTAGACGGTCATAGTGAAGACTGCAGAGTAAAGCCCCATAAGGGGTGTCTGCCTCAATTTCATCTAATCCTTTGGCATAAAAACTCAGCTTCGGTACGATAGGAAAGTCGATGAAGGTATATGGGACTTCATTTGCATCATTCCATAAAGGAGTCTCATCTAGATCTATCCAGCCGCGATCATGATTGCTGATCGCACGCAGCACCTCCGGCCGCCGTGCCGGCTCCGGAACTTGCTCTGAGCGAAACCACTTTGCAAGCTCGCCCGATAACAGTCCATGATCATGTTGTTTGACCATTATAAACGTCCCGTCATGCTCCCGACAAATCACAATTGATTCCTCCCTTGATGATTCAGTACCTTAACGTAAGTAATGATAACTATGGATATTATAACATATACTGGTACTTAGATTCTTATTGGACAAGCCTACTGCCCAGGCCTAATTTTTAATAGTTACCCATTTTCCAACAAAATGACCCGCAAGGGAGTTCGCTTTTTTCAAAGCATACACCTTACAGGTCATTTTTCATAAATCCTTAGTCGATCTTCTTCTTTCGATAATCGTTTGGAGTCAGGCCGTAATATTTCTTGAACATCCGGTAGAAATAAGACGTATTTGTAAACCCGGTCTTCTCAGCAATTTCAGAAACAGATTCCGTAGTCCGGTTCAGCAGCTCCGCTGATTTCTCGACACGTGTCCGGTTCACCACATCTACCAGCGTTTCCATAGTCATGTGCTTGTAGATGCGACCGAGATGGCTCGGAGACAAATCAAGCTCCTGCGCAATAGCATTCAGAGATAGGTTGGGATCTGCATACTTTTCTTCAACAATTCCATTAATTTTACGAATAAGATCCTCTTGCTTGTTGTTTCGTTTCTCGACAATCAGACCATGCAGTTGTTCAATGGCTGACTGGAAAGCCTCGTTGACCTCCTCCATCGTCTCCAATTCATCCACAGCGGAAGTAATCAAGATGGGAACAGCGTCCGGATCAATTAATTTATTCTTATGGAATGTATAGAGCACATTGTTCAGGGTTATTCCAAGGCGTGCAATCGCGGACTGTGCAGCTCCAATAGGATAGACTACCGTCCCCTCCATAATTTCCTTGACACAAATCTTTGCTTCCTCCGTTTTACCTGCCATTAAGGCTTCAATCATTCTCTTCTCCTTATCTACAGGGAACAGATAGGCCTTAGAGTCTGCCAAACCAATTTCTTGAGCGTTAATAATAGCTCCCAGCCCTTGAAAAAAGCGATGTCCAGAAGCAGCTTCCACCTGTTTGTACAGTCCCTTCAAATGGAGCACCTGCTGATCTTGAGCGGAATATATCAACGAGATTCCAATATGAAGATGTTCTTCAATCGCTAGTTGAATTTGCCGCAGCAGTAATTGAAGGGCCTCTTCATCCTCCATAGCCAAATCGCGAGATTCCCCGAAAATAAGCAGTATAGCATCCTCTTCCATTTCAACACATTCAACAGTGTAATACTGCATCCCAAGTTCGGAACCAATATTCATCATTGCATATCGGTAAGCCTTTAGGTCAGCCCCTCGGAGAATAGAGAATTTCTGAAACCGGTCTATTTTGAGCAGCACAAGCCGATAGGGCTTTTGGAAATCAAAACTTATATTCATTTGGCTGAGCTTCGCCCGCAGAGACTTTAAGTTAATAGGTTCATTTCCCATGACGAGTCCCCGGAGCAAGTGCTGACGCAGGGTATAAATATTATTTCTGTTGGCGGTTTCCAGACTCTGCATTTGTGTGGCAATAAGGCCAAAAGGAACATAGAGCCTGCGGGACAGCAGCCAAGAAGCAATTACACCGATGATTAAAATAACAAGTGTGATTAAAAGGGTAGTTGAAAGAATATCCCTAAGATTTCGAGTGACCTGCTCATAAGGAGTTACCCTAACATAACGCCATTCAAGAGCATCCGGCTTGGTGTAAGAGATTAGATACTTCTTGTCATCTATCCGGTTTATGGAGTAACCCTCAAGAGAGGAATTCGTAATATCCTGTATAGTCTGCGTTCCCTCATCTGTAAAAGGAGCCGGGGATAAATTATTCCCAGACAGCAGCTCACCACGGTTATCAATAATATAGGTACTGCCCAGTCTTTGATTGCCGCCGGCAATGTCCTTATTGATCCAAGACACAGATATGTTCACGATGATGGCAGAATTCAGAGAATCTTTTTTACCGATAGAATCGTAACCAAGATATGTATACACACTTTTGGCATCGCTTTCACCGTCGTTTTTATAAGTTCTCGGGATTGGAGTAAATGGGGTGTACTCCCGGTAGTGTTCAAGCAAATCTAAAATGCCTTTATCACTCAGCTCCTGCTTGGTCAACAGTCCGTTCTGTCCGCTATTAGCAGCGATATATACGTATTTGGACTCAGGGTTATACACATATATAGATTCGATAAAAGGCATAGAAGTCAAATAATTAGTCAACTCATTCATAGCCGCGATGCTATCATAAATGCTCGGTTCCGGATAAAACATCAGCTTCGTAATATTATTGTTGCGGTAGAGTTGAAAGGTAAGCGACTGTGCACTGTCTGTCATGTTGATGACCTCTCGGCTGGTTTGGGTTAAATCCCGAAGATCAGATTGATAATCCTGCTTGAGGGCGATCCGGTTAAAATTAATAAAAAGAATAGTCGATGAGACGGTAATAGTGATTACTGTGCATAGCACAATTCCAAGCACCAGCTTTGCGTAAACTCCCCATTTTTTATTATCTTTTAGACGCAAGGCTTTTCCCTCCCATAAGCTCCGTATGTTCAGATAATAATACATACTGACTTGGTGGAACAAGAGAAAATGCCGAACCTCCTATGAATTCCCAGAAAGTCCGGCATAATCTAAAATACTTTATCAGCTAGAATTATTGAATACCCTTATCCGCTAAATAGGCTTTCCATTGCTCTGTATACGCAGCTTGAACCTTCTCGAGCCCCGCTTGCTTGGCTTTAGCCATAGCTGTTGTAATGCCTTCATCCACGTTTTTGATAAGGCCTGCATATAAAGGATAGAAATATTGCTTCTCTACCTGCTCTAGCGCAGCTCTTTCAGACTGATACGAAGCATAATCCTCTGCGAAGCCTGTGAAAATATCCGGTTTCGCAATGGTATCGAGCTTATCAAAGATAGCCTTCACACCATCAAAGTTCTTATCGAACAGCATATATTCCGGATTACGCCAAGCCCAGCCATTCATCCCTTCCCGGCCAAAGCCATTGGAAGTGCTGTCGCCGATCATTTTGTAATATCCGTCCACCACTTCATAGTTCTTGCCTTCAATACCGTATTGGGTTAATTGATTATAAGTCTTATCCAGTACGAGTTTCTCATAGAAAGCAAGCGCGCGCTCCGGATTCTTACTGCTTCTCGGAATCGCAAAACCGTTGTGAATCGGGTGAACCGGTGTAGCAAATCCGCGGGTATCCGCAAAAGGAGTGTAACCCAGCTTCCAATCCGGATGGCTGGACTGCATTTTAAGCTGTGTATCATTGTAGCGATTTGGATTGTCGCCGAGAATGGCGGCAGCTTTTCCGCTTACGACTGGCTCTTGCAGCGTATCTTTAACATTCAATACGTTTTTAGGGAAGAAGCCTTTATCCGCCCAACGCTTGATAGTCTCCAGGTCCTTTTTCTGTTCATCAGAACCCCAGTAAGAGTAGACTTCACCTGGCTTGCCGTATTTAATTCCAACTCCATAAGGAAGCGGTCCACCGACAGTATCATCGTTAAGTTCCCGGAACACATCCATGAAATTGGTTTTTACATCCGAATTCAGGGATAGAGGCTGCATGTCAGGTTCATTAGCTTTAATTCCATCCAAATATTGTTCAAACGTAGCGATATCTTTAGGTACCGGCAAATTGTATTTTTCACGCAAGTCTTCACGATATACGATGCCGTTATTTACATATTCCTTAAAAGTAGCGGGTACGGTATAAATTTTTTCATTAATTTTAACGGCATCCCACATATCAGCAGGCACAAATTTTTGAAGTTCAGGAGCTGAAGTTGGAAGAAGATCATCGAGAGGCAGGAAAGCTCCGCTTTTTGCATAAGCTTGATATTGTGTCCAATCCGCCGTAAAGATAAGGTCAATAGGTTGGCCTGAAGACAGCAGCAGTTTATACTTCTGATCCCAATCGGTCCAGCTTGTATAATTGAACTTTACCGTAGCATTCAGGTCTTTCTCAGCCAGCTTATTAATTTCGTCCTGAATTACAGAAATGTCCTTAGGTGCATCACCCAGCATGTAGAACTGCAATTCTACTTTTTTGGAGGTGTCTAATCCTGTAGCAGGTGCAGCCGTTGCATCGGTAGCTGGAGCATTCGTAGCCTTACCTGTGTTCCCATTATCAGCTGCATTGTTGTTGTTTGAACCGGAACACCCTGCCAAGGCAGATGTAAGCAATACCCCCGTTAATACCGTTCCAAGTAATTTCGCTTTCTTTCTCATCTGAATCCTCCCTTATCATATAAATGTATATGTTAGCCGAAGAATTACAAGGGTAGTAAGCACCCTTCGATCGGTCTTAACCGGTGTTAACCTTTTACTGCACCTATCGTTAGTCCCTTGACAAAATACCGCTGTACAAAGGGGTACAGGAACAAGATAGGGCCAGTCACAATAATTGCCATAGCCATCTTAGTGGATTCGGTTGGGAGATCCGTGCCTAGCGATACGCCGGTTCCGGCACCCATCTGCGATATGAACTGGATACTGTTGACAATGTTGTACAAATAGAACTGAAGCTGATACATTCTTTGGTCATTGATGAATAGTGAAGAGAGGAACCAATCGTTCCAATAGGCTAGAGCTAGAAATAGGCCGACGGTTGCGATACCCGGCATGGACAGCTGCAGAACGATCCGGTAATAGATTTTAAAATCGTTGGCTCCATCAATCTTGGCGGATTCGAAAATTTCCTCCGGCACAGCCGAACGGATAAAGTTCTTCATCAGAATAATTAGAAATGGAGTCATCAGACCAGGGAAAATCAGCACCGTGTAAGTGTCCATCAGGTTCAGATAACGGGTCATCAGAATGTACCAAGGTACAAGCCCCCCACCGAACAGGGTTGTAAAGTAGATGAAGAAGGAAAAGAAATTGCGGTATTTGAAATCCTTACGTTGCAGTACATAACCGGCCATTGTGATAAAAAACAACCCCAGAAACGTACCTACCACTGTTGTGACACCGGTGACCCAGTAGGCCCGAAGCACCGTTTCAGGGAAGCGGAATACCATCTTGTAGCCCTCCAGTGAAAACTTGGATGGAATCAGATGGAACCCTTCGCGGATGATAACTTCATTTGGTGTAAAGGAGGCGGATATAATCAATAGAAACGGGAATAGACAAATGATTGTACTAAAAATGATCACAATATAAGCGATCAATTGGAACATATGCGTATATTTTTCGTCCTTGATCTTCATCAGCGGCACCTCCTAGAATAGCGCGTAATCATCATTGATTTTGCGAATAATTGTGTTCACCGTCATTACCAGAATAAAGCCGAATGCGGACTGGTAGAGGCCGGCTGAAGTCGCAAGCCCAATATCGAAGGTAACCTTGAGTGAACGGTATACGTAAGTATCCAGAATATCCGTGGCGTTGTAGAGAACACCGTTATTTCCAATTAATTGATAGAACAAATCAAATTGGCCCTTCATAATACTGCCTAGTGAAAAGAGCAGCAGGACCACGAACGTATTCTTCAGCATCGGAATGGTGATATACCAAACCCGGTGAAAAATGTTCGCACCATCAATTTTGGCTGCTTCATAATACTCATCGCTGATTCCCGTAATAGCTGCCAGATAGATGATCATGCTGTATCCGAGATTTTTCCAGAGGTAAAAAAAGATGATCAGCGGGATCCATACCCAAGGAGTGTTATACACATCAACGGGATTCATATGAAATGACTTCAACATCGTGTTCAGGAAGCCGCTATCATAATTGAACAAGTTGTAAACCACTACACTTAGAATGACAAATGAAATGAAGTAAGGAAGAAACATGATGGATTGCGTCAGCTTCTTGAACCACTTCAGTTTGATTTCACTTAGCAGAACCGCACAAAAGATCGCCAGCGTATTCCCAAAAAAGATAAATGCGGCGTTATAACCCAATGTGTTCACAGTAAGCTTAGCGAGAATCCCTGAATGCCATAGAAACTTGAAATTTTCCATTCCGATGAATTCACTATTGAATAAGCTCTTAGTGAAATCAAATCGGGTGAAGGCATAGTAGATGCCAATCATCGGGACGTACGCATTAATAATGAAGAATACGACTACAGGTAATAACATCAAAAACATGATCCGGTTGGCGGCAAGCTCACGAATCAATCCTCTACGGGGCGTCATGCGTTCATGTCTCCTCCTTTTATTTCTCTATTAGGGTTGAACCCGCCCCTTGGTGGGTTCGAAATTAGTGTACGTTCCAGTGAAGGATTCAAGATAGAGAAAGATGAAGCCAAGAGTGAACAAATTGGACGATTTCAGAGTGAACAAATTTGCGTTTTGTGAAGTTATTAGGATAAAACTAAAAAAGCAGATCTGCTGCCCCTGCCTGGGACAGTAAATCCGCTTCTCATAATTAAATCTTATAAAAAAGCCATCCTCGCGGCAGAATATCTGCTTTCAAGGATGGCTCTATATTTTTGTTCAAGCTTCAGTGGTGAACTTACACACCCAACCATCGTTTGAACATATGCTTCGTGGTCTGCTTGTTGATCTCCGCAATGGAGGTCGTAAGCGGAATGCCCTTCGGACAGGCTCGTACACAGTTCTGCGAGTTTCCGCAGCCGTCGATGCCTCCATCGTCCATGAGAGCCTCCAGCCGGTCATCAGCGTTCATTTCACCCGTTGGATGAGCATTGAACAGGCGAACTTGCGAAATAGCTGCCGGACCGATGAAATTGGTCTTCTCGTTGACGTTCGGACAGGCTTCCAAGCAGACACCGCAGGTCATACATTTAGATAGCTCATAAGCCCACTGCCGTTTTTTCTCTGGCATGCGGGGTCCCGGCCCCAGATCATACGTACCATCAATTGGAATCCATGCTTTAACTTTTTTAAGTGCATTGAACATCCGTGTACGATCTATAACGAGGTCACGTACGACAGGAAATGTCTTCATCGGTTCAATACGAACAGGTTGCTCCAAATTATCTATAAGTGCGGCGCAAGCTTGACGCGGCTTGCCGTTAATGACCATCGAACAGGCTCCACATACTTCCTCCAGACAGTTGGAATCCCAACAGACCGGAACCGTGTTATCACCTGAAGCGTTAACCGGATTACGCTGGATTTCCATCAAAGCGCTGATCACGTTCATACCTGGACGATATGGAAGAGAAAACTCCTCCACATACGGAGTACTTTGCTGATCGTCCTGGCGGGTGATAATAAATTTTACGTTTTTGGGAGTTGCAGCTATTTCCGCCATCATCGTTACCTCCTAAAGTTGTGTAAACGATATTTATTAATCCTTCGAGTAATCACGAATCCGTGGGGGAATCAGCGAAACGTCCACGGGATCATAAGAAATTTGCGGGCCATCAGCACTCCATGTAGCCTTGGTAGTCTTCAGGAATTCAGCATCATTACGTTCAGGGAATTCCGGCTTGTAATGCGCCCCACGGCTTTCATTACGCAGCAGCGCTCCGAGCGTCATAGCCTCCGACAGTTCCAGCATGTTCCACAGCTGGCGGGTGAAGGCAACACCCTGATTATTCCAACGCGATGTATCGCTCATATTAATGTTGCGGTAACGTTCCTTGAGCTCTTTGATCTTGGCGATCGTAGCTTCCAACTTGGCGTTGTGACGCACCACGGTCATGTTGTTCGTCATCCATTCGCCAAGCTCTTTGTGAATGACATAAGCATTTTCATTGCCGGACATCGCCAGAAGAGATTCATATTTCGTAACCTGCTTGCTATGAAAGCCATCGAACACCGTTGAAGAAATGTCCTGAACCGATTTCTTAAGGCCTTTTATATATTCAATAGCTTTAGGTCCAGCCATCATACCGCCATAAATCGCCGACACTAGGGAGTTGGCACCCAAACGGTTCGCTCCGTGATATTGGTATTCACATTCTCCTGCCGCAAAGAGGCCAGGAATGTTAGTCATTTGGTTATAATCGACCCACATGCCACCCATAGAATAATGCACGGCAGGGAAGATTTTCATCGGAATTTTACGGGGATCATCCCCCATGAACTTCTCATAAATCTCAATAATTCCACCCAGCTTAACGTCCAGTTCCTTCGGGTCTTTATGGGAAAGATCCAAATACACCATGTTCTCGCCGTTAATGCCCATACCCTTATCTACACAGACGTCAAAAATCTCACGGGTAGCAATATCGCGCGGCACCAGATTCCCGTAAGCCGGATATTTCTCTTCGAGGAAGTACCACGGTTTGCCATCCTTATAAGTCCAAATACGCCCACCTTCACCACGTGCCGATTCGGACATCAGCCGCAGCTTATCGTCTCCTGGAATGGCAGTCGGGTGAATCTGTATGAATTCTCCGTTGGCATAATGCACACCCTGTTGGTAGACAGCACTTGCAGCTGTACCTGTATTAATTACGGAGTTCGTTGTTTTGCCAAAAATAATTCCCGGACCTCCGCTGGCCAAAATAACAGCATCAGCAGGGAAAGTCTGGATTTCCATAGTTTTGAGGTTCTGGGCACTAATGCCGCGGCATACACCTTCGTCATCGATAATCGCTGATAGGAACTCCCAGTTCTCGCTCTTAGTTACAAGACCCTCAGCTTCCCAGCGACGTACTTGTTCGTCAAGGGCATACAATAGCTGCTGGCCGGTTGTCGCACCTGCAAATGCTGTACGATGGCGTTTGGTTCCACCAAACCGGCGGAAATCGAGCAAGCCTTCCGGTGTCCGGTTGAACATAACGCCCATCCGGTCCATCAGATGAATAATACCTGGAGCGGCTTCACACATTGCCTTAACTGGCGGCTGGTTAGCCAAAAAGTCTCCGCCGTATACCGTGTCATCAAAATGCTCCCAAGGCGAGTCACCTTCACCCTTTGTATTTACAGCGCCATTGATACCACCTTGTGCGCACACAGAGTGAGATCTTTTGACGGGGACAAGCGAAAATAAATGAACATGCGCGCCGGATTCTGCCGCCTTGATGGTAGCCATCAGGCCGGCCAGACCGCCGCCCACGATAATGATATCGGCTGTTGCCATGATAGTTCACTCCCTTTAGTGAAAAGATCAGAACGATTACTGTGATCTAGTCTATTTTGATGGTTCTATTGAGAAATGAATACCGCCCAAAGAGGACGGCACTACCATTTCTTCTTAGATCATAGCTTTTAAGGTCTGTGCAATAGCAGCTGTAGCTTGAAATTCACTGTCACGGAAAGTGACCAGAGAAATCAGGAACATGAACGTAATCAATACGAAAAGCCCTAAGCATAAAAAGGAGGATACCCGCTGTGATCTAGGTCCAACGGTTACTCCCCAACTAATGAGGAAGGACCAAAGACCATTGGAGAAGTGGAAGGATGCCGAAATTACACCGATCACATAAAACGCAAGCATTAACGGTTGGGTCACAATATCATGCATGACTCCGCCCAGCTCTTCATGCTTAACATTGCCAAGAGCCACCTGGAACCGAGTCTCAAATACATGCCAGACCACAAAGATGAACGTGATAATTCCTGTAATACGCTGTAGCGTATAACGCCAGTTTCTCTCTAGGTTATAACGGTTTAGGTTCGGCTTCGACTGATATGCGATGTACAGCCCGTAAACCCCATGATACAACAAGGGAAGCCATATACCGAACAATTCCAGGAAGAAGACAAGCGGCAGGCTGTTCAGCCATAGCACACTGTCGTTGAATCCGGATGGCCCACCCTCAACTGCCGAGAAATTCGTCAGCATGTGCTCAAGGAAAAATCCACCGAGCGGGATAACGCCGAGCAAGGAATGAATCTTTCTGGAATAAAATCCTCTCATACTAGAGTGTCCCCTTTCCAATTAAAACAGCGTTTTCATTAATGAGCATACACCGCCGGGGCCACAGTTGAAACAGGCTGATGTTGAGCGAGTAAAGCGACTGAGTGTCTATAATCAACGCAATCCCTTGTTTTCCCGGACTTTGCTTCGTTATTCACAAAGTGTGAATATCTTGTGTCACTTTTAATGTTACTCTTTTTTCTCTTATAAGGGAATTGCAATCTAATTATTAATCGTTATACAATAAACGCATAAGAATATTTTTTATCTGATAATAATTCTCATCTAGAGCCCTTTTAAGATTGGATAAACCCTTTTTACCCTTATAAATTAAGTGAATTCATTAAACTCAGCTATGCTTTTTATCACTCCATTTCAATTTTTAAAAATACCGTAAAATGCTCATTTAACCATACATTAGCCTAAAGGAGGACCTGATATGTTTGATGATTTGGATATTTTCGCCGCAGTTGTGGAGCATTCCAGCCTAAATCGGGCTTCCCGCCAACTCAATTTGTCTCAGCCCGCCCTGTCCCGTAAAATCTCCAAGCTGGAGGAAAGGCTTGGCGTTCCTCTGTTCAATCGACACGGCAAGCGGCTGGAGTTGACCGAAGTTGGCCGTCTCACTTATACCTATGCGCTGGAGCAGAGACAGCAACGGTCCAAATTTCTCGACGCCCTCTCCAAATTCAAAGAAGGCGGGCCACAGCTCGTAACACTCGGGGCCAGCCTGACGACATTACAAACGACCCTGCCACCGTTGGTAAATGCCTACATGGAAAAGTATCCGGCTGCTGAGCTGAAACTTATAACTGGCAGAACCCATGAGATCGTCTCCTCGGTCAGTGAGGGGAAGTCCGACGTCGGCATCATCGCTTCTTCCATTAAAGAGCCCGGACTTCGCTGTATTCCTCTGTTCGAGGACCAGCTAAGGTTGGTTGTCTCTGAGCATCATCCGCTAACCTTATCACCAAAACTAACCATGGAACACCTCTCTCGGCTTCCTATGATCCTCTTTTCCAAGGGAACCTGGTACCGCCGGCTAACTGATGATTTATTCCAGCGTTGTGGCATTGATCCTGACGTACGCATGGAGATTGACTCCTTCGAAGCCATCGTTCGGTTACTGCCGACGATTAAGGCTGCTGCGCTGCTGCCCAAATCCTATCTGCGTCCCGAGCTGCTGAACGGCGGCGGGCTTGTCTCCCTGCACATCAAGGAGCTGGAGCAGACTCAACGGACCACCTGCCTAATCTATAGCGACAGCGGGGGGCTGAGCACAGCCGCACGCTCTCTGGTGCAGACTACGGAGGATGTGTTTCTCCCCGGACGGGATAGTCAAGACTAATCTCACTCTAGCCTTGAGACAGGCACTCTGACTTTAGCCATTCGCATGAAATAGACGCAAAAAAACCTCTACCTTATTTTCAGGCAGAGGTTTTTTTGATATGCAGGGTTTGCAAACACTAATGCTCACTCATAGCACCATTCTCAAATCGATCAATGCTTTCATTGGAACCAATAACAACTACAATATCACCCTTGTACAAATGATCATGCGCGGTTGGAGCTACAATAATTCCACTTTCGCGATTGAGGGCAATAATGCTGCATCCGTATTTAGCCCGAGTGTTTAGCTCGGACAAGCTCTTACCATCCATGCAAGCCGGTACAGTCAGTTCGACGATTTTGTAGTCCTTGGAGATTTCAATATAATCGAGCAAATGGGGCTGCACTAACTGATGTGCGACACGAATTCCCATATCTTTTTCCGGAAAGATAACCCGGTCAACCCCTAGTTTAGATAACGCACGTCCATGTAATATCGAAATTGCCTTGGCAACTACCTGTTTGACCCCAAGCTCTTTTAGTAAAATAGCTGCCAAAATGCTGCGCTCCATATTATCGCCAATGGCTACAATCCCACAGTCAAAATTCCGTACACCGAGAGATCGCATGATCCCCTCATCTGTCGCATCTGCCATCACAGCATGCGTCAAATGATCGCTCATTTCATCTACACGTTCCTCGTGATGGTCTATTCCCAATACCTCGTAGCCCATTTCCATAAGTTCAAGCGCCAGACTGGAACCAAAACGGCCTAGCCCGATTACTACAAATTGCTGTGCTTTCATGTCCGGTTGACTCCTTATCCAATAATCATTTTACCTTCTGGATACTTATACAGCGGTTTACCTTGTTTAGGTCCAATTGCATAAGCCAATGTCAAGATCCCAAGTCGTCCGCAAAACATTGTTAGTGAGATCAATATTTTACCAATAAGTGACAACTCCGGTGTCAGCCCCATAGTTAGCCCAACTGTTGCAAAAGCCGAGGTTGTCTCAAAAAGAATCATTAAAAAATTACGATCCTCTGTGGTGGAGAGTACCATTGACACGGAAATAACCAGTAGCAGGGCAAGCAGTGTAATCGTAAGCGCCTTGAAGATACGCTCCTGTGCTAACCGATAGCGGAACATTACGATATCATCTCGTCCGCGCAACATAGCAATAACCGCACCGATCATAATTGTAAACGTTGTTGTTTTGATACCACCACCGGTTGATCCCGGCGAAGCACCGATAAACATAAGAATGACCATAAAAAACTGAGAAGCCTGACGCAATCCGGCGATATCCACCGTATTAGCTCCAGCTGTACGAGGCGTGACGGATTGGAAGAAAGAAGCTAATAACTTACCGCCGAAGTTCAAGGGGCCGAGCGTACGTTGGTTTGTAAACTCAAATACGAAAATAACTAGTGTACCTACGAGAATGAGTACTGCCGTCATAAACAGCACGACCTTACTGTGAAGGGACAGCCTGCGCGTTTTTTTATATTCCACAAGGTCTGCCATAACGATAAATCCAATCCCGCCAAGAATGATCAGAACCATCACAACAATATTCACTAGCGGATCATTCACATAGCCGGTCAAGCTGCGATATTCACCAAACAGATCAAAGCCTGCGTTGTTGAACATCGATACCGCATGAAATATGCCAAAATAAATGGCTTTTCCCAAAGGCATATCAAAGGCCCAACGAATAGTCAGAAGTACGGCCGCAGTTCCTTCAATAACCAGAGAATAGATTAACACCCTGCGGATCAGCCGTACAATGCCCTCCATAGAATTCTGATTCATTGCTTCCTGCAGTATAAGTCTGTCTCTTAAGGAAATTTTGCGCTTCAGTACCAGTGCAAACAAAGTGGCCATGGTCATAAATCCTAAACCGCCAATTTGAATAAGCATCATAATTACGGTATGGCCAAACGTTGAAAAGAATGTTCCGGTATCCCTAACCACGAGTCCTGTAACGCAGGTGGCTGAAGTCGCCGTAAACAGCGCATCGATAAATTTTAGGGAATGCCCTGTTGTGTTGGAAATAGGGAGCATTAACAGGAATGTTCCTAGTAGAATAATAGCAGCGAAGCCGAACACCAGTATCTTTGGTGGAGAGAGCTTCAGGAAGCTGAACTTAGAAATCTTTGATAACGGCGAAACCAAATCCTTCACCTCATTACTAAATTTATAAAATCAATTTATAGTTAAAGGAAGCCAACAAAAAAAGCACTGGAACACCAATGCCCTTACCCTTGGTTCCTGCAGTAAATAAGCCTACGAGGTTAGCTGTCGGATTCGGGCAACTGCAGGCCGCCCTATTCGTTCCTTGAACGAAATTCACCCCCGGTGAAGTAATGCCAACATAAGCGGCGCACTCACCTTTAATCACTTCTTATGGTTCCCCCGTTTTCACCTGAAATTCGGCTACTATGCAATTGCATACAAATTATAAACGTTCTGGTCTGACTTCACAAAGACAATATTAATGGGTTTTTACATAAAATAAGGCGGTTTAGAGAGTAGGCGACCGATATAACCCCTTTTTTCACGCCTTTTCCGGTAATTTCCTGCAAATACATCGTTATTTCATGATTTTAGTTAGTATTATAAATTAAATAGCATAAGAAGAGCTTGTTTCACGTAAAAGGATAATACAACTATTTTTGGAACTTCCGAGGCATTACTACTATAATGGAATATAACATTGTCAGTTAATCACAAGGAGGCGTTTCATGAACCCCGTCGGCCAGCCCCTTCAGCAGAGGGCCCTATCCAAGAGACTCATCTTCACGGGCATCATCTGTCTTATTCTTTTTTTTACGTTTCAGGTTCTTCCCTCTTTGCTCGCAAGTACTTCTGAGCAGGAGACTACCGTCATTAGCAAAGCGGATGCCCTCGATAAGGCAACGTCCTTCGCAACAAAGGAGCTTGGATATACAGCTGATGCACAAGATGAGTGGTCTGTTGTTTATCAATCAGATTCCTCCTTTTACGGCTATATGTCAAGAGAAAAACTTTTAGAAGACTATAACAAGAAAAAGCTAGATCAACGATATCCGTATGATGTGTTTCAAGTTTCACTCCTTTCCCCACTGGGGGAGAAAGAAATGAACCTATCCATTGACCTTAACATGTATACGGGTGAGGTGGTGGCCTTCGATCGCAGAGCGAAATCATCCTCCGCAGACTTGCAAGGCTTTGGAATCCAGTCTGTGGCTTCCGATGAGAGCAGCGAGTCCTCAATGACACTTGAACAGATGGAGAACCTTGCCCGTCCATGGCTTAAGAAGTGGGGAGCCAATCCCTCTAAGCTTCAGATCGAGGCGAACTCCAACAACTTTGGGCTTGTTTATTCAGACAGCACCATCAAGGTAGGGGAATCGAGACTGCTTTATAACTTCAATTTTGCTGAAGGAGAAGTTTCTTCTTTTAAAGCTGGTTTTACGGCCCCAAACTGGCATACCTCATACGTGGAGGAACAGACCTCACTAGCCAAGAAGCTAACTCTTTTCGGCTATGGCTTGCCTACGCTGGCTCTAGGTATTTTGGCGCTGATTTACAGCATTTTAAGAAGAGGACATACCTCATTTGCACGAGGTGCATTTCTAAGTACAGTACATTTCATAATTATGATGGTCAGTACCTATAATATGGTACCCGTAAACTCTGATCCCAGTACCGAGACACAGGCTTCCGCTATCATATTATTTGTCATCTATGTACTCTACAGCTTGCTAATGTCCTCCCTGCTCTACTTCTCTCTAGTCGGCGGCAACGGACTGTGGCGCAAAGAGGAAGGGCTGAATCCATGGCCTCGCGCCAAAGAACCTGGATATGGACAATATGTCCTCGACAGTATCCGTGCCGGTTATATTTGGGCTTTCATTTTGCTCGGTGTACAGACGATTATGTTCATTATACTGTCGTATACACTGGATAACTGGTCCACAACAGACGCATCGCAGTCTCCCTATAACATGAAATACGCCTGGCTGCTGCCAATTATGGCCTGGCTTGCAGGTCTATCCGAGGAAGCAATCTATCGCTTATTTGGGATTCGCATGCTGAAAAAGCTGGTTCGCAGCACCCTCGCCGCCTGCTTAATCACCTCACTTATTTGGGCTTTAGGACATACGCTGTATCCTATCTATCCCGTGAGTTCCCGTCCTATCGAACTTATGGTCATCGGACTTCTGTTCAGCTATGTTTTTCTCCGCTACGGATTTATCGCCGTAATGTTCAGCCATGTCGTGTTTGACAGCATCCTAATGGGCGCTACGCTGATCTTCATGAAGGAGAGTATAAATGTCGGCGCTGGGATCTTCGCGATTGTAATGCCGTTCCTGGTGGGCTACATTGTATACCGATTTAATCCACCACAGAAGCCACAGCAGGCAGAACCGTTAATCTTTGATTAAAAATAGGGAGTTGACCTTTAAGCCAGATGATGGCTACTTGGGTCAGCTCTTTTTTGTGCCTTGATGAGGACGCTCTATGCGGACACTGAATACCTTATTTACAAGAACTCGGCTATAAATAGCCACCAATTTTCTAATCATCCCCAATTCAAAAAGGCCAACCGCAAGGGTTGGCCTTTTTAAGTACTTAATGTCTATGAGTAATAACCTAATCACACCGGTTCATCATCCTTCAATGCCTCAAGAATTTGCTGAGCCAGCTTGTCGCCGATTGAAAGAGGACGGAAATCCTCAATTCCAGCTTCCTTGATTTTTTTGAGGGAGCCAAAATGCTTAAGCAGCATCTTACGCCGCTTCTCCCCTATTCCAGGAATAGAGTCCAGCTTGGACGTAATCATTGACTTCCCGCGCTGCTCGCGGTGAAAGGTAATGGCAAAGCGGTGGACCTCATCCTGAATGCGCTGAAGCAGATAAAACTCCTGACTATCGCGTGCCAGTGCTACCGGCTCTGGAGGATCCCCCACCAGAAGTTGAGCTGTCTTATGCTTAACATCTTTGACGAGGCCGCAAACCGGAATGTATATCCCCAGTTCATTCTCCAAGATATCAATTGCCGCAGATATTTGCCCTTTGCCTCCGTCAACCACTATCAGATCCGGCATTGGCAAATCCTCTTTCAGGACCCGTTCATAGCGACGACGAATGACTTCGCGCATCGTTTCATAGTCATCAGGGCCCTTAACAGTACGAACTTTATATTTGCGATATTCTTTCCTAGCCGGCTTCCCATCAATGAACACGACCATGGCCGATACCGGATTTGTTCCCTGAATGTTCGAGTTATCGAACGCTTCGATCCGGCTGAGCGAATCAAGGCCAAGGCTATGTCCCAGCCCTTGTGCAGCCCCGGAGGTACGTTCCTCATCCCGTTCAATCAGTCGGAATTTCTCATCCAGAGCAACTCGTCCATTCTGGCAAGCCATTCCCACCATTTGTTTCTTAAGCCCGCGCTGAGGAACAAGAACCTTAACCCCAAGCCATTCCTGCAAGGCCGCTGCCCCGCCGAATGCATCTACGATTCCTATGGCGGTTGCTTGCTCTGCCGCGGCTGCACGCTCGGCTGCTTCCTCTGGAGACTCTGGCTGCTCCTCTGTGCCAACACCATCCTTCTCTGAGGTACCGGCTACTAATTTCCCTTCAGGCTTCAGGCCGTTGAGCGCAACACTTTCTAGAAGAGTATCCGGCAGCAATATCTCCTGCGGCACCGCTGGATTGTCACTGTAATACTGAGTTACATAAGACATAAAATCACTATAGGCCTCACCATAAAAAGGAAAGGCGGAGGAATGACGCTGGATCATTTTACCCTGTCTCATATACAGGATCTGCACACACATCCAGCCCTTGTCCACTGCATAACCAAATACATCGCGATCCTTTGTATCAGGTGTGTTGATATTTTGTTTCTCCATTAAGGCTTCAATATGGATGATTTGATCGCGAAGTTCTTTAGCCCGTTCGAAGTAGAGTTCTTCGGCAGCCTCTTGCATTTTCTTCTGCAGATCCTTCTTGATAACTTCATGGCCACCGCCTAGAAAGGAAGCGATGCTCTGGGTGATTTCCTCATAGGTTGATTTGGAAACCTCCTTCTCACAGGGAGCAAGACACTGCCCCATATGATAATAAAGACATACCTCCTTCGGCATGACTCCACATTTACGGAGTGGATACATCCGGTCGAGCAGCTTTTTCGTCTGGTGGGCGGCATAAGCATTCGGATACGGCCCAAAATATTTTGCTTTATCCTTAATCACACGGCGCGTAACTTCCAGGCGCGGATGTGCTTCATTTGTTATTTTAATATAAGGAAAGGTCTTATCATCCTTCAACTGCACGTTATAGCGCGGCATATGCTTCTTAATCAAATTACATTCAAGAATAAGTGCTTCCATGTTGCTCGATGTAACGATATATTCGAAATCACGAATATCAGCGACAAGCCGCTGAGTTTTCCCATTATGACTGCCTGTAAAATAAGATCGGACGCGATTCTTAAGAACCTTAGCTTTTCCGACATAGATAATAGTGCCTTCTTCATTCTTCATCAGATAACATCCGGCTAGATCAGGCAAAAGTGCCAGCTTATTGCGGATATTGTCCATATAGTCCAATAGATTCCCCTCCTAAACCAGTGGTCTCCATCCCTCACTCTTACTCAGTGATAGCGCACAAAGCGCCTTCGGAAGGAACCGAAGGCGCTGTGCGGCTGGGCCGAAGACCCAAGACAGTAAGCTTATAAGAAATTATTGATGTTTAGCTACGATATTTTTCAGGGATTCTTTGGAGTTCAGTCCTACTACTTTATCAACGGGTTGGCCGTCTTTAAAGAAGATAAGTGTAGGAATACTCATAACGCCGAAGCGGGATGCCGTTTCCGGATTCTCATCCACATTCAACTTTGCAATTTTCACATCGTCTCCAAGCTCTGCGGACAATTCTTCCAGGATTGGAGCAAGCATTTTACAAGGTCCGCACCAAGGCGCCCAGAAGTCAACTACTACAGTACCTTGACCTTCCACATCGTTGCTGAAGGATTGATCAGACACGTTCACAATAGCCATGATAGTGTTCCTCCTTAAATTTTGCGAAGCTGATACGTCTTCCTAAGTGTTGGCCTAAGAGCAACGTTTGCTTCGTAATTGTAGTGTATAAATTGTTTCATGTAATATGATAACCAAATTACCATTTACCGACACGCATTCAGTATAACATATTTTATACGCCTATGTGAAATATCACATACAATTATATTGCGTTCAAGGTATCTCAACTTGGAACAGGTATTCCTTTACAACCTTCGCCTGATTTCGGTATACTTGAGGAAAGCGCATTAATTGTCAATGACTTATTTCATACTCTTGGAAATGCATTCTTAACACTGCAGGCCAAAATGCCTGTAAGGAGGCAAATACTATGGATGTCAACGCGCGCACAAGCGATCCTCGTGAGCATATCAACGAAGAGCCCCGTAATGACTTAGGCGATTTGATGAATGGATTTTTTGGGATGACGGCTTTTATGAGTGTATTGTTTTTTGGAATGGTAATTGTTAAATTTATTTTTATGGATTAGAAACCACAAAAATCCGATTCTTCCTCACGAAGAAATCGGATTTTTTGTTGCGTATACGATTCTTATCTATTCCCGCGCTGGTTATCCCCATGTAACGGCATAACATCTACGAAAGGCGCAATCCGGTCCATTAATCGTTGACCTTTATATTGCTCTTCCCCGTCCTTACTCGTAAAACTCAAGTGCTTCTCCAGTCCATCCAAAGGATAATTGGAAGTGTAAAAGGTTGGTTTACGGTTCATGCGATAGTTCAGGATAGCTCCAAGTACATGATCACGGGCCCAAGGATTAAGATTCTCGGCACCGATATCGTCAAAAATGAGCAAGTCACAGTTTTTCATGGTATCCACAGTTTCTTTCAGCTTCTGTCCGTCCATCATTATAGATTTCAGGTCCTCAACAAAGTCGGGCATGTATACAATAACACCGCTATAACCCGCAACAGCAAGTTCATGCAGCAAATAACACATCAAAAAAGTTTTACCAGTCCCAAAAGAGCCGAACATATACAGTCCGTGGGGAGATAATCCATTTTCCTTGGTATTCTCTATATATCGGAACAGTTGATTGACCGCTGGCGCCCGTCGCGGATCTTTGCCCATAATATCAATCTCATCATAACCTTCATTCAAGACCCGCTCATCCACATAAAAGCTGCGAATCCGCTTGCGGATGTTGTCCTGGTTATCCTTAGCCACCTGAAGACGGCAGGCTGTCTTTCGTTCATACAGCTCCGGTGAGCCGCTGACAGTCTCCACAGTCAGCTTGCTATAGTGGCCTTGAAAATCATTCGGGCATTTATCAAGTCCAGGACAATTGGTGCAATTACGGTTTTCCTCTACATATTGATAGAGGCGGCTTAAATGAAGCCGCAGCCGCGTTTCGTCCAGCTCCGGATGTTCAGCCTGCAGCTGCTTCACCAATGGGTTATTCAACAACCTTTGTTCCAGATCGCGAGAGCGCTGGCGCAGTGCAGGATTGTTCATCGAACGCAGCACTTCACTCATAGACTCCATTGTTCCACCTCCTTTTTGCTAAGTTGCATCAGGTACACCCTTTTTCTTACCTGCCTTAATTTCAGCAGCCTTCTTCATCATCACTGCGAATTCCTCAGCGGATACAGCTCCAGCTTGTCCGTCATCTACAGCAATCTGAATTTCCGGCTTACCGGAACGGCCTCCATTTTTAGGATACGACCGTGAGCGGGTTCCTGCTTTATCGGCTGACCCCGCTGATGAAGCTTTCCCCTTTACCTTGGATTGATCCCGAATATAACGCACCGCTTTTTCATATGTATTGATCTGTTTAACCAACATATTGGAAGCGATCGCCTCTACAAAATTACGATTCATGCGCTGATCCCCACCTGAAGCAACCATAGTCATCAAATAATGAATGAGTACATTTATGACTTCTCCAGACAGCTTATAGTTCAGATCAATCTTTTCAAACATATCCATCAATTGGCCGGGAACCGCCCCTGGGAAAAATGTCTGCAGCAGGCGTGTATAAGGTTCATTTCGGAGCATCATATTATATTGGTGAACATCACATTTGGACAAAAATTGCGGTGGCACTTCCACATAATATTCCATCTCCACAGATTGCTCAGGGGAAACCATAGGTTCGTCCTTGTCTTCAACGGAATTGGCACGGATCGAAATCACCTTGGCTGCAGCAATTTCACGTTTCTCCTGACGTTTCATATCCTGACGGAAATGCTGGCTCGCTTTGTGCTGCAATTCATCTAGAATAACTTCCCCGTCCGGCGAGAATATTCCATCCTCATCAAGCAGCCTGCAAACATCCTGCGGGCTCAGCTTATATTTACGTGCCACATAATTAATAACACCCATCTGGTTATGATCAAAACGCAGCTTCTCAACATGCATCCGGTTCACGGATTCACGGGGGAAACGCAAAATAATATCACTATAACCTATAGCCGGCTCTCCAGCCTCACTTTGTCCTGATTGACGAGAAGTAGCTACCTCTGCCAATGCCTGCTCCAGCTCATAATCTATGACATGCGTATTTAGTTGAAAAATATCATAAAAGGGCAGCGAAATATTTTCTTTTCCGATGGATCTATGATTCCATTCCTCCGGCTCCCGACTCCAGAACTGCTCACGCAGCGATAACACCGCAAACTTACCAATCTTGTCCCGTAAAAGGAGGGTTAAGTGCTGTGTTGCAAAAAAATCAGTCGGTGACAGCGGCGGCATAAGCTCATATTCGTACATATAATCATCGGTTTCCTGTACATAGATACGACAGGTCTGAAGAAGCCCCACCGCTTCCAACCGGGAAGCCTGATCAATTAAACTCTTGCGGCCTTTCTCATTCGGCTCAATTCCCAAAGTCATGAACAGGCGGCGCTGCTGCTCCACTCCGGAGTAGCCGATACTTTCTGCCGGCACATGCTCAAACAACAGACGGTAAAGACTGATGGCGAACGCTCCCACCATGGGCTGATATACGGAACCCAGCATACGCCCGTCAATCGCACTAAGACCGAATTCGCGGGAAACGCAGTACCGATGATGTTCGGTAAAATGATGTAAATTGCTCATATGCATCTGCGGATATCTCCCCCTTGTTTTCACGAATTCATGTAGATTTCTATTCTATCATAAAAACACCGGGCGGAAATGTGGAAAAAAGTCCAATTTCGACTCTTTCCGTCATTTTAACAACCTCTGCTTCCAGCTTTCTCTAGTTCACGTTATTTAGCTCCAGAAACAAGAAGAAACGGCCCTCAGGTATGAGAGCCGCTGTACTTGCGTTCTGATCTATTAAAACATTTTGTAGCCGCCGATACGCAGCTTGTGAATAGTCCAACCACTTAGTACCGCACCCGCAAGTCCGAATAGACCTGTAATATAATCTACCATTCGGAACGAAGACAAATGCTCCCAGAGCGTCATAGCATTACGATCCCATATGGAGTAAACCACTACCGGTAATATCACCAAGACGAACAAATACGCAGGAAACCAGGTAGTCTTCATTAACATGTTAAGGATAAAGCCAATACCGAACATCATAACAAAGAATAAAACGGCCAGAACAAATACAGGAATAAACCCCATCTACCGACTTCACCCCTCTCTGTGAGAAAACGCACACATTTCGCAAGCTAGTAGTAAGTTTACTAGAAAAATTATATCGAAGCAATGAACATTATTAAAAACAAGGTTGTCATCGTTTGCTCTTGGCAACTCGCATGCGATACAATGCATATAGGATAAATGGGTTCATACATAAGGCTTATGCTTCGTAAAACTAAGCGTATGCTTTCGAAGCCAGTTTTACTGCGGAGCTGTTTCTACCGAAGCTTATGCTCCGTAAAACCAAGCGTATGCTTTCGAAGCCAGTTTTACTACGGAGCAACCCTACGGGGCTCGTGCTCCGTAAAACCAAGCGTATGCTTTCGAAGCCAGTTTTACTGCGGAGCAACCCTTCGGGGCTCGTGCTCCGTAAAACTTTTAAGGAGTGAGAACATGAACGAAGCCGCTTTGACACTGGAAGGCTGGTATGCCTTACATGATTTCCGCTCTCTGAATTGGACTGCCTGGACGGCGGCCGATGATGAAGAGCGCGCCGTTGCTATGGATGAATTGAATGCTTTTATACAAGAGTGGAGCCCGGTTGAGGAAGCCAATGAAGGCAGTTCCACCATGTACTCTATTGTGGGTCAGAAAGCTGATTTTGTAATGATGCACTTACGCGAAACCCTGGAAGACCTCAATAAACTTGAGACCGCATTCAACAAAACAGCATTTGCCCGCTTTACACTTAAAGCTTATTCCTATGTAAGTATTGTAGAACTCAGCAACTATGCAGCAGGTGGAAGTGACGGCGGAGACCCTATGCAGAGCCCGCATGTCATTGCTCGACTGAAGCCTATCTTGCCGAAAGCTAAACATATTTGCTTCTACCCCATGAATAAAAAACGTGAGCTCGCCGATAACTGGTATATGCTTGATATGGCAAAACGTCGCGAGTTGATGCATTCGCACGGTTTAATCGGACGTGGTTACGCCGGTAAAGTTAAACAGATCATTAGTGGTTCAGTGGGATTAGATGATTGGGAGTGGGGCGTGACCCTTTTCGCCGAGGATGCCCTTCAATTTAAGAAGCTTGTATACGAAATGCGATTTGACGAGGTTAGCGCCCGTTATGGCGAATTCGGAGCCTTTTATGTTGGCAATCTGCTGACCCCGGAGTCTTTTGAAGAAATGCTAAAACTTTAATTCACAACGCTGGTCCCGAATGTATTGGGTCCGGCGTTTTTTTATTCGGTGGAATTCCCATCCAAGGGCAATTCAATTGTACTTTTACATCTCATTTGGCGGAATCCGCCATCCGAGGGCGATTTCATATCCTGATCAATAATTGACACAGCGGCTAAAAAAAGGGTGTGCCTCAAAAGAGACACACCCTTAAACGTCTTATATACTCTTAGAACCTTCGTCTTCGTCTACAATATTGCCTTCGTCCTCGTCTTCAACACCGTCTTCATTGCTCTTCAAGCTTTCCAGATATTCTGCGGTGGCTCGATCTCGAGCCCGGCCCTTATCCTTAAGCCGTTCAATAGCCGGAAGTATGAGAAGGTCAATTTCCTTCTGGACATTATAAGCCAAATCGTAACGATTCTGGTCCTCTAAAAAAGACCCCACTTCAATCAAGCCGTTATACCGATCTAGTTCATCCCTCGTTAATAATCCACGAACTTGTACGCTGCAGTGACGCATCCTAAAGGAATCTGCCTTTTTTCAGTACTAGCGGAATGCCGCCAATAATGAACAAGTAACGCATGTCGACTACCTTCTTCAGTTGAGCCGCTGTCCAACCCTTGTAGGTCTTCTCACCAACGACTGCAATGCCTTGACCTTTGCCAAGTGAAGCAACGGTTCCCTTATTACTAAAGGAGAACTTCTTCGGCTGCTGGTTGCGGATAGAAGCTACAAGATTATGCGCGCAGCATTCTCCCTGCTGCATTGCAATTTGCGCAGTTGGCGGATAAGGACGCCCTTCCGGATTAATCATCAAAGACCCGTCACCAATAATAAAGATATTCTCATGACCAGGTGCATGTAGATATTCATCTACCTTCACACGACCGCGCATTGCTTCGAAACCGGCTGCTTCGATTAGACGATTACCACGAATACCACCCGTCCAGACGATAGTTGAAGCCTTGATTTCTTCACCGGTTGCGAGAATAACTCCACCTGGTAGACATTCCTTAATAGCTACACCCATCTTGAAGGTAACGCCCTTCTTGGTAAGTACAGTCATCGCATGCTCCACCAATTCAGGAGCAAAACCAGGTAGCGCTGTAGGAGCAGCTTCTATGTTATAAATATTCACTAGACTAGGGTCCACATCAAATTCTTTACAGAGACCAGGAATGCGGTCAGCTAATTCTGCAACAAACTCAATTCCGCTAAAACCGGCACCTCCGACTACAAAATTGATGTGTTCCTGTGCATTGTTTTCATTCTTGTACTTAGCAAATTGATATTCGATATGTTCACGAATTAGGCGAACCGAATTGATGCTGCGAATCGTTAACGCGTATTTATCCAGTCCGGGGATACCGAAAGTTTCCGGTACGCCACCCAGTGCAATAACTAGGTAATCATATGAAAGGGTTCCATCCTCTAAAATGACCTTCTTTTGTTGAGTACGGATTTCCTGTACCGAGGATTTAACCAAGTCAATTTTGAATTCATCAATTAATTTGGAAATGGATACCCGCGTGTGCTCAATGCTGTCCGTTCCCGCAGCTGGCATATGCAAATGGGTTGTAAAGTAGTGATACTCATGGCGGTTAACTAAGGTAACGTCCGCTTCATTATAATTTAGTGCTTTTTGTAAACGTTGGGCGGTCAAAATTCCTCCATAACCCGCGCCTAAGATTACAATTTTGGGAATGCTACTCATGTTCCGGCTCCTTCCAACAAGTGAATCTGTCTATGTGTTATTTTTTGTAAACCTTTTTGTGAATTTATACACTTAAAGTTAGAATAAATTCCAATAAAACTTAAGGGATTTCGAAAATAATCATATATATTGTAAACCTTACTCCACTTTTAATCAAATATAATGATTTAAAAAACACATCATAATTTCTGGCATAGCAAACTCTTTGCAGGGCGCTGTCACTATGATTATAATAAGTAGGTAATCAAGTATGGCAAATTGAATATATCAACTCGGAGGTGCGAATTCTGTGAATTTAGAGCAACCCGGCATTCCTATGAGCGACCTGCTTATTATAGGCGGTGGTCCGGCTGGCATGTTTGCAGCCTTTTACGGCGGAATGCGTCAGGCGTCCGTAACACTCATTGAAAGTATGCCCCAACTCGGAGGACAACTTGCTGCTCTTTATCCTGAGAAATATATCTATGATGTAGCAGGTTTCCCTAAAATAACCGGTCAAGAGCTGGTAGATAACCTATCTCGTCAAATGGATCTGTTCCAGTCCGACATTCGGCTTGAAGAAAAGGTTGTATCTGTCGAAAAGAAGGACGAACGCCATTTTGTTGTTAGAACCGACAAGGCCGAGTATCACTGTAAGGCGCTTATTATTACTGCAGGTGTTGGCGCTTTTGAACCACGTCGTTTGGATTTACCTGAAGCAGCCCGCTTTGAAAAAGCAAATTTGCATTATTTTGTAAGCGATTTAAATGCATTTAAAGATAAGAAGGTTCTGATTAGCGGCGGGGGCGATTCCGCAGTGGATTGGGCACTTATGCTGGAGCCTATTGCCGAACAAGTCACTCTGATTCATCGACGTGACAAATTCCGAGCCCATGAGCATAGTGTAGAGAACCTTATGGCTTCCAAAGTAAATGTAATTACGCCTTCCGAAATTACCGAACTGCATGGCGATAATTTTATTACTAAGGTAACTCTCTCCCATATCAAAACCAAAGAAACTCAAGAAATTGAAGTGGACAGTGTTATTGTCAATTTTGGATTTGTCTCTTCGCTTGGACCTATTGCTGAATGGGGCATAGATATTGATAGCAATTCTATTGTAGTTGACTCTCGTATGGAGACAAGCATTCCAGGAATATTTGCTGCAGGTGATATCACTACATACCCAGGCAAGCTTAAGCTGATTGCAGTCGGATTCGGCGAAGCTCCTACCGCAGTCAACAACGCTAAGGTCTATATTGATCCAGAAGCGAAGCTTTCTCCTGGTCACAGCAGTAACATGAAGATATAAATTTGTTCACAATAAAAGGGTATCCCGATGGGTTGGTTAGAAGACAACCCGTCGGGATACCCTATATTTTTCATGCAGCGGTTTAATTTATGTAGTTAACGCAAGGTTAACTTAATGTTTATCAATGGAGTACCGCGTGAGTTGGAGAGTGTAAGTTCCGTTTGCGAATTTCAACGAGTAACAGAGCGATGAAATCATGCTCAAGTTGCAGTTCTATTGCCCTATGGTAAGAGTCTAGAAGCATCTCATCTGATAATTCAACCATAACGTTCACCTACCTTTCCTTTATTTGGATCTGAATCTATCATATCAAACTATTAATTTTCGAACAAGCGTTCTCATTATCCACAAGCATATGTGGAAATCCTGTGTATAATATGTTAGTAAGCGCTAATAAAGCTTAAGCAGCACAGTGGAATATGGGGATAATAGTTATACACAGGACTGAATCTCAAGTTTTACTTCTAAAATTTTCTTTAATTTGGTCACATAATATTCCATATTTCGGGACATATAACTTTCAATTTAATTAACCCGAATTTTTCACGACTAAACGATTCTATATCATTACTACTATTATCGTCAATTCTTAAAAATTTGTTTAATTATTGTGGTCTTGTATTTACTTCTAATATCCATATTTTCCCGGAGTAGTCTACGGCATAATCAAAACCAAGCTCTCCAATCCCAGGAAAGTGCCGTTCCATAAGTTCAATACACACAAGCGTTAGACGGCGCATTTCTGCCTTTTTGGCAGACGTGTTCACTCTAGGAAGGGATTTCCTAAGTCCTTCACGACAGCTGAGCATAGTGCCCCCTTTACAAAGATTCGTAACGAACAGACCAGGCCGGGCTAATCGCCCAACCATGGAGCGAAACTCCCACACATTACCGTTCTTAACGACTTTAACCCGATAATCGATAGGACGGCCTGCAATTCGGGCAAGAGAAATTCCTTGTTGAATTAAATATCTCCGTTTCACTTTGACTACATTTAAGGCTCGTTTCATAGAATTGAAATCACGATATACTCGAGTTATATCCATATAAGTGAATCCATAACCGCCACTTTGCCGAAATACCTTAATAACCCCATATCCTCCACCGCCCACCACGGGCTTAATTACAACATTTCCATATCGTCCGAGCATCGCCAGCAGTGCCGTTTCGCTATATCCCCTTGTTCTCGGAATGTAACCGGCTACCCTTGAATCGCTTAACAGCGCTTCGGTTTTCAACCACTTGCTCGCCAGTTGTCTTCCCGCCATCGTCCTCCCTCTCCTTTCGTTATGAAGCCTACCCTATACATTACTCAGAAGATATGCTGCCCTCTTGTATGATTGTCCGTGTAAGAAGGCGTTCTCAGTAAAAAGGGCGATTAAAGCCCAAATACTTTTCAAACCTTACTATGTATCGTATAGTTAACGTTAAAGTACGGTTGGCATGGCAAACGATAATGATTTAGGAGAATATCCATAGGGAGGCACTCAAGGTGGCACAATTTTTCGAGGTTTTGTACTGGGTAGCCATGATCGGAATGTCTGTCGTTTTGGCAGGTACTACTTTGCTCGTCAGCGCACTAGGCTTCAAATTCATTAAAGACCGCCGAAGAGTTTTAGGTGCATCCTGCATCGCCTTTTCGCTTGGTGCTGGTGCACTAGTCATTTTCATGATCAACTATAAATTTATAATTGCTGCCTAATTAACCTTGTATTTAATGAAAAAAAATGCCGTCTCGCATGATTGCGATACGGCATTTTCTATATTTCATAAATAACAAAAATTAGTGATCTACTCCGATTCTTGATGAGGTATAGTTCGCGTTTGAGGAATCGCTTGAAGTAAGAGGGGTGGATGCTGTGAAACCGATTAAGGAAAATAACACTGAAATTACGATTAATCCCTTTTTCATCATTATTAGCTCCCATTCTTTTCAATTATAGTAATCATTATATTTTTGTATTGCTCTAGTTGTATTAAAGTGGCATATTCTCTAAGAACTTCGAAGAGAGCTACAGCCTTCTTGAATCCTATGTCATCTTTAAGATTAACACTTGATGTCAAAGCATTAAGAACAGTATTTAGAGCATCAGCCTTGTTTTCCCTTTTTGAATAATATTTTCCTAATAGATAGATATAGTCATTGTAATACCTAATATTTCTTTTTGTTTTATAGTATTCAGACATTGAATCTATCACACCTTGGAACTCTGCCAAAATCGAATCAACTGAATAATTATATTTTATGGATGACTCAAGTACATGAATCAACCCCGGAAGCATCTCATCTTTGTTATTTCGTAAAAAGTCTATGTATTCATCTAAAACTACTATTTTACCTTCTAACAAATCTATAACGTATGTATTGGCTTTAGCGATACTTTTGTAGTATTCAACCTCTTGTAAGTCCTCTTCATGGATAGCATTAATCCATCCAAGCTCAGCATACTTCTTAATACAAGCTCTTGATTCACTATTGTTCCCTTGTTTTCGAAGTGCAATTCCCTTTAAACACATACTGTAACCAAAATAGTAGACTATACTTCTATTCAGACCCAGCACATTATGATTCTCTACAGGTGCATGTCTCCCCTCATTTGTCTCATATATGTTGTTAATCTCTGAGTAGAGTTTATCAGCAATCAATACTATACCTTCCCAATTCTCTAATGTGTACGATGCCTTCAGCATCCCCACTAATGAATCCGCCTGAATACCATCTAAATCCAATTTCAATACTATTTTCCTCCTATTACAAGTCCCATAATAACCCAAATATATACCTTCATATTCCATCAGTCAAATATTTCAAGGTTCCATGATCTTCTGCTCTTTAGCAGCATAAAAAAAACCCTGAAAATGTGTAGGTTCATACACTTTTATCAGGGCTCAACATTTATTAGATTTAATAAAAACTACATCTTAATTAACAAGGCTCCTCATTAGGCTTCCCTGCATCTTCCTTTGTTCTAAAGCTTGATCCACAACCGCATGTAGCAGTAGCATTCGGATTGTTGATGGTGAAGCCGCCGGTCATTCCTGATTCTTCAAAATCAATTTCAAGACCATCCAGATATCGAAGATTTTCTTTCTCCACTACTACCTTCAGACCTTCTATATCCATATATACGTCCTGTTCACTTTCGTTATCGTCGAAGCCCATAGCGTATGAGAAACCGCTGCAACCGCCGGGGGAAACTCCGAGACGAAGGAACATATTAGGTGTCTCCTGTTCAGCCAGCATAGTTTTTAATTGTCCAGCAGCCGTTTCACTGATATTAATCATATCTCATCCTCCTCAAAAATGTTATAGATCACATGCTTATCCAATGACCTTCCGGTCAAAAGTTATTATATATATTTAATTAAGTATACCCCACTCTTCCTTTACCCTCAAGTGATAACTGCGCTTAGGAGGTCATTCTCCCATTTGTTGTGTTTTCTATGCTGTTGCTCCCCTAAGGAGAGAGGTTTATAATAAGGAATGCGACAAGGCGTAAAAATTCGGAATTTTGTCACGTAATACTTTCAGGAGGAATCATATGTCTACTCTAATTACACCCCATACGGATGCCCAAATGGCAGCCATTATTGAGAAAGTCCGCAGTGGCAAAAGATTAAATTTAGAAGATGGCGTTTATTTATATGAGAGTAATGACCTCTTAACGATAGGCCAGCTGGCTAATGAGGTCAATCTTCGCAAGAACGGAAATAAAGTATATTTTATTGAAAATATGAGTCTTTATTTCACCAATGTATGCGAGTCGCACTGCGCATTCTGCAATTTCCGCAAGGATGATGGAGAAGAAGGTGCATATACACTATCGGGTCAGGAAATGGTGCAATATGTCGAACAACATATTCATCCCGGCGTACGCGAGTTCCACATTGTTGGAGGCCATAATGATAAGGTTCCCTTCCAATACTATGTTGATTCTCTCCGAGCTTTAAGTGAACGGTTTCCAGAGGTAACCCTAAAGGCATACACTGCTGCAGAAATTGATTTCTTCACCCGGATCAGCGGACTCAGTATTCGTGAAGTGCTTGAACAGCTGCGTGCAGCGGGCTTAAAGACCCTCACAGGCGGTGGTGCTGAAATTTTATCCGACCAATATCGTCAAAAAATGCGTGTCGATAAAGCCAACGTCGAAGAATACCTTGAGGTACATCGGACAGCTCATAAGCTGGGGATGAGAACCCATACTACGATGCTCTACGGATCCATTGAATCCCGTGAAGACCGCATTCGACATATGCTGCAAATTCGCGACCTTCAGGATGAAACCAATGGTTTCATGGTGTTCATTCCTTTGTCTATGCAGCCTAAGAATAAAAATGCCGGAATAATGCGCCGTAACTCTGCTAATGAGGATCTCAAGACGATTGCAGTCAGCCGTTTAATGCTGGACAATTTCGATCATATCAAAGCTTACTTCATTAATATTGGAGCCCAGCTTACTCAGGTTGCTCTTAACTTTGGCGCGTCTGACGTACACGGAACGATTCTAAAAGAACGTATTAGCCATGCAGCTGGTGCATTGACACCGGAAGGTCTCACCCGCAATGAATTGATCTGGCTAGTGAAGGGTGCCGGCCGAATTCCTGTAGAACGTGACACCTTCTATAATGAGATTCAGGTTTACGAATAACGACAGCCGGTCTAACCGGTAATGCCATATTCGAAAGGAAGACGGTAAGCATGAGAACATTGCTCGTCCTCGGCGGCGGCTACGGCGGCTTAGCCCTCATTCAAGAATTGATAGATCATCATCTCCCCCATGATGTGGAAATTGTGTTAGTTGACCGGATGCCTTATCAAGGAATCAAGACTGAATACTATGCGCTTGCAGCGGGTACTGTAACAGATTACGATCTACGCATCCAGTTTCCCGTTCATCCCCGCCTTACCGTCCGTTACGGTGAGGTAGGGTCGATTGATCTGGAGAGCAGGGTTGTATTTCTGGAGTCCGGCGAACCGCTTTCTTATGATATTCTAGCCATCGCATTGGGATGTACGGATAATTATCACAATATTCCTGGGGCAGATGAACATACATGCAGTATTCAGACGTTTTCAGGCACTAGGGATACCTACCGTCGCCTGAATGACGTCAGACCCTACGGCACTGTTAATATCGTGGGCGGGGGGTTAAGCGGAGTCGAGCTGGCTGCAGAGCTGCGTGAAAGTCGGCCTGACTTGAACATCGCTATTTTGGACCGAGGTGAACGTGTTTTATCTGCTTTTCCAGCAAAGCTGTCTGAATATGTCGAGGAATGGTTCAGTGAACATCAGGTGGAGACGCTTGGAGGTATCTCTGTATCTCACGTAGAAAAGGATGCCATCTTTAACGGTACACAGGCAATCGCTTCCGATATTACCGTGTGGACTGCCGGTATTCAGCCCGTAAAGGTTGTTCAGAAGCTTGAGCTTGCTAAGGACCGTGGAGGGCGAATTATCTTGGGTGAATATTACCAAGTGCCAGATTATCCTGAAGTGTATGTGATCGGGGATTGTGCCAGTCTGCCATTTGCACCTAGCGCACAAGCCGCTGGAGCCCAGGGAGAGCAGGTAGCACAAATCATTCGTGCCATATGGCGTAATGAAACTCCCAAGCTCCATCCCATCCGTCTAAAGGGTACCTTAGGCTCTTTGGGTAAGAACTCGGGCTTCGGACTCATGGGTCAACGTTCTGTAATGGGGCGTGTCCCGCGTATTCTAAAAAGTGGCGTGTTATGGATGTCCAAACGCAATTTTGGATAGAATACAGCCATCAATCCAGATCAAGGTTGTCCCAAGCTTCCAGCTCCTTAATCTTAGCGGCTATTGCTTCCTCCAGCTCATCAGGTGATTCGGCTTCGATAATCTCACCATTGAGCATCGCGAACGGTGACAAATAGCATTGGCCACAATTGTTAAGACAGCCGTATTCAATAACATCATAATCAGGATTTTGCTCCAGCTTATGCATTAGCTTATCTGTACCGTGACCTATATTACTTGCACAAAATTCAATAATTGGTCTCATATTGATCTCCCTATTCTATCCAAACCATTTTATTTTTTAACTTTTTGTACTATAATGAACTTACGAAAGGAGTGATTGAGAAATGAGTGAGAATGCACAAAGCACCGCTATGTATGATGAAGTGCTGGAAGTACTCGATAAACTTCGTCCGTTCCTGCAACGCGATGGCGGCGACGTCGAACTGATCGATGTGGAAGACGGCATCGTTAAGTTGAAATTGATGGGTGCCTGCGGCAGCTGCCCTAGCTCCACCATTACGCTAAAAGCCGGGATTGAACGCGCCCTTGTTGAAGAAGTAGAAGGCGTAGAAGAAGTTGTTCAAGTATTCTAAATCCCGCCCATATAAGTATCCCGGTCTTCTGCAACTTAGAGGGCCGGGATTTTTTTGTTAAACCGCCGCCAAATAACTATAAGCCATTATAGAGGATATCACCGGTAATATCAAAAAAATCCCGCATACCCAGAATAGGTGTGCGGGATTTAATGTATATTGAGTTTAATTCTTAAAATGCAGGGATAATAGCACCTTCATATTTCTCTTCAATAAATTTCTTAGCTTCTGGAGAAGTTAGTGCAGCTGTCAATTTCTTAATCGCATCGGCATCCTTGTTATCTTGACGTGTTACCAAGATGTTGGCATAAGGAGAATCTCCACCTTCGATGAACAAGGCATCTTTAGTAGGAACCAATTTAGCTTCCAGAGCATAGTTAGTATTAATAAGGGCCAGATCTACTTCATCCAATTGGCGAGGAAGCATAGCTGCATCCAATTCAATAATTTCAAGGTTTTTCTTGTTCTCAGTAATATCTGCTTTTGTTGAAGTGATGTTGGTATCGTCCTTCAATGTAATCAGACCATTTTTAGCAAGCAGTATCAATGCACGTCCGCCGTTAGTTGCATCATTAGGAATAGCAACCTTTGCTCCATCAGCAAGCTCATCAATGGATTTGATTTTTTTGGAATAGGCACCAAATGGCTCAACGTGTACGCTGGCAACAGATACCAGATCCGTACCGTTGTTTTTGTTTTGATCATCTAAGTAAGGCTGATGTTGGAAGAAGTTAGCATCCAGCTGTTTCTCAGCTAGTTGCACGTTAGGCTGTACATAATCCGTAAATTCCTTGATTTCAAGCTTAATGCCTTGTGCTTCAAGTAATGGAGCAATAGCCTTTAAAATTTCAGCATGCGGTACTGGAGAAGCGCCAACAACCAAAGTAACTGGCTCCGCAGCAGGTTCTGTGGCCGCATTAGCAGGTGTATTAGTAGCAGCAGTGTTTGAAGATGTATTAGTATTGTTGTTGCCGCAAGCAGCCAATACCAGAATTAGTGTCAGGCTAAAAAACGTCAGTATAACTTTTTTCATTTGTAAATCCCCCTTGTACAGTATGGTTTTTTGAATAAGGATATCTATGTGGATGTACCTTATTTCCTTGAAAAATACTTGACCAATCGGTCCCCGAGCATTTGCAGCAGTTGAACCAGCAGAACCATAAGCGCAACGGAGATAATCATGACTTCCTTTTCATAACGATAGTAACCATACCTAATCGCCAAGTCACCTAAGCCGCCACCACCAACCATACCGGACATTGCGGTATATGCCACCAGCGTGACTACGGTAATCGTTACCCCAGATAATAGACCTGGACGAGCTTCTGGTAAAAGAACTCGTGTAACAATCTGTGTCGTTGAGGCACCCATACCCTGAGCAGCTTCAATGACTCCTTTGTCTACCTCCCGAAGGGCTGTTTCCACTAGACGGGCAAAGAATGGCGCAGCACCTACAACAAGTGGTGGAATTGTGCCAAGCACCCCAATAGAAGTGCCTACTATGGATTTGGTAAAAGGAATTAATGCGACCATCAATATGATAAAAGGAACGGAGCGCAAGATGTTAACGATGAACGAAAGAATGGAATAAATGACTCCAAGTAAGGGCTGTGAGGACCTTCCCCATAAATATAGCACAATTCCGAGTGGTAAACCAAGGATTATTGTAAATATTGCAGAACTCCCTAACATTTTCAAGGTATCTAAGGTTGCTTGGATCATTTCATCCCAGTTTACAGCGGAAAAATCTAAGCCTGCCATTAATCCAACACCTCCACATCAAGGCCCTGCGCCATTAATTTGCTAATCGTCTCTTGGATCGCTTCCGATGCACCTTCAAAACGTACAATAAGTTGCCCGTAGGGTACATCTTTTATAGTAGAAATGGTGCCCTGTAATATTGCGAAAATAACACCCGTTTCCTTCACAACATAAGAAAGTGTGGATTCGTATGTTTTTTGACCCAGGAAAGTAATTTTTACGGCCTTGGACGATTCTGGATGTGGTGCATTTATGGCTGCTCGAAGCGGTCCGTCATTTTGGGTTTCACTGCGAATGAAGTCTCTTGTGATTTCATGCTTCGGCTTCAGGAATACCTCAGCCACATTCCCCTGCTCCACAATCCCCCCGCCATGAATAACAGCAACCCGATCGCAGATGCTCTGAATGACATGCATTTCATGAGTAATCAGGACAATGGTCAAATTGAAACGTTGGTTAATGTCGAGCAGTAATCTCAATATGGAATCCGTCGTCTGTGGATCGAGCGCCGAAGTCGCTTCATCACACAGCAGCACGTCAGGGTCACTTGCTAATGCTCTAGCAACACCTACACGCTGCTTCTGTCCTCCTGACAACTGGGCCGGATACTTATTCTCATGATCTTCAAGTCCCACAAGCTTCAGGAGTTCTTTAACCTTACTCTGTATAGAATCTTTGGATGTTCCTATTAATCGTAGTGGAAAGGCGATATTCTCGAATACTGTCGCCGACGATAGCAAATTAAAATGCTGAAAGATCATTCCAATCTTACGCCTTTGCCGCTGCAGCTGACCTTTATTAAGCTTTGTGAGATCGATACCATCTACCC
Source organism: Paenibacillus sp. (assembly GCA_023512345.1). Lineage (GTDB taxonomy): Bacteria > Bacillota > Bacilli > Paenibacillales > Paenibacillaceae > Paenibacillus_AQ. The sequence goes on from JAILZT010000008.1 coordinate 116,287, forward strand.
AAACCTCACCTTGTGTTGGACGTTCCAACAAATTTATGCAGCGAATCAGTGTACTTTTCCCCGCACCTGAGTGGCCAATCACTCCAAATATCTCACCTTTTTGAATAGATAAGTCCAATTGCGAGAGGGCCGTTGCGGCGTTTTTGCCTCTTCCATATATCTTAGTCAAGCCTTTGAGCTCTATCATTTCTGTCGTCCCTCCTTAAAAAACATATTTGCATACAAAAAAACCTCTTACTGATCATTTGCAGATCATAAGAGGCCCTGTTCGCGTATAGACAATGCCGTCTCATCTGCCAAAGGCCGCTACGTAAATGCGGCATTGTAGGAATTAGCACCATGACACTCACGCCCAGTATCCTAATGACACTGTGCATAAATCGGTTGCCGGGCTTCATCGGGCCTATCCCTCCGCCGCTCTCGATAAGATACAAGTATTTAGTTAGTAGTTGTTACCCTTAAACACGGTAATGCAAGTAAGTATAGAATATTATCGGGTTTTTTGTCAAAGAAAATCTCTGGAAATACTCTTTTGGCAGGTTTCAACGTCGGCGGGTATTCTGACTCCACTGGTCCAGACTGTATTTAAAAACAACTGTTATCGATTTGCATACCATGTTCAGCCCCTGCCGTAAATCCTCCAAATTCGCATCCAAATCTTCAAGCTGGATCTTCTCGTTCAACCCTTTGTGCCTCTGCCACAGATCATCCTCCATTTCGGAGTTCATATAGTGAATCTCCGAATTTCGACGTTTGCGCAAGTTCTGCAAGGGCTCACGGTAAGCATCTTTTATTCTGTCTAATTGCTCAACTAAAGCCGAGTGTTCCTTGATTATATGAAATTGCCGCAGTACCGTGAAGTAGGAAAAATGAGCCTTTACCTTGGAGGTGTTCAATTCATAGAGCGTATTTAACAGAGTACCCAATTTGTCCAGAAGAGAGAATACGCGAATAAAACCGTTCTTGTAAAAATATACATATCGTGCGTATTCCCCCTGCTCCAGCACGGGCATATCGTCGAGATTTCCAGTAATAACGGACCTCCGGAAGAAAGAAGCTGCGAATAAGCTTTGCTCGAGCTCATCCAAAGATGAAATCAGTCCACGTGTCCAGATCTCCAACTTGCGGTATACATGATCTCGATCATTATGGCTCTTCATTTCCTGAACTAGAAGCGCCGCCATCTGTGCCATATTGTTCATTGCCTCACCAAGTAATCCGTTATTCTCACGGACCGGCTCTCCTAATAAAACGCGCAGCATATATGTCCTCCTTAAACAACCTCTTATGCCGTAGGAAAATATTTGTTCCAATTTTGATTAACCCGTTTAGCAATATCCTCATTCGGTAAAAGTTCATCACAATATCCAGGTTTCTTACGGGCGTCTAACACGATAGGCAGCTTATAGCTAATATGATGATTAACTACCTCAGACTCTGCGTAAGTAGCTGTTGCCGGATTGAAGTGATTAAACACCGCCCATAGAAATGACGCTTGTGACTTCACTGCTTCAGCTGCATGATCTACTATAATAATTAGCGGCCACGATGTTTCTCTTTCACGAAGAATAGTTACCAAGCGCTGAGGCATTGTAGGATCCTCCTCATAGGATGCCCCTGAAACGGCAAGACAACCGCCGCAAAAAGGCAGTACCTCATGAATACCGGGGATCAACCCCTCATCATAAATACGCGGAAGATCACGAACGGGGCTGCCTATTCCCATCATAATACCCTTGCTGCCATAATTTATGATCTGATCGTTGGAATCAAGCTCCTCATACGAGGTTTTGTTAAGAATTAACAGGTCTACCGCTGGATTGAAGCGCTCAAGTACGGTCTCCAAAAGCTTTGTAAAATCTGAAAGGTCTACCGGTTCATTGGTAACCAGCAAAAACTTGGTTTGCGAAAGTTGGCCTTCTCCCAGAATCCGGAATGCAGACACAAGGGCTTCTCGAGAGTAACTCTCGCGTACAACAGCTGACGCCAGCGGACGAGAGCCCGATTCCGAATAAGTCCACAGTGAACGGACCGAAGGCATAACAAGCAGGTAAGCAGGGGCCATCAGCCGCTGCATAAAGTCTCCTAAATAATAATCCTCCTGGCGGGGGCTGCCCAAAATGGTTGCTGGATATATCGCATCCTTACGGTGCCACATCCGTTGGATGTGCATCACAGAAATGTTCCCCTCATTAGGCGGAACCAGTCCACGGATAGCAAATTCAGCTTCTGCCGGAATGGCGTGTCCCCCCATCGGATCCTTGACCATAGGGAGTCTCCCACCGAGAGCCATTGAGGCGAAAAGGAGTTCGGGTATACGTTCAGGGATTGGTGCCATAGCTGCTGCAATAAGTGCTGGAGGGCCTCCGATAAAGATAGACACCGGCAGAGCCTCTCCACTAAGCTTGGCTTCATGATGGTGGAACCCGCCACCTCTATGATTTTTCCAGTGAATCCCTGTGGTATTGTCATTGTATATTTGAACACGGTGCATAGCTAAATTATGATTTCTCGAATTATTCATACCCTCTGTATAGACAAGAGGGAGTGTAACAAACGCTCCACCCTCCTCCCGACAACTAATTAGGCGTGGAAGGTCCTTCAATGAGTCTTTATTTAGGCAAGTGCCAAGTACAGGGGCTTCCCCTTGAGAAACATTTTTGATGCCGACCTTTAACAGATCCAATAGCATTCCTTTTTCATTCCAAACACCACTTAGGGTAGGTGGAAGCAAGGTTTCGGCAGCACTCAGCAACGATTTCATGAGTTTCTCTGGCCGGGGCCCGAATGCCTGGTCAACCCTTCTGGCGGTACCAAATAAATTTGTGGCTACTGGAAAGGGTGTTCCCTTTACTTTAGTAAAGAGCAAGGCGGGCCCATCTTCCTGAATCACACGACGGTGAATCTCTGCAAGCTCGAGACAAGGGTCCACTGGTGTGTCAATGACGGCAAGGTCTTTCTCCTTCCGCAATTGTTCTATCCATTGACGTAAATTACCGTATCCCAATTATTGTACCTCCTCGAAATCCGGCTCATAGGCTCCATCCCGTTCCTGAATTAATCTCTCCGTCTACTCAGTTGCCATACACGCACACTCATGTAACACAGCACCCCGAATAACCCGGCAATCAGTAAGATATGAGCTAACGCTGCAAATATGTAGAGACGTTCGTTATTTAACGTAAACACTACAGCTGCGCCACTAAACACCTGTGCCAGACATAATAATACTGCTGCTACTCCAAGACTCTGGATCTCTTTATGCTCTTTGTGTTTCCAAAAAGCAAAATGTCCGAGGATAGCGGTAAGAATAAATAAAAGCGCTGCTGCGACTCTATGTACAAATACTATACCTACACCGCCTGATAATTCGGGAATCCACTCACCATTGCAGAGCGGCCATCCCGTACAGCCCCCACGGGAATCCGTATGACTTACAAAGGCCCCGATGTAGACAACTATGTAAGAGTATAACGCAGTAATCCACGTTAAGTTGCGGAAGCCTATGCTTACAGCTTGACCTTCCACGACTACAATTGTACTTTTTTCGGATTCATGACGCCGTTTGGACCCAAGTGCCAGCATAAGTGAGGATGCAAAAGCAATCAATGAGAAACCCATATGCAGCGCCATTACAGCTGCAGATTGCGATTTGACAACCGCAAGCGCTCCCATACCTCCTTGTACGACTACAAATAACAGTGTCATAGATGCATAGACTAATAAATCACGTTGATTTCTCGCGTATCTCCAAAAGACGATCATCGAAGCAAGAGATAACAACCCTGCTAATCCGCTAGATAAACGGTGTGTATATTCGATCAAGGACCCTAATGTGTAAGCTGGAACCAGCTTCCCATTACATAGGGGCCATTCATTTCCACATTCTAGTCCTGATCCTGTCTTGGTTACGACTACTCCCCCAAGTAATGCCAGAAACATGATAAGACAAGTCATATAACTAATCCATTTTAATTGTTTTGTTGTCATCAATATCACCCGCTGTATCTAAGAAATGAAGGACATGTAAGATTTAGAAGGAAAAAAACACCGCTTCAGCTCAAACGGGCATTAGCGGTGTTATAAAAGTTACTTGTGAATACTTTGGTACACTTCAAGCGCTGTATTCAAAAAATTCTCAATTTCCTCACGGGACTTCCTAAGCTTGTTTACATACCGGACCAGCTCTCTCCCATCCGTGTAAGCAACAAAGCTTGGAATACCTAGAATGTTCTGTTCCTGACTAACATCACCCACCGCGTCCACATCAACCTCTACCAATGTAAGACGGCCGTTATAGTTCTGCTCAAGCTCCGGCATAAATGGATCTATGAATTTACAATCAGAGCACCAATCGGCTTTGAAGACAGCCACCGTTAATCTGGGAGATTGTATAGATACTTGAAATTCACCTGGAGAAGTTATTTTGTCCATGGCTACCGTCCTTTCTAAATACATTTAGATCTTACTTAAGTGAAGCAAAATGTGATCCAGAAGTCAAACATAAAATCAAAAAAATGAGACATAAATCATATCATATTAATTATTCATTAATTAAAAACTTATTCTTTCATGTTAACGCGTGCAGGTTGTAATCTCATAAGTGGCTTCAACAGCTTCTGCAGGGGCCTCGGATAACTCGCCACTTCTTGTCTGCTAATTACACCTAATATAATAAGTAGCACTAAGTAGATGATAACAACTGCTGCGCCTACAATAAGACAAGTAATCAGAAATGCCACACGTGCCGGCATCACATCAGTCAGCATTATCCCTGCCTGGTTCAAGCTGTACCCAATTCCTGCGGACGCCAGCACTGCAATAGTAAAGCCACCCCAGCGCTTGCCCATAATCTCGAAAGGAACAATAGATTTCAACATACGTAAATTAAGCAAGGTAATAACAATGAAGCACAGAGCAGTTGCACCAAGAATTCCGTAAATACCAAACACCTTGCTTAGAAGGATACTTGCCACCAACTTCACAATAATACCAATCATTACGTAGTACATGGATATCCGTGCCTTCCCCATCCCCAATAAAATGGAGTTGGTGGTCATCATCGTAATTTGAAAGATTGTCCCCAGCGTAAGCATGCCAATAATTCCACTTCCGTCCAAGCTGCTAAATAAAACTCCGTTAACTGAATAAGCAGCAACAACAAGTGATGTAACAATTGGCGTTCCTGTCAAAATAGCAATTCGTAAAGCCAGTGTCACTTGACGTTTAAGGTGCATTTCGTCACGTCGTGCATAAGCCGCAGAAATAATCGGGATTAGCGATGTGCTGAGTGCAATAGCAAGTACCGGTGGAATTCCAGCCACACTCACAGCCTTACTCCCATATATTGCTAAAGTCCTCGTAGCTTCGCTATATCCTACTTGTCCACTCAATAAGGGAACGATTAAAGAATTATCAATAAGGTTTACTACCGGAATAGTTACTGAAGCCAGCACGATTGGGATTGATAGTTTAAAAATACTTTTATAAATTCCAAACAAAGGAAGCTTAGCTTCATTTGTCTCGTATAAGGTATTCGTACTCTCTTTACGCTTCAGTTGTAAGGCATAATACAGCATTATCCCAAAAGCACCTAAGCTTCCGAAAACACTGCCGAAAGAAGCACCTGCCGCCATCCAAGTATTATCATATCCCTTACTCAGCATTATATAAGCAAGAACGATGGCAGTAGAGACCCGGGCAATCTGCTCAACGATTTGAGATAGACCTCCGGCCATCATGTTATTACGACCCTGAAAGTACCCCCGCATCATAGCTATTGTAGGGAACAATAGCAACGCAGGAGCGATGGCTCGTATAGCAAGAGTACTCTCAGGAACTTTGGTATAGTCGGCATAATAAGGGGCACCTATGTACAGTGTTACACTCATAATTACACCAATAACAGCAGCAAAATATAATGCTGCCCGATAAATCTGTTGGGCTTCATGGGGTCTGTTTAAAGCATAGCGCTCAGATACCATTTTACTTAAGGTGCTTGGAATACCGGCCGTGGCCAGTGGTAATAACATCAGATAAACAGAGTTAGCACTGTTAAACGAAGCTTCCCCAATATCGTTGAACAAATGCTCAAACGGCACTTTCTGGGCAAGGCCCAGTACTCGTGCGATTAATGCGGCGGCAGCCAGAATAAGCGTGCCTTTGACAAAAGACTCTTTCTTGGACAAACGGTTTCGCCTCATTTTCTAAGTGATATTACCGGCCGATCCATATAAAAAAGAGGATGACCATCGTGATTTGCAGCATGATCTTAACGAATGTACTGCTGAGCAAGCCAAGGAGTGAACCCACGCTTACCTTAGCTGCTTTTCCTGGGGTCGAACCAGCTATTAACTCCCCGATAAATGCTCCCGCAAAGGGTCCAACAATAAGCCCGATGGGGAAGAAAAAGGCTCCTGCGATAATCCCTAGGGTGGAGCCAATGACAGAGTGACGGGAGCCCCCAAATTTTTTGACGCCCCACGCCCCGACAACATAATCAGCTACAAAGAGAGCTACTACAATTAAGGTCTGAACGGTCCAGAATCCTACTCCAAAAGGTTCGAAGGAAAAGAACCAGCCGTAGACGAAAAAGGCCAAATAAATCGCCAGTGCACCCGGCAGTATGGGATATACGGCACCGGCCATACCCACAACGATTAAAGCGATTATGAGGATCCAACCCAGGATAGTCAAATACACACACTCCTATACTGTTATTATCTTACAGTAACACTATCGCCGGTTAATTTTGCATCGGATAGAATATACTTTTGAATCACTTCTGCGATCCCGTCCTCATTATTTGAGGACACCACAACATCCGCTTCCTGTTTAACTGTCTCTTGGGCATTCCCCATGGCAACTCCTAGACCGGCTTGCTGAATGACAGCAAGGTCATTTAGGCTATCCCCAACCGCTACTACTTGAGACATATGGATACCGAGTAATTCACAGACGGACTTAATCCCTGACGCCTTATTCACACCTAAAGGGTTAATCTCCAGATTAAAGGGAGAGGAATTGGTAACCTCAAGCCCGCCCATATCCTGAAGCCGCATCAACACCTTGTGGCGAACATCGTCATCCTCCGTGCTGTAACCGAATTTTAACCATTCGCGGTTCTTTACATCTCCGTCCCAGTTATCCTGCTTGTGTACCTCATTCAAAGAATACGCCCAGAACCAGATGCCAAACTCCATGGCCATATCATACATTTGTGTAACAAGCTGCGGGTCCATCAGAGAACGTCTGTATAATTCATTCGGTGCTTTCCATACTTCGCTGCCGTTCACAGTAACCATTGGCGTAATTAAGCCTAACTGTTCCGCATAAGGAAGTGCACTTTTGTAGGCACGACCGGTAGAAAGACAAACATATATACCTGCGTCTTTAGCCTTTTGAATCCATTTAGCGGTCTTGGGTGTAATTAATTGCTCATCATTCAGCAGGGTTCCATCCATATCCAAAGCAAGCAGGCGGTATTTGGCAATCATTTGCCACCCCTCCATTCTTGTATGCTCTCCTAGTGAGTAGCTGTTTTATTATTATTCTGTTCCAGTGTTCTGGGTAGAATCTGTAGCTGCGCTATCCTCCTTCGGTTTTCCGGCATCACCAGTTGTTGAAGTTGTAGATTGAAGGCTTTTCTTAGGAACTCCATCGAGTCCATACTCCCAATCGTAAGCATCGAATATTTTACGCGCTACAGGCGCGGCACTGCTTGAACCAAAGCCACCCTCAGGGATAACTACTGCAACAGCAAGCTTGGGTTTGTTACGCGGTGCGAAAGCTATGAATACCCCGTTATCTCGCATTGCTTTGTCGGCCCATTGCTGCGAGGTTCCCGTCTTGCGGGCAAAGTCATAGGGGAAATCACTAAATGCAATTACATCACTATCCATACCGCTGATAACTTCATTCCAATAAGAATCATTCATCTCAACTTTATTTAATACTTCACGGTCAAATGTATCCACAATATTTCCTTTGTAGTCTGTAATTTTGCTTACTAGCTGGGGTTTTATTCTTTCACCTTTGTTCGCAATTGTGGATACGTATTGGGCAAGTTGCAGAGTAGTATAGCTTCCTTGCTGACCAAACGACGCATACACCAAAGAGGCCTGTGCACTGCCGGTTTCGTTAGTATTGGAATAGTTTATCAATCCCAAATGTTCCTTGGGCAGACCGCTTTTCGTCGGTACTCCAAGTCCAAATTCCTTCATATATTCGTCCCAGACGTCTAAACCCTTATCTTGGAATTTCGTATATAATTTTTTACCTATCATATCGACCATAAAGACGTTTGAAGATTGCTTTATCGCTTTCGCTGGATCCATAGTGCCATATACATGCCCTGATGCATTTCTTACAGATGTTTCATGTCCTTCCTTACCGAATTTCGTAACTCCTCTGTCTGTATAAGTAGTTGATGTAGTAATTAACCCTTCATTTAAACCAATTAATACACTTAACGGCTTAATTGTAGAACCCATAAACAGCACGGAACCCAGACCATTACCTGATCTTCCCGATGCATAAGGAGTGATAGCACCGTTTTGGTAATTATCCATTATTTCATTCCACACATCCGGATCAATACTGCCGGTAGTCCACACATTAGTGTCATAATCCGGCATACTGGCCATCGCTACTACTTTTCCTGTATCTACTTCCATAGCAACAGCATAACCTGTCAATGCATCTGGATGATACTTACCCAATACTGGATTTTTATGAAGCCAGCTGATCTGATCCGTTATAGCTTCCTCTGTCTTGAGCTGTATATTTTTGTTAATAGTAGTCCAAATGTCATTCCCTTTCGTTGGCGGAACAACCTTCTCTATCTTTTCGGCCATATTTTGCGCATTAATGGAAATCTCTTGATACCCATTTTCTCCGCGCAACTCCCGTTGATACTGTAATTCAAGTCCATCGAACCCCACAAATTCATCATCTTTGTAAGTCAGACCTGGGTCTGGAGAATTTTTCGTGGCATTGATAATATTCTGATAGATCGGGAGACTGTTGGAGTATTTATAAAGCTTAATATATCCAACTGTCTGTACGGCTACTGTATCTTTATCATAGTGACGCATACTTTCCTCAACAACTTCAAGACCCGGGTAGTCGTCCTTATGTTCCATGAAAAAAGCTACTTCCTTTTGTGACAGATCAACCTTAATGCGGCGAGGGGTATAGCCCTGATTTTTTTTAAAAAACAAATCCATCGCCTCAATGACTTCCTCTTTAGTCATTTTCACTTTATCTTCAGCTCCATATTCACTAAAAGCAGCTGTCAGATTAGTGGCTAACGCATCGGATTTCGCCTGTGCTTCGGGTTTAAGTACAGTATCGCCAGTTGCTTTATCTTTCTCTTTGGCGGTATATTCCTTGGTTAAAGTTATATATAATGACTGAACTGGTGTAGAATAAGCGAGTTTCTCACCGCCATCCGCAAAGATGACTCCTCGCATTGCCGCAAGAGGTACATTCTTGACTTCCCGACTCGTCTCTACATCACTCAATGTAGGTCCTTCTACAAACTGCAAAACCGCTAAACGAACAATAATGACGCAGAATATAACAAATGTACTGAAAAAGAAGATGTTAATTCGCAGTCCCATGGAACTTTTACTTGTGGACTCGTCCGCAGGCGAGCCTTGTTTGCCGAAGAGGCTCACATTTTTCTCTCCTTTATAAAACAATAATTTTAAATGAAACATGCCCTATTGTAACACATGCATAGAACTCGCAGAATTCCGTCAAAGCACGCTCTCTCTGAGATGTGTATCACTGAAATCTGCAGGGTTAAACCAATCCCCGCTTTGTGCCCAAGTAGAATCGAGTGGAATCCATGCCTGCCGTTCGTTTATATATACTTCGTTCCATGCGTGGGGGCCATATCCTCCGCGTCCGTCATAGCCTTGACCCGTCACTACCCGTACCTGCAGGTTTTGTGAACGAGCCATTACCGCATAAAGACGCGCGTAATCAATGCAAACCCCTAGCCGGGTTTCGAAGGTATCTTTCGGAGTTTGTTCATGCCAGATCCGATTTTGCTCGTAATTCTCCGCCTTACCGTAGTCATAGGAGATTCTAGTCCCTACCCAATCATACAATAGCCGCGCTTTCTCTTCTTCACTGTCGCTCTTGCCGACAATCTTCACAGCAGCACCTTGAATATCCGCCGGAATCTCATGGTCAATCACTTCATATTTACGTCTAAGAATCCCATCCATCTCTGCTGCTACAATTTGGGTCAGGATAGGCAGCTTATCTTGTACAGCCTTGCCGGCAAAGGGCTCGATTACAGTTGCAGCACTTTGCCGATATACAGGGGAAGACTCGACATAACGGCTGAATCCACTATCCGGGTTAAGACCCACAGCGATGAACAGTACGACAATAACAACCAGGCAGCGTGAAACCCCGATCAGAGCTCCAACCACGCCACCACCCAGACGGCTTAATGAAGACACCTTTCGATCTCCCATTCTCGTGGAACTCCGTCTCTGCAATGGCAATAAAGGAGACAATAACCCCAAAATCAAACGAAGAACACTATAGGTAATCATTAAGGTAAATATAAATCGTATCAGTGACGATTCTGACAATATAGAAGCGCCCGTATAGTAAATCTGCTGCCATACATTTAGTTCTACATCTGGAAGCTTAACTGCTGTCGCCCATTCCTGAATACGAGGGGAGAGAAAAAGTGTTCCAAGGACCGCTAGAATTAAGGATATGATTGTAACTAAGCCTGAACCTAGAATCCCTAACAACTTGCCTATAGAAATAAAAAAACCTCTGCTCAAACCCTGTACTACGGAAAACGCAACGATGAGCAAAAGAGCGATAGAAATCACATTTGCCTCACTCAGACGTTCTATCCACTCGTTCAGCATACAATCCCTCCTGTGCTTCGTTGCCATGATGTTGATTCATTCAATTAATTCATACGAGCTTCATCGATAAAAGACTTCATCGTATCATTTATACTCCACTTACCCAGACTAACGCCTCTGAAGGTGACATCCACCTTGTCTTGGCCCGCCGTCCCTTTTACTTCTATGTTCGGAGAGGTGATCGTAAAGGTCCCGTCGTCATTCATTGTATATACGGCTTCCTTGGCCTCCTTAAGCATCACTTCCTGTGCTTCACTCTTCAGAGTGCTTACTGTCTCATTCTTAACCTTATTCACAGCATCTCCCAACTGATCAATTGTAACGCCGCTATAGATGAAAAGACCAACTACAATAATGATAACAATTGCCCATTTCAATACGGTTTTGACCAGATTCACGACTGCAAATAATATGACGAGTGCAATAATGATAACTAACCAATTTTCTCTTATAAACTGTGACCACACCTGCATATCCATCAACTTTACAACACTCCTGTCACCTGTTTTCCATTTAAGGTAATTCTCTTGCCGCATCCATTTCACGGATATTAATTATTATACATCAATGCCCATCATAATTCATGGTTACAGAATCGTTTTCAGTTTGGTGGATCGTTCCATAAAAAAACGGTATAAGCCCACCATGTCCCACGTAAAGTACAAGTAGCAGTCCCATTCTATCTGCTAATTTTACTAAGTCCCCCGGTTTTTTAATGCCTATAAAGCGGGCTAAGGAGGTAATTGTATGAAAACAGCGCTTTGGCTCTACTTGTTTCTTTTCCTGGCGTTCTTTGATTTACATGCACAATATCCTATTCTGACACCTTTCGCCTTATCCCTTGGCGCTGGACCTGCCTTTATCGGATGGATGATGGGCATGTACTCACTAACTCACCTCCCTGGAAATCTGCTGGCAGGTGTACTTATTGACCGTAAAGGGAGCCGCCGTTACATTGTGTTCAGTTTGGTTACCGCAGGAATAATCCTCCTGCTCCAAGCTCACGCACAGCTGCCGTGGCATTTGCTTCTGTTGCGCGCAGCAAGTGGTTTTGCATTGGCCTTTCTTTCTCCGGCTTGTATGACGCTTCTGGCCTCCCTATCATCCGATGCTACTGTACAAGGGAAATACATGTCGGGTCATGGCATAGTCCATACCCTAGCCTCTGTGGTCTCCCCTGCGGCTGGAGCAGTCATAGTAGCTCAAGCGGGGTTCTCAGGCACCTTCAGCACCCTAGGCTGGCTGCTGATCGCGACAGGGATTATGGCCTTTTTCAGTGTGCCGAAGGCTTCTCAACTAAGGGCAATTGCACCTATACCTAAGCCCTTAAAACAAGAGACTCCAACTCGTTTCTCTAGACGTTATTTTTTATTGCCTTTTTTCGTATCCTGCTCTCAAGGCATATTGTTCTTTGAATTGCCTCTATCTCAAAGTGGAGGCGGAAGTAAGGGCATCCTCTCTACGGGCATACTGCTCTCTCTTCTTAGCTTAGGCGCGCTGGTAACACTCAGTATGTTCTTTCTTAACCGATTGGCACCCGCCATAAGAATCGCTGCCGCCTTGCTTGCTATGGCCTTCTGTTTTTTCTCACTTGCCGCCTTCAGCACCCTGCCTATTGGCCTTATTCTTTTTGCCCTAGGTGCAGCCAAAGGAGTTCTATTCCCGGCCATGGCCTCGCTGTTCATAAGCCTCGGTGGCCAAGAGCGATTAGGCAGAACCTTCTCCTTGCAGTCCATTGCCATGTCTCTCGGTTCTTTTGCGGGCCCCGTTACAGCCGGAGGCTTGCGTGATGAGATCTCGCCTTATTTCATTGCTTTCTTATTGCTGATGACAGCCTTAATACTCCTGCCTCCCGGGAGTGCGCAAAGACTATCTTCCGCTCAGGGATGGAAGGGTCGGGCTGCTTAGCCTATATTTGAGCTTATTAAATTCCGACAATAACCCAAGTTAGGCTGAAGCACAAGAGTTAGGTGGGTTTTTACATACTATACCTTGTAGTAATAACCTCAACTCTGAAAGCGTGGTGAGTCTAATGAGTGATCCTTGTTGCCATAAGCCTGTTCCAACTCCTTATCCTGTAGGTTTAATGACTTCTACAACTGCTATTCTGGTGCTCTACATCCTGCTAGTGATTATCCTTCGCGCCGGCGTATTCTAGAGCACTCCTCTTCAAGTATTGCAATCACCTGGATGAATTTGATCTCAGGTGATTGTTTTCTTTTTACGACATTTCCCGGGGAATGTTGTAAAAGAAGACCCTCCAGTTGTTAAATTTATCGAAGCTTAGGTAAAATAAAGACATGCCTATCCTTAACCCTATAAATCCCGGGAGGTGACTCATAGCGCATGTCCATTTATATCATCGTAGAAGGCAAGAATGACCGCAGCCGCTTAAGACGATTGCTGGCGGAGGATGTGGATATCCTTTGTACCTTCGGGTCCCTGAACACACTTAAGCTGGAGACACTGCGCAAAAAAGTAGGAGACGAAGAAGTCTACCTCTACATGGACAATGATAGCTCAGGCAAAAAAATCCGCGGTATTCTGCGTGATGCATTCCCAGACGCTGGACATATCTACACACGGCGAGGGTATGCAGGAGTAGAGCATACCCCCGATGAATACAATATCACCCAGCTTGAGAAGGCAGGACTTGAAGAATACATTCTGTATCCAGAACCACCCCCTCCTGATTTCTTTTAATCACAAAAAAATGCCTTTTCCGATCTTCTCCTTAGCGAGAAGCATCGAAAAAGGCATTTTTTGGAGGTTCATTAAAACTTAAACTAGTGGTTGCAGAAATACCCCACACCACGGGGCAGGGATGAAGATTGCCAACTACTTATACTTCAACCTTTGGCTGCGAAATCCCCCATCGAGGGCGCTTTAATTGCACATTTACATCACATTTAGCCAAATCCAGCATCCGAGGAACATTCTATTGCATTTTTACATCACATTTAGCCAAATCCAGAGACTTTATTTTTTATTTTTCCTGTGCCAGCTCCGTAACCGTATCCGCGAGGAACTCAGGAGTAATATTCTTGGTATCGCCAGCATCATAGAGCGCACGCAGATTATTCTTCCGATCCACCAGTCCAATAAGGTTAGCGTGAGCAAAATTGTCTTTATTATTCCCAGCAATCAGAACCTTAAAGGAATCTGCAGCCAGCTTTCGAATCTCTTCCTGGTCTCCACGTAAGAAATACCAACCTTCATAATTCGCATGAAAACGATCCGCAAATGTTTTGATGGCCTCCAGTGTATCTTGCTCAGGGTCAAATGATATAGAGATAAACTCAACCTCTGTACCGAACTGACCTGTTTTCATTAACAGCTCCTGAGTCTGAGATAAAGTAAAAGTCGTAATAGGGCATACATCTGGACACTGTGTAAAAAAGAAGTACACCAACCGCGCCTTCCCCTCAGTATCCGCCAGCGTCACCGTTTTGCCGTCCACATTTTGAAGGGAAAAATCTTGCACTTGCCCGATCACCGGAAGCTTCTCTTTCCCAAAACTAAGCGAATTGGCCGCCAGATAACCGGCCATAGCCAGTGCTAGAAGAAGTAAAAGCCAAGTCCATTTGTACCGTCTGATGATTTGCAAGTACATCTCTCCCTTATCCATGAACCGTATTCAGAACGAGTACAATCAAACTTACCATTAAATAATTGATTGAGAAGAAGAAACACATCTTCGCCCAGGCATCATCATCCTTGGCCTTGAAGCCCTTCAAGGTTAGATATAGCCACACTATGGACAAGCCAGTAGATATAACTAGGTAAAAGACCCCAGCATAACCGTAAACGTACATCAATATCGACACTGGTATAAGCAAAGCTACGTATGGAATCATTTGTATTTTAGTTCGATATGTCCCTTTAACAACAGGTAAAAGCGGGAACCCGGCAGCTCTATATTCCTCTTTGCGGCGAATACCCAGTGCCCAAAAGTGAGGCGGCTGCCACAGGAACAGAATAGCGAATAACAGCCATGCCCCTAAGTCCACTTCACCAGTTACAGCTACGTAACCGATTACAGGGGGCATTGCACCAGAAATTGCACCTACAGAAGTACTCCACGTAGAAGTCCGTTTAAGCCATAGTGTATAGACCACTACATATACAAACATACCCAGAATCCCAAACAAACCGGCCAGCACTCCGGAAAAAGCAAACAAAACAAAAAGTCCGGATATTCCGAGCCCTATCGCATAAATCAATACAGTTGCCGGCTTCAGCCGTCCTGTTGGCAATCCTCTTTCTCGGGTCCGTTCCATCTTCATATCCAGATCCCGATCAAAGTAGTTATTAAATACGCAAGCCGATGCCATAACAAGCATAGTCCCGAGCAGGGTCAGTATGAGTCTTCCGTACTGAACATCCCAAGCTGAGGCCAGCCAGTATCCTGCAAAAGCCGCGATCAGATTCGACCGGATAATACCGGGTTTAGTCACAGTAATAAAATCACGCCAGGTTGAACCCTTTTCAGGTGACTTGGCAGACATTGCTGCGGAATCGGAAGAAGCTTGATACCTCCATTGATTGTCCACGCTTGTGTTCCTCCTTCAAAACATCTTCTAACGGTTCCGCGAATGAAAAAGCTCCTTGCTGTTAACTTTATCATAACAACCCCTAAAGACTTTGACAATCATTGACCATGATGTTCATTAATTCGACAATTTCGTGACAAAATTTATTTCAAATCCTTAAATAACATGGCACTAAAATGGGTAGTTATTTAATAGAGACCATCTGAACAAAGGAGAACTGTCCTATGGATACCGCTACACATGTTGTTATGGGCCTTGGCTTAGCCGGGCTTTCCTTCGTTGATCCTGTGGTTAGCTCAAATCCCTCCATCGCTGGGGCAGTAATGCTTGCTACCATCCTTGGTTCACAGGCACCTGATGCCGACACGGCATTACGTTTGAAAGATAATGCTCTGTACATCCGCAATCACCGCGGAATTACACACTCCTTACCCTTCTTGATTATTTGGCCCGCTTTATTAACGTTGGTAATAACACCGTTCTTTGGAATAGTGAACCTCCAAGCTATAGGGCATGTTGCACTTTGGAGCTTCATCGCAGTGGCTATACATGTATTTTCAGATCTTTTTAACACATATGGCACTCAGGCTGCACGGCCCTTTACAGAGAAATGGATTGCCTGGAATATAATTCACATCTTTGACCCCTTTATTTTCGGCAGTCATGCGGCTGCCATAATTCTCTGGATCAGTGATATGATTCCACCCGCCCCGTTATTTATTACCCTGTATGTTTGTATCACTCTATATTATATATGGAGAACTGTAGCTCATCACCGCGTCACGAAAAGTATAAAGATCAAGGATGTACGGCATCACATTAACGACCGGTATATAGTAATCCCAACAATTTCGCCAAGACGGTGGAACATTGTTAAGGCAAAGATAGATGGCAGCTATGATGTAGGGCAATTAATCAATGGACATCTCAAATGGATCAAGCATGCGATTAGTTCCACCCACCCTGCCGTTGAACACTCTAAGTCACATCCCGATATTCAAGCTTTTTTATACTTTACGTCTTATGCGGTAGCTGAAGTCGAGGAACTCCCTTCTGGTTATATTGTGCGCTGGGGGGACGTGCGTTATTTGCACCGGAAGCAGTTTCCGTTCGTCGCCGTACTTGTCATGGATAACCAATATCACCCCCTGAACACTTATGTAGGCTGGCTTAGCAGTGACAAGCTTGATGAAAAATTCGCCATTGAATCAAGTTCATAATGTGAAACCAACATTTGTTAGTTCACTCTTGACTCCGATACCTAGTTAAGGCACAATCACCATAAGCACGAAGAAACCCGTCAGAGCGAGTGACTCTGCGGGTTTCTTTATGGACTTCTTCCAAATATCCTAACTTATAAAATAAAGCAGTAAAGCTGCCGTATGGAACAGCTCCAACTGTTATGGAAAGGAATACAATATTTCATGGGCAAAGGTCTATCTCTTTGGTTTGCTTGTTCTTCAATCTTTATCCTAACCGCTGCCTCTATCGCAATCAGTTATAACATCTGGATCGCGCTCTTGCTTGGAGCCGTTTGTATACTTAATAACGGCTGGGGCTTTATTATCAAAGCAAGACGAAGAAAAGGTTGAGATCAATCCATTTTAGCGGAAGGGAAGAAAGCCCATTCGTTCCTTCACGCCAGCTAATGTCTGGGCAGCAAGGAAGCGCGCTTTTTCCGCTCCTTCGGCTAAGATATCTGTAATCGTACCTGAACTGCGAATCTCATGATACTTTTGCTGCATCGGCTCAAGGGTGGCAACCACGACTCCAGCCAATTCTTTTTTGAATCCGCCATATCGTTGGCCTTCAAACTGATCAGCCACCTGTTGCAGTGTCATCCCTGCACACTCAGCGTAGATAGACATTAAATTACTGATCTCCGGTTTGTTCACTGTATCATATTTAATTTCGCTTCCGGAGTCAGTTGTAGCACGGCTGATTTTTTTGCTGATTACATCCGGTGGATCCAACAAAGCGATATAGCTTCCTGGATTTGGGCTGCTCTTGCTCATTTTCTTGGAGCCGTCCTCCAGTGACATAATGCGGGCGCCCACTTCTGGAATAAACGGCTCGGGAATGGTAAAAAACTCCCCGAAGCGGTGATTGAAGCGTCCAGCCAAATCACGGGTTAACTCCAGATGCTGCTTCTGATCTTCTCCTACAGGAACAAGGTCAGCGTTGTATAAGAGAATATCAGCCGCCATAAGTGAAGGGTACACGAACAATCCCGCCCCTACAGATTCTTTGCCTGTAGATTTATCTTTGAACTGAGTCATCCGCTCTAACTCACCCATGTTCGTAAGTGTCGTCATCAACCATCCCAATTCTGCATGCTGCGGTACATGAGACTGCATGAACACGCTCGCATGAGCTGGATCTATACCTGCGGCAATATACAGAGCAGCTACGGACTCGGATTGCTCACGGAGTGCAGCAGGCTCCTGTGGAACTGTAATGGCATGAAGATCAACCACCATGAAATAACATTCATTTTCATGCTGCAGTTTTACGTAGTTCTTGATGGCTCCAATATAATTCCCCAGCGTAAGTGAACCACTGGGCTGAATTCCAGATAATACTTTTTTGACCATAATGAATCCCTCCATCTTGATATTATTTACTTCTGTGAACGCAAAAAAGGCCGCATCCGCAAGGGACGTGAGCCGTGGTGCCACCCTTATTCGCTGAGATCCCAAATCCTATCTAGGAACAGCCTTATAGCTTCCTCTAACGGGGAAGAACCGGCCGGCCTACTAGGGAATATAATCCCGTTCAATCGCGGCACTCAGAGGTCCATTCAACAAGAGGTTTGCACCGGTTCGCATCAACCACCGGCTTTCTGAAGGTCCCTCTCCTGCCTACTTATCCCCGTCATCACATTGCCATCATTTATTATTGCATCCATCATAGAACTAGAAAAGGAACTTTGTCAATTCCCTTAACGGCTGGAACATAAATCTGTTATGATAAGGTTACCATGTTTAATTCCGATTACAGTTACGATAAAGGAGCATATCTCATGAAACAGGTGACCAAAGGGCAATGGGGCGGTTATGATACTTATATTTTGCACAGCCGCGAACTCGAAGTCACGCTTTTGCCGCGACTTGGAAATAGTGTGATTTCTCTATGGGATCACAAGGAGAAACGGCAAATTCTGCGTCGCCCTGATGAAAGTGATCAAGCCTTTTTTATGCAAAAACCTTACCATTTTGGCATTCCGCTCTTGATTCCTCCAGGTCGCATACGTAAAGGGCATTTTCAATTCGAAGGGCTAGAATATCAATTTGATCAGAATACTGCCGGCGATAATCATATCCATGGTCTTCATAGAACACAGTCCTGGTGTGTAAGCGACATTGAAGAAGATGAGGATGGTTGCGCAGTGACGACAGAATTCCTCACACTCGATGATCCTAACTGGATGAGACAGTTTCCTGTTCCGCTAAAATTCGAAATGACCTTCAGGCTTCAGGATGCCACGCTGAAACAAAGTCTGAAAGTTACGCATCTGGGAGAACATCGAGTTCCTTTTGGGATGGGGTATCATACCTGGTTCATGATTGATGGTGAACCCGAACGATGGAATTTGAAGCTTCCTGTAGAAAGTATATACGAACTGACTGAAGAACTTCTTCCAAGCGGCAATATAAAGGCATTGGGGGATTTAGAATCATTGAACGAAGGTATGAATCTGTTAGGCACCAATTTGGACACCGCACTGCGTATTGGAGACACAAAGCCTGTTGAAGCCCTATTAATGCGTGATGACGGTTATGGGCTGCGCTATACGGCCGATAAGAATCTGTTTCGACACTGGGTTGTATATACGAAAGGTCC
The DNA here is from genome assembly GCA_023512345.1 of Paenibacillus sp. Taxonomy (GTDB): domain Bacteria; phylum Bacillota; class Bacilli; order Paenibacillales; family Paenibacillaceae; genus Paenibacillus_AQ. The sequence continues at coordinate 135,587 of JAILZT010000008.1, forward strand.
TGCAGATCAGTTCCTCTGTGTAGAGCCTTATACTTGGCTGCCGGATGCACCCAATGTTTCAAGTGATCCTAACTTCACAGGTTTGCTTGTATTAGAGCCCGGCCAGAGCCTTGAGTTATCTACATTCCTTGAAATGATCTATCCCAATAAATAAAATATTTACTCACTAAGATTTACCAGCCTTCCAACCTACCTGTTGGATGCATGAATTGTAGTCTCCGCGCTCATACTATCTTTACAACGGGCGAAGGAGGTGACAAACATGGGTCAAGCAGGTCAAAACCAAGGTGGTCGCAGCAGCCGTAACAACCTGATCGTTCCGCAAGCCAACGCAGCATTGCAACAATTGAAATATGAAGCAGCTCAAGAGCTTGGAGTAACCATCCCGCAAGATGGATACTATGGAAACTATACTTCCCGCGAAACCGGTTCTTTGGGAGGATATATCACCAAACGTCTCGTACAACTGGCAGAGCAACAATTGTCCGGTCGTTCGAATTCGTAACAATCATTTCTCACTAGCTTTATCCGGTAAAGCCTCTTAAGGGCTATAACCAAAGTAACTTGTAAGCCTTCTACGCCTCTCTTTTGAAGCGTAGAGGGCTTTTGTCTGTAATCAGGGCTGCTAAATTTTATGTATATGGAGTTTAGCCATAAAGTTGATCAGAGCCCGCATCAGATTGTGTTCCACGAGGGTAGCGAATCATTAGGTTAGCCATATTATAATTGGACTCCAAAGTAGCATCCACCACAACCATCCCCTGAATAATCGCAAATTCATAGCTAATTTCACCATGAGTCCAACGCCGCTTATAATTGAGGCTTTCCAATGCCATAAGACGAAATGAGGATTGCTGAGCTGCAGACATTCCCTCTTTCTCCACACTGAAAGTCCCACTGCGTCCTGTAAGCGGGTTATGTCGAATTCCGAATTTGCCGATTACATTATTTCGTATTTGCACAAATACTGTGCCGGATGTCAACCCAGACAATTCCTCCTGTAATTCTTTAAATACTAAATCTACTTGTCGAGCCAGTGATAATTGTTCACTCTTGAGCATATTTTCCCCCCTCAGTATTCTAGCCTCCGAAATAAGGCTTAAGACTCATTATAGGTTACTCATAGGGAGCATTCAACATTATTCAACAAAATTGGGTTTATATCCCTATAAATGCGTATTTTACACAATAATATTGTGCATTTCCCTTCGTAAAGTGAGTATTTTCGACAATATTCACATAAAAAAACCTCCCTTTCAGGAGGCTCTTTCGCATTAATACTCTAATGTTTAAGCAAACTCTTTTGTCATTTCCATAAATTCGGCAATATCAGCCAAAATCAGATCCGCTGCTCCCTGCCAGAAATCCGGTTGTGTAAGATCCGTTCCCAAGTGCTTAGTCACCAAAGCCTCCAGTGTCATTACACCTGTATCCCGCAGCAGATCATCATATTTGTCTGCAAAGGATGCTCCCTCTTGCAGAGCAAGACGGTAGAGGCCTGTGCTGAACATATAACCCACTGTATAAGGGAAATTATAAAATGGAACTTCTGTAGCATAGAAATGCAGCTTGGAAGCCCAAAAGTGTGGATGGTAGTCGGAAAGGACATCACAATAGGCTTCCTTCTGTGCTTCTACCATCAAGGCAGACAGCTCTTCTGCATGAACCAAGCCTATTTTACGTTTTTCATAAAAACGTGTTTCAAACAAAAAGCGGGCATGAATGTTCATGAAAAAAGCTACACTATTCTGAATCTTCGCTTCCAGCAATGCCAACTTCTCTTCGGTACTGCCAGCGGCTTTAACTTGAGCATCTGCTACAATCACTTCCGCAAAGGTGGAGGCCGTCTCCGCCACATTCATGGCGTAATTCTGGTTAAATACCGGCTGATCATCGAGCAGGAAAGAATGATAGGCATGACCCAGTTCGTGAGCAAGTGTAGACACACTGGATGGGGTACCACTATAGGTCATAAAGATCCGCGATTCTTTACGTTCAGGGAAAGATACACAAAATCCGCCAGGACGCTTGCCAGGTCGATCTTCCACCTCAATCCAATTGTTATTAAAAGCATGTTCTGCAAACTCTGCCATCTTCGGACTAAATTTACGGAACTGGGTTACGATATCCACAGCGGCTTGATCATAAGGGACTTTACCGGAAGACTTACCTATCGGAGCACCGACATCTGCCCAACCAAGAGACTCCATGCCAAGCAGTTTCGCCTTACGTTCAAGATAAGACACAAGTGCAGGCTTACTGTTACCAATAACTTCCCACATTACATTGAGCGTTTCATTGGACATACGATTGATGCTAAGCGGTTCTTTCAGTACATTTTCCCAGCCGCGGCCCTTGTATAACTTTAAGCGGAAACCACCTAAGTGATTCAGAGCATCGGAACAGAAATCCGCTGCACCGCTCCAAGCTTCTTCCCATTTATGGAACATTACTTCGCGTACTTTCGGATCAGGGTCATCCAATTTGTTGAAAGCCTGACCTACTGATAGCACATTGTCCTCAAAAGGAATAGCAATCGAACTTACGATGGTCTCATAGTGCTCGCTCCAACCATGATACCCGTCAACAGCCAGCTCTAATGCCAAACTTTCTAGTTCAGGACTCATTTTTTCACGTGCCAGATTACGGCTTTCATTGAGTACGAAAGAAAGATCAGCAATTTCAGGCCGGATCATCCATTGATCCCATACATCGTCGCCAGTCTGACGCAGCACATTGTCAAATTCCGACCTGATTCCTTGAAACCGGGCGCTTAGTCCCGCGACTTTGCCAGATAATTTCACTGCGCCTTTGTCCTGCTGATTCTGCGCTCCTAAACAGACAGCAAATTCTGCGGCCAGCACAAGGCGGCCTGAACAGCTTTGCAGCAGCTCTATAACTGAATCCAAAGGCTTAGTAGCTTCTACATCCTGAGGAATAACGGCCCCTTGAACATCCTTGTGAAGCCTTTCGATATCTCCTGCTAATGTGTTCAGGAATTCATCGAATTCAGAAGAAGCGGAACCGCCTGCAAATAGGGAATCAAGCTCCCATGTTAGCGATAAAGGGTGTTTCATGTATAATCACCATTCCTTTTTCTATTTGGGTTTGCTTTGTAATTGACTGTAACCCATGGTAAAGTGAATAACGAATCAGTAACAATCACATTGACAGGAGGACTTACACATGCGGCCATTACAAATTTCGCCGGAAACGGCCATAGCGTTATCCAAACAACTGGGCGTCCCACTGGAACATTTAATGCATATGCCACAACATATTTTACTTCAAAAAATTGCTGAGCTTTCAAGGAAAGAGGCTAATTCCACAGAGGAAAACCCAACTCCTGAAAATCAAGCTAAAGAATCTACAACACAAAAGGACGAGACATGATTCCATTCAGCCATACTTGGCCTTATGATATTATACTGGGTGATATTTATGTACAGTACTGCCCGTTTTGCAACACGGATAACGTACTTTTACCCATGAAACCAAAAGAACTGCAGATTATCCGAGAAGGCAAGAAGAAGCTTCTGGTATTCCCCTGCTGCCACACAAGTCCTACGGTTATAGACAATGATGGAGATTACTTGCTGTTTGACAAAGCCGTTAGATACCATAAATAATCTATTACAATGAAACAGGGGAACCTGAGGTACTCAGGTTCCCTCTGTTCCGGCCAGCAACTCATCCGGATCCATCTTCGCATCCTTCATTTCCTCACGCAACACGCTCCACTGCTCCCGTGCTGCTCGGATCATAGCTGCATCCATAATTCTCTGGTCATTGATAAGGCGTGAGAACCATCTCACAGCTTCTGAGAACTTGCCAATCCGTCGATTCAGCTCTCCAATAAGGTACAGAAGGCGGGCATCATTACCGCCGATCCCATCCCTTTCGTAGACATTAATGTAAGCATCCAGTGAAAACTGTAAGAACCGAAGTTCCTGCTCAGTGTCGCCTTTATAGCGGTACAACCAAGCGATATGATGCAGAAGACTCGCGAGAATCCGGTCTTTATCACTAATACTCTGAGCACAGAGCAAAGCTAGCTTGTAGGTCTCTAAAGCCGTTTCCCATGATCGATGACCGTCAAAATTCTTAACTTGCCACCGGTCCCCAATTCTTTTTTTGAAAGCTGAACGCTGTATATCGGATAGCTTGTCCGCGGAATTCTCCGTAGATGCAAAACCGCATTTAGGGCAGACTCGAACCACATAATAATCAGGGTTTTCTTCCTTGTAATAGGAACAGAAATCCGCATCACGGCGCGTTGCTTTTTTGAGGCTAGGACGCACTCTTGACGTTTCGAATTCATGATCACAGTTACAGCACTTCACTTTAATAGAGTACAAAGGTACTAATTCTGACAAATGCCCTCATTCCTTTCACACTGAAGCCTTTACTATTATTCCTCGGGCATATTGACAAAATGATGTGCAGGACCCGCAAGACGACTCAAAACAAACGAACGTAACGGCTCCTCGACATCAGTCTCTTCCAACGCACTCTTCATACAATCCAACCACTCCTCCGCACGCTCCGGTGTTATAGGGATATGCATATGTCGCGCCCTCATCATGGGATGTCCATGTTGATCAGAGTATAATGTGGGACCACCAAAAAACTGACTAAGGAACTGGTACTGTTTCTCCAAAACAGGAGTTATATCTGCTGGAAACAACGGGCCAAGCTTCGGGTGAAGCTGTACTTTCTCATAAAAGACCTCAATCAGGCGATGCAGTCTTTCAGCTCCCCCCAGATTTTCGTATATACTCTCATTTGGGTTCATATGATGTACCTTCCATATTAGATATTGGGTTCAGTTAATTATAACAAAAACTCTAAGTATTATCTCTTTCATGGCAAAAAAGACGCTAAACATTTGTTTAGCGTCTGGAAAGCCTATTTAATAGGTACGGAAATCCTCATCACCAGGTGGGACAAGGGAGGCACGGATTACATATACAAAAGCACAAACAAGAACTCCGGCTACTACGCTCATCACCATCACTCCATCCTTAATTATCGGTGTAAAAAAGGTGTGCGTTTAATTAAACTTATTTTATCACATTTCAAACTGAAAAGCACCCTGATTTGTAACCGCTTTCTTATTTTTTTTGTGCTGTTTGTCCACGTTTTTGCATAAATCTAATCATAGATCGCGGAAGCTTATTCCTGCGTGTGAGGAAGTGAAATCATGAAGCTTGTTCAATTGGAAAAGACGTTAAATATCCCCTTTTTACTTATTGCGGGACTTATGGGCTGTCTCTTACTAATGCTGATCTATCCTGAAGCTTCACTTACAGCAGCTGCACGGGGATTAGCGGTATGGTGGGACGTTCTTTTCCCTTCACTTTTCCCCTTTTTTGTAATCTCTGAAATGATGCTGGGTTTTGGTGTTGTTCATTTGTTTGGTGCACTCCTTGATCCGTTTATGCGACCGTTATTTCGTATTCCAGGGAGTGGAGGCTTCGTTGCAGCTATGGGTTATGTGTCAGGTTATCCCGTGGGTGCAAGGCTGACTGCCAAGCTTCGTGAGCAAAACCTTGTAAGCCGAATTGAAGGTGAAAGGCTGGTTGCATTTACCACCTCTTCAGACCCTATCTTCCTCCTGGGAGCCGTCTCCGTTGGCTTCTTCCATGATGCTTCCGTAGGCCTGATATTAGCGCTCTCCCATTATGGCGGGGGATTGATTATAGGGCTATTAATGTCATTTCACGGAAGAAAAGGGGAGGCTGCAAACAATACATTACATAAAATTTCTCCAAACTCAGCTGGACAAGGCATCACTTATCGAATACATTCGGCATTTTCCGCTATGGCTGAAGCCAGACGCAGAGACGGTCGCAGTGTTGGAGAACTGTTCAGAGGTGCAGTGCAATCTTCCTTACAGCTTATTATTGTCGTAGGAGGGCTAGTTGTATTCTTCAATGTATTTATGGAGCTATTAGGCAAGGCCGGGATCATGGCCTCATTATTCACTCTTGCAGGTCATTTATTGACTTTCTTTGGTTTCCCACCAGAGCTTGGTCAAGCTTTAGTGAATGGTCTTTTCGAAGTTACACTGGGTGCCCGTTCAGCAGGGGGTGCCGATTCTTCACTACCCTTGCATTTTAAAGTAGCGGCTGCCTCCTTCATTCTTTCTTGGGGCGGCTTATCCGTACATGCCCAGGTTGCCAGCATTCTAAACGGAACCGGGCTGCGTTACTTGCCTTTTATGGCTGCACGTGCCCTCCATGCGATTCTCGCTGCTACCCTTGTACTGCTGTTATGGAAGCCCGTTAGAGGGACAGGGGTTCCCTCCGCTTGGGCTTCACTGCCCGCATCCTCAACTTTTACTTCAGTACCTTCCGGCCTTATAACCAGTCTGGGACTCTTGAGCCTCTTTCTGGCTTCAGCCTTTATATTGTCAATGTTGACCTTAATCTTCACACGGATAATAACCAGACTCCGTCGGCACAGATGAAGTTACCGCGAATTCCAAACTGCTTTAGTTCTTTAGACCTTGGAACGTTGTGTTCCGAGCCAAGATTGATTATGATCGGTATAAGACAGAAACAAGAAGAACCGGATTCGCCGTCCTTTTATGGACGGCACCCGGTTCTCGGAGAAATAAAAGGATAAATTATATTGTGAAACATATAAATTCTTATATTTAAAAAGGAGCCTTTCATCTTGAGATACTATGTTCTGGACCGCGGCGATCAACTATCCATGGATTTGGCGGAGCAATTTCACAAACTTGCGGCTGAGCGGAATTTGCAATTGGATGCCGAGTCTCCCGAGATCGTTATATCCATCGGCGGTGACGGCACTATGCTGCACGCATTCCATACGTTTATCGACCGGATCTCCTCTTTGGCCTTCGTAGGTGTTCATACGGGCCATCTTGGATTTTACGCCGACTGGAAAGCAGAAGAGCTTCCAACCTTGATCGATTATATGTGCGGAACGGGTGACCCCAAACCCCATAAACCGCGTATTGTCAAATATCCATTGCTGGAACTGGAAATTCACAAGAAATCCGGGACAACCTCTCACATTGCGTTGAACGAATTCACACTTAAAGGTGTAGATGGGACGGTAGTCATACAAATAGATATCAATGACGAGACGTTTGAAATGTTCCGTGGTGACGGAATTTGTGTCTCTACACCTTCGGGCAGTACAGCCTATAACAAAAGCTTGGGTGGTGCTATGGTTCATCCTTCCATTGAGGCTATGCAGATTTCAGAAATTGCCTCCATTAATAATAGGGTTTTCCGTACTATGGGTTCACCTCTTCTGCTTCCTAAGCATCACCACTGTGATATTTTTTCGCGAAAGGATCAGCGTCTGCTACTCACCATTGACCATAACAATATTCCTGTAGACGACCTTATCTCTGTACGCTGCCAAGTCTCAGAGCAAAAGATTAGCTTCGCCCGTTATCGTCCATTTCCATTCTGGAATCGGGTTCGCGAGGCTTTTCTGGTCTAGACCTTTGTTTCTGAAGGCCGGAAATAAATACATTTCCGGCTTATTTATTTTGCCCATTAGCTAACTCTCATTCATAGACTTAGAGTTTGAATAAATGGTATAATGATCCTATTTTACATAGAGTTGTATATAAAGGAGCGAAACCTGTGAAGAGAGTGTTATCTGTTATAGCGGTGGCGATGCTCGCCTTAATCCTTTCCGTCCCCGTGTTTGCCGCACAGAAGCCAATTGATGTCTTTATTAACGGCACTAAAGTTTCATTTAATACGGGAGCTCCATATTTAGAGAAAGATTCAGTATTAGTCCCTTTCCGGGCTGTGTTCGAAAAACTTGGTCTTCAGGTTCTATGGGATGCCAAGACAGGAACGGTTACAGGTACAGGCTCGGGCCTTAAGATTCAATTAAAAATAGGCAGCAACCGTGCCAGCGTTAATGGGATTGTTAAGAAACTGAGCACAGCTCCTCTCACCTCCGCAGGCACTACCTATATACCACTTCGTTTTATTGGTGAAGCAACAGGTGGAAAGGTATTATGGGAACCCGCAGCAAGGAGTGTACGAATTACAACAACACCATCAAAGGCAGCGGATGAAGCGGAAATCACAGGATTGTTCAATAACATGATCAAATATATGAACGAAGAAAATGCGTTAGGGATGAATTCCATTATTGATCCTGAATCTTATTTCTCTGAGTATGTATCCAGCCTGGGATCGACCTTTGCTACCTTTGATATCAAAAATATTCTTAACAACCTGAACATTATGTCAATTGAGGGTAATGAGGCTGTTGTTACAACGTCGGAAACCTCCCTGCGCATCAGCGGCCCTTACTTCCCTGATGAGGAGTATAAATACATTTATACTCTAATACGTAAAGATAACAGTTGGAAAATTTCCGATGTGAAGGAGCAGGAATCAACTATTTTATTGTCTTATACCCAAGCCTTGAAGCCTGCTGATGCCCTACAACAAGATAAAACATCTATCAATAACACTCTATCCAGCTACTACAAAGCACTTAACGACGAGAATCTCAATGAAGTGTTAGCTACTATGGCATCTGTTGGAGAGGAAGAGGATGCACAGTTATCCTCAGACTTCGAGCAGTACTTTAGTAATAATAATGTTAGGTATACCCCCGGCATTTCTAATATCTTTTATATGAACGGAAATGAAGCTGCCGTATACACTGAGCACAAAATGAAGGAAACAAAAGAAGTGGATACGTACGAACAAGGTATTATATTTGTTTTTTCCAAATCTAGCGATGGAACATGGAAAATCAGCCAGTCTTATACTGTTTTCGATGCATTATCACATTCATAAAATCAATTATAAAAAGGATGTATGCAAACATGAAATTTTCCAAGTTAACGACAGCCCTGCTTAGCAGTTGCCTTGCCTTATCTATCGTTTATACTCCGGTTGCTTCTGCAGCGGATAGTGTACCAGCCGCGACGGAGAGTGAACTCATTCAAGAAGTAATGGATATAGTGGAGGCTTACAACCTCACAGAAGTCGACAAGAGCGCCCTAATTCGTGCAGCAATCGACGGAATGGTTAATTCGTTAGACGACCCGTACAGCCAGTATTTTGATAAAGAAGAAACCGAAGAATTCATGCATCAGGTCGACTTGGAATATGTCGGCATTGGTATTAAGATGCAGTATATCGGCAAAGAGTTGTACATTGAAGAAGTACTTCCTTCCTCACCTGCAGAGAAAGCAGGCCTCAAACGTGGAGATACTATCGTGAAAATAAATGGTGTTCCTCTCAACGATTTAATAGGAGATGAGTTGGCGGGTACAGCAGGTACCAAAGTGACACTGTTAGTGCAAAGAAACGGAGTAACTAAATCCTTTAGCGTGATTCGAAAGGATATTGCCACTTCATCAGTGACCGGTAAAATGATGGGGTCCAAAATTGCGTACATCACTATAAGCGGTTTCTCGGCTTCCTCAGACGAGGAGTTCGCTGCAGTATTGAAGAAAATGCGTGAAGCTGGAATGAAATCCATGGTTCTCGATTTAAGAGATAATCTGGGCGGTTATATGGATGCTGCATTAAACATTGCCTCACAGTTTATCGATAAGGGTATTATGATGTATACTTCCGATCAGAGTGGAGTTCTAACACCCGTGGTTATTACGGAAGGCAGCAAAATAAACGTCCCCGTTGTCGTCCTTACGAACGAATTTACTGCCAGTGCTTCAGAAGCACTCACTGGTGCGCTTCGTGATAACAAACTGGCAACAATTGTAGGAACTAGAAGCTTCGGTAAAGCACGGATTCAGAGTCTTTTGCCAATATCTAACGGAGACTCCTTGAAGCTGACCACAGCGCTGTATTTGACACCAAATAAAGAGGATTTTAACCATATCGGACTTTCTCCTGATCTAGAAGTTCAGGGTAAGACAGCACAGCTTATTACAGCATTTCAGGTGGCAGGCATGACAACACTTGAAGCATCTGGAGACAATCATATTCTTAATATTAACGGCACCCCTTTTACCGGTAATGTAGGTCTTATCAAACGGGGCAATAGCATTTATGCTTCTTCACGGGTGCTTGCAGCTATGGTTCAAAGTGAAGTATCCTGGGACTTCAAAAACAAGAAAGTCCTTATCACCAATGGTGCTGGCAAGACCGTAGGATTCACAATGTCCACCAAAGAAGCGATCTCGCAAAATGATGAAACCTATATTCGACTGGATTCCTTCAGTAAAAAACTGCCGGCATTGGTATGGAGCTATAACGCTTCTCAGAACCAATTGAAATTGTCTGTAAAATAAGGCTCTTTGTCGAAATCAGTGAATGATTTCCCCTTTGCTCCACTGTACCGAAAACGATTTCGAACTAACTTCACCTGATGTTCAACGGGTTTGGGGCAACGTCACCTTACAAATAAGGTAACCGATTCTGGGTTTACGGATCAGTGCTTCGGCGAACTAGAGGGAAAAATGCCCTCTAATACCGACCGAAACGCCTTAATTTTGAAATTAGAGGGAAAATACCCCTCTAATCTTTGCCATATCTCCCAAAAGAGGTATATCCTCAAAAATTAGCGGGTGAAATTCCCTCTAATTGCCCAAATGGTGGGCCGAGCGCAGTAATAGAGGGAGGAAATCCCTCTATGTAGTTATAACGGCTTTCTGCCCAAAATGAAAACGAGCCAGTCTCCAATAACCCGGAGACTGGCTCGTTTTTTAAACTTTTGCAGCTTCGAAGCGAAAAACCTCTTACTGCTGTTGATCTAAAGGCTGAGCTTGAGGAGGTCGGTTCTGATTTTCACGGGAAGGGTTTTTCTTACCATGAGCTTCTTTAGCTCTGTGCTTCTTTTGGTGTTCCCTAACCGGTCTATCCTTTGAACCCCCGTCTTTTTGTGAAGACGAAGCGGGTTTGAGGGTTCCTGACTTGATCTGTTCCTCTTTAGCAACATCGTCCGTTACAGGCAATTCCGTACCTAAATCATCCGGAGGTAAAGACTCTTGTGGATCTTTGGTCAAAATGTCTTTATAACCCTCTACTGGCTGCTCTTTCAGCTTCCGCAGCACAAAATGTGCGCAGCCAAAATTGCAATATTCATTAATATAATCCACCATACCGGAAATCGCCGTATCTCGGTTTACTTTGGGATGGTTATCCCGGTAGAAACCCTTCAAGCGTAATTGGCTGTATCCCCAATCACCAATAATGTAGTCATAACGTTCCAGCACCTCGCTGTATCTTCCGCGAAACGCCTCCGGATTCCATCCGTCTTTATGATCCAACATGAGCTCATAGCCTTTTCCGCCTATAACAATCAAGCAAATGTCGCCTGCCTTTCAAAATGATGTTCTGAAATTTCAGTGACCTTAACGTCACTACGCGACAAGTTTGAGCTTCCGATCGCTGTTATCCTCTGATTTCTTTTAACAAACTGCATTAGCGGTGGAAATCTGAGGATAAAGGCGAACGTTTCACTTCTCCAGCTTCAAACTTTCTCTTCGTTTCTCCGGTCACTGAAATTTATATGGGAGTTAACCCGATATTACGCGCTCTTCGCGGCGCTGGGCAGCCGATTTAACCTGCTCATGCGCGTGGTAGGAGCTGCGGACAAGCGGTCCAGATTCAACGTGGCTGAATCCCCGCTTCATTCCTTCTTCCTTCAAACGGGCAAACTCATCGGGATGATAATATTTCTCTACATCCAAATGCTTCGGAGAAGGCTGTAAATATTGACCGAGTGTCAAAATATCACAATCCACTGCCCGCAAATCATCCATGGCTTGTAAAATTTCATCCCATTCCTCACCAACTCCAAGCATGATGCTTGATTTCGTTGGGATGTCTGGTTTAATCTCCTTGGCTCTGCGCAAGAGTTCCAGAGAGCGACGGTATTTAGCCTTGGCACGCACCCGGTCCGACATCCGTTCCACCGTCTCAATATTATGATTCAGAATGTCCGGATTACTGTTCATTACAATTTCTAAACTATCACGGTCTCCCAAGAAATCAGGAATCAACACTTCAACCGTGCAGAGCGGAAGACGTCTGCGAATTGCAGCCACGGTCTCAGCAAAGATAGTTGAACCGCCGTCCTTCAAATCATCACGAGCTACACTTGTCACAACACAATGGCGAAGGTTCATACCTTCCGCTGCTTCAGCGACGCGTTCCGGTTCCTCCAAATCAAGCTCAGTAGGCATTCCAGTGTTTACGGCACAGAAACGACAAGCACGGGTACAAATATCACCAAGAATCATAAAGGTAGCTGTTCGATTCGCCCAGCATTCATAAATATTTGGACAGCGAGCTTCCTCACAAACGGTATGTAAAGTTTTTGAACGCATCATACCTTTAATGTCCTGATAATTATCACCGGTTGTAAGCTTGATTTTTATCCAATCCGGCTTTGGTTGTTTAGCGGCTTTATTGATCAAAGTAGTAAACCCCGCTTTCGCCTGATAGTTGTTGAAGTTCTGCCTCATATTATAGCATGTGCCGTTAGTAATTGCCTGTTTTTGTGGGTAGCTGGATGAAGAAAAATAGAATGAAATCTGCGGAAATCTTAAAAGCTTTAGACTAAAACGGATAAGAAACACCTTTTTTCCTCAATATATAGAAAAGGTCGCCGTCTTCAATCCCTCATCCTAACATCCAGCAAAGGAGGTCTTTACTAAGTGTTTCTATTCCAGAGCAAAAAAGTAAACAGAACACTAATATGCTTATCAGCAGCAGCTTTGGTATGGGGGAGTGTAGGTATTTCCAACTTAGGGGCGGTCGGGAATTCAACTTCTCCAGCCGCAAACAGCAGCCTAAGCCCAAAGAGCCAGAGTGATATTTATATTTCCCGTAAACAGCTTTATGAACAAATGTCTGCGGTTACTGGCATTCCATGGTTCCGGCTAGCCGCTGTTGACCAATATGAAAGAACAATTGCTAAAAAAAACAAGGATAAACTTCCTTCTCCAGACCGACTTACTGGGATTTCCATTCCACCGCCGATGTGGTGTGGTCCGCTTAACCCCGATCAGTCTGACACCTCTCCAGCATCCATTAGTTTTTTCGATGGTTTTGGCCGCGATGGCTCTGGAGATGGTATTGCTGACCCTAATAATGATATTGATCTCTTATACAGTATGGCCAGCCACCTGATGCGATACGGACATACTGCCAGTGATTTCAGTATAGCTATCTGGGAGTATTATCATTATGGACGAGCATCACAAAGAGTCACCCAATTCGCGAAGCTCTATGAGCATTTCGATCAGCTTGATTTATCAGGAAACGCATTCCCCTTGCCACTTGGCAGCGACTACTCGTACCGAAGCACTTGGGGTACTGGACGAAGCTGGGGCGGAGCACGTATCCATGAAGGCACCGATCTATTCACACCCCACGGAAGAACGGTTCGGAGCACCTGTTATGGCATCGTGGAAACAAAGGGATGGAATCGTTATGGAGGATGGCGGGTTGGTATTCGCGATATAGATAATCGATACCATTATTACGCCCATTTAGCGGGCTACGAGAAATCTCTAACTCAAGGAATGATTGTCAAACCCGGGCAAACCATTGGTTGGGTCGGCAGTTCTGGCTACGGAAAACCAGGTACACAGGGTAAATTCCCCCCTCATCTCCATTATGGCATTTATCGGGACAGAGGAATTATCGAATGGGCATTTGACCCGTATCCCCTATTGAAACAATGGGAGAATGGCGAGCGCCGAGCGTTAAAGAGCAAAAGTAAAGGCTCTAAATAAAATAAAAAAAACCGCCGAATGGACACCTTTACGACTGTCCGTTTAGCGGTTTTTTGATATGGTATCGGCAAGCAATTATTGAGACTATCCAACACTCTGTATAAACTGCAGCACCTCATTCATAATCCGGTCGCTCTCCTCACAATGACAGACCATGTGTCCACTCTTATCTATGAGCAGCACTTCTTTTCGGGGAGCTTTAATGGCGTTTTGCAAGTATGCAGCACTCTTAGGCTTCACCAGATGGTCTCGTTTCCCCTGAACGATTAGGGTTGGCGTCTCGATTTGCGGATAGATATCAAAACTCTCACGTACCATGCGTTGAAACTCCTTGGTAGCTTTTGGAGGCGTAGACCCAAATTTGCTGACGTAATTTTTGAGCATCGAAAAACTGCCCAGTGTCTTGATAATTTCCACCGGATTTAGAGGAAATACAGGCGCTGAGAGTAAGGTAAGAGACTTAATTCTTGCTTTATATTGGACAGAGAGGCGTGAAGCGATGAGTGCCCCCGTGGAAAAACCGATTAAGTGAATCCCCTCATTCTCCTTCAAAAGCTCCGTTAACTGCTCCTCCGCACTTTTTTGCCAATCATGCCTGCTCGAAAGCATAAGGTCCGACTTCGTTCCCCCGTGTCCTCTCAAGGTGAAGGTTCTGGAACGGTAATTGTGATTCTCCATATATAAAGACAAGGGAGCAATTTCAAAAACCCCGCCCGTAAATCCATGAATGAATAAGCAGCTTTCCATCTCTAACCTCCTCTCCAACGGCTCCAACATCTTAGGCATATCTATATTCTATATTCCCTTTTTTATAAATTCAAATCCCTGGACAATATGGAATTTTTCGATATTTGCACGCGCAGTGGTAGGATTCCTCTTAGTCCGTGCTGCACGTTTCAAAAATGCCTGGCAATATTACAGAATAATTTATTCACCAAACTAGCCAGCCTCCGATTATCCAGAGACTGGCTAGTTTGTTTATTCTGTATTATTTTGCTGAGACGTAACCTCATCACTCGTATTGCCTGAATCCGATTCTGGAGTATTCGTAACCTCATCCTCGGAATTCTCTTGACCGTTACTCTCTGAGGGTTGGTTCTGTAACTGTGGATCCTCCTGCTTCTCAGTATCCACTTGAGGTGCAGGAATAGCAATCCCGGGGGCACTGTTTCCATTCTCTCCAACAGGCTGGCCCTGATTATCGTAATAGTACATAGGCACATCCCCGACCACCATCAGATAGGACACTGGAATTTCCGTATCTACAATCTGAGGTTCTATATCAAAAGGAATCACCACAGCAACCTCGGTTACAATATGAATAAACACCTCGACCAGTATCATATTAATTCCGGCATTTTTTTGGCGTGTATTCAATTCCACTTTCACTGCACCCTGCGGTTCTATCTTTATAGGAATATCAGGTCCAAAGGAAGCAATCAACGGACTGCCCAGTGCTTGACCAAGCGGAATATACTCCTTCTGATTATGAAGGTTCTGGAGAGTGGTTTGGATAACTTCAGCGGCTTGTGAGGTTATGCGCATATGTTCACGGTAGTTCAGCATGAATCCGGAAATTTTCCCATTCTTATCTGTTTTCCAATCGATCAGCTGTTCCGCATTGCCGTTGCTGGCAACCTGTGAGGTGATGGCCTTATTAATGGACTCCGTAGCGATTTGCTTCACACGAATTTGTGCCAAATGTATGATTGGAGGCTTCAAATGGCTCTCTATATAACGAATACTTTGGAGCACTGCAAGGGTGATCAGCAAGGATAAAATCAGCCAAAATCTGCGTCTGCTGCGTGGTTTTCGCTTAGGGGTCGCCAATGAGGAAGTCTTACCCTCTGCTCCCTTGCCCCACATTCTGCGCTTTGTCTTCTTCGGCTCAAACCGTGTACCATACATTTTCATACTGGAAAAATTACGACGCGCCTTAAAAACCGGCCTTCTCCCGGTAGCTCCCGGAATCCCATCCCAGCTAAAGCGAGGTAGCCTTATTCGGCCTATAGCAGGTATTTTCAGCCTTCGGCTCCCCCATTTTTTATTTCTACCCATTGATTTGCCCCTCCTGCCTTACCCTGGCGACCAAGCCGCCCTTATTGGTATAAGGTATTCATTAGGTGGACAAAAAAGAAGAACACTCCTGTCCGGCAACCTGTGCCTTAGGGAATATTCTTCTTAATCATTACCATTTAAAAGTTTATCCGGAGGTTCTGCTGCGTTTATCCTCTTGTAAATGATCCCAGTGTCTACGAATAAAGGCCGATATCAGAATCACTACAAATACTCCATACCAGGTAAGATAGATCCCCCACTGTTCTCTTGGCACCACCAAGGTAGAGCTTATGGTTCCAAAAAGCCAGATGTATGAGAGGTTACCAAGGACCGTTCCCCATATAAAGGAAGAGGTAGGAATTGGGGATACCGCAGACATAAAGTTGATAATATTGTTAGGAATAATGGGGACTGTCCGCAGGAGTATAAGCGTCCATATTCCATAGCGGTTCAAATACCGCTGCCATTTATCATATCGTTTCAGTCGTGACCCCCATTTCCGGTCAAACCAGTGATACAAATAGCGCCGGAAAAAGAAGTAGACCAAGATCCCGCCCAAGTTACAGGCCAGCCAACTGATCAGCATGCCCCCGATAACATTGAAAACAGACACATGCAGAACAATTAATATTGCGAACGGAAAAAATCCAAACAGGCTCTGGAGCAAAGCCAGCGGTATAGTTACAAATAAAATCGACGGTCCGGTCAGACCTAAGGTTTGCAGCAGCCAATCAATCCAAGCATTTAAGGTCCCCGTCACGGAGCTGTCTCCTCTCTCTACTCCTAGCAGCAGCTGCCTCCTCATTTACCTCAAAGCATAAGTTCTTATTTTTCAAGAAAAACACCCCTCACGGGGTGTTTAATGAATGATCTTACGTAATGGAATGTATATGTTAAGAACAGCCGTTAGCATACAAGTTACAAACTTGTAGCCTTATGTGTCTCTTAATCATAGCACATTTCTTCAACTATTCAATACCAGCTAACCATTGGTTAACCTTGTCCGGATGACTCTCCACCCATACTTTGGAAGCCTCCTCTGGTGACTGCCCGCCTTGGATGGCCACCATTACCTCAGCCATATCTACAGGTGTCCACTGAAATTGATCCATAAACTTATACACCTTCGGCATGTCCTCATTCAACCCTTTACGAACCATCGTATGGATCTGCTCTTCACCGCCATATACCCCCTTAGGATCCTCCAAATATTTCAAATCCATATTTGCAAACATCCAGTGTGGTGTCCAACCCGTAACAACGATATTTTCATTATTATCGTAGGCCTTTTTAAGTTCTTGTGCCATAGCCGCTGAAGAGCTTTCCACCAGCGTATAGTCACTCAAAGCATATTCAGTAAGTGCTTTTTCCGAGGACATCATGATACCTGCACCTGGTTCAATACCGATAATTTGATGGTCCAGAGAAGCACCCGTTGTACTATTCCTTAAGTCCTCAATAGAATTGATGTCCATATATGCAGGAACGGCAAGACCTACCTTAGTTCCATCCAGGTTTACCCCTAGATCTTCGATATCTTTGCCGTACTTCTCTACATAAGAGGCATGTGTTCCCGGCAACCAAGCCGCTACCATGGCATCTGCACTTCCATCTGCAATTCCAGCCCACATCGGACCGGCATCAACCTGCAGCATTTCTACGGAAAGTCCAAGCTTTGACTCAAGAACCTCTTTGACCACATTCGTGCTGGCGATTTCTGAATCCCAGGCTACATATGCCAACTTTACCTTATCCTTTTTTTCGGCAGAGGAACATCCGGCAAGTACGGCTGCCACCATCAATAATAGTAACAAAAATACGCCTGATTTTTTATTAAACATTAAATATAACTCCCCTATCTTTGTTTTGGTTTTAAAGCGTTTTGTGTCAACCGGTCCAATAAAATAGCGATTATAACAATAGCAATACCCGCCTCAAAGCCGGCACCTGTCTTGGCCTGTGAAACTGCACGGTATACTAATGCACCTACACCTTGCGCACCAATCATAGAAGATATAACTACCATCGACAGGGACAACATAATGGTCTGATTTATACCTGCCATAATCGTCGGCATAGCAATAGGGAGCTGCAGCTTGATCAGCTTTTGAACAGGTGTTGAGCCGAATGCATCCGCAGCTTCAACAAGTTCCTCTGAGACCTGGCGAATACCCAGGTTGGTTAAGCGAATCGTGGGCGGGATTGCAAATATAATAGAAGCAATGACTCCGGGGACCACACCAAGCGAGAAAAATGAAACGGCCGGCAATAAATATACAAAAGCAGGCATAGTCTGCATAAAATCCAAAAGGGGGGTAACTGTATTTTTAACTCCATTACTTTGTGCACATAATATGCCAACCGGGACACCAATCAGCACTGCCAAAATTGATGCTGTTAATACAAGGGCAAGCGACTGCAGGGTAGGTTCCCATAAACCTAGATTATCAATTAATAACAATCCAATGACTGTAAACAGCGCCATTCTCCATTTACCAATCCAGTAAGCCAACGCAGTAATAAGTGCAATAAGAATTAATGCCGGTAAAAATAGAAGCGCAGCTTCAATCCCACTAACCATTCCACCAATAATGGCATGAATAATATCGAAAAATGTTCCAAAATAGGTGGTCAGCCAGTTCTCAATCCACTCAATTCCGCTCCCTAGTGGTATTTTAGGAAGATTCATCTCAGCATTCCTCCTTCCAGTACTGCATTCCCAGCTAACGCGGAGAGTACAGCTCCCTTAATAACAATGCCTCTCAAACGATTGGATTCATCTACTACAGCTACCGGTAAATGGGTCTCTGACATCATCTCAAACAAATCATTCAGCAGCGCATCCGGGTGTACCCGCGGTATGTCACGACGCATTACATCGAGGATGGTTTGATTTTGCTTAAGCGCCTGCGCTGCATCATCAGCGGTAATCAGACCATGAAGCTTCATTTCTTTGTCCGCCACATACAAGCTGGATACGCCATTATCCCGCATAAGCTGAAGAGCCACACGGGGTCCCCTTTCGGGTCTTATCATTTCTGGGGGAATCATAACATGGGCAGCTGTAAGAACTTTAGACAAGTCCACATCTTCCACGAACCGCTCTACATATTTGTTAGCAGGCTGGATAAGGATTTCCTCCGGTGTACCGATTTGCACAATTACACCATCTTTCATAAGAGCAATGCGATCACCAATCCGAAGTGCCTCATCCAGGTCATGCGTAATAAAAACGATCGTCTTTTTCACACGGGCCTGCAGCTCAAGCAGTTCCTGCTGCATATCCTTGCGAATGAGAGGGTCCAATGCGCTGAACGCCTCATCCATTAAGAGTATGTCTGGATCATTGGCAAGTCCCCGTGCAAGTCCCACTCGTTGCTGCATCCCTCCACTAAGTTGATCCGGGCGATGGTTCTCCCACCCGCCTAGACCTACAAGCTCCAGAGCTTTCATAGCCAGCTCTTTTCTTTTCTTTTTCTCTATTCCCTGTACTTCTAACCCGTACTCCGCATTGGCAAGAACACTTCTATGCGGGAACAAAGCAAACTTCTGAAAGACCATACCGATATTTTTTCGACGGAATTGACGCAGCTGCTCCGGGTTCATTTTGACAACATCTTTTCCTTTAAAAAGGACTTGTCCGTCGGTGGGCTCTATCAATCGGTTCAACAGACGTACAAGGGTTGACTTGCCGCTACCCGATAATCCCATAATCACGAAAATTTCGCCTTCTTCGATACTGAATTCGGCTTTATTTACACCGACCGTCAGCTTAACTTCCTGAGCAATCTTCTCTTTAGACCACCCTTGCTCTAACAATGGAAGTGCCCGTCTCGCCTCTGAACCAAATATTTTGGTGAGTTGTTTTACCTCAATAATAGTCATGGTAGACCTCCTTTTCCTGTAAATAGCCAGGTTAATCACTTTTACAAGTGTAACGGACTTGTGAAATGGGACGCAAAGCCCATATTCGGACAGAATAGATCGTACAGTTTTAACTTTACAAACTTTATGTATAGAATACTCCGTTTTACGCTATATTTCGATATACGACTATTCTTTACTTCTAGGGGAGGATTTTATTACAATACATGGGTAGACGTTTGCAGCCGAATCACCTATTCCCAGGAGGGACATCATGAATGATTTAGAAGGGCTTACACCCGAACAAATAGAAAGAATCAGCAGAGCACGTGAACGCGTCATTGACTCTATTGGAAAGAACATGGATTTATACGGAATTACATTATCCATTGGCCATTTATACGGTTATATGTACTTTAATCAGGGACCTGTCACCTTGGACGAGTTGAGCAAAACAATGGGGATGAGCAAAACCTCCATGAGCACCGGGGTCCGAACTTTACTGGATCTAAAGATGATTGATAAGGTATGGGGAAAAGGGACACGAAAGGACTTATTTGAGGTCGAGCCGGATTGGTATCAGAATTTCAGCGATTACTTCTCAATTAAATGGAGAAAAGCGGTCGAGGGTAATATGGTTGCACTATCAAAATCTCTCAAAGAGATCCATTTAATGAAAGCAGATTATACTGAGAATGAAGCCATTTCTACTATTCTAAGCATCGACGAGGCCAAGATTGAAGAAGCTATCAAATACTACCGCTGGCTGCTCAAGCTGATTGAGGCTTTAGAGAATGGGAAGATTTTTGATTTGATTCCGAAGGAAGAGTAGAAAGACAAGCTGGTGATCCTAAATCGGCTGTCTCTGAGAAAAATAAAAGAACGGCGAGCTCTTAGTTCAGTAAGGGCATCGCCGTTCTTTATGTTCATTAAAAGATTCGAATCCACTGGATGCTGGCCGCTATCACTTGTGCAGATAATACGATCTTGTGTGTGCCCTGTTTAAGCTCGAAGGGTAGTGCAGCTTGAACAAGCTCCCAGCTTTCCTCGTGTGTTGAGACCGTCAGTACAGGGGAACCATCAAGAGATACGGCAATGGCTCCAGCCTGTTTCGTACGAATACAGAGTTCAATTGAGTATATGCGCGGGGTTGAAACAGCAGGAATTCGAAACGTATACGAAACCCAGTCCTCCGGAGAAAGATGGACATACATCCAATCCTCGTCTTTCCAGCCCTGACCCTTCATATTGGCAAAATTAGGTGTTTCTCGCTGAGCGTCCACAAACCGAATATCCACTCCGTCCTGAACTCGAAAATCAATACCCCGGTCTGCTTGTTGGCCTATTCCAAAGCTTTCACCGACTCCTTTATAGTCATAAAAAATAGCAGGAATTCGAACAGAAGGTCGGCGGAATAAAGCATTTATGACCTCTGGTTGGTAGGTACAACATTCAAGAGACAAGTTATCTAAGTAAGTCCATAGGATTCTTTCTGCTGATTGTGGATCAGGCTTACTTCCACCCTCTAAATAATGGATCAATTGCTGCCAGCCTTCTGGCATATTGACGGAGCATGGTGAGTTGATCGCTTCAAGCTTCTTCCAGGTCCAAAAATTCCAGGAGGTCTCATGATCTTCATACAGTTGAAATGCACCTGTAAACCAATCGTTGTTATTCTCTCCGCCTTCACCCATGAAGATAGGGACCTGCAATTCATCCCGCTTATCCAAAAATTTCTGAATACTTTCTGTGTCCGGGTTGTTCCAATACTTATGAAATTGCAGCATCAGATTATCATCTGGCATCTCATTGAAGATCGACCAGTCTGTGGCCCAATGAACGCCCTCCAAAATAATCATATGACGCTGATCCACTTCCCGAATCGCTTGAATGATATCTATATAAAGCGGCATAACCAGATCGTTATATTCAGCAAAATAGTTAGGGAGAGGTTCGTTGAGCAAATCGTAGCCGGCCACAATCCATTCATCTTTATAACGCTCCGCCAGCATTCTCCATAACGCTATAGTCAATCGTTGATTCGATTCATCCGTGAACAATTCTGGTTTATCCTTCTCCGAATCATCAATATTGGCACCCGTCTGTCCCCCAGGCGCTCCGTGTAGGTCCAATATGACGTACAGGGAATATTTACGGCACCAATCGATTACCTGGTCAATGAGTTGAAGGCCCTTAGCTTTTACCCGCAAAGGCTCTCCGTCCTCCATCAGGACTCTTGCATTGATAGGGACACGTACCGAGTTAAAACCTTCCGCAGCCATACGCTGAATATCCGCTTCAGCAATGTAGCGGCTGTAATAAATATCCCAGAATTCAGCAGCTTTGTTGTCGCCAACCAGATCCGAAACCATCTTCTCGATTCTCCGCGGACGATCTCCTTGTTCGGGGAACTGCCACATATACCCTTCAGGGAGCAGCCAACTCCCGAGTCCTACCCCGCGAAGCAATATCTCTTGACCTAAGCCGTTAACAATCTTTTTACCCGCAGCCTTTACAAAGCCTGTTACCTCTTGATTCGATTCTGTATTCAATTCACTCGTCCCCTCCAGCTCAGCCTTTAATGGCACCTTCTGCGATGCCGCTGAGAATATATTTTTGCAGTAGTAAATATACGAATATGATCGGGAGCATTGTCAACACCAGGGATGCCAAGATGGCTGACCAGTCGTTATTATACTCACCAAACAGCATATTGGTAGATATCAGCAATGTGTAATAGTCAGAATCCGTTAGCATTAGAAGCGGCAGCAAAAAGTCGTTCCACATCCATAACGCGTTCAGAATGGCGACCGTTGCTGTAATTGGGAGAAGTAATGGAAAAATAATCACAGAGAACAATCGAAGCTCTCCGCAGCCGTCCATCACAGCAGCCTCATCTAAGTCACGGGGTATCGATTTAACGAAACCATGATACAGAAAAATAGCCAACGCAACGCCTAATCCGATATAGATAAGCCCCAGTCCATAAGTGCTCCCCTGAACATGCAATTCCTTCGAAATCTTCACTAAAGTAATCATGATAGAATGGAAGGGAATTAAGGAGGATAAAACAAAAAAGGCAAAGAAAAACTGACTTAGCTTTCCGGGTGTACGCGACATTTTGTAACCGGCCATTGAAGCGAACAGAATAATCCCCGTCACTCCAATGAGAGTAATCATAATGGTATTCCAAAAGCTTCTTAAAAAATTGATTTTTTGATACGCATCACTATAATTAGCAAACGTTAAGCTGGTAGGAAGAGCTAGAATATGATTCAACATTTCCCCGTCCGTTTTCAAGGAATTCAATACAGCCATATAAATAGGGAATAATGTAAATATGGCTGCTGTTATCAAGATTAATAGAACTATAATATTGCCTGGCCCACGTTTTTTTCGGGAAGAGTAAGCGTCCTGCATAGCTCTCATGCCTCCACCTCTCTTCGTTTCATGATCCATAATTGAACCATAGTGATCAGTAATACAATAATAAATAAAATAATGGCTTTGGCACTCGCATAACCATATCTTTGATTAAAGCGGAACGCTTCTTCTACGATATTAATCGCAATCACCTGCGTGGATCGCCCAGGTCCACCGCCGGTTAAAGCAAATACGGCATCGAACACTTTAAAAGAAGTGCTTAGAGTCAAAAAAATACCAATCGTCACTGCAGGATAAATCATCGGCAGCGTGACATGCTGAAAGTTCTGTATGCTATTAGCTCCGTCTATAGCTGCGGCTTCTCTTAGTTGCTTTGGTACACCTTGCAACGCTGCTATATAGATAACCATTTGATATCCCACTCCACCCCACAATGAAAGAATGACGATAGAGTAGAACGAGAAGGAAGGATCACCGATCCAGGATTGATCCAGCAACAGCAAGCCCGTTTTCTTCGCAATAACCGGCAATACCTTCGTGAATATAAATACCCACATGAATCCCCCTATTATGAGACTCAGCATGTTTGGCATGAAAAAGATTGTACGGAACAGCACTTTGCTCTTGCGGCGGGATTCAACAAAGACTGCCAGCAGCAGTGCAATCACATTCTGTAGTACTACCATTACAATGACATATTTGAGTGTAAACCCAATAGATTTGATGAAATACGGATCATTTCCCAGCGCCTCATTATAATTGGAGAACCCCACCATTTGGTAAGTGGGATTCAGGCCGTTCCAATTGGTTAAGCTGTACCATACGCCCCCGAAGGCAGGGGCGATGGTAAACACAACATAGAACATTAAGGCTGGCAATACGAAGGCTAGGAGAATGATGGATTGCTTGTTTTTTCTTGTAATGTTCACGTGCACTCACTCCCATCAGTCTATAGCCAACTTATTGCACACTCTTAATAGCTGTTTCCCAAGCTTTATCCATACTGCTGATGAATTGTTCCTTCGTTACCTCTTTGGCATAGTAGCTTTGCAGCAGCTTTGCTTGCTCGTCTGTTACACCGTTAGGCAGTTTCAAATCCTGGTACGCTTTACCTTGCTCCACGTATTTGGAAGCTTCGTTCACCCAAGGGAATACCTCGTATTTATGCACCGTCGAAACAGGATTGAATTTCAATTCTTCGAAAAGAGCGGATGAATCCTTATCATCATAGAAGTAGTTCAGTAAATCCAATGCGACCTCTTTATTCTTGCTTGATTTCGATACCGCCAGTGTCGTAGAGACCGACAGATTAATCATTGTTCCTTCGGAATTATTACTAACTGGAAGGGGAGCTACTCCGAATTCAATATCAGGGTTAACCTTTAGAATCGTTTCCGCATTCCAAGGTCCTTGAACCCACATAGCAGCCTTGCCATTTGCAAAGTCAGTGGAGCCAGCTTCGTTGCCAACCTCAAAAGGCTTAGCTGTTCCATTTGCCATAATGAGATCGACAATATTGAAAATATCCTGTACATCCGCGTATGATGCTTCACCTTTATTCATCTTTTCAATCCAGTCCGGATGCTCCGAGGAGATAATTCCTCCAAGTGAAAGAGCTGTCATTAACTGTGGAACCCAAGATTCCTGAAAGGCTAGCATGAATGGTTTTATTTTGTTAGCCTGAAGCTTTTCCACAACCACCTTCATTTCATCAAGTGTTTGGGGAGGTGTAAGACCTTGGTCATTGAAGATTTTTTTATTGTACAGATATCCCCAGGATGAGCTTTCCAGCGGAAGCGCGACCACCTGATTTTCAAGGGTAACAGTGCTCTTAACGCTTTCGAATAACGTCGCGATCGCCGGTTGTCCAGAAAGATCCTCCAAATAGCCTGCTTTGAAATACGTCGGCAAATCGTTGGCATGAACATCAAAAATATCAGGTGCATCGTTTGAAGTCAGTCTCGCCTGAAGAACCTGCTTCGCCTGATCCGGATTCGGCATCTCCAGATCGAAGGTTACCTCAATATTTTTTTCGGCAAGTTCTTTCGCTTTGAACTGTTCGAAATACTTTTCGAACTGCTCCTTGAATCGGGGAGAACCAATTTGAATTTTAAGCTCCACCTTCTGTACTTCAGCCTTTGGCTCCGCCGTAGCTTCCACGGCAGTTTCTTCAACATTGTTTACTGGAGGATTGCCATTATTTTTGGGACCGCAAGCGGCTAGCGACAACATCATCAATAAACTTATAAGACCTATATAAAGCGCTTTCTTCATTGTTGACTCCCCCTCTATTCTTGTTTGGTGCTTCTTCAGTATAGGGCCGGAATGGGGAAGGAAGCATTAGCGCCAATTAGCAGCTTTTATTGCACAATATTGATATCTCTCTCCTATTTTCCTCCCTTCTGTATATCTCCTGGTGTCAGACCGAACTGCTTCTTAAATACGCGATGAAAATAGGCAAGCTCTGTATATCCGGTCATTAGCGCAGCTTCTTTTATCGAAATATGGGGCTGTTGCAGCAGCTCTCTAGCACGCTCCATACGCCTACGGATAATATATTCGGTAAGGTTCTCGTTTACTGTTGTTTTAAACACTCTGCTTAAATGCTCCTTGCTTACATAAAACATACCTGCGATTGATTCTAACGTAATAGGCTCCAAAAAATGCTTATCAATATAGTCCTTCACCTCAGGGATAAGGAGGCGGTTTTTCCTCTTGCGAAGCGTTTCGATTTTATCAATAGCATCTACATAATGGGTTTGAATAATAGCCAGTGTACTGGGTACATCTGTCCATTGACTTGGCTCTTCGCTTAAAGTGCGATGAAACTCAAATCCAGCTTCATTTTCCAGCATAAATTGCTCCAGAATGTGTAAGAAATCCTCGCCGACCTTAGTTATAAGAGCTGGTTCCAAGCCCTCTGGGTACATGTCGACAAGAAATTCCTCCAGTTTATCCAGTGCCTGCAAAACGGCTGGTTTGCTCAGCTCGAACAAAGCAGCAAAAACACGCTGCCGCAGGGCGACATACCGATCCATCGAGGGCGTACTCGGGAATACTAACGGTGAATCCCAAGAAGTATTTACGGTTTGCTTTTGGTTCTGCAGTTCATGTATACATTTCTCTAGCGCCGCATTCAGCTCATCCGGATCAACAGGCTTAAGCAAATACTCCACCGCCCGGGACCGAATAGCCTGTTTCAGATACATGAAATCGTCGTAGCCGCTCATGACAATAATCTTTAGGTGCGGAAACTGGACATTGATCTGTTTCAGTAGTTCAACACCATCAACACCGGGCATTCTCATATCTGTCAACACAATGTGAGGCCCCAGTTCCTTCATTAGCCGAAGACCTTCCTTGCCATCTTCTGCTTCGCCGACAATCCTTAGATCCAGCCGATCCCAATCTCCAAGAGCCTTCACAACCTCTCTCGCCCAAGGCTCATCATCAATAATCAGCACCTTATTCATTCTTGTTCCCTCCCATTCTGCAAAGGCAGCTTTAGAACAAATACCGTCCCCAAATCCGGCTTGCTGAATATTCTTATCGATGCATCACCGCCATAATGCAGCTTAAGTCTGGATACAACGTTTTGCAGTCCGATTCCCTTGCGTACTTTCGGTCTTTCATTCTCCAAATCCAGACTGGCCATCTCTGGCTTTAAGACACTGCCTTCAGCCAGCGCCAACCGTAGTATCCTTAAACGCTCATCTGGAATGCCGACTCCATTATCCATAAGGGCAATGACGAGATGACGCCGAATTTTTTTCACTCGGATTTCAATTTTCCAGCTTCCTTCCTTCGACTGCAACCCATGTTCAAAAGCGTTCTCTACAAGCGGCTGAAGCGTGAATCTCGGGACCGTTGTACGGTTCACCCGTTCGTCCGATTCAACGATAACTGTACAGCGCCCCTGAAATCTCTGCTCCTGAATAAACAGGTAATTACGGACATGCCTTAGCTCCTCTTCAAGTGCCGCAATATCATCGCCGCTGCTGATCGAATAACGCAGCAGGTCGCCAATAACTTTAGTTATCTTATAAATTTCGGGCGCACCCTTCACCAGTGCCATGCCACCAATTAAATTCAACGTGTTATTAAGAAAATGGGGATTAATCTGTGCTTGCAGCGCCATAAGCTGCGCATTCTTCACCTCAATTTCTTTCTGATACCCATTCTCCACCAGTTCCTTCATCCGCAGGATCATCGAATTATACCCTCGCTCCAACAAGCTAATCTCATCATAGCTCTGAATGGATGTCTGCTCGAATTGATGGAGCGGCGTCGTTCTCATAGTTCTGGCAAGGCCGACAATGGGTCTTGTGATCCGCAGGGACACCGCAATGGACAGCAGGATCGAGACTACCGCGAACAACGAACCGGTGATGAGACCCGCTTTCACCGTGATATTGGCGCTTTCTGATATGGTTGAGATCGGCAATGCTTTGATTAAGGTCAATTCCCCGTCATCCACCCGCTTTATAAAAATATAATAGCTAGCTGTTCGTCTGATTTCCGTTTCGCCTTTCGGGCTATAATTATTCCCTAATTGGCTAATCACCTTTTCGAAGCTCTGATCCGGTGTTGATCCAGATAGCCGTTCTCCCTCATCATTGATCAGGAAAACAAGACTCTCATCCTCAGATTTCAGAATCGTGCTGACCTCTTTCCATACTTGCTTGTTAATCCGGATCGATAAGCCGCCAAGCAATCGTCTGTCCTGAAAGTCGTTAATACTATGAAAGGCAAAAATATCGTTACCAGACTCTTTGAAATACATATTAATAGGTTCTCGCAGTAGACGACTCCAATTTCCCTTCTCAATATCCAGCGAATAGCTTAGACCGCTATTAGAATAATTAATAGCGTACGCCTTCTGATTTTGGTGCGTATAGAGTGCTAGTTCATCAATTTTTTTGGAATTGGCATAAAAAGCCTTGGTCAGCGTCTCCTGAATATACCTTTGCGTGCGGAATTGCAAACCAATATTCTCATCTTCACTCCTATTTAAGCCGTCCATCAATTCCTGATCGACTTGCAAGGAATAAAACAAAACGTCGATTTGTCGAAATAATTCATCAAGATACTGATTCGCCCACATCATACGGGAGTGGTTAGCTTCTAATATTTCTTTCTCCACAGACTCTCGTGTATTCTCCGTCGCAATCCAAGTCATCGTCAGTACAGGAAGAGTTGTCAAACAGATCATCAAAACCATTAGCCGATAACGTATGCTTGTCCGTTTCATGTTAAACACCCACTCCTCTCTGCGCTGACAAGAGTTCATCTTCGCTCGTTGTCGAAACCAATTCGTCAGACAGGAATGTTACTCCTGCTCCCAATCCACAAAATTCATTTGGGAAAAGAGTCAAAAAACGGCGATGCCCTATTAAAAGAGGCATCGCCGGTTTTATATACCACTAAACCTCATAATTAGGGGACAACGGAGATATTTCGATTCACATTTGAACGGGCATCAAAAGTAACCTCATTCAATCGTGACCGTATCTCTAGCGACAACGGCGTCATTCAATGTACCGGTAGGCGTAATCACCACCGGAGTAATGACAGGCGGCATAGTCACTATAATGGTAGGCGGTGTTCCTGCTACAACTTCCTTTACTGAGATATCATCGAAAGAAATCGTATGGGACACACCATTCGCAGTAACATCCGTTCCCATTGTTTTTCCGATTAGATAATTTAATTTAAGAGTATTGTTGTTAGTGACTGTAAATTGTGTGCTGTAGGTTGCCCAAGTCGCTGTAACATCAAATTTTGCTTGAGTAGATGCTGCAGAAGTACCCGAATATTCGACAATGATTTGTCGCGCAACCGTGGATTTGGCCTTAAAGCTGAGCTCGTAGGTTTTACCGGCTTCCAACTGGATATCTTCCTGAAACAGCTGCGTATGCCATGGTTCCCAACCTGCGGCTGCTATTGTGACTTCAGCTACTCCTTCATTCACTGTAAAGGTTGAAGATCCCCCTTCACCTGACCATTTAGACCAGCCCGTTTGCCCAATTCCAAATGAACTATTCAATACAAGATTGGTGTCATTGGCAAGAATAGTCTGTATTACAGTGCCGCTTACATAATAGTCAGCTTCTACAGTAATAGTGTACAATCCTTCAATAGGAAATGCCGATGCAGCTATGGTTATTTTACCTGGCTCTATCGTATATTGGCTTGCCTCTAGTGCAGTACCGTTGACTTTCACTGATGTGATCGCACTGCGCCATGCCTCGTTATCCGTAAATATTAGCTCTATCGGATTTGAGACTCGATTATTGCTTTTGTCTTTCAACAGCTCCTGCGGTTTAGAAGGTGCATTCTTAACCTCAAACCTTACATTATCAATGGTAATTTCATGCAATCCATCTACACTTACACCCTCTACCTTACCAAGTAAAAATTTGAGGGCAAGTGTATCATTACTGCCTTGGCGAAATTCAAATTCGAAAGGTTTAGGCTCCGATGTTAAGTCTATGACCTTTGAAAATGAAGGCTGATAGGAGGCATTATCGGCGATCACCTGGATTTTACGTGCTGTGCTTGAGCTGGCATCGAATTTAATTACATAATCAATACCGCTTGCCGCTTTCAGCTTATTCTGGAAGAGCATGACGGAGTAGGACTGATTGCCCGTGTTAGTAATGCTAAATTTGGCTTTTCCATCCGAAACAGCTGCAGTACTTTGGCCTCCCTGTTCTGTAAGAAGCCGCTCCCATGCGTCAAATCCAAAGTTGAACTCCCCATTTAGAAGCGGAAAGTATACCAAGGACGGATCATAGTAAAAGCTGGTGCGTATCAGGTTAAAATTGTCCAAACTTATTGTTCCCGTAGAGCCGCCCAGCTCTAGAACAAACTGCCCCTCATGATCCGTTGCCCCTGCAAGGTTAAGGAAATCCACTTTGAATTCCTGATTTACCGGAGTCAGATCAACAACTTGCTCTGCATACACACTGCCATCCTTACCAAGAAGCTTTACGTTAGCCGAGCGATTCGATGTGGAGGCTGCTTCAAAGGTAAGTTCATAGTCCTGCCCCGCAATTAGATAAATCCCTTTTTGCAGCAGTTTAACATCACCGGCATTACTGCTTGCCTGGGTAACTTGCAGGTTTAATGTTCCTTGAGCATTTACAACAGAGCTTGCGGCTGCGCCATTTGCAACTTCTGTATGCCAATAACTCAACCGGTTCGGTTCACCCAGATCAAAGGTACCGTTGTATAAATGATTCCCGCTGCCTAATGGAGTCTTAGCCGTATCATGTTCGAAAGGGATACTGTCGATCTCCTCCAAACGTACATTCCCGAACCAGACAGGCGCGGAATTCGTGCCTAGATTGACTTCAACCCTTGCCGCTATGTCGGAGTCCTCTTTCATTTGGAACATCGTTTCAAAGTGTTTTAACGTAGAGGTCAGTTCTGCTTTGAGCCCTGGAGAATATCCTGCAAAACCTCGTGATTGCCCACCTGTAACGCGGACATTAATGTTCCGAGAAGTATCAGTTTTTGCATCAAAGCTCAGCTTGTAAAACCGTCCTTTAGCCAAAGATACTATGGCCTGCGGTTGGATGGAATAAGAATTCCCGCCCGCATTGCTGATATTTACTTTGACGAAATTCTTACCTCCAACAGGTTCAAGCGAAAGTGCAGCGTTTGCGCCCGATTCCTTGAAAAAAGACCAGTAAGCCGTGTTCGGGATGCCCATTCCAGCATCACCTTCAACTTGCTCTGTGAAGTTGTTATTGTATACAAGATTACCATCGGAAAGTGCTGTTCTTGAGCCATCCAAGTAAGGCTCTTTAACCAACTGAACAGGTACCGGTTGACGATATTCCCGGCCTGTCAGGTCATATACTCTGACATAATCAATCTCCATACTTTTTGGGAAAACGGTCTCACTTGTCGGATTGCCGTCAAAGTTACCGCCCACCGCCAAGTTCATAAGGAGATGGAATTCCTGATTGAACGGAGCTGGATATGCATTGTTAGCCGGCTGTCCGTTGCTCAGGCTGTACCAGTCATTTTTAGTGGAGTAAAGAACACCGTCAACATACCAACGCATTTCACCCGGCTCCCATTCGAGGGCATAGGTGTGGAACTCCTCTATCGTCGAATTTCCAGGAAACAAGTATTCCTTACCGGAGTAGATATTGTCCGGCCACTGCGCTCCGTAATGAATAGTCCCGGCTACGGTATTCGGACGACTGCCCCAGCCTTCCATAATATCGATCTCACCGGAAGACGCCCATTGACCGTAGACTGTATTCTCCGGCAGCATCCATATCGCCGGCCAGTAGCCTTTTCCCGTTGGAGCTTTGGCCCGGATTTCAAATTTCCCGTATGTTTTACTGTATAAACCCTTGGTTTTGATTCGGGAAGAAGTATACGGCTTTCCGCCCTGCTCCTCTTTAAGAGCTGTAATAATTAACTTTCCGTCTTTCTCTTTTACATTTTTCTCCTCGTTGGTATACCATTGCTGCTCATTGTTGCCCCAACCAGGGTTACCCACTACTGTCCCGTCTCCGAGGTCATAGGTCCATTTCGTAGAATCAATCGTTTCATCATTGAACTCATCACTCCACACCAATGTCCATGGATTCACAGGGGGTGTTACGCCACCGCTACCGCCGCCGTTTGTTACAGGCGGAACTGTGGATGACACAGTCACCTGATTGGTATTGCCTATTGGCAGCGGAGAGCCGCTTAGTGTTACACCCTCAGCCTTGTTCTCCAGTGCTTTGATATTACCGCTTCCCTGAATAATGCTGCCTTTCGCATTTGGAGCGATATGCAGCACCTGAATTTGTATTTTATCGTTAAGCACAAGAGTCGTTGGACTATTCAGTGTAAGCTTATTGACCCCTCCTGAAATATTCAAAGTCAATCCGCTGACCGAGGAATCCGTCGTATTTACAACTGCGAAGTCCCCTTTGAGAGTGACGGTTCTTTTACCTGCGGTTAAGTAGACATTGGTGAAACCAGCCCCTGTTAAGCTGCTCTCCTCCAATATGGCCCCAGACTGCACATAGACTGCATCAAATACAGTTGTACCACTGGCATATACGCGTACCTTTCCATTAGGCTTGTTAATTCGTGTTTCGCTAAGCACAGAGTTTTTGAAGCCTATGCTCTGCTCGCCTCCACCGGATACAAAGGTTGTACCTCTAACCTTCACCTGATCAAGCAATGCATTACCCTCTCCAATCCCTTGGGTCAGGTAGAGGTTGCCCTCAATAACCGTATCCTTCAGCGTAACGTCCGCCCGATTGATCACCACGTTGCCCTGCACCGTCCCTAGAGAAACCTCTCCGGTACGAACAACAAGTTCCGAAATCATCCGGTCTACCATGGAAGTAAGCTCCGCCCGGGTCACTACCCCTTCTGGTTTAAACTTTCCACCCGGGTAACCCTTGATATAGCCGCCGGCTGTGAGAGCAGCGATCGCGTCTAAAGTTTCTGCATTCACTCCGCTAAGATCGTTGAAGCTGGCAGCCGACTTGTCTCCGTTAAGATGAAATACCTTGTTCAGCGATAGTACGACTTCCCCTCTTGTTAGCGGCTGTGATGGGGAGATCGATTGGCCAGGATCTGCGCTTATGTAGCCGGCAGCAATACCTTTGGCAATGTCACTCTTATACCATGCAGAATCCGACACATCAATCGGCAATACTGCAGATTGCTCCTGAAAATTAAATATACGATTGATGATGGCGGCGAACTCCGCTTTACTCACTACCTTTGATGGACGAAAGGAACCATCCTCATATCCATTAATAATTCCATTCCCGCTCCAACGCTGTAAAGGAAGAACAGCCCAATGATCTGCACTCACATCCGTAAACGCTTTCATACTGTTCACTGGAAGATCTGCTGCAGCTGCTGAATAAGCCGGGGTCGACGTGTTCTCCGGCACAGCTTTAGCAGCAAAGGCTGCCCCTCCTCCAACTGAAGAAAAAAGTCCAGTCACCATAACCATAGCCGATAAGATTGCTGAGATGTTCCTCTTCATTCTAGATTTCTCCTCCTAATTTTCGTAAAGTTTCGTAATTAAAGATGAAAAATCGAAATCGGTTTCGATAATGCTATTGTTAACTAGATCACAAATTTTGTAAAGATGTAATTTAATAATATTTGTCAGCTTTACAAATTTACTTTGGGTGGATGCCTGAGAATGGTTTGACTTGTTTTAACAATAAGAATAAACTTAAATCAACCTGAATTTCATGTCGATTTATCTGTAAAATGCCTTATAAATCCTTATATTAGAGCCTTTTTAACTAAAATATAGTCTTATGCCGGAGGGTGGCTTCACAGTGCAGCTGAATATTAAAATGATTGCAGAGATGGCTGGAGTATCTGTATCGACCGTTTCGAAAATCATGAATAACTATAGTGATGTTTCCGAAAAAACGAAACGAAGAGTGCTCGAAATTATCGAACAGACTGGGTATTTACCCTCTAACTCTGCGAAAACGCTCGCTACCAAGAAGTCTAGCTTAATAGGTGTTATTTTTGCCGGAGAGCTGAACGTTGATTTTACGCATCCCTTTTTTGTGGAAGTGCTTAATTCTTTCAAGAAGCAGATGGGTGTGCTCGGATATGACCTCATCTTTTTTTCTAACGAGAAGTTCATTAGCAGTGGAGATTATTTTTCACGCTGTCTTCATTTTCATGTGGATGGTTGTGTCATAATTTCGGGGCAAAAAATGGAGAATGCCATACAAGAGCTCGATATGAGCAGTATTCCTTGTATTGGTGTCGATTTGGAGCTGAAAGGCAAAAAGTCCGGTTATGTCATGTCGGATAATTTCAAAATTGCTTCCAAGGTCGTAGAGCACTTCTACCTGCTTGGATATAGGGACCTTGGATTTATCGGAAGCACCTCGGATTCGAGCATCTCCAACAAACGGGAAGAAGGTTACATCAAAGCTATCGAGAGCTTCGGTATGAACGTCAATGAGAATTGGTTTGTTCACGGCGAAGACTTCTTCGAACCCAGCGGGTACGCAGCCATGCAGCAACTTTTACAGACTGGAAGTTTACCAAAAGCAATTTTCGCAGCCTCGGATTTGTTGGCACTGGGTGCTATTCGGGCTTTGAAGGAGCATGGGCTGCGTATCCCAGAGGATATCGCCATCATCGGGTGTGATGATATCGAGGCCTGTAAATACACTACCCCTAAGCTGACGACCATCCGCCAGAACAAAGAAAGGTTAGGCGTGCTTGCAGCCCATATGCTCTTCGACCTGATCAATAATCAGTCCGAGGGCGGTTCCTTCGTTGTCGAACCTGCACTGGTTATCCGCGAATCGTGCGGGAGCTTGCCTCAATAAACACCATAGTTAAAACCTAGCTAGTCTCCGGGTATGGAGAAGGGCTAGGTTTATTTGCGTTCTATAGTGGTCTGCTTCAATACAGCATAAGACACCCGAAGGGCTCGATCTGCACGAACAGTTTATCTGTATTTTCAAAGTACAATCCGGTCAACAAATCCGTAAGAACGTTCTTATCTGTACAGTAAGGGGACAGCTCTAGCTGATATGAATTCGGAGAGTTGTTGATGATTAGTCCCATCTTTTCTGGGCCGTTCTGTCTTACATAGCCGAGCACATTGCGTGCTTCATCCGTGAACCAAGGGCAGAATGAACCTTTTCGCAGAACCTCATGGCTCATTCTTAACGAAATCAACTGCCGGTACCATTCAAGCAGACCTGAATTTTGACCCGACTCCTGCCAAATCATTGGTCGTCTGCAGTGAGGGTCTGTAGCGCCCTCCATCCCAACCTCATCTCCGTAATAGATCATCGGAATCCCGATATAGGTCAGTTGAAAAAACACAGCCAGTCTCATCCGCCGTTCTGCAGTACTCTCTCGGTCCCAGCCCCGACCTCCCAGCTTGCATGCCGTTAAAAACCTTAGCGTATCATGGCTTCCGATTAACTGGAACATCGCTGAATTGGCTTGATCATTATACAAAGCTTCCTGATGAAGTACTTGTTCCATGAAACGGACAGGACCCGTCGTTTGTTCAGCATAGAATTCCAGCATCGCGTCACGAAGCACATAATTCATTGTGCCGTCGAACTGATCCCCTCTCAACCATGGCCCGGAGGCGTGCATAATTTCGCCAATCAGCAGCAGTTCAGGATATTCAGCCTTCAGCTCTCTACGAAAACGGGCCCAAAACAGTGGATTCACTTCATTGGCTACATCCAAACGCCAACCATCGATTCCAACCTCGCGCACCCAATACTTAGCAACATCAATCATGTAATCCGCTGCAGCCGGATGGTCCATATTCAGCTTGGGCATGTGGATTTCAGCTTTGCCGAACGTTTCAAAATTCGGAGAAGGGCTCTGCGTCACAGGATAGGAGTCAATGAAGAACCAGTCCTTATACGCGGAGTTCTCGCCTTTTTCCATGACATCCTTAAAGGCAAAAAAAGTATCCCCTGAGTGATTGAACACAGCATCCAATACAACCTTAATTCCATGCTGATGCGCTTGGCTTACCAATTCCTTCAACCCGTCCATATCCCCGAATCCCGGATCGACTTTATAGTAATCCGTTGTATTATATTTATGTTCAGATGGTGACTCGAATATGGGTGTCATGTATATGACGGTAATCCCTAGCTCCTGCAAGTATGGGGTTTTCTCCGTTATCCCTTGTAAGGTTCCCTGATTGTAGCTGCCAGGATAAATTTGGTAGGTAATGGCATCAGAGATCCATGAAGGCAGCTCCAGCGCTACGTTACGGTGAAAGTATGCATATTGAAAAGATCCCGCACGTTCCCGATTCTCGGAAATCCCCCGTTCCCCATACCAGAGATACTCACCCGTTTTATTTTCTACATAGAACAAGTATCGAACTCTTTTCATGTCCGTGGTAATAATAGCTTCATGAATCTCGTAGGCTCCAGCTGATCCAACCCTATCCATAATCAGAGGGATCTCTCTGCCTGGGGAATCATAACGGTCCGAATGAATAACCTTACAAGATATTTGCTGTCCAGCTTGAACAAATAATCTGATCTTCAAAGCACCCTCGCCAACTGGAAAAGCAAACGGGTCCTCACTCGAATGATACAAAAACCATTTTTGCGACATAAAATACAACTCTCCTTCTATCCTGCATATAGATTGTACATAGATTTACACTTTGGGAGTAATAGTAACTACGGTGAATGTTTGGACTTCCAGCCGCTGTTGTCTCCAGATTTCTTGATTTTTACCGTTTCTGCGGATGAAATCCGGAGACAAAGGCGGTCGCTCTCGCTCTTCCAGTTCCAAAATCCCCCTTCGTTACTATCACCCAATGTTATTTTTATAGTTCAATCTATATATCTATTTTTTATCTAGATCTCCTCATTAGAGGGCTTGCACGTGTATGTGTTATTATGATTACAAATAACTTCCAAGTCGAGAGGGAAAACGATGAAAGTAACCATTTCGGATATCGCCAAAGCGGCCAATGTGGCTAAATCCACCGTATCAAAGGTGCTGAACGATTCTCCAAAAATATCGCAGGAAACAAAGCGTAAGGTCCGAGATATCATGAAGCAAATGAACTATACGCCCAGCAGCATTGCTACGGGTTTAGCCAGACAGAGCAGCTACAATATCGGGTTGCTGGTCGATATGTCTAAAGAAAGTGAATTCTTGAACCAATTCTTTTATAACATTATCGGGGGCATTGAGAGCGTAATCGTTACTATGAAATACGAACTTACGATTTCTAATGTGCAGCATAATAATCCGGAGGGGCATTTTCTCAACAGACTTGTGCTAAGTAAGCGTGTTGATGGGATTATTGCCAATAACTCCGTACTGACAGAAGAACTGTCCAATGAACTTATTCGTCTTCAATTTCCCTTTGTATCCATAGGTGAACTTGCCGGCTCCGTAGGATGGGTCGATTTTGATAATGAGCTAGGTGGAAGAATGCTTACTGCACATCTACTGGAACAAGGTTACTCTGACGTTGCTTTTGTCGGCGGGGAACAGAATGAGAAAATTTTTACCCACCGCTGTAATGGTTACCTGCAGGCTCTACATCAGTCTGGACGTACTGTACATAAAGATTGGATTGTGAATTGTAAGGCGGATGAACATGAAGGCTACCAAGCGGCGCTTAAGCTTCTGCAAGGTGAGCAACGACCTGATTCTATCGTGTGCATGAGTAACTATACCGCCTTCGGTGTGCTTCAGGCTGCTAAGGAACTTGGTATACATGTACCCACTCAGCTTGGTGTAGCTGCATTCGATGAATATCCCTTGTCCCGTTATACAACACCTCCTTTAACCTCACTTAACATTGATACTTTTAAGCTGGGTGTATCTTCAGGGCATTTGCTGATGGATCGAATCCTACACCCGGATATGCCTCCGCAGCATGTACTACTGGAACCTGAGCTGATCCAACGCGAATCTACTCAAAGAAGTTCCGAGCCAGACTCTTCATCTTGATGGAATAGCTCCTCCATTAACTTATCAAGAAGCGACTCCCGCAGGGGAGCCGCTTCTTGGCTTTCATACTTTACAAGATATTGGCTACCTAAACAGTTTACCTAAGAAATATTAATTTATTGATCCTTCCAGCGCTGAACCGTCAGTGTCACGGTTTGTGCACCCCCGGACGGTGTGAGCGTACGGTTAGCTATATCCGCACCGGACGTAGTCGTTTCGACGGTCGTCCACGTTCCACGGGTCAGCTTATACTGCACCGCAGTTCCAGCAGGAAGATTCAACGTAATGGAATAGATGCCATCACTTCCTTTGGTAAGCTTATAGGCAGGATCGGCCGCATTCCAGCTGTTAAATGAACCCGAGAGATACACTGGTCCATCAGCAGGTGTGGTAGACGGAACCGTTACCCGGAACGTAACACCGTCTGCTTTTGGCTCTCCAGAAGTAATAGTGCCATTAACAAGACTCCATGTCCCGCTGTCGAAATGGTAGTTGCTGCTACCGTTACTATCCCAAGTACCGCTGCCGTTGTTAAAGGCTGCGGTCAGTCCTGCTGAGCTGCCCAACTGGACTGTAATCACACTGTATCCGCTAAATGTAGAGGAGGACATCTGTACGCCAGGTACCGTAGTCCAGGTTGTTGCTCCGTCCAGCTTGTAATGAATATAGGAGCTGCTGAAAGCTGAATTTTTGTAGAAAATCTTCACGCTGTTGCCTGATGGAGTGGTTGCGAATGCAATCGCACTCAGTCCGGAGAGATTTCCAGCAGCATCAAAGGCTTTAATTGTGTACTGATATGCTGTGCTTGAAGTTAAGCCATTGTCCGTATAGGAAGTCGAAGCTGTGGTTCCAACCTTGACGCCATTACGATAAACCTCGTATCCCGTTACTCCTACATTGTCAGTAGATGCGGTCCAGCTTACCAGTACGCTTGAAGCGTTCTGTGGCACTGCAGTTACATTTGTAGGTGGAGTCGGAGCAATCGTATCCACGACCTGCTGCTGCTTCGCATATATTTTGGCGGCATTCGCACCCACTGCTACTGAAATTTGCTTCCCTGTAGCTCCGCCGGATTGTACAGTCACTGTATCTGAAGTGTTTAATTGATTCACCAAAACAGTTCCGACTGTCAGCGTACTCTCTGCACGAAGGGGAATGTTAACACTTTGTGTGCCGCTGGTTGCATTACTGAAGACAGAGATAACTTCCTGTCCCAAGTTAGCTCCACTATCTACACGGCGGGAAAAAGCATACAAATTCTGTGCCGACCACATTTCACGCTGAGTACCTGTACGCAGTGCAGCGTTATTCTTGCGGATGTCGTTCAATTTAGCCACAAACTTATAGGTGTTTGCATTCTCATTGAAATAGTTCTGAAGCACGTTCCCATTGGCATCCCGCTTTACCATCGACCAGCGGTTCCAGGTATCAGCGATTCCACCTGTCATAATCTGACCATTGCCATTGCCTTTATCCTGCTCGGTTCCTTGGAAGACAACCGGTGTTCCGCGTACTGTGAAGATGAAGGCTAATGCATTCTGCATCTTCGCAACATTTCCTCCAGCCTCTGTTAAGAAACGGTTACGGTCATGGTTATCGATAAAGGTAACCATATGGTTGGCATTCCCGTTATATACGGTATCCTGGGCCAGTGTACTCTTGATGTTGGCATCAAAGGATTGACCATAAGCAAAGCTGTTAAGGACAGAGAAGAATAATGGAAAGTCTAACATTCCCCATTCCTTATTCGTTCCTACCCATCTTGAGACAAATTCCGCATTACCGTCAAAGTTCTCACCGAACGTATTAACGCCTAACAGGTTCTGCAATTCACCGATATCTGTCGGCTTAATCAGCTTGGCTGCATCGACACGTGCTCCATCGGCACCTGTGTAGTCAAACCAACCTTTAATTGAGTTAAAAATAGCTTGCTTCGCAGCCGGAACATCGAAATCGATATCATCTAGTCCGCCCAGATCATGATTCTCAAGGTAGTCCTGCGCCCATTGATCGTATCGACCATCAACAAGTCCCCAGTTAATATCTCCGTTATGGTGATACCAGGATGGATTATTGAACGGTGCCACAGGCTGCAGACTGGCGATATCATAGTTGGCCTGAGTCCCAAGCATGTAATCTCCGATATGATTAGGAACGACATCAATGATAACCTTGATGCCCTGCGCATGTGCTGCATCCACTAGTTCTTTTAGCTTCTCCTTTGTTCCGAAGTAAGGATTGGCTGCATTAGGATTCTTAACATTGTAACCGTGGTAGGCTGTATTTTTACCAGTACCGTTGTTATCCCGATTGGTCATCTGCGGCTCTGCTACTGGTGATATCCAAATAGCGGTATATCCCATATTCTTGATGTAGGGGAGCTTGTCGATAACCCCCTGCCAGTCGCCGCCTTTCATATATCGAAAATCATCCTCCGTAGTTTCCCCGTAACGTATGGCTGATCCAGTTGCATTGTTGGTGGAGTCTCCGTCATTGAAGCGGTCAACCATAATCTGATAAATCGAGTCGTTCTCATCAATCGTTCCTATACTTGCCGCATGAACCTTTGATGGTGATAATACAAACAGTTGAATAGCCATTGAAAGAACCATAGATGTAATCAGAACGGGTAGAAGCCATAATTTTCGTTTCATTCCTCATCTCCCTCTCATAATAAAGCGCATACAAAGCGGGTGCTCATTAACTATTCTGTCCTTTTGGTTTTGGGGAAACCGGTTTCCCTACTAGAAAATACCATGAGTTTCTATGTGTGTCAACCAGGTAGAAAGTCGCTTTTTTTATACGAGCCAAGAAGAACCGACTTCGCCGCCCTTATAGAGCGGCACCCATTTCTCGGAAAAATAAAGGATATACAAAAAAACAGTACTGCCTCGATTCCCTCGAGGTCAGCACTGTTTTAAAAATAAAAATAGCTGTTGATTATAGTGCAGTAGGCTCCGTAAGCTGTTCATCTAAATCCAATTGTACCAGCAGACCAGCATGCGTGAGACCCGCGCCGAAGCCGTACAACAGAACCTTCTGGCCATTCAGCACTTTGCCTTCTCGTATACCCAAATCAAGCGCCAAAGGGATCGTCGCAGCAGAGGTATTACCAAAATTGACTAAGCTATATAGGACCTTCTCCATGGAGTAATTCATTCTCTCACAGATCGGTTCAATAATTCGTAAATTTGCGCTATGTGGAATAAACCAATCTATCTGCTCCATATCAACTCCAGACTTACTAAGCAGTTGCTGGACGCCTTGAGGCACCGTTCTTACGGCCCAGCGAAATACTTCTCTCCCGTTCTGAACTAACATTTGGGTGTCGATCAGCTCAATATCGTTAATGGATCGGGACAGGCTTGTGCGATATACATGGTGCGCCCCGCTTCCGTCACTTCCCAGATTAAATCCAAGGAATCCCGATGACTCCTCCGTTTTCTCCACTAATACAGCTCCAGCACCATCACCGAATAAAATACATGTACTACGGTCGGTGTAATCTGTAATCTTGGAAATCGTATCTGCTCCGATAACAAGCACCTTACGATGCAGCCCCGAAGACACAAAGCTGTGAGCCGTGTGCAATCCGTATACAAACCCCGAACAGGCAGCGCTCAAATCCATAGTCCCCGCAGTCATTGGAATACCCAAACGATGCTGAATTAAGGAGGCTACTGTTGGGAAGGTGAAGTCAGGTGTGCTGGTAGCGACAATGACCATGTCCACATCCTGAACGCTTTTTCCGTATCGCGCCATCAAATCCTGTACGGCTGCCACACATAAATCACTGGTAAACTCATCTTGCCGGCTGATTCTGCGTTCCTGAATTCCAGTCCGTTGAACAATCCACTCATCATTGGTCTCCACCATACGTTCCAGATCTGCATTGGTCAGCCTCCTAGCCGGAACATAGGACCCGATAGCTGTAATTTTAGCCCCAAACATAACTTCACCCCTCATATTATCATCTGGTATTAGTACTTGGTACTAATTATAACAAGATGAAGGTTCTATATGCAACAGCAGTCAAAAATTCTCATTTCAGATGAAGCTTAGTGTCTTAACAAGACTTAGACTTTCGCAATCTCTTTTTTCTTACAAAAAAGAACACAATTCCCCCTGCCAATATAACTCCAGCCCCTGCCGCAATCGCAATATTCTTAAGATTAGGTACGTAAATTACCATGCGAATAGGATCGGAATCAGTCAGCTTAATATGCCAGGTTAAGGTCCTTCCATCCTGCACTGCTGCATTATTATCCCCATATACATTGAATGGCAGGGTCAAGCTAAAATCAAAGGCGAAAGCCTGCATTAACAACCGGATGAGCGGTTTAGGAATACTTGTTGTTCCTATTTCATCAAGAATTTTGTCAGAATATGAGCTTAAATAAAGCTGGGTTTCCACTGCATATCCGGTATATAACCACTTGTCCGTTGTCTTTACTTTCACATCTACCCATTCGCTATCCTTATATTTCATCATTGACCGTAACTCTTGTATAGAAGCGTATGTTTTCAGATATTGATACTCGGTTGTGCTGCCTTCTTGGTTTTTTTGAAGATTGATTCCCGCAGCTTGGAGTTTGGTAACTAGTGAATCTATTTTATTGCTAAGCAGCGATTGTGTGCGCGCATCCAGACGGAGATTGACAGCCATTTCAATACTTCCGTTCCTTTTAACGGTGACATGACCCGATCCTTTGGAACAACCGGATACAATAACAAGCATAAGAACTAATCCCACAAAGATGGATACTTTTCTACATTGATACAACACTTTCTCCATCCCCCAATAGTCCTATACTAGTCTGCATAAAAAAATAGAGCCAACTCTATTAAACCATCATACAGGTCTAAAGAGTAGGCTTCTATAGTTTTTACAAGTATCTATTCATCACAATCTATTCTATTGAATTCCTTTTTCATCAAAATACTTACCGGATTCCTCTTGAACATAAGCGAGCAGTTTGTCTACACCAGCCGCTTTGAGCTTGTCACGGTAGGTTTTTAAGGAAGCATCCACATCTGGAGTCAAGCCAAGCATAAGTGGTTTGCCGTATTGCTCGAAGACCTGATTAACCGCTGCCAGCTCCGTTTTTACAGGCTCGTAATCCAGATAAATAGGTCCAAAAATGTCCTGTTTGCTGATCGGCTTGAACTCTTCCTTCAGTACATCAAGACCCGCCCAGCCTCCTTTTTCATTCTTCATGTTCGCTTCATTACGCCAGCCCCAGCTTGCAATGTCATACCGCGGAGTCACATTCAGGTCTACGCCTGGTGCCGGAATAACAATCGTCTTGTCGTCTTCGCCTTTAGCCCAGTGTGTACCTTCAATTCCGTAGGTCATGAGGTTAAAATAGGCCGGATCGTTGCGCAGCTTGTCGAGCACCATAAGTGAACGTTCCGGGTTCTGCGAGCTCTTCGGAATGGCCATGCCGTTTGCGATAGGCAGTGTAGGTATAACGTAGTTGTGGAAACGGGTGAACGGGAAATACCCAATATCCATCTTCAATCCCTTCGCTTGTATTTCGTTGATGAAGCCGCCAGCACTAGATGGATTACGCCAATAGATTGCACCTTGACCGGTCTTTATAAAATCGCCAGCTTCCTGCTTCGAAGAAAGGGAGTTTTTGTTCCAATAGCCCTTTTCCTCCCACTCCTTCATCTTCTTCACCCAGGCCTCGTACTCATCGGTAAACGGAATAATCTGAATATCGCGCGGGTTATCATATGAAGTTGCACCGATAATTTCGCCGCTGATCATTTGGAAGTCATTCCAGAACCGGAATAGGCGGTTTACGTTCTCATAAGCAGCACCGTTAATCGGTGTTACGTTTTTCTTAGTTTTCACAGCATCCAAATAGGCTTCGATGGATGCCAAATCCGTAAATTCCGGCAGGCCAAACTCTTTAAGCCAATCTTCCCGGTAGACATAACCGTCCGGTGTATACTCGGAGTTGGTATTAGGTA
The DNA here is from genome assembly GCA_023512345.1 of Paenibacillus sp. Lineage (GTDB taxonomy): Bacteria > Bacillota > Bacilli > Paenibacillales > Paenibacillaceae > Paenibacillus_AQ. The sequence goes on from JAILZT010000008.1 coordinate 179,085, forward strand.
CAGCGAAGATACCGTCTCCCACTGTAACTGATGCCCAGTCCTGCTTCGGCACATTACTCCAGGTAACTGGAGCATTAACTGGCAGTAGATCCTTCAGATCCAGGAAGGCTCCTTGTTTTGACAGCTTGTAGAAATCAGCCCAATTGGAGGCAAAGATCATATCAATCTTTTCACCCGAGGTTAACAGCAGGTTATATTTCGTCATCCAGTCATTCCACGTCGTAAACTTTACATCGATGGTTGTGTTCAAATCCTTCTCCAGCATTTTATTCCATTCGTCTATAATTTTATCCTGATCCTTATGCGCATCACCGACCAGATACCAAGTGAGTTTCACTTTCTTCAACGTCTCTTTGTCAGCTTCACCTTGATTGGCCGCTTTGGTCTCAGTTGTATTCTTTACACCTTCATTTTCTGTGGCTCCGTTGTTACTTCCGCCCCCACAGCCCGCAATCAGCGAGATCAATAAAGACATTAGAATTACGAGCGTTAATCGCTTTGTTCTCTTTCTCACAATTGACTCCTCCTTAAAGTTTGTCACCCTGTCTGGGTACTACAAATGAATGCTATGTTAGCCGGTAGCCCGGTTCTAACCTTTAACTGCTCCTACCGTAAGCCCCTTGACGAAATAACGTTGAACGAAGGGGTAGAGCAGGATTACCGGGCCAGTGGCGATCACAGCGACAGCCATCTTTAACGTTTCTGTAGGCGGTACGACGTTCGCGGCTAGATAAGATCCGTTATTCGTCTGGAGCACCGCTGCACTGGACAGGATTTTATAGAGCAGGAACTGCAGTGGGAATTTTTGATCCGATGTGATGAACATGTTGGCGTTGAACCAGTCATTCCAGTAGCCAAGCCCGAGAAATAAACCAATGGTTGCAAGTCCTGGTGTAGAGAGCGGCAGGATGAGCTTCCAGTAAATCCGGAAATCCCCGGCTCCGTCGATCTTAGCTGATTCTACAATGGACTCTGGAATCGATTTCATGAAGCTTCTCATCAAAATGATATTCCAGGCACTCAGCAGCGGAGGCAGAATCAAGGCCCAATAGCTGTCCTTAAGATCTAAATATTTGGTCATCATGATGTACCAAGGAATTAATCCCCCACTGAAAAGAGTGGTGAAGTAAATGAAGAATGAGAGACTGTCACGATAGGCGAAATCTTTACGGGACAATACATAACCAGCCATTGAAGTCAGGAACAGTCCCAGTAAAGAGCCCACTACAGTTACTCCAATAGTTACACTATAAGCGTGGTAAATCTGCTCCGGCGTACTAAATACAGACTTATAAGCTTCGAAAGATACGGTGCTGGGGAACAGCTTAAAGCCCTCGGAGATGATCTCCAATTCGTCTGTGAACGAGCCAGCCACAATGAGCCAGAATGGAATAAGACAGATTAAGGAAATGAGAGACAGCAAGGTATATCCGATGATATTAAAAATAAGGGTCTCTTTATCTTCCTTAATCTTTGTGCTTTTTTTCATTCTTCGAACGCTCGGCAGTTTTTCAATTTCAGTACTCATGCTTATCCCCCCTTTAGAACAACGCGTATTCTTCGCGCGTTTTTTTGATAATGTAGTTAACAAGCATGATAATTACGAAGCCGAAGAAGGACTGGTACAAGCCCGCAGCCGTTCCCATGCCAATGTCGAAGTTGACTGTCAGTGAACGGAAAACATACGTATCAATAATATCCGTGACGTCGTACAGCATGCCGTTATTGCCAATAATCTGATAGAACAGATCAAACTGGCCTTTCATGATCCCACCAAGACTGAACAGGATGAGTAATATGAAGGTTGGCATAAGCAGTGGGAGCGTAATCCGGCGAATTTGCTGAAAAATATTAGCTCCATCAATCTTGGATGCTTCGTAATACTCGTCACTGATGCTCATAATGGCTGCTAAATATATGACCGTTCCATAACCAATGCCCTTCCAAATATTAAAGAATACAATAATGTACTTCCAAGGTGTCGTCTGAAGATAGAAGTCGTACGGCTGTAATCCAAATTGTCTCAGCATAGTGTTGATGACTCCGAGATCGGAGAACAGGTTGAACACGAAGGCACCCACTAGTACCCAAGAAAGAAAATAGGGTAGAAACATAAGTGACTGCGCTGTCTTCTTGAAAAACTTACTTGAAAGCTGTGCAAGGAATATAGCGCAGATCACCTGCATGATATTGCCAAGAATAATGAAAGCCAGATTGTAGAGCACTGTATTTTTCGTCAAATTCCACAGGATGCCTGACTTATACAGAAACTCGAAGTTTTTCAGTCCGATGAACTCACTTCCGAACAACCCGCCGTCGAAATCGAATTTCGTAAAGGCATAGTACACGCCAACCATAGGTATGTAACTGAAGATAATAAAAAACAAAAGTGTAGGGGCAATCATCAGAAACAATACCTTGTTTCGATTAAACTCCCGAATGATTCCGCCTCTTCCAGACATAATCTTACGACCTCCTCAACCATCTTCATATTGTTATGAGCCGTCTTTTTGGCTGTCCGGCTGCAATTCCCATATTAGAAGACGCTCGGGAGGCGGGCAACTAACCATACCCGATGTGACTCACTTTTAGCCCGAAATCAGCACTACGTTTTCCCGAACACACTCTTCTTTTCCGACACTCCCCAGTAAAATCAAGGCTTTTGGCAAAATAAAAGGAAGGCAAGGGAGCCGCCCCTGCCTTCCGATTCGAACCCTTCTGCCCCACTTAAGCGAGTATAGCTCCATCATCGTTACCCTCATTCAACAGTCCTCTGGCGTTTTTACGATATTCAGCCGGTGTCACTCCATTATGTTTCTTGAAGGCTTTATAGAAATAGGGATTGTTCGAAAATCCGGTTCGTTCAGCGATGTCCCCAATAGAATCATCGGTCTGGATCAACAACTCACGGACTTTGTTCATCCTTACCTCCTGAATATATCCCAGGATCGTCTGAAACGTATGCTGCTTAAATACCCTGCCAATATAAGTAGCCGACATTCCGGCTTCATCTGCCAGCGTTTCGAGGGAAAGATTCTGATCAGCGTAATGCTCATCAATAAACCTCTTAATACGTCCTGGTAAATCATCCTGCCTATTTTTCTTTTTATCCTCCATATACTTTTCGAGAAGATCGAACAGGGCCATGTAGCGTTTCGTAAGTTCTTCCAACGTTTCCACCTGTACATGCGTATACAATTGATGGGATGGAATAGAAAGCTCTTCAGCGGCTGAAGAATGCTGGCGGATCGTCCGAATCGCGTTCTGAAGCGCAAAAGTTACATGGGAGATAGCCAACTGGTAAGAGATATACGAATAGTTGACCGTATCCTCCATGATTTCGCTGAACAACCGTTTTACCTCCGGGAGCCGGCCAAGCATTAATTCATCAATCATCTGCTTTTCCTTGTGGAGCGGGTATTCATAGGGCTTAGCTTTGTTCTGCTCGACGGTCTCTGAATCAATATAACTGCCTGGGCCACTGAATACACGGCTAAAAGATGCTTCTGCTGCCTGTTGGCACAGTGAATGCACGGATTGTATTCCCATGCCGGTCATGCTGGACGATACGGTTATGGATAACTTCAAATACTGGGAGACAGCGGCTTGCAGCCGCTCTGAGTATTGGCGGTAAGCTTCGACTTTATCCAGTTCAAGGTCTGCAGCCTGGATAATAATAGCCCCGCGATCTTCTCCTAAATCAGCGGTTGCAGCAGAACGACCTTCGCCGGTTAACAGTTCCTGGGCAATATTAAGGATTCCGTAGCGCAGAAGCCTTCGGTCATCGCTCGTATATTGATCAATTAAGGATCGGTAATCATCCAAAGTGACTACAAGGACACGACACGGCTTGGCGGGATCCAGCTTAATTCCATAACGCTCGAACATGGGCCTTGCCCGTTCAGCGTCCGTATTGGTGTAACCGTTCAACAAACCACGAAGATACTCCGAGCGCATGGTCTGCAAGCTTTCACGCTGTTCGGACTCTAGATTAACGAGCCGGGAGAGCTTTTTGTTCAGGCCTGAGAACAACCGCCGGGACCCGAGATAGGATAGAACTAAACCGGCAACCAAGATAGCCGCGGCAATCCAAAAGGTTTTGAAACGCATACTGTCAATTCGCTCGCTTATTACTGCATACGGGACAATCCGAATATATCTCCAGCCCAAGTAATCGGGTTCGCTATACGTGACCAGAGACTTTATCCCATCTACACTAGTAGCAAAATAACCTGAAGACTGTCCATGTTTAAGAATACGATGGATATAAGAAGTACCTCTCATGTCTGTAAGCATCGGAGTCGTCCAGCTGTTGGACACGAGAAGGCCGTCTTTGTCGATCAAAAATGTATTTGCCGGATCATTGGTAAGGGAACCATCAATATGCTTGTGAAGTTGGGTTTCCTTAATATTTACTATAACTGCATTTCTCCGGGGGCTTTTCGCTAATGTATCATACAGCAGAAAGGTGTAGGTATCACGTTCCTTTTCAGCAATATTTCCCGCTAGCCCCTCGATCCGAAGCTTGCGTGGAATGGGCTTCAGCGTCTCATAATCTCCAATGTGCAGGAGCATCTTTTTCATATCCAGATCATAAAATTCCGATTCGCTGAACACCGCTGGGACGCTCATATCCGTGCTAACGTAAAAGGTGCTTGCTTCCGAGTTGTAGATATAAATCGAATCAATAAAAGGTGAAGTTTCCCGATAATTGGTCAATTGTTTAATCGCGGTTGATACATCCACTGCACTCACATTTGGAAAATTAAGCAAATTGGCAACGTTCTGATCGCTATGAATTTGTTTGGCGAAGGTCGCAGCAGTGACCGCCATTACGGATGCTTCCTGCGTCGTCTGCGCAAGACTATCCATCGTTTGGTCATAGGACTGATTCAGTGCGATTCGTTCAAAGTTCAAATACAAAATACCTGACAATATTGAAATGGTTAGAAAAACTGTAACAGTCATTACGAAAAAAAACTTACCGTAGTACCCGTTTCCTTTTCCGCTTAACACCTTGGACATGGCTTTATCCCCCTTTTGCCGAAGATCCTTTGACTACCAGTGTTGAAGCTAACATGAACTGCTGCGACTCCGCCCGAACGCTTCCGTTCATCTGCTCTATGAGTTGTTCAGCAAGCAAGGCGCCCATTGCATAAAGCGGTTGCTCCACTGAGCTTATTTTCGGTTCGACGTAATTGGTAATTCGGATATTATCTACACCAACCACGGCTATGTTCTCAGGAATGGAGATCCCAAGCTCTGCACAAGCTTTGTACACACCTAGTGCCATTTCATCATTTGCGGTAAAAACGGCTGTAAATTCCTCATTGTTGCTCCACAGCCGCGTAAAAGCTTCATATCCACCCTGCTCGTTGAAATCTCCGCCATCAATCAGCTCCGGCTCGAACGATAGTCCTGCTTGCTCAAGTTGTTCCTTATAACCTTGCAGACGTTCAATACTGTCAGGTGCATCGGCATAACCGTTAATAAAAGCAATTCGGCGGTGCCCCCGTTCCATTAAATGCTGCACAACCTCCTTGCCAATTCTAATGTTATCCGTGAAGGAGCAGGGAATGAACGGATGTTCAATCCTGCGGCCAATTAACCCGATCGCATAATCCTCATCCGCGAAAGATAAGATCTCAGGGTCCGATAACTGTGACGTAACTAGAATCAGCCCGTCCACCGTACGATTCTGCAGAAGGGAAAGAAACTCCAGTTCTTTCTCCTTCTCATTTTGCGAATCACAAATCAGGATTTTATATTTAAGCCCATTGGCAATATTCTCTATGCCTTTAATAATTTCCGCATTATAAGCAACTCCAATGTCAGTGACAACGACCCCTAAGGTCATGGTTTTTCGCGAACGCAGCTGTTTCCCCATGGCATTTGGCGTGTAATTTAATTCCCGAATCGCCTGTAACACTTTTTCCTGAGTTTTGCTGGTTACCAAAGGGCTTCCATTCAGCACTCTGGATACGGTAGCTGGAGATACATTGGCTTTGTGGGCTACATCAATGATTTTACTATCTCTCATATATGCTTCACGCTTTCATTGTTTAATAAGGTCAATTATAAAGACGAATGAAATCGATTTCAATAGAAGACAGCCTGTCTCAATAAAAAAAGTTTTGGTCATCAATTTGTCTTTGATAACCAAAACTCGTATAGAACTGTATCCAGTTGTTATCCACGTATTTCTTGAATATGAATATCTCTATCTTGACTTAAATCTATAAATTCTTCATCTATTTTTATTAAAGGTGCGTTCATTTCTAACGGATTCAGATAAACGACCTCACCCACTCTTCCATCTGTTAAAACGACTTCTTTCCCTACCATTTTATTAATTACATTCTCAATAAAAATGGACACAATCTGAGGGTTCAATTCACCGAATTTCCCTTGACCCATTTGTGCAATAATCTCATGAAAGGATATCGGGTCATGATAAGGTCTTTTTGAAGACATAGCATGAAAAATATCGGCGACAGCTACAATGGAGCTAAATAAATCGACTTTATCTTTTTTGAGACCAAAGGGATATCCCCTGCCATCTTCACGTTCATGATGTTGTAATGCAACAAGAGCTACCCTATGGCTTATTCCGGTTGTTTCTTTAAGTAGTTCATATCCATAAATCGTGTGCTTTTTAACCTGTTCGTATTCCTCTCGAGTTAATTTCCCTGGTTTATTCAAGAGCTCCTCAGGTATTTTAACCTTACCGACATCATGCATAGTTGCTGCGAGCGATAGTGTGGTGAGATCCCTTTCACTAAAGTTCATCCATCTGCCAATAAGCGTAGATAGTACCCCAACACCGATATTGTGCTGGAACGTATAATCATCCTTGGCTTTTACCAATTCAAACAAGTTGAACACATTCGTATTTCTTGAAATCTCTTGAATGGCTGGAACAACTTCTTTATGTATTTCCATTAACGGAATTTTACGTGATCCCTTTATGGATTGGAATATTTCTTTAGTAAAGGATACTGTATTTCGAACTAAGGCTACGGATTCAGCGTTAGTGTTCCCTTGAAGGTTGCTACTAAAGGAAATCAAATCTATATCTATTCTATGACTCCTCAACAACCTTAGAGATTCATGGTTAATGATCGACTTCGCAGGAATAACAGTGACTCCGTATGCATTCATTATATCTTTGTTTATTTTCTTTCCAACTAAATGTTCCATAACCCACCTCAATCTGGCAATAACTACTATTATATTAAATTTTTTAATATTTAATAGTGTTATTACTTCCATTAACAGTAATTGTTAGGAGAAACAATTCTATTTTCAGGTTGTTATGGGAAATATGACTTTGAATTGAATAGATTGTACTATATAAATTGAACTTAAGATTTTTAGAATATAGGATTAGTCGCACTGCGGTGAATGTTTGGACTTCCGGCCGCTGTTGTCTACAGATTTCTTTGAATAATACCGCTCTTCGCGGTAGAAATCCGTAGACTGCCTATGCTTTCGAAGCTAGCTTTCCTACGGAAAGCTTTTGGGCGGTCGCTCTCGCTCCTCCAGTTCCAAAATTCCCCTCCGTCACTCCGTTCCCTTTTCTTTAATTTTATAGTTCAATTTATATATAACAATTTTTTGTACATTTTAATAACACTAGTATGCAAACCCTCATGATAAAGATCAAAACTTAAAAATTCTTCGGGCGTTTCCATAGTCATTCCACCAGATGTCGTGTAAGACGGTACAATCTTTGTTTGCATTCGATCTTTGAGGGATTCACTAATTCTCTCTTGTTGATCTATCAATAGGGTCTTTAGCTCTTGAAGACTCGGATATGGAATAGTGTTTGGAGAATCCAAAGGTGAAGTACCATTCTCAAACCACCCCTTAAACCCATCGGGCATGTGCAGAGGAAGCCCTATGTATTGAAATGCGAATCGCTCACAGACCACATACACATGCCCTAGCTGCCAACGAATGGAGTTTCGATACCCTTGTGGAATCAGATCTGCCATTTCTTCTGTAACGCCCTCGGCTGCTGTAAGAAGCCTGCTCCGCACAAACGCCAGCTGCTTAAATAAATAGTGTTCCATCTTCTACTCCACTCCCTCTTTCTAATAAAATAAGTTTACCCAAGAAGTATCTAATTTGCACCTTTGTATGCTATGCCATCAATCATCATAAGACAATCTGAATCAATAAATTCTGTAGTCGAAGTCATTCGTGCTGGGAACTTATCTTGTTCAAAATACTCCATAAACACCTTTTCCATTTCAGGCAAATCCTTAATATTTTTAAGATATACATTTACCTTGACGATATTCTCTAAGGGTACCTCAACTTGAAGAAGGGTTTGCTTTAAGTTTGAAAAGGTATCTTGAATTTGTTCTGAAAAGCTGTCTCCAAATCCTCTATGCAATCCGAGAAAAACATAATCCCCTGCTGCGACAGCTGTTGAGTAACTAAATGGAGTCGAAATTCGTGTAATCATTAGATTAACCTCCTGAAATTGGATTGTATCTACCTTATTGAACCATGGGGAAGTACAGCATGTACGCCTCGAACTCCATTTACGATTTGCGTAATTCTTAAATCAACGACGAGACTAGCTAATGCTAGGGCTTCTTTGCGTTCAAATCCATGTATTTCCTCCATAAGGTCCAACATACCATTTAAAGCGATTATAGTGGCTTCGTCTAAATCTTCGTGAAAGCCCATGGTGACCCATGCCGTAGGCGTTTCTGCCCTAGGCATAGTCAAATGAATATCATCTCGAAGAATGAACGTAAGATCCACCAATTCCATAGGACACTCTAATGCTGGGCATCCAACTTCTCCGTCCCCTTGTAGGGCATGTCCATCCCCAACTGAAAATAATGCCCCTGACACAGAAATAGGAAGATAAAGCGTACTCCCTGTGATTAGTTCCTTACAATCGATATTTCCACCACAATAACGCGGAGGAAAAGTAGAATGAATTCCTTCCTCGTCAGGAGGCATCCCCATTACTCCCATAAAGGGTCGCAAGGTCACCTCATGCCCTTTATCGCTGGTACCGATCATTAAATCCGCATCTAATGTCCAATTCAGATGAAATAGCTCGCCTTCTGTTACCCCTAGAATTTCATTCATGGGATGTGGGAACCCGCCAGCACAATTCCATCCCCATGCACCGGGACGAATTTCATTAATTTTTATTTCGAGTGTCATACCCGGTTCAGCACCTCGAATGGCCACTGGTCCACAAATAGCATGACCCCCATCGCGGGAAGATTCTCTGGGTTCAAATCTTGCACGAACACCTGGAGCTGTATAAGGCCCAAGTCCCCATCCAGCATCAAGTGTGCTGTACCGAACGACATCTCCAGAGTTAATAGTTAATATTGGTTCATAATCACGTGAGAACGAGCCATGCAATGTAGATCTTTCAGGTTGAATTGAATAATTTGCCATTATATCCCTCCAACATTAGTAAATTCAAATATATTTTACTTGAAAAATATGGATGAAACACAGCAAGGTTGTGTGATTATTGTGGCTAAATAACAAAAAAGGAGCAGCTCTCAAAACAAGCTCTCCCACATCATCATTTACCTGAATTTATTCTCGTTGCTACTATACCTTAGGATAATCAACGACTATAACATTCTCTACAATACCGTCCAGCGATTTTACAAATTCCTGATGAACGGGATGGGGGCCATAGGCACGAAGCGAGTCAAGGTTATCGAACGTAACCCGCAAACCGAGCGTATAGCCTTGAATATTGTGCGTTTCTTCAGTTACGTTGATGCCTGCACTGATATCCAATATCCCTGGGATACGATCTCGAAAGGAGAGTAATTGATTGAGCAGCTCCTGTTCTTTGGCGGGTGTAACGTTAGTATTAAACTTGAATACGACAAGATGTTCATACATTGTGTGATCACACCTTCATAGGATAGTATAAGTCTATTAAAAAAAGGACAAACCCATTGTACCTCAGTTGGCTTGTCCTTTTTTGCTATACATTAATCTACCATTTTAAGATAATTCTTCTCGTCTACTACACGTCGGGCTGTAACATAACGACCTTTGTAGTACGAGTCCGAAAGCTTGCTTATTCTTACTCCCTTACTGCTGGAGGAATGAGCGAATTCATTATCACCTAAATAGATTCCCGCATGGGAGATTCCCGTACCGATTGTATTAAAAAATACTAAGTCACCTGGTCGCAGATTGTCTTTCGCAACAGGAGTTCCTACTTTAGCTTGTGACTGGGAGGTTCGCGGTAGATCATCCACGTTAAACTTCTTTAATAAATATAAAATAAATCCGGAGCAATCGAATCCAGCGGCAGTGGTTCCACCCCATACATATGGTGTTCCCAGTACCTGATTCACTTCACTTTCAAGATTAGCATCACTTGCAAAAGTACTTGGTACAGCCGTAGTAAAGAAAACTGCAGCTCCCAGTAAGGATAAAATGACTTTCTTCAGAACCCTGTTCTCCCTTCAATGCCTACGGAGTTAGCTGAGGGTTCGGTTAAAGGTTTCCCTATATTCTCTTGCTTACAAGAATAATTCACCCGGAATGGTTCCCCCGTTTTCAAAAAAAGAAATTCGGCAAATGGTTAATATTTTGTAACTAATTACACTTTAATATATCAAACAAAGTCCGTCAATCTTTTCTTAATTTTGTTTTAATATATTTAATTTACATTCATTTAACAATTAACCCCATAAGTCCCGCAAATGAAGCCGCATGATGTGCTGAAATCATACAACCATCCAAGTCTTCTATCTCTACATTCAATCCATCAAATGAACAACTGCTAAGATCGATTCCCTTTAACTTCGAACCTGTGAACATGGCCTGATCGATATTGCAATGAGGGAAGTACACGGTCTGAAGATTAGAATTATAAAAGTCTATACTTATCAGTGAACATTCCTCAAAACTCACATGCTTACATTTCGAAAAGCGAAATACTGAATAGTCCCCTAGGCAGTTTAGAAAGCTAACATTTTGCAGCCTGCTATTAGAGAAGTCCGTTCCTATGAGTTTGCAATCTCTAAACTCCGTACGATGTATAAAGGAACCCGAGAAATCAATATTTGATAGATCACATTTTTCGAAAATGGTGTCCGTCAGTTCAATCTCACGTAATGCAGATTCCGTAATCACCACATTTTTAAAAAGAACCTTATCGAAAGAGACCCTATTGGCTTCTTGGTTGTCAATGGTGAGGTCTTCAATGGATTTGTTACAGATTTCCTCTCTAGATTCCAGTGAATATACATCCTGCGGCTCTAATAATGGGATTGAAATTTTAGGGGATTCAATTTTATTTTTCATGTTACCTCCATCTTCCGCACAATAGTTGGTAAATCAACCTAAGCATCATATATCAGGATGATAATATTGTCGAGGACGGTTCATGCCTGCTAAAAGGGAGGGTCTCGGCGGTTTCCACACACTTTCCACACACTTTCCACACACTTTTTTCTTACAATTGGCTCTGAAGTTAATTTATTTAATGGAGGAAAATTTTAATGAACATGACACACTACATGTCCCTTCTTATGGACAATCAGCCGTGGAATCTGATCATTTTCATGGCAATACCTGTCATTCTTGCGGAGACGATTACGGTAACCGAATTCTTTATTCTTTTTAACAAGAGCGTCCAAGGCAGCCTTAAGGCTTTTAACAAAATCTGCAGCATTTTCGCCGGTCTTTATTTCACAGGTGTTTTCTTATATCTTTTCCCAACAGCGTTTGTCCCTTTAACTGTAAATGGAGAATGGCATACTTGGGTGGACGTAGTTGCCGTTGGATTTTACTTAAGCGGCGTATTCTTCCTGTTACCTCTCGCTCTTCTTGATCTAGGTTTAATCGGACGTAAACGTTCGCAAGAAGAGAAGTTAAAGCTTCACTTTATTCTCGTAAGCGGATTTCTCGTGGTAGCCCATATCGCAATGATCTTCGGAATGGTTAATCCTGAAATTATTGACGGAATGGCTGGAATGAATCATTAATTAAGCTCACAACTCAACATACAAGGGGATGTCTCAATAGTCATGTAAATGGCTGTTGAGACATCCCCTTTTTAGTTCTTAACGATTACTAGTTTTCTAGTGGCCAGAATGAGGGTCTCCACCGGAAGCAGGTGAGATCTCTAACATGTCATCAATTTCACTTTGTGCTTTTGTAGTAATGCTTGTATTGTCGCCGGTCACCCAGGCATGATTGTAGGGTCCTTCTGCCGGTGACTTTTGGAATTTCGGTTGAAGAATGGCTGTATACTCCATCACGGAATCCGGCATCCCACCCTTTTCTGTAAAGAGTAATGGCGCATGTTTGCCTAAATGACTAAATGGAGCCGCGGCAATAGCCAGCATTGTTGAATCTGTTGTCAGAAACGACAAGTTATGACCCGGAGTTGTGATCCCCCATCCGAAGTCATTACTATTATCTTTAAATTGGGCAAAAGCAATCGCATTATCATAAGGATTATCTCCCGAAATGCGCGTTACTGTTCCATAGGATCTCAGTTCGTCTTCGACCTTAGCAGAAATCACTGATTTTGGTCCAAGAACATAGATGGTTGCCTTACCAGCACGTTCTTTTAGAGCCTCAACCGTTGAAGCTGGAATTTCATCTTTTTTTACATACAACAGAGGTTCTGGCATATGAGCAATCCAATTTACAGCAGGGAGTGTATATTCAGGACTGTCCATGGATCCGATAACAACAGCCTGGGGCAGCTCACCTGCAGCTTTCGCATAATAGGCATCAATTGCCTGAGCTACAGCCGCCGGCTCATCTCCTTCTATTTTATCAACCTTCAGATCCAAAGATTTCAATTTCTCCTCAACACTTGCTGTTACGGGGCCTACGATAACGATTTGAATTCCATCATTGCCTTCCGCCCCTTTCGGGTTCAGACGCTTAAGTTCATCCATGGTTGCTGAAGGAACATTCTCTTTATCGAAAAAGAGGACCGGTCCATTGCTGGGGTGATGAATCAAATCGGTGCTTACTGCGGCAATTTGCCAGTTGTTCACATCGGTTAAGACCACACTTGAGGGTCTATTATTATTGGACTCGGCTGTCCATAGTGTACGGGAAACTAGAACTGCTGCCTGAACGGGGTCGGAAGAGTTAATACGTGTTGTATTTTTTGTTCCTATCCAGGGTACCGCGACAGACGATGCATTACTAGTTTCATTGGGAGTAGCTTCAGGAGCTTTATTGCCTATCTGGCATCCAGATATAACTGTGCTTATCAGTAATGTCACTGTGCCAATCATTATAACTTTTTTCATCAGATTCCCTCCATTTTATAATATCTCATTTTTATTTAATCTTACTTTACCCAATAAGTATGTAGAAACTGTGAAGTTTTACAGGAAGTCAACTTCCAATATGTGATTGTTGTACACGCAACAAAGCCCCTTTATAATCCATTCCTAGGAGGGGACTATGAATAAACTGAAAATTTTTGCAGTATTGCTATTTTTCCTGATGCTAAATGCTACTCTAGTAAGTCCTAAGACCAGTGCTGCACCTGTTCTCCATTCTGGTAGTCAATCCGGAGATGTATGGGATCTCCAATACCGGTTATCAACGCTTGGGTTTTATACTCAACCTCTTGATGGAAGCTATGGTGTACATACGAAATCAGCCGTTTTTCAATTCCAAAAAGAATATGGTATACCGGCAGACGGTGTTACAGGAAATCGCACTTGGGAAGTGCTCAAAAAACGCTCTCTAAATATATACGAAATGGATATCCTGGCTAAAGTCATATACAGTGAAGCCCGAGGCGAACTCTATAAGGGACAGGTTGCTGTTGGTGCTGTGGTAATGAACCGGATTCAATCTAATCTGTTTCCAAATACTATACGAGGTGTTGTATTTCAACCTGGTGCATTTTCGGCTGTAGATGATGGTCAGTATTGGCTTACTCCCAACAGCTCTGCTTATTTAGCAGCTTTTGATGCTGTTCGCGGATGGGACCCGACACAAAATTCACTTTATTATTTTAATCCCGACACAGCAACGAGTAAATGGATTTGGACCCGCCCTCAGAACCTTAAAATTGGAAAACATATTTTTACCGATTAAGGTCCAAAGAATAAAGAAAATATACAAAAAACACCGAAGGAATTATAGCTTCGGTGTTTTTTTTGAAATTATTCAAACATTTTGAAATTTAGTTTCCAACTGACGTGCCAATTCATCATCAGATAGCGGATTGCGGTGAGTATTTTCGAGATAAATATGTTTCTCGGTTTCCGGCATCAAATATTCTTTATACCAAAGAAACATGTCCGGGCTGTCGCCCTGAATACGAATGAATCTACGGACTGTGTCGGCATGCTCGATCGTATTGGCTAGGTTGGTTAACCAATCCGCACGGTAGAAATGCTCCCAGCGTCCAAGCTCTGCCCGCTTCAGCGCTTGCTTACCTTCACTGTAGCTCCATACCGAATGCGAAGCCTGAATAAATGCCCGTGGATAATTGCCCATGCAAAAAGATTCGTACGCTCTGCAAATCCACGCAAGTCCTCGGCAACCACTCCAGTGAAGCTCTATTTGTACAAGTAGTTGATTATTAAGCCTGCTTTGCTCCTCTTCCGGAAGCCACTCCATAACCTGCATGCACTCCCGGCGCAGTTCCTCCCATCCGGATACAGCCGATTCGGCTTGCTCGCCAAACCAGCGAACCTGCTCCAAGAATGAACCCGAACCAGCTGCCCATCGCAGCTGTTCGGCCATGGCTGTGTGTCCTCTCAGCCAATGTCCCATGATCTGCCGAGCCGGGTGATGATAGAATTCGTCTCCTGCCCGGTCATCGCTATTAGGACCATAAGCGATGGTGCACTCGGAGTACCCCTTGTACATACGGGCGATTTCATTCTGCTGCTTCGTATAATAACGCCTGATAAAAGCTTGTAGTTGTTCATCCGCATTCGCACACCCCGTCGTCCACTGCTCAGCCACCAAGTCCAGCGTATACATATGCGGCAATATATTACCCGAATTGACCAGCAAATACTCGTCCGCTCCTGCAGTGAAGGCATTATCCAATTCTTCTACAATCAGCTCTGCAGGGGCAGGAAACATTGTCAGGTGATTGGAGGCCTGCAAATCATGGAAGGTAACATGATAATAAACGCCGTTTTTGCCCTCATCGTTGGCAGCAGGCAGCGCTGGCACCCGTAGATTCATATTGCCGTGGCGTCTTGACACCATTTTGCCGTAGCCATTATCTGCCCATATTTTAATAACACCGTCCGGAACCTCTATTAATCCCATTTGATACAGCTCGGCAATCTCCCCATACATTGCCATGCAGCAAACGGGCTGATCCACATATTCACTCACCATATTATACTGCTTACGAACGACACTGGAGATTAATGCACCGCGTTTGGCCGGGGTATCAAATGAGGGATCATTCTCCCAAAATGGCTTATCACCCTGCCCGCGAAAAGACAACACCCATAGAATTTTCTCGTCCTTTTGGCGCTCTATCGCTTCCCGCCAGAGTTGCTCGAATAATTCGGGATATTCCTTGTAGCTGGCCTGCTTGCCAGGGAAAGCACGCAAGAACATTTCCGCACCGAGCGGTTCAGCATGATGATGAGAAATCCATAACCCCATGTCTACAGCAATTCGATGGTGAATCCCGGTACGCGGTAAATCCGTTCCCGGAATCACCATATTACCTCCGCAGCGTAACAGAGCTTCAAAGACAGGCTGCCATACTTCTTCACTTGGAGGATATTGCTCTTTCCATCCGATAAGACACACTTCATCGTTCACGAACCAGCCGCGATAACGCACCTTAGCCTGGATGCTGTCATAATCATCAGCCGGAATAACGATGACCTCCTGCTTAGCAGGCAGCAGCTCCGACCAGAACCAGAAGGGATCCACCCCCAGCACATAACGACTGTAATGAAGCATTCCATAGATGATTCCGAGCTCATCCCTACCGATAATATGCAGCACGAGTCCGGTTGAACTTCCGATAAACCGAAAACAGTAAGCTTCCGGCCATTCCGGACAACCGTCTGCCTCACGTGCATAACGCACAATAATAGAAG
This sequence comes from Paenibacillus sp., assembly GCA_023512345.1. Taxonomy (GTDB): domain Bacteria; phylum Bacillota; class Bacilli; order Paenibacillales; family Paenibacillaceae; genus Paenibacillus_AQ. Next base: position 195,167 of record JAILZT010000008.1, read on the forward strand.
CGTCCGCTCCCAGCACTGGTGCTTGACAGAAAACACTCTCATGATCTCTTGCAATCATTCTCCAGACATGTTCTAGCGGCCGCGTCATTGGTGTCTGTATATCATAGAAGCTTGCTGCTGAAATTCTCAGTTCTGTACAACTGCCCATGTTCTTTCCATCCTTTCACTTTAGAACTAAAGCTGCCAACCCGGCAAGTATTCCTTGGTATTCAGCAGCATTTCCTGCATCAAAGCTCTGGCGTCCCGGACGCCGATGGACACGAGTGGGTCGGCCGAGAAGGCACGGAAGGCAAGGTTTGCATCTTGGTGCAAGGCCGCCTGCAGCGTGGTCTCCTGATTCGCGACATGGCGCAGAACCAGCGATTCAACCTCTGCTGGCAACCGACCGGCAGCAACCGGCGCGATCCGGTTTTGCGACAACACGGCATTAGTCTCTACGACGGAGTCTAGCGGGAAGCCGCTCATTTGACCGATATTCGGAAGATTTACATTGGTAACCAGATCACCGAGGCCAAGCAGCGCTTTGATCTGGAGCACGCCCTCCTCGCCCGAACCTTCCAGCTTTAACGGTTCTTCTCCGTTGACCATCCGTTCGGATTGCTCCATCAGCCGAGCCCGATTCTCTTTCCGCCAGGAAATCGGTGTCAGGTTGAACTTCCAGTAGGCAATATCCTCAGGTGAGGCTAAATAATCTTTGCCGCAAAATTCGGCCAAATGACGGTCCCCAGCCGCCGCGATAATTCCATACCGAAGGAACAAGTCAAATTTGACGCGGTGGGCCGAATCGAAGTATTGGTTCATCCAATGCTCCTTCTTTTGCTTCATGAAGCCTTCCTTATAGTACTTTTGGGCAAATTCCTTATAAAGCGGCAGAAGATCCTGTCCATCGTATTCCGCCCGGTCCATCCATGTGAAATGATTGATTCCGAGCACATTCGTTTTGATCTCATCTCGCCGAATGCCGGTGATACCCCTTAAGTCTGCCAGCATATCCACAAGCAGCTTTTGTACCTCAAACACCTCGTGGCAGCATCCAAAGGCCTTTACTTCCGGGAATACCTCGTACAACGTTCTCGTGCACAGAGTCATCGGATTCGTGTAATTGATCACCCATGCTTCCGGACAGTAGGATTTAATCGCTTCCGCAATCTGGACATAGATCGGGATCACCCGAAGGGCACGAATCATCCCGCCAGGGCCCACCGTATCGCCAACCGATTGATAAATTCCATACTTCTCCGGTGTATGTACATCAGAAGCCATTTCATCAAAGGTCCCTGGCACGATAGATATAATGACGAAATCAGCACCGCGGAGAGCCTCATCCAAGGTATCCACAGCCTCATAACGCCACTCTCCTTGCGATTCGGGAAGCGAGGTTAACCGATTTCCGATGATCTCATTCCGCCGGGCTCCCTCCTTATCGATATCATACAGCTTGACTGTACCGGACAAATCAGGGCTCAGCGCCAGATCGCTCATTAACCCCCAGGCCCATCCGCGTGAACCGCCTCCGATATAAGCAATTTGCAGCTGCTCTACACGATTTCCGTTCTTGATCATGTTCAGTTCCTCCTAGACTTTTAAAAAGAAGAATTCATTTTTCTATGCCTAGATTATCAAAATATTAGAATTATTTCTCCGCATATAAACGCTTTAAATTCATATATGCCGCTTTTATTGCTATAATCAAATCAAAAATAAAAGGCCCGTAAGGAGGATTCCGATGTCGCTCCAGCACCTTCCAGACTTACTTCGCTTCGGCGAAAATAACGACCCCTTCCACGTCGAATTCGACCGGAGAATGGGCTACTACTCCATGGATACCAACCATTATCACAGTGATTATGAAATCTACTATTTATTTGACGGCGAACGCAATTACTTCATCAAGGACAACGCCTATCATGTACATCCCGGAGATCTGGTGCTGATTGATTCCAATGCAGTTCATAAAACCTCCGACTTAGGCATCCCTAACCATGAGCGGATCGTCCTATACTTTGCTCCCTCCTATTTTGACGGGTATTCACCGGAGGAACGTGAACTGCTTCTAGCTCCCTTCTCCCAAGGGTATCCGCTGATGAGACTTAACCTGCAGGAGCGACTGCAGGTAGAAGGTTTATTGGCCTCCTTACTCACGGAGCTGAACGAGAAGCCTCCGGGCTATCGGCTTCACATCCACCATATGGCGGGGGAACTACTCCTGTTCACCGCCCGCAGCTTCTGCAAACACGGCGCTCTTCCGGACTATGAGCCGACTCCCGTTCAACGGAAGGTATCGGACATTGTCCGGCACATTAATCTGCATTTCAACGAACCGCTTGAGCTGGATGGTCTGGCCCGTCAATTCTTTATAAGCAAGAGTCACCTAAGCCGAGTGTTCAAGGAGGTCACTGGCTTCGGCTTCGCCGATTATGTCAACATCACCAGGATTAAGGAAGCAGAGCGGCTGTTGCGCGACACGAACCACAGTGTCACCCTCGTATCCGAGCTCGCCGGCTTCGACAACTTTTCCCATTTCGGCAAAATGTTCAAACGGCTGTCAGGTCTAACTCCCAGAGCTTACCGAATGCTGGACCGACCGGACGGAAAAGGCGGGAATACGGCAAGCGTTAAAGTTACATAAGGAAAACACTATGTTACCGAGAGGGGTCTCTATCAATGAAACAGCTGCAATTGATGAGTTTTATCCTGGCTTTACTCTTCTTGTCTGCCTGTTCAACTATAGAGGAGGTTAAAACCAGTTACATTGATGTAAGCGCATATCAAGGAGCGCAGAAAGAAGTACTTAAAGTGGTAAATCAACGAGTGGAGTATTTTAATAAAAGGGATAAGGATTTATATACCTCAGTATTTACTAAGGACAGCTCACAATCGGATATAGAGGCATATCAAAAAAATGAAACGAAAATTATCAAATTAAGCGAGCCTAAGTTTATGTCAGAAAGTGAGAATCAAGTCACCGTTTCGATCCATGAGGAGTACAAAGATTCCCCATTTGGTCCTGTTGGAGATACGATGTATACCTTAATGAAAGAAGATGGGACTTGGAAAATAAATGGCTTAGACTAAAAAGCAAAAAAAGAAAGCCAATGGAGTACACTGACTTTCTTGATTCTTTAGCCTTATCATGCATGGGTCAATTTTAAATCAAAATAGGTATTGGCATTGTTGAAACAAATATCCTGAACAATACGCCCCAGAAAGGGGATGTCATTCGGTACTTCACCACTGGTTACCCAGTTGCCGATGAGGTTGCACAGAATACGGCGGAAATACTCATGACGCGTATACGAGAGAAAAGATCTTGAGTCCGTAAGCATCCCCACAAAACAGCTCAACAAACCAAGGTTAGAGAGGGAAGTCAATTGCTTGATCATTCCGTCCTTCTGGTCGTTATACCACCAGCCCGAGCCAAACTGTATCTTTCCCTTAATCCCACCGCCCTGAAAAGACCCAATCATCGCAGCCAATACATCATTCTGCGCCGGATTTAGGTTGTAGAGAATGGTTCGCGGAAGTTCGCCGGTTCGTTCAAGCTCATCAAGCAGCTTATATAATCTGTCGGCATAGCTGTTATCTCCAATGATGTCGTACCCCGTATCTGGCCCCAATTCATGGAATGCGCGCGCATTGGGATTGCGGATTGCACCGATATGAAGCTGCATGGCCCAGCCGTGGGCAGCATATTTCCGGCCCATCGCGAGGAATAACGCTGTAGCGTATTGATCGCATTCCAGTCGACTCAACGCGTCTCCACTCATGCGCTTGCTGAAGATACCTTCTAGTACGGATGGTGACGCTTCGGCATACGGCAGGTGCGCGAACCCGTGGTCGGAGATCATGCAGCCATGCTTGTCGAAGTACTCGATTCTCTCCAGCAGGGTGCGTTCCATGAGCGCATAGGTCGTAATAGCATAGCCTACGGTCTGCTCCAACTTCGATACATATTCCGTAAAAGAAACTGCTTCAATCTGCAGCGCTTTATCCGGCCGGAACGTCGGTGTCACCCCGGTTTTGAAGTCCTCCTGCTCTTTGATTTGCTTATGGAAATGCAAATCATCCACCGGATCATCTGTAGTGCAGATCCATTTCACCTTGGAACGGGTAATCAGCGCCTGCGGCGTAAAGCTGTCCTGTGCGATCAACCTGTTGCAGTGTTCATAGATATCACGCCAGTTCCCCGGATGGAGCTGTTCTTCCACACCAAAGTAGGCTTTCAGCTCCAATGCCGACCAATGAAACAGCGGGTTGCCAATGGTATAAGGCAATACCTCGCTCCATTTGGCGAACTTTTCCTCATTAGAGGTAGTGCCGGTAATATATTTCTCATCCATTCCGAATGTTCTTAGCGCGCGCCATTTATAATGGTCTCCACCCAGCCAGACATCGGTAATGCTGCTAAAAGGTTTATTCTCAGCAATGACTTTCGAATCCAAATGGCAGTGATAATCTATGATAGGCAGTTCTTTAGCATACTCATGGTAGAGTATCCGGGCTTCATCAGACTGCAATAGAAAATCCTTATGAATAAGAGCCTTCATTTGTGTGCTCCTCCCCCACTACTTCAGATACTTCTCCAAGGTTTTTCGAACAGCTCCCGGACCTGCCAGCATTTCATGGAACATGCCCTCGATCTTTTCGCCAAGGCCAATCTCATACAGCTGAACACCAAATAGATTCTCATCCTGAAGTATCGCCCGCACATTTGATGCATGATCTCCCAAGGAAATTCCGTACAAATATCCCTGCAGCGTCTCCAGCAACGGGTCTGGACTCAAAGTGAAGAGTTTGCCTGCGTCATTCACTCCGAGGAGGTATCGGCACCAGACGGCAATAGCCAGCGGAATCGCCGTCAACTCCATCGGGTCAAGGTCATCTCTGCGGATATACGATTTGATCGTTTCACCGAAACGGATACCCACCTTTTGCGAGGTGTCAGTAGCAATTCGCTGTGGAGTGTCGGGAATAAACGGATTAGCGAAACGTTCCTGCAGCACTTCGTCCAGGAACTGTTTCGGACTAAGGATTCCCGGGTCAACAACAACCGGCAATCCTTCGGTATACCCGATGGTCTCCACGAATTTGCGCAGGATGCCATCCTTCATCTCATCCGCAATCAGCGTGTAGCCGAGCAGACAACCGGACACAGCAAGTGCAGTGTGCAACGGATTAAGACAGGTGGTTACCTTCATCGTTTCCACTTTGTTGACTGTATCCCTGTCTGTAAATATAATGCCTGCTTCCTCAAGCGGTGGTCGACCGTTTGTAAATTTGTCTTCAATGACCAGATATTCGCTGATCTCCGCATTTACAAAAGGAGCGGTATAGGTGTTTTTGGAGGTGATGATCACATCCATATCACCAATCCCCTGCTCCAGAAGCGCTGCCTGCACCGTTTCCGAGGGACGTGGTGTAATTTTATCGATCATGGACAGCGGAAATGTAATTTTATTCTCATCTTCAAGGTAGGCCACAAATCCGTCTTCTACCAAACCTTTTTTGGCCCACTCTTTTGCAACAGTGACGACGCCGTTCTTCAACTTATCCCCATTATGGGAACAGTTGTCCATGCTCACGAAGGTCATCGGGTAAATTCCTTTTAAGTAACGCCGGTAGGCCAGCGAAGTCACGATGCTCATTACATGAGTCGGATCTTCCGGTCCGTTCTCAATGTCCTTTTCTACGATGCCGAGGTACTGGCCGTTCGGCCCCGTCAGGGAGTAACCTTTTTCCGTAATGGTGAAGCTGGCCATCTGCAGACTGGGATTCTCGAAAATATCGGTCAGACGGCTGTAATCCGCCCCCCGGTTCTTATCCGCAGCGATTCCTTCCACGATACTGCTGACCACTTTCTTCTGGAAATCGCCGCGAGCATTCATCAGTACCAGCAGAGTCAGGTTGTCATAAGGCTTATAGACCTTGTCAATCATCTCGAAATCGAACGTTTCCGCCGCGATAATACCTGTATCCGCTTTACCGCTATCCAGCAGTTTCTGATGGGCGTTAGCAACGAGTCCTCGAAAAATATTCCCGGCACCAAAATGAACCCATTCCGGCTTCACAAGGGTATTCTTCGCCACCTGTTCATAGTTGAACTTAGGAAGTTCAACACCGGCAGCCTTCCAGGCTGATTCTTCGGAGATACTGCTTCGGGATAGGCGCAGCATTACTTAGCCTCCTTAGCATTTTCAAGGCTGTCCCACACGCCAAGCAAATACATAATGCCCATCGCTCTGTCATACAAGCCGTAGCCTGGACGGCAGTTCTTTTCCTCACCCCATAAATGCCGGCCGTGGTCCGGACGCACATAACCCGTAAATCCATTCTCATGATAGGCTTTAACGACTTCCGCCACATCTACGCTACCATCTCGTCCGCGGTGAGATACCTCAATAAAGTCACCGTTATCGAACACCTTCACATTACGGATATGGGCAAAATAAATACGATCGTGGAACTCACGGATCATCGCCGGCAGATCGTTCTCTGGATTCGTACCCAGCGATCCTGTGCAGAAGGTCAGGCCGTTGTACGGGCTATCGACCATATCCAGGAAGCGCCGGATCGTATCACGGCTGCGGATAATACGCGGCAGACCAAAGATCGGCCAAGCCGGATCATCGGGGTGAATGGCCATTTTAACATCCACTTCTTCACACACCGGAATAATCCGCTCCAGAAAGTACTTCAGATTCTCGAACAGTTTCTCTTCCGTTACATCCGCATAGGCTGCGAACAGTTCATCCAGTTTCGCTAACCGTTCCGGCTCCCAACCTGGCATCGTAAACTGCCCAGCACCTTTTAGAATTCGGTCCACCATTTCTCGTGGATTGTCGGTAATGGCAGCCTTTTCAAAAAAGAGAGCGTTCGAGCCATCAGGTAGTTCCTTATAGAGCTCCGTACGTGTCCAGTCGAATACCGGCATGAAATTATAGCAGATGACTTTAACGCCTACTTTGGACAGCTTACGGATTGTGTCGATATAAATGTCGATATAGTTATCACGGGATGGCAAACCGATTTTGATATCATCATGAACGTTGACGCTCTCCACTACAGCTGTGCTGAAGCCTTTACTGGTGATTTGATCCGCCACTTCCTGAATACGTTCCATTTCCCATACTTCGCCGGCCATTTTGTCATGCAAAGACCAGACGATACCCATAACACCCGGAATTTGCCGAATATGGTCAAGAGTGATGTTGTCATTCCCTTCCCCATACCATCTCCACGTCATGTTCATTTTAAGACCCTCCTCTGATTTGCTATCCCAACTATCTTGTATACAAGATTTACTTGATCATAAAATACAGAATATAGAGTTGTCAATATATCTTTATGAGTAATATAAAGTATCCTTTTGTTCACAACGCAATTGATGTATACTAGGTAAAAACAACAAATGGAGCAGAACAACATGCCTACCAAAGAAGAAATCATGAATTCACTAAAAAATGAAATTCTAACACTGGCGCTTAAGCCCGGTACAATATTGAGTGAGACTGCCTTGTCCGAACGTTTCCAAATATCAAGAACCCCGTTGCGTGATGTGCTGAAACAACTCAGTCTTGAATCCTATATTGATATCTATCCCAAAAAAGGGAACCTGGTTTCCTATATTGATCTGGAGTCTGTTGAACAGATAATTTATCTGAGAAGTGTTTTGGAAAAGGAGATTATAAAGTATCTATCCACTCATCTTTTGCTCAAAGGGATGCATGAACTTAAAGAGATTTTGGATAAGCAGCAAGCTGTGATCCATCAAGAAGAGGCTGCGGAGCTTTTTCTTAATCTGGATGATGCGTTTCATGAATCCCTGTTCAGACTGGCCGGGCGGGAATTCCTATGGAATTTAATTCAGCAATCCAATGTGCATTATGTAAGGTATCGCAGGCTGCATATGCTGAGGAAGGAAAAGCTTGAGGCCATTTACAAAGAACACCAAAGCATTCTCGAATATATGATGCATAAGGAAATGGATAAAATAGATGACCTGATTCATCACCATTTGAGGGAAGATATTAATACGTTGTACTTGCAGGAGAATTTTTCGGAGTATATTCTGACTTAAAAAAAATAATGCCATCAGCTTTTACTAAGCTCACGGCATTATTTTTGTGTTTTTTATTTAGTAATTTTATTTATTCAATTCCTGCATTTGTTTGCGCATTAATTCATTTTGTTGTTTTAATTCGGACAACTCTTCCTGCACTTGCTCCAAATTAACTTGTTTCTTATGAAACCCATGATTATGTCCTCCACGCATACCAAACATCATAAATATCATCATTAACGGACAAATCAGTGCGACTAACCAAGACCAATCCATAAGTTACCTCCTATACAATCTATTCTTCATATTTTAATTGTAAAGAATGACTGTGTAGAAAATATGTTGATTCATTGAGTTATTGATGAAGTTGCGAGTCTTCGTCCATCTTGTATTCTAAAATATCTCCAGGCTGACATTCTAAAGCCTTACAAATTGCCTCTAAAGTTGATATCCGAATCGCTTTTGCCTTTCCATTTTTCAATATAGAAAGATTAGCCATCGTGATTCCAACCCTCTCCGAAAGCTCAGTAACACTCATTTTCCTTTTAGCTAGCATCACGTCAATATTAATTATAATCGCCATGTTAATTCACCTCAGACCGTTAAGTCATTTTCTGATTTTATTTCTATGGCATTTTTTAATAACTTTTGAAGAACAGCGGCAAAGACTGCAATCACAATTGGAGCAAAAGTAATGACCAGTCCTAGTGCTGCGAGACCTGGGGCGTCGTCATCCTGCGCTACGACAAATAAGAATGGCATGCATACTGCGAACAAAATACTGATTATAAATGCACAGTATTTTATATTCTTTAGAGCTCTAACAGATAATTCTGAGAAAGCTTCGTTCTTGTCTATGTAGCCCAAAAGTCTTAATGCCTGAAACAATGCAACTAAATACGGTATCGCGGTTGCATACAAAATAGTTATAACGAAATATATCCAATATGCTGGATAATGTTCAGTTGCCTCAGTAGCTATCATAGGCAATACAAATATACACAAAGCAAGAATCGGAATGGCAAGAATAAAAACAGTTACCTTTAAAATAAGTGTTGTTCCTCGTTCCATAAATACACCTCATTTAGTTATTGTCCACTTAAATTTACCACATAATTTATCGTTTTACAATATATTATTATTGTTAATGTTGTTTCTGTTGGCTTTAACATGTTTAAGCTGGGCAACAATAATGACGCTAATGATCACCAGAAGGAACCACGAACTGATTTTACTGAAACTAACCAATTGCCAGGCCTGGTACTGGTCAGGATATTTCCAAGCATTAAAGAATGTAGCTATATTTTCGGCTAACCAAATGAAAAAACCTACTATGAAAAAAGCCAGTGTCAAGGGCATTCGATAGGTGGTGGTCCGTACCCGATAGATGATCCATGTTTTCCAAAAGACAATGAGTACAAGCCCCGTCAGCCACCAACGAAAATCAGGAATGAAATGATGTGTGAAAAAGTTCAGATAGATAGCTCCTCCTAGTAATCCCGCAGAAGTAAGCCCCGGCCAGCCGGTCATATCCATTTTCAGTCTGCGCCATACTTGGCACATATAACTCGCAACACTTGCGTACATAAATCCGCTATAGAGCGGTACACCGAATAACTTCGTAAGCCCGGGCTCAGGGTATGACCACGATCCCATACTTACCTTATAAATTTCCAGTAGCAAACCAATAACATGAAATACACAGATGACTTTAATTTCATCCCGTGTCTCAAGTTCGCTCCGGAACATGAAGTACTGCACAGCAAGCAATATTAAGAGAATGGCATCATAACGGTGAACGAATGGCACCTCTATAACCCCAGAAAGAGCCAAGGTCCCAAAGATCGCCACAGGAAATATGCAGCTCATCGCCTGATGATAGCCAAAATGCAGTAGTTGTGTTATTGGTTTCATTAATCTTATCTCCTTGTTGGTAACTTTATCCAATACGTAACGACACGCCACTCCACTAAAATCTCCACTTTCCATCAACACCTGTTCTTGTACAATATCACAATTCCAAAACCAAGCTACACCCTTTTTTGACAGACATGAACACAATAAGATACGTGGGGGGATGGAACCTTATGAGAACTCATTCTAACCATAAATTAATATCGGCAGTTGCAACAGCTGTAGCAATTCCATATGTAAGCAGCATTCATAATTGATATTACCAATAAAAAAAGACCTGATCATCAAGAGATCCTTGATGATCAGGTCACGACAAAATAACAATTTACTGTTCCTTATCTCGGCCGAGCAGCCCGCTTAGAGCCTCTGTCACGTTCATACCGGTAAGCGTCTGTGTCAATTCAGGAATCTGGGCCATGATTTTGGCGATATCGCCGGTAATTTTGTTCACGCCGGATGAAGCTCCATCTTGGGAAATCACTGTTATCTTATCGACCTTGGCCAGTGGGGAAGCGATTTTCTCAGCCAACTCCGGCAGAACTTTCAAGAATTCCACGGTAAGCGCGGCTTGCGTAAACTGTTTGTACGCTTCAGCTTTCTTCTGTAGTGCCCCCGCTTCCGCCGCTCCGGCCAGTTGAACAATTTCCGCGTTGGCTTTCCCCATCGCCAGTTCTGCTTCCGCTGTTGCCAGACCGCGCTTGGTCATTGTGGCCGCCTCTGCTTCCGCCTCAAGAATTTTTCGCTGCTTGGCTGCTTCCGCTCTCATGATCGTAGCTTGGTTCTCCGCTTCGGCAGGCTTGATCACCGTTGCCTCCAGCTCCCTCTGTCTCAACTCAACTTCAATTTCTCGGACGGTCCGGTTGGCCTCCGCTTCCATCTGCGTGATTTTGACCTGTTCAGTAACCAACGACTGCTTGATTTTATTCTGCTGCAATTCGTACGCGAGATCCGCCTGTGCTTTCTTCACTTCTGTTTCCAGCTTAAAGTCCGCCTGCTTAATGTTTAATTCCTTCTCGAACAAAGATTCCTTGGCGCGAGCGGCAGTTCCCGCTTCAATGGTAGCCTGATGCGCATTGGCTTTAGCAATGGAGGATTCTTTCTCCGCCTCGGCTTGCTTGATCTGAATGTCGCGTTCAGCTTCCGCCTTGGCGATGCTGGCATCGCGGCGGATGCGCTCAATTTCCGGAACTCCCATATTGTCGATATACCCTTTGTCGTCAGTAATTTTCTTAATGGTGAAGCTGACCACTTCAAGCCCCATCTTGTCGAGGTCTTCCGAACAGGTTTCCCGCATCTTACTGTTTATTTCGTCAGGTGTCTTTAGAATGGATTCCACAGATAATTGTCCAATCAAGCCGCGCAAATGGCCTTCCACCGAATGCAGGATAATCGTCTCACGGTCTTCTTCCGCCCGGTCGATAAACTGCTCACTGGCAGTCAAAATAGCGGTAGGATCACTTTTAATCTTAATCTGGGCTACCGCTTCTAGGTTAAGCTTGATGCCTTGGCGGGAGAACATCGCCTGCGCCGGGATGACATCGAAGCTCATCAGCATCATGGAGATAGTCTTATTGTTCTGGAAGCCGGGGATGACGAACGTCCCGCCGCCCTGAACCACTCTTTTTCCGCCGAGGCCGTACACAATCATTGCCTGATTGGGCGGAACCTTTTTATAAGCGTTCACGATACTGAACAAAACCAGCAGGATAACAACAACAATGCCCGAGGTTAAATAAAGAATAACCATTAGTTCGACACTCCCCAATATTTATAGTTGTTCAAATTCCCTCTCGAAGAGGGTCACTACCGCCATTCCTCTATCCACCTTCAAAATAATCACCCTGTCGCCCTTGACGAAGTGCTGACCGGTTTCTGCCCGCACTCCAATAGATCGAGTCGTTCCGTGCATCACATATTTCATTTCTCCAACTGCTCCATCCATTGCAGATATGCTGATGTACCCGAGTTGCCCAGTGGGATCATAATCTAATTCATTCATGCTACTGTCATAACGAGTCATCACCCGAGCCAGCACCCCATACATCAGACAGCCCAGCAGCAAGGCAACCACGGTGCTGATCAGCACCACTGCAAGCCTATTCATTCCACTGAACCGGGTAAGCACATAGCCAGTTCCGCCCCAGACCGTGACAAACACCATCAGTGGGAGTATGGGTACAAAGCCCGGACCTCCAGCATCGCCGCCTAGGCCATGCCCATGAAATCCGCCACTGAGGAGGAGCAGAAACCCAACCCAGAAGCACACGATAAATACAGTAACGATATCAACCCCACCTTTCAAACATTTTAGATACAGTGCCTCACACTCTTATTTACGTTGTTATAGGAATTGTACTCCTCATACAAACTACCATTCCTTCCCCCATGCGCAGCAAAAAGACCACAGAAGCAGCAAGGGCTCTCCGTGGTCGGTTAATCGATCATGGCGCTCATCCTCTCTCTTCGAGGCTTACGGGGTTAGCTGACGGATTCGGGCAGCGAGATTGCCCTACCTTGCTAGAGCGCTTTTCAGGTCTCAGCAAGGATTCACCCCAAGTGAGCGGCAGCATCAGAGCGAAAGCCGCATTCACCATTGGTTCCCCCGTTCCCACTGTCGGAATTCAGCCATTTGAGAACAGTTATATTACATTCGGTTGTTGAATTGAATCTTACGCTTGTGGACGTTTAATGTAAAACGCTACGGATGACAAAAAAAGCCAAAAATGCTATCCCTTCACGAATGAAAGCGTACTCTTTGCTTTCGCTCTTAAGCGGCCGATGATTTACTCATATTTGCTCCGTTTCTCGAAGGCTGTCCCAATCGATCGCTTAATTCTCATAAGGCGCCAGTCTTCGATTTTCACTAGAATACGATACCATTGAAGTAGAGTTATCTCCTCCTTTGGAAAAGGATTTCATGCTAAGATAGGTTGAATGGGTAAATTTAGTAGAGGTAAAGGAGAATTATAGATGAAGAAATTGCTTCATGTACTTTTGGCTTTGGGTCTGCTTTTGAGTATCAATATTACTGAAGGCAAGGAAGCTTCGGCAGCTGTAGCGAAGCAGGTTTTAAGAATTGGTGTGGATGCTATTCCTGCTGTGCTTGATCCTGCCCCAACTGTTGACGATACGGAATCTTCAGTCATTAAAGGTTTGTTCGAAGGCTTAGTCCGTCTAAATGAATCTGGTCAAGCCGTACCGGGCATAGCTAAGTCTTGGAAAATATCCAACGATGGCAAAACGTACACCTTCACCCTACGTTCCAGTGCCAAATGGAGTAACCAGCATCCTGTAAAGGCCTCGGATTTCGAATATGCTTGGAAACTGGCGTTGTCCCCAAAAGCTGCCAATGGACTGGCGTTCAAAATGTTTATGATTGCCGGGGCAGAGAGCTATCACAACGGCACGCAAAAGGACCCTTCAAAAGTAGGGATCAAGGCGCTGAACGACTATACGCTTCAGGTGACTCTTACAGAGAAAAACTATACCTTCATTCAGTTGCTTGCGGAAAATATCTATCTTCCGGTTAATGCAACAGTGGTCAAAGCCAATAAAAACTGGGCTAGAAGCACAAAGTCCGTTATAACAAACGGTCCATTCAAGCTGGCAGCATGGGACAATCATAAGGTCGTCTTAGCCAAGAATCCCAACTATTACGCAGCTAAAGAGATTCAATTCTCCGAAGTTCAGTTTCTTGTTCCAGCTGCGGGACAGCCTTCGAATACAGCTGCATACTTGGACGACAAACTAGACTGGATTAGCGGCGGGGAAACTACAGCTATTGATTATAGTCTCCTAAGTGCTGAAGTTTTTAATGAGAAATATGAATTGCCATACGCCGGACTCTATTACTATCAATTTAACTTGAACAAAGCTCCTTTTAATAATATTAAAATTCGGAAAGCTTTAGCTATGGCCATTGATCGTGAGAGCTTGCCATATGGTACACCAGCCTATGGTAACGTTGCTCCGACTATTCATGGTGTTAAACAACCTTTTCGTTCGGAGATAGCGGATAGTGCTTATTTCAGTGAGGATTTTAAAATAGCCAAGAAGCTGCTCCAGGAGGGCTTACAAGAAGAAGGCTTGACGAAGCTGCCGAAGTTCAACATTATAGTGAATGAAGAGCAAAACCATGACTTAGTTGCCCAGTTCATAATTTCCGATTGGCAAGAAAATTTAGGAATTGAGGCAAATGTTGAGGTTCAGAGTTGGAATGAACTGTTGGATAACCGCTACAGTAAGAACTTTACGGTGGCTAGAGCAGGATGGAGAGCGGACTATAATGATCCTGCCACTTTCTTAGAATATTTCACTTCATGGAGTGAGGACAATGATACCGGCTGGTACAATAAGCAATATGACAGCTATATGAGACAAGCACGGCAACAACAAGCACCCGCTGAGCGGATGCAGCTTTATGCCAAAGCTGAAAAATTGCTTATGGATGAAATGATCATCCTCCCACTTTACTATTATACGACTGATGTTCTAGCAAAACCGAATGTTAATAATGTGTATATAGACTTTGATGGTTCGATAGCTTTTACAAGAGGTTATCTTAAATAATTACGGATCCGCTTACTCTTTTACATATCCTTAGGAGAACTCAAAAGGCGCCAGCAGAATTTCCTGCTGACGCCTTTTACGTGTGAGTAACGGTTATAAATGGGATTTCTTTAGAATTCCCCCACCTAATTCCTGGAGAATTTTATTATTCTCTCCACTGTCATATGTTCTTAATTAAATTTCCAGCAGCTTAAGCTTAAGTTACCGTATTGGTAGCTGCGGTGAAGAAGTTTCGCTTCGCGATCGGAGTCTCCCGTTCCCATGGCAAGAAGCAGTGGAATGAAGTGTTCACTCGTAGGGACAGCCTCCCCTGCATAGGGAGCAAGCTCGCTGTAATGAAACAGAGCTTCGGTATCCCATGACTCCAGCTTACTTTGAATCCAGTTGTCGAATTGTTCAGCCCACCCGTCAATCTCCTCGGACCGCCAATTCAATTTCCTTAAATTATGAACGGTACCTCCGCTTCCAACAATAAGTACATCCTGCTCACGAAGCTCCGCCAATGCCTTGCCGATTTGATACTGCTGCTCATTAGACAAATAACGATTTACGGATAGTGCTACGACCGGGATATCTGCATCCGGATATAGCAGTTTTAGAACAGCCCATGCCCCGTGGTCTAAGCCTCTTTTCTCATTCCGAACGTTCTCAACACCATACTTCGTAAACAAGGTTTGAATCTGCTCCGCCAGTGCCCGGTCACTTTGCGCCGGATAAGTCATCTGGTACAGCTCGTCCTGGAACCCGCCAAAATCATAAATGGTTTCGTACGTTGCTGCGGCGCCAACCGACTGTACCGATTCCTCCCAATGAGCGGAGAAGAGGACTATCGCTTTCGGTCTTGGTGTGTGGTCTTTAAATTCTTTTAGCAGCTTGGTATATTCATTATCCTCAAGCACGAGTGATGGTGCACCATGTGCGAAAAAATAGGATGGCATCATATGTTATCACCCCTTAATTATATTGGATTCGGTTCGGTATCCTGCTTAATCCACTTCAAAAAATCAACCTGGTTCACTTCAGATACGCCATGATCGGTCGGATATAATTTGAAAGTTAAGTGCTCCGTATAGTCTTTTAGATAGGCAGCTGTCTCGTGCCCGATACGGACCGGGAACACAGAATCGTATTCCCCATGCGAGGCAAATACGGAGACGTCCTTTATACTCCGAAGAGAATACTCCGTTTTCACAAAGTCAGGAATATATCCGTTCAACGCTATAATTCCCTTTAATTGTTCTCCCATGGTAAGCGCAAGCGTCACGGACAAGATTGCACCTTGGCTAAAACCAAGTAAATAACGTTTGTCTGGATTAATCGGATACTTCTCCGTCGCATAATGAATGAAAGATTCGATATCTTTAACGGCTTGGTCAAACATCTCCCGAATAGGGTTTCCCAGGCTTTTTAAATCGTAATACTGGTACCCCGCACCAAGCGGCAAATTACCACGAACCCCAATAATGATGAAGTCTTCAGCCAATGGAGCGACCAGACCGAACATATCTCTTTCATTCGACCCCTTGCCGTGAAAGGTAAAAATCGTCGGATATTTCTTTCCTTGCTCCAGATTAACCGGTAAGTGAACGTCATATTGATAAGTGGGATTCACCATAGTATCCTCCATGCTGTAAGTTATCTACTGCGCTTACTCATAATAAAATGGTCAACAGATAGCGGTGTTCGATCGGCAACAACCAGATACAACGAGATCAATATCAATACAAGGTCTAGCTCATAACCAGCCATCTGACCATTACCGAGTAGTCCCACTGATAATTTGGCCGTAATAATAGCACCGGCGAGCACAATCACAAGCAAACCCGATACATAACGAGTAAACAGACCCAGGATAAGCATAATACCTCCGACAAGTTCAATCACCGCAACAACATAAGCCAAAAATCCCGGAATACCCAATGAACTAAACCACGCTTCTACATTGCCAAGCCCCATCTGAAACTTGTCTACACCATGAAATACAAATATGATGCCCAGCACCACACGCATAATAATCGAAACAACAGTTGTTCTATTCATTCGTTTCTCTCCTCCAAAATATTAGTAATAGGAATATAAATTCTATATATGTAATTTAACGCGAATCACATTGACTTGTCAACACAAAAATTGATAATATAAAATTAAGTTTTGTATTACAAATATTCCGGAGGTGTGATCAGATGGATATTGGCTCTACTATACGAGCGATCCGGAAGCGAAAAAATATTACTATCGCTCAGATATGCGAAATGACCGACCTATCCCAAGGCTTTATGAGTCAGGTTGAAACAAATAAGACCTCTCCGTCCATATCAACGCTGGAAAACATAGCTCACGCCCTAAAAGTACCGCTAGCCTATTTGCTTTTAAAAAAAGAAGAGCGAATGCGAATTGTCCGAAAAGACGAACGGACGATCACAACTAGCGGTTCAGAACATCTAAAAGTGGAACATTTGAGCTTTACAAAGAACGTACGGATGATGATCATAGAGTTTCCTCCGGGTGCGTCAACCGGAGATGCCCCCCATGCGCATGAGGGTGAGGAGGTACATGTGGTCATAAAAGGGAGAATATACGCGGAACAAGGGGAAGACGGGGCTGAATTTGGTGAAGGTGATTCCTTTAGCTGGAATGCTTGTACACCCCATTTGGTAAGAAATATTGGTGAAGATACGGCAATTGTACTAATCTCCATCTATTCAGAGAACGAGAACGAACAGAACCTCATCTAAGACAAAAGCCCACAATTGAGCCAGATCGGCCGAGTGTGGGCTTTTCAATACCTTCTAAAATCTAAAAAAGTCCTGATACATCAAGGTTTTCTTGATCATCAGGACTTACTCACAAACACACAGGAATTATTATTGTTTAAAACCCCGCTGCCGCATAGCCTCAAACAGCAAAACCGTAGCCGCCATCGCTGCATTCAGCGATTCAGCCCGTCCCGCCATCGGGATGATGATGCTTTTATCTACGAGCTGCGCTGTTTCTGCTGAGATTCCTTTACCTTCGCTGCCAATGAGCAGCCACTGACTCCCATGGAAGTCATGTTGATAACAAGACTCGTCCCCTTGCAGCGATGTACTCACCAACAAGGCACCACGATCCGCTGCCTGTGGCAGGATGTCGCTTAAGTCTCCCTCCACTACCGGGAGATGGAACATCGAGCCCATTGTGGATCGAATAGTCTTGGGGTTATAAAGGTCGGCACAGCCAAGCCCAAGGATCACTCCATCGGCTCCTGCAGCATCAGCACTACGTATAATAGTGCCTACATTGCCAGGATCTTGGACTCCGTCCAATACGACAACCAGACTGTCCTGCTTCGACAGAATTGCTTCTACCCCTTGCTGTTCCTTCCGAACGATAGCAAATACTGGCTGGGGAGTGTTCGTGCTGCTGCACTTAGAGATGATTGCAGCAGTAACTCCTATAACTTCCATACCCTGAACCGATTGCAGCAGACTTTTTAATTCGGCAGGCATCCCTTTATCAAGGTCATAGGCAAGACACTCTACATCTGCCTCAGCCATTAGCGCCTCTTGAACTAAGTGTACGCCCTCGACGATGTATTTTTGGGCCTTGTCACGGTGTTTTTTTTCTTGGAGCCCAGCCCATTCTTTAACCCGCGTATTTTGAGGAGATATAATTTCCATAAGGACTTCCTTTCTATCCTTGGCTCCATCCTATTGATAAGCCATTTCCAGCTTCGTAAGATTTTCTTTCCGGCCAACGATTACGAGGACATCACCTTCAACTAATCGTTCCTCCGCGCGGGGTGAAATATTCATTTCATCTCCCTGACGGATAGCCATAACGTTACAGCCATACTTTGCGCGAATATTCAGCTCCTGTAGGTTCTTGCCCAACATTTCACCCGCTACCTTCATGTCCAGTATGCTGTAATCCGGTGACAACTCGATATAATCTAGAATATTAGGAGAAGCAAGATGATGCGCTACCCGCAGACCCATATCTCGTTCCGGATAAATAACCTTGTCTGCTCCAATTTTGCTTAATACTTTACCATGAAGCTCGCTCTTAGCTTTAACTAGAATCACGGGAACACCGAGATCCTTAAGAATTAATGTAGTTAGAATGCTGGCTTGAATATCTTCACCAATGGCAACTACCACTACGTCAAAATTACGTACGCCAAGCGCACGAAGAGCCTCTTCATCCGTGGAATCGGCAGTTACTGCATGAGTTACAATATTGGATATCTCCTGTGTACGATGCTCATCGGAATCAATAGCAAGCACATCAAAACCCATGCCACTAAGCGCTTTGGCTACACTTGACCCGAAACGCCCCATTCCGATGATGGCATATTGTTTTTTTGCCATGTCTAAGTACCTCCCGTAACAATTTACATATCAAATAGTATAGCATAAGGACACTAAAACTTGAATTTTCATTCCTTCCGCTGGGCACATTATACCGAAGTATACTTTGATGCCTAAGGAGGTATTTTATGCCGGTTACAATTGATTTGCGCCAAGCGATCATCCACAAGGTGAAAGGTCAGTCTGAGGCTGATTTGCGGGATATGATTGAAGGTTCCGTGGATGGGCCTGAAGCTGCTCTCCCAGGGCTTGGAGCTGTGTTCGAAATGATGTGGAAGAACCTTGATACCACCAAACAAGATAACCTTGTCACTTTATTACATGATCATCTGGATACTGTAACTCCCGGGTCTATCACATCGTAATCGGAGTCCTTTAACTCACAAAAACCTCCGCACCACCATGATCACAACACTCATGAGGGCGGAGGTTTTTTATCATATTAACGTTAGAGCTTAAGGGGCAGTCTCCAAGAACTTAGCCGTTGGATTCTTATCCACCGCGGTACGCATCGCATATTCGTTCTCGAAAAGAACAACATAGTTGCCTTTTTTGTCCGTTACAAGCGTTGAGTTAATACGGAACTTAGTAGGGTCCGGCTTGTTCTCATCCACGATCCACCGCGCGAATTGGTATGTCTGGCGCTGCAGTTGGATATCTACGCCATATTCACCCTTCATCCGGTATTCAAATACCTCGAATTGCAGCTGTCCAACCACACCTAGAAGAATATCATCAAAGCTGACTGTACGGAACACCTGAATCATGCCCTCTTCCGTCAATTGATCGATTCCCTTCTGGAATTGCTTGGATTTCAACGCATTTTTGATACTCACCTTAGCAAAGATCTCCGGCGAGAACGTTGGCAGCTCATCAAATTCCATATCACCCGCTTGGCTTAGAGTATCACCAATTCGGAATATACCTGGATCGAACAGACCGATGATATCGCCAGGGAAAGCTTCCTCTACAATATCACGATCCTGTGCTAAAAATTGCTGTGGCTGGGACAACTTAATGTCCTTACCTGCACGAACATGTTTTACACTCATCCCGCGCTCAAATTTACCCGATACAATTCGCAGAAACGCAATTCGGTCACGGTGAGCCGGATTCATGTTGGCTTGGATTTTGAACACATAACCCGTGAATTTCTCATTGGTCGGCTCAATGCTGCCTATAGTACTGCGGCGAGGTTCCGGCTTCGGTGCAAGCTCCAAGAAATTATCCAAGAAGGTCTGAACTCCGAAGTTATTGATAGCACTCCCGAAGAATACAGGTGTGATCTCTCCGCGCAGTACCTTATCATAATCAAAAGGGTCTCCCGCTACATCAAGCAGCTCCAGATCCTGACACAGCTGGTCATGCAGGTATTCTCCAGCCATTTCGCGTATGATCGGATCGCGGTAGCTCTCAACCTTTTGTACCTTAATGATAGAATGATCGTCACCCTGGAACAGCTCTACCTGATTCTTCATTCGGTCATATACACCGCATAACTCGCGTCCACTGCCAATCGGCCAGTTCATCGGTACAGAGCGAATACCAAGTACATTCTCCAGCTCTTCCATCAGATCAAACGGGCTGCGGCCTTCGCGGTCCAATTTATTGATGAATGTAAAGATAGGAATCCCACGTTTGGCACAGACTTGAAACAGCTTGACTGTCTGCGTCTCCACACCTTTGGCAACGTCAATCAGCATGACCGCACTATCCGCAGCAGTTAGCGTACGATAGGTATCTTCACTGAAATCCTGGTGACCTGGGGTATCCAGAATATTAACCCGGTGATCCAAATAGTCGAACTGCATTACGGAAGAAGTAACAGAAATCCCCCGCTGCTTTTCAATTTCCATCCAGTCACTTGTTGCATGCTTGCTCGCTTTGCGAGCTTTAACCGTTCCTGCTAAACGGATGGCTCCGCCGAATAACAGCAGCTTCTCCGTTAAGGTTGTTTTACCCGCATCCGGGTGGGAAATGATCGCAAAGGTTCTGCGTTTGTCCACTTCCTTTTGCAGCTTCTGATCTATAGCTTTATTCATTACACATATCCCTTCATATATAAATTCATGCTTCTGCTTTAATTACACTGGGTTTATCTATTCAATGATCAAATCGGTGCATTACACATTGTACATACCCCTTCATTGGTGAGTTCAGTACGATTTATTTAGCTCCAGTTTCCTTCTCAGTTCAAGCATCTTTTCAAGTATATCAAAATCCGACAGACATTATCTATAAAAAGCTGGCGAACGCAAAATATAATCCCAAGTTAGCTGACATTCAACCATTTCACGCGACACTCCATACCTTATATACTCTTCTATAAAAAATCTCCCTGCAGTCTCTGCAGGGAGATGGAACTCTAATCATAGTCTTCAAGTTATAACCTTAGCTGTTTACCTGCCACACTACATTATCCTCATCCTGACCGTTTACCGGCCACCAGTGGAAAGCGTCTTTGGCCAGAAGTTTATCTGCCTCAACCGGTCCCCAAGATCCAGCAGGGTAAGATGCTAAATCACTGGAATCTTCTTTCCACGCTTTCGCAATGCGGTCCACAAAGGACCATGCCGACGACACTTCATCCCAACGGGTGAAATATGTGGAGTCTCCGCGGGCAGCATCATGAAGCAGACGTTCGTAGGCCTCCGGCGAATTGATGCCAATCATACAGCTCTGGCAGAAATCCATAGCCAACGGCTGAATTTCCGACTCCGAGCCCGGCTTCTTGGCATTAATTTTCACATAGATGCCTTCCATCGGATTCACACGAATTACTAGCAGGTTCGGCTCCAGCTTATGCTTTTGTCCCAGATAGACATTAGTAGGCATACCTTTGAACTCTACTACCACTTCTGTGGTCTTCACCGGAAGATGCTTGCCCGTACGAATGTAGAAAGGAACACCTGCCCAACGGAAGTTGTCCACAAATACACGAGCAGCAAAATACGTTTCGGTAGTGGATTCAGGATCTACCTTGTCCTCCTGACGATATGCAGGAAGGGACTTGCCTTTATGAAGGCCTTGGGTATATTGTCCGCGTACAACATTCTCACGGACTTCATCAGACGAAGCGTATGGACGCAGCGAGCGTAATACCTTCACCTTCTCATCACGAATATCTTCAGCCAACAGACGGCTAGGCGGCTCCATCGCGATCATAGTCAACAGCTGTAAAATATGGTTTTGTCCCATATCCCGTAAAGCTCCTGCATGGTCGTAGTAACCTCCGCGCTCTTCTACACCTACTGTTTCGCCGAGTGTAATCTGAATGTTAGCGATATGTTTATTATTCCAGAGAGGTTCGAAAAAAGCATTAGCAAAACGGATCACTTCGATGTTCTGTACCATTTCCTTACCCAGGTAATGGTCGATCCGGTATACCTCTTCTTCCTTAAATACCTGGCGAATTTGCTCGTTCAGCTTTTCAGCCGACTCCAAGTCATATCCAAAAGGTTTCTCAATAACAAGACGATTCCAACCTGTACTATCCAGCATTCCACCTTCTTTAAGGTTGAACGACACACTGCCAAATAACTCGGGAGCGAGTGCTAAATAGAAAAGACGATTGCCCGGGATATGGAACTTCTCCTCAAGCACTTCAGTCTGGGCACGTAGTTCACGGAATCCAGCAATATTATTAATATCCAGAGACTTATATTCAAAATGTTCTACAAATTGGTTCCATTCACTTTCATCCCCTGCCTGATAACGGCAGAATTCACGAATGGATTCTCTGATATCACTTCTAAATTCTTCCTGAGTACGCGGACGCCGCGCCACGCCGATAACTGCAAAATCCTGCGCCAGCTTACCTTCGCGGTACAAGCTGTAAATCGCCGGAAAAAGCTTACGTCGGGCTAAATCTCCGGTTGCCCCAAAAATAAAAAATACAGCACCGGGTGTTTGCAGTGCATCAAGGGTTTGATTTTCAGCCATGGCTCCTCATCTTTCTGTATGTAATATATTTTTATTGACAACAATTCTCAGCGCCGGACATAACAGAAAAAAGTATGAAACGACGTGAACTCATTTTAGCACATTCCTAAAAATGATGCTATCACATTCCTGACTAATATTCTCGGAATTTCGCAATTTTACATTACTCTTTCTTATCATAAATCTTATTCTAACTTATATAAGGCTTGCCTAATATTCAACTGTAATCAATGGAAATCCGATTGTAATTCGATTACTGTTATCTGTATCATTCGTATGAATCGCTGTCTGCATAGCCACGGAATGGTTGCCGCTTTGGACGAAACGCCCCAGATGACCCATGGTATAAGAACGGCTAAAGGTCGTATCATCTTTATAGCTTTCTACTGCTGCTATACCTGGCAATTGGTCACTCATAGCGTTCTCTGTTTGAATTAATGCTTGTTCAGGATCACCCTGTACCTTAGCTATTCCTTGAATGGATGCATTCCATTCAGCTGATATTCCAAATTGGGCCATAACTACACCCGCTTGCTCCCCTTCTACTTCTAGCACTGCGGCTTTGAGCAAATCCGGGGACTCTACAGTCACGATAACATAGCTTTCTGCTTCATTTAACTCGCTCCACAACATTGAAACTCGGGTGTAGGCATCCACAGCGGCAGCAGAACGATAGGCATGGTGGCCATCCTCCTCTGTATGCTTTACCGTTCCGAGCCCAAGCTCAGCCGAGAGTTTCTCAGCAGCAGACGATACATCAGAGTTATCATTGGAATGATATTCACCCTGCCATTTCAATACCAAACGAAGAGGGGAATCGGGCTTGGCAGCTTGAACTCCTAGAGAGCTTAGGAGCGGGAGCGAGCGTTTCAGTTGGCTTACCTCTTTGTCTTCACTTGTCCCATTGCGAAATCCTGCTAACAGCAGTACTGCAACACACAAGAGCAGCAATAGCATTCCTTTGGCTCCCCGCTTACCTCTGCCTAAATTCCCGATCATCATGTTTATTCTCCCTCTCTATCCCGTTCTAGTAATCTACTAAACAGGATAGCCACAATGAGAGATTTTATACAAAGACAGAATGAATGAATTACTTGTTTCGAATATGAAGATTCTCTATTTCTATCTGTTTAGTAGCATACTCTTGATTAGTACATTCTAAAATAACTTCCACTCTATATGTATTGGACTTAATAAAACGGATGGTTTGTGGCCCTAAGTTGATTAATAATGAATTTTCTTGCTCTTCATAGTCATTAAACAAAGCATATATTATTTCTTTATCATCCTGAGTTAATTCGCCGTAGATTATGACCTCAGAGATTCCTTTAATATCATTATCTAGACTATTTGGCACCATGTATTGTTCCATATATCTCTTGGACTTCTCATCATTTAATTGTTGAAGAAAAAATTGAAACGGTACTCCTTTAAATTCAGGCAAATATGCGTTACGCCAAGGCATAGTCTTTTGTAGAAGTTTGAAAAACCAACGGAACTTCAGTGGCTCTGGCGGTGTAATTTTCACATTACGACTACGAATTTTTTGGTAGGCCTTATCAATGTCTTCAACTTCTAAAGCGAAACCAACCAGCCCCCGATGGCCTTTAAGATATTTCACAGTCCAATCTTTCAGCCATCCTCCACCATCCTCCTTTTTAATTCGTACGAACTCAAAATCCTCAGCACCAATCCAAATATTCGATACCTTAAATCCCTTTGTCCCCTTCCCCCATTTAGGTTTATACGGTAGTCCTGCAGAATGAATAGTATTGATGATGTCTTTATCTTCTTGTATGGATTTATCTATATTTACTACAAGATGATCAATCTTCATGTACATCCCCCTCCATATTTATAATATTCTATCGTACAAAAATAGCCCCACAAAAGTGGAGCCTTGTTTAAAGTAGCGGGTTATTCTGCCAACCCATTTTTATATGCATAAATTGCTGCTTGAGTCCGGTCTTCCACACCAAGCTTAGCTAAAATATTCGTCACATGAAATTTCACGGTTTTGATTCCAATGATAAGTACATCTGCAATATCCTGATTAGATTTACCTTGTGCCAAAAGCTTTAATACTTCCATCTCCCGATCCGTAAGCTCTTTATGGGCGGCTGTCTCACCCATGGCATCACTGCGGAACCGGTTCATCATTTTGGAAGCAACCTGCGAGACCAATACGGATTGACCTCTCGCTGCCGCGCGAATCGCATCGGCCACTTCGCTGGCCCGGGATGTTTTTAGCAAATAACTGAAAGCACCGGCCTCAATAACTGGATACATTTTTGCATCGTCTAAATAACTTGTTAATACGATTACCTTACATTCAGGGTAGAGCTTCATAAGCTGCCGGGTTGCCTCTATTCCATCCATCCCGTCCATCACCAGATCCATTAGCACAACATCCGGTTTATACTCCTGAGCTAGACGTATGCCTTCCTCACCGCTCCCAGCTTCGCCTACCACTTCGATTCCATCTTCAGTGCCTAGTACTGCTGCCAAGCCAATCCGAACCATCTCATGATCGTCTACCAGTAGCACCTTTATTAAACTATCTGTCTCCATGGTTCCCCTGTCCTCCTATTCATTAACTAACGGAACTGTAATTTCAATTCGCGTTCCCTTACCCGGAGCGGTTATGAATTGTATGGAGCCCCCCGTTTCAATGATGCGTTCCTGCATATTCGACAAGCCGTAAGATGTCTGCTTGCTCTCGTCCATCTCGAATCCAATACCGTCATCCCGAAGGGACATCCGAACCGTATCTCCCCGACGAATAAGACGAATCTCCAGTTTTTCAGCCTTCGCATGCCTAAGCGTGTTCGATATTGCTTCCTGCACAATGCGGAACAAGTGATTCTCGACACCTTTTAGTAAATGCACTTCCGGGTCCATCTCGAACAAAATTTCAATAGGAACCTTTACCTTCAGCTCCTTGATCAGCTCCTGCAGCCCTTGTTCCAGTCCTTTACCTTCCAAGTAGACAGGTCTTAAGTGCAGAAGCAGTGCTCTCATCTCTGACTGAGCAACAGCAGCCATTTCTTCAATGAGAGCAATCTGACGCTGAGCTTTGTCAAAATCCTTCTCCAGCGTCCGCCCAACAGCTGTAGCTGTCATTGATATGGCAAAGAGCTGTTGGGAAACAGCATCATGCAGCTCACGCGCCAGTCGCTGCCTCTCATCCATAATAGCCGATACTCGCGCCTGCTCTGCCAGCTGTGCGTTATGTGTAGATAACCTCTGCAGCGTAGTCACCTGGTTCTCCCATTTGCCGCTTATACGCCCCAGCTGTTCACCCAGTCTGCCCAGCTCATCATCACCCAGCTCCGGCATGGACAAGGTCAGGTTGCCCTTCTCCCACAGAAGCAGCGTCTCTCGCAGCCGCTCCAGCTTCCGCTTCACGCGAAAGCTCTGGTAGAACCCGAATCCAATTCCAAAACCTATGGGAAGTACAAGCAGAGTAAGTGCCGTCCGCAGTCCAATTTCCCAATTCTGAAAGGGGCTTAAATAACCATATGTATACATAATGTACAGGATTACAAGCAGCATGGCAAAGGAAAAAAGAGCCCCCTCTCCCATGCTGCGTGATACCATGTTCACATTCTTTTTGGTTCCCACTCGGGGGCCCTCCCTTCTTAATCCTGTTCTAGTTTAACCGTACATCTAAATCTCCCATTAAGTATGAGATGCTGAATTTAACTTTATTTTCACTGCTCTCATAATTAGATGACTTCCAGTTCAGTTTGTTCAGCATACCTGTGTCGCGCTGGTTGCCGAATTCAATCGACCCGAACAATACAAAGGCCTCAATCTCAACCCCATAATTCTCCGATAGATGAATATCTACATCCCCGAAAATCCCTTGAAATAAAAGTATCGTTTCTTTATCCTCGGCCATCGCCAATGATAGATCAAGATCTGCTTCCCCCAGAACATGCCAGGCGCTCAAACTTCGCATGACCCAAGGCGAATGATCCCAGTCAAAGCTGGAGGAGAAGTTTTGTTTTTGCATAAATCCACTTTTATGCTGCAATTTTTTCGATTTCGTAAAAAACATTCCCAGAGAGATCAGACAAATGCCCAGCACCAGCACTAAGTGATCCAACAGCAGCATAATTGCGCCAATCCCCAGCAGAGTATAGCCTTGTTTTACCCTTCCAGATGTGATTCGATAAATGCCAAGCAGCAAGAACAGAAGTGCGACTATGGAAAAAAAGCCGATCCATCTGCCAAAAATCATCAAGCAGCCTACTCCGATCAGTCCTATGGCAATCATACGGTTCCGCTTATCCATCTCGCACCTCCTAAAAGATTGTATAAGGCCAGTGTAAGACGTCATTACGAGGAATGTTTGGACTTCCTCTACATGACTCTTTACCGGCTTAGATTATTCACTTTAATCAAAACTAGCTTCCTAACCTTAAACGTTCGGAAAAGCCATGCCGGTATGGAATTTCCACACCGTATGGCTTCACCTTGTTTAGCATATCATACAAGCCTGTATTAGTGGAACAGGCTTTATTCTTCTTTTTTCTCTAACGATGGAGCAGCCGGTGTGTCGTTCAACTTGTTCTTCAACGCTGCAAGCTGTTCTTCCACTTTCAATTGCTTCTCAGCGTCAATCGGTTTGCTATAGGCTCCTGCCGAAGGGCTGTACGGTGCACGCATAACATCCGCTTCTGCTTCAAGCTGCATGATTTTCTCTTCCATACGGTGGAAGCCAAGCGATGCACTTCCGCTTTCGATCGCATGCACACTGCTGATCTGTGACATTTGTTTTTTGGCTTTAGCCATTTGGGCACGAGATACCAGTTCATTGCGCTTGTTCCGCAATTTGTAGAACTCATCCTTCATTTCATGCAGCTGCTGTACCAATTCCTTGGCTTGTGCTTCTGCTTGACCATGAAGTTCACTGTATTCTACATGCTTTTGGTCAAAATAAATCTTTTCCTCCAACAGTTTGCGTGTAACTTCCTCTTGGCCATTCTTCAGAGCCAGCTCGGCTTGCGCTCCGCGTTGAGCGGACATCTTGGCAGCTTCATCAACACGCTGTTTCATTCGGCGTTCATTGGCCATTTGCTTCGCTACAGTAACTTCTGCTTCGTGAATTTCAGCCTCCATATCGCGCAGATATTGGTTCAGCATCACAATTGGGTCCTCTACCTTATCCAACATGTCGTTTACCGACGCTTTTGTCATATCTTTAATTCGTTTGAATACTCCCATAATTTACACTTCTCCCTTCTCGTATTTAGACAGTTTTTGTCTGAGTTCTTCTATTTCTTTTTTCATTGCCTTTTTCTCAATATCCTTCATCATGGCATCAAGACCGGAATCCGGAGCTGAATAGCTAGCAGCTTTATCGAAATTAGGGTTTGGGTTAGCTTGGCGTCCATAAGATTCGGGTCTTTCCGAATAGTAACCACCGTATCCGCCACCCTGCATACCAGGACCAGGCCCATAAGGATTAAATTGGGTAGGCTCCTTCGGAATAACTAGTGCTGCGATGAAGTATACCGGGATCACCGCACCCCCTGTAAAAGGAATGCTGACTACAAGCAGAATCCGCAGCAATGTAGAATCAATTCCGAGCGTGTCAGACAATCCACCAGCCAGCCCTGTCATCACTTTGTCACGGGTCGAACGATACAATCGGGTCATTGTGCTACTCCTTTCTGTCATTGTTCAGCTTCTCCTTTAACCGCGCCAGTTCTCTTTCAAGTACTGTGGCTACGGTCTCTCCGGCCTGTACGGCATACTCTTGACCCATACGGCGTAAATCACTCAGGCTCTTAGCCTCCAGTTCCCAATCACTCATACGGTCTTCCAGCCTGCCGAACATCTTCGGTACGTCACCGCCGTTGCCAAAAGCCCCAGCTCTTTGATTCATGCGCTGCTGCAATCGAAGCGATTCCATCCGGGCAGCGTAATATTGACGTTTGCTATATACGGTTTGATACTCCATTTTCATCTCGTTCAACTGACTCTCAAGATCGAAAAGGGATTGCTGGCTCTGCCCCAAAAGTCCACTGTACTGTTCCAGCTTTTCTTCGTGGATAATTTTTTCCTGCAGGGCAAGTTTCGCTAAATGATCCTCACCAGCTTTTAATGCAAGGAGTGCCTGCTCCTCACGTTTATTTCTCATAGCAGTTGCTTGATTCACTTGCTGCTGTAACTGCTTGGTATGAGATGCATATTGCTGATACAACCTCTCGGCCTCTCCGATTTCTTCACGTGTAGAATGAAGGAATTGATCGATTAGCTTCACGGGGTCTTGGCTTTGCTCCAACCGTTCATTTAGGTTAGCTACGGTAATATCCCGCATGCGACGAAAAACGCTCATATTTTCTAACTCCCTCCTTACCTTCGTTTAGGTATTTGACTCGCTTAGTAAGTACTTCTTCTCTTGCCTTTCAGGACTGAAATGCCCCAAACCACCAGTGCGATACCCAACAGGGGTCCTATCAACCAGGCAAGCTTGGAAATCAAAGACATAATACCGATAAAAAGCACGATCCAACCAATCACTTTACGTCCGCTCTTAATCCCGTAATAACCGAGAACGATCAGCAACACCGGGAACAACAGCCTGAAGATTCCGTGGATAAGGGGAAGCGCGATACCCATCAGCATAATAGCTCCGAGTACAATCAATACGATTGCTAATCCATTACCTTTTCTTCTTTGCATTTTTTCTCACCGCCTTTCGTTAACCTTTAACCTTATGATCTTATTCTAGATCAATCTGCAGCTTTTCAAAACAGACCGCAGACGGTTTTTAGTACTAGACCTTAGGCGGGGAGACTCTGCGACTGCAGACTACATAGATGCTGGAAAACGTCTTTTAAGCTAAAACCAAGTCCAATTAAAAGGTTATTTAGCACTTCATGTTAAAATATGGATGTGTATAATGAAATTGAATTCACTGAACAGAATGAAGGAGCGACCCATGAAGACATTACTAATCGTCGAGGACGACCGAAGTTTGAATAAGGGAATCGCCCTTTCGCTTTCCCAAGAGGGTCTAATCATAGAACAAGCCTACAATATAGCTATGGCAGAGCAAATGGTCGCCTCACTCAAAATCGATCTGATTATTCTGGATATCAACCTGCCTGACGGAAGCGGATTGGATTACTGTGAGCAAATCCGGAAAACGTCGAGTGTACCGATTATTTTTTTAACTGCTAACGATTTGGAACCGGACATTGTAATGGGCTTTGAATTAGGAGGGGACGACTATATAACGAAACCATTCAGTCTGATGGTCCTGCGGGCCAGGGTTATGGCTGTACTTCGGAGGGCGGAGCCACAAAGCGGGGAGAAAGTCACTATAGGACCCTTAACCTTTGACTTCGAAAAAATGGAGTATTATAGAAGCAACCGGCAGTTGGCGCTCAGCAGAACAGAGCAGAAGTTGTTGAAGATCTTGGTGTCTAACCCCGGGAATATCTTGACCAGAGAGCAACTGATCGACAAAATATGGACGCTGGACGCCGAATTTGTGGATGAGAATGCACTAACGGTAGCCATCAAGCGGCTGCGGGCCAAAATTGAGGACGAACCCTCCTCTCCAAAATATATCAAAACGATTTATGGCTTAGGTTATATGTGGGCAGAAGGACAACATCCATGATAAAAAAGAGACTTTTCCATAACTCTAAGCAGGTTCATATCGTATTTACTGTGGTTTTCATCCTTTTGGTCTTAACCTATACAACTATTGTTCTTTACCTTAAAGGTTGGGATTTTGCACTACTCGGGCTTTCTTCTTTATTTATGGTTTGCATGATAGGACTTGGAGCCATATGGATTCTCTTTTTGCGCCGACAACTTACTGATTATATGGACAATGTAGATACAATGGTTGAGGGAGCTATCCAAGGCCAGGAACCGATATCTATTTATGAAGAGACCGCCCTTTCCTCTTTAGAACATAAGCTAATGCGTTACATTGAGATGTCTAAGGCTAGCGAGCGAAATATTGAGCTGGAAAAGAACAAAATCAAAGCACTCCTCTCTGATATTTCTCATCAGACCAAAACACCTTTATCTAATATTATGCTGTACAGCCAGCTCCTCGAGGAGGCTCCTGGGTTAACTGAAGATTCAAGACAGTCCATACACCATATTAAAGGACAATCCAACAAACTGAATTGGCTTATCCAGTCATTAATCAAGCTCTCTAGATTGGAGACAGGCACAATTACACTTCATATAGAGGACAATCCTGTTGTTCAGACGATCCAGCAGACCGTATCCCAAATTTATGCTCAAGCAGAGCGCAAGAATATTGACATCAGCATTACCTGTGATTCTGCAATCGTGGCCCGTCACGATATGAAATGGACAAGCGAAGCTTTATTTAACCTGCTGGAAAATGCTGTAAAATATACCGAATCCGGCGGCAAAATACTACTTTCGGTCCAGAGTAATGAAATGTTCACCCGAATAGATATTTCAGACACTGGAATTGGCATCGCTACTGAAGAGCTGCATTCTGTATTTAAACGGTTTTACCGAGGACAAAATGTTCGTGAGGTAGAAGGTGTAGGCATTGGTTTATTTTTGGCGCGAGAGATTATCACTTCTCAAGGGGGCTACATTCAAGTAACCTCAGAACTTCATAAAGGCTCATTATTCTCTGTATTTCTGCCCCGATTGTGAATGTGTCAATACCGTCAGATTTCAGACACGGTGCTGTCAGATTTGTATGATACCTTTTAGAAATGAAGAAGGTACACACATCCATTAGGGGGAAAGAACGTATGCCAATTTTAAAAATAGAACATCTGAAGAAGTATTATGGTAAAGGTGAGCAGACTGTTAAAGCCTTAGACGGCATATCGCTAACCGTGGAAAAAGGTGAATTTGTAGCCATAGTGGGTACAAGCGGTTGCGGTAAAAGTACACTCCTACATATGCTTGGCGGCTTGGATCGGGCTACAGAAGGTAAGGTTTACGTAGACGGACATGATATCTTTACCATGAATGATGATAAGTTAACTATTTTTAGGCGCAGATCGGTGGGCTTCGTCTTCCAAAGCTATAATTTGGTACCCATACTGAACGTCCTTGATAATATAGTGCTTCCCATCGAATTAGACGGTGGCTCGATAGATAAGGAATACCTTGATATGGTCATCCGCACCCTGGGGCTTCAAGACAAGGTTAATAATTTACCCTCTAACCTCTCCGGCGGCCAGCAGCAACGGGTGGCTATCGCTAGAGCATTGGCAACCAAACCCTCTATTATTCTTGCGGATGAGCCTACAGGTAATCTGGACAGTAAAACGAGTCAGGAAGTACTTATCCTCATGAAGCAGATGAGCGAGAAATTCAACCAGACTATTGTAATGATCACCCATAATGAGCAAATTGCGCAGACCGCGGACCGGATCATTCGTATGGAAGACGGAATCATTGTCTCTGGTAATGCGCAGGCGGGGCGGGAAGTGAGCCCTTCATGATCGGAACGAATAACCGCAAGAGTATCCGCCGCCTTGCCATCAAAAGCTTAAAAGCGAATTCAATGCGTAATTTCACGATCATTTGTGCAGTTATCCTGACTACACTTTTAATTACCAGCATATTCACAATGACAATGAGTATTAACAAGTCTATGCAACGTGCTCAAATGCGGACGGTGGGCAGTGATTTCCATGGAGGCTTCAAGTATTTGAATCCCTTGGAGTTAGAGAAACTGAGCAAGCATCCCTCCATCCGTGAATACGGAGTATCCCTTAATGCAGGTAGATTGAAAAATGAGGTGTTTAAGGATAGTCCTGTAGAGGTTCTGCGAATAGACAAGAACTATGCCCAGCATGGATTTATCGAATTTATCAAGGGTGGACTGCCTTCCGGAGAGAACGAAATTGCCCTGAACACCTGGGAATTGGATCAGCTTGGTATTGTCCATGAATTAGGGCAGCGTGTAACACTTGATATCGATATTGGTGAGAAAACCTTAAGCAAGGAGTTTATTTTATCAGGGTACTACGAGGCGGATAAGCATTTATCTATGGCGGGGCTGGCTTTCGTCTCA
The DNA here is from genome assembly GCA_023512345.1 of Paenibacillus sp. Taxonomy (GTDB): domain Bacteria; phylum Bacillota; class Bacilli; order Paenibacillales; family Paenibacillaceae; genus Paenibacillus_AQ. The sequence goes on from JAILZT010000008.1 coordinate 228,051, forward strand.
GAAGCTTTCACACAGAAGTATGTTTCAAATATCGATCCGGTCTTATCCAAGGTCAAAGGCTTGTATATTAACACGGCAGAGCTAAGCGTAATGTTCGATAATTCTATAAATATAGAGAAAAAACTGAATAAAGTGCTGAAGGATACGGGACTGGATGTACCCATTGGAGTAAACTGGGCCTATACCTCCGTCTCATTTGCCGATGATTGGATGAACTTGATTCCCTATGTGGTTGTTCTTTTCATCATTATGCTGAGCGGGTATTTACTAATTTATAATATTTTTTATATCTCTGTGGTGCGGGATGTGAAGTTCTATGGATTGTTGAAGACGATCGGAACCACACCTAGACAATTGAGAAGGATCATTTCCATTCAGGCACAGTTGCTGTATCTAATTGCCCTACCATTTGGGCTTGCCTCCGGCTATGGGATTGGATGTCTGCTGACCCCATTAGTTAATTCTTTTTCCAGCCAGACAGTGGAAGCATCGTATTCGGTCAGTCCAATTATATTTATTGGTGCAGCTATATTCTCCTATATTACGGTATGGATTGCCGCCAGCAAGCCTGGGAAAATCGCCTCCAGAATCGCTCCCGTCGAAGCCGTGAAGTTCGCCGGAGTAACCAGCAGTGGGAAGAAAACATCTAAAAAGTCGAAGCGAGGATCAAAGCTATACCGGATGGCACTCTCCAACTTATTCAGAAGCAAAAAGAAGCTGCTGCTTATGCTCTCCTCCCTATCGTTAAGCATTGTTTTATTCAGCACAATCTTTACTATTATTTCTTCGTTAGATGTTAATAAGTACTTGAGTTCTTTCATATCGGGAGATTTTGTGGTATTCAATAAGCCCCTCATCAGTCAAAGAGGAGAACGACAAGGTGATCCCTTTAAATTTTCGGAGGAATTCAGCAGCACCTTGGGGAGCATTGATGGGGTGAAAAGTGTTGACAAAGTGTATTACAAATACGAACCCTACGCTATGGATAATAGTGTTCACGCGGTTCTCGATCCGCTAGCTTCAATGCCCGATCCTGACCCTTACATTCCGAACATCTTAGAGGGAGGATATATTCAGCTGAATCTTTATGGATTAGATTCTGGTTGGTACGACTTGTTGAATAAGGATATCGTTGAAGGGACTTTTGATAAGGAGAAATTCGACACCGGAAATTACGTTGTTATATCCGAGTCAATCGTAGGGGAGGATGTATACGCTGCTTATTATCACCCCGGTGACCATATACAATATAATGGGTTGGGTAAAAGCTATGAGGTGATGACTGTCCTAAATTACGATGCTCTTTTTGCGGCTACGGACAAGTCTTTTTCAGGCTATGGCTATAATGTCTTCCTTCCTTCTTCCGAGCTTAAAAAGGAACTGCCTACGGATAGCAGCCCTACCATGATTCTTTCTGCAACCTTGCAAGCCGATTCGACCAAGCTGGAGGATGTGGAGCAGGCCGCCAAGGCCATAACCGACACTACGGAAGAACTGACTCTCAAATCCAGAGAGGACTATAGACAGGAACTTGCCGGTTTTATCACTATTTTCCAGACCATAGGATACGGTCTTAGCTTTGTCATTGCACTTATCGGGGTGCTCAACTACATGAATACTGTTCTTACTGGGGTGATTGCCCGCCGAAATGAATTTGCCGTTCTAGAGAGTATTGGAATGACCAAGAAACAGCTGAAGAAAGTGCTCATTTATGAAGGGCTGTATAATGTGCTCTTTACGGTGTTGATCACCTCTAGCGCCGGAGTATTCCTGACCTATAGCATTTCCAAGAGTGTCACGGAGAACATGGCTTTTACCGTATTTCAAATGAGCTGGCTTCCGTTTGTCCTCGTCGTACCCATTTTGCTAATCATAGCTTATTTTGTGACCATGGGAGCTTACCGGATGCTGACGAAATCCACGATTGTCGAAAGACTGAGAGAAATTGAATAGCAGCTTAAAGCTGCGAGAATAAAAAACAGGCAGATCTGGCTTATCACCGGACCTGCCTGTTTGTATTTTACTTAAACGTTTTATTTAAAAGCCGGCAACGCAATATCTGCATAATTATCTTCCAGGAACTTTTTAACTTCAGGGCCGCTTATTTGCTCAGCCAGCTTCTTGATGGCTGCAGAATCCTTGTTATCACTACGTGAAACCAGCGTGATAGCAAACTCGGCGTCCTCATTCTCGGTGATTAGTGCGTCCTTCTTAGGTGTCAGCCCAAGCGGACTCGCGTAAGCCGGAGTCATAGCTACCAGATCAGCATCATCGAGCATTCGAGCCAACATCAGCAAATCTACTTCCTCAATCTTATAGTTATTCGGGTTCTCTACGATATCCGCCTGTGTTGCCTTAATGCCTACACCCTCCTTCAGCTTAATCAATCCAGCTGCTTCGAACATTTCCAAGGAACGTCCTATGTTAGAAGGGTCATTCGCCATTACCAGTGTTGCTCCCTTTGGCAAATCAGCTATATTCTTAAAACGTTTGGAATATCCCCCATAAATAGCGTTGTACACGGGTTGGACCGCTACAAGTTCAGAGCCCTTGCTGGTATTGAATTGCTCCATATAAGGAACATGCTGAAAAAAGTTAGCGTCAACTTCCTTATTAGCTAAAGCCTCATTGGGCTGAACGTTATCAGACAATACAACTACTTCGAGGTCGATACCCTCTTCCTTCAGTAGTGGCTTCACAATATCCAAAATATCCGTCATCGGAGGTATGAGAGTTGCGACCTTCAACTTTGTAATCTCATCGTTTTTTAATACCGAATCATTGCTGGAATTGCTGTTCCCACAACCCGCTACGATAGATAACATTAGGATAAACATAAGTACCATTGATTTTTTCATAAGTGCATCTAACCTCCATTTTATATAATAATTCATTTCTTTAATATTTCGTTAACGCTTATCTAGAAGCCTGGCTAGAGTGCCACCAGTGAATTGCACCAGCTGTACCAGTACGATCATGACGAGAATCGCATAAATCATCACTTCAGTCTCAAATCGCTGATATCCATACCGGATGGCGAAGTCACCCACACCACCCCCACCCACCACTCCCATTACAGTTGAAAAGGAGATGAAGCTGATCGTTGAAGTTGTAAGTCCTAATACAAGTCCTGAACGGGCTTCTACATACATGAATTTAACGATAAGTTCCAGCTTCGAAGCCCCCATTGATAGCGCTGCTTCAATCGTTCCTTTAGGAACCTCTAGTAAAGACTGCTCTACCAACCGTGAATAATAAGCAATAGCCACAATAGATAACGGAACCGTAGCCGCCATCGTTCCTATCGCCGTTCCAACCACAAATCGGGTAACCGGGATCAAGGCAACAACCAACAGTAAAAAGGGAAATGAACGAACGATGTTCACAAAACTGTTCAGCAGCAAAGACAGGTACTTATTTTCATAGAGCTGGCCTTTTCGGCAAAAAAACAGCAGTGTGCCTAGAGGGAGCCCCAACATGACCGCTGCACCTATGGATACGCCTACCATTACAAAGGTTTCTCCAATTGATTGCCACATTTGACCTTGAAATTTAATTACATTGTCAAACATGGTCGTCCCCCGTTTCCCTTTCTTCCTTCTTGTCACCTAAAATCTGTTCCCGGTAGGAACCAAAGCCGTTTGCTGCAGGGTTGAAGCGTCCATCTTCCCTAGAGAAAGAATCGATAATACGCCCGCTTTCCATAACAGACACGTGACTACATATGGTTTTGACGACATCCAATTCATGAGTCACTAACACAATAGTTACACCTAAGCTTGAATTCACATGCTTTAGCACATTTAGAATTTCAAGAGTGGTCACGGGATCAAGTGAAGAGGTCGGCTCATCGCAGAGCAGCAGCTTCGGGCTGTTCGCAAGTGCACGGGCAATAGCGACACGTTGCCGCTCTCCTCCACTAAGCTGGGCGGGGTATTGTTCAGCCTTGTCCTCCAGCCCTACAAAATTCAAACACTCCTTCATTCGCTTGATCTGCTCATTCTTCGGCAGACCTGCTAACTCCAAGGGCATGGAAACATTACGGCTCACCGTTGCATTAGAGACTAGATTAAATTGTTGAAAAATCATTCCGATCTTCTGACGCTGCTTCCGAAGCTGCTTCTCCGGCAATCCTGTCAGCTCTATACCATCTGTTGTAACGGTTCCCTGATCAGGCCGTTCCAGTACATTCATCATTCGAAGAAGTGTAGATTTCCCTGCACCACTAGCTCCAATAATGCCATGTATAGCCCCTTGCTTAACCTCAAGCGAAACTCTATCAACAGCCTTATACAGCCCATCTCGCAACTTGAAGCTTTTACTTACCTCATTCAGTGACAGGATACTGACTCCCCCTTCCATCTCAACTAGAATCGGAATTCCCATCAATTTCTGTACTATAAATATTTAAAACCTGTTTCACTAAAATTCTCTTTAAATAATAAGGTATTTCATCCGCTGTGTCACCATTTTTATTTATTTGATATATCATTTCAGGCAAGAGAGTAATTCCTTCGATTTTTCTTGTGAGTTAAAACACAAAAAAAGAGTAGTTGAAATCGAATGATTTCAACTACTCTTTTTTCTGTATACCGGCGAGAGGACTCGAACCTCCACGGTTTCCCACTCGATTTTGAGTCGAGCGCGTCTGCCATTCCGCCACGCCGGCGTATAAGATTAATGGAGGCGCCACCCAGATTTGAACTGGGGATAAAGCTTTTGCAGAGCTTTGCCTTACCACTTGGCTATGGCGCCATATAAATTTGGAGCGGACGACGGGAATCGAACCCGCGACCCTCGCCTTGGCAAGGCGATGCTCTACCGCTGAGCCACGTCCGCAA
>JAILZT010000009.1 GCA_023512345.1 Paenibacillus sp.
GGTGGAGCAGCCCGGTAGCTCGTCGGGCTCATAACCCGAAGGCCGCAGGTTCAAATCCTGCCCCCGCAACCAATTTACACTTATGCAATATTTCTTGGAACCGTGGTGTAGTTGGCCTAACATGCCTGCCTGTCACGCAGGAGATCGCGGGTTCGAATCCCGTCGGTTCCGCCATTTAAATTTTATATGTATGGCTCGATAGCTCAGTCGGTAGAGCAGAGGACTGAAAATCCTCGTGTCGGCGGTTCGAATCCGTCTCGAGCCACTTTTTCTTGGGGGATTAGCGAAGCGGCCAAACGCATCAGACTGTAAATCTGCTCACGTAAGTGTTCGGTGGTTCGAATCCATCATCCCCCACCATTTTTTATGAGCCATTAGCTCAGTTGGTAGAGCACCTGACTTTTAATCAGGGTGTCGAAGGTTCGAGTCCTTCATGGCTCATACGTTTACCAAAAAGTCATTACCTTAGGGTAGTGGCTTTTTTTGTTTATAATAAGGGTTTAAAAATTAGGAGAACCAGTCAAGCCCGCATAAAGACGAAAAATATGATAAAATAAGCGAAAAAACAAAAGTGGTGGAATATTGTGACTATAGAGAGCGAGACATTGCGTCAGAAACTGGAACAGCTCACCGGAAAGAAAACCGCAATCAAACAATTCGGGCGGCAGGACTCTACTTCCCTATTCGGTATTGGTGCTCAAGAGACTGATCAGCCAGTTATTCACGAAGGTTGTATTTGGACTCCACTGCATGAGAATGAGGGGCGTATTACTGCTATAGGGGTGGAGATGGAAGGTTTAACTTCTATGGAGGTACAATTGGTCCATTTTGCGGTAAGAAGCTTTGCTGCTGCGCTTAAGGTTACAGGGGTTAAAGAAGAAGGGGAGATGGAAGCTCTTCAGCTCAGCAAATGGCTTAATTCCCAGTTGGAACAGGAAAAGGAAGACACAGAGATTCCAGATGAAATTGCTCTGAAAAGCCGGCTTTTTGGAGAAATAGTTCCCTTTTTGTTAACAAGCGAGAATGTACATAATACCCAAATCTCCTATCGATCATTGATGAAGCTGTTGCGAAGTTATTTTGACAGTGCGGTTATGCTGATTCCTCTGCAGGAAAAGGAATGGCTTATTTTAGCACGCAAGGAGCTTCTCACTGGTGGAGATGATAAAGATGATGAAGAAGAAAGTGAAGACGACCTCTTGTCGCAAACCAGCATGGGCCTGCATGAGCTGATTGCCAATGAGTGGGTGGGTGTATTTCATCTAGCAGTGGCGCCTGCGATTGTTCCTATAAAGGGTTTGACCGGAGTGGTAGCACTTTTACGGGAGACTATAGTATTGGGACGTATTTTTCAAGTGGGAGAATATATTCATTTGCCTTGGGAGCTGCATTTAGAGCGTCTAGTGAATAGTATTCCTGATGCACGGCGTAAGCAGTTGTTAGGACAGATAGGAGATTACACCTCTGTTTTATCAGATAAAGAAATGCTGCTGACGCTGGAGACTTTTTTTGAAATGGAATGTAATGTTAGTGAGACCGCTAAGAAATTATACATTCACCGTAATACGCTATTATACCGTCTAGATAAGATTAAACAGGAGACAGGTGCAGATGTAAGAAGCTTTGGGGATGCTGCTATTGTGAAGTTGACCATGCTATTGTATAAAGTGACGAAAAGGAAATAATTTTTTTGTGAAGGTTGCAAATAGCCAGTTCAAGGTGACTGGGTTAAGATAGGTGTACGGAAAAGAAATTTTACGAACTTCAATAATTGATCCGAGGGGGACATTTAAATGGCAGGCGTACGTTTAGAGCACATCACCAAAAAATACCCAGGTTCCGATAAAGCAACAGTAGCAGATATCAATCTTGATATTAAAGATAAGGAATTTCTAGTATTGGTTGGACCATCCGGTTGCGGTAAATCTACAACACTACGGATGATCGCTGGCTTGGAGGAAATTTCCGAAGGTAAAATGTTTATCGGCGATCGCGTTGTTAATGACGTAGCACCGAAAGACCGCGACATCGCGATGGTATTCCAATCCTATGCCTTGTATCCGCATATGAGCGTATACCAAAACATGGCGTTTGGTTTGAAATTGCGTAAAGTTAAAAAAGATGAGATTGACAAAAAAGTTCGCGACGCTGCTAAAATTCTCGATATCGAGCATTTGCTTGAGCGTAAACCAAAAGCTCTATCTGGTGGTCAACGCCAACGTGTAGCTTTGGGCCGTGCTATCGTCCGCGATCCACAAGTATTCTTGATGGATGAGCCTCTTTCCAACTTGGATGCTAAACTACGTGGTCAAATGCGTGCTGAAATCACTAAACTGGTTAAGCGCCTTGAAACTACTTGTATCTATGTAACGCATGACCAAACAGAAGCTATGACAATGGGTGACCGTATCGTAGTTATGTATGATGGTATCATTCAACAAGCAGCTTCTCCTGAAGTGTTGTACAATGAACCAACTAACTTGTTCGTAGCCGGTTTTATCGGTTCCCCAACAATGAACTTTATCAATGGTACATTGTCTGATGTAAACGGAAGCGTTCGTTTCCGCGCTGAGAATCTTGATGTTGAAGTGCCAGGCGGAAAAGCTCAAATTATCCGCACTAAGGGCTACATCGGCAAAGAAGTCGTAATGGGCGTTCGTCCAGAAGACATTCACGAAGAACCAGTATTCTTGGAAGCTTCACCAAACACAATCTTCACATCGTTGGTTGATGTAACTGAAAACCTGGGTCATGAAATGTTGCTCTACTTGAGCGGTCTTGGCAGCAGCACTGTTATTGCCCGTGTAGACGGTCGTTCTACTACTCGCGAAGGCAGCAAGCCTAAGCTGGCAGTTGACATGAACAAGGTCCATTTCTTCGACAAAACTTCCGAACTTAACATTCTATTGGGATAAGACCCTACGTCTTTTCTCCTTTCCGAAAGCCGCCCGAAAGGGTGGCTTTTTTTGATGTAAAACGAAGGATTCAATATGACAAAGAAGTCTGCCTCAAAGGGCGTTATGATTGCATTCATAGTCGTTATCAATTAAGATAGCAGGAGAATTATCTCCAGCAGAATGGTAATGAATGACTAACCGTATGCAGGAGAGGCGGACAATAACCGCAGGTGACGAAAGGACGAACATACATGGCTAAGAAAGTAAAAGTATCTGAATTGGTACAACATTTTCAATTAGAAGTCATTTCCGGGCAGGAGGGTCTCAAGAGACCTATAACTGTGGACGATTTGAACCGCCCTGGCCTAGAGATAGCTGGTTATTTTGAATACTATCCAGAAGAACGTGTTCAACTGCTCGGTAAGACAGAGTTGGCTTTCTTTTCTATGCTGCCAGAAGAAGAGAGAAAGAGCCGGATTCGGGGGATTTGCAATGATAATACACCATGTATTGTCATCACTCGCTCTTTGGAAGTCCCGCAGGAGTTAATAGATATTAGTAACGAGAAAGGCTTGCCTGTACTTCGCAGTGCTATGGCAACTACGATTTTTTCCAGCCGACTCACCAGCTTTCTGGAAGGAAAATTAGCGCCAACAGCCACTATTCACGGTGTACTCTGTGATGTGTATGGTGTAGGGATGCTAATAACCGGAAGCAGTGGTATTGGTAAGAGTGAGACTGCATTAGAGCTAGTTAAACGCGGCCATCGCCTCATAGCTGACGATGCTGTAGAAATTCGCCAAACCTCTGACAACCAGCTGCATGGTACTGCTCCTGAGTTAATTCGTCATCTATTGGAGATTCGCGGTGTGGGCATTATTAATGTAATGACCTTGTTTGGTGCCGGTGCGATTCGGAACCATAAGCGTATTACCCTTGTTGTAAGACTAGAAGCTTGGCAACAAGATAAACAATATGATCGCCTTGGTCTAGACGAGGAAACAACACGTATTATAGATACGGATATTCCTTTGGTGACCATTCCAGTTCGGCCGGGTCGTAACCTTGCAGTTATTATTGAAGTAGCTGCCATGAATTATCGGTTGAAGCAAATGGGCTTTAACGCAGCATTACAATTTACTAATAAGCTAACTGCCACCATTTCTGAAGATATGGATGATTTGGATTAGGAGTGTGAGAAGATGTTTCCATTAGCTATAGATCCGATTGTTTTTAATATCGGATCCATACCCGTTCACTGGTACGGCTTGATATTAGGGTTTGGTGCATTGGTAGGATTATTCCTCGTAATCCGTGAAGGCAAACGATATGGCATTCCACAGGAATTTTTCATGGATATGCTGCTGCTTGGTTTTCCCTCAGCCATAGTCGGAGCACGAATTTATTATGTAGCTTTTAAATGGAGTGAGTATAAGGATAATCCGTTAGATGTATTCAAGATCTGGAACGGCGGTATTGCAATTTTCGGTGCTTTAATCGGAGCGATCATTTGTGGAATAATCTATTTCCGTTACAAAGGATACCCTTTCTGGCGTGTTATTGATATTTGCGCACCTGGGCTTTTGGCTGGGCAAATGATCGGCCGCTGGGGCAATTTTGTGAATCAAGAAGCATACGGCGGTGTGGTAGAAGAATCATTCCTGCGTGATAAGCTTCATTTACCTGATTTTATTGTGAACCAGATGTACATAAATGATGGCTTAACTGAAGCCTTCCGTCATCCAACTTTTCTATATGAATCGCTTTGGAGTCTATTGGGAATTGCTTTACTCATGGTATTGCGGCGTCAAAAATTTATTCGAGCGGGAGAACTATTCCTGACTTACTTCACCTGGTACTCAATCGGTCGATTCTTTATTGAACCGTTGCGTACGGATAGCTTAGCCTTTAACGGGAGCACTGGTGTAGAAGCCCTTGTGAATGGACTATGGACTCCAATGACCTGGTTGGGATTTGAACAGGGTTATCTGGACCCGGCTTACGGAAATGTTCGTATCTCCCAATTGTTGTCTCTACTTATAGCTGTAGCAGCAATAGCTCTAATTATCATACGCCGGGTAACAGGGCAGCCAAAGCCGCACTACTCGGACCCTATTATAAGCACAAAGGCTTCAACGTCAGATACACTGATGCCTGAAGGGGCGGAGAATACGCCTCGAAAAGTTCTGAAAGGCAGCCCTACCGAGATAAAGCAACCTGATGGGGAAGACAAAAAGGAGTAATAAAATATTATGATAGAATGTGTTCTCTTTGATCTGGATGGTACCATTGTCGACACGAACGAGCTGATTATTAATTCGTTCATGCACGCGCTGAAGCAGAATGCCTTAACACCTTTAAGCCGGGAACAGATCATTCCGCATATGGGAACGACGCTACAGCAGCAAATGAGAACATTTTCAGGTCTTGAGGATGTTAGTAAGCTTGAACTATCTTATCGGTCTTATAATTATGAGCATCACGATTCTCTGGTCCGGCCGTTCCCGCATGTCAATGAAACCATGGAGGAGCTGCGTCGTCGAGGAATTAAGATGGGCATTGTAACGACCAAGATTCGCCCAACAACCCTTAAGGCGCTGGAGATGTTCGATTTGCTTCAGTATATGGATACCATAGTAACGATTAATGATGTGACTGAGCCTAAACCTCATCCAGAGCCCGTACTCACTGCAGTACGTAATCTGGGTGTGGATCTGCAAAGAACCCTCATGGTAGGGGATAGTGCTGTTGATATTCAATCTGCTAAGGCTGCGGGCGTTTATGCCGTTGCGGTAGCTTGGTCTCTAAAAGGTGAGGAAACGCTTCGTAAATATGATCCGGATTATATCATCCATGATATGACGGAGCTATACGATATCGTAGAGCAGGGGAAGAATCAATAGTGAGAAAAGTAACCCGCTATCCTGTAGAAGGCCATAACTCTCTATGGTATATTTACCGCACAGTCAGCCCATGGAAGGGTGTAAAGAACTTTATATTTATCCAGATTGCCCGCTACTGCCCGATTTTGTCGCTCAAAAACTGGATCTATCGCCGGGTTCTTGGCATGAAGGTAGGGAAGCATACGGCTTTTGGGCTGATGGCGATGGTAGATGTATTTTTTCCGGAGAAAATAACGGTTGGTGAGAATACAATTATCGGCTATAACACAACCATTCTGGCACATGAGTATCTAATTAAGGAATATCGCTTGGGTGAAGTTCTTATTGGTGAAAATGTGTTAATTGGCGCCAATTGTACCATACTTCCTGGGGTAACTATTGGAGACGGAGCCATTGTAGCTGCCGGTTCAGTAGTTCATAAGGATGTAGCTGCTGGAGCATTTGTCGGTGGAAATCCCCTTCGGGAACTAAAGGCAGGATCGTCGGCTGAAGATGTGGAAGACTTGTGAATACCGTTTAACCCCCTGCAGGTTATTTTGCGTGTTGGAGCGCAACTCCTGCGGGGTTTTTGGCGTCTTTTACTATATTCATACAATCGCGTCTAGCAGTTCACTTCAGAGTATCAGAATGTTATTCAACATGGGGCAGGCTTCCTGATAACAGAACAACTTCCACTTAGCGTCTTATGAAAGATACGTTAGTAGAGAAGGGGATAATGAATTGAGTCCTGTAAAACAAGAAAGACTGCCCCAGTTGGATATTTTCCGAGCATTGGCCATTTTAGGGGTGCTGCATGTGCACTCTTCTTCCTTTGCAGCGGGTGAACAGGCGCTAAATTCGCCGTACTATTACTGGATTAATGGCATCAATATTTTCTTCAAGTTTGGTACACCATCTTTTATATTTCTCAGCAGCTTCGTGTTATTCTACAATTACTATGGGCGGCCAGCTACTCGAAGTTTAATTGCTAACTTTTATCGTCGTCGCCTAATGTTTATCCTGCTGCCCTATTTATTGGCTTCTATTGGCTATTATGGGCTGGGCCTATATGTAAATGGCTATTTGACGCAGAGTGTGGGAGAGAGTTTGTCTGGATTTTTAAAAGCTTTATTTACCGGGAATGCGTATGCACACTTGTACTTCGTATTTATTAGCATCCAGTTTTATGTGCTGTTCCCACTTTTGCTTATGCTTCTTCAGCGTTCACGCCAACTTACCCGCTGGGTGATTCCCATTGGACTAGCCCTTCAGTGGGGTTTTATCATTTGGAACAAGTATCAGCTTCATATTGTGGAAAAGGGCAGCTTGGCCATTTCGTATTTTGCGTATTACATGATGGGGGCTTACATTGCCATTTATTTCGAGGATATAAAAAAGTGGCTGTTCACTCCATGGGGACAATTCTCCGGGTTGCAAAAGAGCCTCACTGCTATGCTGTTTGGCAGTTGGCTAATTGCCGCGTTTTTTCATATGCAGCTATGGTATGAGGGGCGCCATAATGGAATATGGACCAATTCGTTGTGGTACGAGTTATTATGGAATGTTCACACGATGCTGTCGTCGCTGGTGCTACTATATCTAACCTTCTTTATCTACCGTAAGGCTCCGCGGACTGTCGTTGCTTTTCTAACACGTTTGGGAGAGTTATCCTTTGCTATTTATCTCATTCATCCGTTATTATTGGCAATATATCGGCGGTTTCGATACAATATTTCACCGGATTCGTTAACTTATATCCTCTTTATTTATGGGGGATTAATTATTGCACTTGGTGGCAGCTGGTTAATTGTGCAGTTTGCTTTCCGTCGCATTCGACCGTCGTGGGTCGTGTTTGGCAGTGTTCCTCGTTCACTAGCTCCTCCTTCAGGCAAGACAGCACCAGCATCTATGGGGAAAGAGAAGCAGAGTATCGGTGGAGCGCCGGAAGAAGCATCAAAGAGGACATTTGGCGGTTAAATAATTAATCTCATCTTCAGATGTGGAGTAATCAGGGGGAAATAATGTTGAGTCAAAAAGAACGGATTCCGCAGCTGGATATATTTCGGGCTATAGCTATTCTGGCGGTCCTTGCTATTCATGCGACCTCGCGTACTTTAAGTGAAATGCTGGATACATCACTGTTCCATCCATTTCTTTTCATAAATAAGTTCAGTCAGTTTGCTGTGCCTTCTTTTGTTTTTCTAAGCGGGTTTGTCTTATTCTACAATTATATAGATCGGCCGTTGAGTGGCAAAATGCTAGGCAAATTTTATAGTAAACGTTTGCTTTATATTATTGTGCCTTATGTTGTATTTTCTCTGCTGTATTTTATATTAAAGATGTATGCGGGGAATACGTGGGATCTGCCTGCGGTTGAACAGATAAATAAGCTGGGCAAGTATCTGCTTAAAGGAACTGCTTATACGCATTTGTATTATGTCATCATCATTTTCCAATTTTACGTTCTTTTTCCCATATTCCTGTGGTGTCTGCAGAAAAGCCGCCGAATTGCCGCATGCTCACCTTTGATCGGGCTGCTGCTTCAATGGGGATTCGTATTGTTAAATAAATATATGACCAAGAATGGCTATTGGGAGTTATCTAAGGGTAGTCTCTCCATTACCTATTTTTCATATTTCTTATTAGGTGCAGCTATTGCCATTTATTATCCCACTTTGAAAAAGTGGCTTATACCTTCACGTGAGGGGTGGCAATCCGGGAAAGGAATGGCATGGATCAGTTTATGGGTAGTATGGGCTGCTGCAGGGATTGTTCATGTTGAACTTTGGTATAGCAGTTATAAGAAGGCTGCAGTGATTAACAGCTTGTGGTATGAAGGCTTTTCGAATCTACACGCACTATTGTCATGTATTGTCCTGATGCAGCTCTCATTCCTACTATATGGGCGGGGACGTAATTGGCTGGCTGCCATGTTAAGTTCAATGGGGGCTTGCTCCTTCGGCATTTACTTGCTGCATCCGGCGCTGCTGTATTTCTATAGAGAAATACCATTCCATGGAGGCTCGCTCGCTTATGCTGCGGCTATTGCAGGCGGTTGGCTGGTAGCGCTGTTGGGTTCATGGCTTGTTGTGGCACTAGCTTTCCGCTACTTGAAGCACTCCTGGATCTTTTTTGGTTCCGTCCCTCAGAAGCCTAAATCCGGGGCGAAGATCATAACGACGGACAAGTCGGTAAAAGCTCAAGGATAATGCCAAAAGACGAGGCTATACTCACTTATTACGCAGTATGAGTAGTTGGAATAAGAGCCATTAGCTTAAGGTCTAAATTAATTTTTTAAAAGCGTCAGCTTTCCACCTTTATGGTAGGAGCTGACGCTTTTTTTTGCTATCCTATTTGACGTGTTCCCTTTGAAATTTGGCAATGGCTTCATATTGGCTCTCTAAACTTCGATAAACCGAAATATATATGGGCAGCAGCTGTTTATATATCGCTGAATGTTCCTGAATGGGCTCATGCTTATGGGTTGAGCCAATCATATCAAATACCACTTCTAAGGTGTCTGCCTTTCCAGTTGCATACATACCCAGTACGACCGCGCCGAGACAAGAGCTTTCAAAGCTCTCGGGAACAACAACCTCTTGGTCAAATATATCCGCCATCATTTGCCGCCATAATGCGGAGCGGGCAAAGCCTCCGGTCGCCAGAATTTGTTGTGGCCGCCCGATCTGCTCCTCCATCGCCAATAGAACAGTGTATAGATTGAAAATTACACCTTCTAGTACGGAGCGGATCATATGCTCCTTCCGATGGTTCATGGTCAACCCGAAGAAAGAGCCTCGAGCATCTGGATTCCACAGGGGGGCTCGTTCTCCCGTCAGGTAAGGATGGAACAGCAGTCCGTCACACCCCGGGGATACTTGCTCCGCAATTCGGGTCAAGACATCATACGGATCAATACCCAGTCGTTTGGCTGTCTCCACCTCCGAGGCTGCAAATTCATCACGCACCCAACGAAACAACATTCCACCATTGTTGACCGGACCGCCGATGACCCAGTGCTTCTCCGTCAATGCATAACAAAAAATTCGGCCCTTCGGGTCTACCACAGGTTGGTCTACTATAGTACGAATAGCTCCGCTAGTGCCTATAGTAGCCGCAACAACCCCGGGCTTAATGGCGCCTACCCCAAGGTTGGAAAGGACCCCGTCACTTGCTCCTACTACAAACTTTGTATCAGCCAGCAGCCCAAGCTCTTCCGCCTTGCCAGGTAGTAGTCCCTGCATTACATAGGTGGTAGGAACAAGCCGAGAGAGGCGGTCTTCTGTAATTCCGGCAATCTCCAGTGCTTCAGCATCCCAGTCTAGGTTCTTCAAATTCAGCATTCCTGTTGAAGATGCAATAGAGTGGTCCACTATATATTCTCCGAACAGCTTGGCAAATATATATTCCTTGATGGAGATGAATTTGTAGGCTTTATGAAAAAGTTCCGGAAGATCCTGCCGGAGCCACATGAGCTTGGTAATAGGAGACATCGGATGAATAGGTGTTCCGGTACGGAGGTAAAGTTCATGTCCGTTCAGCTCATTCTTTAATCGTTGTGCACATTCTGCACTCCGATTATCTGCCCAAGTTATACAAGGGGTAAGGGGATTACCCTCATGATCTATAGCGATAACACTATGCATCGCGGAACTGAAAGAGACAAAGCTAATTTGTTCTGGCTGGGCACCACTCTGCGCTACAGCTCTAGAGATGGTGTTGATAACCGCTTGTAATATCTGTTCCGGATCTTGCTCGGCAACAGAGGGTGATGGTTTATGGAGCGGGTAACCTTCATCGGCCTGAGCAGCAATACTTCCATTCTCGTGAAATAGGACTGCCTTTGTACTTGTGGTTCCAATATCTACGCCAATCATAAAGGTTGTGTTCATGCCGTCAGCCTTCCTTCCACATATGTAGTGGAAACGGACCGGCTTATGATCCAGCCGTCCCGTTCCGACATCTGATTTTTGAATAGCAGGTTCCTTAAACAATTACGCTCAGGATCATAATGAAGGTCAAGGCTACTACAGAGAGAATGGTTTCCATTACAGTCCATGTTTTTAGTGTTTGTATTACGGTCATCCCGAAGAACTCTTTGATCATCCAAAACCCCGCATCGTTAACATGCGAAAGGACTAACGAACCTGCTCCTGTTGCCAGAACAACCAATTCAATATTGACACCTGTGCTTACGGCTAGAACAGGGGCTACAATTCCAGCTGCTGTTGTCATTGCTACGGTAGCCGAGCCTGTGGCGACACGAATTAAGGCTGCGACAAGCCAAGCGAAGAAAATGATATTAACATGGGATTGTGTGGCGAGAGAAGCTATAGCTCCACCCACACCACTGTCGATGAGGACCTGCTTGAAGGCTCCACCGCCCCCAATGATCAAGATAATCGTTGCAGTTGGTGCCAAGCACTCATTGGTAAAACGCGAGATGTCTTCTTTCTTGAAGCCTCGTGCAAAGCCTAGAGAGAAGAAAGAGAAAACTGCAGCAATGAGCAGTGCAATAACTTCATGTCCGATGAATTTGGCAAAAGGCGTAAACCCATGAACGGCTTCAGGATCTATAATATCAGCTACAGACCCGATGAGCATCAAAATAACCGGGAGTAAAATGGTTAATAAGGTAATGCCGAAGCCAGGTAAGTCGCGTACGCTTTTAGCAGCAAATTGCTCGGCCAGCTCGGTAGGAGGTTCAACCTGAATACGCTTGCCAATAAATTTACCAAAAATAGGACCTGCAATTATTGCCGTAGGTAAACCTACAATGATGGCATATAAAATCGTTTTACCCAAATTCGCACCATAGGCACCAATGGCGATCATAGGAGCGGGATGGGGTGGTACCAGTCCGTGAACCGTTGAGAGCCCAGCTAGAATCGGTATTCCGATTTGCAAGAGGGGCATTTTTGTTTTTCGAGCGACCATAAACACAACTGGAATAAGTAAAATGACACCGACCTCAAAAAACACAGGAATCCCGACAACAAATCCAACGAGCATCATGGCCCAGTGAACGCGTTTCTCTCCAAACCGATCGACCAGCGTATTGGCTATACGCTCTGCACCACCGGATTCGGCCATCATTTTACCGAGCATCGTGCCCAGACCTATGACAATGGCTATAGTTCCAAGAGTACCGCCAAGCCCGCCAGTAATAGACTTAATGAGGCTTTGATATTCCATGCCGGATAACAGTCCGAGGAAAAGTGCAGAGACCAGCAAGGTTACAAACGGATTCCATTTGTATTTAGCGATAAGCATAACCAGAAAAACAATGACAAGCAATGTCCAGACTAACAATGTTGTATTATGACTAAGACCAAATAAGTTTTCCATCGTTTAGTAGGCCTCCTATATTTCGAGTATTTCGAGTTTTGCATAGAGAGTAGTTTACTAAGCTATAATTACCTAGCTAATGTGTTATTAATCTTTAAAGCTAGACTGTATACTTGTCGACAACATAGATCGAAAAAAGTAAATGCGCTTTTGGAGATGAGGATTCGCCCCTGCGCAAGAACTTTCTGCCTATTAAGGCAGGGTGCGAATGAGTGTCTCTCCCGAGTCGGTAAAGTACTCTTGAACAACCTTACGAATAGTTTCGGCGTCCCCGGACCGAAGGCCCTCGACAACTGTTCGATGCTTTTCTGCAACCCAGTTCATACGATCCTCGCCGCTTTCAAATCCTTTTTCGGTTGTGATTAGAATGACCGTCATCACAATATGGCGAATGCTGTTCCACAAATGCAGAATCCGTGAATGATTGGCTTCAGTAATGATGGCTTCATGGAATGAAAAATCCTGATGAGCAAAGTCAACAAAGTTATTGTGTTTTACGGCGAGCTTCATTTTATCGATGCTCTGCTCCAGCTGAGAGATTAACGCTTCATGGTTACCCTCTGCCAGCTTCTGCTGAGCAAAGCTTTCAATTAGATAACGTACATCGTAGAGCTCTGCGACATCCTTCAAATTCAACCCGATGACCACGGCGCCCATCCGCTCCAACTTGATTAATCCCTCTATGGATAAAGATTTAAGCGCTTCCCGAACAGGTGAACGGCTAGTGCCGAAGTCTGCGGCAATACGATTCTCTGAAAGAATCTCCCCGGGTTTAATCTTTTCATTTATAATTTGCAGCCTGAGTTCGCAGGCGATTGATTCCCCGAGAGAGGATCCTTGCAGCCAGGCGGAAGGATATTGCATTTTAACACGACTCCTCTATGCGCGATTAGTATGTACACTAGAAAAAGATATAGTTCTTCATCGATTTTAGCATACAATGTCTTCTCGGTTCCATCGGTTAAGAGTCGTCGTCCTTCTTGGGGATTAATAAATTATCGGCATGGTTCAGTTATCCGGTACAACAGCGTGACCGCCAAATTCGTTACGAAGGGCCGCTACAACCTTGCCGTGGAACGTATTTTCTTCTAAGGAGCGATAGCGCATTAGTAGAGAAAGGGCTATGACCGGAGTACTGGCTTCCAAATCAAGAGCCGTCTGGACCGTCCATTTGCCTTCACCGGAGCTTTGCATGACACCTTTTATGCCGGACAGCTTCGGATCTTTGGAGAAAGCACTCTGCGTAAGCTCCATCAGCCAACCCCGGATCACAGATCCGTTCGACCATACACGAGCCACGTCCTCATAGTTGAAGTCAAAGCTGCTTTTTTCTAAAAGCTCAAAGCCTTCCGCTATGGATTGCATCATCCCATATTCGATACCGTTATGAATCATTTTTAAGAAATGGCCGCTGCCATTATTTCCTGCATATAAATATCCTTGACCCACCGCCAGGTCTTGAAATAAGGGCTCTATTCTTGTAAAGACCTCACGATTGCCGCCGATCATGAAGCAGGCCCCATGCTCTGCCCCTTCGGTTCCTCCGGAAGTGCCTGCATCAAAGAAGTGAATGCCAAGGGCTTGCAGCCGCTCTCCACGGGCGATGGACTCTTTATAGTGAGAGTTGCCGCCTTCTATAATTATATCGCCTTCATCCAAAAGTCCGGCAAGAGTATCAATTACACCTTCTACAACAGGCCCTGCTGGAACCATTACCCAAACAATTCTGGGCCGTTCCAGTTTAGCCACCAAATCTTCTACACTAGAGGCTGTTATTGCGCCGTGAAGGGCAAGCTGCTCCCCTCTCTCTGAATTGATATCGCTTACCACAACTTGATGCTCATGGCTTAATAGGTTCAACACCAGATTATAGCCCATTTTTCCGAGACCAATCATACCGAGTTTCATGTGGCACTCACTCCTTTAATGTTCTTATTCGAGACGATGTATACTTGTATACAACTTAGTTTGTATCTTACTCCTGCTCACCTGTCTTTGTAAAGTGTAAATTGTAAGCGCTCCATAAATTCCCGGTATAGCTATACGTTAATGGTGTTGAACAGGTATATTATTAACAGTAGTAATAAATGATATTCTGTTAGGACGGTAACAATTGACGAAAAAGAACTGTACATGGTACGATACCAAGAAAGCTTTAGTTTGCTACCACTTTACCATAGTAAAGTATATATAGAATAGTTACATAAATCCGATGAGGTGAATAATGAACATGTCCAAACCGAAAGGGTTCGAAAAGCCAGCAGGTGTACGCGATTATCTCCCGCATGCGGTAAAAAAGCTGCGCAAGATTGAGAATGATGTGTTGCACTGTATGAGCCGCTGGGGATACCGCCAAATGATAACTCCGACGCTGGAGTATTACGATACAGTGGGTGTTGCCAGTTCTACATCAGACCAAAAGCTATATAAATTGCTGAATAATAGGGGTCAGGCGCTGGTGCTGCGTTCTGAAATGACCGCGCCTGTCGCACGGGTAGTCTCGTCTCTGCTAAAAGAAGAGCCATTGCCGCTGCGGTTGTCTTATCACGCTAATGTATTTCGTGCTATAGAGGAAGAAGCGGGACGAGAAGCTGAGTTTTTCCAGACGGGTGTAGAATTAGTTGGTGACGATTCGCCTGAAGCGGATGCTGAAGTGGTTGCACTAGCCATAGCTTCGCTTCAAGCGGCGGGTGTACAATCTTTTAAAATCGCTATGGGGCATGTTGGATTTCTGAACGGACTGTTTCAGGAGGCGTTACCTGGGCTGCCGGAAGCCCAAGAGGAACTTAAGAGCCATCTGCTGAGCCGCGATTACGTCTCTTTCCGGGAGACATTGCGGGGGCTTAACCTATCCGAAGTGCAGAAGAATGAACTGAATGGATTGCTAAGGCTCAGAGGCGGTAAAGAAATCTGTGGTCAGGCACTGGAGCTCAGCATCCATCCACTGGCACGGACTTCCATCGAGCATTTGTGCAAGGTGTGGGAAGTGCTGGAGTCATATGGAGTTTCAGAGCATGTACTAATTGACCTCACAATGATTGGTGATTTTACTTATTATACTGGAATGACCTTTGAGGGGTATGCTGCAGAGCTTGGGTTCCCAGTATGCAGCGGAGGAAGATATGATAATTTGCTGCAGCAATTTGGGCGGCCGATACCTTCGACAGGCTTTTCGTTGAAGACAAACCGTATTTTGGATGGAGTCCCTGGAACACCGGAGGAAGATGAGCTTCCTATTCTGGTTCAGTATGACATTCCAAGACGCCGAGAGGGACTGCAAGAGGCAGTGCGCCTGCGGTCTGAGGGACATGCTGTAGTAACCCGCCTAACTATGGGGCCGGAAGATCTGAAGGTCGTACAGCGTCTAAACAGTGAAACGATTGTAGCGGAAGGCGAGCGTTTTGGAGAGATTTATACCTTCGTCACCTTCATTAGTGAGCACGGATGAGGCTGTGATTGAAAATACAACAGAATGAATGATGTGAAATTGTAGAGATCAGGACATATGCAACGGAAACGGAGACGATTGAAATGGCGCAGATTTTGAAGGTAGCTATGCCGAAAGGCCGCATATACAATAAGGCTGCAGAGCTGTTCCGCTCCGCGGGTCTATCTATTCCACCAGACGGAGAAGCATCCCGTAAGCTGGTGATTCATCTTCCTGAAGTGGGCATGGAATTTATATTGGCTAAACCGGTGGATGTCCCTACCTATGTAGAATATGGAGTGGCCGATATTGGTATTGTCGGCAAGGATGTCCTGCTTGAGGAGGAACGGGATGTGTACGAACTCCTTGATCTGGGGATTGCCCGTTGTCGCATGTCCATTATCGGATTGCCAAATTGGCAGCCAGGAATTCAGCAACGCGTAGCGACGAAGTATCCCAATGTTGCTTCCAGGTATTTTCGGGAACAGGGACAGCAGGTAGAAGTTGTTAAGCTTAATGGATCGATTGAGCTTGCACCTTTGATTGGTCTGGCCGACCGTATTGTGGATATGGTGGAAACTGGGCAGACACTGCGCGATAATGGACTCGTAGAGATGAAAAGCATATTTGAAATTACGAGCCGGCTTATAGCCAACCGTGTCAGCTATCGGATGAAAAATGCAGAAATACAACAGCTGTGCGATCGCTTGCAGAGTGTAATCAACGTACCTAAGCTGTAGATAGATATAGAGCTAGAGGGAGGAATAGTCGTGAAGGTGCAATCAAGTAGTGAATTCAACCTCCAGCGGGAAGTGGATTATGGGACGCCGGAGCAGAATCAAGCTGTTAAGGAAATTGTAGCTGCGATTAAAAAAGAAGGGGACACAGCACTTCTTCGCTACACAGAGCGGTTTGATGGCGTCTCATTGACGCCAGATGCGCTGCGGGTGACACCGGAGGAGCTTGAGGCAGCTTATAGCCGCGTGGAGGATTCTTTTGTGACGGCTATCCGCGCAGCAGCAGTTAATATTCGTTCATTCCATGCTCGGCAGAAACGCAACTCTTGGATGGATCTCCAACCGGACGGTACGATTCTGGGACAGATCATTCGCCCTTTAAAGCGTGTGGGCGTGTATGTTCCCGGTGGCAAAGCGGCTTACCCTTCATCAGTCCTGATGAATGTAATACCTGCCCAGATTGCCGGTGTGCCGGAAATCGTAATGGTGACGCCGCCAGCAACCGGGGGTAAAGCGGGAATTGATCCTTACATTCTCGTTGCCGCCGCGGAAGCAGGGGTTCACGAGATTTATCGCGTGGGCGGGGCACAAGCGGTAGCCGCACTTGCCTTCGGTACTGAGAGCATCGAGCCTGTCGATAAAATATGCGGACCGGGCAACATATACGTGGCGTTAGCCAAACGTGAGGTCTACGGTGCCGTCGACATAGACAGCATCGCCGGTCCAAGCGAAATTGTCGTGCTGGCAGATGATTCTGCCGAGCCGGCCTATGTCGCAGCGGACCTGCTCTCTCAGGCGGAGCATGACGAAATGGCCTCGGCCATTCTAGTCACCCCATCGCAGGAGCTGGCTTTTGCAGTAGCGGCCGAAGTCGAGCGGCAGCTGCAGGAGTTGCCGCGCCAGAGCATCGCGCGGGCATCGGTGGAGGCTTACGGAGCGATCATCGTCGTGGAGGACATCGCGGAGGGAATTTCCGTAGTGAACCGGCTGGCGCCGGAACATTTGGAAATTGTCGTAGCTGATCCCATGGAGCTTCTCGGAAGCATCGAGAACGCGGGGGCTATATTTCTTGGACCCTATAGCTCCGAGCCTGTAGGGGATTATTTTGCCGGACCGAACCACATTATTCCGACGAATGGAACTGCACGCTTCTCTTCACCCGTAGACGTGGATGATTTCATTAAGAAATCAAGCTTGATTTACTACAGCAAGGAAGCGCTGCTGCGAGATGGACATAGCATTATTGAGCTGGCACGCCGCGAAGGGCTTGAAGGGCATGCACGGGCCATTGAAATTAGATTAGAGAATGAAGGGAAAGGTGGAGACAGCAATGGAGAACAATAATGAACAGCTAGCACGTCAGGCCGGGCTTAGTCGTACCACGAACGAAACAGATATCAAGCTGTCTTTATCTGTAGACGGCAGTGGGGTTTCGGAGCTGGAGACAGATGTTCCTTTCTTAAATCACATGTTGGATTTGTTCACAAAACACGGTCAATTTGATCTTAAGGTTCAGGCACGCGGGGATATCGACATTGATGATCACCACACGGTAGAGGATATCGGCATTTGTCTGGGTCAAGCACTGCGGGAAGCGCTAGGCGATAAAAAAGGCATTAAACGTTACGCCAGCGTGTTTGTACCGATGGATGAGGCTTTGGCGCAGGTAGTGATTGATATCAGTAACCGCCCGCATTTTGAATACCGTGCCGAGTATCCATCCCAGCAGGTAGGCAGCTTTTCCACGGAGCTTGTGCATGAATTTTTATGGAAATTTGCGCTGGAAGCTCGGATTACGCTGCATGTCATTGTTCATTACGGCTCCAATACGCATCATATGATTGAAGCGGTGTTCAAGGCCCTAGGACGTGCACTGGATGAAGCTACTCTTATTGATCCTCGTGTGAAGGGTGTGCCCTCAACGAAGGGAGTGCTGTAGTATGACTGTTGCAATCGTCGATTATGGCATGGGCAATCTGCATAGCGTCAGCAAAGCGGTTGAACGTCTGGGCTATGAATGTCTGGTGACGGGTGATGCGGAGCAGATTCTGTCGGCTGATAGCGTCATTTTGCCTGGTGTCGGCGCATTTGGCGATGCTATGGAGCATCTTAGCAGTACTGGACTGGATGCTGTAGTTAAAAAAGTTGCCGACGGCACCCAGCCTATGCTCGGAATCTGTCTGGGCATGCAGCTGCTGTTCAGCAGCGGCGAGGAGTATGGAACCCATGAAGGACTTGGAATTGTGCCGGGATCGGTCATTCGGTTTGAGCCGCGGGAGGGGTACAAGGTTCCCCATATGGGGTGGAATAGACTGAGCTTTCTTAAGGGAGACAGTCCGTTGCTGGAAGGTCTTGAAGAGGGCCATGTGTATTTTGTCCACTCTTATCACGCACTTGTTGAGCGGGAAAGCGATTTACTTGCTGTTACCGATTACGGATATCCGGTTACTGCTATTGTCGGACGGGGCAACGTGTTCGGGATGCAGTTTCACCCGGAAAAAAGCGGGGAGCTGGGCATGCAGCTGTTGGGGAATTTTTTGAAGCTTAAGCAAACGGCCATCTGAATTAGGTCATTCATATATTGTAACGAAAGCGGGGAACGTTGATGTCTTCTTTTATTGTGTATCCGGCAATTGATATCCGGGATGGGAAATGTGTCAGATTGAAGCAAGGGGATTACAACCAGGAAACAGTCTACAATGACAGTCCTGTAGCCGTAGCAAAATCATGGGAGGAGCAGGGGGGACAATTTATTCACCTTGTAGATCTGGACGGTGCCAAAGCTGGCTATCCAGTCAATGATGCTATAATAGGCGCGATTGCTGCCAAAGCAAATGTTCCTGTTCAAGTAGGCGGCGGTCTGCGTAGTCTTGCAGATGTCGAAAAGCTGCTGGGTCTCGGTGTGAGTCGTGTAATCATCGGTACAGCGGCTATCAACGATCGTGAATTTACCGAGGCAGTCTTAGCCAAGTATGGAGATAAGGTAGCTATCGGGATTGATGCCCGCAACGGATTCGTAGCAACGCACGGTTGGTTGAACACCTCCGAAACCCGTGCAGAGGATTTGGCTAAGCACTTGGCCTCCAAAGGTGCTGAGACTTTTATTTACACCGACATTTCCCGTGATGGAATGATGCAGGGCCCGAATGTGGAGGGTATTCTTTCTATGGCTGCCGCCAGCGGCAAAACGGTTATAGCTTCCGGTGGAGTGACCACCATGGATGATCTGCTGCGCCTTAATGTACATAGTGCTAGCGGTATTGGCGGAGCTATTGTTGGAAAAGCGCTGTATACAGGTAACATTGATCTCGCTGAAGCGCTGCAGGCGCTAGGGCAGAAGTAACATCGGCCACAAACCTTTAGAGGACTTAATTTAAGGTTTAGTTGTATTTCGTACAATTATTTACTACCCTATTTTTAGGCCGGATTCATGGATTTAGTTGTACGAAATACAGTTAAAGTACATTTCCCTCATTCAAATGGTCAAATAGATGTACTTTGCTTGTCGCCCCGAAGGGACCAAAAACGTGGAAAACGAGGGTCTTTGAGTGGATTTTAGTCTTTATGATTTGCTCTTGCAGGAGCTCAAATAGTTCAAGCGGTCCCGTAGGGATTAGCGATTTTAGCATATTGTAACTTAGGAGCACCTTTGTCCCGCTTACCCCAATGTTCCGGGTGTCCAGAGGGCTGGGGCCCTTGGGGTCCCCCTTGGCTAAGGGGGATTTAGGGGGATCGAAAAAAAGCCTTTGCAATAAAGGAGGATTTGTAATTATGCTGGCAAAACGCATTATACCCTGTCTGGATGTAAAAGATGGGCGGGTCGTCAAAGGAGTCAACTTTGTAAATCTGCGTGATGCCGGGGATCCGGTAGAGCTGGCTGCGATATATGACCGCGAGGGCGCAGATGAGCTAGTGTTTTTGGACATATCCGCATCGGTAGAGGGACGGGCAACAATGGTTGAGGTTGTACGCCAGACGGCTGGGGAGATAGCCATTCCTTTTACGGTTGGGGGAGGGATATCGACGCCCGAGGATATGAAGAGGATTTTACGCGCCGGTGCTGACAAAATCGGGATTAATACAGCCGCTGTAACTAATCCTCAGCTTATTTTGGAAGGCGCCCGTCGATTTGGTTCACAATGTATTGTGGTAGCAATAGATGCCAAATATAATGAGAGTTGGGGCGAATGGGAAGTGTACACACATGGTGGACGTAAACCGTCTGGCATACGTGCGCTGACTTGGGCCAAAGAGGTTGAAAAACTAGGTGCAGGCGAGATTCTTTTGACCAGTATGGATGCTGATGGTACGAAGGATGGCTTCGATTTGAAGCTGACGTCGGCAGTGTGTGATCTGCTGGGGATTCCGGTTATAGCTTCGGGAGGAGCCGGCAAGAAGGATCATTTCTATGATGTATTTACGAAGGGTAAAGCGGATGCCGGATTGGCGGCCACGATTTTTCATTATAAAGAAATTGCTATAAATGATTTAAAAGCAGATTTGAAGCTAAAAGGGGTGGAGATCCGATGAGTCAAGAGAGAGAGAATACTACCCTAAGCCGGGAAGAGATTCTGGGAGAAATTAAGTGGAACGAAGCGGGCCTAGTACCCGTGATTGTTCAAGATGATACTAGTCTTGAAGTTTTAATGCTTGCTTATATGAACGCTGAATCCTTGCGTCTGTCGCTGGAGAGCGGGCAAACGTGGTTTTGGAGCCGGTCCAGAAGTGAGCTGTGGCATAAAGGCGCTACCTCGGGCAATACACAAGCTATTACTTCCGTTTATTATGATTGTGATGCGGATACATTGCTTGTTAAGGTTACGTCGGAAGGACCTGCTTGTCATACAGGGGCAACCTCATGCTTCTATCGTGAAATTCCCTTGAATAGCGAACAGGGTGCAGAAACTAGTGCCCAAGCTCCTCAAACCTCAACAAACAACATCGACGGTGAACGTTTTGCTGTCTTGGGTGAGCTGGAGCGGGTTATTGCTGAGCGTGAAAAGGAACGTCCTGAAGGTGCTTATACTACTTATTTATTTGATAAAGGTGTAGATAAAATTCTGAAAAAGGTCGGCGAGGAAGCTTCCGAGACAATCATCGCTGCCAAAAATAAAGATAATGCTGAGCTGCGCCTTGAAATCAGCGATCTGATGTACCATCTGTTGGTACTGCTGCAGGAGCGCAAGCTTCCATTGGATGATATTATGACAGAGCTTAACGCTCGCCATGAGCGTCCGCGCCGCGACTAGATAGAACGAAGGGAGCCTCTTTCATGCATATCGATTATCATACTCACCACGAGCGCTGCGGTCATGCGATAGGCAAGCTGGAAGAGTACGTCCAGCGCGGCATTGAGCTTGGTCTAGAGCAGTTGGGGCTGTCCGACCACCTTCCGCTGATCCATGTGGACCCGGCTGCGTATTATCCGGAAATGGCGATGCCGCTCGCGGAACTTCCCCGGTATGTAGAGGAATGTCTCATGCTGAAGGAGCGTTACCGGGGGATAATCGACCTGAAGGTGGGGCTGGAGGCTGATTATATAGAAGGTTACGAGGAGGTAATTCGTGACCTGTTAGCCGCCTATCCATGGGATTATCTTATTGGTTCTGTTCACTTTTTAGGGGAATGGGACATTACCGATTTCCGTCAGGTCCAGGGTTGGGAAGGTAAGGATGTTCTGGAGGTCTATCGACGCTACTATGACGCTGTAAGTAAATCTGCAACATCTGGATTATATGATATTATAGGACATATAGATGTCATCAAACGCTTCGGTTATGTCCCGGATACTGAAGAGGGTCTAGCTGAGGTTAGAGAGCTTGAACTTGGTGCTCTGAAAAAGATAGCAACCAGTGGAATGGCTATGGAGCTGAATGCTTCGGGACTTACGAAGCCCTGCAAAGAAATGTTCCCGGCGTCACATGTGCTGAAGAAAGCCTTAGAGCTAGGCATACCGCTTACACTAGGATCGGATGCACATGACCCAGCGAAGCTGGGTGAGGGTCTGCCCGAAGCTCGCAGGCAGCTGTGGGAGACAGGATTTCGGGAGCTCGCTGTATTTGAAGGCCGCCGAAGAACCATGGTTCCTTTTAAGCTATAAAATTATTTATTACAGGAGGGCATTATGGAGCGTCATCAACTGCGTATTTTTTCCGGTTCGTCGAATCCGAAGCTTGCTGCAGACATTGCGGCCCGGCTGGGTGTGGAACTAGGGCAGATTAAACTGTCCCGCTTCATGAGCGGCGAGATTTATGTGCATTACGAAGAGAGCATCCGGAACAGTGACGTTTTTTTGGTGCAATCCCTGTCCCATCCCATTAATGAGATGTTCGTAGAGCTGTTGGTCATGATTGATGCGGCAAAGAGAGCCTCAGCACGAACGGTCAACATCATTGTGCCGTATTATGGTTATGCCAGACAGGAACGTAAATCTGCTCCGCGGGAGCCTATTTCCGCCAAAATGGTTGCCGATGTATTAACAACAGCAGGGGCTACACGGGTCATAACAATTGATTTACATGCTGCTGCGATTCAAGGATTCTTTAATATTCCAGTCGATCATATGACAGCATTGGATTTGATTAGCGGACATTTGAAGCTGAAGGGTCTTACCGATCTGGTCGTTGTATCTCCGGATGCAGGCCGTGCCTCTATGGCTGAGAAGCTGGCTAATCGGTTGAATTCGCCATTTGCGATTATGATCAAGACAAGACCGGCTCATAATGAATCGGTAATTACGCATGTCATTGGAGATGTAGAGGGACGAACCCCAATCATTATTGAAGATCTGATCGATACGGGGACCACCATAGTCAACGTGGTGGAGAGCTTAAAAGAAAGAGGCGCCAAGAACAGTATTGTCTGCGCAACGCACGGACTGTTCTCAGGACCTGCTCTGGAGCGATTAGAGCATCCGGCAATTGACGAGGTAGTTATCACAGACTCCATCCTCCTGCCAGAAGATCATTCCAGCCGGTTCACGGTTTTATCTGTGGCACCGATGCTGGCGCAGGCTACACGCATCATTATTGAAGGCGGATCTATTGATAAACTGTTCAGAGACGCGGGAATTTAAAATTCCCCGTCTTTTTTTTATGTTTACAGCTTTTTTCTCTGAATTTGGTGTGTATAAAGCGGCCTTGCATTGGAGAATCCTGCCCACACTTGTGGTATACTGTGTGAAGACAGCCGTAACCAAAATTGGGAACGGTGCAGCGTAAAGTTTGGAGAACCGGCAGCCGAAAGGCACCGACCTCCTATTTTTCGTGAGGAAGGAAGCTTACAAGGAGGTGCCTTGCTTCCATGATTGAGAGAACTTCAGAGAATGATGTGGGCAACGGCAAGGTTATTCCCATCACTCTGGATGCCAATTTTTTCTTTGAAAGAGCCGTCCGATCACTGGATCGCTTTCAATATGATAAGGCATTAAAAAATTTTCGCAAAGCTGTAGAGTATGAACCGTATAATCCGGTCAATCATTGTAACGTGGCGGGTATATTATCTGAGATGGGCAATTATGAGGCTTCCAATGATATTTTGTCTCATGTGCTTGAGAATATTGACTCCAATTTGACAGAGTGCCATTTCTATATGGCTAATAATTTTGCTAATATGGATAACTTTGAGGAAGCCGAACGTTGTCTCGTGAAGTACCTTGAAGAGGATGTGAACGGCGATTACCTGTCGGAATCAGAAGAGCTTATGGAGCTTCTAAACTATGAGCTCGACCGCCCAGCCCCTCTTCACCGGATTAGAAGCCGGGAAGGTGTAGTGGAGCATGATCGTGCTCGCGCGCTCCTAGAGGAAGGTAAGTTCACAGAAGCGGTGAGGCTCCTAGAGGAGATCATTCAGAGTACGCCTGACTTTTTGGCGGCGCATAACAATCTGGCTTTGGCGTACTTTTATATGGGACGCTTCGGCAAAGCAAAGGAATCAATTGAGCGGGTCCTTGACCTAGCACCGGGAGATTTACACGCACTCTGCAATTTGGCCATTTTCTTGCAGTATGAAGGGGCCCATGAGCAGCTGGAAAGATTGCTAGGCATGCTTGAGGCAACCATACCCTTCCATCAGGAACATGTATTTAAACTTGCAACAACAATGGGCATTTTGGGTCGCCATAGAATCGCTTATGGTCATTTCCGCCGCTTGCTGAAGGATGAAGAAGTCGGTGGCGATGCGGGTCTTTATCATTATTGTGCAGCAGCTGCCTGCAACAGCGGACTTTATTTGGAAGCGCAGCGCTGTTGGCGGCAGGTGGGTAAGCTGGATCCGGAATCTGTAGTCCCGCGATTCTATCTGGCACAGCTTGAGCAAGCTCAGAAGGATCATAGACCGATTCCCCCAGTGAGCTATAACTACCAGCTGCCTTTTCAAGAGCAGTTGAAGCTGTGGAAGGATAACAAAGGCAGCTTTGCCGATGAAGTTCGAACCAATCCTTTGATC
The DNA here is from genome assembly GCA_023512345.1 of Paenibacillus sp. Classification (GTDB taxonomy): domain Bacteria; phylum Bacillota; class Bacilli; order Paenibacillales; family Paenibacillaceae; genus Paenibacillus_AQ. The sequence continues at coordinate 24,737 of JAILZT010000009.1, forward strand.
CGTTCGTCCTTTTTCTGGGCGCTTCGCTACGGAGATGCCAATACGAAGCTGCAGGTCACACAGGCCCTAAGATGGATTGAGGATGAAGAGATGTCCGAGGTTCTAAGAGCCATTGTGGAAGAGCAGCCCATACAGGAGGATAAGCTTCAAGAGGCAGCCCTGTTTAGTCTGCAAAGACTTACGGGTAAGGATTCAGATACAGAACCTCTTTTGGGAGAGGAACAAATCTCCAATGCACGTCCTAAAGTGCAACCTGAGTGGAAAGACGACTGGCAAAGAATTATCGATCAGACCGTCGGTATGATGGATAGAAGATACGATCCAGCTCAGAAAAAAGCTGCAGAATTACTATGGAAGCAATTTGTGGGCAATCTATATCCGGACGTTCCTTTTTTCCGCCATGCGGAGGGTTGGTGTGCCGCCTTGGAGTATTTAATTGCGAAGCTGCATCATCGACCGGTAACCTTTAGAGAAGTGGCGCAGCGCTATGAAGTTTCACCTTCAATGGTAAGCCGTTATGTAAGGCGTATAGAAGAAGAGTGCGATATCAAGGAAAGTATGACAGACAGTTTCCCACCTTTTACTGAAAACATATAAAACCCTTGTGAGGAGGCCACTGCTATGTACAAAACAATTGTAATCGGAACAGGTCCTGCCGGGCTGACAGCAGCCATTTATTTGGCTCGTGCCAACTTGAATCCACTGGTGATTGAAGGCTTACAACCAGGGGGACAACTGACAACCACGACTGAAGTAGAGAACTTTCCTGGCTTTCCGGATGGGATTCTAGGTCCTGATCTCATGGATAACATGCGCAAGCAGGCTGAACGATTTGGTGCCGAATTCAAGAATGGCTGGGTGGACTCCGTGGATTTCTCTAAGCGGCCTTTTAAAGTAACAGTAGATGGATTAGGAGTACTTGAAGCTGAGTCTGTCATTATCTCGACAGGTGCTTCGGCCAGATACCTTGGAATTCCAGGGGAGCAAGAGAATGTGGGTCGCGGGGTCAGCACATGTGCTACCTGTGACGGGTTTTTCTTCCGCGGCAAAAAGATTATCGTAGTAGGCGGAGGAGACTCAGCGATGGAGGAAGCCAGCTTCCTTACCCGGTTTGCCTCTAATGTAACCTTGGTGCACCGTCGTCCGGAGCTTCGTGCTTCCAAGATCATGCAGGATCGTGCACGTGATAACAATAAGGTATCGTGGGCGCTTAATCGTACTCCTCTTGAGGTTTCTGTAGGAGATACAGGTGTGAATGGCTTGAAGGTTCGTAACAATGAGACAGGACTCGAAGAGCTTGTTGAAGCGGACGGTGTTTTTGTAGCTATTGGACATACGCCGAATACATCTTTCCTAGGTGGACAGTTAACAACAGATGCCAATGGTTATCTTGTGGTCACCCCAGGAACAACGGAGACGAATATACCTGGTGTATTTGCATGTGGAGATGTACAGGATACCCGTTACCGCCAAGCTATTTCAGCTGCAGGAACAGGTTGTATGGCTGCTATGGATGCTGAGAAATACCTTGAAGGCAGTATGGTGCATGACTGGAGCGAATCGCTGGATAAATAATAAGACTCTACCTATACGGTAACATTAAGTCGAGGCCTTGATTTTCAAGGAACCTCGGCTTTTTTTGTAACTTTTTGGAGTTAGTGATTAGAATCACAATCGCCCTATTTTGCCTATGCTAATCTGAGATTGAGAATAATTCTCATGTCGAAGGAGAGAGTTTCATGGAAAAAGTGCTGAAGTTGGAGGAATCCATATTTGAATTGGTAAGCCGGCATCCAGAAGCCATAGAAATTATGGTAGAGCTAGGCTTCCGGGATATTGCCAAACCGGGTATGCTGCAGACTGCCGGCCGTTTCATGACCTTGTCCAAAGGCATCAAACTTAAAAAAATGGACATAAATACCGTCAAGCTGACGTTTCAGCGTTATGGCTTCGAGGTTCTTGAATAGATCATCTGTTATATAAAAAGGAGCGAATAAAAATGAGCGAACTAATAAACAACCGTGAAGTAGATGTACCGGAACAAAACCGCCGCCAAGCTATGTTGAAAGAAATCATCAAGGAACTGCATGCAGGCAAAAGCGTGGATGAAGTTAAGGCTCGTTTTGCAGAAGCCGTAGGAGATGTAACTGTAGCGGAAATCTCTGCGATGGAGCATTCCCTGATGACAGAGGAGGGCATTCCTGTCTCTGAGGTGCAGCGTTTATGCTCGGTGCATACAGCAATTTTCAAAGGATCAATTGAAGAGATCCACCGCTCCTCCAAGCCGGAGGAACAGCCGGGTCACCCCGTGCACACTTTCAAGCTGGAGAACCGTGAAATCGAACGGCTCGTGAATTTCCGTCTGGAGCTTCATGCGGAGAAGTTCCAAAAGAACGACAGCGAAGAAATTATATTCAAGCTGCTAGAGGACCTAAATCTTCTGCTTGATATAGATAAGCACTACAGCCGTAAAGAAAATCTGGTATTTCCTTACCTTGAAAAATACGGTATCTACGGACCCACTAAAGTAATGTGGGGTGTGGATGACGGCATCCGCAGTATGATTAAGTCCGCGAAGGCGAGCTTAAGCAGTTACAACGGTAATAAAGCAGAGGTTGGAGAAGCGCTTGCCTTAATTATTACGGAAGTAAACGAAATGATCTTTAAGGAAGAAAATATTCTCCTGCCGATGGCGTTGGATAAGCTGACCGAGGACGAATGGGTAAAGATTGCACGTGAGAGCGATGAGATTGGGTTCTGTCTGGCAGCGCCGGACCAGGAATGGATTCCCGAGCGTGCGGGAGAGCCTGAGGGCGCAGTAGAAGCTAAGGAAAAGGAAGACGAGGCTGGCACTGCTCCGCAAGGCTTTATCCGTTTTGAGACAGGGCTTTTGTCCTTACATCAGTTGGAGACTGTTCTGAACCATCTGCCGGTTGACCTTACTTTTATCGACGAGAATGATGTGGTGCGTTATTTCTCCCATGGTAAAGAGCGCATTTTTGCCCGCACCAAAGCCGTTATTGGTCGTACAGTTCAGAACTGTCACCCTCCGCAAAGTGTGCATGTTGTAGAAAAGCTGCTGGAGGACTTCAAGGCAGGCCGCAAGGATGCTGAGGATTTCTGGATTGCCATCAAAGACAAGTTCATTTATATTCGTTACTTTGCCGTTCGTGATGCTGAGGGCCGTTACATGGGTACTTTGGAATTTACGCAAAATATCGCCCCTATTCGCGCACTTGAGGGACAAAAACGCATTTTGTCGGAATAAATTGGTTAGCTAGTAGACATATATCGACTTCCTCGCCGCTCAGGTGGGGAAGTTTTTTCTAGTGTGGAGTATTTGTGAGCCTAGCAGTTTCCGCTTCCAAAAACTTATTGTATAATAGCTTGTCCGGGTGTGTCGCCTTTCCTTGACCGCAGAGGGGGCTTCTATTATAGTGGGAACGTAGGATTAACTATTTTAGCATAGAAAAAGGTGGCTTATTACATGTCTGAAAATATCTACGTTGGCGTGGATTTAGGTGGAACCGCAATCAAAGTTGGAATCTGTAATGCCGAAGGGAACCTGCTGCATACGTTTGAAGGGCCCACTGGAACTGCGGACGGCGTCGATACCGTCATCGATAACATCGAGAAGTATGTACGTCAAATTGTAGAAGACTCTCCGTATTCTTGGGATCAGCTTGCTGGTGTAGGAGCAGGAGTGGCCGGCTTTACGAATATCCGTGAAGGAATCATCATACTTGCGCCTAACATAGGATTTAGAGATGTGCCGATCCGTTCCATTTTGGAGGGTCGCTTGAATAAGCCTGTCAAAATAGACAATGATGCAAATGTAGCTGCACTGGGTGAAGCCTGGAGCGGTGCGGGTCAGGGCATTGAGAATTGTGTCTGCTATACACTGGGTACCGGAGTCGGTGGCGGTATTATCATCAACGGTAAAATCTATCAAGGCTTCGCAGGTCTGGCCGGTGAACTGGGCCATATTTCAGTAGTGCCTGATTTGGAAGCGATTCAATGCGGATGCGGAAACATGGGTTGTTTGGAAACCGTTTCCTCAGCAACAGGTATTATTCGTATGGCTAATGATGCTGTGGCTCGCGGCGACCGAACCTCTCTTTCTTTGGTAGAAAAGATTGCGGCGAAGGAAGTTTTTGATGCGGCCAAAGAAGGCGATGAGGTTGCAATTCGTATTGTAAACCGGTCCGCTTTCTATTTGGGTAAATCCATGGCAGCTGTGGCTGCAGTGCTTAACCCTGAAGTATTTATCGTAGGTGGCGGTGTATCTAAAGCCGGCGATATTCTGTTCGATGAGGTTCGCCGTGTGTTTGCTAAGTTGGCACCAGCACCGCTTCAGACAGGGGTAACTATCATTCCAGCTAAGCTAGGCAATGATGCAGGTATTGTCGGTGCTGCCGGACTATTACTTCGTTCATAGAACCACGCAATTATAATAACCATATACTAAATCTAGGGAGGGGACGCTTTTATGACCGAGTTGGAGTTAATACAGCCCGGCGGGGCAACCCTGATCATTATTACAGGAATGTCCGGGGCAGGGAAAACTATTGCAGTACAAAGCTTGGAGGACCTTGGTTTTTTCTGTGTCGATAATTTACCGCCGGTCCTGATTCCTAAATTCGCAGAGCTGATTGAACAATCTAAAGGGAAAATCGCCAAGGTAGCCCTTGTGATTGACTTGCGGGGACGGGAATTCTTTACGGCTCTGTCGGAGTCTCTTGCTTATATAAAAGACGAGTCTACGATTGGTTGTGAAATCCTGTTTCTGGATGCCACGGACTCTGTGCTCGTGCAGCGTTACAAAGAGAGCCGCCGGCATCATCCGCTTGCGCCTAAGGGAATGCCTCTTGACGGTATTCGTCTAGAACGTAAAATGCTCGAGGAACTGAAGAACTCAGCAACTCAAGTCATAGACACGAGCAGTATGAAACCAGCTCAGCTAAAAGAGAAGATTGTAACCCGTTTTTCTCACCTGGGCAAAAGCACACTCTCCGTCAATATTACTTCGTTTGGATTCAAATATGGGATTCCCATTGATGCTGACCTTGTATTCGATGTTCGCTTTTTACCTAATCCGCACTATGTGGATCACTTGCGGCCAAAGACTGGACAAGAAAGTGACGTCTATGAGTATGTGATGAAGTGGCCTGAAACGCAGGCATTCCTGACAAAATTGCTTGATATGCTTCATTTTCTGGTTCCACAGTATCGTAAAGAAGGAAAGTCGCAGATTATTATCGGTATTGGATGTACAGGCGGGAAGCACCGTTCAGTAGCCATTTCTGAATATTTAGGCAAAATGCTTGGAGTTAGCGAAACAGAATCAGTAACGGTTAGCCATCGGGATGCCGAACGCGATCGGCACTAACGAGAGAAGGGATTACAGTGGCTGAAGAACAAAGAGAGCGGCCGCGAATTGTTGTCATGGGCGGGGGTACTGGATTGTCTGTAATGCTCCGCGGTTTGAAGGAAAAGCCGCTGGATATTACAGCCATTGTAACAGTAGCTGATGACGGAGGCAGCTCTGGTATCTTACGGAGCGAGTTGCAAATGCCTCCTCCAGGCGATATCCGCAACGTGTTGACCGCAATGGCTGACGTAGAGCCGTTAATGGCTGACATTATGAGGTATCGCTTCAGTAGCGGTGAGGGTTTAGCAGGGCACAGTCTTGGTAATCTGATCTTGGCTGCACTCACTGATATATCCGGTGACTTTGTTACAGCAGTACGTGAGCTAAGCCGATTATTCGCCGTTCGCGGCCGAGTATTGCCTGCTGCAGGAGAGGCTGTAGTGCTCCATGCAGAGATGTCTGATGGAACCTTCATCACTGGTGAATCGAAGATACCGGAGGCTGGAGGCATCATTAAACGTGTGTTTCTGGAGCCGGCAGATGTAGAGCCGCTGCCTGAAGCTCTGGAAGCCATTCAGAATGCGGATGCAATCCTGCTCGGTCCGGGCAGTCTATACACAAGCATCCTTCCGAATCTACTCGTACCTAAGCTGGCAGAAGCGGTCGTTTCTTCAGAAGCTATCAAAATTTTTGTCTGCAATGTAATGACTCAGCCTGGCGAGACAGATAATTATACGGTAAGCGATCATTTGCAAGCGGTGTATGATCATATTGGCCTACATCTATTCGATTATGTTATCGTCAACGACGGTGAAATTCCGCCACAGGTGCAGAATAAATATGCTGAGAAGGGTGCTCGGCCGGTGAAGGTTGACCGGGAAGCTCTGGATGGTGCTGGATATAAGGTTATTGCGGATAAGTTGGTATTATTTAAGACATACTTGCGGCATGATACCGATAAACTAAGTCATCATATTTTTCAGCTGGTACAAGATTGGATATCAAGATAATTCTAAGGATTTAGAAAGAGGTGAGACCCTTGTCTTTTGCGGCACTGACAAAAAAAGAGCTGACGATGGTCGAGAGCCAGCCCTGCTGTGAGAAAGCGGAAATGTCAGCACTGATTCGGATGAACGGGTCTGTGCAGCTTTCGAGCAAAAAGGTAGTTCTGGACATTTCGACAGAGAATGCCGCGATTGCAAGGCGGGTTTATTCCTTGCTTAAGAAATATTACCAGGTCCATATCGAGCTTCTCGTGCGTAAAAAAATGCGTTTGAAGAAAAATAACGTCTATATCGTTCGGATACCTGCTCGAGTGCAGGAAATTCTGAACGACCTTAGAATTGTTTCTGAGGGCTTTATTTTCACAGACGGCATTGATGAGGAGATTGTGGGCAAAAACTGCTGTAAACGTGCTTACTTACGTGGTGCATTTATGGCAGGCGGTTCTGTGAACAACCCGGAAGGTTCTTCTTATCATTTGGAGATATCCTCTATGTACGAAGAACATTGCAAAGCGCTGGTGGATCTGGCAGGTGAGTTTCATCTCAACGCCCGTTGCATTGAGCGCAAGAAAGGCTTCATTCTCTACATAAAAGAGGGTGAGAAAATCATCGAGTTTTTAAGCCTGATCGGAGCGCATCAAGCACTTTTCAAATTTGAGGATGTGCGGATTATGCGAGATATGCGCAACTCCGTGAATCGCATCGTTAACTGTGAGACAGCAAACCTGAATAAGACCATCAGCGCTGCCGTGCGGCAGATTGAGAACATCAAGCTGCTGCAAAGAGAAGTGGGGCTTGAGAGCTTGCCCGATAAATTGCGGGAAGTTGCTGAAGTCAGGCTGGCCCATCCTGATATTAATCTCAAGGAAGTCGGCGAGATGCTCAAGGGGATGGTCAGTAAGTCGGGCGTAAACCACAGACTTCGGAAATTAGATGAGCTTGCGGATAAGGTACGAGGCGGCTAATATTTTTTTTCTAGTGTGGAATACGTTATAATGATATAATATTATAAAATTTATGTGAAAATTTTGGGCAGATTTCAAAATAGGGGGTAAGCGTTTCATGACAAAGCACCCGGTAGTTGTACGGTTAAAGACGGGGCTCCATGCTCGACCAGCAGCATTATTCGTGCAGGAAGCAAACAAGTTTTCGTCTGAGATTTTCGTGGAAAAAGATGATAAAAAAGTAAACGCAAAAAGTATCATGGGGATCATGAGTCTTGCGATCAGCTCGGGCACGGAGATTTACATTAGCGCTGATGGCGCCGACGCGGAGCAAGCTGTAACCGCTTTGACGAGTCTTGTTAGTAAGGAAGAGCTGGAGAATCAGTAATTTGTTAGGTCATACTTCATGGTTAACCAAAAGCCCTTTATGGGCTTTTTTTAATACCTACAATTGGAGGTAATTATGATGAAAGCGTCATCCCTAACTCTAGTTAATCCATGCATGGAATTGAAAGGTTCCTACATAGAGTTTTATGAGGAATGGATACATAGTGAAGAAGATATCGCCACCAATGTGGGCTCGGAAAAAACAATTCGTAAAAATGGCGGGGTAGAGGACACCGTTTATATAGAGAGCGATGGTAATGTGGTTAAACGGTTTTGGATCGAGGCATAATCACAAGGAGGTACTTGAGAATTTTTTGAAGTGAATGAAGAAATGCTGCAACCTTTAACGGGGGGCCTCGTCTAGAGTATACAAACATTTTAAAAGAGTGAAAGGGGATGGCAAGTATGAAGAACTGGGTTAAATCAGTTGGATCGGTGCTGCTGGCGGGAAGTTTAATAATGGGAGGGATCGGACTGAGCGGAGCATTCAAGGGTCCAGAGAAAGCCTTTGCGGAGGATGTGCAGAAAAACATTGTAAGCGTAGTCGGTAAAGGTGAACTGTCAATTAAGCCGGATATTGTGTACCTGTCTATTGGCGTGGATACTTCGGCGGCAACTGCTCAGGAAGCCCAAAAGAGCAATGGAGCAAAGATTCAGAAGCTGACAACTCTTTTGAAAACAACATGGGGAATTGCAGACAAGGATATTCAAAGCACTCAATTCTCAGTTCAGCCTAACTACAGCTATAGTGAAAAAGAAGGACAACAGATTAAAGGCTATAATGCCCACCACACATTAGAAGTTTCTTACCGTGACCTGTCCAAGGTAGGTGCATTGCTGGATGCTGCTTCAGGAGCAGGGGCTAACAATATTGGCAATGCCCGCTTCGCTGTTGAAGATTCCTCTGCTTTTGAAGCACAGGTCATCGAGAAAGCTATGGCAAATGCTGATGTTAAAGCAGGTGCGATTGCTAAGGCGGCTAAACGCAGTCTGGGTCAAGTGACTACCGTTAGTCAAAATGATGTGGGCGCTAACCCTATCTACTACGATAACATGAAAATGGAGTCGGGTGCGGCTGATAGTGCTGGTGGTACTTCCGTACAGCCGGGTGAAGTTAAAGTTACAACTATGTTGAGCGTAACCTATGAGCTGAAATAGATCGTAAGAAAACACAGTATAGATCATAAATGTAAGGAGGTTTCTTCTGCGGGTTTGCAGGATAAACCTCCTTTTTTCTTATCAATTGCTATAAAGATGAGTGAAACCTCTCAGTATGTTTAAAGAAATGTAATAAGATGCTGCTTACACGCTCTTAATTACTAAAAAAATGTAAAGCGCTTTGTAACATTCGGACTTCTTGTGATCATTATAATGGACAGTATGGATCGGAAAAACGAAAAGGAGAAGTGAATCATGCAAAGTTTATGGAAAAACACTCGAAAATCGGCCGTTAGTGTATTGGCAGCAGGTATCTTACTGGGAGGCATTACCTTTGGTGCAGAAACAGGCTTTACGGCATCTGCTGTAACGCAGGCTAAGCCAGTGGCTAATTCACTAGTGGTATTAAAGTTAAATGGAGCAATTGCGCAGCAGCAAGGTATTTTTCGGGATGGAAAGGTGTGGGTTCCGGTAAGTTTTATGCGTGACACCCTTCGCCTGCCGGTTTCTTATGATAAGAAGGAGAATGTCTATACGATTGGCACAGGAATTAAGCAGGCTAAGCTTATGGTATCGGATTATGGCGTGACGATTTCAGTGAACAATTATTATATCCGTGAATATGAAGGTAAGAATCTTAATAATAGGCTCTATCTGCCTTTTAACCTTTTGAGTGACTATCTGGGTTACCAAGGCGATTGGAATGCTGCTTCGGGCAGATTAAATGTGCTTACCAGACCACAGAATGCAATAACGATAACAACGGAAAGTTATGTGAAGTTAAAAGAAGGTGCCAACATCAAGCTGAATTATCCGCAGATCAGCGGGCTCAGTAATCCAGAAGCTCAAAAAAAGATTAATGACACCTTAAAACAGACAATCATGAACTTTGCCGCAGGAGCAGAGAAGGAAATCTCCAATAAAGGGGAAGATGATCGGCCTTACGAATTCGAGGGCAATTATGTAGTTACCTATAATCAAAAGGGTGTCTTAAGCCTGGTTACGGATCAGTATGGTTACACGGGCGGTGCTCACGGGATGACTTACCGCAACGCTTTTACCTTCTCCTTAAAGGACGGCAAACGCCTGCTCCTTGGTGATTTATTCGGAACCAATCCCAACTATAAGAAAGTATTGAATACCAAGCTGAGTAAGCTCCTCAAGGCAGAAGGCGGTTATTTTGGAGGATTTAATGGGTTGAATACGGAGAAATATTTTTATCTGAAGGATGGTAAGGTCGTTATTTTCTTCCAATTATATGAATATACAGCCTATGCTTCAGGATTCCCTGCGTACACGTTCAACTTTAATGAATTACTACCTGATGGAAGCAGCCCGTTTACAAAGCTCCAGTAAATCCTATCCGCGAACGCCAGATAAGGACGTCTCCCCGTTACCTAATACAGCTCTAGTTCATATCCTAAATTATGAATTTAGCAGATGTATGGGGGAGGGGGTAACTATGAGCTATCAATATACTGCCATTGGGGATTCACTGACAACAGGATTTGGGGCCTTGCCGGGCAATGGTTTTGTTCCGGTGTACAGTAGGATGGCGGAGACACGGTTGCGTTCCAAGGTGGTCTATTCCAATCTTGGAGTGAATGGATTAACTACAGGAGAGCTGGCACAGCGATTACGGGGAAATAGCATGTACCGGCAGTTGATTCAAGAAGCCCAGCTAATTACGCTGACTATTGGTGGGAATGATTTGATCCGCGCGGCTAAATTCGCAGTAAGACAGCCAGAGAATACCTCCAGCATACTCAGAAAAGCACTGCAGGAATGCAAACAGAACTTCGCCGGAATCATGGAAACGTTATGGCAATTAAAAATCAATCACGGAAAGCCCTACATTATCCGAATTGTTGGATTGTATAATCCCTATCCTAATCTAGAGGAGGCTACAGATTGGGTGCTTCAGTTCAATCGGTATGCCTCACAGTATAATAGCCGGGTCTGTGGGTTTGCATCAATATATAATCAGTTTGCCGGGAATGAGAGAGAACTGTTATCCATAGATCATATACATCCCAATAAACGGGGTTACTATGTTATTGCTGAGAAGCTGAACAACCTCGGTTACGGAATGTTGTACTGAGCGGTCCTGTTAACGAACACAAAAGAACCCTTATCTGCGGTTGCAGATAAGGGTTCTTCTTTATTCTAAATATTATGTTGCTTATACACCGGTTGGAAGAGTTTTCTCGATAACCTTATCAACGATGCCATATTCAGCTGCTTCAGCAGCAGTCATGAAGTAATCACGGTCTGTATCCTTCTCAATACGCTCCAGTGGTTGACCGGTACGCTCGGACAAAATGCGGTTCAACTTGTCACGAAGCTTAAGAATGCGGCGTGCACGGATTTCGATGTCCGATGCCTGACCTTGAGCACCGCCCAAAGGTTGGTGAATCATAATTTCACTGTTCGGCAGTGCAAAGCGTTTGCCTTTGGCACCAGCGTTTAACAGGAAGGCTCCCATAGAAGCTGCCATACCTACACAGATGGTAGATACATCAGGTTTAATGTATTGCATTGTATCGAAAATAGCCATACCCGCAGTAATGGAACCACCCGGACTGTTCACATACAGGTGAATATCCTTATCCGGTTCCTCGGCAGCCAGAAATAGCATTTGCGCGATAATGGAATTGGCTACCACGTCATTAACCTCTGTTCCAAGGAAAATGATGCGGTCCTTCAGCAGGCGGGAATAGATGTCATAAGCTCGCTCGCCGCGGTTGCTTTGTTCTACGACCATAGGAATATAACTCACGTGGAAAACCTCCTTGATATTGGCTGTTAGAATGTCTTTCTAGTTACTCTTACCGTAATAACCACATGATAAACAAATTCAAACAAAAAGTCAAAGAAAGTCAAACTTATTGCAAAAAAAAAGAGCCATCCATTGGCACTTTGGTTAAATCTATTATAGGCTTTGCTAAAAAATGCATTTTATTAAAAATAATGGCGCGCCCGCCAAGAATCGAACTTGGATCTCAGGCTTCGGAGGCCTACGTCATATCCATTGGACCACGGGCGCAACAGATATTATTATAATACGAATGAGATGCAATAGCAAGAAATATCTCACAGCTTTCAAAACAACAGAATAAAAACAATCCCTTGTCAGATCAGTCTTCTAAGTCACAAAGTGCCCTTTATGATGAACACTATAATGTAATCAATGTATAAGAAGAAAAGAGGTTGTGAATTCTACTCTCGGAAGACTTGCGCTCAGGGCAATATTTGGGGTAGAATATGGGTGGGACTTAAAAAGTTAGCCCGGGACATTTTGAGACCATGAACAAGGGAATAGAGAAAGACGAAGTTGCAGGAGTGAAAGCATGCGTAACTTATTAGAAATACAAAAGCAGCTTCTGCCTGATCTCATGGAAACCCTTAAGAGGCGGTATACGATTCTTCATCAGATTATGCTGTCCGATATTATTGGGCGCAGAACGCTAGCCGCATCCTTGGATATGACGGAGCGAACCTTGCGTGCTGAGACGGATCTTCTGAAATCGCAGGGGCTTATAGAGATCGACAGTGTAGGTATGCGTATCAGTGATGCTGGCCGCAGCTTGCTAGATCTGTTGGAGCCAATCGCTAAGAGCTTGTTTGGTCTAGACGATCTGGAAGAGAAGATACGATCAACGTACGGTCTGAGTAAAGTAATTGTAGTCCCAGGTGATTGTGAAACATCACCGTTTACTAAGCGAGAGCTTGGACGTGCAGGTGCCAAAGCACTGCTCGGTGTGCTTCGAAGTGATGATACAATTGCTGTTACTGGCGGCTCAACACTAGCCGAAATGGCGGATCAGCTTACACCGCCGCTACCTCTTTCCTACAAGGATGCTTGGTTCGTACCAGCTCGCGGAGGACTAGGAGAAAGCATGGAGATACAAGCCAACACCATTGCCTCAACAATGGCAAAACGGGTTGGAGCGCAATACCGCTTGCTGCATGTTCCAGATCTGCTTGGCGAGGACGCTTACCAGTCTCTTGCCCAAGATTCCAATACAAGGGAGATTGTGCAGATTATCCGTCGTTCACGTATCATTGTACACGGAATCGGGGATGCCATTGAAATGACCCGTCGTCGTAAGCTGGATGAAGAGACTGTCTTGGAAATTCAGGAAGAAGGCGCGGTTGCTGAATCGTTTGGTTATTATTTTAACGAAGAGGGCCAAGTTGTACACACAATGCTTACGATGGGATTGCGTCTTGAGGATATTATTCGGACGGAAGTCGTAGTTGGTATTGCCGGTGGCAAACGAAAGGCTAAAGCAATTCACGCAATGCTAAGGTTTGGTCAGGAGAATATTCTTGTGACAGATGAAGCAGCTGCAGTGGAAATTGGCAGAGAAATTGATGAACAGGTGCAATTAGTGCACTAGCTTCCAATTTGTGGGGAGCATAATCTGCTTTTTTGCATTATACTTAACGTTGTTGTCTTGACAAGCTTAACGGCCTGTCTTGAATAAATAAAACGAATTCTAGGAGGAACTATTCAATGAGTGTTAAAGTTGGTATTAATGGTTTTGGACGTATTGGACGCCTTGCATTCCGCCGTATTCAAAATGTAGAAGGTATCGAAGTGGTAGCAATCAATGACTTGACTGACGCTAAGATGCTTGCTCATTTGTTGAAATATGATACAACTCAAGGAACTTTCAACGGTGATGTTGAAGTTCACGATGGTTTCTTCAAAGTAAATGGTAAAGATGTTAAGGTTCTTGCGAACCGCAACCCTGAAGAATTGCCTTGGGGCGAGCTTGGTGTTGACATCGTTCTTGAGTGCACAGGTTTCTTCACAACTAAAGAAGCTGCTGAGAAACACTTGAAAGGCGGAGCTAAAAAAGTAGTTATCTCTGCTCCAGCTACTGGCGACATGAAAACTGTCGTTTACAACGTAAACCATGACATTCTTGATGGTACTGAAACTGTTATCTCCGGTGCTTCTTGCACAACTAACTGCTTGGCTCCTATGGCTAAAGTACTTCAAGATAACTACGGCATTGTTGAAGGTTTGATGACAACAATCCACGCTTACACTGGCGACCAAAACACTTTGGATGCTCCACACGCGAAAGGTGACTTCAGACGCGCTCGTGCAGCAGCTGAGAACATCATTCCTAACACTACTGGTGCTGCTAAAGCAATCGGTCTGGTTATTCCTGAACTTAAAGGTAAATTGGACGGTGCAGCTCAACGTGTTCCAGTAGCAACTGGTTCCCTAACTGAGTTGGTAACTGTTCTTGAAAAGAACGTAACTGTTGAAGAAATCAATGCAGCTATGAAAGCAGCTTCTGATTCCGAAACTTACGGATACACAGAAGATGAAATCGTATCTTCCGATATCAAAGGAATCACTTTCGGTTCCCTGTTTGATGCTACACAAACTAAAGTATTGACTGTTGGCGACAAACAACTGGTTAAAACTGTTGCTTGGTATGACAATGAAATGTCCTACACTGCACAATTGATCCGTACTTTGGAGCACTTTGCAAAAATCGCTAAGTAATATTGTTTTTATATAAGTCCAGCTTAAGAGCGGAAACAGAACTCCATTGTTTCCGCTCTTTCTGAGAATAATAAGCAAAGTATAAGGATGACTTCATACTTTGCTTATATTTCTTGAAAATTATTTTCTTTGGATGCGGGATTGTATAAATTTTGGGTGTGGAGGAAATAGACATGAATAAGAAAAGTGTCCGTGATGTAGAGGTTAAAGGTAAACGCGTATTTGTACGTGTGGATTTTAATGTACCTGTAGAAGATGGCAAGATCACTGATGATACACGTATCCGTGAAACTCTTCCAACTATTAAATACTTGATCGAAAACGGTGCTAAAGTCATTTTGGCGAGTCACATGGGCCGTCCTAAAGGCGAGTTCGTAGATTCCATGCGTTTGACTACTGCAGCAACTCGTTTGTCCGAGCTTCTTGGTAAACCGGTAGCTAAAGCTGATGAAGCTATTGGCGAAGCTGTAAAAGCTCAAATCGCTGAGCTTGGTGAAGGCGATGTAATCGTTCTTGAGAACGTTCGTTTCTACCCAGGTGAAGAAAAGAATGATCCTGAATTGGCTAAGCAGTTTGCTGAACTTGCTGATCTGTTCGTTAACGACGCTTTTGGCGCAGCTCACCGTGCCCACGCTTCGACAGAAGGTATCGCTCATTTCTTGCCAGCTGTATCCGGTCTTTTGATGGAGAAAGAATTGTCCGTTCTTGGTAAAGCACTTGCTCAACCAGAACGTCCTTTCACTGCCATCATTGGCGGTTCTAAGGTTAAAGACAAGATTGACGTTATTGATAACCTGCTGACTTTGGCTGACAATGTTCTGATTGGCGGCGGTCTTGCTTTCACATTCACTAAAGCTCAAGGTCATGAAATCGGTAATTCCCTTGTAGATAACGATAAAATCGATACTGCACTCGGATTTATCGAGAAAGCTAAAGCACTTGGCAAAAACTTCTTGCTTCCAGTAGATGCAGTTATTGCTGACAAATTTGGTGCAGATGCTAACACTAAAGTGGTCGACGTATCTGATATTCCTGAAGGTTGGATGGGTCTTGATATCGGTCCTAAGACTGCAGCAATGTATGCTGATGTTATCAAGAACTCCAAGCTGGTTGTTTGGAACGGACCTATGGGTGTGTTCGAAATCGACATTTTTGCTGAAGGTACTATTGCAGTAGCTAAAGCTTGTGCGACAACTGAAGGTTACACTGTAATCGGCGGCGGCGATTCCGCAGCTGCAGCAGAAAAATTCCACCTGGCTGACCAAATGGATCATATCTCCACTGGCGGCGGCGCATCACTCGAGTTCATGGAAGGCAAGGCACTTCCTGGCGTAGAAGCTTTGAACGACAAGTAAGACGTAGAAGGAGGCAATCTAGTTATGAGAACACCAATTATTGCAGGCAACTGGAAAATGTTCAAAACGGTTCCGGAAGCCGAAAGCTTTATCGCTGAAATTAAGGGTCAAGCAGAAGTAGAAGGCGTGGAGACTGTAATCTGTGCACCATTCACTAATCTGCCGGCTTTGGTAGAAGCGGTAAAAGGCACAACCATCAAGGTTGGCGCACAAAACCTGCATTTTGAAGATAACGGAGCTTATACCGGCGAAATCAGCGGCTTGATGCTGAAAGACCTCGGTGTAGAATACGTGATCATCGGACACTCCGAGCGTCGTGCTTATTTTGGAGAAACCGACGAAATCGTAAACAAAAAGATGCATGCCGCTATTCGTCATGCTCTTACTCCAATCGTTTGTGTGGGCGAGAAGCTCGAAGAGCGTGAAGCCGATCAGACTAAAGATGTATGTAAAGTTCAAACTGAAGCTGCATTCGCAGGACTCAGTCCTGATCAAGCGTTAAAAGTAGTTATTGCTTATGAACCTATCTGGGCTATTGGCACAGGTAAATCATCTACTTCCCAAGATGCTAACGAAGTTATTGCTTACATCCGTACTCTTGTAAAAGATATGTACGATGAAGTGACAGCTGAAGCTGTTCGTATTCAATACGGCGGCAGCGTGAAGCCTGAGAACGTAACTGAATATATGGGTCAAAGCGATATCGACGGCGCGCTTGTTGGCGGTGCCAGCCTGCAGCCTGCTTCCTTCGTTTCATTAGTTGAGGGGGCGAAGTAAGGATGTCAGCACCAAGACCCGTAGCTTTAATCATCATGGATGGTTTCGGTCTACGTAACACGGCAGAAGGCAATGCAGTTGCCCAAGCTAACAAACCTAATTATGACCGTTATTTAACTCAATATCCGAATACAACACTTACCGCTTGCGGCGAAGCTGTTGGACTTCCGGAAGGACAAATGGGTAATTCTGAAGTAGGCCATCTTAACATCGGCGCAGGCCGGATTGTCTATCAGGATTTGACCCGTATCGATAAGTCTATCCGTGACGGAGAATTCTTCGAGAACGAAACATTGGTTGCTGCAGTAAGAAGTGCCAAATCAACCGGCAAAAAGCTTCACCTGTACGCGCTTGTATCCGACGGAGGGGTACATAGCCATATCCAGCATCTGTTTGCTATGCTTGATCTTGCCAAGAAAGAAGATATGCATGAAGTGTATATCCATGCTTTCATGGATGGTCGCGACGTTGCTCCCGACAGCGGACAAAAGTTCGTCCAAGATCTGGTAGCTAAGATTGAGGAAGTCGGTGTAGGAACGATTGCTACCGTATCCGGACGTTATTTCGCGATGGATCGCGATAAACGTTGGGAGCGTGTAGAAAAGGCCTATCGCGCAATGGTTTATGGCGAAGGCCCGAAATATACCGATGCACTGCAGGCAATCACTTCTTCTTACCAGAATTCTGTGTATGATGAATTTGTTGAGCCAAGTGTAATCGTAGACAGCGAAGGCAAGCCAGTAACGTCTGTTGAGAGCGGAGATTCCGTTGTGTTCCTCAACTTCCGCCCTGACCGTGCTATCCAGCTGTCGCAAGTATTCACCAATGCAGATTTCCGCGGCTTTGACCGTGGTCCTTTGTTCCCACAAGGTTTGCATTTCGTATGCTTAACAACGTTCAGTGAAACGGTACAAGGCTTCGTTGCCTATTCTCCGAAGAACCTGGATAATACCTTGGGTGAAGTGCTTGTACAGAACAACAAGAAGCAACTGCGTATTGCGGAAACTGAAAAGTACCCGCACGTAACTTTCTTCTTCAGTGGTGGACGTGATGAAGAGCTTCCTGGTGAAACTCGTATTCTTATCAATTCCCCTAAAGTGGCAACCTATGACTTGCAGCCAGAGATGAGCGCATACGAAGTGGCGGCGGCCTGCGTAGCGGAAATCGAAGCGGATAGACAAGATGCCATTATCCTGAACTTTGCGAACCCTGATATGGTTGGACACTCCGGCATGCTGGAGCCAACAATTAAGGCCGTGGAAGTAACGGATGAGTGTGTAGGAATGGTAGTGAATGCGGTTGTTGCTAAAGGCGGCGTTGCAATCATTATTGCTGACCACGGTAATGCGGATATGGTATTTGACGAGAATGGTCGTCCGTTCACGGCTCATACTACTAATCCAGTTCCGTTCATTCTTACGGATGAAAATGTTGTACTGCGTGATTCCGGTATTCTTGCCGATGTTGCACCGACCATCCTGGATCTAATGGGACTTCCGCAACCTGCGGAAATGACCGGACAATCCATGATTGCCAGCCGCAAGTAAGTAATACTTTGCTTCACCAATCAATACCAAAAAACAATTTTAAAGGAGACTAACTTACATGACTATTATTTCTGATGTGTATGCTCGCGAAGTCCTTGACTCCCGCGGTAACCCAACTGTAGAGGTTGACGTTTATCTTGAATCCGGTGCTAAAGGCCGCGCTATCGTTCCTTCCGGCGCTTCCACTGGTGCTCATGAAGCTGTAGAACTTCGTGACGAAGATAAATCCCGTTACCTGGGTAAAGGCGTTCTGAAAGCTGTTGAGAACGTAAATGAACTGATCGCTCCAGAAGTTATCGGTATGGATGCTTTGGACCAACTAGGTATCGACAAATTGATGATTACCCTTGATGGAACTCACAACAAAGGTAAACTCGGCGCTAACGCAATCCTGGCTGTATCCATGGCAGTAGCTCGTGCAGCTGCAGCAGCTCTTGATGTACCTTTGTATGTATACCTTGGTGGATTCAACGCTAAGCAACTTCCAGTTCCAATGATGAACATCGTAAACGGCGGCGCTCATGCCGATAACAACGTTGACGTACAAGAGTTCATGGTTCTGCCAGTTGGCGCACCTAGCTTCAAAGAAGCTCTTCGTACAGGCGCGGAAATCTTCCACGCTTTGAAATCTGTATTGAAGGCTAAAGGCTTGAATACTGCAGTTGGCGATGAAGGCGGATTTGCTCCTAACTTCACATCCAATGAAGATGCATTGTCCACAATCATGGAAGCTATCGAAAAAGCCGGCTACAAAGCAGGCGTTGACGTATTCTTGGGTATGGACGTTGCTTCTACTGAATTCTTCAAAGACGGTAAATACCACTTGGAAGGCGAAGGCAAATCCTTCACACCATCTGAGTTCGTTGACCTGCTTTCTTCATGGGTTGATAAATACCCAATCATCACAATTGAAGATGGTTGCTCCGAAGATGACTGGGAAGGTTGGAAATTGCTGTCCGAGAAATTGGGCAACAAAATTCAACTCGTTGGTGACGACTTGTTCGTAACTAACACTGAGCGTTTGAACAAAGGTATCGAAGAAGGCATCGGTAACTCCATTTTGATCAAAGTTAACCAAATCGGTACTTTGACTGAAACTTTCGATGCAATCGAAATGGCTAAACGTGCAGGTTACACTGCTGTGATCTCCCACCGTTCCGGTGAATCCGAAGACAGCACAATCGCTGATATCGCCGTGGCAACTAATGCCGGCCAAATCAAAACAGGTGCTCCTTCCCGTACAGACCGTATCGCTAAGTACAACCAATTGCTTCGCATTGAAGATGAACTTGGTGAACTGGCTCAATACAACGGCATGAAATCTTTCTACAACCTCAAAAGATAATAGACTTTCTTAACAAGAGTCTATGCAAGGCCTGCCGATTTCGGCAGGCCTTTTTTTAAAAAATTATAGACAGATAAAGGTAGATTGGCGCACAGGCTGTTGTAATACCTGCCTTGTTATGTTAAAATAAAAATGCTGTTTATGAATCGTTATATCCAAAATTACCATAGATAGTGATGCTTAGGCGTAGGAGGTGGAAGTGAATGGATATCTTTTTGAAAGTAATGCTCCTGGTTTTTTCCGTCGGTCTTATTGTGGTCGTTCTTCTGCAAAAAGGGAAAAGCGCGGGTCTTTCCGGAGCCATCTCCGGCGGTGCTGAGCATCTCTTCGGTAAATCAAAGGCACGTGGTATGGAACTCGTACTACAACGTGTTACAGTTGGACTGGCTGCAGGATTTTTTATCATGTCAATCCTTGCTGCAGTTTTTATTGACTAGACATTTAAAACAAACCTTCGCTCTTTTCTAATTGGAATGGGTGGGGGTTTTTTTGTTGTGTTTTTGTAGATTTCCATCTTAGAATTAAAGCAACAGGGATGCCGGAGATTGATTTCGTGTATACTAGGGTATGAAGTATTATAAAGGTAAAATTTACTTGTAGCTTTTTTTGTGGAATAGGGGAAGACATACATATATGCTGGCGGCGTAAGGCTGCCATGGAGGCCGAGGTGACGAACATGATAACAGAAGAAATACTACTCGATTTTATGCGGGAAACCGCTTATAAGCCAATGAGTTATGATGAACTGGTTAGCCATTTTACACTGAATGACAGTCCGCAATTCAAGGCGTTCGAGGAGCTGCTGATTGCTTTGGAGCAGGATGGAAGAATAGTTTTGACACGTAATGCCACTTATGGTGTTCCGGAACGCATGGATTTGGTGAGAGGACGTTTGCAGGCTCATGCCAAGGGATTTGCTTTTCTCATCCCGGATGATCGGGATCACCCCGATGTCTACATTCATGCCAATGACTTAAAAGGAACAATGAACGGTGACATCGTACTGGTACGCGTAACCGGAAAAAGCCCGTCCGGTGGCCGGATGGAAGGCGAAGTCGTAAGGATTGTTAAAAGAGGTGTGCTGCAAACCGTCGGAGTGTTCCAAAGCTTTGAGACTTACGGTTTTGTGCTGCCAGATGATAAACGGATTAATCGTGACATTTTTATCCCGAGGGAATCGTTCAAGGGTGCGGTTGACGGTGAGAAGGTTGTTGTCCGTATCGTGAATTATCCTGAGGGTCGTTCAGCTGCAGAAGGCGAAATTATCGAAATTCTAGGGCATAAGGATGACCCGGGTGTAGATATTTTGTCAATTATCCGCAAGCATCAGCTGCCAGAGGGCTTTCCAGATGAAGTTATGAATGAGGCCAACAATGCCCCAGACTCCATTACGGAAGAAGAGATTGTTCAACAAGGACGGCGTGATTTACGCGGCCTTAATATTGTTACCATCGATGGCGAGGATGCCAAGGATCTAGATGATGCTGTTAACGTGGAGCGTCTGGAGAATGGTAATTACAAGCTGGGTGTTCATATTGCGGATGTTGGGTATTATGTGCGTGAAAGCTCGGAGCTCGATAAAGAAGCTTATGACCGCGGCTGCAGCGTGTATTTGGTTGACCGCGTAATTCCTATGCTGCCGCATCGTTTGTCTAACGGGATTTGCAGCTTAAATCCGCAGGTAGACCGTCTGACGATGTCGTGTGAGATGGAATTTAATGAACATATGAAGGTCGTGAAGCATGATGTCTTTACGAGCGTGATTCGCACGAAAGAAAGAATGACCTACTCGAACGTTCGTAAGATTGTTGAGGATGAAGATCCTGAACTGTTAGAACGCTACAGTCCGCTAATTGAGGATTTCCGCTTAATGAAGGAGATTGCGATGAAGCTCCGCGATGCCCGGATGAGACGCGGGGCTGTTGATTTTGACTTTGAAGAGAGCAAAATAATCGTTGATGAGAATGGCAAGGCCATCGATATCGTAAAACGTGAGCGTTCCGTCGCTGAGCAGATTATCGAGGAGTTCATGCTTGCGGCTAATGAGACGGTAGCAGAGCATTTCCACTGGTTGAAAGTACCGTTCTTGTACCGTATTCACGAAAATCCAGACCCAGAGAAACTCCAGAACTTCATGGCGTTTGCAGCGAACTTTGGTTATCATGTCAAAGGCCGGGGCAATTCTGTACATCCACGTGCTTTGCAGGATCTTTTGGAGCAGATTCAAGGAACTAAGGAGCAGACGGTTATTAGCACGATGATGCTTCGTTCGATGAAGCAAGCGAAATATGATGCCGAGAGCACGGGTCATTTTGGACTAGCTGCTGAATATTACTCTCACTTTACTTCTCCAATCCGACGTTATCCCGATTTGGTGATCCACCGTGTAATGCGTGAGGTTCTTGAGAATGGTGGAGCCCTTAGCGAGAAAAGGCAGGAGTATTTGTCCAGCCGGATGCCGGACATCGCTCAGCAGTCGTCAGAGCGCGAACGTGTTGCAGTAGAGGCAGAGCGTGATACGGAGCAAATGAAGAAATGCGAGTTCATGAAGGACAAGGTAGGCGAGGAATTCGATGCCATGATCAGCAGTGTGACCAGCTTCGGTATGTTCATCGAGCTGGATAACACAGTCGAAGGCCTTATTCGTCTCAGCGCGCTGACTGACGATTACTACCACTTCGACGAAGCTCATATGGCGCTCATTGGCGAGCGCACCTCAAAGGTGTTCCGTATTGGCGACGAGGTTAAGATCCGAGTCGCTAAGGTTAACATGGACGACCACACGATAGACTTCGAGTTGGTCGACATGAAGCCGCGTGCGGAGGGCGAGCACCGCAGCGGTGGGTTTAATGGCGGCCGCGGAGGCAACGGCGGTCGCAATGGCAACGGCGGCCGCGGGGGCAATGGCGGCCGGAACGGCAACGGCGGCGGCTTCAGCAAGGCCGCCGCTGGGGGTAAGGCCGGCGGCAACGGTAAGGGCCGCGGCGGTAAGGTTAAGCCCGGGGCCGCAGGTACCCCGGGTAGAGTGGACGCGGGGAGCAAAGCCCGCGTAGGTGAAGGGCCGCGCGGAGCGGCCGGCGGCGCCGCAGGCAGTGTGCCGGGCGGACGCGGCAAGCGGAAGCGTGGGCAAGGCGCCGGCGAGGGCGCGAGCGGCGCAGTCGCGGCGCTGCCCGGCATTGAGGGCGCGCAGCGCGGCACTGGGCCGGCGGCGGCGCGTGAGCGCGCTGGCGTGCCAGCCAGTGGCGGATCCGGTGCTAACGGAGGCCGTGGCATTAACTTCGGCTTCGGCTCCGGCAAAGGCGGATACGGGGGTCCAGGCGGGGAAGAATCCCTCGGCTTTGACCGCAACACCAGATTCCGCAGCCGCGAGGATCGTGGACCTAGCAGTGGAACCCCTGACCGCGCCAGCAGCGGTACAGAAGGCAAAGCTCGGCGTAAGAGAAAGCCAAAGAACGGCGGCGTCTTTATCGGCCAGTCCGTGACACCAGGCAACGGAGAAAATACCGACAACCCAACTGCTGCTAAACGAAGCGAAAATGCTCCAGGCGGCAACGGTGGCGGGCGTAGGAAGAAAAAACAAACATAATCCATTAATATAGAGCGCTGTTCCCTAACCGAGGGAACAGCGCTCTTTTTAATATTACTGGGGGCGCTCATTACCATTCCGATCGACTGCACCACCTATACCGCCCGCACCACTCAAACCGTCGCACACCTATACCGTCCGCACCACCTAAACCGTCGACCACCCAACGGCCCGCACCACCTAAACCGTCGCACCGCACATACGACAACCCCACGCCCACAATTCGTACCACGAATATCGCTAACACCACACGAATACCGCCCGCACCAAATACACCGCTCCACTAACCAACACTGCCCTACTTTGTACCACTCAGCACTCCCAGCCCCAGCAAGGGTTTTAAATTATGAAATTGTCTCTAAAGTGCAATTAAAGAAGCGAGAACTAGCATAAGTGGTCAAGAAACATATGAGGACAGGGGAGTTCAGCCGCTGACGACCTTGCGTTACGTCGAATTCATTTGTTACAATATAGATCTGACGTTCTAATAACCTAGCAGGGTGAATTCTTAACAGTTAGAGCTCTAAATTTGATTCAAGGAGTGATTCTCATGGGCAAAAAAGCAGATGGGAAAGTGCTCGCTCAGAACAAAAAAGCTTCCCATGATTATTTTATCGAGGACACTTATGAGGCTGGCCTGGTACTGACGGGAACGGAAATTAAGTCGCTGCGTAATGGACGTGCTAACATTGGGGATGCCTTTGCCACCATTCGGAACGGCGAGATTCACATTCACAATATGCACATCAGTCCTTTTGAACAGGGCAATCGAGCGAACCCAGATGACCCGACGCGTACGCGCAAGCTGCTGATGCATAAGGTGCAGATTCTTAAGTTGCTTGGACACTCCAAGCGTGAGGGTTTCACTATTGTGCCACTGAAAATTTATGTGCGAAACGGTTACGCCAAGTTACTAATCGGTCTAGGTAAAGGTAAGAAAGAGTACGACAAACGGGATACAGCTGCAAAAAGAGATGCACAGCGCGATATCCAGCGAGTACTGCGTGATAAGCAAAAGATCGCAAGATAAACTTGGATCACCATGAATCTTGAGGTTCCAAAATCAACCTTCAATTCCTTTAACCCTCATGTTAAAGTATTGATAAATGTGATATAATGTTTAAGTAAAAGCTTAATGCTTAACTTCTGAACAGCCTCTTCAATGAAGTAGCTGTGGATTGGATCTTTATTTGCTTGAGGATCCGCTTGATCCGAAGAAGCCCTTTTAATGAGGGGCCGTTCTTGGATTCGACGGGGGTAGTTCGAGCATGAGTAGCGAGTAGTGGGGACGCGTCCGCTTCATCAACGCTAAAGCCTATTAAACGGCAAACAACAAACAAACTACGCTTTCGCAGCCTAAGAAACTGTGTGCGTGCTTCTACTCTGCATCGTCCATGTGACAGGGCTAGGGGCTAACTAATAGTGGAATACGCTGTCTCATCTCCGCCTGGGGTGAGCTGAAGAAGATAATCAGGCTGACCCAACGTATAGCCGGTTACGGGGCGATACTCGGGTGACATCAAAACTGTGACTACACTCGTAGAAGCTTATGTGCCGTTATCTTCGGACAGGGGTTCGACTCCCCTCGGCTCCATATGGAGTAAAGTAAAAGACACCTTAACCGGTGTCTTTTTTCATTTCTGAAGTTATGACCGGAATCATATTGATGAACCCATATACGGATAAAGAAGATCCACTCGACAAACAATCCATCATACATCTCAATAGGACGTGCTGGAGATGAACGAGCCGGGTTTGATATAGGGGCTCATATGTTCGTAAAAAAGCGTTTATTTCCTTAAATTTTTGTGTATAATAAAGTTGATTGTCCAACTTGTTCTAAAGGGGATGAAGAATGATGTCAATCCGTTTGAACCCGTATTTTGTATTTAATGGAAACACGAGAGAAGCTCTGGATTTTTATGAGAAAGCGCTGCGCGGGAGCGTGGTCGGGATCATGACGTTCGGGGATTTGCCGGAAGATCCGAATCATCCGCTGACCGATGAGATGAAAACTCTTGTGATGCATGCGCATTTGAAGGTTGGTAATGCAGATCTCATGTTCTCCGATACTTTTCCGGGTACGTCGCATCAGGCGGACGGTGATACGGTTCAGATTGCCATCCATCCTACAGAAGAGACAATTGCACGGGAGATTTTCGCCGCACTGGAAGACGGTGGTCAAGTGGTCATGCCTTTGCAGAAGACGGATTGGAGCCCTTTGTATGGGATTGTTAAGGACAGGTTCGGCGTTACCTTTCAAGTGAATGTCCCAGGGGAGCAGCCGCAGGGATAACATTTTTGCAGTTTTCACTCTGCCCACAATACAGACTACTGTTTCCGGATGGACAGGAAATCTAAGGAGGAATGACTTGTGACAAACGCGAATCAGACAATCGTGCCGCATATATGGTATGACAAAGAAGCGGTAGAAGCAGCTAATTTTTACGCTTCTGTTTTCCCCGAATCCAAGGTTACGAGTGTTACGACAATTCATGACACACCGTCAGGTGACTGTGATCAAGTTTCATTTGAAATATGGGGACAGAAGTTTATGGCCATCAGTGCAGGGCCGTATTTTAAGTTAAATCCGTCAGTGTCTTTCTTCGTTAATTTTGATCCGTCACGCGACAAAGATGCAGCACAGAAAATAGATGAGGTCTGGAATAAATTATCAGAAGGTGGCCAAGCTTTAATGCCGCTAGATAAGTATCCGTTCAGTGAGCGGTACGGCTGGATTCAGGATAAATATGGCGTGTCCTGGCAGCTGATCCTTACGAATCCGGAAGGTGAGGAGCGGCCGGCTATTATACCGTCGTTACTGTTTGTCGGTGATAAGTGTGGTAAGGCGGAAGAGGCCATGTCTCTCTATTTATCCGTATTTGGCAACTCGCAGCAGGGAACGATTGCACGTTATCCTAAAGGCTCGGAGCCTGACGAGGAAGGAACCATTATGTTCTCCGACTTCATGCTGGAGAAGCAGTGGTTCACCGTAATGGACAGCGCGCACGATCATAAATTCAATTTCAACGAAGCCATCTCGTTTATGGTGAAATGCGATTCGCAAGAGGAGATTGATCACTACTGGGAGAAGCTTTCTGCAGTTCCCGAGGCTGAACAATGCGGTTGGCTGACCGATAAGTTTGGTGTGTCGTGGCAGATTGTTCCGGCCGAGATGGACGAGATGCTGGAGAAGGGAACACCGGAGCAAATTGCGCGTGTTACGAAGGCTTTTCTGCAGATGAAGAAATTCGACCTTGCAGCATTGCATAAGGCTTATAAGGGCGAGTGAGTGCATAAACTCTACCCTCTGCCAGAGAAAGCATGGTTATAGTAATTAAAAGAAGCGATGAGAGAAAATCCTCACCGCTTTTTTGATGTGCTAATTATCATTTTCCGTTAGCTCAATTGCGGGTGTTACACAGGTATTCACTTGCTCGCTGCTTAGCATTCCTTTTACTTAAAAAGACTTACTCCAACAGTAGCTCTTCGATATTTGCTTGAAGCCTATACTTTTATACCATCGATAAGGTTCTTCATCAGGGGCAACAAAGATGATATCAGCACCAAGCTCTTTACATTTCTTCATGGATTCATAGATACATGCTTTGGCTAGTCCCTGCTGTCTATACTTTTCTGCTGTCACCAATGGTTCAATAAAGGCTGCCTTTGTATCCGAATCGAACCACATTCCGCAAAAGGATGCATAGCTGCCATCTGGGGCTACAGCGACAGAGCAGATCTCTTGTCTATAGTCGAGCCATGCATGTTTTATAGGCAAATAGACATCATCATCATAGGCAGGCGGTTCTCCTTCGTAATTAAATGCTCTCCACAGTAAATCATTCAGTTTCTTGAAGTTGTACACTTCCTGGAGGCTCTTTATCTCAAAGCCCACAGGAATAGGCACATCTTGTATCGATTCGGATAAAGAGTATACCAGAGTCCTGCCTTCGTCTCCCTTGGTGTATCCGTTAGCTTCAAGACTAGCTTGTAATACATCTCCTTCATTTGCGCCAATGTTTAGATACCTTTTCCCATTATCATCTGTACCGGCAAAGGTGCTTTCTGCATATTGAAGCAAGTCCGGACAAAGCCCGGCATACTCAGGGTTAACATATATGATTGCATCCCCATACCAAGGACTGTCAAGCGAGACTCTTCCTATAATGTCACCGTCATCTTCCCAAATACCGATCTTTTCCGGATGAAACATTTCAAAACAGGGATGTTTTGAAAAGCAATCCCAGGTCACCTTTCCTATGTTATTAAACTCATATTTACTTTTTCCAAGTGCCTTGCTTATTTTTTCGATGTCCCCGTCTTTAAAAGTCCGAAAAGTTATCCCCATGATCATTCTCCTTGTTAGACAGCCTAAGTCATTTTTATCTATATAATTCTATATTTTGGTAGTATTTAGAGAAAGGGGGAGAATAAATTATAGCCATTCAGTACCAACCAGGTAATAGGTGGAATCTTCGTCCTTTCAACAGACAGGAAAATCTGATAGGTTGCATGAATTGAGATGGCGGCTTGTATCCAGCGTAGCTTTATGACTACTCATATAGATCGAGCAGTTTCTGTAGCATAACGTAGGACTGTTCCAACGTTAGTTTCTCTGTAGGCTGGAATTTGTTATTGCCCATACCGGTTAGCAACCCCAGATCCACAGAGCGGTACACGGAATCCTTAGCCCAAGCTGCAATGCTGGAATCATCCTTAAACAGCTGGACTGCAACTCCGTTTGCTGAAGCTGTAGATTGCTTATGCTCATTAAAAATCTGCACCATATTATTTATTATTGTGGCAGATTCCTGCCTCGTCAGGGTCTTCCAAGGGGAGAATTGCGTCTCAGAGGTTCCCTTAATTAAATTTAACTGGTAAGCAAGGTTGATTTGGGTATCATTAATATCCTTAAAAGGAGAAGCTGCATGGTCGCTTGGTTTACCCATTACATTTTCATATATTTTCAGTGCTTCTAATGCAAAAGTATAACGATTAACCGGCTTCTGGTATCCAGAGTCGCTGCTCATAGATACGATCCCGTTTGCTTTGGCTTTGTTGTAATAATCACGTGCCCAGATACTTACCTGGTCTTTAGGAACGGCGTTCTTTACCGTCACACGAATAACTTCCGATGATTTGAAATATTGACTCGCCACAATGTTTGCTGTGCCGCTACGTTTGGCGGTGAGGTTCCCGTTCTGATCCACTTCTACGATCCCGCTGTCACTGCTGGAGAACAAAGGGGCAGAACCTTCTTCACCCACGTTGCTTAAACCGGTGTACAAATGGAGCTGCTCACCCGGTGTCAATTGAATTGAATCCGTCCGAAAGGAGGCTTGCGAGCCCATATCAAACATCGTCGTTTCGAAAGAAATCGTTGTTTCTTGACCGCCCTTAAGATAAATGCCCTGAATATCCACTTTAAACTTATCTTCAGCTTCAAATTGTTTTAGATCATCCGGTCTGAAAATGATGCAGTACGGGACACCAAATCCGGATTTCTCTACGTTGAAATATTTACCGGATCGGTCTTTATTAGTTTCATTAAAACTCCACGATTTCCCATCCCTAACGCGTGTCAAATTCACTTGAATAGAGCTTGTACGTGTTTTGTCATATGTATTCGGGTTCACTGATACAGACCATGCATCACTTGGAGCAAACAATTCTTTGGGGAAATATCCTGCTGACGGCCAGCTGATATAATCGTATTGAACTTCACTCTCGCTTCTGTCTTTATTGAAAACATACATTGCTCCATTCTGATACGGAGTCTCCATAGACTTGAATATAAAGCCAAACATAGTCTTCTTCATTCGGGGATTCATAATCCAGCGGCGATGACCCACACGGTCAATATTTGAGGAATCACTATCCGACATATATCCGGTCACGTTGCTATAGAGCGTAGGGTCTCCAGCATATAAGTTACTTGAACCGGCTCCTGCGGAGGCCAGACTAAACAGTGCGTTATCCATATTTGCCGGCTGGGTAGGGTTGTGGCTCAGACCTCCGTTTAGAGCATTCACCAAGGCTGCGGCCTGCTCCTGCTTCTCCAGATTCCAATCCGCTTCCACATCGTTAGGCAGACCGGCCAGATACCGCACGAAATTAACAGCTTTCAATCCATCTTCTATGTATACTTTCTTAAGTTTGCCGGGGTCCATCGGGGATTCAAACCTAGGCACCTGCTCATAAATGTCTGTGGTACTCATGTAATCAAAACCCCGCGACAGGGGACGGTATTGTTGAAAAGTATTCCGAATATCCTGTTGGCTTCTGCCTATTGTACTCTCTTGGACATTCTGACCATGCACAGTGGCGCTATGGTAGACTCCTCCTGCCAGCAATGAGGCGCATAGGAGGGTTAGTACTCTATGTCCCAATTTAACATTATAATCCATTTTCTCGTGATCTCTCCTTATATGGGAAGTTTCTTCTTAAATATATATCGGTTTGTGGGGCCCTCTCCTTAAACTTGTGTTTGTAAGCACACAAAATCATCACGAAATTGAGACCATGGGAAACCGTTAGTATCGGGAAGGGTAAAACAGATTCTTGAACCATATATAACGGATGAAGTGGAATTACGAGCCACGTCTATCTCCTATTAATAATTATTTAGAAGAGCGATTTGTCGTGTTGGATAAGGCAGCAGCGTCCTTAAGTGCTAAGGATGACAAACAAGATGATCAGTTGGATGCCTTGTTTCGGGGAGCTTTACAGGAAGTATGGGGACTGACCCTATAGATGGGCAGAAGAGGGTTGAAAGATAACGAAATCATTAACGAGTAGTAAGGGAATTCTGTCGATGCTTTAGCTCACCGTACCAATTTCCCGGGGGCTTGTTGCCACATAAACCAGAAACCCCTCAGTTCCAGTGAACTGAGGGGCTTGGATCAGACGCGCAGTTGGCTGAGTGAATCCAATTTCAACTTTTATTCATTGTGCGTCAGATGGAGTGCCAGCGCCTTTTGATCTCCTTTATGAAGCTTTAAATGATGCCCATGTACCTCCAACTCACAATCCTTCCAGGCTTCGATGGTTACCGATGCGACTTGACCCGTTATCTCACCACTCACTTTAACCCCTAATATACTATGCACATTACCGAAGCTCACTTTGCTGTCTCCATACACATTACAGGGCGCAATAACCAGCTTGCCCCAATAATCACTGATAATATTGCTGTACAGGCTTTGGGCAAACAGTCCATGAGTGGTTACATAGAAGGGTTGGACAGTAGCATCGCTAGTCTCATAGATTTGTACCCAATTCTCATCTGTATAATTCGAGGACCTGACATTATTCCAATCCTTTTGCCAACCTGCTGCATCCTGCATACGGGAGCTTGCCAGAAGGAATTCTCCTAATGTCCATCCGAAGAAGTAGGGCTTTTTGGCTAAATCGGTCGATTCATAACGTATTTCATAGGCTCGTATTTCCGGAGCAGTAGGGCCATCTGCGATGGGTAGATAAGCTAAACCATTTAACTGCACAGGATGCTTTTGGGTGCCGTAATCACTCATTCCCGATCCTGCAGAAGCATACAGAAATCCCTTTTCCGATAGCAAATTGGAGAAGGCAAGTCCATCCTCCAATATGGTCTGGTAGGCTCCATCGGCATCCAGTCCGTATTCGACGGCCCTTTGGAAGCTATATGAGGCACTGTACAGAGAACAGAGATAATCCTTCTGATTATGGCCTCCGGCTTCATCTTGTCCAATAGAAGGAGTGATGAATAAATGCCAATACCCATCCTCTTCTTTGGTGCAGAAGCTCCGATAGAAGAGGGCAATCTCCCGAATTAAGGGAACAACATGGGTTTCTGTCCATTCCGGGTCATTAACCATGACGGCGGCTTCATGAGCCATTCGAGCCAGATACGCGGAATTATGCGGTTCATAGCAATAAATGATTGGAACGGAGGGGGAGTGATACCCCTCAATCGGCCCATATGGCAATTCCCATGGCGGGAAAATCCCATCAACCTGTGGCCAGAGGCGCTTGGCGTAATCCTTCATCCCGTCGATCTTGCTGCTGTAGCTTTCGATCCAAGCCTTTAGAATGGATACCTGACCGGATGCCAGCAAGGCGGGCTGTACATAGAACATGTCTTGGGCAAAATTGAACGGGAACGGGTTGCCGGTAAATCCATTGGTAGAAATAAAGCCCATTTGGTCATTATTAAAGGTCGAAAGGATATAAGCCATGGAACGAACCCACATGCTGTGACTGGTTTCCTCGGGGAGATCCAGCCAACCGGTATTTTCCCAGGCTTCATTCCAGTAATTCGTCGTATTCTTAAGCGAGGCCTCGGCAGCAACATGGTCTACAGGTTCCCCATAGGAGACATAAATTTGATTCTGCCCCTGCTTGGGAATAATTCTTAAACCCTCGTCGCACACTTGAACCTCGGCATTGCTATGGATATATACTTGTGAAGTTACTTCAGGTACAGCAGTGACGCAGGTGATATGAATGACCCAGTTATCACCTTCCTTATTCACGTTAAAGCTCTGATGTGCAGTATCCTTATACCCGAATGGATAAGGCATAAAGTCAGTTACCGGAGCAAACATGATGCAAGGAGCGGCGCCCTTAATCTCCAAATGAATAGCCGATAAATTTCGGTTCACAGAATCGAACCAGCTCGTAACGGTTGCCTGATTTCCTTCATCGTGAGTAAAGCTGGTAGTCAGCGTGCCATTGTAAAATGATTGTGCTTGGGAATAGTCGCTAATATTCTCGGGGGTATTTTCCCAGTAAATCTTCATCAATGGGAGTATATAATCAGCGGTGGTATCAGCATCCATGTACTGGGAGTGAAAAGAAAATCTTCCCCAATGCTTGATATGCATATATTGGGTCTTTCCAAACTGATCATAGCCGTCTTGTTCACTGGGGTGGTCATGCAATCCCAATTTGGAATATACACACCCAAACCGTCCGTTTCCTTGATATCGGCCTACCTCCGGGGTATTGGTATACTGTGTGGAGATGATATCTCCTCTGTCGATGATGGATTTTACATGATTGTTTCGCGCAGCGCTCATTTATTTGGCCTACCTCTCTGTGTTTACAAAATTACATCCGTTAGTTTAAAAAGCATAACTGAACTTCGGGGCGGAATTGAATCTATAAACAAGAAAAAACATGTATAATTGAGAGTATAGGAGGGGGTCGGGATGAATCATATTTTTGTTACTGGAGTAAGCAGACAGATCATAAGCGCTAATTTTAATTTATATGAAAAGCCCGTCTATCATCCCGACAGAATCTTGGGGGAGCATGATATTTTTTGTGTATTAGAAGGCTCTTGGGTCGTGGGACAAGATGGAATAAGCTATGCTCTTGAAAAGGGAGATTACATCATCCTTCGTTCTGGAAAGCATCACTACGGCATCGATAAATGCCAGCCTGGCACAAGGACGATGTACATGCATATAGAATCGTTACCTGGAGACATACTGACGGAAGGGGCAGAAGAGGGCGGGGGAGACAATCTTGTATACCTGCCTACGGTAATCCGGTGCAAGGATGCAATCGAGACATTTTCCATATTTGAAGATATTATCTTGACCTTTTGGTCCGATCTTCCCAATAAAAGGATTAAACTTGCAGCCTTGTTGGATTTGCTGTTATTTGAGCTGTCGATTACGAACGAACAACATAACATTATTGCTGACAAGCTTGTTAATGATGCGCTATCGATGATTCGTTTATCCGGAGAAAAGATTTATACCCTTGCTGAGATATCCGATAATCTGCATGTATGTTCGAGAATACTTACGGATCGCTTTAAACGGGCCACAGGCAACACCATTCATCAGTATCAAATAGACCTAAAGCTGGAAATGGCCTATATGGCCATTAAATATGAACAGAAGCGTACCTTTAAAGAGCTGGCGATGAATTTTGGGTTTTACGATGAATTTCACTTCAGCAAGCTGTTTAAGAAAAAGTATGGTTTTGCTCCATCCAAATTAAAGTGAGCGTCAACGGCAACACACGGCGGCGGCGGATTGTAGATTTGTGAGCCACGCTACGGCTCCATATGGAGTATAAGAAAAAGCGACCTATTATGGTCGCTTTTTTATGTTATTTTTTAAACTTAATCGTACTTTCTATCGCTTTCTTAAAGGATAGACCCGCCCGGTTCCAAGACAAATGAAGAGCGTCATGCCTAGCTTGTTGCCCTTTTATTTTACATAGGCCCGGATTTTCATAGGCTCTTCTCATCTGCTTTCTCAAGCTTCCAATATCGGGTTCTGCCCATAACTGTCCCTTTTCCGCAAACAAATGGCGAAATTGGCGTGAAATAGATGATTTTCGATTCATACCGGTGACAGGGGGGCGTAATTTATAAGGAACAAGAAATGAGTTTTTACTTGTTAAGAAGTCCATATGTCCACCCCAGCCAGTTGCTATTATGGGCACACCGCTGGCCATCGACTCTAGAAAAGGTAAACCTACGCCTTCACCCCGTGTAGGAAGAACAAAGGCATTGCCTCGTGAATAAATACTTTTGAGAGAGCGGGAATTTAAACGTTGGGTAATGAGCTGAATGGGGGGAGCTCCACTCCTTTTAATGTTTAGTCTATCTTTATAGGCCAGGATTCGGTTACGGATCCAGCGGTCATTCTCATATGGGGCATATCCATTTGTTTTGATGATCAGAAGAACATTATCCGCAGCAGAAAACTCTTCCCAATAAGCCCTTAACAAAGCTTCAGGATTCTTGCGGTGCTGAAAGCCGAATACAGAGATAAAGGTGAATGTACGTTTCGTTTTGTTCAAAGAGAGCTTCGTCATAGGGGTATACATCCGAGCATTCACACCATGCGGAACAATAAATATGGGGATTCTAATTCCGCTATTGAGCAGCGCCTGCTTATTCTGATGGGAAGGCACGCAAACAGCATCGGCTTGGTTAATCTGCCCGATCCATCGTTTAGGGATACGAGTTGTCTCCCATACCGTGTTAATGATAATGGTCTTGAAATGTTTTCTCTCTTTCTTTATGTTCAAAGAATTAAGGGAGTGATGATAAATTAACACCTTGTTCTTCTTTGAAATTGGAGCGGCGCTCTTTGCGCTGATGGCAACGTTTACTCCAAGTTGTCTCAACGCCCTTACATACTCTCTGCTGGCAATTCCAAGACCAGAGGTTTTATTAATGGGTCCTTTCCACAGGACTATATAAGGGCTGGGGAATGTCATTGGAAGTTCACTCCTTTTTAACATTTCCTATAGGTTTTATGATCAAAATTGAAGAGGATGAGGAATGCTTGGAAAGAACACGTCAGGTTTCAATTTAGCATTTTGTAATATACTATTGTAAGCAAGAGGTTCCTGCTTGGGCTAGCTCAAAAATGTAAGAGTTAGAGTTGTTAGGACTTGAGATCCCGTATAACTGTTAATAAAAATCTTGTATATAAGGAGTAAGGGGTAGGTTGACTATCGTTTGGAGCAATCTCATAATTTCATTATTGACCGTTGGCAGCATTATAACGTTGTTAATTTGGGGGATAATCTTTACCAAGAAGCGTCTTCAACGACCCAAATGATATAATATCCATTCTCCATAGTTTTAGTAATATATTGATTTATTCGTAAAGACACTTAAGCGGTGTCTTTTTTCAGTGCGCTCAGCATGGGCGCTATCTCTAGGGTTAAAATCCCCAATCCGAATGGGGATACCGATTTGTAGTGTCACTATTATTGTTCTGGAGGATTTGCAATAATAGGTTTAGAGTGAAATTAAGAGGAAACGGAAGTGTTTTCTAGTATGACAGACTCCTTACATAAGCTAATAGAGGATTTCGAAGCCAACTATAATGAGAACGAATTAAATGCTTGTGAACAACTGCTACAAGAGTTTCTGATACGCTTTCCCCGAGAACAACTTCCAAACCTGATGCTAGAGCAATATGCGCTTGGGAAGACACCATCCGGTTCGTTATCTTGGTGGTTGGAGTATAATACAATCTCGCTTGGTAGTATTAAGGGCGGTAGTGCGGCAAAACATATCATATATTTCAGTAGAAAAGATGGGGATTGGAAGATTCCCTCGGGTTGGGATTCAGTTGCTGAGGTATGGCAGAAGCTAAGATCCGATATGGTAGATCTATTAAATATCTATGATCACGATTCCTATAGCGAACTGAATGCGGACAGTTTCATGATCCGGGCTAATATGCTCAAAGGGAAGCTGCTATTCATGTATCGTTCCGATCTATTTCTCCCCATTTATTTACTCGACCATCTCCAAACCTTTCTCACGGTACTGGATGTTCCTAAAGAGCAGTGGGCCGGGAAGGACGGCATTCAATGTAATCTGTTACTTAACAAGACATTGAGGGCGAATGAACTGATGGAGAAATGGCATCCGGTGAAGCTGAAGGACTTTCTATATCACACCTATCTCCGCGAGCATAAATATTTCAAAATCGCCCCAGGCAAGGACGCCTTTTTGTGGCCGGAATGCCATAAGGGGGGCTATATTTGTATGGGTTGGGATGAGATGAGCAACCTGACACAGTATCCGGATTATGATGAGTTCAGGAATGCTTTTCAAAAACAAGCCTATCAGGAATCGATGAGTAAAAACACAGAAAAAGCTGATGAACTCTGGAAATTCTATAACCTCAAGACCGGCGATCAAGTCATCGTGAACAAAGGGAAGTCCCAGATCCTTGCGATCGGTACGGTGACAAGTCAAGGTTATGAATATAAGGACGACCTGGAGTCTCATAAACATGTGGTATTTGTGCAGTGGGATACTATATATGAACCTCCACTAGATATTCCTGAGCAGAAATACTGGCCAATGAAGACGGTGTATGAACTGACCAAGAAGCAAGTGTTGGAGTGGAAGAAGAGCAACGGGGTGAACAAAGAAACGGGAATTAATCCCACTCCTATTTATTCGCAGGAAGATGAACTACTGTTTAGTAAGCTCGAGCAGGCTCTGATGAGAAAAGGGCAATGTATTTTATATGGTCCCCCCGGAACAGGGAAAACATTCATGGCTAGACGTTATATCGAGTGGAAGCATACACAGCTCAATTTGAACCAAGGACAAAACGTAGAAATATGTACCTTTCATCCATCCTTTAACTACGAAGACTTTATCGAGGGATTCAAGCCCATTGCTGGCGATAACGGGACCGTAGCTTTTCAACTGGAAAAAGGGATCTTCTCCAGTCTCTGTGAGAAAGCTCAGAATAGCCCTGAAACTCCCTATTTCCTAATTATAGATGAGCTTAATCGAGGCAATGTGCCTAAAATATTTGGAGAGATTATTACTCTGTTGGAAAAAGACAAAAGAGGCATGAAGCTGCGACTTCCCCAGAGTAAGGATAACTTCTCGATTCCAATAAATCTAAATATTATTGCAACCATGAATACTTCAGATCGCAGTATTAAAATGATGGACGCCGCGTTGAAACGTAGATTTGCCTTCATAGAATGTATGCCTCGATACTCGCTTCTGGAGTCAGAGATTGAGAATCTGGGTCTTAGTCTGGGGACTATTTTGAAAGCTCTGAATGACGCCTTGGTTAAATTTCAAGGGAGAGATAAGCAGATCGGACATGCCTACTTTATGAAAAATGGTCAAGCTATTTCTTCCTTGTCGGATCTGAAAGAGGTGTATGAGTTGGAAGTTATTCCATTGATTCAAGAATACTGCTTCGACAATTATGAACTGCTAGCTGATATTGTAGGTAAAGGGTTCGTTAATGCAGCCAACATGGAGATTCGATCTGAGTTATTTTATGAGCACAATGACGCATTTGCAGCTGAATTAACTAAGCACTTTAAAGGATAATCCAAATATGATCACAGCTATCGAAATGAAAGAATTTGATGATCGGCTCATTGAGGGTTATGAGCTTAGCCTAGATGAGCGAGCCTATCTGCAATCCCTGGCAACTATCAAGTCGCCGGCGTATTGGGAGAAGCGATTTATATTCGACGAACTGAGAACTGGACTTCGTATACGCAGCCAGAGCTGGGTGGGTGTTATTGAGTTGGAGCGGGTTAGAATCAGTATTCGCCCTAAGTTTGATCAAGGGTTCTGTTCTCTGCTTTCCATGATCAGCTTCACAGAGAAACTTCCATTCTATTCTTGGCATCAAACCTCGGCGGAATGGGACTCCAATAATCTGATGGAGCTATTGGTTCGCTACTTTATTGACCAATTGGAGCAGCTTTGGCATAAAGGGCTTTTTAAAGACTACGTGACAGAGGAAGATAACCTGAAGCAGTTTAGGGGTAGTCCTGATTTACTGCAGAATATGCGAGTTAATTATGGATTGCCGAGCCGTATTTACTGTAGATACGATGAACTCGTAACTAATACACCGGAGAATCAAGTCATCCTGTTAGCCTTAGAGGTTGCATCTAAGTTCAGACTTAATCAGGCTACCTGTCAAAAAGTGAACCGTTATCGTTCAGAGTTCAAGATGTTATGTGAAGCACACCAAGGTAACGATTGGCCTATCTTTCATTACAACCGGCTGAACCAGCATTACGAGCCTGTACACGTACTCGCCAGATATATCGTGGAACAGTTAGCGGTTAATGATATTTACCAGACCAGCAGGAGTTCATTCTTTTCCATGATGATTGACATGAATCAATTGTTTGAAGACTTCGTAGGGACCTATCTAAAGAGATACCTACCTAATAAATATAAAGTAGAGTCTCAGAGGAGAATCACGGATGCGATTCAAGTAGGAGGAAGCAGCTATCGGCATATGATCCCAGATCTCTTGGTTCAAGATACAACGACTAAGCAAATACGTGTTCTTGATGTGAAGTATAAGAACTATGGTGCTAAGAATGTGGAAAATGCGGATCTATACCAATTAGCATTCTATGCTCAGTACTTCAATAGGGAACATCAAAGTCCACATCATTCTGTTATCGTATATCCACGATTTAAGGATAATCCAGAGGACGGAGCTGTTCAGATTGAGTTGTTGAGAGGGACACCGGCGGAAGGCTACCTCTCAACGAAGTGTTTGCGGATTGAGTCGGTGCTTGAGCTAATTGCTACACGGAATGAGGTTGAACTTAGGGAGTTGGCGGTTTGGTTGGTGGCGGGGAATCAAACATATATATAAAGACCGCAATGAATAATGAAAATCTCTCTTGGTTGGATATATTAAAAGCGTTACCCTTTAATGTTCGCCCTTCCATACAAAAAAAGCCTCTCCTAAAGTGGATGTTTCGAGCATCCACTCTAAGGAGGGCTTTTTTTGACCCCTATTTCTAAAATCTACCGTAGAACGCATCCCGATAAATATCTGCAAATTCTATGACTAGGGGCATACGGGGATTGGCTGTTGTGCATTGGTCCTCGAAGGCGAGGTCGGCCAGGAAGTCGACCTTTGATTCAAAATCGGAGGGGTCGAAGCCGAGATCCTGGAATTTCTCCGGGATGCCGAGCGATTGGTTCAGCTTGCGGATAGCCATAATCAAGCTGTTAACCCCCTCTTCCGTGGTGCTTGCTGCCATCCCCAGCATTCTAGCGATTTCCGCATAACGCTCATCGGCGATAAAATAGCGATATTTCGGGAATGACGCGAATTTTGACGGCTTCTGGGCATTATACCGAATGACGTGCGGCATCAGAATCGCGTTCGTACGGCCGTGTGGCGTATGGTATTCTCCACCCCATTTATGCGCTAAGCTGTGGTTAATACCGAGGAAGGCATTTGCGAAAGCCATTCCGGCGATCGTTGAAGCATTATGCATTTTCTCACGAGCAGTGGGGTCTCCCGTATGAAATGATTTTTCCAAGTACTGAAATACAAGCTTGATGGCATGGAGTGCCAAACCATCGGTATAGTCACTCGCCATGACGGAAACATAGGCTTCAATAGCATGCGTCAGCACGTCCATTCCGGTATCCGCAACTGCCGTTTTCGGAAGGGAAAACACAAGCTCCGGATCAATGATCGCCACGTCCGGCGTTAATTCGTAATCCGCAAGCGGGTACTTGGTATGTCCTTCCTTTTTATCCGTGATAACCGCGAATGAAGTCACTTCTGAACCCGTTCCTGACGTTGTCGGAATCGCGACGAATTGGGCTTTAACGCCTAATCGCGGATATTTGTAAACCCGTTTACGGATATCCAGGAACTTCTGCTTCAGAGAATGGAAACTCGTGTCCGGGTATTCGTAAAAGAGCCACATCGCCTTCGCTGCGTCCATGGGCGAGCCGCCACCCAGCGCAATAATGCAATCCGGTTGGAAGTTTTCCATCATTCGAGTCCCGCGTTCAACCGTCTCCACAGACGGATCTGGTTCGACATCGGCAAAGATTTCGATAGTAACCGGCTCCGAACGTTTTCTTAAGTAATATTCGATTTTTTCCACATAGCCCAGCTTCACCATCATTTCGTCGGTAACGATAAGCACCTTGGAGATGTTAGGCATTTTTTGGAGATACTGCGTGGACCCTTTTTCAAAGTAGATTTTAGGCGGAATTTTGAACCATTGCATATTCACCGTCCGGTATGCGACACGTTTGATGTTGATTAAGTTGACTGCAGATACATTGGAGGTGGTCGAGTTTTTGCCGTAGGAACCACAACCTAAAGTTAGTGATGGCAAGTTGGTGTTGTAAATGTCGCCAATAGCGCCCTGAGTCGAAGGGGAATTAACAATTACTCGTCCGGTCTGTAACTTCTTCGCGAAGGCCTCAATCACCGACTTGTCCTCGGAGTGAATGACGGAAGAGTGGCCCAAACCACCGAAAGCGACAATTTCCGCTGCACGATCAATACCTTCTTCGGCCGATGATACCTTATAACATGCCAGAACGGGGCTTAGTTTCTCGGCGGACAGCGGAAAGTCCGTTCCCACGCCTTCCAATTCGGCAACGAGTATCTTGGTGTCCTTAGGTACCTGAAGGCCGGCCATCTCGGCAATTTTATAAGCAGGTTGTCCGACTATAGCACCATTAACGGCACATCTCTCCCCGGTAATCACCAAACTGGATACCGCATCTGTTTCTGTTTTATCTAAAAAATAACATCCGTAATCTGTCATCAATTCCCTGACCTGCTCATAAATCGGTTCCTCAATGATCACGGCTTGTTCGGAAGCGCAGATCATGCCATTATCGAAAGTTTTGGAAAGAATAAGATCGTTAACCGCTTGTCTCGGATCAGCCGTTTTTTCAATAAAACATGGGACATTACCCGGTCCGACACCAAGCGCAGGCTTGCCGGTACTATAAGCGGCCTTTACCATGGCCGAGCCGCCTGTGGCCAGAACCAGAGCTACATCCGGATGATTCATGAGCAGTTGTGTAGCTTCGAGTGATGGATTCTCAATCCACTGCACACAGTGTTCCGGGCCGCCTGCTGCTACTGCTGCATCGAGCAATGTCTTTGCCGATTCGGAACTGCATTTCTGTGCAGACGGATGAAAAGCAAAAATGATGGGGTTCCGCGTTTTCGTGGCAATCAGTGTTTTAAATATTGTGGTGGAGGTTGGATTCGTTACAGGTGTAACACCGGCGATAATGCCAACCGGCTCGGCTACCCGCTGGTAATTCTCATAAGGATTTTCTTCAATGATACCAACGGTTTTGTCATTTTTGATGCTGTTATAAATGTATTCTGTTGCAAAAAGGTTCTTCGTGATTTTATCTTCGTACACGCCGCGTCCGGTTTCTTCAATCGCCATCTTTGCAAGCAGCATATGCTTGTCTAATCCGGCAAGTGCCATTGCCTGAACTATGCGGTCAATCTGTTCTTGATTCATAGAAAGGAACATTTCTTGCGAAGCCCTCGCGCGGGTAACCAGACGGTTGACCTCTTCCTCTGCGGAACGATTCTTCTCTGTCATGCTTTCCTTACCTTCTGCCTGGCTTTGTTTGACAGCCATCATTATTCCTCCCCGCCATAAAGTCGTTATAAACAAGTTCAGTTTTTCCTGCTTACGTTTTATTATCCCCGTTTCCAGTTTCCCCCGAACTATCCATTTATGTACCTCCTTTAGATTTGCTAAGAAGGATCATACTAAGCACATCTCGTAAACATGACGAAGGTGATAAAGGAGGAAACAACGCGATGCAGGCATGGGAAGGGTTTAAATCAGGAAGCTGGCAGGAAGAGATCGATGTTCGCCAGTTCATCCAACTCAACTACGAACCGTATGTGGGTGATCCCTCTTTTCTGGTGGGTCCCACGGAAGCCACGCAGCAACTCTGGAAGCAGTTCATGGACCTCGCCAAGAAAGAACGAGACCAAGGTGGAGTTCTAGATATGGATACTGAGGTGGTTTCCAGCATTACTTCGCATGGACCCGGCTATTTGAATAAGGAACTTGAAGTAATCGTGGGTATTCAAACGGACAAACCGTTCAAGCGGGCACTTCAACCTTACGGCGGGATCCGAATGGCCAAAAATGCTTGTGAATCATACGGTTATGAACTGGATCCGGAAATCGAGCATATTTTCTCCACTTACCGGAAAACGCACAATCAAGGCGTATTTGACGGTTATTCGCCTGCCATGAGTCTCGCCAGAAAAGCGGGGATCATTACAGGGCTTCCGGATGCCTATGGCCGGGGACGAATTATCGGCGATTACCGGCGCGTTGCCTTATATGGCACGGATTTTCTAGCCAAAAGCAAAAAAAATGAGCGCTCCTTCTTCGACGAACGCACGATGACTGAAGATATAATTCGGGCACGTGAGGAAATTGCGGAGCAGCTTCGTGCCCTTACGGAGCTGAAGCAGATGGCGGACAGCTATGGATTCGATATTACGAAGCCGGCGGAGACCGCGCAGGAAGCTTTTCAATGGCTATACTTCGGGTATCTTGCCGCAATCAAGGAACAGAATGGGGCGGCTATGAGTCTTGGCCGTACCTCCACCTTTTTGGACATCTATATAGCGCGAGATCTAAAGGAGCAGAGGTTAACGGAGCAAGGGGCACAGGAGCTCGTCGATCATTTTGTCCTGAAGCTGCGTATGGTAAAATTCGCAAGGACACCGGAATATAACGCGCTATTCAGCGGTGATCCAACATGGGTCACCGAGTCGCTCGGAGGCATCGGTCTGGACGGGCGTCCGTTAGTCACCAAGACCACCTTTCGGTTCCTGCATACGTTGGAGACGCTTGGGCCATCGCCGGAACCGAATTTGACCGTACTTTGGTCCCATCGGCTCCCGCAGCAGTTCAAGGAATATTGTACGCGCATGACGATTCAGACAAGCTCACTTCAGTATGAGAATGATGATTTAATGCGGACTTATTTTGGTGATGATTATGGAATTGCCTGCTGTGTGTCTGCCATGCGGATCGGAAAGCAAATGCAGTATTTTGGCGCTCGGGCAAATCTGGCCAAAGCACTGTTGTATGCAATTAACGGCGGAATGGATGAACAAATGAATGTGCAAGTATCCCCGCCAATGCGGCCCATTCTGTCGGACAAGCTGGATTATGACGAAGTAATGGACGCCTTTGACTATATGATGGAGTGGCTTGCGGAGCTCTATATTAACACTTTGAATGTAATCCACTACATGCACGATAAATACTGTTATGAACGTATCGAGATGGCGCTTCACGATCAGGAAACGATGCGAACGATGGCAACCGGGATTGCCGGGCTGTCGGTCGTAACCGATTCGCTCAGCGCCATTAAATATGCTAACGTTCGGCCAGTTCGAGATGAGAATGGTCTTGCTGTTGACTATATTGTTGAAGGGGAATATCCCGCTTACGGCAACAACGATGACCGTGCCGATGATATCGCTATTGACCTCGTCAAACGGTTCTATCGCAAGCTGAAGAAGCATTCGACTTATAGAGAGGCCAAGACCACAATGTCGGTGCTGACCATTACCTCGAATGTGGTATACGGTAAGCTAACCGGGAATACCCCTGATGGGAGAAAGAAAGGTGAGCCATTCGCTCCAGGGGCGAACCCGATGCATGGTAGAGACCGCAAAGGTGCGATTGCTTCGTTGGCCTCCGTGGCCAAGCTGCCCTATGAATACGCCTTAGATGGCATATCGAATACGTTCTCGATTATACCGGGTGCCCTTGGGAAAAGTGAAGAAGATCGAATCCGTAATCTGACTGCACTTCTTGACGGGTATACAGCTAAAGATGGCCATCATCTTAATATTAATGTGTTCGACACGAAAACCTTACGTGACGCGATGGAGCATCCGGAGCAATATCCACAACTCACGATACGAGTGTCTGGTTATGCGGTTAATTTCACCAAACTGACGAGAGAGCAGCAGCTCGATGTCATCAACAGAACCTTTCATGAAAAAATCTGATGGGGGAAGTGCTGGTGGAGCAGAAACAAGGGCGTTTTTTAGTTTCTTATGAGTAAAGAGAACAGGCACCTTAGGGTGTCTTTTTTCTTTTTACGGTAGCCTCAATTCGCTATTTAGCAGAATTATGGAACCTATTGTTTCTTTGATATACTTGTACCATTGAGTCAAGCGGCTACTCGGAGTTGCCATGAAAAAAAACTAAAATAAGAAGCTTACAAGGAGGAAATGTAGATGAAACAAAATCGCCTAGGAAAATCGGACCTTTATGTAAGTGAGGTTGGTCTCGGCTGTATGACTGTTGGAACTGACGAAACCAAGGCCGTATCTATTATTCAAGAAGCGTTAGAACTCGGTATCAATTTTTTCGATACTGCTGACCTATATGATCATGGGCGAAACGAGGAGCTTCTCGGAAAAGCGATTAAACATCATCGCTCCGACGTTATCGTGGCAACAAAAGTTGGAAATCGCCGACTACCGGGCAAAGAGGTTTCGACATGGGACCCTTCTAAATCGTATATACTATCGGCAGTAAGAGAAAGCCT
Source organism: Paenibacillus sp. (assembly GCA_023512345.1). Classification (GTDB taxonomy): domain Bacteria; phylum Bacillota; class Bacilli; order Paenibacillales; family Paenibacillaceae; genus Paenibacillus_AQ. Next base: position 68,616 of record JAILZT010000009.1, read on the forward strand.
CAGAAGACTTGGCACAGATTATATCGATTTGTATCAGCTGCACGGAGGAACGATTGAGGATCCAATCGAGGAGACTATTGAAGCCTTTGAGGAGTTGAAGAAAGAGGGGCTGATTCGCCATTACGGGATATCATCCATACGTCCGAATGTCATTAGGGAATATGTCCGTCGTTCGAGTATTACAAGCTTGATGAGCCAGTACAGTATGCTTGATCGGCGTCCTGAGGAGGAGGTGCTTCCACAACTGATGGAGCATGAGATCGGCTTAATTGCACGGGGGCCGCTTGCAGGTGGCATCTTAACGTCTGGAGGGGCGAATAAGGCAGAACGAGACTATCTAGATTATAGCCGTGAGGAGTTATCCGCAGTTCGACAAAGACTTGTTGAGCTAGCAGGCGATACGAGCACACTGGGGCAGATGGCGATCCGGTATGTGCTGAATGAACCTGGAGTGAGCGTTACGATCCCAGGTGCGAGCAGCATAGAGCAGCTTCGGAACAACGTTTCCGCTACCGGCACACCGCTTTCAGCCGACGAACGGGATGCAATTCGGGCAGCAACCAGAGCAAACTGTTACACTATTCACCGTTGATTCTTTGATTGTTATATTATTGGTAATCTTTGATTGTAATGGGAATGGACCCAATTAAAATTACAGCATTTTTATTACTATATTTCTGAGCCCATAATACTTCAAAGGTTAGGGAATCAACATGCAGTTTAGTAAATTCGGTCTTAGGAAAACTCAGGCCTAGTTTAAACATGGCATTTTTATCACTAACGGTGACTTGTTGAAAATCAATGTTCTTGCGTAAAGAAATTAAATCATCAGGAAGAATTATATCAACATCTTGCTCCGCACTTTTCTCTTTATAATTAAATTGAGCAGAATAAGTGAGTTTACCTAGTTTATTTTGAAAATTTCCTGAACCAAGGAACTTAAGTTTGTTTTCGGGTATGTTTTCTTGTGATACATACTTTTGTAAAATATATTGACCCGTATGAATTATAACTGTTTTTCCATTATCAAGAGTTAGTTGTGCTTTGTTAAAAGAAGGTATAAATTCATTTAAGGTGAAGTAAAGTTTGTTATCAAGAATATTAGGAGAATTAACAGTAGTTTTATGGGTGACCTGCTCATTATCTTGCATAAGAGAAATTTCTTTAATATTTATATTGTCTACAGAATAAGGCAGGAAAAGAGTGATTTTTTTATTAGCCGTTGTGGGGCTCTCTACAAACAGAAGATAATTTGATTCATTAAGTGTATATGATTGAATCTTTTTAAGAATAGTATCTTCAACCTGATCTTTTTTTGTAATATTGTTCTGCGAAGTGCAAGACACAGCTATAAATACAATTAGAACTAGGGACATTATAGTAAGTAAACGTTTCAATAGCACACACATCCTTGTTTAAAATAAAAGAGAAGCCACTTTACTGAAAGTGGCCAACCCGTTAGCAAATATATTATATCACACAAAATATAACAATTTTTTACGAATCCTGGCATCTATACATCACTTCGAGCGAGGAGCCATGTTTGCTTGTTGTTCCTGTGGTGCTGCGTGCAAAGCCTATGATGCGGAGATGGAGAGCACCTTAACAGGTGCTTTTTTGCTTTTATTTAGTGACAATCCACCACCCATTGCAACAAACCTACAAGATCATGCAGGAAAACGAATTAAAGTAGTTTTAGTAACGTTTTGCTTATAATATGAGTTGTGAAAGGAGGCAGCGAAATTGGAAATTATATTTGAAGCTGACTCGGGATTGGATCGAAGTGTCGCAAAAGTAACAACCCATCCTGATGAAAAAGAACAGTGGGGGCATATCGAAAAAGCCATAGGCAGCTCTGAAAAAAAGATGGTAGTGATCAATGCTAAAAATAATCGTAATGTTCAAATTTTGTTAAGCTCTATAGCGGTAATCGAATCGGAAGATCGAATGTGTAGTGTGCGAGTTATTACTGGAGAGATGTTTTTACTTAATAAACGGTTGAAGGTGGCGGAAGAAAGCCTTGATTCCTCTCTTTTTGTGAAAATCAATAATCAAACCATCATCAATACAAGTTACATTAAGGAGTTTTCATCCACAGATAACGCAAGGATTAAGGTGTTGTTAACGGATCAGTCCAGCTACTTTGTCAGTCGTTTTTACATAAAAAATTTCAGGAGGAATTTATCATGATAAGCCAATTGAAACATTCGTTTTTTCAAGTATTTACGATCACATTCTTATGGGTAACGTTACTTTTCACTCTATTCTTGAAGGATCAATCTATCAGTATCTTGTATCTGTGGAATATTGCGGGTATCTCTATTATTTCCGCCGGATTATTTGGAGTGATGTATAATGCGCTGTGGAATTATTACACTTTAAAACCCGTATGGAATATCCTAATTTCTTCAACGGTTAATATGGTTGGTGGGATGATTATGGTTTGGTTATTCTCCGTAGAGATGTTTCAACTCATATTGCCTTGGTTGCCTGGAATGTTGCTGCTATCTGTTGTGTTGCATACTATAGCTTTTTATTTCTACGCTAGAATGGATAGTAAGAAAAATGCTGATGAGTTGAATAAGATTTTGAAATAGGAAAAAACCCCGTCATAGAGCGGGGTTTTAAGTTTTTAGAGTTAGAAGTCTCCATCATCAGCATAACGAGCCAGCGCCCTTGAAGCCGATTCAAGCATGCGTCTCTTAAGGTGCTTGCCCTCAACAATTTTTACTCGCAGCCCAAGGAAACGGATTTTGGACAACAGAAACTCGCTTTCGTTTCTCATGTAGATGACTTTGATTCGATAGATACCTGAGTCTTCATCAAAGGTCACCGACTTATCAAAACAGGAGAAGGCGTATAGAATTCGTGACAGCTCCGCATTAAATGCCGGGATGACTTGAACCCATGCGTATTCTTTCCATTCCTCTAACAAGCGCTCCAAAGTTAACTTCAAGGCTGTGACCTGATCAATAGGCAGAATGGTTTCCTCGACCGATACGATGTTTTTGAGTTTGGTAGACATGAGGGAATGATGGCGAGTATTGTACCATTGCAGATACCATTCTCTCTTAAACATATTGTATTCCAGCTTGTGAGGGAATCCGGACTGATTGGGTTTAACTTCTCCATGTTTATTACAATAAGAAAAAAGAATTCCCCGATCCTGCATAATCATTCGGCGGAGCGTACGAAGCATTGGATGATAGACCTGCCGCTCCTGAGCTTTCGCTTTCTCCATAATGATGTCACGAACCTCTGTGGATGATTCAGAATCCAATAAGGAGTTCAACTTAGTCAAGGTATCCGGTGTAAAGGCTTCAGTGGAAGCCGGGTGCATCAGCATCGTTTTCAGCCATGATCGCTCCTGGGAGGTCAGAGCCAATGAACCCATCTCGTCGAGGCGGGAAATGATCTGAAAGTTAAATATTTTCTCGAATGGATTCATAATAGCTCTGGATCTCCTTCCATTCCGCAATAAATTGCTTGCGAAGCCAAGGAGGCTCTAATACCTCGCAACTTGAACCGAAGCTCCGTAACCAAGGTTTAATTTCGTAAATGCCGTTCACCATGATCTCGTAAAGAAATGTTGAATCCGAGTTCTCCGTAATGATTCCCCATTGTCCCTGCGCCTCCACCCGCTCCCTAATGAAATTAGCACTGGATCGACCGGGATTATAGAATCGAGCGACCACTTTAATCGCACGAGTGGTATCCGTAACCCAACTGTTTTTCAGTTGTCCTTCAATATTGCTGAGTTTCTGGGCGAACTCTTCTTCTCCCACAACGTCGCCTTCCTCAATCTGAGTAAGTCCCTCCATACGGAACTTCATGATCCCCATACGTGAATGATATCCGATTAAATACCACCGTCCGTATTGATGATCATAGACGACACGGAGGGGGAGAACCGTTTCTGTAACACCTTTCGTTTCCCGCTCGAAGAGGGGGTTTGTGTTTTGAGAAGCGTAATTCTTACCCTTTTTAGGAGAAAGATAAAGAAAATTGAGTTTTTTTCGTTGCTGAATCGCTTCAAATATCGTGTAGAGATGCGCCTCGTCGAGTATACGTGAGTGGTAATTATACTTGTATCGATGAGTTTCCGCAGCCTCTGGATGATAGCCCCGCTTTCGTAAAACCTTCTTTAAGGTGTCGCGCAGCAGGTAGCCTTGCACGGATGGAGTCTGCGTATTGGAGATGACATCAACATAGTCGTAAAGATCCAGGAGCTCATCGTCGGATAATTGGTTAATAAGATCGTTAGCAGCCCTGTATCGGGAGGGACGTCCCTCGTTAACACGAAGAATAACGCCAACTTCCTCTAGGTATTTCAGATCTCCCCGAACGGTCTTCTCATCAGGAAGCGGGCCATCGGCTGGCATTTGCTCACTGCAGACATCTTGAAGATCTTTAGTGGTTAGCTCCTGCGTCTGTAGTGCTGTTAATAATATCGAAAGCCTGATGCTTTCCGTTTCTTTAAGTGACTTTGCACGAAATAAGAACAGGAGCAACGGGTCGGCAGATTCATAGTAGTTATAGCGGAGCCACTCGGAGAGTTCGGTTCCTTGCTCTGCAGGAAGACCTTGTTGCAGGACACTTACCATACCCTTGAGATTACGCAGCGTTTTGTCATAGGTATGTACAGAAATGCCGAGGCGATCGGCGAATTGTTGTCTGCTGTAGGCTCCCCCAGCTAAAGCCAGCATGCGAAGAAATTGAATCTCCTTATCGAAACTTTCCCGAGCCATTTGCATTCCTCCAGCAGTAGCTAATCCTTTTAGTAATTATAGTACTCATTATAACAAGCGCCCGAGTTGAAGAAAATGGAAGGATTTTTATTCGCCGCCATACTTCCGCCCTGTTCGTATCGATGAGGATGAGCGAAGATAGATCCATGAAGCCGAGTTCAATAAGGATGAGGCAGTTGAGCCTGTTGAGGCGCACGGAAGGGTTACTTCACTTTCAATCATATGTATCAAAGTGCGAGGCGCCAGAGAGGGCTACTTCTTCAAAAAGGACGGTAATGAGCGTAAATACGCTGTACCGATGCCTTCTCTACCTTTTTCCTCGCACCACTACAAATGAATACCGGCGAGGCGCCGGGGAGGGTTTCTTCGCTACTGATGCGCAACGATGAATTACCCGGGCTTTATGGCAGGTTCGAGTCCTGCAGTGAACCTTCCCTGCTTTTTCTTCGCCGGTTTTTAAATCTAGGAGGTTATAAACATGAGCTTTGCTAAAAAATTATTCTCAACCCTACGACCAACTACTTCAAATAAAGAAGGTTACCCCTCTTACACCCGCTCCGCTGAGGAGCAATACATACAGACTCTGGTAACCAACACATTAGGCAACACTTTCTACGCGGATCAACGCCAGCTTTTGGCGGAAGCGGAAGAAATACACCGGGAAATGGCGCAAGTCAACCCGCTGTTTATGGCAAAAGCCATTGTCTATGCCCGTAATGAAGGCTATATGCGCTTGCAACCTTTGTTCGGATTGGCCATTCTGTCGGCTTATCGTCCAGACTTGTTTTCACAAATCTTCTTGAATGTCGTACGAATTCCTTCCGATTTGACCGATTTCCTTACGATCTTGAAGGGCTTGGGTCGCGGCGAAGGTGGGCGTGCGGTGAAACGGCAAGTAAATCGTTTTCTGGCAGGTATATCCGAGTACTGGGCCATCAAGTACAATGGCCGAGGTCGTGGATACAGCTTGGGCGATGCGATTGCAACGGCCCACCCGAAGCCTGCCGATCTTAAGCAGCAAGCGTTATATCGTTATTTGATTGGTCAAGAGGCTAACCTATCTTTGCTTCCACAAGTGGAGGCGCTGGAACAGTTGAAACGAGCGGGTTCCGAAGCGGAACAATTAATGTGGATTGAGACGGGGAAATTGCCTCATGAAGTGGTAACAGGAGCGGTAAAACCCACAAAGGCAGTGTGGGAGGCGCTTCTGCATCAAATGCCAATATTTGCGCTGCTTCGCCACTTGAACGCCCTTGATAGAGCAGGTGTTTTCGAGGATCGCAACAATCTGGCGATTGCAGTAGAACGCTTAACAGATCAACGGGCATTGAAAAAGTCGAAGATTTTACCTTTCCGATTCGCTGCAGCATTTCGGCAGGTACAACATCCTGTACTCCGGGACGCCCTGCGGGATGCAGCCGAGTATACGTTTGATAATTTGCCGGATCTGGAGGATCAGACGGCTATCTTCCTGGATATTTCAGGCTCAATGAATGGTGAGTATTTGCAGATTGGGTCAGTGTTTGCTCTGGCCCTGTACAAGAAAACGCAAGGAAACTCCCTGTTCTGGTTGTTTGATACAGAGGTAGAGGATGCTAGACCGTCCCGTCGAGACAGTATTTTATCCCAAGCTGACCGAATTCAAGCTCGTGGCGGCACGGATACAGGGGCGCCTGTGCGGAAGCTGCTAAATGAGCGGCGCAAGGTCGACCAGATCGTCATGATCACGGACGAACAGCAGAACCACGGCAGCCCTTTTTATGAAGCCTTACAAAAATACCGCTCGAAGGTAAATCCTCATGTGAAAGCATATATTATCGATATTGCCCCTTACCGTAATGCGATGGTTCCGCAGCCAGACCGCAATACCTTTTATATCTATGGATGGAGTGATACCGTACTCAGCTACATTGCGCAGTCAGCAAAGGGTTATGGTTCGATGGTGAAGAAGATTGAAATGATGGACCTGGAGGGATAAAGATGGATCCTATAAATAAGGTTATCCGTGAACAGTTAGACCGGATTGAACAAGAGGAGCAAGTTACAATATTGTATGCCTGTGAATCAGGCAGCCGGGCGTGGGGATTCCCGTCACAGGATAGTGATTACGATGTGCGGTTCATTTATGTTCAAAAACCGGAATGGTATTTATCCATTTTTGATAAACGGGATGTCATTGAACGGCCTATTAACGATAGTCTTGATATCAACGGTTGGGATTTGCGAAAAGCGTTAAATTTATTCCGCAAGTCCAATCCTCCGTTACTGGAATGGTTGCAGTCGCCTATTCAATATGATGAGAAGTATAGTGTAGCCGAGAAGCTTAGAGGGATCTCACCGTACACCTTTTCACCAAAGTCTTGTATGTACCATTATTTGAACATGGCTAAAGGGAACTACCGTGATTATTTGCAGGGCGAGCAGGTCAAGATCAAGAAATACTTTTATGTGCTTCGTCCCGTGCTGGCCTGCGAGTGGATTAACCGGTATGAAGAGATGGCACCGATGGAATTCGATGTGCTGGTGGATCGGCTTATTCCAAAGGATGAAGAGTTATGGGAAGTCATTCAACAATTACTTTCACGAAAAAAAGCCGGTGAAGAGTTGGACTACGAGCCACGACTAAACCCTATCAACCAATATTTAGAGGAGCGGTTTGTTGTGTTAGAAAAGGCAGCTGCGTCCTTAAGTGCTAAAGATGACAAACGGGATGATCAGTTGGATGCCTTGTTTCGGGGAGCTTTGCAGGAAGTATGGGGACTGACCCTATAGAAAGATTGATGGGAGGAAGAGGGCATTGGCTATTGTACAACTGAAATCTACGAATCCAAGCTTCACTTTTTTGATTAAAAAAAACCCAGTGACAGGAATGCAGCTTCGTCCGGTTCGGCAAGGGTTGGCTTACGGATGGTATTCGGATGACGCAACTTATAACGTATATTTCAAGGATGCGGATAACGATATATCCTACAAGCAGAATGACGGTGAGAATTTTGAATACTTAAATGTTTCCCGATTTAATACGCCCCAATTTCCGCTTAATGCGGTGAATGAATTTTTCTCAACACCCTTTAAGGCTCAGGATGATCGGGACGAGGAAGGGTATGAGCACTCCTTTTTCATCAACTTGGTTCATGTGGAGCGGGTACATTATATCAGGTTTTTCGAACAGCACTTGAAGGACTATACCTTTTCCTTGCAGCATCAAGCCCACAAGAGCTATTCACTGACTATTACCACGCATAAAAGCTTGTATCACCTCTTGCATGTTGTGAGTGTATTGTCCTTGTTTTTGTCTATGTTTGCAGACGAGTATATCGATATTTCGGAAGCCATTTTGGATAAATATATTCGAAGCCTTAGCGTCATTGATGCACCTTTTTATATACGGAGTCTATTTGCGAGAAATTTCCTGACCTCCAGAGAGCGGTTTAAGAAATATAAAGCTTACATTGAGCAAACGGAGCGCTATTCCATCGGGCTAGAGTATGGGAGTACCGCAATACAGCGGCGTAGTTTCATTTCAAGTGTGCTTCCATTTAATAAGCCGATCTTGGACATTGGGTGCGGCGAAGGATTTTATGCCATTCCGTATGCTGGAAAAATAGACAGTACCTATTACGCCGTGGATGTAGTCGAGGAGCTATTGGAGGTCGTGAATCGGAAAGCGAAAGCTAAGGAAATCGATAACATTGCTACTTTTCGTTCTCTGGATCATTTTTTGGAGTCGTACAATGGGGAGCAGGTTGATGTGATTTTAACGGAAGTTATCGAGCACATGAGTGAGGATGAAGCCGCGAAGCTCATTCAGCAAGTCTGCAGCAATGTCGATTTCGAACAATTTATTGTAACGACGCCGAACGCTGATTTTAACCATTACTATGAGCTGGAAGGATTCCGGCATGAAGATCACAAGTGGGAAATGGGACAGGAAGCGTTCCAGCAATGGTTTGCGGATACGGTTCAAGATATGGCGGTTGAGTTCGAGTATGTAATGGTTGGTGACCGAGTTAACGAGATCCGTACGACGCAAAGCGCTATTGTGCGAAGAAAGGGGGATTAGACGGTGGAAATTCAAACCCGTGTACATACGATATTTATGCTCGTAGGGGCTACGGAATGCGGGAAGTCGACTTTTGCAAAAGAGGTTCTGATCCCACAACTGAAATTTGAGGATGCCTACAGGGGCTTGAGAATGAATGTGCAGTATTTGTCCTCAGATGGAATTCGGCAGGAAGTGCTGGGCTATGACTACGATAAATATGATCAAGTGATGCTGGAGTCGAGCTCGCATGCCTTTCAACTGTTGTTTGAGCGACTGAAGCTGGTCACCTCTTTTCCCATTAATGCGGAGTTTGTGGTGATGGATACCATTGGACTGTCTGAAGATTACCGTAGTAAGGTTCGCGAGATCGCTCAAATGAATCATTACAATCTGGAGGTTATTCTGTTTGATTACCGCAAACGGGAGGATTATTACGCTTCGGAACGCTCGAAGAAACTGATTTCGAATCATCTGAATCGGCTGAGAAAAGACGTTCTGCCTGTTCTGTCACGGGAAGGGTATAGCAAAATTCATAAAGTACGCGCTAAGGATTTCTACCAGACAGATGAAGGGCAACCTAATCCCGACTATCGGGTGGTGGTTCAGGATGTAGAGAATTATGTATCCGCGGTACTTCCGCAAGAACAGGAGTATATTGTGGTTGGGGATGTGCACGAGTGTGTTCAGGAGCTGCAGGGACTGCTGCGTGATTATGGCTACCGGGTGGACGAAGGTAAGCTGACCGCTACGGATAAGCTTAGTGACACGAAAATTATTCTTGCTGGGGACTGGATTGATAAAGGTAAGCAAACACGCGAGACGATTGAGTTCCTATATGAAAACCGTGAGCATTTCCTGTTCGTTATGGGCAATCACGAGAATTTTGTCTACAAGTACGTAAAGGGTGAGATTCAAGGTACGGATCCTGAACTGCTGCGAACGTACTTTGATTCGACTCAAGTGCTTAAAGGGGATTCCGCGCTTTATAGTAAATTTTCAGTATTGGTGGAGTTGTCTCAGCCGTTTTACCGCTATGTCGGCATGCAAGGACCCTCATTTTATGTAACGCACGCTCCATGCCGTAATAAATATATTGGTAAGCTGGATACGAATTCGGTACGCCACCAACGTAACTTTCGGATGGATCGTAAGGTTGTCTTTGAGGAACAACTTGATTTTCTACGGAAAGAGGCTGTGGCTAATCACCCATTCCATCTGTTCGGGCATATTGCGGCTAAGCAGACTTTTCGGATCAAGAATAAAATCCACCTCGACACGGGAAGTGCGCATGGGAATATGCTGACTTCTGTTCGTATATCGTTTAAACCTTTTTATAAAAATCATAAGTCACATGTTGCTGCCGTGCAGGAAGAACTTCCGATTCTCTTCCGGGAAGAGAAAACAGTATCCTTGCAGGATCTGGATGTCGAGGCTGTGCGAAGACTACAATATTGCTCGAAAAATCGGGTCAATTTCATCTCCGGGACGATGTCACCGGCGGATAAGGATGAGGCTGCTGGAGAGCTAGAGTCGCTGAGAAAAGGTCTGGATTATTTTGCTGAACGTGGCGTATCGGAGGTTGTATTGCAGCCCAAATACATGGGTTCACGCTGTAATGTGTACCTTTATCGGGAGATAGAGCAGTGTTATGCGGTTAGTCGTAATGGCTATAAGGTAAAGGCTGTCGATTTGACGCCTATCTACGAACAATTGCTTCACAAATTTGGAACCTATATGGCTGAACACGGGTTAAGTGTGCTTCTTTTGGATGGGGAGCTTCTGCCTTGGAAAGCGCTTGGAGACGGGCTCATTGAGCGTCAGTTCCGACCGATTGGAAAGGCGCTGGAGACGGAGCTTGGTTTTCTAAGACAACATGGCTTTGAAGAGGCACTTGGTAAGCTGGTTCAGGAGTTTGAAGGAAGCGGCTTTGAAAAGGATCAGCACCATTTGTCGAAAGAGGCGCTTAGCAAAAACTATGGATCTCATGTGTACCAGAATTTCAAGCATGTCCGAGGAATTAGAGAAGCGCATGTAGACCTTGACCAGCGTGATGAAGCTTACCGTGTATACAAGCAGCAATTGGAGTGGTACGCGGGTGATGCGGAATTGGCATATAAGCCATTTACTATTTTAAAGGAAGTACTAGAGAATGGTGAAGAACGATTCCCTGCCGGCACAACCTCCGAGCAATACCGTTTCTTAAATGACGACGAATGTTTGGTTCTCGACCTGAAAGAGTCCGATGCATACATCAGGGCCGAGGAGTATTTTTCAAAGTTAACGGTGGAGAATCATATGGAGGGCATTGTTATTAAGCCGGAGCATGAGCAGCGGGGTGTGGTCCCTTATTTGAAAGTCCGTAATCCCGGCTACCTGTCGATAATCTACGGATACGACTACAAGTTTCCACACAAGTATGGAAAGCTGATGAAGCAGAAGAATATCTTTCCCAAGCTGCGCACTTCCGCAAATGAGCATCGGCTGGGCAAGCAAATGCTTGAAGTGAGGCTGAACGAAATCTCACCTGAGAACGACACCTACAAGCAAATCGCGGCAAACCTGCTATTCGAGGTGGCTAAAGAGAAAGAGATTGACCCGAGGTTGTAGAGGGGTTTTGAATATTATAAAAAGACACCGCTAGAGGGTGTCTTTTTTACGTCACGGTTCCTTTCCCATAGGCGCACTGGCACCGGTTAAAGACAATGGAAATTTGAGGGTGACATGGCCGGCATTTGGACTTAGACTGAATTGGAGCAGATGACATCTCTTGCTCCTTTGCACTTATATTAATGGAGGAATAAATATGAACATCGCACCCGAATCCGTCAATACAGCAATAATTCCAATGCCCAAGCTGGAGGAAGATTGCTATGACTGGTGGGAACGGCATGAACAGGTACTTAGCGAACAGGGGAGGATTAACCCGGATGTAGTCCTAATCGGTGATTCCATTACCCATTTTTGGGGAGGCGAACCGAGGTCTGCAGGAATGAATGGGTCGAGTGAGTCGTGGAACTCCGTGTTCGAGCCTTATCGTGTACTCAACCTGGGCTTCGGCTGGGACCGCACGCAAAATGTTCTTTGGCGGTTGGATCACGGTGAGATGGGCGGGCTTTCGCCTAAGACGGTCGTTATTCTGATCGGAACGAATAACACGAGTGAGACGGAAAATGCGCGCGCGAACCAGCCTGAAGAGATAGCCGAAGGCTTGCGAGCGATCTGTGATCGAGTCAGCGGATTGGTTCCTGAAGCGAGAATCATCATCATGGCCGTATTTCCTCGCGAGCAGTCTCCAGACCACCCATTGCGTCAGCAGATTGCAGAGATTAATGCCCTTTATGCTAAGTTAGCGAGTGAGCGACAATATGATTTTGTCGATATCGGCCCGCTTTTGCTTGAGCTAGATGGTACCCTATCTTCTGAAACAGCGCCTGATTTTTGCCATCCGACAGAACGAGGGTATCGTCACTGGGCGGACGCGCTTCGTCCACTGCTTCCGGTCCGATAACTGCTGACACTACCTAGAAATGTTCGATAGTTACTAACAATGATAGAACCCATATCTAGCTCTAATCGAGCTTTGATTAACGGTAAATGTTATACGCTTCACTACTCTATATAGTAAAGGAAGAGAATCTGTGGAATTTAAACCCCTTACTCAATTTATCGACAGTATTACTTCTTGGCGCATCCCTTGGGCGGAAGTGCTCGTTATGTACCGCAACGAAACGGTTTTCCGTTATCGCCAAGGTTATGCCAATCTGGAAGACAAGATGCCGATTGATGATCGTAAGATCTTCAATCTTTATTCGTTGACGAAGATCATGACCTGTACGGCGGCGCTTCAACTCGTTGAGAAGGGCGCGATGCTGCTGAACGATCCAATTTCGACCTATCTGCCGGAATACGCAGAGATGACGGTACGGAGAATACTGCCTGATGGTGGATTTGCACTGGAGAAAGCGGAAAGACCGATAACGGTTCGTGATCTGTTCACCATGACGGCAGGCTTCTCTTACGATCTTGGTGCACCTTCCATTCAGGAAGTGGTAGAACGTACGAACGGCCGGGTGCCGACCCGTGAGTTCGCGGCTGCGCTTGCCAAGGAACCGCTTCTGTTCGAGCCGGGTACTCAGTGGAACTATAGTTTGTGTCATGACATCCTTGCTGCTCTCGTCGAAGAAGTGGACGGACGAAGATTCGGTTCTTATATACGGGATGAAATTACGGGGCCGCTCGGAATGAACGATACAGGCTTCGATCTCACGGAAGAACAGCGCAACCGTCTGGCTCCCCAATACGAATTTAATGACGGGCTGGACAAGCCCCTACGCAAGGACGGGAACGGATATCGGCTCGGTACGGAGTTTGAGAGCGGCGGTGCAGGACTGCTGTCGACAGTGAGTGATTACGTCCTCTTTCTGAATACGCTGACCCACTGGGGAACCAGTCCGGATGGCGTACGCATTCTGTCGCCGTCTTCGGTGAACTTGATGCGGACGGACCATCTGACTGAACCCATGCGAGGCGATTTCAACTGGGAACACCTTGCTGGGTATGGTTACGGGTTGGGCGTTAGAACCCATATTTCCAAGGCTGCCAGCGGATCGCTGAGCCCGCTTGGTGAATTCGGATGGAGCGGTGCTGCCGGATGCTTGGCGATCATTGATCCGGAGTCCGAGTTAACCGTCATGTATGCACAGCATTTGTTGAATAATCAGGAACCTTTCGTGCACCGGCGGTTGAAAAATATCGTATACGCCTGCCTGTAACCAGGGGGATAACATTGGACAAAAGCGGCAGATCCCGACACCGTGTGTGTATGGGATTTTGCTTTTTTAAGAGCAGTCCTAGTATATTAATAATAGAGTTAAGGTTCGTGAATAGGACCAGCAAGCAATAGGTTAGAAATGACAGTCGAATTGGGAGGAAACAACTTGAGTACACAGATTGGCGTTCCATTAGAAGGTTTTGCAGAATTTAGTCGAACGGTAGGGGCTGAAGGTGCGGTACTGTTAAAAAATGAAGGACAGGTGCTTCCGCTTCAGAACGGTGAAAACGTTTCAATTTTTGGTAGAACCCAAGTGAATTATTATCGCAGCGGTACGGGTTCAGGCGGGAGTGTCCATGTTGCGTATACAACCAATCTTCTGGACGGTCTTCGCAGTAAAAAGAACCTCACAGTCAACGAAGAATTGGCAGCAGTCTATGAAAAGTGGATTGAGCAAAATCCATTTGATAATGGCGGAGGCGGTTGGGCTGCAGAGCCGTGGCATCAGAAGGAAATGCCTTTAACCGATGAACTGGTGTCGGAGGCAAGAAGTAAATCGAACAAGGCGATTGTTGTGATCGGACGTACCGCGGGAGAAGACCAGGATAACGCCGACGAGCCGGGAAGCTACCAATTAACGGTGGAAGAACAAGCGATGCTCAAGCAGGTGACCGCCTATTTTGAACAAACCATCGTAGTGCTGAATGTGTCGAATATTATTGATATGAGTTGGATGAACGATGCGAGTTATGTGCACCCGATTCCGTGTGCGATCTACTCTTGGCAGGGCGGCATGGAAGGCGGGAATGCGATTGCTGATGTGCTGGCCGGTGACGTGACACCGAGCGGGAAGTTAACGGATACGATCGCTTATTCCATCGGGGATTATCCATCCACCCGCAATTATGGCCATGAATTTAAGAATATTTATGCAGAAGACATCTATGTGGGATACCGTTATTTCGAAACGTTTTGCCCAGAAAAGGTTCAGTATGAGTTTGGTTATGGTTTATCTTATACCTCATTTAATGTTGAGTCTGAGGAAGCTAGATTAACTACCAAAGATGGAGAATCATACGTTGAAATTGACGTAACCGTTACCAATACGGGAACTGCTTTTGCAGGAAAAGAGGTCGTACAGGTCTATTATGAAGCACCGCAAGGAAAGCTCGGGCAGCCGGCTAAAGCTCTAGCGGCATTCGGGAAGACAAAAGTCCTTCAGCCTGCTGAATCGCAGCGTCTTACCGTGAGCTTTTCTGTTCATTCTATGGCTTCTTATGATGACGCTGGTGTGACTGGGTACCCTTCCGCTTATGTGCTGGAAGCTGGAACATACCACTTATTTGTAGGGACAAGTATCAAACAACTGGCGAAAATAGCTGTCCAAGGACAAGAGGGTTACATCGTTGACACTCTTCAAGTTGTTGAACAACTGCAAGAGGCTCTGGCTCCGACCGCGGACTTTGAGAGAATGAAGCCGGGCACCCGTAAGGACGATGGTTCCTACGAACTCATATATGTACAGGTGCCGAAGCAGAAGGTGTCTTTAGCGGAGCGAATCGAGAGCAATCTTCCAGAAACTCTGGAGCAAACCGGTAATCAAGGATATCAATTAAGAGATGTCTTTGAAGGTAAAACAGAATTAAAAGCCTTTATCGCCCAACTCAGCGATCAGGATCTGGCTGCGATTGTCAGAGGTGAAGGGATGAGCAGTCCCCTTGTTACACCGGGTACGGCTTCAGCTTTTGGCGGGGTAAGCGACAGTCTGTTCAATTATGGTATTCCGGTTGGTTGTACCGCAGAT
The DNA here is from genome assembly GCA_023512345.1 of Paenibacillus sp. Taxonomy (GTDB): domain Bacteria; phylum Bacillota; class Bacilli; order Paenibacillales; family Paenibacillaceae; genus Paenibacillus_AQ. The sequence continues at coordinate 83,984 of JAILZT010000009.1, forward strand.
GGACCGTCTGGTATTCGTATGGATAGCGGTCAGAAGGCGACCCAAGTTGCAATTGGAACCTTGCTTGCGGCAACCTGGAATGCAGAATTGGTTGAAGAACTTTATGTTATGGAAGGCCAGGAGTTATTAAGCAACAACGTGGATACTTTACTTGGGCCTGGATTGAATATTCGGCGCAGTCCGCTCAATGGACGTAACTTCGAGTATTTTTCAGAAGATCCGCTGATTTCGGGGGTATTTGCTGCAGCGTGCACTAGAGGTATTATGAAGGGCGGTTCTAACGCCACGCTGAAGCATTTCGCCTGCAACAACCAGGAAAAGTATCGCAGCAAGGTGGATGCCGTCGTTTCTGAACGTGCTCTTCGGGAGATCTATCTGAAAGGCTTTGAAATCGCAGTGAAGCAAGGCGGTGCCAATTCGATTATGACCTCCTATAATCCCATCAATGGGCATTGGGCGGCTTCTAATTACGACTTAAATACTACGATTCTTCGCGGAGAATGGGGCTTTAAAGGCATTGTGATGACGGACTGGTGGGCCGTTATGAACGATGTTGCCAATGGAGGTCCCGCTGACCGTAAATATACGAACTGGATGGTACGTGCGCAAAACGATCTGTATATGGTTGTCAGTAACTATGGTGCAGAAATCAATGCATACGAAGACAATACCTTGGAATCCTTGGAAAATGGTTCTTTAACCCGAGGAGAACTGCAACGCTCTGCCATGAACATTTGCGAGTTTTTGATGCACGCACCGGTCTTCTCTAGAGAACAGAAGATTGATGAAACGGTCGACACATTTAAGGCCAACCCTTCTCTTTCCTCGGAGCAAGCACAAGCACTAGCTAACGATGCACAGGTTAAACCTGTCGCTGCCGGGTCTACCTTTATGAAAGTGGATCAGTCGGGTCGATACAGGGTCATAGTCAACATTATGTCCCCAGAACCCGAGTTGGCTCAAAGCGCTTGCAATGTTTCATTGAACGGTCAGTTGATGACAACGATTCAAACGAATGGAACGGAAGGTCGATGGATCAGACAGAAGCTTGTGAAAGTTGAACTGGAAGCAGGCGTGTATGAAGTGAAATTAGATTTCATCAAACCGGGATTGCAGATCGACTGGATCGAATTCAAACAAGTGTAGGGAGTGTTGGAGGGATGAGAAGATACAATATTTGGCGTCCGTTGATGCTGATTGCGGTTGCATTGCTTACAAAAAGCTTGGTTTATAACCTTTGCCTCATGTTTGGTATGTCTCCTAAGTCAGCAGATGACCTCGCATTTGTTGCTATGATTATTGCCGCGTTGGTGACGTATACCCGCATGAATAAGCAACGCCGTAAATAAGTCGGTAGATTAAGCCCGCTCTTAGAGCGGGTTTTTTAGTATAGACCGGCATGATGAGCAGTCTTTTTAATGTGTGAATTTCTAATGGATTTGCAGTGCCAATTTGTATAATTATACAAATTGGCATTAAGGATCAGATCCGATATATACATTTCATTACACGCAGATGACCCCGCTCCTAGAGCGGGGTTTATTCGTAAGCTAAACTACAAAGTGTGATCTGAATGAGCTGATCTAACTAAATATAGATAAACTGGACTAATGATTGGGCGTGGGGTAACCAACGGTGAATTTTCAAATCTCCCTTTCGTTCGTTTTCACTTTTTTGTGATTTTCTACTGTTGAGCTTATCTACATGAAACTAGCAATTAAGCTGGAGCCAAATAGCAGCGACTAGATCGGGTGAAGAATGCTGTGCGGACCACTGATCCCTTATTGTCTATATATTGCTCTATTAGTAAGTTATGCGGACACAGATGCCGTTATTTATGAATAATAGGCTATTTTTAGCCGAATTATTGGAAATAAGGTCTTCTGAGTCCGTATAGATAATAAATTCGGATAAATGGACTAAATAGCGTCCCCTGTGTCCATATATCTTGCGAATTCTTCTTGAGCAGACATCCACGCGTGTTTGTACATCTTGAGGGCGTAAGTGAGCGTTGTATCGTTGTACAAAAATATTATAATGTAGTGTTTCATAGTCAAATATTGGTGTTTATATAATATGTTGACCCTAATTAGTGTGGCTCTTAACTTAACGCGAAGTTTACATAAGTATCGATCTTGTTTAGATTTGTTAAGTAATTATTAATTTAAGGGTATGTTTATGTAAAACTACTTTACATACAATTGTTTTAAATTAACATTTATATTGATATTCTACCATTTAGGTGTGATATAATATCACGGAATTCACAAATTGATAGGGAGGAATAATCACTTTATGGGATGGAAATCACGATGGAATAAACCGTTTGCTTCCTTGCTGACGACAGCTGTACTCTCTGTACAGGTCTTGGGCGGAACACTCTTAGGCACTCTGGGGGTTGCTGATAAAGCGGCTGCTGCTGATGCACCGACAATTGATCTGCGCGTTATGAGTACAACGGATGTGCACACCAACGTCACAGGCTGGGATTATTTCAAGAACGCACCCTCAACAACTGTTGGTCTCGACAAGACGGCAACCTTGGTCACAGCAGCTAGAAGCGAACAACCCAACAACCTCCTGCTAGATAACGGGGATCTAATTCAGGGAACTCCGCTCGGTACTTACATTGCGAAGGAATCCGGTCTGATGGATCCCGCTTCCTCCTCTAAGCTTCATCCGATGATTGCAGCTATGAATATCATGGGATACGACGCAGCGACATACGGCAATCATGAATTCAACTATGGATTAGAATTTTTGGACCGCACGGTCAACGGCAGTCAAGAGCCGAATACCGGTGCTGATTTTGAATATTTGAATGCGAATATCTATAAACCGGATGGTGTAACGAACTATTTCAAACCCTACACCATCATTGAAAAAACATTAAAGGACAGCAACGGTGTTGACCAAACGGTTAAAGTCGGCCTGCTCGGTCTTGTGACTCCACAGATTATGGAGTGGGACAAGGTTAACCTGGAAGGTAAGGTCATTACTAAGGATATAGCTGAAACTGCAGAGAAGTACGTGCCATTAATGAAAAGCGCTGGAGCGCAGATCATTATCGCTATGGCGCATACTGGATTTGATGTAACGGCCGTAAAAGGTGATTTATCAGAGAATGACATTAATGCACTGAGCAAGGTGCCGGGCATTGATGCAATCACGTTCTCACACACACATAAGGTATTCCCTACGGTGGATAACGCCAAGTTGGACTCCTCTTTCAAAGATCCTGCAACGCAGCTTCCATACAACAGCAGTGTGTCTGTTGTTGATAATGTGTATGGACGTATTAACGGCACCCCTGCCGTTCAAGCCGGCTTCGGGGGTGGGAATCTGGGTCTGATCGATATTAAGATCGTTCAAGACGGCAGCAGCTGGAAGGTCGACAAGGAAAGTACCAAAGCTTCAGTTCGGTCAATTGCTGGCGTTACAGGAGATCCAGCTGTGTATGCAGCTGTTCAAACCGCTCATGATGCCACTATCGCCTACACGGGTCAGAAGCTGGGCGAGACAACGGCTCCGATGAACAGCTATTTTGCGATGGTTCAGGACGATCCAACCGTTCAAATCGTAACGCAAGCGCAGAAATGGTATGTCGAAAACTATATCAATACCAATCTCCCAGAGTACAAGGATCTGCCGATTCTCAGTGTAGGTGCTCCTTTTAAAGCAGGACGCAACGGTCCTACCGAGTATACGAGCATTGCTAAGGGCGATCTGACGATCCGAAGCGCAAGCGACTTGTATCTATACGACAATACGTTGAAAGCAATCAAGGTTAAAGGTGCTGTCGTACAAGAGTGGTTGGAAATGAGTGCAGGAGCATTCAACAAGATCGATCCAGCCCTAACTACACCGCAATCATTACTTAATACTGACTTTCAAGTATTCAACTTTGATGTGATTGATGGCATTAAGTATAAGATTGATGTGACAAAAGAAGCGAAATACAACCCGAATGGATCGGTTAGAAATGTTAATTCCAGTCGTGTGACAGAAGTGACTTATAATAATGAGCCATTAGATAAGAATATGGACTTCATTGTAGTTACGAACAACTATCGCGCGGGTGGTGGCGGTAACTTCCCTAATGTAAAGGGATCAGAAATGATCATGGATACTCAGGAAGAAAACCGTCAGGTGTTAATGGACTATATTAAAGAAGTGGGAACAATCAATCCTACAGCCGATAATAACTGGTCCCTTTTGCCTATCAATGCAAATGTGAATATTACCTTCACTTCTGCGCCTGAGGCAGCAAACGTAATGCCATATAATATGGCCTATACCTATGAGAAGGACGTTAAAGGTTTCGGTATTTTCAAATTGAATATTGAGAATCCCATTGATCCCTCCAAAGAGGTGGAAGTTCACCTGATTGGTATTAATGACTTTCATGGCCAGCTCGACACCGTTTCTACGGTCAGCAACAAACCTGCGGGAACAGCAGCCATTCTGGCTACTCATCTGAAACAAAAGCGGGCTATATATGCTAATTCATTGCTTTTCCATAACGGAGACTCCGTGGGTGCTTCTGCACCAGTATCCTCACTGGAACGGGATAAACCAACCCTGGAATGGATGAATATGATGGGCTTCGATGTGGGTTCTCTGGGGAATCATGAGTTTGATCAAGGTGTTGCGGCGCTAATGTCGCAGCTTAATGGTGGAGTAGATCCCAAGAACACGAATGTAACCCATGAAGGCGTAAACTTTCCATATGTTAATGCCAATGCTGTGAAAAGCACAACTGGCGAACCTATTATTGAACCTTACGTAATTAAGGAAATCGGCGGAGTGAAGATCGGATTTATCGGTCTTGTTACCAAGTCTACGCCAAGTAAGGTATCTCCTTCCGGAACAGCAGGCGTGCGTTTCCTGACACCTGTGGAAGAGGTTAAGGCGGTTGAAGATTATGCCAAGGAACTTCAAGGCAAGGGTGTAGAAACGATTATTGTACTTGCACATGATCCGGCAACGACCAGAAGTGGTGTGACAACAGGAGAAGCGGCTGATCTGGCAATTGCACTTCCAGCGAATTCTCCGGTGGATGTTATCGTTGCGGGTGACAATCACGCGTTGGCTAACGGACTTGTAAATGGCAAGTTGATTGTCCAAGCGTACTCATACGGAACGGCATTTGAGGACATTAGACTTGTGATTGACCCTACAACCGGAGATGTGAAACGCAAATCTGCTGTTATTAGCTCTACTTTCCATGAAGGTGTGACGCCTGACGCAGCTACGGTTGCTCTGGTTAATAAGTATTTGGCTCTGCATCCGGAGCTAACGAAGCCAGTAGGAACAACTGACGGAAGCATTACCCGTACAGATGCCTACATCAAAGAAGCGGCTCTCGGCAATCTGATTGCTGACGCGATGCGCAACTCCAACTTTGATGATGGCAAGGGTCCTGCGGACTTTGCTTTCATGAATCCGGGTGGTATTCGTGCCGATCTTCCGAACGGAGATGTGACCTTTGGTGATTTAGCTAAGATCCAGCCGTTTGGTAACACGTTGGTGAAGCTGACGCTGACCGGTGCACAAATCAAGACCCTGCTTCAGCAGCAATGGGCTATAAAAGCTGATGGAACGCCAGATATCAAGACCTTGCAAATCTCAGGATTAAAGTATACGGCGAATATGGATGTCCCGGTAGCTGAGCGTATTGCAAGTTTAACGCTAACCAATGGAACGCCTATTAACCCGACTCAAAATTATACGGCTGTTGTCAATAACTTCATGGCAGCAGGCGGAGATAACTACAAAGTACTGACAGAAGCCAGCGTTTCAATACCTGGTCCGATTGATCTAGACGTCTTCTACGATTACATCGTGAAGAAATTTAATGGCGGTAAAATTACTGCAGCCATCGAAGGCCGGATTACGAACAATCCGACCACACCGGTTGTAACGCCTGCTCCATACAATCCGGGACCTGCACCAACAACAGTTCCTACACCGACGCCAAGTCCTTCGGCGACACCAGTACCAAGTGCGACTCCGGCTCCGACGGCTGCACCGGTAGCGGTGGAATTCAAGGATTTAGGTAAGGTGGCTTGGGCTAAGACGGCTATTGAGAGTCTAGCAGCTCAAGGTATTATCAAAGGTGTGGGTGGAGATAGCTTCGCACCGACTCAAAGTGTATCCAGAGCTGAATTTGTAACACTGCTGGTACGTGCATTGAAATTAACGGGTACTGGTACACCTGTTGCATTCGGTGATGTCAAGCAGGGTGTATGGTATACGGATGCCATTTCCATTGCAGTGAATGCCGGCATCGTCAAGGGCTCCGGTAACGGCAAGTTTGATCCAAGCCGTGAAATTACTCGTGAAGAAATGGCCATTATGGTTGCAAACGCCTTGAAGATGAAGGGGCTTCTACAGTCTGACAACGACAACGCGGCGCTGCAAAAGTTCGCCGATAAGGGAAGTATCGCCCCTTATGCACAGAATTCTGTAGCGCAGTTGACCAACCTAGGAATTATCAATGGGGTCGATGTCGACCAATTCAATCCAAAGGGCATTTCCAATCGTGCACAAGCTGCGGTGATTATCTTCCGCATGCTGGATCTAGCTTCCTAATTATCTACATTACACAACAAAAAGGTGTTTCCTTTGTCATCTGACGACAGGGGAGCGCCTTTTTTTGCGCGTAACAACTGATCTTATGATATTTTTAACATACAGATTATAGGACAAACCATACTATATGGGAAATAGAGGATATAAAAGGAAGGTGGCTAATAATAATGAATAAACTTGTAAAAACAGTAGTTATCGTATTAATGGTGGTTTGGTTAAGTGGATGTGGCCTTGTAAGTAACCAACAAAACGCTCAAGACAACCAGGATCAAGCTGTTGAGTCAGTAGTCAGGTAGATTTTATTGTTATAGCCTCTGGGATTATCATAAAAAAAGAAACCACCCTTTAATTGAAGGGTGGCTTTTTCATTGTAAAGCTGTTGTAGGATCATCTGGAGCAGGTATTCTATTTAAGATAAGAATGTAATTGAGAAATGCTCCACTCCGCAGTAGGTTTGAAGTCCTCAGAAGACACATAGCTGAAAATACTAGATAACAACTGTCGTCCTTCCAACGTATGGGTGATTTGCTCAACGTCACAAGGGAACACAAGCGCTTTTCCTTTAGCCACAGTGCATTCGAAGAGAAGACCCAACTTATGGTTTCTCTCAAAATTATCTATCGTCTGAACGATTGGGCGGAAATCCCTCGGGGTATCATCTAAAATGATTGAGCGTGAGTTGGATACGATACTCCACCAAGGGTAGGTGGAATGCTCCTCGCAAGGGAAATGCTTAAAAACTGGATGCTGATGATCAATTAATAGACCCATGGTACCGACGGGAACTTCCTTGTTCATGCTCTCTGAGATGGACCGGAACATAGGATAGCACCAGAAGTCTGTGCTATACAAACCTTCAATGGAATTGGTTAAGCCATCGAGATTAGGGATGATAACGACACTTTCTCCATTTTCCAGCAATGCTACTGCCTCTTCGGATAAGTTATTAAACAGGTGTATTCCTGTTTTGTCGATAGAAACTTGCTGTGGATATACCCATAAGTCATAGGTTTTCACTACATCCATTCCTTCTATTTCCAAAGAAAAAGTGATCTTGTTCATCGACTCCACATTCGGCATAGGGACCTGGATCTCGCCGATCTCCAAGTAGTTGTTGTCTGCAGACCCTGAAGCGGATAACTCTCCGTTCGTATATACTCCGCCTTTGCCGTCGGATAGATTCCACAGCACCTTGTAGCTGCCCAAGGGTACATTCCTGTAATAAGCTAATTCAACCTGTGCATTAAAGATTTCTCCAGCCGCATAATTGTACTTGTCGAATCTAGCCAGAAGTACGGCGTCTGAGCAAAAGCTGCGCCACTCTTCAGGCGAAATGAGCCCCTTAGAATCCATGAATGCATCCAGAACCCCAACTAAGGCGGTCCCTTGACCACTGAAGTCTTGTAAATCTAACAGCTGAAATCCCGCCATTTTTCGGGAGCGGAATGCTGCCTCCAGCTCTTCTTTATAGCATTCCATGGCAAGTTTTCCTGAGGCTAAGAAATATTGGTGAGCTAGATGATCTAAACCTTTCTCTTCAAGGCGTTTTTTGAAAATTTCAAAGTTTCGTGCTTTTAGGGGACCCGTATATTTATCGATTTCTCGGAAGTCTGGGAAGGTTTGATACTGTCCGATTTCATGGGAGACGACCGGAATCTTAGGGATAAGAACATCTTGGCTTTCAGTAGCTTTCACTGTTTTTGTTCCTGTGCCATATTGAATTTGGATGGTTCCCTCGGTATTCGATTCTAACGGATCCATAGTTTGCGTTGGCGAAATATGCTCATCATAGTCTTTCATTGTGCTTGGCATATCGGTTTGGACATGGCCAAGAGGGGCGTCGCACATTGCGTATGAACCTCTGATTAGGCGGTCTCTTGAAAACCGGACTCCGGAAAAGAAATCGTCATGCTCCAGAAAGACCGGAACAAATTGAAAGTTGTTGGAGCCTTGCGTGTAAAGATGGCGGGTATCGACTTCCTTGTAGGATTTTAAAATCGCATTAATTCTTTCTTGACTGCCCCAAAGCTCGTTGCCGAGAGACATCATGGTGAAAGAAGGGTGATTCCCGAAGACTCTCATCATCTCAAAGCCCTCGCGAATTAGATAATCCTGTTCTGCCTGGTTATGGTTGTCATCCTTTTCGTCGGTAATCGTGCCCCAGAATGGCAGCTCCGGCTGCATATAAATGCCAAGCATATCGGCTGCGGTAAAAGCAGCTTCAGGCGGACAGCAAGTATGGAAGCGGTAATGATTGATTCCATAGGATTGTGAAATGCTCAGTACGTTATACCATTCCTCTACAGTTGTAGGGGCGAAGCCAGTCCGTGGAAAAATCAGACCGTCATGCTTCCCGCGAAGAAAGGTTGTTGTCCCATTTATCGTAAACTTATCACCGTTTGCCTGGAAATCCCGTAAACCGACAATGATCTCCTGTGTATCCACCGTTAATCCGTTAAGGACTAAGCTCAGGTTCAGCTTATACAGATTCGGCTCAAATTCGCTCCAAAGAAGAGCGTTCTCTCCCAAAGGATAGCTGATAGTAATCTCACCAGAGGAAACGGGAACCTCAATCTTTTCTGGGTGATGGCCTAGTGGGCTGTTAAAGCTGGCTGCAGAAACGGACAACATTCCTTGATCCGTACCGATCACCTTGGCATGGATTGTGAACGTCTTTTGTTCGATATTGGAGAAGACTTGGACATCGTTCACATAGGCTTGATTGAATAGTTGCAGCTCGATTTTTCCTGTGATGCCGTTCCAATTCGTCTGCGTGTCAGGTGAGGTTAGGTGGCCGCCCTTGGTTGGATATCCGGTGTTGTCTACGCGAATGGTGAGGGAGTGCTTCCCTTTCGGCAAATATTTAGTGACGTCATACACATGTGGAGTGGACAGGCTGTCTTGGGTGCCAACTTCAATCCCATCGATCCAAACGGTTGTAATACGCGTTCTTTCCAAGTAAAGAAAACAGTTCTTGTCCGAATTCTCGTCATTTATCGTAATCTCTTTGGAAAACCAGGCGCTTCCCTCAAAGTGATATTCATCCGTAAGAAAGTGGGTTTCCGATCTATCGTTCGGTTTCCCTTTTTTAGAGTGTGAGGTGGTGCTGGGCAGTGTTATGGTATCTGCATACGGTAATTTTACCCCCAGCTTTTCCTCATCCAGTTGAAAATTCCAAACGCCTTGCAAATCTATTGTCGTATACATCGCTCGAGCTCCCCTTTCATTGCAAGAACATTATATTTAAACGCAAATTGGGCGTCTATATAATAAAAACCCCACAGGATATAACAATTTGGTAATCAAGCTGAGAAAAGTCAGTGTCTTTTTTAATTGTTGGCTAGAGAGCTTTTCAACAATGGATACGAATCTTGCAATTATTTTATTGAAAAGTGTGCGGATAATGAGTAGTATGAATTTAGATCGTTTAACGTTTATATTAACTAGTTTACATTTATATTAAATAAAAGGTATAGGAGAAACGAAGATGACCACTTTCCGGGATCAAATCATTGCGCAATACAAGTTTAATGATGCAAGCCATGTTGGCAAGGACAGCTCTGGGTTAGGTAATGACGGGGTTGCCTCCGGGTTGGTACCCCCTGTAATCTCTAATGTTAACGGCAAATCAGCGGTTGTTCTTGCGGGTGGGTCGAGCGGGGCTTCCTTTGTACAGCTGCCTTCCGACCTTCTGCAGAATGTGAGCGACAATACAGGGGTTACAATTACGGCATGGGTAAACTTCGGCAAAGGCTCTAACGTATGGGATCGTATCTTTGACTTTGGCAAGGGGCCGACAGGACCTTATATGTTCCTGACACGTAACTTGCGCGGAACTCTTACGGCAGGCGGTGATTTGGTTGTGGATCCCGGCAGAGGCTTCGGCATAGGGGAGTGGATGCACATCGCTATGTCTGTGGTCGGGACAGAAGGTGGGGCATTAAGCAGCGCGGGTCCGATTGTATATGTGAACGGTGAAGTGGCGGCCGATGGTTCCATCAGCCAAACCTCCAGCGGCAACTATGCTGCTTTACGCAGATGGTTCGAGACGTTTACAGACAAGACCAACTACAGCAACAACTTTATTGGTCATTCCCAGCATGATGCGGATGCAGATTTTGCGGGTGCCTTCTCGGACTTCCGAATCTATGCAGCCGGTTTGTCTACGGACGAAGTTATCGAGGTAATGTGCGAGTCTTTGACGGATGAAGAGATCGTAAAGCTGGCCGGCGATAAGTATTTGTCCCTTCCAACAACGATCATAACCGAGGATCTGTCTTTGCCTACAATTCTCATGGGCGGGAAAGTGAAAGTGAGCTGGAAGTCCAGCCAACCGGAGTCGCTATCGGACAGCGGGCAAGTTCAACTCATAACCTCTGCACAAGGAGTCACTATAACAGCAGTGCTGAGCAAGGGTTCAAGCTCTGTTGAGAAGAGTTTTGAAGTATCCGTTCTTCCGAGCCATCTGCCTCCTTACACGTTGACCATTCATGGAAATAAGGAAGTACTCGATATCAGTGAAGTGATGTATGGCTTGTTCTACGAGGATATTAACAATGCGGCTGACGGTGGGATTTATGCGGAGCTTGTACAGAATCGTTCTTTTGAGTCCTTTCTGTTTGACACCTATTCCCATACCTCCGGGGAATGCGGCTGCTCTACCGGCCGGAACCGGGACCCATTATTCGCTTGGTCAGGCGACACAGATAAGATGACTCCGAACAGTACAGGTGGATTGAATGAGTTCTTTGACGTCAAAGACAAAGACGTTAACTCCTACTATGTGACCGTAGCGGATGGTGCAGTTATCCGGAATAAGGGGTTTGCCGATTCCAATCAACACTGTGCTATGTCCATCAAAGAAGGAGACAGGTATGATTTCACGATTTGGGCAAAAGCCGTTTCTGCGGGAACGATCACACTACAGCTGCAGGATGCAGACGGTTCACCTATTAGTGATTCCGTCACGATACAGGTGGAGGGCGGAAACACATGGAAGAAGTATGGTGTGGATTCCAAGCTTGCGCTGACAGGTTCAGCTACCGTGCTGGGTCAGCTGGCGCTTATTTTTGAAGGTGAAATATCTATTGATATGGTATCCCTGTTTCCTCAAGATGTATGGGGTGCAGGGGAAGAGGCGCGGTCCCAATCGGCACATAGTAACTACCAAGGTAACCCTAACTACAGGCTGAGAAAAGATTTGGTCAACGCGCTTGTGGACATGCATCCCAAGTTCCTGCGTTTCCCGGGCGGTTGTATCTCCGAAGGCTCTTTTATTTGGGAGAACGTATATGATTGGAAAGAATCTATTGGCGATATCGAGCTGCGCAAAGAAAACTTTAATGTATGGGGCTATATGATGACTATGGGCCTCGGTTATATGGAATATTTCCAGCTGGCTGAAGACTTGAATGCAACACCGCTTCCGGTTATGGCCTGCGGCGTTCTCTGCCAAGCCCGTTCGGACTATGCTCACCCGGCAGGCGGCGCGTTAAGGGATTACTTCATTAAGAACTTTACCGACTTGATCGACTTTGCCATCTGCATGGATTTCGAGCATAACGAATGGGCGGCAATGCGTAGACATATGGGCCACGAGGCTCCGTTTGATCTGCGGTATCTAGGTGTAGGGAATGAAAACTGGGGTCCGGAGTTCTTCGCCAACTTTGAAGTGTTCAAGACTTCTATCGATGCGTACATGGAGACTAACTATCCGGGCTATGAGCTGCATATTATCTCTACCGTTGGTGCTCAAGCGGACGACGATGCCTACCAGCAAGGCTGGAAATTCTTAAGCGGTAATATGAGCGGTTCGGCTGAGGTGGCTTTTGCGGATGGAACTAAGGTTATTGAAGAAACCGTGACCTGGTACGAGCAACAAAAGAACTACATGGATACAATTGCAGACGAGCACTACTATCGTTCTAATGACTACCTTCTGAATAACGTGGACCGTTATAACTACTACTATAGAGCTTATAATGAAGATAACAGTATGGACTGGAAGGAAACCTCTAAGGTTTTTGTGGGGGAGTATGCTTCTACGGATAAAAATACATTGGCAGGTGCGGTAGCAGAGGCAGCTCTGATGACCGGCTTCGAAAATAATGCGGATGTGGTTCGGCTGGCTGCTTATGCGCCGCTGTTCAACAAAGTGCTGACGGATGGCACCTACAGATGGACCCCGGACTGCATCTGGTTCGACGATGAAACGGTATGGTTCACGCCGAATTATTATGTACAGCAGCTTTATGCCAAATACTTGGGCAACAAAGTTCTAGCCACTTCCTTCGCCACTTACAACAAGGGCAAGTCGGTCGATTTGATTCCACATGGCGGAATTGAAATTGCGACAGGGAATGCCGAGATAGAAGTGATGCGTGTAACCGTAACCTCCAACAAGGATGGCAGCATACTTCTAGCCCAAGACTTCACTCAGGAACTGAACCCTGCATGGGAGATGATTCCCGGTTCTGCGGGTTATACGATTGTGGCAGAAAAAGGGCTTGTTCTGAAGGCTCAAAGTAACGGCCTGAATGGCCTGTACATCATGAATGACAGCTGGACCGACTACAAAGTGGAGGTTGTTGCTTCCCGGACTTCCGGTTCAGACGGTTTCTATGTGGGTACCGGCCTTACGGATATATCCCCGGAGAAAAAGGACGTTATCGAATACGCTATTAGCTATGGCGGCAACGCTACAGGTGTGAAAGTCTACAAGCAAGGTGTGGAAGGTTATACGTTAGGTGATTATTCTTCCAGCACAGCGGCAGGCAACTTGAGAGCTGCGAGCTATGAGGAACTTACCAACAACACTGAATATACCATTACCGTGAACTATGGCGGCGAAACTGGCAGCAGCCTGATCTGTTCTTTCACCGACGGAAAGACAACCAGCAAGGTACTGGACTACAAGCTGGAAGCTTACAATAAAGAGATATTTAACTCGGTAACGAGAGACGCGGAGCATGTATACGTGAAGCTTGTTAATGCCGACAACGTGGATAAGGCTACTCAGTTGAATATTCAGCATTTGAATGTTGAGGCAGCAGCCAGGTTAATTACCTTAACTGCAGATCATTCTCTTCTTCATGTCCCTAATGTGAACAAGAAAAACGACGAAAAGGTAGTGCCAAGCGAGCAACAGGTGGTACTCGATAACAGCTCCATTGTTCTGAACCTGCCGGCAAACTCGATGAATGTGCTGGTGTTGGATCTCCAAGTCTAAAAAAATATAGAATGAGAAAGGCACCTTGAGAGGTGTCTTTCGTTTATTTTCCGTAGAAAAAGAGAGCGGTTTTCTGAACAAAAAAGACGGAATGTTTGATTACGCCGTTTCTGTTTATGGACCATAATGGAAGGAGTGTGTAAGTAGGAGGGGTATCAATGTGGATAGAGGGGGCTGCAAGTATGGTTGATTTTCCACTCAGGTTTGATTTCGGTACGGCTGAAGCACAGGAGGGCTGGAAGAAGGTTTCGGACAACACAGCTTTCGATACAGTTTTAGGATATGGATTCGAGAAATTCGGCTTTGTATATGCGAAGGAACGCGGAGAACCGCAGGATATACGCCGAGATTTCTGTATCCCTCTCGGAGCGGCCTTCTCCTGTGAAGTCCCCAACGGAAATTATATTGTGACGGTTGTAATAGGCGATACCTTAGCGTCGACTCATACAACAATCAAGGAGGGAAAGCGGCGGCTCATGCTGCCTAATATTCGTACGCTCGCCGGACAGTTCGCACGCTGCAGCTTCGCGGTCTCTACAACTTCCGGGCTTATCCGGCTGCAGTTTTCTGGCACTGCCCCGCGGATTAACAGTTTGGAAATCGCAGATGCCAGACATACGGCAACCCTTTTTCTTGCTGGAGATTCCACGGTTACGGATGAAGAAGAGGGCGGATACCCTTATACAGGTTGGGGGCAGATGCTGCCCTGCGGATTCAAACCGGATATTGCAGTGAGCAACCACGCCATGTCCGGACGGAGTTCAAAAAGTTTTATAGAGGAGGGACGGCTGGAGGCGATTTGGGCCGCAATGAAGCCTCATGACTACTTGCTAATTCAGTTTGGACACAATGATCAGAAGTTTGACGAACAGCGCTATACCGAGCCTTTTACAACATACAAGGAGTACCTGCTGCAATATATCGAAGGGGCAAGGGAACGGGGAGGATTACCAATTCTGGTGACCCCGGTCCAGCGCAGGTACTTCAATGCAGACGGCAGCCTTGCTGACACGCACGGAGATTACGTTGTCGCTATGAAAGAATTAGCTGTGGAGAAACAGGTTCCTCTAATCGACTTGGCTGAGAAAAGCAGAAGCTTGTTTGAACGTCTCGGCCCGACCGGTACCCAAAATATATTCATGTGGACCTGTCCCGGAGAATATGAGATGTTCCCGCACGGGAGCGAGGATAATACGCATTTTCAGGAGCAAGGTGCAACCGAGATCGCCGGGCTTGTGCTGGAAGGACTGCGTGAACTGAATTTGCAGCCGCTGAGAATGTATCTGAAATAATTGCCAAATATCATATGCTGGATACTATGGACTTGGAGGAATTTACGTGTACAAAGTGCTCTTGGTAGATGATGAATTTCTGATCCTGGATGGCATATCAAGCGTGATCAATTGGGAAGCGGCGGGGACGAGGTTGATAGGGACTGCGCAGAATGGATTAGAGGCGCTGGAGATTATCCGTCAGGAACCGCCGGATATTATTATTACGGATATCCGTATGCCAGGAATGGATGGACTCGAATTGACGGAGAATGTCTATCTGACGTATCCCGACGTTTCATTTATCATGCTCACGGGTTTCTCAGAGTTTGAATATGTGAAGAAAGCAATGCAGTTTGGTATAAAACATTATCTGCTCAAGCCTTGCAGCGAAGAGAGTCTGATGGAGGCACTGGAAGAGTTGGTCGCTGAAAAACGAGAACGGGATGAACGTGAAGAGTTCGTCCAATCCATTAAATATGGTTTACAGCGCGTAATGCCGCATGCTAAGGAGCAGTTTCTTAAGGAATTTGTGACTAACAAAACCTATGGGGCGCGGGAATGGCAGTTTTTTGGTGAACTATTCGGGTTAGGGATGCAAGGGCAAAAGGTTCGGATGCTTCTGTTTGAGATTGAAGGCGAACATGAATATGAGCATGTGTTTGCCGTCAAAAATATTGCCGAAGATATTTTCCAGAATCGGCTTCTCAGCTCTTCGGTTGGCGAGCATGTATTGCTTCTGCTGGAGGATACGTTGCCAGAGGAGGAGATATTCGGGCGAATCGGCAGCATCCGTACTGTCTTTGGTAAACATTATCGCTTGGACC
This sequence comes from Paenibacillus sp., assembly GCA_023512345.1. Lineage (GTDB taxonomy): Bacteria > Bacillota > Bacilli > Paenibacillales > Paenibacillaceae > Paenibacillus_AQ. The sequence continues at coordinate 99,904 of JAILZT010000009.1, forward strand.
TGACAGCTGCGCTTAGCGAATCCGGGGAGCTGTCACTGGCACGCCGATTGTATAAGCAGACCCTGGAGTGTCTCCGTCATCGGTTCTATCTGGGAGAAGGAAGTCTAATTACAGAACGGGATATTTATAGTCTTGGTGATAGTAAGGTGGACCCCTCCTTTGACGAAGAACGTCTGATCATGCCAATAAAAGCCGGTCATTGGGAGGACGCGGAGCGTGAACTGCTGCATTCATTCAGTATCCTGTCCAGCCTAAGACTAGAGATTACAGAAGCTAAGTCCTATATAATACAGTTGTTCATGGCGATCATCCGCCTTGGCGCTCCGGAACTTATGAGGCGATATCTCGACAAGCTGTCTTCCATGATTGAAACAGGAACGCTTCACACGCTGCAGCAGCTAGTACTCTCTGTGGCTGAGGAGATTACACAGGAGCGATATGAGAGAAATTGCCGCAAGCAGTCACAGTTGGTATTGAGCATGAAGAATATTGTGCAGCGGCGGATAGGTGAAGAAACATTATCACTGCAGTCTGTGGCGAATGAAATTTATATGAGTCCGGATTATGTCAGCAAAGTGTTCAGAAAGGAAACAGGTGAGAAATTCACCAACTATTGTATGCGGCTGCGTATGGAGAGTGCAGTAGATATGCTAGAACAGGAAAAAGAGGTCAAAATCTCCGAACTGGCGGAGCAAACAGGATTTGGAGATAACCCTCAGTATTTCAGTAAGATGTTCAAGAAATTTACTGGATATTCACCATCCGAGTATAAGAAATCTCCATAATGGCTTGAGCCGAGTGTCCCTGTGGATGCCCGGTTTTTTTCTGTCTGACGGTCTTAGGCAGGAACACGGTTTTGAACACAAACCCAACGGTTATGAACATGGGCTTAAGAGGTGTGAGGGTGTAAAGTTACTATTGCAAGGGAAAGTAAGCGCTTCAATTACGACGACGGGGGCTTGAACTATGGAGTTAAAGCATCGAGTACCAATGCCTACTACAAGGGCCGAAGCTAAACCAGGCAAAATGTCCTTTTTGAAAAAGGAACTGCAGCGTAATAAATATGTGTACATCATGCTCATTCCCGTTATGTTGTATTACCTGGTGTTCAATTACGGACCGATGTACGGGTTGTTGATGGCATTTCAGAAAACCTATAGCCCGGTCAAAGGAATTCTAGCCGGATCTTGGGTCGGATTCGACAACTTCACTATGTTTTTCGAAAGCTACTATTTCTGGAGACTCATCAAGAACACACTGATTCTCAGTTTTTACAGTATTGTGATCGGCTTTCCAGCACCGATTATTCTAGCTTTGCTGCTGCATGAAGTAAGAAGCCGTTGGTTCAAAAAAACCATCCAGACGGTCAGCTATATGCCTCACTTTATCTCTGTCGTCGTTGTAGTCGGCATGATGAAGACATTCTCTTCCTTGGATGGCGGTCTTTTTAATGTCATTCGCGATTTTTTCGGGATGCAGCCAATCATGTTCCTAGCAGAGAAAGATATGTTCCGGCCGCTCTATATTATCTCTAACATATGGCAGGGTGCAGGATGGGCATCGATTATATTCCTCGCGGCACTCAGCGGTATTGACCCTCAGTTGTATGAAGCCTCGAAAATTGACGGTGCCGGGAGATGGAGACAACTGCTGCACATTACGATACCGGGTATTATGCCAACCGTCGTGGTGATGCTGATTCTCCGTCTGGGTGCTGTAATGAATTCGGATTTCCAGAAAATATTGCTGATGCAAACAGCGCCTACCTATGAAACGTCGGATGTGCTGTCAACCTTTGTGTACCGATCGGGTATCTTGGAGGGCAATTACACGTATTCCACGGCGATTGGCCTGTTCAACGGCGTCATCAACTTTTCCTTACTGTTGTTGGCAAATAGTATAAGTAAAAAAGTGAATTCAACCAGTTTGTGGTGACGGGAGGTATTGTATATGAAACGTTCGGTTGGCGAGCATGTGTTTGACTGGATCAATGCCCTGCTCTTGTGCGGTGTCATTATCCTCTCTATCTATCCGATGCTGTACATTTTTAATTCTTCCATCAGCGACCCTAATGGATTGCTGCGGTCAAGATCTCTTATGCTGCTGCCCGAGGGTTTCCAGTTGGAGGCTTACAAGTATGTATTCAATAATCCGAAAATTTATACCGGGTATCTGAACACACTGTTCTATGTGGTTGTCGGCACCGTAGTGAATTTGTTGATGACCTCGTTGGCTGCTTATGCCCTCTCCCGGATGGATTTATTCGGTCGGAAGACGCTTATGAAGATTATTACCTTTACGATGTTTTTTGGAGGGGGCATGATACCGACTTTCCTGCTGGTCCAAAACCTAGGATTAATTGACTCACGCTGGGCGATGATCATCCCGGGTGCGATCAGTACGTTCTACTTCCTGATAATGAAGACCAGCTATGAAGGTATTCCGATTAGTCTGATCGAGTCGGCTAAGCTGGACGGGGCCAATGATTTCACCATTCTGTTCCGCATTGTGCTGCCCTTATCCAAATCCATTCTGGCCGTCATAACGCTTTATTATGCGGTGGACCACTGGAATGACTTCATCGGTCCGATGCTGTATCTGCGAAGCCAGGATTTGTATCCGATTCAGATTGTGCTTCGCGATATTTTGATCAGCAGCAGCATGGAAGCGATGGGAGGGGGAGTCGATACAGGGTTCGCCATTGGAGAGAACATCAAATATGCCACCATCATTATCTCAACGCTTCCAATTATGCTGGTATATCCATTTATCCAGAAGTATTTTGTTCAAGGTGCTTTAATTGGCGCTGTGAAACAATAAACCAACACAAAATCAGGAGGGTGTAATCCATGATTAAAAAGTTAGGGTCAGTCTTGCTCTGCTCAGCACTGCTGGGAAGCCTTGCAGCGGGATGTTCGAATTCAAATGGGGGTAACAATAACTCCGATACCGCGGCTGGTAATGAGAAAGCTGCAAATGCTACCACTGCACCGGCTACTGAAGAGGCTTTGAAGGAAATCCCGCTTCCGATTACCACAGAATCGATGAACCTTACCTACTGGCGGGCGAATGATGCTAAGCTCACCGCTTCCCTGGGCAACTTTGGGGAGATGGCCAGCTACAAAAAGAAGGAGGAGCTTACCGGAATCAAGGTAAATTTCACGCATCCACCTCTCGGACAGCAGAAGGATCAGTTCAATCTGCTTGTAGCCACTAGTGAACTGCCGGATCTGATCTATTATAACTGGGCCGATGCTGTAGGCGGACCTGAGAAAATGATCGAGGACGGACGGATAATCCGCCTGAACGAGCTGATTGACCAATATGCCCCGAACTTAAAAAGCATTATGGAATCCGATGAAGATGTCAGAAAACAAATTTCGTTAGATGATGGAACTATATACATGTTCCCGCTCTTGAAGCTGGATGCGTTAAAACTCAATGCAACTTCCGGTTTGATTATGCGGCAGGATTGGCTGGATAAGCTGGGACTGAAGGTGCCAACTAATATTGACGAGTGGCACACTGCACTGAAAGCATTCAAAGAAAAAGACCCAAATGGCAACGGCAAAGCGGATGAACTTCCATTCACTGGCAACTGGGGACCTGGCAACTTAACGAAGCTGCATGACTTTACCCCGGCCTTTGGAGTAATCGGCGGTATGCAGATGAAGCAAGGCAAGCTCGCGTTCGGCCCGATTGAACCAGAGTACAAGGCATTTTTAGAAACAATGGCCACCTGGTACAAAGAAGGGTTGATCGACCCAGAGATTATTACTAATGACGGTAAAGCCTTTGATTACAAGATCACAAACAATCTCGCTGGATCCTACTATGGGGGCGTATTCAGTGGCATGGGTAAATACTTCAATTTGATGAAGGATGACCCGACTTTTAATGTTACAGGTGTTTCGTGGCCGATCTCCCCGGATGGGAAGGGCTATTCTACCTTTAACATGAATCAGAAGGTACTGTCTTATGGAGAAGCTATCAGTTCCAGTGCGGACAAAGATAAACTCAAATATATTGTACAGTGGATGGACTTCAACTACAGTCCACAAGGGACTGACCTCTTCAATTTCGGTATCGAGGGCGAAAGCTTTGTGAAAGAGGGAGATAAGGTCAAATTCAGTGATATTATACTCAATAATCCTAAAGGGTTAACTTATGATCAGGCGCTTGCGTCCTACGCACTCTCCATTATGGACGGACCGATTAACCAAGACAGTCGATATTTGGATGCCCTCCTAACCACTCAAGGCCAGCGGGACGCCAATGCGGCCTGGATGAAAGGAAACTCTGATCTGACTTTGCCTCCAATTCGGCTTACAGCCGATGAAGCAAGAACGAACACTTCTATTATGAGTCAGGTAAACACCTATTTAAATGAAACGATGACGGCTATTATTAGCGGCAAGACGCCAGTATCGGAATTTGATAAAATGGTACAGACCATTAAGGATATGGGCATTGATCAAGCCATTCAGATCCATCAGGCAGCCTATGATCGATATATGAAAAAATAACGGGAACAGCAGCAGAAATCTCGCATGCTGGATGAAGACTGCAGTTCGGGCATAGGCCTTGAATTGCAGTCTCATACTCGTTATTAGAGTATATGGAAGGTGGCTGCAGTGTTTCCCGGTATCGCAAAGGTAATATATATGATATATCTAGGGTATCACCGATTTGAAGGGGCGCTATTTCATGCTCGCTATCCGTAAACTGAGAATTAGGGTTAAGTTGCTGCTTATGATCGGTTTGATCATGGTTTTTATGATAACGCTAACATTTGGATCTTTATATTATTCATATTTTGCCTATGATAGGCAGCTCTTGGACAAATCTTCTCGCCTGCTCAATCTGTCTTCCAGGGCGGTAGATATGGAGCTTAAGAGGATTGAGACCCTATCCATGAACATGATTGCAGACAACCAGATTCAGCAAAGCCTGAAAGAATTAAATGGCGATGTCTCGGAATATTCAGGCTATATTGTCCGCAAGGCCATCACTGAGCGAATGTGGACACATATCAGCATGAATGACCGCTACGTGCAATCCGCTCACTTGATTGATTTGCCCGGCAAGGAGAACATAAGCGGCGAGTCTATTACATACCCGGAGAGCAAGTATAAACGGATTCTGGAGGAAGCCGCCTATGGAGAAGGAGCGGTTCGATGGCTGTATCCGGATGATTCAGAACCGATGTTGATTATGGTGAGGCAGGTCCGTTCTTACGACCCGCTGACTTTGAAACCTATAGGGATTTTATTTCTGCGGATTAATATTGAGAGACTGGTCAAAGATTACGAGGGGTATTCCACTGAAAGCGGCGGAATCTATCTGAAGTCTAGTAAGACGCTAATCTATCCCCATCCGAAAAGTGAAGCTTCTCCTGCCGGTATAACTGAAGTGCTGCAGCCGCTTGATCCGGGGGAGGGGTATGCTATTAGAACGCTTGCGGGTAAAGCGACCTTTGTCTCGCAGAAGCAGTCTGCATATACCGGCTGGATGTATTATAATGTCGTGCCTTATAACGAAATTTTCGAAACAATCATTTGGGTGAAAAGATCTATTATTCTGCTGTTCCTGATTGCGAGCGTACTCGTTATCGCGTTCGCCCTTGCTGTCGCTCGAAGTTTGACCAATCCGATTGAGGCTTTAATCCGCCAAATGAAGGGTGTGCAATATATTGATCTGGAAAGCGGGGACTTCAGTCTGCTGCCGTCTGTGTCCATGGATGAGGTCGGGCTGCTTCAGCGGAATTTTCGGCTGATGATTGTCCGAATTAACTCGCTGATCAAGGAGAATTACTCCAATCAACTCATTATCAAGGAGACGGAATTCAAAGCGCTGCAGGCGCAGATCAATCCCCATTTTCTGTACAATACACTCGACTCTATCCACTGGCTAGCCAAAAAAAATAAACAGGAACAAATATCTCAAATGGTCGTTTCATTGGGCTTTCTGCTGCGTTCGTCTATAAGTCTGAAGAGAAATGTAATCACCATTGCCGAGGAATTGGGAATTGTGGACCATTATATTACGATTCAGAAATACCGTTTTCGTGAACGGCTGGATATGCGTGTGAATGTGGGGGAGGAATTCTATCTCGCTCTCATTCCGAAACTTACGCTGCAGCCTCTTCTAGAGAATGCCATCCAGTATGCCTTGGAGCCGATGATTCAGCCGTGTTGCATCCAACTGTCCGCTTGGTGTGAGGAGGACAAATTGGTGTTGGCTATAGAGGATAATGGACCGGGTATGACGGAGGCATTTCTACAGCAGATGCTTAGAGGCGAGGTGAAGACACGGGGAACGGGCATTGGTTTGCTGAATATTCAGGAACGAATCAAGCTCGCCTTCGGTAATGATTACGGATTAAGGGTAATAAGCGGAGAAGGTACCGGAACCAGGGTGGAAGTATTAATTCCACTGCAGAAGGAGGGGTAGCAGATGAACAGATCAACCAAAGGATTATATTGTGTTCTGCTTTGGGCTTTGGTGTTGGCAGGCTGCAATATCTGGACGGTAAAACCTGCCGCGCTGCTGCCAGAACCCATTACACTCCGCATCGCATGGTGGGGAGGCCAACTTCGAAACGACACGACGATTCAGGTTATCAAGTTGTACGAACAGCAGAATCCACACGTCCAAATCGAATATGAGTACACTAACTTTGATGAATATTGGAAGAAAATAGCTTCCCTCGCAGCAGGCAATGCACTTCCCGATATTATCCAGATGGATATATCTTATCTTACACAATATGTATCTCTGGGCCTTCTGGAGAATCTAGACTCCTACACCAAGAATGGGCTGATAGATGTTGAAAATATTGATAAAAGTAAGCTTTCCGGAGGACGGCTGGGGGGGCGACTGTACGGATTTAACTTAGGAGTTAACGCCTTGTTCGGTTATTACGATCCTGAGGTATTCAAGCAGAACGGCTTAGAACTTCCGGGTAAAGAGTGGACCTGGGATGAGTTTGATCGGTTGGGTGAAGCACTGAAGGAATTGCCGTTGAGTAAAGATAATCAGATCTATCTAGCTACGATGTTTACCCCAGAGCAGTTTTTTGGGTATTACCTGAGACAGCACGGGAGCACGCTGTATGCCGCTTCCGGCGATTCTCTGGGCTACGAAGATGACCAGCTATTTGTTAATTATTTCGGACGGATGCAGCGGCTGGCCCAAGACGAACTACTCTATTCGCCTGATATTTGGACATCCAGCATTAGTAATCCCGGTCTGGACCCGTTTAATGAAGGGCGTGCCTTGTTCGGCTGGGGATATTCGAACCAGTTCGTCAATACGACCCGCTCCTACGGCAAACCACTGGAGATTGTCCCAATGCCGGGTCCTGACAGCGACAAAGGGTTGTTTCTCAAGCCGGGTATGTTCTTCTCGGTGGCCAAAAATTCGAAATATAAGGAGGAGGCAGCCCGGTTCATCAGCTTCTTCGTCAATAATCTCGAGGCTAACAAGCTGCTTCAGGGTGAACGAGGGGTTCCCGTTTCCTCTCTTGTTAATGAACAAATGAGACCTCTTCTTAATCCGGAAATGGCACAAGTTTTTGAATATGTCGAATGGGTGGAGACACACAGCAGTCCCATGGATAATCCGGAGCCGGTTGGCAGCTCGGACGTTACAGCGGTTCTTCGCGAATTATATGATCTGCTGCTGTTTGGAAAAATCACACCTGAAGCGGCAGCGTCCGAGTTTCGGAAGAAGGCTGACCTAATCTTGGAGCAAAACAAGAATACAGATTAGGGGCAACATCCCGCATTGTTCTTTCTGTGCTATCGTGATATATTTTATTTTGACTAGTGTTTCGGCTAAAGTCCCCTGGGACATATATGTAATAGGATATAAGCAAGGATTCTACCGCTCTTCAGCCTGAAGGGCCTTTTTCTTTTTCCATACCCATTTTCTAAGGTGTCAAAATCTAAAGTAAAAGAAGTGATGGAATGATGGAACCCGCCGTACGTATGAAGAGGAACAGCCGCTTTCTGGATAAATATTTCTCCGGCGAATCGATGGACTATCGCGAGATTATCGCGCTGTTTATTCCCATATTGGTCGATCAGGCCTTTATTGTGGGACTGAATCTAGTGAATACGGCAATGATAAGCTCGTCAGGAGTGGCGGCGATCAGTGCGGTGAATATGATTGATTCGCTTAATATTTTTCTGATCAGTGTGTTTGTGGCTGTTGCTACGGGAGGTACAGTGGTGGTGGCCCAGTATAAAGGCAGTGGAAATGACCTTATGGTTTCTAATGCAACCTCAGGGGCGGTATCCTCTGTTTCTTTGATTGCCTTAATTATTGGCTTACTAGGTATTATTTTTCATAATCCTCTGTTAAATCTGTTATTTGGAGCGGCATCACCTGAGGTTATGGACAATGCTCGTACGTATTTGATCGGGAGTTGTGTATCCTATCTAGGTATTGCCGTTGTACAAGCAGTTTGTGGTGCTTTGCGCGGAATTGGAAGGACGAGAGCATCACTTATGCTTTCATTGATTATGAATTTGGCGTACGTTATTTTAAATGTCGTATTTATTAATCTGTTGAATATGGGCGTTCTGGGGATGACCATTTCGATTAATGCCGCCCGTTATTTGGGTGCGCTGTGCGCTCTGTTCTATCTATTTCGGATGGATAGCAGCCTGCATATCCGCCTGCGTGACCTGTTAATCGTCAAAATTTCCATGCTTAAAAAAATAATGTTTATCGGGGTACCGTTTGCGGCTGAGCAGGTCTTCTTCAATGGCGGCAAAATTTTGACCCAGATTTTCATCGTCGGGCTTGGTACATATGCAATAGCTGCCAATGCAATAGCTTCTACTTTTGCCGGATTAATGCAGGTGCCCGCAGGTGCCCTGTCTCTAACACTCATTACGGTGGTGGGTCAATGTATGGGGCGTCGGAATATTGCAGATTCCCGAAAGTTCGTGAAATCATTTGTGTGGCTGTCTTCTATATCATTCGTAGTGATGGCCCTGCTGATTATGCCGCTGTTCCACCCGATTCTATCGTTGTTTCATCCACCCCAGGAGATTGTCCAGGATATATTTATAATAGTGCTAATCAATGCGATTGCTCAAATCCCGTTGTGGGCGCTCAGCTTCATCATGCCTTCTGGACTTAGAGCAGCTGGAGACTCCAAATTCACTTCAATGGTTTCCATGCTGTCAATGTGGCTGTTCCGCGTAGTGCTGGGCTACATTCTGGGCATAGTGCTTGATATGGGGCTCATTGGATTTTGGCTGGCGATGAACTGTGAATGGGGCATAAGAGGAGTGATTTTCCTCCGGCGTTTCCTTGGCGAGAAGTGGTACCAGCATCGGCTGATTTAGCGTGGTATGGCATACCCTCCAATTCTCTCGAATAAAATAAGGCATATTCGTTGATTCATGAACGGATGAGGAGGAGGGGTTATGCAAATTCACGTTGTGCAACCGGGGCAATCTCTATATGGGATTGCTAATGCCTATGGTGTGCCCATGGATGATATTACCGAGGCCAATCAACTGTCCGCCCCAAGCCAGTTAGTGGTTGGTCAAGCGATGGTTATACCGATTACCGGTATGTATTATTGGGTTGTATCTGGGGACAGCTTGTATAGTATCGCTCGAAGGTTCGGGGTGACTGTTAACAGACTTGCGGAAGTCAATCAGATTCCTGTGGATCAGCCCTTACAGATTGGACTTCGTTTGTATATCCCGCCAAAACCGAGGCGAAATGCAGAGATAAATGCCTACATAGAGCCAAGAGGGGAGGAAGTATCCCAAAGCTTAAGGAATGCTGCAACGGAAGCAGCACCTAACCTCACTTATCTTGCTCCATTTAGCTTTCAAGTCCAACGGGATGGTTCTTTGAAGGCCCCGCCTTTAGATGATCTTGCTTCCATTGCAGCACAAAATCAGGTGATCCTGATGATGGTCTTGACCAATTTGGAAAACGCTCAATTCAGCTCAGAACTGGGGCGGATTATTTTAAATGATCAGGCCGTTCAAAATAGATTGTTGGAGAATATCATTGCCCAAGCGAAGAGGTTGAATTTTAGAGACATTCATTTTGACTTTGAGTTTCTGCGGCCCGAAGATCGTGAAGCCTATAATGCATTCCTGCGAAAAGCTGCGGCCCGAATTCACCAAGAAGGCTTTCTATTATCCACCGCCCTGGCACCGAAAACAAGTGCAACACAAACCGGGCCGTGGTATACAGCCCATGATTATAAAGTGCACGGCCAAGTTGCTGATTTTGTGGTCATTATGACGTATGAATGGGGATACAGCGGGGGGCCTCCGATGCCAGTCTCGCCCATTGGGCCTGTCCGCAAAGTGTTGGAGTATGCCATAACCGAAATGCCAGCAGCAAAAATCATGATGGGGCAAAATTTATATGGCTATGATTGGACCTTGCCTTATGTAGCAGGCGGGGCTTATGCCCGAGCCCTTAGTCCACAAGCGGCTATTGATTTAGCAAGAAATAGAAATGCAGAAATCCAGTATGATTATAACGCTCAAGCTCCAAATTTCAGTTATATAGATGATTCAGGTAAATCGCATAAGGTATGGTTTGAGGATGCCAGATCCATTCAGGCCAAATTCAATCTGATTAAGGAGTTGGGGCTTCGAGGCATCAGCTACTGGAAGCTGGGACTTCCTTTCCCACAAAATTGGCTGCTTATTCCAGAAAACTTCAATGTGGTAAAAAGGTAATTACGGGCATTCATAGATATAAAAAAAGTGATTCCTACAATGTAGGAATCACTTTTTTGAATGGGGAGAATTATAGGGATTGATGATATTCCTGAAAGGTATCCAGCATGCCGGTTGTAGGTTTATGAGTCATGAGACTCACAGCGATAACCGATAAAGTTCCAGCAATAAATCCAGGGATCATCTCGTACAACACATCACTGAGACCGAAGGTATTCCATGCGATAACGGTGACTGACCCGGCAATTAAACCAGCCAGAGCGCCCCATTTGTTCATTCGTTTCCAAAATAGGCTGAGCAGGATTACCGGGCCGAAGGCAGAGCCAAAGCCCGCCCAGGCATAACCGACCAACGATAAAATCGTTTCATTGCGGGAGTAGGCTAAGGCTGTTGCAACTACGGCTACGATAAGCACCGACAGGCGTCCCACAATAATCATTTCCCGGTCGGTGGCAGATCGGCGGAAGAATGCTTTATACAAGTCCCCCGTAAGTGAACTGGAGGTTACCAGCAGTTGGGAGGAAATAGTGCTCATTACTGCGGATAAAATAGCAGCCATGAGCAGACCTCCGATGAGCGGGTGGAATAACAACTTGCTAAGCTCAAGAAGAACCGTTTCAGGATCGCTTAAGGAAATATTGTTGATATCCATGTAAGCAATAGCAATTAGGCCGGAGAACATAGCGCCGCAGATCGAAAAAATCATCCAGCTCATGCCAATGCGGCGGGCTTTCTTCATCTCCTTCACGGAAGATATGGCCATAAACCGTACGATAATATGAGGTTGACCAAAATAGCCGAGTCCCCAAGCAAACAGCGAGACGATTCCGAGGAAGGTTGTACCCTTAAATAAGTCCAAAAGGGTAGGATCGACCTGCTTAATTCGATCAATCGTTGTAGGTAGACTCCCCGTGTTGACCAAGATAACTACTGGAATAATGATTAATGCCAGAAACATAATGGTGCCTTGCACGGAATCCGTCCAGCTCACGGCTAGAAATCCTCCGAACAGGGTATAGGCGACAACCACTCCCGTAATGATCCACAAGCCCGTATTGTAGTCAAAACCAAGTACATTATTGAACAGTACGGCACCCGATACAATACCGGATGAGACATAAAAGGTGAAAAATACAAGAATGACTAAACCTGATACCAGCCGTAAAATATTTGAACGGTCCTCAAAACGGTTCTGGAAAAATTCAGGAATAGTCATAGCGTTACCGGCAACCTCGGTAAACACCCTCAAGCGTGGCGCTACATAAAGCCAGTTGGCATAAGCCCCGAGGGTAAGTCCAATTACGATCCAGGAAGCGCTAAGTCCTTGAGCAAACATGGCTCCCGGAAGACCCAGAAGCAGCCATCCACTCATATCGGAAGCTCCTGCACTAAGTGCGGTAACTACGGGGCCAAGGCTTCTGCCACCAATCATATAATCGGATAAACTGGAGGTGCGTTTGTAACCGAAGTATCCAATCACCAACATACCGATCATATAAATAACAATGCTTGTTACAATCAACGAAATTACTCCTTTCAATCAGCCAAAGCTGCATAATTATTTACTTTTACCGTTATTTATTATATAAGGACGTCCTTGTTTTGCCTATGATTTATTGCGGATTACCAGGAAGAGGAAATGTATAAAAAGAGCAGTAACACGGAATCCCATGTTACTGCTCTTTTCCTGTTCACTTATTAGGATGAGTCTATTCCCCTTACTTGGTTAAAAGGGTCTCAGAATATCCTTCTGCCCATTGGAGGTCATCGGATTGCATCCGATACATTCGTGCATAGAGGCCATTGCGCTGGAGTAGCTCGTCATGCCGACCTTTTTCCATGATCTCTCCCTGATGGAGGACTATAATTGTATCTGCGTGACGGATCGTTGAGAGACGATGGGCGATGACAAGCGTCGTCCGACCCTCCATTAGGCGGCGCAGGGCCCCTCGGATAAGGAACTCGGCTTCGCTGTCGAGTGAGGATGTTGCCTCGTCTAGCAGAAGGATAGGTGCATCCTTCAGTATGGCTCTGGCAATGGCGATTCGCTGGCGTTGTCCGCCCGACAGGCTGGACCCATTCTCCCCAACGTCCGTGTCGTAGCCCTTCGGTAGACTGGTGATGAACTTGTCCGCATTGGCAGCTTCCGCCGCTGCGACGATGTCTGCGAAAGAAGCACCCAGGCGTCCATAAGCGATATTGTCGCGGATTGTTCCCTCGAACAGATGTGTCTCCTGGGGAACATAAGCGAAGAGTGCTTGGACCTCGGAGCGCTCCATTCGGGCAAGATCGCGGCCTTCGATGAATATACGTCCCACTTTTGGCTTTTGGAACCCGTGGGTTAGGTGGAATAGGGTGGTTTTGCCTGCTCCGCTGGGGCCGACTAGGGCAACTGTATGCCCTGCAGGGACTGAAAAACTGATATTGCGAAGCACATTGTCTTCTCCATCATGATAAGCAAATGTGACATTATCGAACTCAATCATCTCGGTGGGCAATCGGGTGCCTTCCAATTCCGGTACGGCCATCCCGTTATCAGAAGGCTTATCTATTGGCTGATCCATAATGGCCCAAAGGCGGTCAGCGGCGATCAATGAACGCTGGAGGCCGCCAAGCTGGCTCGCGAGACCTGAGAAGGGTGAGACCAGCACCTGCATCAAACTAATGAATGCAAGCAAGGAACCCACCGTAAGGGAGCCTTTCGCTACGAGGAAAGATCCGACCCCGATACATACAAGGAAGGAAGATGTGCCAATGAGTGCCGATCCCGCGTATAATCCGCCCTGGAGGCGGGCGTCCCGGTCCTCATAACCGATAATTTGCTCCCCATAGTTATGCAGTTTCCCTTTCATATGGCGTTCCAGTCCAATGCTGCGAATTACGGTATAACCTGACAAAGCATCCTGCAGAAAGGCATGCATTCTTCCGAACAATTCACCCAGCGGCTTATTATTCAGTCTTACCTTTAAACTGAATATACCTCCAGCTAACCCGGCAGCAGGAGCAAGAAGCAGACATGCTAGAGATAGCCTCCAATCGATATACAGCAAATATATAAAGGTAGCAGCAATGCTGATCGGCATAATGATTAGATTAAGCAGGTAGCTGCCGGCGGCCCCGCAAGTCTGCTGGACATCTCGTGTCACCCGTGAGACAAGCTCACCCGTGTGCATGGTGCCGAAGAAGTTAAATTTGATTTCCATTAGCTTGGCAAAAACGTCGTTTCTAAGGTCCAAGGCAATCCGGTTCACCGTCCGGTTCTGCAGAAGAACCTGAATATACTGGAGTGCAATATGTAACAGGGATACCGCAATTCCTATGATGAGCGTAAGTTTTATAGCGTCCGTGTCCCGATCCAAAGCGGCATCGGTTAAAACCTTTAGCAGCCATGCAGAAAACAGTGTCATGCCCACATTGAACAATAGCGTCATAAGTAAGACAGAATATTCACGGCGATATTGCCAGAGGTAGGGGAACAATCGCCCAAACGAACGGCGGCTTTCCTGTATGCCTGGGACGGATTTAGCGAAGCCAGCTTTAATTAGAGAGAGGATACGCATAAGGGCTCCTTGCTCCGGCACTTAGGGCCGGGTGGATAAATAATTGGACCGCCATCTGTGAAGTATAGCGATCCGGTGCAGGATATGAGCAAAAGGAGGCATGCCGATGATCAGTTTGCCCCACAGTCGACCGAACCCTTTATCTGGAGACAAGGTGAGTTTTCTTTTACGTATATGCGTAAGTTTGCCGATCACTTGTCCAGAAGGAATAGGCGGGTCCGGGAGCAGGTTCGTGTCACCTTTGCAGATGATAAGAGCAGGAGTTAAGTCACTTTCTGTCCTTACACCAATGACTCGATGACACACAAGATCGCCGGCATCATTGATAAACAGTAGAACATCACCTATTTTTACACTCGCAGGCTCGTAAGATCGGAAGAAACAGAGATCTCCTTCTTGGATAAACGGATACATGCTGGTCCCCGTCGATCTTATCTCAATGGAGCCTAATCGTTCCATAGCTCGACAGATAGCGGTGCTATAATATTCAGCCTTCATAGCGTTTATCAAGCAAGTTTGCTTCATTAAGGGTATTCAGGAATTTCTCCAGATCTGCGTGTGCCTGCTCGGTAGTAATCTCATATTCCGCTGCAATCCGTTCAGCTATTTGGCCAGGCAGGAGTTCCTGATCCAGCAGCTCCATAATTCTCCCGCCAACCTCATTCAGTCTGGTAACTATACAAAGATCAGCATCAAGTACGATCCATTCCCCATCCATCTGCGTTAAGTCCAGACCGGGTTTGCGTTTTATTTTATCTGTCATGATCATGATATCTTCCCCCAGAATAAGTTATTTTTTTGGAAATACAGTTCGTGAAAAGGAACCTGCTTGGCAAGCAACTTTCCCAGCTTCATAATTTTCATCGTTTCTGTGGCATCGTAGGACCAGTAAAAGACTTTATCGAGGATTCGGATAAAAGCTTCCCTTTCCGCAATCGCTTGGGTAAAGATTTCCTCGGATTGGTTCAATAGATAAACTCCAGCCAAAGGAATGCTTCCGGAGGCTCTTTCGGATAAAAGCTCACTTCGAAACGGGGAATCAAATATCGAAATCCCCTCTGCGGTGATCCGAACAATGCTGGCTTCATCGGATAGAAGCTGTCTTGGACTGGATAGGCGGGCAGCGGTTGACTTCCCGGCACCGGAATGTCCTGAGAACAGGTAGGCTCTGCCATCATCGATCACACAGGAAGAGTGAATGAGCAGACCCCAGCCGAGATGAACGATATATAAGCTGTACAGGTGCATCATGGCATGCTTCAAGGCAAACGAATCATAAACGATCAATGAGGCCTCTTTAAAAAGAGGATCTACCCTTATTTGATAATCAGGACGGGTAAAGATGAGCAAACCGTCCTCGGATGTATTCTTTTCAACATGAAAGCTTCCGGTAAACGGTGAGCCACCCTCATGGATATGAACATTCATTGAGGGTATTTGTGGCGGTTCGGTTCCGATTCCAGCAGGGGCAATTCCGTCTATGGGGAAGAAGGCTTGCAGCCATTCCGCAATCCAAGGGACAGAAGTGTGTGTGAGCAAACGTTGCTCAGCGATAACCAGCTTAAGCTCTACCATTTGTTTTGACTCCTATCCTTTTAGTAAGAAACCTGAAAAGTCTTCCTATCCGCTGGCGGTATAACTTCATATAGATCAAGGCTTTAACGGAGGTAATATTCTGCTCTTGTCTAAGGGAATACACAGCAAGTGAAGGATAGGGCAGAATTAAATTCAGTAGTAGCTTAACTCTGTACTTTCCACGGTCAACGGTCCGCCAAGCGAATATGAAACAATGAACTGCATTCTCCACATGCATGGAATTGCGGATTAAACGGTTGTTCCAAGAGGCGAACTTCCCCATCTTAGGTGTGTAAGGCAGCGGTTTGACCGTATGAAGAGCCGGGAAGAACTCATAGACGATAGCAAGAGCTTCTTGAACTCTTTTTAGAGTAAAGTCCTCTCGGGCTTGCTTAAATAATTCGGAATAATCCAATTCATCGCCGCGTTTAAACAGCAGGTGCGCAATATCCAATACATGCTTGGCGGAGTCCATGCTGTGATTGGCGCCGTGTAGGCAAATCGTATAAAAAGTATGCCTAACCGACAGCTGTTTGATATATGTATAGGGGTGAAGAGAATGAGCTTCTGTCCACAAGTTTTCGGTATTTAGGCTTGCGCTGCTGCTCTTGATTAGATTCCAATGAACTTCAATCATAGAGGGCAGGCTTGCTGATGTTCGTTGTTTATAGAAGACGCGGTGAAAATGGTCGGGATTAATGGGGTCTTCCAGATCATAGCCCATTTCATGCACTAGAGCGATGGTGGCCTCTACATCTTCAGGTCGTACCAGAATATCGATATCGGAAGTAAAACGGGCACCCAAATGGCCGAGATAGGTTTCGGAAAAGAGAGTTCCCTTAAGAGGTATTGCCTTAATCTTTGCCTCTTCCAAACGTTCAAATAGCAGCGAGCTTTCTTTTTTTAGCAGCAGATTACGGTATAAGGCTTCTTTACGCCCGGCCTGCAGCCGATTCTGAAAAAACTGCGGCGTGCGTTCAAGCTGTCCGCTATCGGTAAGTAGTTGATAAATTAGAGGGGAGAGGCCCTGTAATTCGATGTAGGCGAGATAGTCCCGGTACATCGTCTCATCCGCTCTGGGTAATTCATTTATTATGTAGAGCTCTTGAAGAAAAGAATAGACCATGGGACACCCCGCCTTCATCTGAAATCATTACCTATTTTCATGCAGCCTTATTTATTACCCTTGCCTGGGTTGGTTCCCAAGTTAGGACCGCCGCCATGATTGCCGTTACCGTTGCCGTTACCGTTGTGCAAACCGTTGTTTTGACCTGAAATCTTTGTTTCAAACACAATTTCTTGCTGTTCGAGAACTGCAGGAGCAATGTAGGATCTTTTTGTCATTATAGTTCACCTCCCTTCGTTATTAAGAACAATTTTACCTAGTTTATCATTTTAGACGAACCTAAATAAAGAATTATTTTTTTGATTAGTTCTCTTTACCCAGAAAGTTAGAAGCTAAAACATAAAGGTCGCAGTACAAAGGATACAGTGTTAAGGAAATTATCATCAAAAAGGGACCCTGCTCTTGTAAAATCGAGCAGGGTCCCTGGTTCACTTTTTACTGAATATTTGCACTGCTGTAGGGAAATTGGGTGGAGTAGTTGTCAAACTGCTTATAGGCTTGATCCAGCTTGGTTTGTTCCTCCGCCTCCAGCTTATAATGTCCTTTTTGGAACATGAGCTCATACATCGCATATTGGCATTGATGCGTTTCATTCAATACCATCAGGATATCCTCGTGGAGGTTCGGATGGCTCGCTTCTCTAGCGGAAATGTTAAAGCTGTCGGTTAAGTATTTTTCCATAGCAAGGATGTCATTCACTCGATCCCGATCGTTAAGCTCAGGACCCTTTGTTTTTGGCTCATAAGGAGGTTTTGGGTTTTTGATTATATTTTTGTTTTCATTGGGGCTCATGGGAAAGGCACTCCTTTCTATTATTGCAGCTTTTGCTGGACCGTTTTCATTTCCGAATCATTGTCATTTTGCAGGTGCTTTAACAAGAGCTCGTAATGACGCTGATGCATTTGACCCGCCTGATCAATGGCCTTACTGATATCAGAATCCGAGCATTCGCGAGCGAAGTGATAACATTTCTTCATAGCAATAAGCTCCCACGATAGCTGATCCTTTAGATACAGTGTGTCTTTAATAGTGATGACTTTAGGCGGTTGAGAGAAAGTAGGTTGCTGCTGCTGATCTTGCTGCTGTTTTTGCATGATATAGCCCTCCTTATCTGCGATAAATAAAGGCGATCTATTCCCGCTTTTTGGAATAAGATCGCCTTTTCTTATTTGATGGGTATTTGCAAAACGAATTACCTATTCACCTGACCGCTGATGGGCGGCTTCGTCCTTAACTTCTTCGCGGAAAGCCTGGATGCTATCTTTACGACGGTCATTCTTTTCTTCGATTTGACTGCGTTCCTCGCTGCTGATTTCTGAGGAAAATTCGTTCAAATAGTCTTCAGCTTCATGAAAGTTTTCGAGTGTATTCTGAATATTTTGCTGCAAATGCTCTACATTATCTGCTCGGTTGTCCGGTTTAGCCATTAGTGGTCGCCCCCTGGGTCATTTAATGCGCTCACTGGAACGCTAAAGGGTAGTTTGATCGGTAGGGGGGGATATTATGCATTATTAATTCTATATCTATACAAAAAGCACCGTGCCTTACAGAATTAGCTTCTGCAGAGCACGGTGCTTTAACATGCCAAATTTAAACCTCGGCCCATTTCTGGTCGCCTGTTAGGTACTTTTCGGTCAATACAGTAAGCAGTTCAATACCCACTGCGTTTTGTCCGCCTTCAGGAAGAATCAAATCAGCGTATTTCTTGGAAGGCTCGATAAAGGCTTCATGCATCGGTTTGACGGTAGTCAAATATTGATGGTGAATCGATTGAATCGTACGTCCGCGTTCTTCGATATCCCGGAGTACCCGGCGAAGGATACGCACATCGGGATCTGTATCCACAAATACCTTAATATCGAGCAGCGCACGGAGTTTCTCGTCAGACAGAACATGAAGTCCTTCGAGAATGACAATATTATTCGCCTCTAGATCTACACTATGAACAGTAGAGCGGGCATGAATCGTGAAGTCATAGACCGGTGCCTGAGCGGGCTTACCTTCTTTTAGACATTTGAGATGCTCGATTAACAGCTCGTTATCAAAGGCAAAGGGGTGATCATAATTGATGGAGCCCCGTTCAGCCATACTAAGATGCGAATGATCCTTATAGTAGTTATCCTGAGATATGAAAGTCACCTTACTCGATCCAAGACGATCAATGACGGAACGGGCAACTGTAGTTTTTCCGGAACCGGTGCCACCGGCGATACCAATAATGAGCATGGTGTTTCAATAACCCTCCCTAATGACTGCTTTTGCAATTCCAATATTGTAGCATAGCCTGTACACTTTTACACCGTCAGCTCGGCAACAAAGTATAATATTTTTTGAAATTCGTCAATATTCGGAATAATAACGCAAAGGTAAGCCACTAATCTCCATATTGTGGATTATGATATACTTTTTATAGGTAAAAACATGGGTATTAGGAGAGGAGCTTAGATGAACGAATATCAATTGCTGGTTGAAGCATTCAATCGGACTACTTATCCATTATCGGGTCATGGGAAGAGAAACATTCAAGTGTTAAAGGAAGCTTTTAAGGATACGGATGAGAAACTGGATAGTGATATATATGGGTCAGGGCAGCTGATCGAGGAATTTCAAGCCGAAATGGCGGAATTTTTGGGCAAAGAAAGTGCTGTATTTTTTCCTAGCGGAACTATGGCTCAACAGATTGCTTTAAGGATATGGTGTGATCGAAAAGGCCTTAAAAAGGTTGCTTATCATCCCTTATGCCATTTGGAAATTCATGAACAGGATGGATTGAAAGAGCTGCATCACATCGAACCTGTTTTATTAGCAAATAAGCAAAGCCTGATTCAATTGGATGACGTCCTGAACATGGGGCCAGATATTGCTTGTCTGTTGCTTGAATTGCCCCAACGTGAGATTGGCGGGCAGCTGCCGGACTACACAGAACTTGAAGCGATTTCGGCATATTGCCGTGAGCAAGGGATCCTGCTGCATTTGGATGGTGCGCGGCTTTTTGAGATACTGCCCTATTACGGGAAGACGGCTGCTGAAGTATGTGCACTTTTTGATAGTGTGTATGTATCCTTTTATAAAGGGATCGGCGGGATTGCAGGGGCTATACTTGCGGGCAGCAGCGATTTTACACAGGAATCAAAGATCTGGAAAAGAAGGCATGGCGGTGACTTAATTAGCTTATATCCTTACATAACTTCCGCTGATTATTATTTCAAACAGAGAGTACATAAGATGGGACAGTATTATGAAGGGGCCAAAGAGCTTGCTGGTTTTTTTAATCGCTGTCATGCGGTATCCACTCTCCCTCTTGTGCCTGTATCTAATATGTTTCATGTTCATTTTGAAATGCCGAAAGAGAAACTGGTCCCTATTTTGATTGCCATATATGAGTCCACGGGGATCGGGTTGGCACAGGTTTTGAGAGAAATTGAGGGAACAACCTCCTGTTATTATGAGGTAAGTATCGGAGACCGGTATGCCGAGGTGCCAACTGAGAAGATAAGAGAAGCCTTGGAGATGCTGGATCAGAAGATGCGGGAAGCTCTTTGATTGGAGCACTTATATGAAAAAAAGAAAGGCGCCTTATCCAGGTGTCCTTTCTTTTGAGTAGAAGAATGAATGAGCTTCGTTTAGTTAACCTCAATGGTGAGAGAACTCTTAAAGCTCTCTCCAGGGTTCAGGCTGATAACCATTTCCTTATCCTTAAGTTCACCAGTGAAATTATCTGCGTCCGCTATACCGTGCCAAGGCTCTACACAGACGAATGGAGCATTTTTAGGCTGCCACACACCCATATAGGGGAAGTTTTCATAGGACAGGACTACACTTTTTGAGGATTGTTTGCTTTTTAGGGATACTTGCCCAGAATTGATGTTACGGAATACCAGTGCGCCTTCTTCGAACATTTCATGGGATAACGGGAGGATCTGTTCATTCTCCAATATAACCTCTGACCTTCCGCTATCCAGCTGATTGGATTTGTTCATAAATAACCGTTCAAGAGTTTCCTTCTGTTCGAACTCCAGGTAGTAATCCTGAATATGGCCGCCCTCATCCAGTGGACAGTTAAAGGCGGGGTGTGTGCCTAGTTGGAAGAAAATATCTTTATCATCGACATTATCTACGGTATAGCTTACTTCAAGCTTATTGCCGTTCAGTGTATATGTAATATATAGATCGAACTTGTAGGGGTATATGGCTAATGTGGTTTCATTGTAAGAGTACCGGTATACCGCCCGTGATTCACTTGCGTCAACTAACTCGAACTCACTTTGTCTAGCAAATCCGTGGTTATTTAATTTATAAGATTTACCATCCACGCTGATCTCACCGTTATTTACTGCGCATACAATGGGGAACAGCACCGGTGAATGACCTGTCCAATATTGGGCATCCCCACTCCAAATGTACTCACACCCGTTATCCGCTCTTTTGAAGCTT
Source organism: Paenibacillus sp. (assembly GCA_023512345.1). Lineage (GTDB taxonomy): Bacteria > Bacillota > Bacilli > Paenibacillales > Paenibacillaceae > Paenibacillus_AQ. Next base: position 121,329 of record JAILZT010000009.1, read on the forward strand.
ATAAGCTCTGCCCCGATGGATTTGATCTGGGCGGTCGCTAGTGAACTCTTTAAAGTTGTAATCATTAATGTACCCCTTTCTATTTTTTGCTGATCCTATTCTACCAAAGGAAAGTATATTAAGGAAACTTAAGGGATAATAAAAAGAGCCTTGCCACATGAGTATGGCAAGGCTCTACTAGTTTATAGTGTAATTTCGTAAAGCTTGTACAATTCGTCAAGCATCAGGTTGGCAGCTTTGATACCACCCGCAGTGTTCCAAATGGCATCACTGACTTTATAGGCTTGTCCATTTTTTACAGCGCTTAGATTTTTCCACAGGGGATCATTGGTCCATTCCAGCTCCGTTTGGTTCGCTTTGCCATCACCGGTCTCGTACGTGAAGTAGAATATGCGGTCAGCATCGGCTTCCGGAAGACGCTCTTTCGTAATTTCATCGACGAAAGTGTCTTTTGCATTCTTAGTCATATCCGTACGGGCAAAACCAATTTGTTCAAAAATAATTCCTGAAAATGTGTTTGTATGGTAGACGCGTGTTTTTCCATCCATAAAACGAATGACGGATACTGTCTCTTTCAGCTTGTCGCCGGCTTTCGATTTGAAATCTTCAATCCGCTTATCGTATGCTGCCATTAAAGCTTCACCCTCGGTGGTTTTACCCAGTGCTTCCGCATAAAGCTTGAAGTTATTTTGCCATTCGCCTCGCAAATCCTCAGCCATTACGGTTGGGGCGATAGCTTTCAATTGCTCATATACTTTTTCCTGACGCATTTTATTGCCGATAATGAGATCGGGCTGCAGACTGGCAATCAGCTCAAGGTTAGGTTGACTCTCCTCACCAACTTCAGTAACGCCTTCCATTTCAGCCTTGATATGATCATACCAGGGGCTGCCCGTCCAGGATTTAACGGCACCAACCGGGGTCACCCCAAGGGATAATACAGCTTCCGTGCCCTCGTTTGTCAGTACAACGACTTTTAGTGGTGTGCCTGTAATTTCGGTTTCGCCCATAGCGTGTTTCACAGTACGAACCTGATCAACACTATTTGCAGCCGCCGCCGAATTGTTAGTTGTTGCGGAGTTGGCCTCCTTGGTATTGTTGGATGCTGCATTATTTCCGCATCCCGATAGTACCATGACTAGAATTAGTGCCAGCATACCCAACCAGGCAGCTCGTGTATGTTTTGTTTGTGTCCATCTTGCTGTCATAATTATTTTCCCCCTAAATTGGTGTGTTGGTTCAACTGTGAGAACCGTTATCACTCGTAATTTCAAATTTTAAAGGTAGAGTGATGTTATGTCAATCAAAATATGAGAATGATTATCAGAATCATTGACATTAACACAAGCGTAATCTAAAATTCTACGAGAGCATATCTTGAACTGAAATTTAAGTTTATTTTTAAGAAAGTGGAACCTATGAGAACTATTTTTCTGATGATTTCGATAGCTGCGCTTGCAGCCGTTATTGTATGCAGTATCATTTTCGGGGTTACGGAAGTTCCTTTCAGAATCGTTTGGGAATCTTTCACCCACTATAATAGCAGTACCGAACATTTGATCATTCGCACCACACGCGTTCCTAGAGCACTTATTGCTGCTTCTGTCGGGGCTTGCTTAGCTGTTGCTGGGGCAGTCATGCAGATTATGACACGTAACCCGATTGCCTCCCCAAGCACACTTGGAGTGAACTCAGGAGCTACTTTTTTCATAATTATGTCGTCAGCGTGGCTGGGGATATCAGGGTTGCAGGCCTTTACTTGGGTAGCACTGATTGGTGCGGCTGTTAGTGGTGGTATTGTCTTTTTCATGGGGAGTATTGGTAGAGGCGGTATGACTCCGATTAAGATCACTTTGACGGGGGCGTCGATGACCGCTTTTTTTGCCTCGCTTACTCAAGGGCTGATGTTGACTGACGGCAAAATGTTTGATCAGGTGCTGGTGTGGCTGGTCGGTTCTGTTGCCGGAAGGGGCATGGATCAACTGGTAGCCGTTTGGCCTTATATGGGAGTTGGCCTACTTCTCGCTTTGCTGCTCTCACGGCATTTAAATGTGCTTGCCATGGGTGACGATGTGGCGCAGGGACTCGGCCAAAGTACTGCACATATTAAATTGCTCGCTGCGGTCGCGGTTATTCTGCTTGCAGGCGCCTCGGTGGCGGTTGCAGGTCCAATTGCTTTTGTCGGCATCATCATTCCGCATATCGTACGTTATCTGGTGGGTACTGATTACCGCTGGATACTGCCATATAGCGCTGTGTTCGGTGCATTGTTGCTGGTGGGAGCTGATCTGGGGTCCCGATACATTGCCATGCCGAAGGAAGTTCCCGTAGGGGTAATGACTGCGATTATTGGCGTACCGTTCTTTGTATACATTGCTAGGAAAGGCAGACGAACATAATGGGCAAATACAAATCACTTCGATCAGCCAATTCCAAGATTTCTATATTAATAGAGAAAAAATCGGTTTGGATTACTCTTCTTTTATGTGTGCTTTGTATCGCTGTTATGGTCATCAGCACAGGCGTCGGAAGCAAATTTATCTCGCCTATTGATGTAATAAAAGTGCTCTTTGGTCGTGGAGAGCCCATGGATCAGGTTATTGTAGAGAAGCTTCGTTTGCCGCGAATTATGATTGCGACGTTAATTGGTGCTTCATTAGCGGTAGCGGGGGCTATTTTGCAGGGAGTGATTCGCAACCCTTTGGCCTCACCGGATGTAACAGGAGTTACAGAGGGAGCCTCACTAGGAGCCGTGCTCTTTATTTTCCTAGCGGGTGGCACGGTGTCGATTCATTGGATGCCGCTGGCTTCCATTGGTGGAGCGCTCGCCGTTACTGCGTTGTTGTACGTCTTGTCCTGGAAGCAGGGGGTTGAGCCGCTGCGGTTAGTTCTAATTGGAATAGGGTTATCGGCTGCTATTAAGTCCGTGTCCTATATGTTAATTATCTCAGGTCCTATGCAGCTGGCGGATCGTTCCTTAATTTTTATGAGTGGAAGTATCTACGGTATTTCATGGGATAAGGATGTGCTCACACTGCTGCCTTGGGTGTTAATTCTTCTCCCAATCACTTGGTTCCAGGCCCGTAACGTCAATATTCAAATGCTTGGTGATGATGTGGCCAACAGTGCGGGAGCCCATGTACAGAAGCATCGTTTGATATTAATTGTTCTAAGTGTGGCCCTCGCTGGGTCTGCCGTTGCTATTGGCGGGGCAATTGCCTTCATAGGATTAATGGCGCCGCATATGGCGCGTAAGCTTGTAGGATCTTCCTTTGGCAGTGTGCTTCCGGTCAGTGCGTTGCTTGGAGCGTTAATTTTGCTGGTGGCAGATCTGGTAGCTCGTACAGCTTTCTTACCACGTGACGTACCAGCCGGGGTATTAACTGCGGCGATTGGAGCACCGTTCTTTATGTACCTGCTCTACCGTAACCGAAATCGCTATTAGCTAGGAGGAATACTGCTATGAGTACATTGGAAGCGAAAGGCCTCGGATTATCCTATGGAGACCATTACATCTTCGAGAATTTAAATCTGTCCATTCCAAAAGGAAAAATCACCGTATTCATTGGCAGCAACGGATGCGGTAAATCAACACTGCTTCGCTCTATGGCGCGGCTCTTAAAGCCACAGCGTGGTTCAGTATTATTAGATGGAGATAATATAGCTGCTATGTCCACAAAGGAAGTTGCACGCAAGCTCGCTATTCTGCCGCAAGGGCCGACTGCCCCAGAAGGGTTAACTGTACTTCAGTTGGTCAAACAAGGCCGATACCCCTACCAAACTTGGCTAAAGCAGTGGTCACATGAAGATGAGTCCATTGTACATAGTGCATTGGAAGCCACCGGTATGAGTGAACTTTCGGAGCGAACAGTTGATTCGTTATCCGGCGGACAGCGGCAGCGGGCATGGATTGCTATGACCTTGGCGCAGGAGACGCCGATTATATTACTGGATGAGCCGACCACCTATTTAGATTTGACGCATCAGATCGAAGTGCTAGACTTGCTCTATGAAATGAACGACCGTGATCAGCGGACCATTGTCATGGTGCTTCATGATATCAACCTTGCTTGCCGTTATGCCGATCATATCGTTGCGATTCGGGATGGTAAAATAGAAGCTCAGGGCTTACCTGGTGAAGTGGTGAACGTGCAATTAATTGAACAGGTTTTTCGCCTCAAATGTGAGATTATCCCTGACCCGTTGTACGGAACCCCTCTATGTATCCCGCATGATAACAGCAGACTTCGTGCCGCCCGGGCTGCTCAGCAGCATAAGGCACTGTAATTGTATAAATGGAAAAATGGAGGTGTCCCAAAAGCCGCACAAATGGCTAGTGAGACAGCTCTTTTTTTTGGCTCAACACCAAAATCAGCGCTAGGCAGGTGACGGGAAGGGCAGAAAGAGCCTTTATATCCCGATAGAGGGATTTTCTCCCTCTAATTCTGCGCCCGGCACCACATTTGGGTAATTAGAGGGAATTTCGCCCGCTAATTTTGAGGAAATGCCGCTTTGAGGCGATATGGCTAAGATTAGAGGGGTATTTTCCCTTTAATCTCAAAATAAAGGCGTTTCGGTCGGTATTAGTGGGCATTTTTCCCTCTAATTCGCCGAAGAACTGGTCCGCAACCCCGAATGGGCTGCCTGTAAGGTGTAGTTTCCGAAACCCGGTGTGACACCGCCTACCCCTGTCTTGTAACATAAAGTGAACCATTCCAAAAAATAATTATTACAATGTGTAAAGTGAAAATATTTATTATTGGTATAACATATATAGAAAGCAGTTATTCATTGGATTTCACCTAAATGTTCGAACGGAGATGATGGGATGCAGTTGGAAAAATTAACGGTGGACGGCGAGCGACTGAAGAATACCATCGAGACCTTTGCGGATTTTGGGCGTACAGACAAGAATGGTGTGACACGGCTTTCTTTATCGCAAGAGGATATCAAAGTACGCGAGTACTTCCGTTCCTGCTGTGAGGAGCTGGGGATGACCGTCAAGGTTGATGATATGGGTACCATGTATGCGACGCTTGCGGGTGCTCAGGAGAAACCTCCTATCGTCATTGGATCGCACATGGATACTGTGAAAAAAGGCGGCAGATTTGATGGGGTGCTGGGAGTCATCGCCGGTCTTGAGATTGTAAGGACACTGGTGGATCAAGGGATTACCCCGGAGATTCCCATCACCGTTGTGAACTTTACCAATGAAGAGGGAGCCCGCTTCGAGCCTTCGATGATGGCATCCGGTGTCTTGTCGGGGAAATTTGATAAGACCCTCATGCTGAGCAAAAAAGACCCGGAGGGCACCACTTTTCAAGAAGCCCTAGAAGCAAGTGGATATGCTGGCGATGCTGCCAACCGAATTCAGGAAGCTGCGGCTTATCTGGAGCTGCATATTGAACAGGGTCCCGTATTGGAGAGAGAGAACTTAACCATTGGTTTGGTAGATTGTGTTGTGGGCATGGCTTGTTATGAAATTGAAGTGACTGGTGAATCTGATCATGCGGGTACAACACCTATGGAGATGCGGAAGGATGCCTTATTTGCGGCGAACGACCTCATTACAGAACTTCGAAATAAGCTTGGGGTGCTCGATTCCGAACTGGTATATACGATGGGACGCATGAACGTTCTCCCTAATATTCATACAGTTATTCCGAATAAGGTTATTTTCACTGTGGAAGCCAGACATAAGGATATGGACGTGGTTCGCGAAGTCGAAGCCATCATTCAAGGTCTACCTGCGCTGCAAGGGGAATGTGAAGTTAAGGGAACCAAGCTTTGGGGCCGCGATACTGTATGGTTTGATCCCCGAATTTGTGATCTGGTGGAGCAGGCGACTTTGAACTTAGGGTATTCCAATAAAAAAATGGCCAGTGGTGCTGGTCATGATGCTCAATTCGTGGCTAGTTTTCTTCCATCAGCGATGGTGTTTGTACCTAGTGTTAATGGAAAAAGCCATTGTGAAGAAGAATTAACCTCTTATGAGGATTGTGAGAAGGGGATAAATGTCCTGATGGAAACGGTGCTATTGTTGTTAAAAAATATGAAAGTATAAGTTTTCGGTATACCTTGCTTATATTTCTACGAGAAACGGATACCTGAAAGCAAAATGTAGATATCGGATCCATTATGCATGTTATGTTTATGAGACTAAACATACCTTTATCTGCCTTGATATGAACTTGATGTTACCTTTGTGCACAGCGATACTGTACTCCTTCAGTTTTACTGACAGCCCGCTCCTTGAGCGGGTTGTTTGTGTTTTTATACTTTTGCATAAAATGTACAGGTGAAAAGTAACGAAGGAGAAGTTTGGAACTGTAGGAGCGCCAGCGCTCGCCTTTGTCTGCGGATTTCAACCGCGATCAGCGGTACAATTGAAGAAATCTGGAGACAACAGCGACCGAAAGTCCAAACATTCACCGTAGTTACGGCTAGTTACCGGACATCTTTTTTGTTTAAGTGTATTTGTGATAAATAGTCCCATTGTGTAAAAACACAATCATGGCAGATAAAGTTTTTCTTTTTCAACAAAATGGTAAAACAATTGATATGTTATGATTCTTTACATAAGAGACACACACAAGACGGGAGAGATTATAATGATTATTGGAATTCCTAAAGAAATTAAAAATAATGAAAATCGTGTAGGCATTACACCGGCTGGTGTAGTCACTCTACTTAGAGCAGGTCATGAGGTTTTGATTGAAACAGGCGCCGGCCTGGGAAGTGGATTTCTGAACGAGGAGTATGAAGTAGCTGGAGCCAAGCTGATTGAGGATGCCGGGGCACTTTGGGGTGCTTCCGAAATGGTCATTAAGGTAAAAGAACCGCTGGTGAGCGAATATGAGTATTTCCGTCCAGGCTTGATACTGTTCACTTACCTGCATCTTGCACCAGAGCCGGATTTGGCAGCAGCGCTTCAACAGCATGGCGTGATTGCCGTTGCTTACGAGACGGTGGTGGATGGACGAACATTACCACTGTTAACACCAATGAGTGAAGTAGCAGGACGCATGTCGGTTCAACTGGGGGCCCAATTTCTGCAAAAGAACTACGGCGGACAAGGCATTCTTCTCTCCGGTGTTCCTGGGGTAAGCAGAGGCAAAGTCAGCATTATTGGCGGTGGTGTGGTGGGTACAAATGCGGCTAAGATGGCGATCGGCTTGGGTGCGGATGTTACGATTGTTGACCTAAGCGCAGATAGATTACGCCAGCTGGATGATATTTTTGGCTCACAAATTAATACGCTTATTTCGAACCCCTCTAACATTGCCAAGGCTGTAGCGGAAGCTGATCTGCTGGTAGGTGCTGTTCTCATTCCAGGTGCCAAAGCCCCTAAACTTATTACCGAAGAGATGGTCAAAACCATGAAGCCAGGCTCTGTGATTGTGGATGTTGCTATTGACCAAGGCGGGATTGTAGAAACCATCGACAGAGTGACCACACATGATAACCCTGTATTTGAGAAATTCGGAGTGCTTCATTATTCGGTAGCCAATATGCCGGGTGCAGTTGCCAAAACCTCCACCATTGCATTAACGAATGTCACCATTCCCTATGCGCTGCAAATTGCCAATAAAGGCGTGATTAAGGCTATCGAAGAAAACGCTGGATTGAAAAGCGGTGTTAACGTAGCTTATGGAAAAATTACTTGCGAAGCCGTTGCAGAAGCTCTTGGGGAAGAGTATTACACAGTAGAGCAGGCGTTGGAGCAAGAGCCTACACTAATCTAAATAGGTAACATATAGGGAACAGTCCAATCGAATGGTGGGCTGTTCTTTTTTTATATGTCCTATAGTCAGCTTGGGATAAAGCATACTATAATAAAAACACTCTATTGTACTGCTATTCTTCAGGTTGAGGTGGGGACATTTGACAGGTTCGGATCTATCCTTTGATCGATTTTTTGACAGCATGGAATCCTTGGCAGACACCATTAGCGAAGCGCTTCAGTCTCAAGTCACTATTGAAGACAGCAACCACCATGTAATTGGATACAGTTCACATCACACCGAAAGTGATCCCGCTAGAATATCTACGATTATCGGCAAACATGTGCCTAATCATGTAATCATTGGTCTTCGCAAAAAAGGAGTTATGCAGCAGCTGGAAAATACCACACAAGCCATCCGTATTCCTGCGGTTATGGAGGTGGGGCTCGGTCCTCGGCTGGCGATATGTATCAAGAATCATAAGGAAATTCTTGGTTACATATGGGTAGTCGATGCAGGGAATTTGGAAGCAGGGCATGCAGAGAGCATTGTGGAGAAGGCTGCCAGTATTGCCGGCCGTTATTTGCTGAAGCAGCGGGGCTGGAAAATGAAGCAGGAGAAAACGCAGGAGGATTTTTTTTGGAAGCTTCTAACCTCGCATTATGATTCAGAAAGTGCAATCAAGCAGGAAGCAGAAGCCTGGACGATTCTACTGCCGAGCAGCTATTATATCGCTGTATTTGAGAGTAACAAGGTGATCGATGATCATTTTGTATTAAGGTTTCGGCAAGCTATGACCTCTTACAACGGTGTTCGTCCGCTGCTGCTTACTGTAGAGCACAATCGCCTAATCGTTCTATATTCCATGATCTATCCTGTCGGAGGCACGGATGCCCTTTCCTCGTTTTTGTGTAAGTTTGTCGAGGGCATAGCTAAGAGCGAGGGTTGCCGTATGTTGGCGGGCTGCAGTCTTGATTATGGTGAATATACGTCGGTTGCCCTTGCGTATCGGGAAGCTGTCTCCATCCTAGAGATCAGGAAGCTTCTCCCTTTTCATGCCCGGGATTTATTACTGTATGAAGATACGGGGTTTTGGGCTTATTTTCCGGCAATTATGGATCATAAAGGATCTCGAACTCGTAGAAGTCCCTTGCTGCATCTGCTCAAGGAGCATGACCGCGAGCACAAAAGTGATTTCTTGAAAACAGTGGCTGTCTACTTGTCACTTGACGGGAATCTGAAGGAATCCGCCTCTTTCTTGCATATTCACACCAACACGTTGATGTATAGATTAAACCGGATCGCTGAGATTACAGGAAAAAACCTGAAGGATACGGATTACCGCATCTCGATCTATTTGGATCTGTTAACCGAGGAGACTAGCCAATTGAATCAATGGTTTGCGGAGCTTTCGGGAAAAGAATAATAAAGGCGATAGACCCACGACTTTTGGTAGTTGGGGGTTCTATCGCCTTTTATTATTAAAAGCCCTACCGCTGTACTACTCTACAGTCTCAAGCTTCGAAGATACCCTGTTTCGTCCAAGAACCTTGGATTCAAGCAGCAGTTGATCTGCAAAGACATAAGCTTTCTCTATGGACATTTTCGGGTTAATTTTATAGTAGTATAAGCCGAAAGAGGCTGTGTAGGTAATCTCTATATTTTGTTCATTGTACTCGGCTTTAACCGAGCTTGATTGTATTTCCTGCAGGATCTCTTGAACCAAATTGAGAGTTTGCTCGAAGGTTTTATTTCTCATGAAAATAGTAAATTCCTCACCACCGCTTCTAAAAAGGATATCATCCTCATTTAAATGTGAGGTTAAGGTATCGGCAAAATGCTGAATAACACGATCCCCGACGGCATGATTATAGGCATCGTTAATTTTTTTGAATTTATCGATGTCGGCGACTGCAATTCCAATCCACTCTTCGCCTTGCTCCAACTCTTTCATTGTCTTATCCATGTATGAACGATTGAAGGTACCCGTTAAGAAATCCTGATAGGCCATTTGCTCGAACTTGTCCCGTTCAAACTTATTTTGAACACTTTGAGATTTGGAATAAAAAGAGCGGCTCACAATGTAATTCAGAAGGAACACGCTGATTAATCGGTCCCAGTGACCTTCTTGGAGAAATAACAGCAACAGCCCGTTCGAAATGGCTATTTTTGCTACATCCAGCAAACTTCTATTTCCGATGTAAAGGCTAATGACTTCCCGGTGTGTAGTGATATCTCTAGAGATCCAACAGGTTATCGATATAAAAGTAGAGGATAATATACTAGAAATTACAGTTAGCAGAAACATCAATAACCAGAAACCGAAGGGAAAGCTTGTAAAACTAGGGTACCAATATTGGTATAAGTAATAGGTGATCGAACCCGTTAAGGTAAAGGAGCCTATGTTGTAAAAGGTATCCAAAAACTCTTCGGGATCGTCAGTCTTGGTAAGTTTTTTATACACATATACAGTGACCCTATAAAGGGCTTCAAATATAAAGGTACCAAAGGGTCCGGAAAATATACCCAACGAGGCAGTGTAGCTAATTCCATACTCGATGTTTGAATTGCGGTTGGTGCTCACTATACGTAAATGATAATAAATGCTGGAAAAAAACCAGTATACCAGCAAAGCTATTAAATAAGTGTCACCAGGGATCGTGAGGTGCCCGAAATTCAAGGCAACGGCTATGGAAATGAAAAATAACGAAAAATCGAAAATCCTTGCTTTCGACATAGTTACGAACTTTCCTTCCCCCTAAAGTGTTGTAACTATTATACTCCAATATTTTTCGGTAAAGAAAAGATATTTATAATTGCCGGCCTCAGTATTCCTTGACAGGAATATTCTCTAAATGGTATATTGTTGTTGCTACTACACATACCTTGGAAAAAACTGATTAGTTAAAGGAACATCGAAATCATGGAAACAACAACATTTAGCGCGCTGGCAGAACCAAACCGCTTACGTATTGTGGAGCTCTTGCTTAGTGTTAACGGACCCTTGACTGTAGGCGAGATCGCAGATCGTCTGGGGCTTCAGCAGCCTCAAGCATCCAAACATTTGCGTGTTCTGCTGGAAGCCGGATTAGTGGAAGTAGAGGCTGTCGCCAATCGCCGGAATTACAAGCTTCGAGTTGAGCCGCTCCAAGCCATAGATGTATGGCTAGAGACGTACCGTAAGGTCTGGAATGAAAGATTCGACAATCTGGAGGGTTATCTCCAGAAGCTGCAATCCAAAGAAAATAAATAATTACAAATTATTTTTCGGGAGGGATTTTTGTGTCGAACACAATGATTAGCAAGATAGAAGGAGACGTATTAATTTTGGAACGCGTCTTTAATGCCCCGCGCGAGCTTGTATTTAAGGCATTTTCTGAGGCCGAGCATCTTAAGCAATGGTGGGGACCACGCGGTTGGATCCTTCCGGTTTGCAACGTTGATTTTCGCCCAGGCGGTATCTGGCATTACTGCATGAAGTGTATAGATGAGAAGCAAGGAGATTTTTTCGGAATGGAGTCTTGGGGGAAGGCCGTCTACCACGAGATTGTGGAGGGAGAAAAAGTAGTTTATGTGGACTACTTTTCGGATGCAGAGGGTAATGAGACGGAAGGTATGCCATCCTCGCATATTACGATGATCTTTGAAGAGCAGGATGGCCAAACAAAGCTTATCAGCCGGTCTAAATACACTTCTCCAGAAGCACTTCAAACCGTCATGGACATGGGGATGGAGCAAGGGATTACGGAGACATGGGATCGTCTTAGCGAACATTTACAGTCGATCCAATAATCCTATAAGGTTCAGTTGTAACTATACATTGAGAAAGCCCATCCTGAAGAAGGATGGGCTTTTCTTGCTTCAAGGGACTATTCAGCCCTATTAGGTGAATACATCTTTTTAGGGTGCAACCTTTTAGGGTAATATACGTTTGAAAAGGTAAGATAAGGTAAGGGAAAGGGGCATGATCATGTACAGAGTAAGAAAAAGTGGATGGGTTCTCCTGGGGATCATCATGCTGCTACTTGTTGCCTGCAATGGAACGCCAAATGCAGCATCGGAACCGACAGGGCAGGCAACGGAGCAACCACAAGTAACGGAGGCAACGGCCGAGCCGCAAGTAACTGTCGAGCCTCAACCACAAGTAACTGTTGAGCCTGCAAAAACGGTAGAGCCTCAAGAGACTGAGGAGGCCCCGGTGGAAGGACAGCCTCCAACAGCCCTAGAATCAGCAAGAACTGTAATCTCAGCTCTAAAGGCGGGCAACATGGGTACGCTGGCATCCTGGGTACATCCCGAGAAGGGGGTTAGGTTTTCTCCTTATGGGTATGTCGACACAAAAAAGGATCTCGTATTCAGCAGAGATGAGGTAGAGGGTCTTATGGAGGATTCTAAGGAATATGAGTGGCGGACGTTTCCTGGATCGGGTGAGCTGATTAAGATGCCGTATGCGGAGTACCATAAAGAGTTCGTTTATGATGCGGACTTTATCGGGGTTGCGAAGGTTTCGCTGAATAAAGGGCTTGGACAAGGGACGACCATCAACAATCTAAATGAAGTGTATCCTAAGGAAAACTACGATTTTGTCGAGTATCATATTGAGGGAATTGATCCTAGTGTTGAAGGCATGGATTGGAGCAGCCTGCGTCTTGTATTCGAAAAAATGGGTCAAGATCATGCCCTCGTAGGTATTATTCATGACCAATGGACGCCATAAGCTATAAATAACGAAGAAGGCCGCAGCACCGGACAGGTGCCTGCGGCTTTTTTTCTTCGCCCACTATTTGAGAGTTGGAATTTGTGGTTTCTTGTTATTCTGAATCATCCTTGGAGGCATCTATCAGTTCAAGATCTGTTGATTCTGGATCCAGCCAAATCTCAATCAGGTCTTGGGTACTCTCTACATCATTTTCGTTAAGCAAATAGTACCATTGGTCTGACTTAAGGCCTTCTCCTTGCATCATGTGGCTTGTTATTTCAGGTGTACCTTCCTCGATAATTACTTTTTTAGCCAAATCAAGAATAAAGTCTGAGGTCATGTTGGTCTTAAAATTATCACCAGTTATACCGATTATCTCTTGCAGATTAGCTATATTATCTATTCTTTTCATCCGCTCAAGAACTGATTTTAGGAAGATACGTTGCCGCTCCGTTCGCTTGAAATCGGAATCCTCACGGTATCTTACATACATTAAGGCCTCCTGTCCCGAATAGATTGGTTTATTGGGTTCTATTCTTAATTTTTCATGGATCGGATTTTTATTTTCTATAACCTTGGTAATGGGAAGTTCTACTCCGCCGAGTGCATCGACAACTCCTATAAGTCCATTGAAGTTAATCGTGGCATAGTATTCAATGGGCACATTCAAAAGATTCTTAACGGTATCCACACTCATCTGTGCTCCACCGTAAGAGTGCGCGGCATTGATTTTAGTCTTCTTTCTCGCTCCAGTTACATTCTCTGCACCAATGATTTCCGTGTAAGTATCACGGGGAATAGAAACGAACAGTGCTTTGTTGTAATCAGGTCGAATGACTGTATAGATTATGGAATCAGAGAGTCCATTTTCGTTCCCGCGCTGGTCAGTACCAAGTAATAGTAAGGAAAAAGGCTGTTTAATATTCGTCATTGTTTGTACGTCGGAATTACCAGAATCTTTTAACGGAACATAGGAGTCTTTAAGGGTTCTTTCGATAGATGGAGCTACTACATGATCAAATCCAAAAATGATCAGTTCTTTGCGGAATATAAAGGATAAGGAGCTTGCAATAATCACGAATGCCAGTGTAAAGAGCCAAATTTTATTTCGTCGATTGCGCTTATTCTTGTTAACCTTCTTCTCAGTATTTTTCATTTGGATAACGTACCTTCCTTACTGAATTATTTATTATAATTTGTAGGGCGTACTCTCTAGTAATGCTAATTTTACTATAGTTTTCCTCTTGCTTACAAATATTTGGATAATTATTAACTTATAATCCTGCACTCCGCACCAACCTAAGTCCCGCCACGTACATTAACCTATAACTGAAAACTGATCTACAAAGGGGGAAGCCCTGTGGCTTATTATTATCAATCTCCTGAAGCGGTGCGCTTTGAGCGGAGCATGAGGGAAGGTATCATGGAAGCGGCCGTAGCTTTGAATGCCAGTGGTGCGGATTTTTCTACCTATGAAGAATCCCGTGGTAATATGCAGTTGTGGTCGCGTACGAACAATGGAGGCCTTTTACTGAAAAAGGGAGTTCCTGCATCAGTAGGAATTGAGGATATTTTTCGAAATGGGCATTTATATGCCTTTGAGTGTGGGACGGCAATGGTCATTGTGCTATACAAGGCCACACTGGGGGCAATTGGGGAGAATACATTTAATATGTATTTCAAGGATTTATTCTTATGGGATTGGCACTATGACAGTAATCTGCGAGTCATCTTCACCCATTCTAAATATGAGACATTACCAGGGGATATTGTATATTTCAAAAATCCAGATCATGCCCCCGAAAAGCAGGAGTGGCAAGGTGAGAATGCGGTTATGCTTAGAGACGGACTGTACTATGGACATGGGATAGGAATCACAACAGCGGAGGGTATAATTACGTCCCTAAATCAAGAAAGGGTGCCTGGAAGTGTAACTTCGGCTTATCTTATAAATGATGCACTTCACCCGGATTTTGAGTATCTACGGTCGCTGTCTCTGGGAAGAGAACTCCCAGTAATGGAACAAAGACGTTCAGAATCTACCATATTCTCTAGAATAGGTGGTACCAGCTATATTCATAAGCTAAAACGCTAAAATAAGGAAGAGCATTCTTTAGCCCAGTCAGGGTTTATAGAATGCTCTTTTTATTGCGAATCTATTGGAATATATTTCATCCCAAAAAATGCGCTCATATGAAAATTAGCTCGCTTATTGTAGAATGGTGCAAATAAGTAGTATACCTTAGGTAGAAGGGAACGAGAGACAAGTGAGAAGACTCATTTCCAGTAAGAGATATATTCCATTTACTTATAAGATGATGATACCTTATCTCGTTCTTGTATTGCTGACAGATGTGTTGATCGGCTATATATCCTACACGATGCTGATTCAATCCAGAACCGAATTGGCAGAAACCTCTATTAGAACAGCTATTCAACAGACAAAAAATTATGGCAAGTACCAGATGGATGGAGTAGAGCGGATGTCTGATTCATTATTCATGAATATTGCATTTCAGGATGCGATTAAGAATAAGGGAGAGCCGCTAGAAATAATGCTTAAAATGAGGGACGACATCATCCCCCCAATGAAGGGGCTTTCCCAGCTGTACGGGAACAAAGCCCGGCTCGTGCTTTATACAGTAAATGATAGGCTGTATGAGGTTTCTGGTGATAAAATGACGGATACGATCCAGAGAAGTGACTATTACATTCTTTCTTACCAAAATATAAAGAACAGTGATTGGTATAAGGACTTAGTATCTGCGAACATAGATAATTTGTGGATTCAGATCGATACTGATGCAGCGTTGGGTAACCTCTCTCATTTCCGTAAATTAGTTTCGTCCAGTGGAGATTCGACAGTTATCGGTTACCTTCGAGTTACAGTCAGATTGGACGAGCTTTTGGGGAATTTCGATGCCTTTCCTATCCAAGAAGGCGTTAGCTTGCGGCTAATGGATGTTACTTCAGGATCCACCTTGTATAAACGTAGTTCTGTGGATGATTCTGCAGATCAGGGCTCTTACCTGAGTGTGAGGGAAGAGATTCCCGGAACTCGTTATGTTATAGAAACCCTAGTGCCGAATTCTTACTTGAACAAAGATGCCGGCCGAATGCAAAGAGTGATTTTTACAGTTTGTTCTATTAGCTTTTTGGTGATGGGATGTATAGGTCTTATGGTTGCTCGTATCTCCGGAAAGAAAATGAAGCGGATTGTAACATTGGTACAATCCTTCCAGGAGGGTAATTTTCATAAGAGAATCGGGTTCTCAGGAAACGATGAATTTGTCCATATTGCGGATTCATTTAACAAGATGGGGACAAGCATTCAAGAGCTTATCAAAAATGTATATGTGCAGGGTCTTCAAAAAAAGCAGGCAGAACTCGATGTTCTCCAAGCTCAAATCAGCCCGCATTTTCTATATAATACCCTGTCGACCATTGGAAGCTTGGCTAATTTAGGAGAGGTTCAAAAAGTCACCGAGATGGTCAAGGGACTTTCCAAGTTTTACAGATTAACTTTAAATGGCGGCCGTGTTTACATTACGCTTGAGAAGGAACTGGAGCAAGTAGAATCTTATCTTGAAATTCAGAGAGTGAAATATGCGGACACGTTCAAGGTATATTTTGATATAGAGCCTGAAATTTTGCACATTCCGATCATCAAGCTCATATTGCAGCCTTTCGTAGAAAATATATTTAAACACGCTTGGTTTGGGGAAACGATAGCCATTCGGATTACGGGAAGGCGGATAGGAGATCGCATTGAACTAAAGATCATTGATAACGGTATTGGAATGAGGCCGGAAACGCTAAATAAAATGCTCTCGAATACAACGTCTTCGGATAGTTACGGACTGAAGAATGTTGAAGAACGAATAAAGTTAAGGTACGGTACAGATTTTGGCATTCAGATTGGCAGTTATTTTGGTGCAGGGACCACGGTTCGAATTATTCTTCCAGTTGAGAATGCGGAAATAAGGGAAGATGAAGAAACGTTATCCTGATATCAGGAGGAATATGAATATGGACATTAATATCCTATTGGTGGACGACGAAGCGATTGATTTGGAATGGTTAAGACGCAGGGTTGTTGGGAATGAACAGTTATCTTTTAATGAAGTAGGTACAGCACTTAGCGGGTTCGCAGCTTTGAAAATCATGGAGCACAAGCGGATTGATGTCATTCTCTCGGATATTCGGATGCCTATCATGTCTGGAATGGAATTTGCCAAAAAAGCTAAAGAATTGAACCCGAATGTTCATATCGTATTTATAAGCGGACATCAGGATTTCAGCTATGCCAAAGAGGCGATTCAGCTAAATGCTAGCGGTTATTTACTTAAACCTGTAGATGATATCGAACTTAACGAAATGCTTGCAAAACTCTGTGCGCAGATTGAGGGGGAACGGAACCGGGATATTTCCTTATCGGAAACCATGACCCTTGTGAATCAGGAACTGCTGCTCCGTTGGTTTAATGAGAGCACTCCAGGGCAGGTGGAGACACACATTTACAGCGTAGTAGAACCTTTAATACAAGACGGGGCCGCTGTTGCAATCATTGAACTCGACGATATGGCGTTAAAAGTGAAGAGTATGACCGGGGAAGAGTGGCGCTCACTAACGAATCGAATGGCTGATTTTATTCGTGATTTTGCCCAATTGAACAATTTAGGCAATGTCATGACCAGTTATGATTACCACTTTATTCTGCTAGCCACGATTCGAGAGGATTATTGCGCTGCATTGCTTAAGGAACTTATCCAGACATTCAATAAGGAATTTTCGTCTTCTATTACGATTGGAACGGGTATGTACACCCAGGATATCGACAAGCTGCATGACTCCTATCGACAGGCCCAGGCTGCATTAAGTATCAAATGGATTCTCGGAAAAAACAGATTGATCCAAGATGCTTCGGAATGGTCTCCAAAAGAAGCGATAGCTTCAAATCTGGAGGATATTGTAAATCGAATGCTTCAGGCTATGCTGGAATATGACCTGATGGCTATCGACGACTGTTTATTGCAGCTATTTAATGAGGATAAACCGTTATCCCAAAAAAATGATATTTATGATCTCATTATTCGTATCACCTCAAAGCTTCATGCGGATCTCCAGCAAATGAATGAACATTTATATGAGATTTTGAAGTGGGAATCGCATCAGCCCTTTGTTCTATTTCAGTTCGAAACCGTTGACGACATAAGGTCATGGCTAAGAAGAAGATTCTTTGAATTATCGGAGCTGCTGTACCTAAAAAAACAAAGGCAGAAACGAAAGTTGATTGATGAGATTACACACTATGTAGAAAGTAGACTGGAACAGAAAATAACGCTGAATGAAGTGGCTGCCCATTTTGACTTTACACCTAATTATCTAGGCCATTTATTCAAAACCGAAACCAATATCTTATTTAGTGACTTTCTAGTTGATTTGCGTATGAAGCACGTGTGTAAGTTACTAGAGGACCCCACCAAGAAAATATATGAGATAGCAGAGCAGGCCGGATATAAAAACATGATCTATTTTAATAGACAGTTCAAACAATCCATTGGAATGACACCGGGAGATTATCGAAAAAAACATAAAATCTAGAAGAATCAATACTATGGCTCAGGTCGAAAAAGACTCTGGGCTATTTTTAATACTCTTTTTTATCAAAAACGTTGAATTAGTATTGGTTTTAGTTGTTTCACTTATCTATATCCCTGTTCCATATTTTCTTATAATAAAACAAAGACAGAGTACAGATAGGGGAGCACATATGAAACGACATGGATTTTGGGATGATGTGATCAAGTATAGAGTTATTTTGTTAATGCTGGCACCGGCCGTTTTATTTTATCTTCTCTTTGCTTATGTGCCCATGGTGGGGATCATCCTAGCATTTAAACATTATGATTATGCTGGTGGTATCTTCGGCAGTCCATGGAATGGGCTTGATAATATCCGCTTTTTCTTTGAATCAGGGGATGCCTGGAGAGTTACGAGGAATACGGCGCTATACAATATTGCATTTATAGTTGTAAATAATGGACTTCAAATTTTCACCGCAATCCTGTTGTTTGAGGTCGGTGGCAAGTGGTTCCGCAAGATTACCCAGTCGGTTCTTTTTCTCCCTTATTTTATATCCTGGGTCGTTGTGGGTGCGATTGCCTATAATCTCTTGAATTATGATATTGGTACGGTAAATGCGGTGTTAAAAGGAATTGGCATGGCACCGATCGATATTTATAACACTCCTGCATACTGGCCTTATATATTGGTACTCGTATCGGCTTGGAAGATGCTTGGATACGGAACGGTCATGTACCTGGCTGCGATCACCAGCATTGATACCGAAATGTACGAAGCTGCTGAAATTGATGGGGCGAATGTGTTCCAACGGATTTGGAAAGTGACGATTCCGAACTTGTATCCGACGATTATAATTTTGGTTCTGTTGGCGGTAGGCAATATTTTCCGTGGAGACTTTGGGATGTTTTATAATATGGTTGGCAATAACGGGGTGCTTTTCGCTTCCACAGATGTTATCGATACCTTTGTATTTAGATCCCTCATTACTACGAATGAGATAGGAATGTCGGCAGCAGCAGGGCTATATCAGTCCATTCTTGGATTCACGACCATAGTTCTGGTTAACTACTCCGTTCGTAAATATGACAAAGACCGTGCGTTATTCTAACTGGAGGTGATGAGATGAGCACAACCCATTTGGCTGAAAGCCACAAAAACATTGCACCCTTGCGGGCGAAACAGAGGGACCGACAGCTTCTTTCCCTATTCGGCTATATCTCCCTAGCTATTCTCGCCACTCTGTGTTTCTTACCTTTTATTCTGATTGTATCCTCCTCCCTGACGGAGGAAAGTCAAATTGTTTTGAACGGATTTCAGTTCTTCCCGACGGAGTTTTCAACGGAAGCCTACAGAATATTATTCAAGTATCCCGAACAAATGTTACAAGCTTATACAGTAACGATAGGCGTTACAGCAGTGGGCACTGCATGTGGTTTGTTTCTGACTTCAATGACTGCCTATTGCCTCTCCAGAAAAGATTTTAAGTGGCGCAACCAGTTCTCCTTTTTCTTCTTCTTTACCACATTATTTAGCGGTGGATTGGTCCCTTGGTACCTGCTTATGGTCAATTATCTTCATCTGAAGGATACTTTTCTCGTGCTGATCCTTCCTTTGGTACTGAACGTCTTTTATATCATTGTAATGAAATCTTTTATGAGCGGCATTCCTGAAGCTATAACAGAGTCAGCGAAAATAGACGGTGCTGGAGACTTTATGATTTTCATCCGGCTGATTATCCCGCTATCCAAACCTGCTTTGGCCACTATAGGATTATTTCTGGCTCTTGGTTATTGGAATGATTGGTATAATGCGCTGCTGTTCATATCCGATGAGAAATTGATGCCATTGCAATATTACTTATATAAGATGCTTGGCAACATGGATGGCATGCGTAAGGCAATGATGGGGTCGGGTGCGGTTGTTACCCAAAGTCTTCCTACCGAAGGCTTGAAGATGGCGATGACCATAGTCGCCAGTGGTCCGATTCTAATTGCTTATCCATTTATACAGAAGTACTTCGTAACCGGATTAACGATTGGCGCTGTAAAAGGATGATTCCAGGGAAACCTGGTTTATCAATATAAATACAAGGGGGAAGATTTATAATGCAGAAGAAGAACAAATCGGTCTTACTGGCCCTGTTTTTAACCATGATAATGATTTTAAGTGCGTGCGGAGGCAACAATAGCAACACTAATAATAAGGAGGCCGCGGGGAACACTCCGGCAGTCGAAGCTACGGATTCAGCTAATGCAGTTGAAGAAGGAGCTGTGGATACTTCTAAGGAAGTTACCCTCAAGATGATTTTTGTAGGACCAAAGCCAGTTGATTATGATCTGGTATTCGCGGAAATTAACAAAAAGCTAAAAGAGAAAATCAATGTTACCCTTGAAGGCGAGTTTTTGGACTGGTCCGACTGGGCGCAAAAGTATCCTCTGAAGCTGGCGGCGAATGAAGATTTTGACCTGATCTACTCTGCAAACTGGGCAGGCTACAATGATCAGGCATTAAAAGGCGGATTTCTTGAATTAACTGATGAGATGATCTCCAAATATATGCCTAAGACATGGGAAGCTATGCCGAAGGTAAGTTGGGGTCAGGCTAAGGTAAATGGCAAGCTGTATATGATTCCACAAAATCAAGGCGAATCCGTCGAAAAACTTATTTTGTATCGTGAAGATCTACGTAAAAAGTATAATCTACCTGCCATTGATAGTCCTGAAGCCTATGCTAATTATTTGAAGGCAGTTGCTGCGAACGAGAAGGGCGTTATTCCTTTCACACCAGAAACTGGAGATTGGAAACTACACAATTTGGACCGCATTTTGCTGAAGCAACAGAGTGACTGGAACATGTTGGACTTCGACCTTCCACTAGGCTTTAAACTAACTGATGAAACAGGCAAAATATTTAACGTTTATGAAACACCGGAATTCAAGGAATTGCTTACGTATTACAAAGATCTTGCGGACAATAATGCTTGGTCTAAAAACGTATTGAACAGCAAAAATGACCACCAACAAGACTTTAAAGAAGGAAAAACGGCATCCATTACGCATAATATTGGAACACTGGGAAGTATTATTGAAGCCTTGCGCAGAGAGAAGTCACCATTTGAGGTAGCTCTTGCGGACATTACTCCGGGCAGCAAGAAGTCCCAGGCCATCTCAACACAAAACGGCACTTCCATTCATGCCACCTCCAAAAATCCAGAACGTGCCATGATGTTTGTTGATCTGATGCAGAACGATAAAGAAATGCATGATCTTATCATGAGTGGTATTGAAGGCGTGCATTACATTGCTGTTGGTGACGACAAATTCAAGTCTACTGAAAAGAGTGCGAATTACACAGGGTTCTCCAACTGGAACTTCAACTCTACTTTAAATCGCAGCAATGAATCATTCCCGCAAGAAGCTACTGCTTTGCTTGACGAGTGGGGAACGAAAGTCTACAACTATCCATTAGAAACCTTTGTATTTGATAACAGTAAGGTGAAAACAGAAGTTGCTAATGTTAGTAATGTTATGCTTCGCTACGCAATCCCGCTTGAATACGGTGCGATTGATGATGTTAATAAAGGATTGGAAGATTTGAACAAGCAAATAAAAGCTGCAGGTCTTGAGAAGATCCAAGCTGAAATGCAAAGTCAAATCGATGCATTCCTAGCGGCAAATAAATAAGAGCAAATAAACAAGAGCAAATAAATAATAAAGCAAGCAAACAGAGGGTGTCTCAACAGCCAAATGGCTACTGGGATACCCTCTTGTTCTATACCTAAGACTTAGATTGAATTAGAGGGAAATTCTCCCCCTAATTATGCTTAATGAAGCCAAATATATGAATTAGAGGGGAAACATCCTTCTAATTTCATCGATTCAGCTCTTTTGATGATGTTCGGGCAACTTTAGTGGGAGTTTTTCCCTCTAAATGATGTAAAATGAAGATTTGGATTGAATTAGAGGGAGATTTTCCCTCTAATTGTGTTTACTATATAAATTGAACTTTAAACTAAAGAAAAAGGAACGGAGTGACGGAGGGGAATTTTGGAACTGTAGGAGCGAAAGCGACGCCTTTGTCTACGGATTTCTACTGCGACAAGCGGTATCAATCAAAGAAATCTGTAGACAACAGCGGCCGGAAGTCCAAACATTCACCGCAGTGTGACTAATCCCTTAATATAAAAATCTTAAGTTCAATCTATATAGAGCGAAATAATAAAATCATTCCGAAATCTCTCGAAATCTGCTGCTCTGCATTCCAATTTCAGCCGCGTGCCTGTTTCCTCGTAGCTGGCCGATTGAACATGGGCATGCTCGTTGAAATAGGAGACGACAGCTCCGCGGTCAAAAGGGACTAGAATCTCGCACTGAATATAGTCATGAAATACATGATCACGAATCAGTTGTGTAAGTTCTTGGATGCCACTTTTTTCTTTGGCAGAGAGATAGACAGAGTCGCCTTCCACAAGCGGATAGGGCTGATCTGTCAGATCGGCTTTGTTATAGGCATAAATGGTGGGAATTTGATCCGCACCAAGCGCCTTTAAGGTTTCCACCGTTACCGCCATATGCTGCTTATACTCTGGATCGGAATAGTCGACCACGTGAATCAGCAGATCGGCTTCCGTCACCTCTTCAAGTGTGGAGCGGAACGCCTTAACTAGATGATGGGGGAGCTGGCTGACGAATCCGACAGTGTCTGTTAGAAGGAACGTTTTGTGGTCTGGCAGCACTATGCTGCGGACAGATGTCTCTAGTGTGGCAAACAACATATCTTTGGCAAAAACCTGCTTATTGGAGCCTGGATGATAGGTTTCTACCATTACATTCATTAAGCTGGACTTGCCGGTATTGGTGTAGCCTACGAGACAAACAACAGGAACCTCATTCTTGTGACGCTGTTTCCGCTGTATTTGGCGTCTGGACACTTGGTGCTGAAGTTCCAATTGAAGGGCTGAAATTCGTTCTTCAATTCTTCTGCGGTCCAGCTCCAGTTTGGTTTCACCTGCACCCCTATTTTTTAACCCGGATCCTCCGCCTTGTCTTCCCAAGGATTCGCGCAGCCCGGTCAGCCGGGGCAGCATGTACTGCAATTGGGCCACTTCGACTTGAAGCTGAGCTTCCTTGGTTTTGGCCCGTTCCGCAAAAATATTAAGAATCAGAATCGTCCGATCAATCACCTGACGATCCAGTGAAGACTCTAAATTGCGAATCTGGGAAGGGGATAACTCATCATTGAAGATAACAATGGAGGCATCCTCCGACTCCAGAAGTGCAGATAATTCCTGAATCTTTCCGGTCCCGATATAATGGGAAGGGTTGATTCGGCTGGCCTTCTGACTTAATTCTCCCGTTACTTTGATATCACAGGCGGCTGCCAAATTGCGCAGCTCCTCCATAGAATAGGCAAAGTTAGTCTCATTTTGGAGCTGAACACCAACGATTATTGCTTTTTGCTGTATAGTTTCCATATAGTTATTCATCCTCTCTCCTGAAAAGTAGACAAAAAAAGCACAGGCTATCTGCCTGTGCTTACAGTATCAGTGGAGGACTCAGAAATTCACATAGAATGAATGCGTCAAATAAAGGCTGCATTAAGCGAGATCAGATGTGATCCTACCGGCAAACAGCGGTTTATTTATTCGTAAGATTCTATGGGGTTAAATGGATAGACCTATCCTGAGTCCTCTGCACAGTGGCAGAGCTTCTAGCGCTATTTTGTTTAGCCGCGAAAAGTTCTAACTCGGATATAATCTATCACACCTAACCCCTCCGTTCCTTTAGTTACAACGATTTTAACACAGCGACCATTTTATGGCAAACATAATGCAGGCCATCTACAGCCCAATTATCTCTTTAGCAGCGTTCGGAACAGAGACACTCTTAATAACTGCTTTTTTATTAATTTCAGGCGAAATTCAGACTTTAACTGATTATAGATACCAGGGCAATGCGTATGAGCCCAAAGGTACATGGATGCGAAGTCCTTATAGCTTTTGGCAGAGTTCTTGAGATAATACGAGATGGTATCATAGGCAGTATGGTTAAACCAATGATTCATTTCCTTGGCGTTGTATCCATATTGCTCGATCGCCATGTTCTTAATGAGCATCTTTTCATCCAAATTCTCGATTAAAAACCCCTGACTTAAATTAAACGTAATATTGTTCCCATGGATTCGATAGACCCCTGCAATTACATCAATAAATCCGGCATCCCCAATAAGTAGCGAGCGCAGATAAATGGAGGCATCGTTGACCATATTCATACTCAGAATATTCATTTGGATTAAAGCTTCACGTTTAAAAACAGTGGTCAGGGTAGAAGCGGGCTTCGGATATCCTTTTTGCTCAAAATTCATGAAATAATCCTGCTTTTTAATGAGTTCACTAAGCCCCAAACTTGAGATTTTCAACTGATTGGTCTGCGAGTATTTAAGAAAAACATTAGCCGCCACAAAAGAAAGTCCAGGATGGAGATTGTGGAAATCCACCGCTTGGCTTAAGTAACTCCGGTCAATCAAATAATCATCATCATCCAAAAAGAGGATATACTCTCCATCCCCATGCTCTGCAAAAGCTTGTCGACGATTATGACCCGGCCCGCGGTTCTGTTCGTTGCGCATATAGATTACACGTGAGTCCCCGCCGAAGCTTTCCTTCATTAAAATATCCGTACCATCCGTTGAACAATCATCAATAACGATAATCTCTTTACGCGGATAGTCCTGCATCAAGATGCTCTGGATCGCTTGATTTAGAAACTCTTTTCTATTGTAAGTGGTAATGATTATACTGACTTTGGGGAATTCAGATAAAAGACTACCAGCTGGACCTTTACTCTTAGGAACAGAAAAACGGCTCTTCATATCAACAAGTCCCTTTGTCATGTCAGGAAGGTTCTTTTTCTCAACATTGAACTGCTCTGACAGGTAGTAAAGCAAGGCATCTTCTGAGGCTCTGTCCCCTAAAAAAGCCTGAACAACCCCGGATAAGGTTTCTAAATCAGCCGCAGAAGGATTAAGGGTATCACTTAATTGATCTAGAAGTTCGTCATACGCTTGCTGCCAATCCTCGCTATGATTCATAATCTATCCTCCTACACACTTACTTTGGTATTAGAGTTGACTTTATGTTTTGATTTAGCCCTAGCCCTATACCCTTTGAAATGTTCGAAGGCATACAGGAATACCGATCTTTCCATTAAGGAAGAGATCGTGAAATAGATAGGGAGGATGACTATCCCTAGAACCGCTCCCCAGACGAGAACACCGATATAGGAAGTAATGCTCAAGTCTAACGTCGTGGTGATAGCAATGATGATTACAAAGACAGCCACATTCGTTAACCATCTTTTAAAAGTTACCCAAGGGCTGCGGTTCAGGATTACTTTGTTAGCGTAAATCACGATATCAATGGAACGGTATAGCAAGGCTACGATCGTCCCCATCAAGACTCCGTATATCCCCATGAACATAACTAGGATAATAGAGGCGATCAGATTGATAGCTGATTCCAGAATAGAGCGGTTCTGCGTCTTCTGAAAGTGTCCGGCTATCGTAATGATATTGTTGGAGGACGTTCTGACATTGGTTAACAATTTAACCGCTACGAATAACACGGGCAGCCAAAAGTTAATATAATTCACGTCGTTGACCCCGGCTGTATATAATCGCATGAAAGGCAGGACTAAAATATATGCAACTGTAAGAATGGCAAAGATCAAACCCATAAAATAGATCTCAAAGGCATCATGCAGTTTAAGAAATTTCTCTTTATTTTCATGAAAGCTTTGACCCAGAGCCGCTTTTACACTTCCATTCACAGTTTGGACTACGTTGTCGACGATAGTGAAAATCATGTTGTACATTACATAGATACTGACAATTTTTAGATTCGTAAATATGGTTAAAATGAGCACATCGGTATTTCTAAATACCAGATAGGATATTTCATGAATCAATACCGAATTCTTTTGCCCAATCGCTTTGAAATCCGGTTTTAGACTTAAATCAATCCATTTGTAATTCTTTTGTATATACACATAAAATACGATAATTTGCAGCAAAGTCATTACAAAGTAGGATGCCTGCACTGCAATAATGTTGACACCTTGCAATAAAAGAATGATGCGTATCACGTTGTTAAGAACGTTGGCTATTGTGACGATGGAGGTATCAATATAGCTTTTTCCCTCGGCAATGAGAAGGATCCTGAATTTTCCCTGATAAAAGTAATTGATCGCCCCGCCCATCCCTGTGAGCAAAATAATAAACATGATGCTTAGCCCACTGATTTCAGATTGAATCACCAGCGGATAGATGATCGCGATCAGTAATACTGCGAAAAAATAGTAAATCCCTGTTTTTTTATAGTAGCTTGAGGTTGCGGCGAGAATGGAATTGATATGACCCTTATCTTGATGGGCGATGGGTTTATAAAGGGCTTGTAAGGAAGCGGCCCCGACGCCGGCCTCAAGTAGAGCCAAATAACTCATGATTTGAACGATCGAAGCAATTAATCCATTGGCTTCCGAGCCATAGTTCACCATAATCAGTCTAGGGATAAAAAATCCGAGAATAATGGTTATCACTTGACTCCCCAGCCCAAACAACAAATTAAGAATACTCCGTTTTGCTCTCATAAGCCCTCCTGCCCAGAAGTGACAAATGCGAGTCCAGCTTCTCGAAGTGTCTCTCTGCATGGATGACTTGAGGGGATACATCGATCCCGTTGGTATGGATACTATTAAAAACCTGTTCCGGCTGTAGGGCTTCTAGGCTTTTAAAATCGGTATATAATCCTGTAAAACCAGCATCCTGCATAACATTAATCATTTTATTGCTGTAGGCGATGGGGAAGACTGGTTTATCAGCCACCCAACCCAGAATCATGGCATGAAACCTGGAGGCCACAACAAAACTGGACTCCGAAATGACAGAGAGAATTTCATTGATATTAGTTTTATACAAATGAGTTCTGGTGCGGCTAACAAGCTCCTTCGGGAGCAGGTCTATGATATGTTCAATCGCTTCCTGATCCCCTTCATGCTCACAAAAGGACAAGAAATGTACGTCAAAGCCTTGTTGTATGCAATAGATTGCAACTTCTTTCATTTTTTCATAATAAAGCAGGTCATAGCTCCCCAAACCTTTGGATGACGGCTTGATCACGGAGATGGCGACATAATTCTGTTTAACCAGTGCTTCTGGTAGAGTGAGCTGAAAAATAATATCGGGGGCCAATCGCACATTCCTTAAATCCTTGAACAATTGATAGGAATACTCTTCTCGAAAACAAATATCTGTATATTCTTTAAAGAGCTCCTTATGCTTTTGATAATACTCATCGTCTGTAAAGGGACCGAAGTTTGCCCCCAGTAAAAAGTAGGGTTTGGACTTATCTCGTATCGTCTCTGCTTTGTCGAAATACTCTTTCCAATACTTCGCCTCCATGAAAATAGAGCCGCCAATATGCACGATGCCATCACTATGTTTTACCAAAAGCCTTTGCACAAAGTTAGGACGCTTTATTTTCTTGAATAGAAAGTTAATTCCTCTTAGCAGGATGGAATCCGAGGCATATACCCGCAAATTCTTTAAGTCTTTGAAGGTAATCTTATACATCCTGGGAGCAAGGATTGTGAATTGGGTATCTGGATATCGCTCGCAGAGTACTTTAATGAATAGATCATCACCTAGATTGAAGGCTGTATAGGCATAAATCAACATATTCTTCATCGCTTCATTTCCTTTCCTGTCTAGGTTCAATTTTACCCCTAGTTGTTTCCTTGAACCTTGAGCACAGTTTTAATCCTGCTTTTCAATTGAATAATCCTTTGATCCATTTGAAGGAGCCTATGATATAGATTCGGGGAAATTAAGAAGGCTTTGATCTGAAAATTTAACCTCTTATTATTTGCTTTATAATTCTTCATAAGTACGATCATTTCTTGTGTAAGGTTGGGATAAGTATGATTGATATCCTGAAGTAAGTCTTGAATTCGAATACCTTGAGTATTAATAAGGCAGGTTTTAAGGTTGTAAAAATAGTTCTCTGTCATATGCCGGGTCATGAGCAAATCCGATATAATCTTTAGTTCACTTGTGGCATGGGCGGCTTTGAAATATGCATCGACCCGCTTAAAGGCGTCCAGGGCATCGAATTTTTTAACATTATAGCTATTTGAGATCGAGGTGCCTCTTTGTAAGTAAAAGGAGAGTACATCCGGTAGGGATGTTACTTTGGATGCTCTCGATAAGGCTTTATAAATGAATTCCTGATCTTCTCCGTTCACACACTGCTCGGTATATTGGATTCGATGCTCCATCAGGAAATCTCTCTTATAAGCGAGACTGCCGGTCCACACCCGTAATCTATTCTCGACGAAAATATGGTTCAGTGCTTCAATCCCCGTCATGTAGTTTAAATTTGAAGTGAAGCTTACAATCGTTGATTGGTTCTCTCTAACCAAGTTATATCCCCAACAAATGATGTCGGGTTCAAGGTCCGTTACATTCGTGCGAATGGTCTGCACCAAGTCTTTAGAAACGTAATCATCACCGTCCAGAAACATCACATATTTCCCGGTGGCTGCGAATAAGCCCTTATTTCTGGCAGCGCTTACTCCATGGTTGTCTGTTCTTAGGATTCTGCACTGCAGGGAAGGGTTCTGGGTACAAAAGTCATCGACAATTCTATATGTCTGGTCGGTAGAACCGTCATCCACGATAATAACCTCGAATTGATTTTCACTTTGGTTAAGGAGTGAATTCAGCATCGGGGTCAGATAGTGTTCTAGATTATATACAGGAACCACAATTGATAAATTCACTTGAGCACTCCTTTCCTTTTTAAATAGACGGGGAAATAAAGTGGCAGACGATCATTGAGCGATTTGTTTCGAGAATATTTGCTTTAGGCCTTTTTTGTAGCCTTTGATTGCCGGGAAATTCTTTTTCGGCCGTTCTCTGAGAATGAGGTAGAGCGTGGTCCATAATAAAGCGAGATACCCTATGGGTCCTGACTTTTTGTCTTTTAGCAGATGGACGTGATTGAGCACCCGGGTGTAAGCGACATCCTCGAGATTATCTCTTGAGGCGGGCGATTCATGATGGAGCAGTTTAAGTTCCGGGTTGATGTAGAGCTGGCCTTTATTCAAAGCAATTCGGGACATGAGGATATCCTCGCCGACACTGTAGCTTTTTAGCCAAGGGACAGGTTGCAGGTCCTGAATAGCTATTTTTTTAAAAGACATGTTACAGCCGTGCTGGAACTCTGTTTTGAAGGTCTTCCTTGCTTTGTGCCAGTTGTACATAGATCCCGCTTGGCCGCTTAAGGATAACTTGCCGCTGAATAGGGATTGTTGAAATGAGAGAAGGCATCGAATGGTGCCCATGAAGCTATTCCTCATTCCAATGGCTACGCCTCCGACACCTACACAATCCGGATGATCACGGTAGGTTTGAAGCAAGGTGGAGAAGTAATGGTCGGGAATTTCAACATCGTCATCCAGGAACAAAATCGTGTCCATCGAAGCTAACTCCACGGCCTTTACTCGGGATAGCCATAAGCCTGGCTCGGTCTTGCTGTAATAGACAAAAGAATAGCCCTGCTCGTCTAAAAGGGATTCAAACTCGTCAAGCGTCTTTCTGGGTAGATTGCCGTCATCTACGATGATGATTTCAATGTTGTGGTCTTCACTTAGGTTTTGATTAGTCATAGAATGAATGCACCGTGTCAGGTCCTGTACCCGATTCCTCGTGCAGATAACTACTGACAATCCTTGCATAGACTCCACTCCTCTTTGTCTAAATCTCCACACCTAACTTAAACTTACTATTGGAGTCAAACGATTGTATATACTACTTTAGTTTACTTATTTGTCATTTTTACATATTTTAGGACACGAAGAGGTTGAAAAAAAGGAACATCCTAGAAGACTGGATGTTCCTTTTTTAACCTTTTTTGAGCCTTATTCCGACCATTCCCGGCGAAGTGTGAACAGATCTTTAAGCGCCTCTGTGGACAGCTCTGTAATCCAGCCTTCCGAGCTGGATATTACATTATCGCTTAGCTGCTGTTTACTCTCCAGCATCTCATCGATCCGCTCCTCGAGCGTACCAAGTGCAATGAATTTGTGGACCTGGACATCACGGGTTTGACCCATACGGTAGGCGCGATCCGTTGCCTGATTCTCGACCGCTGGGTTCCACCAGCGGTCGAAGTGAAAGACATGGTTGGCTGCTGTCAGGTTCAGACCGACTCCCCCAGCCTTCAGGGAAAGAACGAACACGTTCGGCTGTTCACTAGGCTCCAGTTCTGGGGAGGATGACCCTGCGTTGAACTGAAACTGTTCAATCATTCGGTCCCGCGCTGTCTTGGAACTGCTTCCGTTCAAGTAGAGTACGGGCTCTTGCAGCTCCTGCTGAATGACTCGCTGGAGCATTTGGCCCATGCCGACGTACTGGGTGAAGATCAGGCAACGTTCTCCTTCTTCGCGCAGCTCCTTCACCATAGCCATAAGCCGTTCCAGCTTGGAGGATCGCGTAATCAGAGCTTCTGTGTCCAAAGTGCTACCCGGCGGCGGGAGAGGCTCTTTCTTCAGGAGCATCGGATGATCGCACAGCTGCTTAAGCTGTGTGAGTGCTCCGAGAATGGCCCCTTTTCGCTCAATCCCCTCAAGCTTTTGCATACGTTCCAGGAGGCTGTTCACGGCCTGATCGTACAGGACACCTTGCTCTGCGGTTAGGTGTACATAGGTTTTCATTTCATTTTTTTCCGGCAGATCGAGCTGGATTTCCGGGTCCTTTTTCTTGCGGCGGAGCATGAAGGGCCTGACCAGTCTTTGCAGGTCGGCTGTGCGCCTTTCGTCCCGTTCCTTCTCGATTGCATTACTGAAGCGATCTTGGAAAGACTTGGCACTGCCTAAATATCCTGGTGTTATGAAATCATAGATCGACCAGAGCTCGGAAAGTCGATTCTCAATAGGTGTTCCGGTAAGCGCAATGCGATGTTGAGCGGGGAAGCTCCGTACAGCGGCCGATTGTTTGGTCTGGGCATTCTTGATATTCTGTGCTTCGTCCAAGCAAACCGTTGCCCAAGTGAATTCCTTAAGCATTTCCTGATCCAGTGAAGCTGTGGCATAGGAAGTTAGAACCACATCAGCTTGTCCTGCTGCTCCCTGAAAGAACCCCCCGTCTAGGCGTTTGCTTCCATAGTGAAGCATTACCTTGAGGGAAGGGGCGAAACGAGTCAACTCTTTCTGCCAATTACCCAGTACAGAGGTAGGGCAAATAATTAGGGAAGGCCATGAGGACAGATGCTCAGCCGTATTTTCTTTGATATGAAGCAGATAGGCAATCAGTTGTACTGTTTTGCCGAGTCCCATATCATCAGCCAAGCAGGCCCCAAGGCCGAAGCGCCGCAAAAAGGTGAGCCAGGAGTAGCCCTGACGCTGGTAGGTTCGAAGCTCAGCCTGAAGGGTGGCAGGAACCTCTAGATTTGGCCATTCTTTTTGCTTCCCTAGTTGATCTATCAGCTGAATCAAATGGCTGTTCAGCTCCACCTCAAGCCGAAGGCGTGCGGGGTCCTGTGCGGATGCCTCAGAAATGTCTCCATTGTCCCCATCGCTATTTCCAAGCAAATGAAGCTGCAATACATCCTGGAAAGACAGGCCTTGACTCTTGTCCATTCCCTCCATAGCCCTACGAATCTGGGCCAGTAAGGCAGGGTCAAGCGTGATCCATTGTCCGCGAAAGCGAACGATCCGTTCATTTCGGGCAGCAAGCTCATTGAATTCAGCTTCCGTAAGTTCAGCATCGCCAATAGCCACACGCCAGTCGAAATCGATGATTGAATCCAGCCCGAATAGGGATTGGCTCCCGCGGCTTCCTGATTCTGCACTAACCTTGGCACGCAGCCGTGGTTTTTTCCGGCTGGCGGTTTCCCACCAGGCAGGGAGAAGGACCTGCCATCCTGCATCCAGCAGGCGCCGGCTATCTAGAGTCAAGAACCGCCAGGCCGTCTCATTGTCGAGCGGCAGCCCGAGCACATCGCTGCCACCTGCGAACCGCTCCTCAGCCAGACTTGCTCTGAGACGCATGAGCCAACTGGCAGAGCGCTCCTGCACATGCTCTGTCCACTCTGCCGGCCACAAGCCGGATGCTTCACCATCGTCGCCCAGACGCACAGGGACTAGTGCTGATTCATCCAGCTTGTCCTGCAGAACAAGCTTAAGACGCCATTCGGTT
Organism: Paenibacillus sp.; assembly: GCA_023512345.1. Taxonomy (GTDB): domain Bacteria; phylum Bacillota; class Bacilli; order Paenibacillales; family Paenibacillaceae; genus Paenibacillus_AQ. The sequence goes on from JAILZT010000009.1 coordinate 153,591, forward strand.
TCCTCTTCATCCGGCTCGAGCAACTGCAAGGCAGGTCGGAAAGGCGCTGTATCTGCTTTCCAGCCGATAGACATAAGCCAATCGCCGGAGTTCATACCCGCGGCAGCGTTGCGATCCATGTCGAACAGCCGTGGGAATTCTCTCCTTAAATCGGCAGCTTCGTGTGGAGTTCCATAATAGAGCTGAGTCACGGCGGCCGAGAAAGCGGCCCGCAGCCCTTCCAAGAAGCTGTTGTCTACTGCTGTTTCCCGGAGTGCAGCCAGCTCTATTTCGTCGATTTCAGCTATAGCTGCCAAGGCTTTATCATCCCAAATCCACCCTAGCTTTCCTTGTTGGTAAGCAGAAAGGCTAGGCATGTATTGTTTTTCATTCAAACACTTTACGAGTGAAGGGGACAGCTTTATCAACTGAGCGGCTTCTCCTTCCCACGACCAATCAATATGGGTGAGCAGCTTCTGTTCAGCGAAGAAGGGAAGTACCTGCTCGGCAGGAAGGATGATAAGCTGGGTTCCTTCTGTAGGTTCAATGGTCAACTCTGTTCCATAAAAGGAGGCCTCATGCCAGGCGAACAACCGCTGTTTAAGAAGGAATCCCGGCACGTAATCATCCGTTTCTGTAGATCCGAATATAAGAGCATCTCCATACTGGCTTAAGGCAGCATGAACGGTAATGGTTTGTAGATACTTACTCATGATATAAGTTTTCCTTTCCGAAGCTCCTCCTGCAGCGCGCGAAGCCGGCTGTGACGAATGGTGAATGCGCGAAGGAAAGTCTCCCAGCGCTCTTCCTGCTTCATTTTTTTATATAGCTTTTGCAGACGTTTAAGAAGCTTCACCGCAGCTTTGTAGCTGCCACGGTTTTTCTCGGACACATATCTTTCAACCGCCTGATGGTAGAAGGGCAGCAGCGTTTCGGGTGCGTGTTTCTCCAGCGGCTGCAGCTTCGTTACCCGGAAATTAGCAGGCTCTCTTCCCGCAGACAGCTGGTAGTCCATCCATTCCTGCCATTTGCTGTACGTGAGCAGCTTCTCGTCGTAAATATCGCGGGAGGATGGAAGGAGCTCGACCAGTGCATTCCACATCAGAGGCTCCGCATCGGGAAGCTCTTCAATAGCCTTATCCCAATATTGAGAATACTCGTCTAGCTTGTAGATTCGACGATGACTGAGCAGACTGCCAATCTGCACAAGCCAAGCTACCAATCGGGGCCAAGCTTTGGCCTCTGTTAAAGGTGCGAGGAAGCGCATCAACCCCTCAGGTTGGAAATCGGGGCGCTCAGCCGCGGATTTAAGCAAAGCCCAGGCCGCTTCATCCTCAAATAACTGGAAATGAACCCAGCCTTGGGCCAGCAGCAGGGAATAACGGGATAGTGAGGAACCCAGCTTCTCTTCAAGCTGCTGGAGCTGGTCTAATTCCTCTGAAAAGAGTATGTTGTCTTGGATATTGGGGATAATCCATTGGCTCCAGAGCGAGTAGTAACAGGCTGAGAAATGAGAACGGTCACGGGTTTCTGTAAGCATTTCATGGCGAAGATAGGCTAAGGTATCCTTCACACGATGCCATTGATCTGGCTCTACATCCAACTGGAGTGAATTCGCGAAGGTATGTTCAATGTCTGACTGCAGCTCGGACACCGCCAGGTGAGTATAATAGCCCACGAAATTTCCAAAGGAATGGCTCTGGAGGCGAGCAGGCTTGGTCAGCACTTCTAGAAGAAAGAGTTGGGCGTGCAGTCTGAACAGCTGCTCTGTGATAGGCGTGAGCGGCGGTTTTATTCGGAATATGAGGGCCAGCGCAGCTTCGACATATTGTGGATTCCGAACTTGCTGCGCCAAAGGGGCAATGCAGCTTTCGAACCACTCGTGCCAATCCATAACCTTCATGGTAGGAATGCGGCTGGCCGCCTTTTGTACTGCAGTCTGAGGGCTGTGGGTATTTCGCAGGGTACTGGATTCCGTAGATACAGGCGCAGCTTTGGCGTTCACCAACGCAGGGACAGAACGATTCTGCCAATCTGCGAAGTTTAGCAGAACGGCGGCCATATGTTTACAGGGACCTTGAACCGGGCAGTTGCAATGGCTAAGTGATAAGGAATCATGGTTGATTTCAACTCGGTATTCTTCTCTTCCCTCAACAACAGCTTCCATAATAGGAGGATTTGTCATAGAGAATTGAAGGACACGCCCCTGCTTGTAATATTGAAATCCACGTTTAAGCGTCAAATCATCGAAATGATAAGATACACTTTGAATAAGGGCAATCCACTGGGCATCATCTATGGCATAGGTAGGTGTAAGTTTCATTGTTATAGCTCTCCTGATGGTTCAATAGTCTCTTTTATTTCTTTTTTATTATATCACTTTTGCCAGAGATGACCGCCCTATATCAAAAGTCCTTGTGCAGCGTGAAGTACAGTAATAAGATCTAAAGAGTATTGAATTCATATGACAAGAGAAAACGAGGATCCGAATATGATCGTGCTGCACTTGTTAATCTTATATTTAGCATTTTGGGTTCCCATATGGGGATATTACGCCTATAAGAAATTTAAGATAGACATCCTAATTAATCCCGGCAAAAAAATGACCTATTACCGTCGTACCGTTATCGAGCAATGGACTATGGCTGCGGTATTTGCAGGATATGTGTATGGGTCAGGAATTTCGTGGTCTGAGTTGGGCTTCGGCGGTGCCGATTGGGGAAGGCTCTCTATTTTGATTTTTGCGGAATTAGTCATCGTTATTGTAGCCCCGCTGATTATGGTTGCTTTCGTCCGTGGATATAGAGAAACAATAGATAAGCAATTTCAGAGTATGGAAGATTTTTTGCCGGCCACAGCTCGTGAGAAGCGATTCTGGATCTTAATATCCTTAACTGCCGGAATATGCGAGCAGTTTTTATTCCGTTCTTTTTTGTTTTATTATTTGCCTCTTCTCCTGCCGGGGTTGTCAGCAGTTTGGGTAATCGTCATCAGCAGTCTTATTTTCGGCTTGGGGCATTGCTATCAGGGGACAAAAGGGATTCTGTCTACGGCTGTTCTAGGTGGACTTTTTGGATGTCTGTATTATTTTACCGGCTCGATAATGCTCTGCATGTTGCTTCACTTCCTATTTGATGCCAGAATTATCGCCTTGCTCCCCCGAGATAAGCCTGCGGATCTTACCTTATAGAGATGGGATTTTAATATTGCAATCTATATTGACTAGGCACCGCAACAAGGGTGTCTTTTAGTTATGCTGGTATATACATTGAAGCTTAGGCTTAATATCTGAAATTTTAAAGGTTATAATAGATCTGTGTTGAAGTTAACTGGAGTGTGGATACTGCCCCTAATCATAGATAAGAAAGTGGAAGGATGAAGCTGCTGCAATGCTGCGATATAAATTTAAATACTTGCTTAAAAATAAACAGACCCGACTTATTTTAATGCTTACGGTCAGTATTTCGATATTGATTACTTTGATCGGCCTTTTTTCCTATCGACAATACAGAAATGCTCTCGACACCGAGCTTAACACGCCTAATGTGGAGCTCCTGCAGATTAATCAGGACGTCACCAACCGGGCGATGAGAGAATTCGATAACAAGGCGGTCGAAGTGTCTTTCCAGCCGACGGTCGTTAAATTCGTAGCTGCGGAGACTGACAGTAGTGCAGGAATTGCGAATGAGGCGCTGTCCCATTTGAGAACCTTGTCTACAGAGCCGGATATCCACTCCATTAGCGTCATTAAATTTAAAGAACGTTCCGTTCTGTCCAGTGAGTACGGGTATAAGTCCGCTTGGGAGGATGCTCCCGATTTTGCGTGGAGTACTTGGATCGATGAGATTAAAGAGAAGCCACTTTTGATCAAAAGAAGGCTGTACAGCGGGGATAACCCGAAGCTTAGAGGAACCGAACTGCTCTCCTTGGCAAGACCCATTGTTCAAAATGGGGAAATTGTCGGAGCGGTTATGATTAATCTGGATTATGACAGGCTGTTCTCGCAAATGTATACCCATTTATCGAACTATCAATTTGTATATAATTTGGATGGTGAATTAATTTACCCGAAATTGAATCTGCCCTTTTCTCATACGGAAATGAATGAAATGCTCTCTTTAATCGATGTAAGTCCCTTTGCTCATGTGAGTATTAACGATCAGGACTACATGGCCAACCAAACCTTTTCAAATGTCACCGGTTGGAGGTTGGTTTCACTGGTTCCCATGGAGCAGCTGCTCAAAAATGTGGAGATTGCCCGGAACATGATGCTTTTATTATCATTCATCTCTATTTTTGTGGGCTGTTCAGGTATTTATTATTATAATTTTGCGGCCTTCCGGCCCTTAAAGAGAATCAATAAGCTGCTAAGCCCGGATCAGAACGCCATAGGACATGGCAATCTTCATGATCTGGAACCTGTCATCGGGAAGCTTGTAGGAGATTTCCAAAGCAAGTCGCTGGTGGCAGACTGGAGCCTGCCGGAGCTGCGCTCCAAATTCGTTCAGGATTTGATTACACGGAGCATTGGGACACAGGAGACGCACACGAAATGGGAGCATTACTTTCAGGGCTGGGTGGAAGGTCCCTTTGAAATGATCCTCGTCTCTATTGATCGGCATTGGCAATGGGCTGCCTCCTATATGGAGGAAGACGAAATGCTGCTGAAGTATGCAATGAACAACGTGATTACAGAGTACTTCGAACCTTCTTGGCGAATCGTAACGACTGCACCTCAGAAGGATAGCCTGGTTGTTCTACTCCAATTGAAGGCGCCGGAAGCGAAGTCGCTGCGCGAGGATGCAGAGAACCTTATAGACAAGCTGATGGAGTTATTGAAGATATCGGTGTCCTTGGGGATAGGCTCTACAGCTCCCGGTATTCTGAATGTGACCCGATCCTACATGGAAGCCAACCTTGCTTTGTCTTACCGCCTCTACGAGGGATATGGACAAGTTCGTGATTATAAGACTATGGAAGCTATACATGAAGAAAATACTCAGGCGGCAGATGACTCTCTGAAAACAGAGGTACTTCATGCTTTGAAATCTTCCGATAGCGACACCTCTGTGCAATGGATAAGAAGATGGTCGGCAGAGGTTCGGAAAAAAGGGATACAACCGCAAAAGGTATTCCGCATGGTAGATGATCTGCTGCAAGAAATACTAGCAGTTGCAATTATGGGGGGGCATACCCTTCCACCTGAGCTCGCCGATTATACTTGGCACCAAGTGACCACGATGGATTTAGCTGAGATTGAAGAAATGCTCTGCCATGTGGTTAAGCATATGTCTAAGGAATTGGAACAGCACAGACAATCTAAGGAGTATCAGCTGGTCCAAGCTATGATTCAATATATGCAGGGTAACCTGCAGCTTAATATTGGTCTACAGGAGATAGCCTCTCATGTGAACATGGGTGTCTCCTCTGTCAGCACCATATTCAAAGAAGAGACGGGAACGACGGTATATGACTATTTAACCAACCTCAGAATTGATAAAGCCAGCGAGCTGTTAAAGGATAGTAATCTGAAGATTGCCGATATTGCCCTGCAAGTCGGGTATCAGAACGAGAACAGCTTTATTCGGGTATTCCGGAAGAACAAATCTATAACACCCGGTAAATTCCGAGAGAACAGCAAATATTCCAATGAGTATGCAGATCAGCCAAAACCGCACCATTCCAGCGTTTCTGAAGATTCGGAATAAGATTATACGATTGTTGAACCCCCTCCAAATGCGATACACTCCGATTGAGAAAAGATTCACAAAACCAATTGGATGATATTGCGGAGGTGAAAGAACAAGAAAAGAGGGAGCGTATGAATCAGATGACAAGGAGAGGTATTCGAAGTATTTGGATAGCATCCGGGATAGTTGTTCTATTCCTTATATGGTTAGGCTATCAATATTCTGACCCCCTAGGCTCAGGCCCTTCAGATGTGGACTTTCCTATTAAGCCCATTACACTGATCGTCCCTTATGCAGCTGGAGGTGGAACAGATATAACAGCTCGATCCTTAGCCAAAGCAACAGAGAAATTTCTCAGGCAGCCTATTGTAGTAGTAAATCGAACGGGCGGCGGTGGATCTGTTGGGCTGATGGAAGGCGCAAATGCTAAAGGGGATGGGTACACCGTTACTTTTCTCCCAGCGGAACTGACTACCTTGCCACATCTTGGATTACTACCTATTACTTATGAAGAGTTTAAACCGATTGCCCAAACGAACTTTGATCCTTCCGCCATTACCGTAAGAGCTGAATCACCATTTAAGACCGTGAATGAATTTCTTGACTATGCTAAAGCGCATCCGGGTGAATTGAAAATGGGGAACGCAGGAACGGGGAGCATTTGGCATTTGGCTGCCGTAACATTGGAACGGGGAACAGGTGTGAAGTTTGCACATATTCCTTTTGAAGGAGCAGGACCTGCTGTCTCTGCGCTAATGAGTGGGTTTGTGGATGCGGTACCGGTTAGTCCGGCTGAAGTAAAAAAGTATGTGGATGAAGGAAAGCTGCGGACACTGGCGATTAATGCCGATAAGCGCTCTGAGGCGCTGCCTGGCGTCCCGACCTTAGAGGAACAAACCGGTATTTATGTAGACTTCACCAGTACTTGGAGAGGGCTCGCGGTACCCACGGATACACCCGATGAGATTGCAGAGCTGCTGACAAATGCTTTTATCAAAGGGACGGAAGATGAGGAATTTAGAACTTCTATGAAGATGAATGGACTCGGGCTGTTAGTTAAAGACGGCAAAGCGTTTGCTAAGCAGTTAAAAGAGAGTCATGATCTGTTCGCGAAGATGATTCCCGAGCTTGGGTTAAGCCGTAAGTGAAATGAAAGCGTACTTTTGTAAACGTTTCAAACTATTCTCAGGAGAAAGAGACTCATACCTATGAGTGATCTCCTGGGACGGATTCAATGCGCCTTAACAAGGTAAAATAATGCATTTATGAATAATTATAACTATTATTTACTCTAATTAAGAAAGGTATGGTAACTACAATGAAAATTAAAAAAACGATAGATAAGATCCCTGGCGGTATGATGTTGGTGCCTTTGTTCCTGGGAGCTATTATCCACACTGCTTTTCCTGGTTCAGGCGATTATTTCGGAGGTTTTACTAAAGGCTTGATGACAGGTACAGTACCTATTTTGGCAGTTTGGTTCTTCTGTATGGGAGCTGCTATTGATGTTAGAGCTACTGGAACTGTTTTGAGAAAATCCGGTACACTGGTTCTTACCAAAATAGCTGTAGCTTGGGTTATTGCAATGATTGCTGTTCAATTTATGCCTGAAGGCGGAATTCAAAGTGGATTCTTCGCCGGACTATCCTTGCTTGCGATCATTTCTGCAATGGATATGACTAACGGCGGTTTGTATGCTTCCATTATGCAGCAATACGGTACAAAAGAAGAATCAGGCGCATTTGTATTGATGTCGCTTGAATCGGGTCCATTGGTAACTATGCTTATTCTTGGTAGTACTGGTGTAGCTGTGTTTGAACCGCATTTGTTCGTAGGTGCTGTACTTCCTTTCTTGATCGGTTTCATCTTGGGTAACCTTGATCATGACTTCCGTGAGTATTTCGGTAAAGCTACACACACACTTATTCCGTTCTTTGGTTTCGCTCTGGGTAGCTCTATTGATCTTGGAGTTATCGTTGATACAGGATTACTAGGTATTTTCCTTGGTCTTGCAGTAATTGTTATTACAGGTATTCCGTTGATTTTGGCTGATAAATACATTGGACGCGGTAACGGTACTGCCGGACTTGCTGCTTCAAGTACAGCGGGTGCTGCTGTTGCGAACCCTATGCTTGTAGCAAACATGAAGCCTGAATTCCTGCCTGCGGCAGAAGCGGCAACGGCTTTGGTAGCAGCCTGCGTAATCGTAACTGCAATTCTGGTTCCAATTATCACTGCTTACTATTCAGATTATATGAAGAAGAAGAACCCGCCTGTAGAATTACCACCAGTACAAAAAGCTGTAATATAGAGAATTCAGCTAACAACAAGTTATCAAACCTAAAAGGACTGTCTACTGGCCATAAGGCACAGAAGACAGTCCTTTTTTTCATTAAGCTAGGGACTTATTCCACCCAAGGAATCAACTTTGGCTGTTGATCCAGAATGGAGAGGTATTGCTCCTTACAGCCGTATTGCCCTTCAGGGTCGAGTTGAAGGTAACGTAAGTATTTTTCCATACGATATTCTGGCTTGGACCACCCAAGGTGTTTCAGACGGAGGTCACTTAGCTGGTGGGGGACCTCGAATATATTCTCAGGAAAACGTCCGCAGTGCTGCGGCAATTCATTCCACACATAGTTGAAATCCTTATTGTACCGAAGCAGAAAGGGACGGTAGCTTAGATGGGAGCGCCAATAGGCATCCTCCCGGTAATGGTCCTTGGTCCAGAAATCATATAGTCGGAAGCAGAAGAGATCGACGTTATCTTCCCTTAACAGGTTGTCAATTTCTTGGGCGAATCTATCCTCAAAAATCTCATCCCCATCCAAATTTAGAATCCATTCGGGGTCTCTCTTGATAACTTCTTCCCATTGCTGCTTGCGCAGCTCAATCTCATTGCTGAACTTGGAGATCACATTGTGTACGATGTGTACTGGAATATCCTTAAGGATGTCCAGACAGAGTGCTGCGGTATCATCGGTACTGCCGTCATTAATAATGACAGCTTCATCTATATATTTCCTATGTGTCTCGAGAACCTGCCGCAGGAAGCGTGGACTTTCATTTTTGACAATCATGGTGAGTGTGAGCTTGGGACGTTTGCGGACGAGGGGGACGGGGATAGGCTCTGAGTCAGGTAGAGTGGGTTCCTGCTTAGGCTCGGAAAGGTCGCCGCTGTCTACCGTCAGCTCCACTGCATTACTTTTGATATAATCCTCCACTTTACTAAGATCACTATCTCTATATAAATGCAGTGCAGGGTAATGTGTATCAACATACAGCGGTATGCCAAGTGCTGCGGCGCGGATACAGAAATGCCGGTCTTCTCCCCAATAAGAGATATTTTTGATGATATTATACGAGACCCCTGAATCGATTGCATGTCTGCTGATCAAGGTGCAAGCGCCGAGGCCGCCTACCTCATAAATGCCCGGAATTTTCAGCTTCGTTAGAAAGTGATTAAATCTGTAACTGATCTCCTCAGCGCTGAGCTGTTCGCCCGGAAGTCGCTCCCACTGGCTGTATTCATCATGCATCCATACCTGCGGCTGAAGTATCGTATTGGGCTGCCACTGGGTCCAGAACACTTCTGAAATGATATCTTTACCCGAGGCGGCAAGATGCTTCAGAGTAAGAGGGTGCAGCAGGAGATCAGAATCAAGCAGGAAAAGGTAATCATAATCCAGAAGCGCGGCACGCTGAATCATCATATTCTTGAAATTGGCGACTTTCCAGACCAGATTGGCGCTCCAAAAATGGGTAGTATCATCACGAATGTAGGGGTCGCGGTAACCCGAGATTTGCAGGAAGACATTTTCACGGGAGCTTTTAAAATCCTCAAGCAGCTGGCTGGATTGTTCATCCTCGTTGTCATCAATCAGATAGAAATCCAGTTCTAGGGTATCCAGTTGTAAACGAAGCAGGGAATCCAGGAACTGACGTAAAATAGGCGGCTTCTGATGTATGGGACTGCCCAGCAGTATACGAGTTTTCTTCTTATTCATTGAGAGCCTCAACTGTCGTGCTCATCCGCAGGGGCTGTAGAATGCTTTCTAGGTAGGCTTTATTCTGCAGCACACGTGTATCTTGAGGTCGATACCTGCGGGCCGCTTCATTGTGTTCATAGGCTAGTCTATGAAGCCCCATTCGGTCGTAACAGACGCACAACTGGAGATGGGGCAGCCAAGTAGAGCAAGCTAGATTGCGAAAACCCCAATGTTCAGGGGATTGCTCGGTTTCTATGGCTGTTTTATACCAGAATACAGCGGTCTCTAGGTTATTTTTTTGCAAAAAATGATATCCGATACGGCAGCAAAATTCTCCTCTTGGAGCATCGTATTGGAACGAACGCAGGGCTGCTTCGAGACTCTTTGGTTCATCTCCAAGTCCGTGATAACAATCGGCCAATTTGCCGCATGCTGAGATATAATCTTCAATCCAGCCCTGATCTGTTCCGAGAAATTGTTCATAGAAAAGGATAGCCCGATCATACATCTTGTGGTCCAGCAGTTCATTGGCAAAATAGTACAAGTCCCGCGGTGTAAAATCCTCCCCAGCCGACAATCTTTGCTCGTAAATGTATAAATTACGATCACTGTCATGATGCAAGCTGCTGTGAGTTACGGCAATGTCGCTGTTTATAATCTTCCCGCTAACCTCCAAATACTCATGTACGGCCCCGATCCAGCGAAATCCGTTGCTTCTCTTCACAAGACGGTTGCGCCTGAGGCTGGAGGTGACATTCCCATGATCATCAAAAGCGAGGTGGTAATTCATCGTTACGGAATCAACGGAAGAATCCAAGGAACTCTTTAGTGCCAATAGGCGGAGACGTTCAGGCTCTTGAAGAATATCGTCCGCATCCAACCAGAAGATATAATCCATGCTTGCTTGGGCGAACGCATAGTTGCGTGCAGCTGAGAAATCATTAATCCATTCAAAGTCGTAAATATGTTCCGTATAATTGCGTGCGATGGCCTTCGTATCATCTGTTGATCCGGTGTCGACAATAATAATTTCCTCGACTAGATCAGAGACAGAAGCCAAGCATCGCCCAATTGTATCTTGTTCATCCTTTACGATCAGACATAGGCTTATTGTTATCATCAAATCTCTCCGTTCCTGAACAAATATGGGCTATATCCTTCAATATATTTATATAACATCAGCATTAATCCATATTTTTGGAATTGTGTAGAATTTCGAAGGAGGATTCAAAGAACCGATATTGAAGCCTAATAAAAAAGGGATATTCCCTGTCGCCGAATGGCTAGGAATATCCCCCTGAACTATGATTAAATATTTTATTCTGAACCCTTCGATTCATTACCCTTGCCGCCAATAGTAAAGCCTAATTTTCCATCATGATTGCCTATATGACCTGTAATTCCAAATCCGGCGCCTTGACCTCCCCCAAGTTGGGCTTTGGCCTGAGCACCGAGTCCATTATCTCCACCGAGTTTCATCCCGGTATTGAATCCGGCTCCTTGGCTTAACCCCATATGGCCTTCTGCATGAGCATTGAGACCGTAGTCTCCGCCAATATTCGCTTCGGTATTAAAACCAGCCCCTTGGCCTCCGCCAAGCTGAGCCTTAGCTTGGGCAGCCAGACCGTATTTTCCGCCGACCTGGGCTTCGGTATTAAAACCAGCGCCTTGACTGCTGTCCAAATGAGTCTCCCCTTGCGCATGTATTCCATATTGAGCGCCTAGGTGGCCATCGGCTTGAGCACCCATGCCAGCGTAGCCTAAATGTCCATCTGCATTAAAGCCAAAACCGTGTTCACCGCCTACCTCTGCCCCTGTTTTTACGCTAATTCCCTGCCCACTGCCTATATTTGCATTCATATAACCATCTACCATTTGCTTTTTTGCATTTGGGGTATCTGCCGGCACATCCGCCGGGCTGCTGTCTGAGCGGTGGAGATGGTAATAATGGGAGTAAGGGAAAAGACTGGAGCTACGGGTATATGAGTAAGCTGGCTGGCGAGCTTGACTGTTAGGATGTTCATTCCCAAAGGTCATAATAGAAAACCTCCATTATAAATTTGATTATACAGCCTATTCATAATAGAGCCTAAATGACACCGGATTAAATTTACAATCCTAACTGAGTTCTTCGTATAGTCAGTACGCCATCCAGACCGGTAGGATCTGTACTGACTTTATGAGAGACGAATTCCTCGGCGCGTTCCGAAGTGCGGATACGTACCGGCTTGGTCTCCATATGGACCAGATTCCACATCACCTCTGCGACCGAATCTGCGGATTGAGGTTCTGAATTTCGATTACGGAAGGTTGTAATATATGCATCCAAAATCTCTTTGTATTCATCCTCCAGAACCCCGCCAGTGGTTGCTACATGACCCATAACGGTATTATTGAATTCAGTGGCGATCGCACCTGGTTCTAGTAGAGTAACGTCAATATTGAAAAAAGGCTTATAATAGGTGGCTATGCTTTCGATTAGGCCCTCAAGAGCAAACTTGCTGGCACAGTAGATTTCATTCATAGGTTGTCCGACCAGTCCCCCAACACTTGAGGTGGCCACAATATGTCCAAATCCGGCTTTACGCATCAGCGGCAGAGCTGTTTTAATTGTCTGCATCACACCATATACATTGGTATCAAACACCTTTTGAATATCCTCCATCGGTGCTTGCCCCAGTGATCTTAAGTAACCGAACCCTGCGTTGCAAAAAAGAACATCCAGCTTGCCGTGGGCACCCTCAATCGTATCCATAACCAGCTGAAGTGTAGCTGGCTTCGTTACATCGATTTCCACAAAATTCAGATTACTTTGGTCAGCGTACAGTTTCTGGTCACGCTCAACATTCCGAGTTCCCGCGTATACAATCCAGTCTTTCTTGGCAAAAGTGAGAGCTGTAGATAAACCGATTCCAGTTGAGGCACCGGTAATACAAATAACATTATGCATAGGGATTTTCCTCCAATGAGTTGGTTTTTTTATCCATTTAAATGTACTGGGATTATACCATAATCCCTTATGGCAATGGGCGAGTTGAGGATATGTGAGCTATCATTGATGATCCCATAAGAATTTTATATGAAGAAAGGAGAATTAAGGGGAAATGAGTCGAATGATAAGGTATTAATTGTTGCTATAATGGAATTCGTTACTGTAGACTATAATAATAGATAAGTTGAATTGAGTTAGTGAATGGGAGAGGAAACATGGAATTATTTAAGCGATATTATGCAAATTTAACGATTCGCCGTTTTTCAATTTTAGTGATAATCGCACTGCTGTTGTTCAGTATTCGGGATATGCTTAACTTGGTATTGTTAACATTCTTGATTGCATACGTAATGAACAGCTTCCAGGTGCTGCTGTCCAAGCGGATCAGCAAATTCGTAGCCGTTAATAGCAAGGTTATTATTGTCATATTGTATCTGGCATTAATCACTATGATCGTTTTTGCCCTCGTCAACTATTTGCCCAAGGTGTACACACAGATAAAGCAATTAACCAACTTCCTGACCAATTTAAAACCTGAGAATCTCCCCCAGAATGAGCTCACGCAATATGCATTCAGCATGCTTAAGGATTTGAACTATGAGTCCTACATGACACACGGTATTGAATATGTTCTGAAAATTAGTAATTGGGGTACTACCTTTGTATTAGCAACTATTCTGAGCTTTGTTTTTATATTAGAGAAGAACAGAATTGTTAACTTTACCTCCCGACTAAGAGAAAGCAAGATTGCTTGGTTCTATGTGGAGCTGGAGTACTTTGGAAAAAAATTCATCTCATCATTTGGTAAAGTAATTGAAGCGCAAATCTTGATCGCGCTGTTTAATACACTCTTTACAGTCATTGGGTTATCGCTCCTGCATTTCCCTTACTTGTTCGCACTTTCGATTATGATCTTCCTGCTCAGCTTAATCCCGGTTGTAGGCTTCATCATCTCCTTAATCCCATTGTGTATTATTGGCTATAATCTTGGGGGTCTGGTCACGGTGATATATGTACTGGTAATGATTGCTGTGCTGCATGCTATCGAGGGCTACTTCCTTAATCCCAAGCTAATGTCTTCCAAAATGAATCTGCCGATGTTTTACACATTCATAGTCCTGCTGTTCTCCGAGCATTACATGGGTGTATGGGGTTTGATTCTGGGTATTCCGATCTTCGTCTTTTTCCTTGATATTCTGGAAATAAAACGAGAGAAATAGGCGGGGCAGAGAGTACATGTAACACATTTAAGACATTTAAGACATTTAAGACATGTAAGAGGAGTACAAGTGACACACTCAATAACAGTAGTGAACAGGAAAACCCCCAGTCATGTGACAGGGGGTTTTTGTTGAATGAAATTAGCGAACTCATGTTGGGATGGATACAGGCGCTATCACTAGACAACCTAACGTTCCTATTAGACATCAAACCATCAGACATAAACCATAAGAGATCTAACATAAGACATTAAACCATCCGGCTGATGTAGGCTGATTTGATTATGTATCACTCTAAGCTAAATGAGGTGAGGACACTCTGGGCCACGATTTCTCTAAGTTCCGCTTTTTGCATAGTAAATTGCTGTTCAGAAATGCTTCCGCTCGCCAGACGCAATTGGAGCTGTTTCGTAAGCTGAGCTACTTGAAGATCAATAACAGCTGTAATATTTCCGTTATGTGAGGTTGCGATATCTTGAAGTGATTTTCCATCATATAAGGCCTCGTAAAGTTCTTCATCAGACGACTGATTTAGTGCCTCCAATAGCTCATCATTATCCGCTACACTGGTGTTGGACCATTTTGCGATCGGACTCGCACTTACAGTAAGCTTGCCCCAATTGGTTCCACCAAAAGACATTGCCACTACCATCGTTCCAACGATCATTACTCTTTTTATATTCATAAGAAATCCTCTTTTCTTGTAGTTAAGGCTCTAACTTAATTCCATTGTACAGGGTCAACCTGATATGAACCTTAAGACTTGTTTAAAACAACATAAAGATTTAGGACTTCCTACGTGGCAAAAGACCGGAAGTTTCATTTGCGATCTCGATTCACCCCTGACGGGCATAAATGGTGGATTCAAGTGTAAAAGTGCACCACATTTACCCCTGATGCCGGGTAGGGGCCTTTGGTCTGATAAGCAAACAACGTTATAATTAACAGAACGTATAACAAACATCCAACAACAAACACCCAACAATCATCCTATGCGAAAAGGTGACCACTAATGAATAAAAAAGTGCTGGTAGTCGATGATGAGCCGGGTATAGTAAGTGCGATTGCTTACGCGCTGCGGCGTGAAGGATATGAGGTTGATACGGCTGGGGATGGGGAAGAGGCGCTGAGCAAAACGAGGACCTTCCAGCCAAACGTTATTGTGCTAGATGTAATGATGCCTAAGATGAGTGGCTATGACGTTTGCCGGAAGCTTGAGGATCGGGCGGACATTGGGATCATTTTGCTAACCGTTAAAAATGATATTATCGATAAAATTGTAGGTTTGGAGCTTGGAGCCGACGATTATATGACCAAACCCTTCGAAATTCGTGAGCTGCTGGCACGTGTAAAAGCGCTGCTGCGCAGACTGGATAAGAACATAGGCGAGGTCAAGACAGAAATGATTCAATATGGTGCTTTGCGCATCCATCCGGCCCACCGAACGGTTAACTTGGGGGATGAGAAGCTGGAGTTGACCCCGAAGGAGTTCGATCTACTGCTTTTATTACTGTCCCATCCCCATCGGGTGTATATGCGTGAGGAGTTACTGGAGCTTGTGTGGGATTTGGAGTACGCAGGTGGAACAAGAACGGTGGATATTCATATTCAAAGGCTGCGGAAAAAGCTGGGTGATCCCTACCAAAATATTCTGCAAACCGTCTACGGAGTAGGGTATAAAGCATTACCGGAAGGGGAGTACTCATGAGAGTCAGCCTCAAGCTGAAGTTCAGTCTTTTTCTCGCTGTTCTGCTAATTTTGGCGGTTAGTGTGTTGAGTTATGTCGTTCTTCGTGGAGTAGAGAGAAATCAGCAGGCTCAAACCGAGAGTTACCTGTTGCAGCACATTAAGACTGTAAATCTGCGGGTGAAGCAGACCTTTTACACAGGGGAGAAGCTTGAGCCTCAAGCATTCATGAAGCAACGAGGACGAGCCCTTGCGGCAGAGCTGGCGGGTTTTACAGGGTTGGAGGTAACCTTATATGACACACAAGGCCTCCAGGTAGGCACCTCCATTCAAGGGAACCCATCAGCGGGCAGCCAGGACGTAGAGGATGCGCTGTCGTACGCCTTGCAGAATAAGATTGCCTACCAGAACAAGGGCGATTCGCTGCTATACCTAGCCCCATTGCAAGGTCCGGAAGACCAAATGGGGGTCATTCAGCTGCAATATTCTCTTAAGAGCAATCAGAGTTTTCTTGCCACACTGCAAAATCTATTCCTGACAACGGGAGCGGCCGTACTAGTCTTGAGCTTTATCATGGGCTATTTATATTTCAATCGTGCGACTGTAGCTATCAGAAAGCTGAAGCGGGCAGCGGAGGATATTCAACATGCTGATTACATCCATGCCCCGCCGATTGAGCGCAAGGATGAGCTAGGGGAGCTGTCGCAAGGCATTTATTTTATGAGCAGGGAAATTGAAGCCAATATTGCTGCTAAGGATGAAGAGCAACGTAAATTACAGCTGGCTATCCAAAAGTTACAAGCGCTTGAGCAGCAGCAGAAGCAATACATCGGCAACATTAGCCATGAATTCAAGACCCCTTTGACCTCTATTAAAGCCTATGTGGACCTGCTTAATATGTATGATGATGATCCCAAATTGCTGCTGGAGGCCAAGGGTAATATTGCAAAAGAAACACAACGGCTGTACGAAATGGTAGAGAAGGTGCTGCAGCTTACCGCGCTGGAAAAGTATGATTTTGAGTCACAGGCTGAGCTTCTAGAGGTTGCCGAAAGTTTGCGGGATATCTGTGAACGTATGCGCGGAAAAGCCGAACGATATGACAATACCATCACCCTTGATTTAAAACCCGCTCATATCTGGTTGGATAGAGAGAGCTTTATGCATATTTTTATCAATCTGCTGGATAATGCAATTAAATATAACGTCCCTCAGGGGACCATTCATATTCATAGCGAAACCCGAGACAATCGGGTGTGGATCACCATTCGTGACACCGGTATTGGCATTCCTGAGGAATCTAGGGATAAAATATTTGAGCCCTTTTACACGGTTAACCGGGATCGCTCCAGACTATCGGGTGGCACGGGGTTGGGATTGTCACTTGTGCGCAATTTGGTGGAAAAGCAGAACGGGAGCATCACTTTACTGGATTCGGAGGGGGAAGGATCGGCGTTTCAGCTTTCTTTTCCGGTAATATCGTAAGCATCTGTACTTAGATTCGGAAAAAGTTTACAACTTGGAAACATGCTGAGATCGTTTGGAAATATTCCTTGTGTAGGCTTAGAGCAACATCTGATGCACAGGATAAGTAGGAGGGTCGTTCATGAAGACTAACATCAACAGAAATAAGATAGGAAAAATAGGGCTGATCCTGCTGAGTACGGTAAGTCTGCTGTCCATAACCGCTTGCGGCACGGGAGAGACGAGTACCCGGCAGGTTGTAGAGAAGTCAGGAAAAAAAATTACGGTGATGGATAACACCATGGAATCTGTGTACACCAAGCTCAAACTGGAGGGTATTGATAAAGTGGAAGGTGTCCGCGGGATGGATTGGCTTAGTGAAGATACACTCGTTGTAGATAAAGAGAACAAAGAGATGCCTCCGATCACAGTAGAGGGTGAGAAGCGCTACCCGCATCATTTTTATCTTCGTGAATTGTCTACTGGCGTGGAAACACCGCTGAAAGAGGGTGAGAAAAGCCTTGGGTTTGCGCTGCTATCTCCGGACAAAAAGCATGTCTTTTATAAAGAGACTTATGAGGCTACAGGTATTGGCTATATCATGAACCTCGAAACGGGTGTTTCCGTAAAAACGGGCGATGCTGAGTTTATGACTACGGAAGGCGAGTGGAGCGACAACGAACATGTGATTTTTCCGAATATGGAGGGCAATATTGTAAAGGTCGATCTGAAGGGGAACAGTGAGATCGCCGTCGATACGGGAGTATCCTACGTCCACAATGTGGTGCAATCGGGGAACAAGATTTATTATATCGCCCATGAGGATAGCCAACTGATCGCCTATGATACAGAGAGTAAACAATCTGCGGTTCTCCAAAAAGACATCATGTGGGCCATTCCATCACCAGATGGGAGCCAGTTGGCCCTTGTAAAACGTACCGCACCCACAGAAATGACGCTATTTCTTTGCGATAATGCAGGGAATGAGCAATCTAAGCTCGCTTCCGGCACACAGGTATTCGGAACAAGTTGGTCCCCGGATGGAAAGTTGCTGGCTTACACGACCACTAACGAAAATGGCAACGAAAACCGTTTGTTCATTACCACGATAGATACTGGCGAGCAGACCCCTATCTCTAACGACATGCAAGCCTCCGATAAGCTGCGCTGGAGTCCCTCAGGGAAGAAGCTGTTAACCTCCACGGCCGTACTGAAGGATAATACCTATCAGTTTATTGCTTATATCATTAAATTATCGTAGATATACAGGCTTGATCAGCCTTTGTCTAACTTGATCTTTAAAGCTTTCATTTGTTTTTTATATAGATCTACTTGCGATTTCAGGATGGACAGGGAACGTTGTTTATCCTCAAGAGTTGCTTTAATAAGCTGTAACTGGAGTCTGGATTTGTTCACGGCAGCTTCTGATCGGGTGATTTGCTGTTCATACTCCATTTGTCGACGTATCGGAAAAATAACGCATTCATAGCTCATTTGTCCGTCTATTTCTCGTCGTTCAGCATTTAGCAGTACCGGTATTTCTTCGCCTAAACTCGATGTTAGTGTCAGGAACATCTCGTTTACTTTAGTGTTAAGCAAGATTAGGGGTGTGAAGTAGATTCGGAAAAAAATACGACTGGAATTCGATAATATAGAGTCTATAGACAGTCCTTTTAACACGTAGTAATCATAACCCAGCAGATCGAGCAGCGTTTGGTTTATATCCGAGATTTTATTATCATCCCATAAGGATAAATAACCGCAAGGGATACGGTTGAGTATATCATTCATCAACTCACCTGATTTTTTATGATTTGTCTTTCACTTATATATACCCAAATATTCATGTATCAACTGGATGGTTTCCTGGGGATGGCTCATATGGCCGACTTGGACTGTATTCATGTTATAATGACGGAGCAATGAAGAATTACATTATCGGAGGGAACTGCACCTTATGGAAGTAACTGCGCAAGAAGTGGCCGAGTGGATGGTCAAGGAAATCCGCTTTACCGGCAATTTATATCAGACCGCTGCGATTGAATATGTGAAGGCCAACTTTGGAGAACAATTTGTCTTTGTGAATGAGAATGGCAATGCTTCGCTGTCCAAGGACGTGAAGAAAGCTTTCCGCAAGCTGCACGGCGGCAAAATTGCTTGGGACCGTGATGGGTTCCTCTGGGCTTGGACCTAAAAAAACGACCGCTAAGGGTCGTTTTTTTGTTCCTGTTATACCGGAACAACTCTGCTGTCCTTTTCCATAGGAGAGCTGCAGAGCGGGCACGGTTTGGCAGATAGATGATCCTCGGCCCCGCCAGCTTTCACGCGAGTCCAGCCGGGGCAGCTTTTACCTGTACATTTCCAGACCGGTACGGTGTGGGTTCTTACCGCTGTTGTTGTTCTGCTGGTTGGCAGTGACTTTGCTGTAACGGTGACGCTTCTAGAGGCAGGAGCCCCCGAAGTTGAATAAGAAGAGGCAGACCGGAAGGCTGACAGCATGAAGCGGGAGACGTCTGCTTTTTTGCCGCGATGCTGGGCCGGTGAGCTGATAAAGAGTTCTTCCTTTGCCCTCGTAACAGCCACATATGCCAATCTTCGTTCTTCCTCAAGCGCTGCCATACCCGCCGCTCCATTGCCAGGGGCAGCGATCTTCCGATCCTTCAATCGATCCCCCTCCAGCGCCGAGCTATGCGGCAGAATGCCTTCGGAGGCCCCGATTAAAAACACCACCGGAAACTCCAGCCCCTTCGATTTGTGAATCGTCATCAGCGCAATTCGGTTTCCCTGTTCTTTGGTTCCCGGCTGACGGTGATGTTCATTACGTTCCGTAATATTCTCAATAAAATCCAGGAAGGCCGGGATGCTGTCGAACCGCTCTGCTGAAGTTACTAGCTCGTCCAGCATTTCCTTTAACGTCTCCCTATGCAATGTGGCCTGATTGCGTTCGTTAGCCTCGATGAAATAATCATAAAATTGCGAGCGTATTTGGCGTATAGCTTGTACTGGTGTAAGCTCCCGCAGGTTTCGAATCAGATCGAGCCGTTCTCTAAGCTTGACGCCTTTGAAATCCTCCATGCCAGGCATCGACATTAGGTGAATCAGCGGTCCTTGCTTTGGCTGAATGGCTTCCATATTACGGATGTGGTTCATGCCTTTTTCCCGATTCATGTACAGCGTGGGCAGAATATTCTCAATCGCTGCGAAATTCCGACGATTCACCGTAAGCCGTAAATGATCTACTACGGGAGAGATCAGCCAATGCTCATAGAGCAACTGGCCTTCGCCATAATCGATATAGGGGATGTCCCGCAGAAGCAGCAGCTCAAGAAGGGCCCGATTACTGCTGGTCGACCGATACAACATGGCAAAATCCTTGTATTCCCGTTTGCCGCTATCGACTTCACGGACAATATGCTCCACCATTTGCGTAGCTTCCTCGTCTGCCGTTTGCGGGCGCATATATCGGGGTTGGCTCCCGCTGCCCTTGGCTGCTTGCAGCGTTTTGGAGCGCCGCCGCGTGTTATGACGGATAATGCCGTTCCCCAATCCGACAATCGCGGGACCGGAACGGTAATTGATGTCGAGCGTAATCACTTTTGCTCCCGGGTACAGCTTCTCAAATTCCAAAATGAACTCGCTGCGCGCGCCGTTGAAGGAATAAATGGTCTGATCATCGTCCCCGACAACCATGAGGTTATGCTGGGGATGAGCGATCATTTTGACTAATTCATATTGTAGAGCGTTCGTGTCCTGAAACTCATCGACCATTACATATTGGTACCTCAGCTGCAGCTCTTGTAAAAGCACAGGCCGCTCCTGCAGCATTCGGTAGGCGATTAGGAGAACATCGTCGAAGTCGATTTTGAAATTTTCGAGTTTCCATTGCTCATAGATCTTCAGAATCTCCTTCATTTCCTTCTCTGCGGTTGTTAATTCTGGAAGATTGTCGAGTGTGCCCATGTTCATTTTGTGCGAGGAGAGCAGGGTAAGCAGCGTTTCTGGTGGATAAGCATCTTTAGGAAGCCCCAGCTCACGCATGATCTGCTTCAATAAAATATGCTGACGACGGGTTTCGCTGAAAATATCCTGCTGCAACCCCTGTCTGCGTAAGAAATACAAGAAAAAGGAATGGAACGTCCGGGCTTGTAGTGTGGCAGCGTCCCGTTCGCTCACCCCCGGCAGCAAGGCAATCCGTTCCCGCATCTCGGCCGCTGCCTTGTTGGAGAAGGTCAGCAAGAGCAGCTGGCTCGGTGAAATGCCGCGAACAGACAGCAAATAACCGGTTCTGCAGATCAGAACCGATGTTTTGCCGGAGCCTGCGCCTGCCAGAGTAAGCAGAGGCCCCTTATAATACCTTACAGCGGCAATTTGCGGCTGGTTAAGGAAAATTCCGCCTTCCTCTAACCTACGGAAATATGCAGAGTCTGCGTCCCCCGCCATCACCAGTTCCTTGCTGGTTCGGGCAGAAGCTATGGCAGCTTCCGGAATCCGCTCCCCTGTAGCGCCCAGAGGTATATTATGAAATAAAAGTTTGTTCAATAGATTCACCTTCGTTTGTTTCGATTGCGGTTTTGACCAATCTACAATATACCATTCTGTGGCTATTGCTGCACAAGTAAAAAGTGTAAAAGAGTTACCAACCTCGGTCGCGCTTATAGGCGGCATGGGAATACCGATGTCCCTTGACGGACATCTTCCGTCAGATCATCTACAGAAATTAAGTTGCGTTCCGGTCCGAGCATAATACTGACATAGTATGATTCGCCGTGGGAATCCTGGAGCACGATCTGGTAACCGTTCCCACCGAATAATGGATTGCATGTCGCTACAACCTTCAACGGATCATTTTCTGCATATTCCTTACGTACATAATCCATCCCAAGACTCCTAGCTGCTTGCCTATTCTGATGCTCTGAAATCAAGAAGTATACCGATGCAGATACAAGTAAGGTTACTAGGATCAACAAGACTAAACGGTTTCTTTTCATCTGCCCTCCTGAATTTTTCGCCTTAGCTTACATAATAATACAATAAAATTTATTCTTCAGTTTCTAAAAAAGAATTAAATATATTTACGGCTCTTTCTCGAAATCAGTGCTTGATTCCGTTTGTGTTACGGTAACAGTAACGATTTCGACCTAACTTCGCCTGTTGTTTCACCGAGTTTGGGGCAACTAAACCTTACAGGTAGCCGACTCGGGGTTGCGGACCCGTTCTTCCGGACCCGTTCTTCCGATTTCACGAATTAGAGGGAAAAACACCCGCTATTACCGACCAAAACACCTTTATTTTGAGATTAAAGGGAAAATATCCCTCTAATCTTGCCCATACCGCCCCAAAAGAGGTATATCCTCAAAATTAGCGGGCGAAATTCCCTCTAATTGCCCAAAAGGGGTGGCTAGCGTGGAAATAGAGGGAGAAAATACCTCTATGCGGTGTACCGGCGGCTTTCTGTCCTTCCCGTCACCAGTTAAGCTCTGAATTTGGTGTTGAGCCATATTTACGTAGGCCTATCAGTAAAGGTGTTGATTTCTGATGTGAAATGAATTATATTATCATTATCGATAATGATAATAGTGATAGTGATAGTGATAGTGATAGTGATAGTGATAGTGATAGTGATAGTGATAGTGATAGTGATAGTGATAGTGATAATGATAATAATGGAGGGATAAAGATATGCGGGATTCAAAAGCCGACCTGATCCTGCATCCCATTCGGATGCGTATCATTCAATCCCTAGCCATGGGAGGGCAGCGGACTACACAGCAGTTGGTTAGAGAACTGGAGGATATCCCGCAGGCGACGATGTACCGTCATTTGAACAAGCTGCTGAAAGCTGGAATCCTGCTGGTGGCAGAGGAGAATAAAGTGCGTGGTACCCTAGAGAAGGTATATTACCTTGCACAGGGTGGTGAGGATCTAACGCCACCCGATGTTACCGAGCATTCCTCGGGTGAACATATGACATTATTTCTAAAGTTTATCTCTTCGCTTATTGGTGATTTCAGTCAATATGTGCGTCAGGAGCATTATGACATGCGTCAGGACGGCATTTCTTTCAGGCAGCTGCATCTTCATCTGAATGATGAGGAATATGCAGCATTACTGGGAGAACTTCGCCAGTCCATGCAGAAATACGCAGGAAATGAGGCCGGAGGCACACGGCGCAGACGTATGATTTCTACCATCGTGATTCCTGAAGTCCAGGCAGATCAAGAGGATAATATGAAAAGTGAGGCGAGTGACGATGACATTGACGCAGGAGAATAAACACGTCGAAGTTCAGGAAACAACCGACCCATTCGCAGGGGTGTCACAAAGAGCATTGAAATTTCTGCCCTTGTATCTCTTGGTTCCGATCCTTTATTGGATTATTTTTAAAACCATGGGTTATGAGCTGAATTGGACGGGTTTTGCTCTTGGGGCGCTTGGATGGACCGTTGCCCTTTTTCTACGGGGACCTCTTAGTCTGCTGGTTCAGAAATGGCCAGTCGAAAGAGCTAAGAATGTAATTGTTAGCAGTTCAGGAGTTTTGGAGGAAGGAGTTCGCGTAATACTGCTAGTCCTTACCTCCGTATCCTTCAGTTGGGCACAATCGGTGGGACAGGGCTGGGCGGCAATTGAAGTCTTGTTCGTGATTATTAACGTCATTATGATCACTGTCCTCATTAAACGTACGGATGAGAAAGCCATGCAAGCCAAGGAAATGCTTCAGACGCAGGGCCATATTCAGGCTAGCCCGCTGTGGGGAATACTGGAGCGTATTTGGGCATCTGCTTTTCATATTGGAGCCACACTGGTTATAGCACATAATGCGTGGCTCGTCCTGCTGATGATTCCCCTGCACAGTGGACTGAATTTAATTGCTGTCCGCATGGCCAAAGGTTCTATACTCCGAACAAATATGTTGGTTGCAGCGGTTGGGCTGATTACACTGGCCATTGGGGTATTAATTTTTTAGTTATACTTTATTCAATAAATGCCGGATTCCTTCTGCCACCCCGTCCTCATCGTTACTGAAGGTGATATAATCACTCGTTTCTTTGAGGAGGGGTGCGGCGTTAGCCATAGCAATTCGGTAGCCCGCTACTTCGAACATAGGAAGGTCATTGTAGCTATCGCCCATTACGGCTACCTTATCCATAGGTATTCCGAAATGTGAGGCAAGTAAAGTTACACCGTTACCTTTTGTAGCCTCATGATGATTAATTTCAAGGTTATTCTCATGTGATGCCGTAATAATCAGACCGGGAATCGAGGCAAACCGGGTGGATGCTTCTTTCAGCAGGTCGACATTAAGGGAGAAAGCCAAGGCTTTAAAAATGACGTTCTCTTCTTTATCCCATACCTCCTCCATACGCTCCACGTAGGTTACCGCAGCCTGCTGGAATTGCTTCTCTACCAAAAGCTTAACAATCCATCTTACGTTCTCCGGCACTTCGCCTTCCTCCATAGATGCCAACTTCTCCAATCGTACCCTCTTATTTAACTCCACATATACGTTGTCTTCCGTGTAGATTTCATAATACAGCTCCGGAATTTCATTCATCCAACGAAGAACAGGAATAAGATCCTCTTTATCCAGCGGTCTGCTGGCTACAATCATTCCCCCCGGCATTGTTACCGCTGCTCCATTAAGACTAACTACAGGACATTCCAAATCAGCAAGCCGCAGCTGTCTTTCGGCATCCATATAAGAGCGTCCCGAAGCGATAGCTACAATGTGTCCAAGACTTTGGGCGCGAAGAATAGCTTCGCGGTTCCCCGGACTTATAACGCCGTCTTCGTTCAATAATGTTCCATCCATATCTAACGCAATCAGCATATTGTATGATCTCCTTCTTATGCATAGTATTTCTTGAAAAGGTTGTGAAACTGTTTTCTGTATCTTATCATTATTTTGCACATTTTCAGAATAGAGATTGTTCGTGGTACAATAATGAGAAAATCCTGGCGTCGAACCCTAATAGTGGTTTTCACCTGGGAAGTACCACATAAGCTGTAATATGTAAGGGGGCTTTGTAATCATGAGATCCAAAAATTTGGCTACCATTTCACTCGCTATCATGGCGTGTGGTTTTCTGTTCACCTTATTTTTACCGGAAAATGTAGCCGTACTCCTGCTTAGAGGGGGCTTTGAGGCGGGGCTTGTAGGGGGGATAGCCGACTGGTTTGCTGTAACTGCACTATTTCGTCATCCTATGGGGCTGCCCATTCCGCATACATCCCTGTTGCTGAAAAACCGTGATAAGATCATTCAATCTCTGATCTCGGCGATGGAGAACGAACTGCTGAACAAGGAGAGTATTGAGAACAAGCTGCGTAAAATTAATATTGTCTCCAAGGGAGCGGGCTTATTAACCAAGTCGTTTCGCAGAAAAAAAGCTCGAGCTGAAATTCTGGAGCAAATCAGTGGAATTGTACTGCATATTCCATTGCAAAAGGTTGTTCCTCATTTGAAATCTACATTGGTAGGCTATATTCAAGAAGCTGATCTGAGTACAGCGGCGGATAGTGTAGCAACTAGGCTTATGAACGATGGAAAAGATGTAGCAGCACTTGATTACGCGCTGGAGCAGGTGTCTGTATGGGGCAGCCGAACAGAGACGCGGGCGATGCTGGGCAAAATTGCAAGTCAAAAACTAGCTGAAGTTAAACTAGGTGGACTTAAGGGCATGGCGTTTCAAGCCTTCGTCGGGTTTATGGATGAGGAGATGCTGGGTGAGATGCTGCAAGGGATGCTGGTGTCTGGTATTCGAGATTTTCAGGAGGAAGACAGTCCATATCGTGAGGGAATTATCCAGGAGATCCGAGTGGCATTATTTCAGCTTGTGAGTGACGAGAAAAAAGTGGCGTCCTTGAAGGATTGGGCGGTGCAGGAGCTTCAAAGTGAGGCAGCGACTGAATTTATCAATGCCCGTTTGGAAGATATTCGAATGAAAGCCGTAGAGATGTTGAAAGAGGATCAGGCGAAGGGTGGCCGCAAGCTGTTTACGCTTTATGCCATGCTCGTACGCCGTATCAGCAAAGAGCAGGATTGGATTCAAGGCTGGGAAGAGCGGATTCGGGCTTCGCTAATCGGATTTGTAGGGAAGAATCATTATCGGATTGGGGTTCTTGTCAAAGAGAATCTGGAGCAGATGGATGATGCCAGTCTCGTTAATATGCTTGAGGATAAGGTAGGTAATGATCTGCAGTGGATTCGTGTGAATGGTGCACTGTGTGGCTTTGTTGTCGGTCTAGTCCTTACCGTAATTCAATTTATGTAAAAAATAAAAGCAGTGAAGACTGCCGCTTGGGGAGGAATGCCCTGCCTGCGGTTGGTTTCACTGCTTTTTTTGTCTTGATTATAGCTGATTTTTGCCGTTGCTTATCGTATAGGCCTCATGAACCGGCAGGACGAATATTTTGCCATCTCCGAAGGATCCATTATCACCAGTCCTAGCTGTTCTCATAATAATACTAAGTACATCCTCTTTCTCATCATCATTAATAACGATCATAAGGAGTTTCTTGGAGATTTGATTGTAATGATTCGTACCCACCTGAATGCCCTTTTGTTTGCCGCGTCCTAATAGATCCATCTTGCTGATGGAGGGAAAGCCGGCAAGCATAAGCTCAGCCATAACTTCATCTGCTTTTTCCGGTCGTACAATTGCCTTGATCATTAACATTATAATCCACCCTTTCTACGACGAATAATGTGTAGGGATATTGCCCAATTCATGGTAGCAGGATGAAAAATATTTGATATTGTGGCAACGCTTCCAATATAAGTGTAAGTTTTTTCAAGTATGATTCCAGTGAATAACCGCACAAAATCCTTTTTACACATTGTCGCATAAAAGGGCTAAACGAGGAGCAGCGTTTTACTTAGGCTCCTCCTGATCAATTGGGATTAAACTCTGGTACACGCTCTCCAGACGGGCGGCCGTATGCTGCCATTCGAAGGCTTCCAGCGCATCCTTCCGTCCTTGGGAGCCCATGCTCACCACAAGCTTTGGGTTACGACCCAAAATCAGCAGATATCTGGAGAAAGACAGCGCCTCCCGGTAACGGTCCACAAGATATCCATGTACACCGGATACGATGATTTCACGAATACCGCCATTATTGGATGCGATGACAGGCAGACCGGAGGCCATAGCTTCTACATTGACCAGACCAAAGGATTCGTGACGCTGGGAGGGGCAAACGAAGCAATCAGCAGTTTGATATACCTGGTGAATCTCCTCATGGGTTACATTTCCCAGAAAAGTGGCTGATACGCCAAGTCGCTTCGCAAGTCTCTTCAAACGCCTGATATACAGCGGTTTGCCTCTGCCAACGATAAGGAGGTGGATGGGCATGCGTCTCCTAAGAGCGTAGACTGCCCGAATGATAACGTGAACCCCTTTACGTGGAATTACACGTCCAACAAATAACACAGTAAAGGTAGTCTGCGGTACCCGATATACACGGCGAAGCCGGCGCCGCTCTTCTATGGATGGAGGGACGAAACGCTCCAGATCTGCTCCAAGTGGAACAATACGTATGGCCTCAGCCCGGCTCGGGAAACGCCGGGTCAGCCTCTGCTGCAAGGAACGGCTATTGGCGATAATCAGATCAGCCTGATTTAGATAGCCTAGTGTTGATCGGGATTGCGGCACAAAGGTAAGAGAATGCAGAAATAGAACTACTGGTGTCTGTGGAGTTGCTCTACGGACAGCCGCCATGAGGCGTGGACGATTATCAACCTGAATCAGATCAAATGATCCTTCCCTAATATAATTTAGTACCTCCTCGAAATAGCGGGACGGGCTATCCGCAGGCAAACGGATGATGTTCACGAGATCTAGCTCATCAGAATGAGCCAAACCCTGCAGCCTACGGCTTATAACGGTAACTGTATGCCGTAGTGCTAGTTGCTTGGCAATCGCCAGAATGCAAATTTCTACCGAATTGTTCCCCGGGACGGTAAATTGCTCCGGAGCGATGATACAAATATGCATGGTTCATGCCTCCCCTGATTGCCCCTTAATAAGGCTCTTTTTGTACCATATGCAGAGCGATAGGCAGGAGATACTCCTTTAGAGCGGAGTTGTAATCGTTTGGGGATACTGAGTATTAGGAGCTAATCTGCACCCTCGTCCTTTCAATAACACCCGCAACTCGCTGCTCCAACTCTTCTATTTTTTGCTCACTTCCTGCAATTTGGCGAAAAATAGACACCAGAGAAGAGAGTGACTGTGAGGTGGTGGATGTATTTTGCTTACGAATGGCAGATTTGAAGCTGGTCCAGTCGGCAGAAAGCCGCTTATTTAAAGCAGTAACGACAGCTTTCTCAGATTTAATCTCCGTTTGATGACTCTGGATACTGTTTAAGGTTTTGCGGGCAGCAGCGAT
This sequence comes from Paenibacillus sp., assembly GCA_023512345.1. Classification (GTDB taxonomy): domain Bacteria; phylum Bacillota; class Bacilli; order Paenibacillales; family Paenibacillaceae; genus Paenibacillus_AQ. Next base: position 181,999 of record JAILZT010000009.1, read on the forward strand.
TTTTAGGCTTCGAGTTTCTTTCGCGACCTTCAATCGGGCTTCCTTGTCACGAATGTCCTGTCGAGCTAACTGCACCAATATTTTCATGGTATCTCCCTGCGCTTTTAAAACGGCATTCAGATTTTTGTCTTTCAAGCTCTTGGCGATGCTAATTCTGTGGGTAAGAGAGCTGTACTGTTCGAACAGAGGTCGGTAACGCTCCTTAGTGCTCTTGGTTTGGGCCTCAAGCGGGGACACCACTCCTGCATCAATTTCCTTGATTTGCTGACGAATTACGATTAGCATCTGCTCATTCTTGTAATGTAGAACTCTGATTCTCTCTTGCCGATTATCCCGCCCCGTCTGCAGTATTCCAAGCTCTGCGTAAAGATTAGATAATCTGCTTCTGGTTGATGCATCAGTGTGACCTACCGTTTCGTCAAAAGAGGTCTTGATGGAAGGTGTGAATTGGACGATTGAAGCGGCAAAAGCATGGGTAGAGAATTGTGCGGCGATTACGAACGAAATCAGTAGTACGGTAAACCGTTTCAGCTTAGACAAATGTATTCCTCCTCATTCATCCGCAAGCTCTAGGAACGACAAAAAGCACCCGCAGCAAAGGCTAAAAAGCCTTTACTTACGGGTGCTTCCATCGTAAGAGGTCACGAACGATCTATTTCTTCAAACTATAGTGCAGGGCGAGACTTCCGTCAAGTACAGCGCATTTTTTTTGCCAAGAGTCTTATCGTATACTGAATTATAGGTAGTTGAACATTCATTGTTAATGCAGCAGAGGCTGAGGAGGGGGTTGGGATGATGTCATATAAAAAGCTCGCCGTTGAGCCTTATACGCAATGGGAACCAGAGGTGGCTTCGCCCTCCTCGGCCTGCGGACCCGCAACGATGGCGGCACTAGCAGAATATTGGAGTACACAGCAAGGGCAGGACTTTATTCAGGGATCAAGTCATTTTCATTCTAAAGCAGCGCATATTAATTACATATATAGACATCATGGAGGTACTCCATGGGGAATGAGTGCTAGAGGCTTTAAGAAAGGAATGAAGGCCTACCTCAGAGCTCCATTAGACACAAAGGAAAATCGCCGCCGTAAAATTTCGATTACAACCTTTAATGATTTTGACTTATACAAGAAGGAGATCGAAGCCGACAGGCCGGTTGCTATTAAGTTCGACAAATGGTCCACTCTTCGGTGGAGAGGAAAGTATGTCTATGATTATCATTGGGTGATGGGAATTGGGTACGAGGAGACTTCGGACGGCGAGGGGTTGACCCTCATTCTTTTAGATAACGGAGCAAGAACTTTAGACGGCCGTTATAATCCCAGCAGGGAGCGGAGAGTAGATTATGTCATAAATAAGGACATCCTAACAATGGTGGCATTAAATATAGAAAAAATGTAGTACAAACGTTTGCACTCAAGCTCATATCATATTATAATTTCCCCTTAATAAGGGGTAAAGGGGAAGATTTCTTTGGCTGTACAAAAGGAAATAGACGAACCGATTTATTATGGAGATTTTGCAGCAACAAGTGGTATTTCTGTCTTTGCTCAAGATTTTGATGACTTGTTTAGCTATGACGGAGATGACTTGGGTGTAACCTATACTCATGACCGCTCTGCATTTCGATTGTGGGCGCCAACTTCACAGGAGGCAGAGGTAGTTCTGTACTCTTCCTGGGAAGGTGAAGCTTCGCAAAAAATACCTATGACCCGAGAAACTCGAGGGACCTGGACACTAGTGATTAACGAGGATTTAGAGGGAATGTTCTATACATATCGAGTTCGTCTTGGGGAGCAGTGGAATGAAGCTGTAGATCCGTACGCACGAGCCGTTGGTGTGAACGGAGATCGAGGCGCAATTATCGATATGTCCAAAACCAACCCGGAGCGATGGAGTGAGCGAAAACAGCTGATTGAAGACCCTGCCGATGCAATTATTTACGAACTGCATCTTCGGGATTTATCTATTCATCCCCAGAGCGGCATGAAGCATAAGGGGAAATTTCTGGCTCTTACAGAAGAAGGCACTCGGGGGCCTGAAGGTATTTTAACCGGCTTGGATTATATTACGGACCTTGGAGTCACTCATGTGCAACTGCTGCCTTTCTACGATTTCGCAACTGAAAGCGTAGACGAGACGAAACTTGATCAGCCGCATTATAACTGGGGTTATGACCCCAAAAACTATAATGTTCCAGAAGGCTCCTATGCTACCGATCCATATGTACCGGGGGTGCGGATTAAAGAATTAAAGAGCTTAATTCAGGCACTGCATGATCGGGGAATTGGAGTTATTATGGATGTTGTCTATAACCATGTATATGACGGATATCGAGTCAACTTCACGAAGCTTGTTCCCGGCTACTATCTGCGGTATAAACCGGATGGACGTCTATCCAACGGCTCGGGGTGTGGAAATGACTGCGCTACGGAACGCAAAATGATGTCACGGTTTATTGCGGATTCAGTAGTCTACTGGGCCAAAGAATATCATATCGATGGTTTCCGGTTCGACTTAATGGGTCTCATGGATATAGATACCATTAACGAAACACGCCGCCGCCTCGACGAAATGGATTATTCGATCCTGACGATTGGAGAGGGCTGGATCATGGAAACGGAGCTGCCTCCAGAACGGAGGGCCAACCAGAGCCATGCCAATCTTTTGCCGGGAATTGGACATTTTAACGACGGCTATCGGGATGCTATTAAAGGAAATATATTTCTGCATGACCAAAGAGGATTTATTGGTGGCGGAATAGGCTTTGAACGTAATATAAGAGCAGGAGTAGCCGGAGGCATCTTTTATGAGCTTGGACAGGGGCAATATGCTCAAGAGCCGCAGCAATGTGTAAATTTCGTAGAATGTCATGACAATCATACCCTGTGGGATAAAATTATCATCTGCTCTCCTGATGAAACAGATGAACAACGCCGAGCTATGCATCGTCTTGCCTCAGCAATAGTGCTTACGAGTCAGGGGATTCCTTTACTTCATGCAGGCCAGGAATTTATGCGGACGAAGAATGGTGTAGAGAACAGCTATAAGTCACCTGTGGAGATTAACTGGATGGACTGGGAGCGATGCGCGTCACACGGGGAATCTGTTGCCTATATGAATCAGCTGATTTCATTGCGTAAGGCCCATCCGGCGTTCCGGCTGCGGTCAGGTGATGACATTCGCGACAGGCTTATTTTTGAAAAGGCTCCCGATCACACGGTTGCGTATACTCTGCGTGATCATGCTGGAGGAGACTCTGCGCAGCATTTATATGTCCTTTATAACGCTGCTTCGCAAGCGATATCCTTGGCTTTGCCAGAGCTTGGAGATTGGAAAGTGATCTTCGGGGCAGATTTCGTTAGCAAAGTGGAAAAAGATAAGCTAACGGTTAGAGGAATTGGTATGGTCGTATTAGCTGTACATTCGTGAACGATAATGATCGATGAATATCACTTAATATAGCATGCAGACTGTTGTACTTTCATGTGCAGGGTCGCATGTTTTTTTGGTTTATAAAATTCTCAGAAAATGAAGTAATATGGAATTGTTTGTTATATAGTTAGGTTGAATGTGTCGTTTTGTGTAATTCGTGATATTATTCATTACAAAATTGAATTACAGGTGTTAATATTAAGGCACTTATTCCCCTATTCAAGCCTAACAGGAAGCTGCAAAAGTGGCCGAAAGGCCAAGTCGCAACTTCCTACTTCGCCGCTTTACAGCGGTATATCAATAACAACGGTGACTGAGAGTGACCCTTTTGAGCGCCGGGAATAAAAGCAAGGACACCACCGCCTTAATTTCCGGCGGCTAATCAGAGAGACTCGGAGGATGACTGATATGGGTAAAACAACGGGATTTTTGGAGTATGAACGGCAAACACCAGCAGAGTGTGCAACGCTGGAGCGAATTAAGCATTGGAATGAATTCTCAGTGCCGATGGAAGAAGAGAAGCTTCGCGAGCAGGGAGCACGGTGTATGGATTGCGGAACGCCGTTCTGTCATGTTGGACGTGTATTGTCAGGAATGGCTTCGGGCTGCCCTGTGAATAATTTAATTCCTGAATGGAACGATCTGGTGTATCACGGTAACTGGGAGGTTGCCTTGAAGCGACTGCATAAGACCAATAACTTCCCTGAATTCACTGGTCGCGTATGCCCTGCTCCTTGTGAAGGTTCTTGTACGGTTGGCCTGCACGGCAAGCCTGTAACAATCAAATCTATCGAGAAGGCTATTGTGGATAGAGGATTTGCGGAGGGTTGGATTGTTCCTGAGCCGCCTCTGGCACGTACCGGTAAGAAAGTTGCTATTGTGGGCTCCGGTCCTGCGGGTCTTGCCTGTGCTGCACAGCTGAATAAGGCCGGACATACAGTGACCGTATACGAACGGGCTGATCGCATCGGCGGTCTGTTAACGTATGGTATTCCGAATATGAAGCTTGATAAGAAAACGGTCCAGCGTCGGGTTGACTTACTTGCGGCAGAAGGAATTACCTTCATTACAAATACGGAGATCGGTAAGGACATTACCACTTCCCAACTGAAGGAAGAGTTTGACTCAGTTGTACTCTGCGGCGGATCCACTCAAGCCCGTGATCTTCCTTTGGAAGGACGCGAGCTGTCGGGTATCCATCAGGCCATGGAGTTTCTGACGCTGAATACCAAAAGCCTGCTCGACTCTGAGTTGGCAGATGGGCAGTATTTATCTGCGGCAGGCAAGGACGTAGTGGTTATCGGCGGCGGAGATACGGGTACGGACTGTGTTGCCACATCTATCCGTCACGGTTGTAACAGCGTGATTCAGCTTGAGATCATGCCTCAGTCCCCATTGAGCCGTCAAGCGGGTAACCCTTGGCCGGAATATCCAAAGGTGCTTAAGGTAGACTATGGCCAAGAAGAAGCGGCTTCGTTATATGAGCAGGATCCGCGCCGTTACCTCGTTTCAACGAAGCGGTTTGTCGGAGATGCGGAAGGGCATGTACAGGAGCTGCACACCGTGCGTATCGAGTGGACCCGTAATGAGGAAGGCCGGATCGTACCGGTTGAAGTTCCAGGTAGTGAAGAAGTGTTCAAGGCACAGCTGGTACTGCTTGCTATGGGCTTCACCGGACCGGAAGAAACAGCCTTAGAGGGTATGGGCTTAGAGCGGGATGAGCGTTCTAATGTGAAGGCTGAGTTCGGAGAGCAAAAGACAAACGTAGAAGGCGTGTTCGCCGCAGGCGACATGCGCCGTGGGCAAAGTCTTGTCGTATGGGCAATTAACGAAGGCCGCCAAACGGCTCGTGAGGTTGACCGCTTTTTGATGGGAGCATCTAACCTGCCTTAAATACTAGTTAACTAGTCTAGATCAAGCATAAATTAAGCGGGACGCCTTCCGGGGCGTCCGCTTTTGCGTTTACGGACACTCCAAAGTTAATATAAGAGAATAGAAATTATTACAAAGAGACTCCCAAATGGAAGGTATGATAAGCTATGAAATTAATGTTTATTTCCGATATCCATGGATCACTTTATTGGCTGGATAAGGCTTTGGAGAAAGTGGGGGAGGAACAGCCGGATCGACTTGTTATGTTGGGTGATTTTCTGTATCACGGTCCTAGAAATCCGCTGCCTGAAGGTTATGATCCCCAGGGAGTTGCAGCCAGGCTGAACCCCTATGCCTCAACAATCGTCGCTGTACGCGGTAATTGCGATGCCGAAGTCGATCAAATGCTGCTGGAATTCCCTATGATGGGGGATTACGTAATGATTTTACATGAAGGCAGACGCATTTATGCTACTCACGGACATGGCTTCAGTATCGAGCAGTTACCACCCCTTTCGAAGGGAGATATCTTCATTCAAGGGCATACCCATGTACCTGTAGCGGATATAAAAGAAGGCGTATACGTGCTGAATCCTGGTTCGATATCTCTGCCGAAAGAGAACTATCCGAACAGCTACGCCATCCTGGAGGATGGGCTGTTCAATGTGAAGGATTTTGACGGGAATAGTGTTAAGAGCATCGTTCTCTAGTTAAACTGAATTAGCCCAGCCCCAGTAGCCAAGTGGCAATTGAGTGAAGGGACATATTCATGTATTATGGGTATGGAGCCCTGAAGCAAGCGGGTTTCTAATATAACAGTAAAGGTAGTTACCTATATGCATACTAAAGATTCGAACTATACCATGCCGCCTGAATGGGGTAAGCATGAGCGTACTTTTATATCCTGGCCGGTGAAATCTTCCATGTGTTTCCCAGATGATCATGAGTCCGTATGTCAGGGATATACAGATATCATCAAAGCAATAGCCGAATTTGAGCCGGTAACCGTAGTGGTGAATCCGGACGAGATGGAAGCGGTAGAACGTTTGGTTGGCGGGCCTGGAATAACTCTGCTGCCTATTGAACATAGTGATGCATGGCTGCGTGACAATGGTCCAACCTTTGTGGTGAACAGCGAAGGGGCTTTAGCCGGAGTGAACTGGAAGTTCAATGCTTGGGGAGGAAAGTATGCCCCTTGGGATTTGGATGATCAGGTTGCACCGCAAATTCTGGAGAGTCTGGTAATGGAGCGGTTTGATGCGCCGATTGTGATGGAAGGCGGTTCTATCCATACAGATGGAGAAGGTACGCTTCTTACAACCGAGGAGTGTCTGCTGAACCCGAATCGTAACCCGAATTTGGGTCGGGAAGAAATAGAAGAATACGTGCGTAAATATACGGGGACCGAACATATTATCTGGCTGAAGCAAGGGTTAAGCGGAGACGAAACGGATGGACATGTGGACAACATCGCTTGTTTTGCAGCCCCCGGCAAAGTGATTATTCAGGTGTGCGATGATCCGGAGGATGAGAACTACGAAATTACGCTGGATAATCTAAGCATTCTTGAGAATGCTGTAGATGCTAAAGGCCGTAAGCTGGAGATTATCAAAATCTCCCAACCACCCCGTGTGAACCATGAGGACAGCCGCCTGACGCTCAGCTATTTGAATTTTTATTTCGTGAATGGGGGCATTATATTGCCTGTATTCGGGGGAACAGCTGCAGAGACGGACAAGCTGGCGGAGAAGGTGCTAACTGAAGTGTTCCCGGATCGCAGAATCCGTACGGTTAATGGTATGGCCGTCATTCGTGAAGGCGGAAATGTGCACTGTACCACACAGCAAATGCCAGCTGCCGGAAAGCTATAGGACATCAGGCGACGTCTGCTTGAGGATGAACATTAGAGAGAACCCGTGCGTATACGGACAGAGAAGACCTTATATGAGCAAAACAGGACGATTAGGAATTTATACGGACATCAGGGACGCTATTGAGCTCTTTTCTTCCCAAAAGAGGCGGCTATACAGTCCGCATAGAAGTGTGAAGAGAAAAATTTCGGATTTTCGTCCTCGAGCCCATGGTGAAGGGCATTTCGTTAACCAGTAGTTTTGATTTTGAACCTTAATTTATATCGTCAAGGAGGACTGCAACGTGAGAAAAGTAAAAGTAGCTGCAACACAAATGAGCTGCTCGGGCAACATCGACGAGAATATCAGCAAAGCTGAGAAGTTGGTTAGAGAAGCGGCGGCACAGGGTGCACAGATTATCCTCCTGCAGGAGCTTTTTGAAACACCGTATTTCTGCCAGAAAGAGAAATCGGATTATTACGCTTATGCGACTGAGCTTGAGCTTAACAAAGCAATAAATCATTTCAAGGCGATAGCCAAAGAGCTTGAGGTAGTTCTGCCGATCAGTTTCTATGAGAAGAAAAACTATGCGCGTTACAATTCGTTGGCTGTTATTGATGCTGACGGAACAGTAATGGGAAAATACCGCAAGAGTCATATTCCAGACGGTCCGGGTTACGAGGAGAAGTTTTATTTTAACCCTGGAGATACCGGATTTAAAGTTTGGAACACCCGCTATGCTAAGATCGGCGTAGGCATCTGCTGGGATCAGTGGTATCCGGAAGCAGCCAGAGTGATGAGCTTGATGGGAGCGGAAATCCTATTCTATCCTACAGCAATAGGATCTGAGCCGCAGGATGGTTCGATTGATTCTAAGGATCATTGGCAGACCTGTATGCTTGGGCACGCTGCTGCGAATCTGATTCCTGTCGTTGCCTCCAACCGAATTGGTGAAGAGACCGATGAAGAATCCAGTATAAATTTCTATGGCTCTTCCTTTATTGCTGGTCCTCAAGGGAATAAGGTTGTGGAAGCTGGACGGGACGAAGAAACGGTATTGGTGAGCGAATTTGATTTGGATGCTTTGGAGATTGGCCGGATTGAGTGGGGTATTTTCAGAGATCGTCGGCCTGAGCTTTACCGATTGATTTCATCGTATGATGGTGATTTAACTTTTTAAAGAAAAGCGGGTACTGCCAAGGATGATAATGATCTCTTGTGGGTGCCCGCTTTTTTTATATAAAGATGTACGTATCCCCAAACAAAAATTCACTATAGGAGGAATATCAATGTATCCATCTTTCGATTTATCAGGGAAATTAGCAGTAATCACGGGGGCTAGCATGGGTATTGGTCAAGGGCTGGCAAAAGCGCTGGCGCATGCGGGGGCTAAGGTTATTCTCACTGCACGAAGTGTACAGGCACTTGAATCGGTAGCTCAGGAGATCCGTGAAGAAGGCGGCGAGGCGGAGATAAGGCAGCTGGACGTAACCGATATAGCCCAAATTGGCGAAGTTATGAATGAAATAGGCGCAGCCTTTGGCCGGATTGATATTCTGGTGAACAATGCGGGACTTGGGGCGAATCATGCAGCTGTAGATGTCACTGAACAAGATTGGGACAGCATGATGGACGTTAATTTGAAAGGTTTGTTTTTCTGCTGCCAAGCGGCAGGTAAAATTATGCTGGAGCAAGGCTGCGGTCGGATTGTAAATATTAGCTCTCAAGCCAGTGTGGTTGGTATTGTTGATCATGCTGTCTATTGCGCCTCCAAAGGGGGAGTGAATCAGTTGACACGTGTGCTTGCGCTGGAATGGTCCAGTAAGGGTGTGAATGTGAATGCAGTTGCTCCTACGTTCACTTATACACCAGGTACAGCGGAGCGATTAGACAACCCCGAATATTATCAAAATGTGGTCAGTCGTATTCCTGCAAACCGGGTAGCCGAACTCCAGGATGTAGCTGGGGCCGTTATTTATCTCGCTTCTTCTGCAGGTAACATGGTAACAGGAACCACGCTTTTAGTGGATGGAGGTTGGACAGCCCAATAAATGTTACAAACTTCTGATTTTACATAACTTATGTAATGTTATATAACACAATAAGTAAAACTTAATTGTCATCATTGCTTTAATCTGATAAAATCTCTTTAAGTTATCTATAAATACTTAGGGGGATTGTAATATGAAGAGGCACAAGAAGGTTGTTATGTTAGCTTTAGTTACGTTTATCGTGTTGGCTATGGTAGGCTGTGGCTCGAATAATACAGGGAGCGGCAACGCCGCAGGTGAAAAAATCATGTTCGCCAGTGATGCTAGTTATGCGCCAATGGAGTATATGGATACGGACACGATCAAAGGTTTCGATATTGACTTCATTAAGGCAGTTATGGAAGAGGCCGGCATGGATTATGAAGTGAAAAATACAGGCTGGGACACAATGCTCTCAAGTGTGAAGCAAGGAACAGAGTACCAAGCCGGATTATCTTCGGTATCTATCACAGATGAACGGAAAGAAACGTATGACTACTCCATCCCTTATTTTGAATCTACAAATATGATCATGGTTAAGGAAGGCAGCCCAATAAAGAGTGCACTGGACCTGAAGGATAAAATTGTTGCTGTGCAGGGTGCTACTACTGCTGATGACCTCATGAGCGGCATTATGGGTGTAGATAATGCAGACTTGCGACGATTTGATAGTAATGCAGTAGCGCTAATGGAGTTGAATGCCGGTGGAGCAGACGCCGTAGTGGCAGATATAGCCATCGTACGTGAATATATCAAGAATAATCCAGATCAGAAATTCACGGGGATTGTTGATAAGGAGAACTTCGGTTCCGAGTATTATGGCATTCTGTATCCTAAAGGCAGTGAATTGAAAGCTAAGCTGGACCCGGCAATAAAGAAAGTGATAGAGAACGGGAAATATGCAGAAATCTATAAAACTTGGTTCGGCGAGGACCCTAATACGAATAACCTGTTGAACGCAAATTAAGAAAGGACATGAACGAGCATGCGTAATGATAGCTATTGCGCATGCTTCTTTTTATATACAGCATAATAGAAGGGAAGAGTACTATGGATTTTAGAGTTGATATTGTCATTCATTATTTACCGGTTTTACTTAGGGGAACACTGCTAACAATCGGCATATCTGTCGTCTCTATATTATTTGGCTCAATATTGGGATTAGGGATTGGATTTGGAAAAATGGCACCAAAGTGGTATTTACGCTGGCCCTTTCATTCTTACATCAATTTCTTCCGTGGAACACCATTATATGTCCAGATTTTAATCGTTCATTTTGGTCTAATACCACCTATTTATGGAAAAACAAACGCTTTGGTAACTGCATTTGTAGCCCTTTCACTCAATTCAGCCGCTTATTCCGCAGAGATTTTCCGGGCGGGTATTCAGTCAATTGACCCAGGTCAGCGGGAGGCCGCAATTTCGCTGGGCATGACCGAAGGGCAGGCCATGAGGTTTATTATTCTGCCGCAGGCGATTAAACGGATGGTCCCAGCTTTCGGTAATGAATTTATTGTGCTGGTGAAGGATTCCTCGCTTTTGGCATTAGTGGCGGCTCCCGAAATTATGTATTGGAGCAATACAATGAAAGGACAATATGCGCGGATTTGGGAACCGTATCTGACGGCAGCACTCATTTATTTCATTCTTACTTATTCCTTGAGCAAACTGTTGAACTATGTCGAACGGAGGTTGTAATTGATTATGGAGTCGATATAAACGGGCCCATTTTCCACAAAGTAGAATATTGTTTTTTTATGGGGTATATTAGAATAAGCAAACTTTTTTAAACCGATTCAAAATGTAATGGAATTTGTCGGTTAGCGGTTAGACAGAAGGGAGGCTCTGACGATCTTTTATTATCATCAATAATTATGATAGAAGGAGAATACGATGAGCACATTTAAAAATTGGTTGAACACGACGAAAAGCGGATTGAATGATCAGGTGAAGAAGTTTAAAAATAAGGAATTTATGAATGCGATTGTCGCGGGTTGCGCGCTTGTAGCCGCTGCTGATGGCAAGATTGAAGAAGCCGAGAAGAATAAGATGGCTGGATATATGAACTTGAGCAATGAGTTGAAGGTATTTGACATGAGAGATGTCATTAATCAATTCAATTCGTATGTAAATAATTTTGATTTTTCACCGGAAATCGGCAAGCAGGAAGCTTTGAAAGCCATTGCCAAATTTAATGGAAAGCCGGAAATCGGCCGTCTTATTATTGCGGTATGCAGTGCAATTGGTGCAGCTGATGGTGATTTTGATGAGAATGAGAAAGCGGTTGTCCGTAATATCTGCAACGTGCTGGGCCTGAGTCCAAGTGAATTCAGTCTTTAAGGTAGACAAGATTTTTCCATGAAAACATCTGAAACATTATTAGACTTTGATCGTATCACTGGTAGAACACCCAATAGCGGATTTTAGATTCTGATAGGTATCGGGAATGGGGGTAAATGAAGTTGGCTGGAATTAATTTGGTTAAGGGTCAAAAGATTGATCTGACAAAAGGTAATGCAGGATTAGCGAAAATAGTAGTTGGTTTGGGTTGGGACCCGGTAGAGGCTTCACGTGGTTTCTTCGGCGCCAAAAAACAGGTTAATGTCGATTGTGATGCTTCGGCACTTCTGTTAAGCGAAGATGGGAAGTTAACCAAGAAGACTAACTTAGTATGCTTTCATAACAAACAGAGTGGCTGCAATTCAGTTATTCACTCCGGTGATAACCTGACAGGAGACGGCGACGGCGATGACGAGCAAATTAATGTGAATCTCGCAGCTATTCCTTCCGACGTGCATAAGGTGCTGGTGGTGGTAAATATCTATGATGCGGTGAACCGCAAACAAGACTTTGGCATGATAAAATCGGCGTACATTCGGATCATGAATCCTGTTGGCAATTCGGAGTTAATCAGATTTAATCTGTCGGAGAACTATACAGGCTTTACAGCGCTTATCTGCGGAGAGCTTTACCGTAATAACGGAGAATGGAAATTCTCTGCAATTGGTGAAGGCAGTCACGCAGCACATATTAATCAATTGGCAGAAAAGTACATCTAATTCCAATACCATTCGAAGAAAAGGGGTTTCTACTCATGGCAATTAACTTATCCAAAGGTCAAAAGATTGATTTAACCAAAACAAATCCAGGGCTTTCCAAGATCACGGTTGGTTTGGGCTGGGACACGAACAAATATGACGGTGGTAAGGACTTCGATTTGGACGTATCGGTTTTTCTGACGAATGCAAATGGTAAAGTGGACAAAGAAACCAACTTCATTTTCTTCAACAACAAACAAAACGAAAATGGTTCAGTTGTTCATACAGGCGACAACCGTACAGGTGAAGGTGACGGCGACGACGAGCAAATTCAAATTGACCTTCTGGCTATTCCTGCTGACGTGGATAAAGTGGCCTTTACAATTACCATTTATGAAGCTGATACAAGAAGCCAAAACTTTGGACAGGTTTCCCGTTCATACGTGCGTATTTTAAATGAAGCTTCTAGTGAAGAATTGATCCGTTTTGATCTTGGAGAAGATTTCTCTGTTGAAACCGGAGTTGTTGTAGGTGAACTTTACCGTCATGGTGCAGAGTGGAAATTCAATGCTATCGGCAGTGGGTATAGAGACGGATTGGCTGGCTTGACTCGTGATTACGGTCTGTCCTAAGATCTTAAAACTGCAGGATGCAGTGAATATTCATGAAAGAAGGTTTGATCAGTGACGATTAGTCTTTCCAAAGGGCAGCGAATTGATCTAACAAAAACTAACCCGGGTCTGACCAAAGTTGTGGTGGGACTGGGCTGGGATACGAATAAGTACAGCGGTGGCCAGGATTTTGACCTGGATGCATCAGCATTTCTGCTGCATGAGGATGGCAAGGCCAAAGGTGCCGATGATTTCGTTTTCTATAATAACCCAAGTGGGGGTTCAGCCTCTGTTACTCATACCGGCGATAACCGTACGGGTGAGGGTGACGGTGATGATGAGCAGGTTGGGATTGATTTCAGCAAAGTGCCTGTTAATATTCAGCGCATCGGAATTGCGGTAACTATTTATGACTATGCAAGCCGTGCGCAAAATTTTGGACAAGTTTCCAATGCTTTTGTACGTGTGGTAGATGCCTCTTCAGATCGTGAAGTTCTGCGTTATGATCTGGGAGAAGACTTCTCAACGGAAACGGCTGTAGTGTTTTGTGAATTTTACCGACAAGGTGCAGATTGGAAATTCCAAGCGGTCGGCAGCGGCTTCACCGGCGGATTAAGTGCTATATGCAAGAATTACGGTCTGGATGCACAATAGGATGCGGGGGGCGGGGTCATACCGACCCTGCTCCTTTTTTGATATTCCGTTCATTACCTATAATACTAAGTTTCAATAGAGGCTCCACAGTAGTGGGGCTGTTTTTACCCCATTTGCGAAGGTGGTGCGAGAATGAGTGTTAACGTTGTGAAGGGACAGAAGGCCGATCTGACCAAAGGGAATCCTGGACTTAGAGAACTTACCGTGGAAGTAGGCTGGCAGTCAGCTTCATCAATGGAGATAGATACCTCCGCCTTTTTATTAGGGCCGCAAGGTAAGGTCGCCAAAGATGAGGATCTGATTTTTTATAATAATCCTTCCACGCCTTATATCAGATATAAGGAAATGCCTGCTTCTAGTACCCTCAAGAAATTCGAGGTGGAATTGGACAAAGTACCTTCCGAAATTAACAAAATTGCCTTCACGCTAACCATTCATGAAGGCGAGAAGCGCAAGCAAAACTTCGGACAAGTGAATCAGGCCTATTTGCGTATTATGAATGGGGCAGCAGGTTCAGAAATTATCCGATGTGATCTTGGAAACCAATTCTCTGTGGAAACAGCCGTCGTGGTGGGAGAATTATATAGATACAATAGTGAGTGGAAATTCAGCGCTATTGCAGCGGGTTTCTCAGGCGGGCTACAGTCGCTTTGCGAAAATTTTGGTATAGAAGTGAAGGATGAGCCGGAGATTAGGACTCAACCGACAGCAACATCACCCCCATTAAGAACCGAAGTGGGCAAGTCTGCTGCTCCTCCAACACCTGCACAAACACCTATCCCTGAGCCTGCACCTGCGTTAAACCTTAACCTAAAGAAGATTGAGCTGAAGAAAAAAGGCGATTCCATCAATCTTAAAAAGTCTGCCGGGGGTCTAGGTGAGGTGTTGATCAACCTGAACTGGAACCAGAAGCAGAACGGTGGGTTATTTCATCGCAGCCGCGGAGTAGATTTGGACCTGGCGTGTTTGTATGAGTTGAAGGATGGCAGAAAGGGTGTTGTTCAAGCGCTGGGTAATGCTTTTGGTTCGCTTGATCAAGCTCCTTATACCTCGCTGGATGGTGATGATCGTACAGGTACTGTAACAACCGGTGAGAATTTACGAATTAACGGTGCTAAAGTCACACAGATTGAACGTATTCTGATCTTTGCATTTATTTATCAAGGTGTAACCAACTGGTCTGAGGCAGATGGAGTGGTCACCATTAAGCAGCGCGAAGGCCCTGATATTATCGTGAATTTGGACGAGCATAATAATCGTAAGGGGATGTGCGCCATTGCGCTCCTTCGGAATGTAAATAACGAAACCTTCAGCATAGAACGGCTGGTGCAGTATTACAGCGGACATAAGGAAATGGATGAAGCCAACCAGTGGGGACTGCGTTGGGTAGCGGGTAAGAAATAATTTAATTGGTGGAGGCGCAACTGGAATGGATTGGTTTGCTGACTTTTTCAGAAGTATTAGCGAAAATTACGGGCATTTCTTCTCATGGAGCGATGTTATGACCACACTGTCAGATCCGGTGAGTTGGGGGATTATTGGCAGTCTGATTTTGTTGGAGGGTCTATTGTCGGCGGATAATGCACTCGTTCTCGCTGTTATGGTTAGACATTTACCTAAAGAACAGCAGAAGAAGGCGTTGTTCTATGGGATATTAGGGGCTTATGTATTCAGATTCCTGGCGATCGGCCTGGGTACCTTTCTCATTAAATTTACGTTGGTCAAAGTTCTTGGAGCATTGTATCTCTTTTATATTGCTTATAAAGGAATATTCAAGGCCGGCGGCGAAGAAGAAACAGAGAATAAAGGAACCTCTTTTTGGAAGACGGTACTGCTTGTTGAATTAATGGATATTGCTTTCAGTATTGACAGTGTAGTGGCTGCATTTGGTCTGAGCGATCAGGTGTGGGTGTTATTCCTTGGAGGTATCTTAGGTGTCCTAATGATGCGCGGAGTGGCGCAAGTATTCCTGAAGCTGATTGAAAGATTCCCTGAGCTGGAGCAGACAGCATTTCTGCTAATTGCCATTATTGCAGGTAAGATGCTTGCAGGAGCTTTTGGGTACGAAATGTCTCATGTTGTATTCTTTACTATTCTGATCGCTGTTTTTGTAGGGACAATTCTCTACAGCTCCGGCAAGCGGAAAAGAGAAGCCAACAAGAAAGCTTAATTTATAGGCAGGATTGTTCAAATCGTATAAGAAACAAGTCAGCCATCGCTTACTTTGCAGAACCGTATACCGTCCTCTAGAGGACGGTATAGTTGGTTTTACTGTACTTTACAGAATAAGCAGGCGCGGCGGCTGGGTACAACTTTAAGGAGGATGGGCCTTGAAATATTTTGATTACCTGACAAACGAGCAAGAAATGTCCTTATTTTATTCTCCGCCTATATCATTTGATTATACGATGAACAAGGAATTGCTAGCCTATGCTGTTGGTGCTGCCCTTTATATGCCAGCTACACGATCCAGTGTTGCTGAAGATATTTTGAAGCTTAAGGAAAGTGGTCTCGTTACTGTAATTATCGATTTGGAGGATGCTATTGGGGACGGTGAGGTCGATCACGCTGAACAAAGCGTTATTAGGCATCTAGCTTATCTGGCGGCGTATGCAGAGAATGAGAAGGATCCTAGGAATAGCCTGCCACTCATCTTTATACGTGTGCGTAATCCCGACCAACTTCAACAGCTGGTCTTTCGACTGGGTTCACTGACTACCATATTAACCGGCTTTGTTTTTCCGAAATTTTCTGTTGAGAACGGTGTTGAATATTTTGAGGTTCTAGCGGATTATAACAACTCCCGCAGTTATTCGGCTCCCGTCCTCTACGGTATGCCTATTTTGGAAAGTGCCTCTATTATATACCGCGAAACCCGGCTGGAAAGCCTAATGTCTATTCGTGGTTTGCTTGAGGAATATCGAGATTATGTGCTTAATGTACGAATAGGGGCAACTGACTTTTCAAGTTTATTCGGTCTGCGCCGCAGTCCTGATGTAAGTATCTATGATCTCACTCCGATCCGGGACTGCATGGCTGATATTATTAATGTGTTCGGGCGGGTGGATGGAGGATATGTGATTTCAGGTCCCGTCTGGGAATACTTTGCGAATAAAGGGCACCGAGTGCTGCGTCCGCAGCTGCGGCAGACCCCGTTCGAGGATACGTATGGCAAAAGTGGACGTGATTTGCGTAACAATTATATCTCCAGTGCTACGGATGGACTCATACGTGAGGTTGTTTTGGATAAGGAAAATGGAATTATTGGCAAGACGATCATTCACCCCTCCCATCTTAAGCCAGTTCAGGCTATGTATACGGTGATGCATGAGGAGTATGTGGATGCGCTAAGTATTATAGAGAGCAATGATGGCAGCCTTGGTGTAATGAAAAGCCAATATTTTAATAAAATGAATGAAATCAAGCCGCATCTAAATTGGGCAAAACGTATCCTTTTACGATCTCAAATATACGGGGTGTTACATGAACAACAGCATTTTGTCGGATTATTGCCCGAAAACGAATACACATACGTTTAATATTGTCGAGAACCTGCAGGTAACGGTTACCGAAACTTCTAATCCTTTTCATATGCCGATTTCTGCATTATTTTCGATGGCAGCCCGCATTAATAAGAAACGTTCTTTCCTGTTCGTTAGCAAAGTGCTCGGTAAACATATTCCAGTAAACCCATACACGCCGCTATTAAGTGGAGCGGCCTTAGGTCTTTTATTATACCGGGAGTTGGATGTTGGGAGTGCTAACGCTCATAAGGAACTTATAGACAAGCTGATCAAGCAAGCTATGAATGGTTTGATTCATCCAGAACATGCTGAGGAAGCTTACAATGAATTGATGGCGGCGAAGCTGATTCTGCCGGATCCAGTTGTCTTTATAGGCTTTGCTGAGACAGCTACAGCACTTGGACATAGTATGTACAACTTATTCGCCGAAAATGCTTCATATATTCATACTACACGTGAGGATATTCCGGATCTGGAATCCGTGATTAATTTTGAAGAAGAACATTCTCATGCCGTTGATCATTTATGTTATGCACTGGACGCTAACCTGCTGTCTGGTACTGAACCAATCATATTAGTTGATGATGAAATTACGACGGGGAACACGGCCATCAATACGATTCGTGATATTCAGTCTAAATTTCCGCGACAGGAGTATGTAATTGCTTCTATTTTGGACTGGAGGACAGGCGCTAATGTCCAGGTTTATAAAGAGTTGGAGCAGGAGCTGGGGATTTCGATTAAGTCCTTGTGTCTGCTTCAAGGGAGTATAGAAGTAAAGGGTGTACCCCTGCTGGCTGCAGGTGAGCAGAAGGACTTGCTCTCAACTTCACAGGTGCCAGTGGTTACAACTTATGTCTCTGATGGAATGGAACGGCTCGCGGTCACTTCCACAGACTCATTGCATGAAGTGAATGAGTGTCCTTATATGAAATATACCGGAAGATTCGGGCTGGAATCTAGCCAAAATCGCATAGTTGATGCTGGTGTAAGTGTCATTGCTAAGCAATTGCAGGAACTGCGTGAAGGAACGCAGACACTGGTGCTTGGCGTGGGTGAATTTATGTATCTTCCTATGCGGATTGCAGCAGAGATGGGAGACGGAATCTCCTACCAATCTACAACAAGGAGCCCAATTCATCCTTACCGCAGACTGGATTATGGAGTACACAGCGCCGCTGGCTATCCATCTGCGGGTGACCCGGAAATCACTAACTTTATTTATAATGTAGATCCGGGGCGGTATGATGAGATTTTTGTACTGCTTGAGCGTGAGGTTCCTGAGAACCGTATTCAGCCGATGATGGATATATTGAAAAAGCTGGCCCGTCAAAAGGTTCATCTTGTGGTTCTAACCGCGGAAGAAACAGGAACGGGAGGCATGTAAATGAGCGTTACAGGAATAGAGCAAGCCATGAGCAAAAAAATAGCCCCCCCGCAGCAACTCGGCAGTTATCCTCCTTCAGATGTTACCTTTTTGTTAAAAGACCTCAGTGCTGTATCGCTGGAACGGGCAACGGAGGAACGGGAAGAAGCTATTCAATCGGGGGTTCACTATTCAGAGATGCTTCCGGTTGAATACCAGCCTACAGAGGGATATATTGATTTGTTCCACGACACGCTGCGGCTCTCCTCCCGTAAGGTAGCTTTGGCTGTAGCTGTGGTATCCGAATTAATAGTTGCAAAGAGAGGGTTAAATACCGTACTTGTTTCTTTAGCGCGAGCTGGCACACCTATAGGTGTACTCATTAAACGTTATATCTCCTACCGCTATAATACAGAATTACCACACTACAGTATCTCGATCATTCGTGGTAAAGGTATTGATGAGAACGCCCTGCTGTATATACTGCAGAAGCATGGGCTGGATGCAGAACTTCAGTTCATCGATGGTTGGACGGGAAAAGGAGCGATTCGACAAGTATTGATTGATGCTTGCGACAGCTTCTATCATAAATACGGTATTAGACTGAGTGATGACTTAGCGGTGCTTGCTGACCCGGGATATTGTTCGGCAACGTTTGGGACAAGAGAGGACTACCTAATTCCGAGTGCTTGCCTGAATTCTACGGTCTCCGGGCTGATGAGCCGGACGGTACTTCGGGATGACCTTATTGGACCGGATGAATTCCACGGCTCGAAATTTTATAAGGAATGGCTGAATACCGATGTGTCGAATGCTTTTATTGAGGCTATTTCCCCTTATTTCCTTTCCGTTACCGAAGAGGCTCTCCATATTTCAGCAGGCCTGCGTCAGTCTCCTCCAGAGATTACTTGGCAAGGCTTGAAGGATATCCAGAGCATTCAGGAGTCATTCGGTATTGCAGATATTAACCTAATAAAGCCAGGTGTAGGGGAGACAACCCGGGTGCTTCTACGCCGGGTGCCGTGGAAGATCCTCGTCAATTCCATGGATAACCCAAACCTGCGATATATTATGCTTCTGGCTAAGGAACGTGGGATATCCGTGGAGGTATATCCGGGATTAACTTATTCCTGCTGTGGTATTATTAAGCTATTGAAGGGGGAGAGTGAATGATTTACGCCAGTGATCTGGACCGCACCCTGATCTACTCTCGCAGCGCTCTCGGCGTTCCAGAGGATTCACCTGGACTTGTTCCGGCAGAGATCATTAATGGAACCACGGTATCATACATTTCTAAAATAGCCCTTTCCCAGCTTATAAGTCTTGCTGGTCACATCGTGTTTATGCCGGTAACGACCCGGACCGTGGAGCAGTACAAGCGAATCAATCTTTTTCAGGAGACCGTAATTCCTAAGTATGCTGTTACGAGTAATGGTGGGAACATTTTGATTGAGGGCAAGGTGGACATGGACTGGAGAACGTTCATCGGGAGACAGGTTGAGCTTCATTCAGCGCCGGCAGAGGACATCAGATTTATCGTTCGGTCAGCTCTGCGCGATGAATGGGTCCTTAGTGAGTCCTATTGCGATGGTTTATTTTTCTCCTTTCTTGTTGTACGTGACTTGATTCCTCAGGATGTGGTGTCTCGCTTGACGGATGAATTATATCATCTTGGCTGGAGGGTATCTCTGCAAGGTCGTAAGCTGTATGCCGTTCCGGAAGCGGTAAGTAAGATTGCTGCTGTAGAGCATGTTCGACGTTCAGTCCAAAGTGAACCTATGGCAGCCTCGGGAGATTCTCTGCTCGATAAATGTCTACTGGACGCATCGGACTATGCAATTGCCGCTTGCCATGGAGAAATTTTCGCAGAACATCAGCAAGGTCTGGGGGAGAAAAGTTACACTTTTACCACCTGTTCCGGTGTGTTTGCCAGTGATGAGATTTTGCAGTACGTTAGCACAATTTATAACAATTTAAGGGTACTGGGAGTGGGGCCGCTATGAAAAATGTAAATATTTATTTCAATCGTTGGTTTTCCGTGGCTTTCCATTATATGAATCTTATCCGTAATAACGATGATGGAATCCCGTTCACCATATTCGCGACCCATCCTGATATTTTGCACATGTCGCTTCAAGGCGCTGATTTTGCAGAGACAGAACCCCAGCTAGAGGGGATTGAATACGTTCATTTCTGTGTTGATTTCTGCCGGCGACATGAGATAGATGTCTTTATACCGCGACTGAATATGCTGGATATCGCCCTCCATGCACACTTATTCGATGATATTGGTACAAAGCTTATCGTCTGCAGGGATGTCGATTTGCTGGAGAGCATTATGGATAAGGGGAAATTTTACGAGAGTGTTAAGGAAACGGGAATAATGACTATACCTGATTACCATATAGTCAGTACGGCAGAACAATTCAAAGTTGCATATGAGGATCTTATAGCTAAAGGACACCAAGT
Source organism: Paenibacillus sp. (assembly GCA_023512345.1). Lineage (GTDB taxonomy): Bacteria > Bacillota > Bacilli > Paenibacillales > Paenibacillaceae > Paenibacillus_AQ. The sequence continues at coordinate 202,848 of JAILZT010000009.1, forward strand.
CTGCTTCAAACCCACAAATTCGATAGGGGGCCTAGGCTTCCGTATTATTGACAATAACCGCAGTCCACTGCAAGAGTTGTTTGGTTACGTAACCTTGATGATCTCATTTGACGATGCATTCCGCATTTTGTCCAGTGAAGAGTCTTTTCCCGAGCTGATGGTAATGGAACTGCTTGAAGGATTTGAATATAGTATTGATTGCTTGGCAGACGAGGCTGGGAATTTGCTGGCAGCTGTTCCGCGACGTAAGGCAGGAGGTCGTTTGCGACTTATGGAGCATAACGTCGAGCTGAAGGAAATTGCAGCAAAAGTGGCCGAGACGTACAAAATCCCATACAATTATAATATCCAAATGAAGTACAATGGCACTACACCCAAGCTGCTGGAGATCAATCCCCGGATGTCGGGCGGGCTGCATGTTTCATGTCTGTCTGGAATCAACTTTCCTTATCTGGCGGTTAAGAGTGCACTTGGCGGAGAGGTACAGCCTGTGGATTTCACAGTAGATGTATTAGCCAGCCATGTGGAAAACCCGCTAATTATGAAATTAAACGGTGAATCTGCCGTCCCGGATATCGTGAGCTAACAGCTTAGGAATACGTCAACGCAAGAGGTGAGGAACATTCAATTGAAATCAAAAGTATTGATGTACACCGGTGTTGGTTACGTAGCTGCCGTGTTGACCAGCGCCTTACTGCCGGAAATGCTGTCCTTGCTGCTGCCAGTTGCAGGAGGAGCTGTAGGTCTATTGCAAGCACAACGGAAGCGGATTAATCTGCCTAAAGAAGTGCTTCCCGTTGGGCCGGAATCTGTACAGGCTGCGCCACCGCCCGCCAATAAGGGCACTGCTTCTAATCCTGTTGTAAGCAACCCTGTATCTATTCCCTCGTTATCACCTAGCCATGCTTCCAGTGGAAGAGTAAGCGGGGAAGTGAAGATTGGACCGGAGTTCGCTCCAGTAGTAGAGTATCTGAGCATATTGGAGGATATGATTATCTCCGAGGGGCAGAAGGATACACTGGATAATGAAATTGTGGAGAAGTCGCTGGCTCTGTTCGCCAGGCTCCAACGAGTCATTCCGTTGCTTCAGGAGCTGGGTAACGGCGAGATTAATCATACAGTCCGCAGACTGATTTTGAAGGATTTGAATGGCGTCATCAATCCGTTCTTGCGGCTTGGCGGCGAAGCAAAAACCAAGAATCGGAGAATGCTGCTTAACGGACTAAGAGATGTCGATTCCAAAATATCCGATATCGCCTCGACGATTGAGCATAAAGACCTTATGGAACTTCAGACGAAGGCGGAGCTTATTCATCAGCGGTACAACAGCTCCGAATTATAGGAGGGAAGAACATGTCCACTCAGTTGATCCAACTGAAAAAGGAAGACGAACAGAAGGTTGTCCAAGAGGCCTCCCAACTGATAGAGAAAGTAAGTAAGACTGATACCGTCACGTTGGACTCTCTCATGGATGAGATCGGAAGACTAGGTGTCAAGACACAGGAGAAGGCGGGTCAAACGCTGAAGCTTCTGGATCGTCCTGTGAACGACCTAATGTCGGGTAAACGTGTAGAAGTGCCGAATATGATTATGAAGCTGCGGAATGAATGCGAGGATTTACAGCAGAGCAAAAATGTAAGCTTTTTTGGCAAAATGCTGCGTAAAAGCCCGCTCAAAAACTACGTCTATAAATATCAGTCCGTCCGCACGAATATTGAAGCTATTGTTACCGGCCTGCGTGATGGCAGGGATACACTAGAGGAAAGCATCGTCAACATGCGGCAGCTGAAACGAACATCGATGGAGGAGATATATAATCTTCAAACGAAGATTGCCTTTGGTAACAAGCTGAAGGAGATGTTCGACGTAGAGATTGCCAAGCCGGAGAATGAGTTCCGTAAAGCTTATCTAGAGCGGGGCCTTCGTAAAGTGATGGTTCGTGTTCAGTCTATGACCGAAATGATTATGCTCTATAACCAAGCGATAGCTGCCACAGATATCATCAACGATAACAATGACAAGTTGATTGATTCGGTGAACAACGCCATCGATAAAACTTCGAACCTGATTACCGTTTCTGCGATGATTGCCATGTCTTTGGCCGATCAGGAGAATGTCATCTCTGCTGTAGAAGCAACGAATAAGACCATAGAGGATCAGTTCAAAGAGAATGCCAGATTGCTCCGGACGACTACCGAGAAAACAACGGAACTGCTCTCCAAACCTTCAATGTCCATGGAATCGGTTAATCAGGCCATCGGCGACTTGATGATTGCCCTGGATACTTCAGAGCAATCTAATCGCCGTATTATCGAGAGTTGCCAGGATTATACTTCCAAAATGACGACGATCAACACCCAGCTTAACAACCGTCTAGGGCTTAATCGGGCGGACAAGCCTACGCTTCCTGAAGGTGCTGCTTCCGGTGAATTGAGCAATTTCTTGAACTAATACCCATCATATAACCTCTCTTTCACACATAAATTGTCACGTAAGACACGATATGTGGAGGGAAGAGGGGGTAGGCATATGATTCTTGGGGGTTTAATTCTTGTGCTTATCATCGTAGCCAGCAGTGAAAAGGCAGAGGCTATTGCAGAATTAAATGACGACAGCTAGCAAATAATTACCGTTTCATGGTTCAAGCAATTTACAGCGGTTTATTGGGTATAATAAGCCGGGGTTTCTAGATATAACTCCATTAGCTGAAAATAAGAGGCCTGAGACGGAGGGGTATATGGAAAACGAAGCGCTGATGCAGGTGGAACGATTAGCACTTAAGAAGCAGAAAATATACCGGCAAAGCGTATTTCGCTATATTGCCAGAGCAATGCTGGCCAGTATGTTTATTGGTTTTGGAGTTATTGTGGCATTCAAGACGGGCAACTTCTTCTATATGGAGCATTCGCCGTTGACCTATCCTATGGCCGCTATAACTTTCGGTGCAGCCATCATCCTCATTTCATATGGGGGTGGGGACCTGTTCACCGGAGATACCTTTTATTACACGTATGCAGCCTTGAGACGTAAAATGCAGTGGACTGAAGTGGTAAGAATGTGGGTCACCAGTTACTTGGGTAATATTTTGGGCGCAACAGCCTTTGCTTTGCTCATTTATTTGACAGGGTTGTTTTATGATTCCAATGTGAACGGATTCCTGCTGGATGTGGTCGCCCATAAAATGGAGGCCCCCACGATGCAGCTTTTCTTCCGTGCGATTCTCTGTAACTGGCTCGTCTGCTTGGCCTTCTTTGTCCCTATGTCTATGAAGGGTGACGGGGCCAAAATGTTCGCCATGATGTTATTTGTATTCTGCTTCTTCATATCTGGCTATGAGCATAGTATTGCGAATATGTGTACCTTTGCCATAGCTCTGGTGCTTGATCATCCCGGTACAATATCGTGGGCTGGAGTAGTACATAATCTTGTGCCTGTTACCCTTGGCAATCTAATTGGCGGTGGTGTGCTGATGGGCGTGATGTACTATTATGTGAATAAGCCTTTCCTGGATGATGAGCCGCATTAATAACTGAAACAAAGTGTGCTTTGTGTTACTTTTATGTGTTACCAAGACTTCGCTCTCCATGGAGAGTGAAGTTTTTTAGGTTTATTATTGAGAAGGATTAAGACATGATAAGTAGAATACATAACTAGTAATAAAAAATTGAAATATATTTGAAAAGGCGGTGTAAATATGGAACGAGCAATGGTAGAGACGGATGAGGTTATCATTGAGGCCTACAAGCAGCATTGCGTACATATAGGGTTAGACCCTGAACAACCGCCCGTGTTTAAGAAACGTTTCTCTGCAGATCAGCTAGCCCTACAATTAGTGAAATATAGAGAAGTCATTGAGGTCATTGATTATTTTGTGAAAAAGTTTCTGTCCTCTGCAACCGGAAATCCTATTCTAATCGCTATTTCAGACTTAGATGGCTATCTGTTGGCTTTTAAAGGAGATCCTACAATTATTGATACCGTACGGTTGGTGGGGATACAAGAGGGGATTCAGTTTACCGAGGACTCCGGTGTAAATTCCATTTCGTTATGCCTTCGATATAAAAGGCCCTTCCAGTTAGTCGGTCAGGATCATTTTCAGCATATGCTGCATCCATTATTTTGCTGTACGGCACCTTTCTTTCAGGAAGGGGGCGAGTTATTAGGTACACTCTCCATTATGATGGATATTGAGGTTGCTCATCCCCATCTCCTCCCGCTCCTGTGTACGATGGCAGATTCCATTGAACGAGAACTGTTGCTGCGAAAGGGAAATGCCCAGCTTCAATTATTAAACCAAATTTTGCTTGAGAACAACTATTTAGGTGTGGTTATCACGGATGAGCGGGGTTCAATTGTTAATATCAATGAGAATGCTGTAGACATGTTGCAAATCGATGCCGATCAATATGTAGGTTCCAGTGTATTCGAGTTAAATGACGTGGGGCAATACTTTCAGCGTGTGATTCTGCAGCAGGAAGAATGTGCGGGCCTAGAGCTCATACTAGAGGGGAAAGAAACTGTTGAACATTACATATTGGATGTGGTACGTGTCTACGATGCTAAAGGTACTCTGGCCCGTGTGATCGGCAGCTTGCGTAATATTACGGAAATGAAGAAGACAGAAGAGGTTCTACGCAATACGGAGAAGTTAGTTTTTGCGGGTGAGCTGGCCATGAGTATTGCCCATGAGATTAGAAATCCTCTTACAACAATCAAAGGGATGCTGCAACACTCTAATAAAAGTTCCCAGCTACAGCACTATAACCTTATTATGTCTGAGGTCGAAAGAATGAACCTAATCGTCGGAGAGTTTCTGATATTGGGTAAACCACAAGCGGTACAATTCAAAATGGAAAGATGCAGTGTAATCCTCCAGGAAGTACTGAATATTTTTGAATTTCAGTTATTGAGGAATCATTTATCTATCGAGATGGAAGTCAAGCATGATGGTGAATTGGAGTGTGACCGTAACCAAATCAAACAAGTCTTCCTTAATATATTAAAAAATTCAATGGAGGCTTTACCCTTTGGCGGATGTATAACTATAGAATTAAATACATCTGACGGATTCCAGACAGTAACCTTCACGGATAATGGGGAGGGAATGAGTGAAGAGGTGCTGCAAAATATAGGGACACCTTTCAGCACGACTCGAACCAACGGGAATGGACTTGGACTGATGATTGTTAAAAAAATCGTGTCTGCTCATCGAGGGCATATAGGGATAACAACGGAGGTAGGGACGGGGACTTCGGTTACCATTTATCTTCCTGTGTAGTAAAATGTGAAAAAGACTCTTCTGGCCTATTATGGGGCTAGAAGAGTCTTTTTCTTATTTAGAAGTATAAAGTTTCTGTCGTTAATGCGGAGTGGTTACCATTTGGAACCGCCGGATGAATTCCCACCAGATCTCCCGCCGCCACCCCATGAAGAACCGCCTGAAGAACGTCCGCTGCTTCCACCGCCCCAGGATGAACCTCCAGAGGAACGCCCGCCGCCGAAGCCGCCCGAGGAAGGAGGGCCCGAAGACATTCGTTTGCGGGCTTGATCTCTTCGCTGCTGTTCTCTCATTCGCGCCAGTTGTGCCTGTCGTTCTTCCTCTTCCTTCTGGCGTACCAGCCGGGTTGCTTCAGATACAAATGATTGGATCTGTGATTGATAGGAATGGGTCAAGGCTTCCAGCTCATCCAGATTATAAGGAGCCGTAGATAGTCTGCGTTGCAATTCATCATATTCGGGAAGCGTAGAGAGGTTGAATCGGCTCCTCGAAGAGAGCCCTCTGCTCTGCAGCATCTGCTCAGCCGAATCTACCTGACCCTGTCCTTGAGATAAGAGTTGGTTAACCTTATCTAGACGTTCGTTCAAGGAATCCAAACTCCCGGAAATTGAATTGAACTGTTGACCCGCCTCCACTTGAAGCGACAGTAACTGATCAAGGGCGCTGCGGGCTTTGTCATATTGCCCGTGTTCATCGCTGGTCCAGCTTTCAATCTGAGGAACATCCGCAGCGCCTTCCCGTAAGCGGGTGCTCCAAGCCTCAAGATTAGCGTCTGCAGCTGACAGATGTTTCTCTATAAAGTGTGACCTGGATTCCGTAATACGGTTCTCCAGTCCATCACGCCGCTGGCTCAGCTGGCTCCAATTCGAACGAATAGTCTCCAGATCACGCTGATTGTTCTGCCGGATGAGAGCTTGGCGTTCTGTCATAGCAACCGCATCTTGCAGGAGAGCATCCAGCCGCCCTCCAATCTTACGTACTTCATCCATATCTCCTGTTCTAAGAGGGATTTCGAGATTTCTGGCCTCAAGACTTGCCTTCTCCAGATTGTCATAAGGCTTTACCTTCATGTTCTGCAGAGAGTTTTGTTCTATGATTCCAGCAATTTTGGAGCGAGTAGCGGCTAAGGTCTCTGGGAAGCTATCTACTTTGTCATCGTAGGTATCGACATCCTTCAGATCCTTCTCTATTTGCTCCTGTTTTTCCAATGCATCCTCAGTAATCTCCTGGGCTGCAATGGGATCAAATAGTTCCAGTTGATCGGCCTTGGCCGTCTCCTCAGCCAGCTCTTTGAGATCTTGTACAATTTCTTGGAGCGCATAACCCGTTTCTTGAACAGCCTCTGTGAACTGCTGATTCAATTCGGGCGCATCTTTCTTCAATTCAGTAATACGCTGTTTGACGTTTCGATCTGCTTCGCTGATGACCGCAATTTGCTTCTCCTCCTCCAAGAGAGCTGTACCGAAGGAGGTATTGGTCTCCCGAAGCCTCTCAGCTGCTAACTTGAGAGCATTAAGGCGATAAAATGCAGGGGCAGCTTCACTGCCTTCATTTCTTAAGGCTGAAATTTGGATCAAATGATTGGAGAGTCGCTCTGAAATAGCGTTTACTCTCTCCGCGGTTTTTCCTTGAACGATACCTTGGAACGGCTTCAAAGATTCAATGGCGTGATTAGCTTGTACTAATAGATCGCCCAGTTGTTCCTGTTGTTCATCCAATGCCTTGCGTCGCCGGATCCCCGTAAATATTACATATAGCAACCCTAGAATTAAAGCGGCTCCAACCAGAATCAATAACATTCCTAGCATCGACATGCTAGTGCTGGTGTTTTTAGAATCTGTGCTGCCCGTTCCTGCTGTAGTACCCTGCGACTGACCCAGAGAGTGCGTAGCATCCATAAGAGAAGAAATTCCACCTGCAAAATCACCATCACTGGCATAAGGGATGAAATAAGTATCAAGCAGTCTAGTGATTGCGGCACTTCCAGAATCACCACCCTGCTGCTGTGACCAGGAGTTGATGGAGGACTGCAGCCCCGGGTTGTTGAAGTGAAATTCAACTTGGTGATCTTCGCTCGAGATAAGCAGAAGAATATCGCGTGATGAGAGTCCCCAAAAGTCGTACACATCTTTGGCGTAGTCAGCAGAACGGGCACCCTTCAGGGATTCGATAGTAAGGATGTGAAACGTATAGCGGTTGCCTGCAGCAGCCTTTGTAATCACAGAGGTGTCCCCGGGGGTAAGCAGATCAACTTCATCCACTACCAATCCTTGCTGGGCAGGGACATCTTCAGCATGAACATAAGGTACCCCTAATAAAACAAACATCAAAAGCAACATCATAACTTTTTTCAAGCTGACACACTCCCATCTGAAGAGCTGTATTCCACTTATTATACTTAAGATCATACTATTTATTAAACCTTATCGCCTCTGACGAAGAGCACAAAAAAAGCCGCATCCCTAAAAGAAGGGATACGGCGTACTTATATTGTTATTTCGGTTGTAAGCAGAGGATATATTGCAATCTGGATTTGATCTCTTTTTGCCATTTCAAATCTCCAACTTTAACAGCAAGATTGAGCAGATCCAAATAATCATCAACCTTTAATGTAGTCCGGGTAGTCGTTGCATTCATGGGTGTTCAGTCTCCTTTTATATAAAATAATTAATGATTGGTTATTAAATTTTCTGTAATAATGATAATCATTATCAAGTGTTATTGCTATTATCCACATTTTCCACCTAAAAAGCAACCTTAAAATTTAAAGATTGTTTCACATAAGGGGTACAATTATTTGCATTCACAGAATAGATGGTATATTTGCACATTTTGTATGAAATAGGGGACTATAATCAGCAGGAAGGTTACCATATTTTGTCGAATACCCATGTGGAAAAACTCTAAACATGAAATTGGTGAATATCCTAAAGGAGAATTGTGATGAAGCGGTGTAAAGTTATACTCCTGTTCATTTTCCTGGTTACAACGGCTCTACCTGTCACTGTACATGCCGACAGAGAGGAGATAACCTATCAGGCAGAATTAGACTATCCGCCATATAAATACATACAGAATGGATATTTGACCGGTTTTGACATTGACCTGACGAGTTCGCTTTTTAAGAAGCAGGACTATTTAATTCATTACAGTACCGGGCAATGGGATGTAGTAGATAAACGTTTAAGGAATGGCGAGATCGATACGACGGGCCTGATGGTCGTGACGGAAGAGAGGAGGAAAAGCATACTCTTCTCCAAAACGGTTATGAAAAGCCATATCTCAGTCTACTCAAGGCAATCCCTCAAAGAAGATGTTAAACTCAGCACTTTAGCGAACTATACAATAGGTGTAGGAAGCAATCAATATTCCGAAGATGTTTTGAGAAACAAGGTGGGGATCACTAGGTATCAAACGTTTCCAACGGTAACTAAAGCTCTGGTAGCCCTCCAAGAAGGGGAGATAGACCTGCTGTTCGAGAATCAGGAGGTTGTTGATTATCTGATTGTTGAACAAGGTATAACGAGTGATATCATTCGTAAATTAGATAAGCTTTATCCTATGAATGTAGCTTATGGGATCAGTAAGTCTTCACCTAATTTAGTATCATACATAAATGAACAGCTAGATCGAGTACAGCAATCGGGTGCATTCGAAGAATTATATAAGCAGTATTTTTTCACCCATTCCGATTATTACAATGAACAGATGCACAGTCGGATTATTTCCGGAGCAGCCATTGGATTTTGTCTCTTGGTGTTCAGTATCGTTTTTCTCAAAATGTATATCAACTACTTACGTCGGGCTGTTTACTCCGAACAGCAATTTTTCGAGGATCTTATTGAGCATACGGGGATGTTTGTATGGGCAGTGAATGCTGATACAAAAGTAATTCGATTCAATAAGTATGCCGAGAGGATGACCGGACTGCGGGAGCAAGATATTCTGGGGGAAAGCATAAATGATATTGGGGGACTGGAAGACAGTCAAGTGGCTGAACTCTTAAGTCTTTTACACAAGGCGTTACAGAAAGACTTTGTGAATAATATAGAGATGCGGATTAAGAGTGGGGATTCTGCAGGCTCTCACTTTGTTTTTCGGACAACGGTACTTCAGGGGTTGGATAAGCAGGCTTCAGATGTATTTGTCCTGGTTGGGATGGATATCGATGAGCGAAAGCACAGTGAGATTAAGCTCCAAATGAGTTATGAAGAACTGGAAGCTGCCTATGAAGAGTTGGCGGCAACAGAAGAGGAATTGAAGGGTCAAATTGACAAGCTGCAAGTGAATGAACGCAGATTTACGCTCGCATCCGAAGGATCGGGCGGCTATATGTGGGAGCTCAATTGGGATACAGGGAATTACACGATGTCTAAGCGCTGGTATGAGGATATGGGCTACCCCCTAGACAAGATTTGTACTTATGAAGACGTTCTTAATATCGTTCATCCGGAGGATCAAGAATCGGCCCGCAGAGCTAGGCAGGAGCATCTTTCCGGTTTGACCGCCATATACGAAACTGAATATCGGATGCGCAATAAAAGTGGTGTATATGTATGGTTTGAGGTTAGAGGTAAGGCTATTGTTGATTCCGCGAATAACGTCGTTCATTTTCTAGGTTCTCTAATTGATATCAGTAACCGAAAGCAGGTTGAGCTGAAGCTTAGCAATAGCTACCAAGAGCTGGAGGCCACTTATGAACAGCTTAGCGCAACACAGGGAGAGCTGGAGGGGCAATATCACTTACTACTCGAGAATCAAGATAAGATGTTCAATTTAGCGTACTATGATTCTTTAAGTAATTTACCGAATCGGTTATGCCTGCTTGAGGCTATGGAAAAGTTTTTCCGCTACCCGGGAGGCCATGCAGCACTACTGTTCGTAGACACAGATAACTTTAAATATATTAATGATACGCTAGGGCACAAATTCGGGGATATCCTTATACGCAAGGCCAGTGAGAGATTGCAATCCGTAGTATGGGAGGGAGAAATCCTTTCCAGACTGGGCGGAGATGAGTTTGTTATTTTTATACAAGATACGCGAAATCATGAAGATGTATTGAAACTGGCAGAGGATGTGCTGAATGAGTTCAAACGGCCTTTTCTAATAGGGGAGAGCAATCTATACGTCACGGTCAGCATAGGGATTTCCTTCTATCCGGAAGATGGAATAACTACTGAGGAGATACTGAAGAATGCAGATGTAGCGATGTATCGGGCTAAAGAAGAAGGCAAGAGTAGATATGTTGTATATGACAAGACAATGCATGCTGCCTTTAATGAACGGATGAATATCGAAAAGCATCTGCGAAGTGCGGTAGCCAACGAGGAATTTGAACTGCATTACCAGCCGCAGATAGATATTGAGTCGGGAGAGACCTCGGGTGTTGAGGCCTTAATACGTTGGAATAGTCCGGGGCTGGGCTTCGTCTCTCCGTTGTCTTTTATCAAAATTGCTGAGGATTCAAGATTGATTATACCGATAGGTGAGTGGGTGCTCAGAAGTTCTTGCTTGTTCATGAAAGAGATCCATAACCGGATGGGTATTCCGTACAAAATCTCAGTAAATATTTCTGTTATACAAATGCTGCAGGATGATTTCACGGATATAGTATTGAACGTTCTGGCTGAGAGCGGTCTGGAGCCCAAATGCCTGGAGCTGGAAATTACCGAATCTATTTTCATGGAATCCTTTGAAAGTATAGTAAGCAAGCTTGAGTTTTTGAAGTCGCGGGGCATCTGTATTGCCCTTGATGATTTCGGTACAGGTTATTCTTCTCTTAGTTATTTGCAGCAGCTGCCTATATCTACGCTGAAGATGGACAAGGCATTTATCGATTCGTTATCGGATAACACGTACAGCCAGGCATTTGTTCAGACCATCGTTGAGCTTGGGCATAAAATGGGGCTTAAGGTTGTGGCAGAAGGTGTTGAGGATAACGGCCAATTGGCTTTCCTTCAAAAATCGGGCTGTGATAAAGTCCAGGGTTATCTGTTCAGCAAGCCGCTTCCCAAACGGAATATAACCGAATGGTTCGATGCGCAGAAGAAATGGGATATGGATCTTTAGCTGATAGGGATCCAAAACGAAAACTAGCCAGTCCCCAATAACCCGGTGACTGGCTAGTTTTTTGTTTTTACAGTTCTGATGTACCGTTTTTTTCTTATAGGACTACAATTTTATTTTTACCTGTTTTTTTAGCTTCATAAAGGGCATCATCTGCTTTTTGAAAGACGAAGCTCTTGGAATCTGCTCCAACAAAGTCATGCATTCCGATACTTATGGTCACCGACTGTCCTTCCATTTCGGCAATCGGCATTGCAGCAATATCCGCACGGATTTTCTCATTAATCTCGTAGGATGTCTCCAGCGGCTTGGCGGTCAAAATAATTACAAATTCCTCTCCACCGTAACGTGCAGCAAAATCGTCAGCGCCGATATTTTTTAATATAATCGCTGCCACCTGTTTGAGTACAATATCGCCTACCCAGTGACCATACAAATCATTCACTTTTTTGAAATTGTCGATATCTAATACCGCTAGTTGCATGGGAAATGGATTGTTTTGCTGATGATCGATCAGCCAACCGAGGTATTCATGAAAAGTCTTATGATTGTAAAGATCCGTAAGGGGATCGATCTTGGAGAGGCGGTCCATGATAATATTCTGAATGCGCAAATCCTGTTCCGATTTCATTGAATTCTCCAGCGACTGGAGAAGATCACGACCTCGGCGAATGACGCCAAAGCCAGTCAGCGAAGTGCCGGCGAAGATAATGGCTATAATGATATTCTCAACGCGGAGCGTGTAATCGTAAGTTGAAGTAGTGCTGAACAAAATAATGATATATACCAAACTAATAATTGTAGAGGCGATCAAATAGGTACTGTTCAGATAGATCATCGATACTAGCAAGGGCAAGAGCATGATTAAAGGCTTAACGCCTATTTCTGGGTTGATAAACATGATTATAAAAATAGCATAGAGATGGCTTCCGACCGTGATAGAGGCCTCGGAAAATTGAGGTTTCCATTTATATATACCCTCAAGGACAAGGATTAGAGCCAATATAACTAGATCAGGAGTTAACACGTAAGAAATAATATATTGTTCTGCTGTAACATGAGGACGATATCCCCACATGGATTCAAAAACGAATATTTGGCTTGATAGATTTACAAGCAGGATTACCCAGAACACATTTAGAAGCACGCGATTCCAGTAGGTTGCACGAGGAGTTTGCGTTGGAATATACATAAGGTGTTCCTCATTTCCAGTGTCAATATACTTATATATTCGACAAAAACCTGCTGGTTCCTCCCGTTTTTCACAATGTAGGTAATGTTCGTGTTTTAGTATTAATGAAGTGGCTTAGGGGAGTTTAAATTTATTTTAATGCGGTAAACACGTATGTTATATTAAAAATGGCCTTGACACATTCGCTTATATTAAGTAAGCTTCGTTATGGATCACAAAATATTGATAGCTGTTCGTATATCCTCAAAGATAAGGTTTGGGGGTTTCTACAGGGAACCGTAAATTCCTGGCTACGAATAGGGTGCTTTTGCATACCTATGAAGTAGCCGGGATTTTTTTGTTGCGTTCACTACTGAAAATTCAAATTGATATCCATTTTGGGAGGAACAGATGAGTAAATATGATGTAATTATTGTAGGTGCAGGTCCAGCTGGAATCTTTGCTTGTTATGAGCTGACGCGGAAGGCACCTCATTGGAAAGTGCTTCTGGTGGACAAGGGGCATGATATCTATCGTCGAAGCTGTCCGATCCTTGAGGAGAAAATTAAGCTGTGTCCACCGGCTTCAGGCCGTAAAGAATTTGCGGGTTGTCTGCCTGCTTGCTCTATAACGGCGGGTTTTGGAGGTGCAGGTGCATACAGTGATGGCAAGTTCAATATTACAACGGAGTTTGGCGGTTGGATGACGGATTATTTGGCTCCTTCTAAGGTGCTTGAATTGATCCGTTATGTGGATGATGTGAACCTAGAACATGGAGCTACACCGAATATCACAGACCCTACCACGGAGAGCATTCGTAATATTGAGCAGCGCGGCTATGCCGCGGGACTTAAGTTGTTGCGAGCACAGGTACGCCATCTTGGAACTGAACAAAATCTCGAAATTCTTAAATCTATATATGAATATTTGAAAACGCGAATTGATATGGTGTTCAAGGCTGAGGTTCAAGATATTATTACAGTTAAAGAGAATGGATCACACCGTATTACAGGGATTACTCTGAAAAACGGAGATTCCCACGAAGCCGACCGGGTTATGATTGCACCGGGTCGTGATGGTTCCGCTTGGTTGTCAGAGATATTGAAGAAACGCCGTCTTAAAATGTACAATAACCAGGTTGATGTTGGGGTGCGTGTAGAAACTTCGGATGTGGTTATGCGAGAGATTAATGAACATCTTTACGAGGGTAAATTTGTGTTTAACACCTCTGTGGGTACCCGTGTCCGCACCTTCTGCAGTAATCCATCCGGGCATGTTGTAGTGGAGAATCACAGTGGAGTTATGGCAGCTAATGGACACTCTTACAAAGACCCGGCACTAGGCTCGAGAAATACTAACTTTGCCCTGTTGGTATCGCATAAGTTTACGGAGCCTTTTGATAAGCCCAACGAGTATGCTCGGGAAATATGCAAAAGAGCAAATGATTTATCCAGCGGTGGTGTGATCGTTCAGAAGTACGGCGATATCCTGAGGGGGAGACGTTCCACGGAAACGCGGATTAGCGAAGGATTTCTGGAGCCGACACTTAAGGAAGCAGTTCCTGGAGATCTCGGGCTTGTACTACCATACAACACTATGAAGAGCCTGATAGAAATGGTGGAGGCATTGGAAAAGGTAACGCCGGGCATTGCCTCTGAACACACCTTGTTCTACGGAGTAGAGGCCAAGTTCTATTCCGCACGGCCGAAGCTGTCCGCAACCTTAGAGACGGAAATTTCCGGACTGTATTGCGGAGGGGACGGAGCTGGGGTCACCCGTGGCTTAGCACAGGCAGGAGCTGCCGGTGTATGGATTGCTCGTGGAATGATGGAACGAGCAGGAGTATAAACCGAGCAGAAATTTAAAGCGAACCGGGATATAAAATGAAACAGTCCCTTCAAACTATTAGGAAAGTATTTCCTTTAGGGACTCCAACTGTTATAATGTCAGAAAACATAACATGGTGGAGTGGAGTGGACAGTTGATGATGCGGAATCGCCTGAATTTGAGCCTGTTTATCGTTCTAGTACTTCTTGTTAGTCTGTACAGCTATTCTATCGACCTTTTTTGGGTACACAAGGCAGTGTTCATGTTATTAATTGTATCATTGGCTTGGAGGTCTTTGTTTCTGGGGAATTCCAGATCAAGCCAAGATCAGCTGCTACAGGATGCTAAGGGCAAGGTGGAATTGCTGGGTAACGAAATTGTAGTTACCTCAGACCGGTTGCATGGGGCTCTAGAGGAGATTAGCCGTCACACCGAAGAGCTTCAGCATACAGCAGATTATTCCCATGAGTACGAGACAGGGTTGCGGATCCGTAGTTACGAGGCTAAAGCTAACATAGAAGGAGCCTTTGAAACGATGGGTGGAGTAGCGGCAGCTACATCGAATATTCAGGAACTGACTGATAAGCTCGGGACCCATATGAAAGATACCCGTCAGGGGGTTTCAGAAATGGTCGAATCTTTAAAAAATACAGATGCAGTGATGTTGGAGTTAAAGGAACAAGGCGGGGATATGCGGAATAAATTCGCTGCTTTAAGTCAACATTTGAAAATGCTGGAGGAAATTAACGCACTTATTATTGGAATTGTTAATGAAACTTCCCTTCTCGCATTGAATGCTTCCATAGAAGCAGCACGGGCTGGGGAACAGGGGCGGGGTTTTTCTGTGGTGGCAAGCCGCATCCGTCAGTTGGCGGATCAGAGTAAAACTTCGGTAGACCGTTCCTCAGGTCTCCTGCTGGATATTAACAGCGGGGTGGAACAGGTGCTGAAGTCGGTTGCAGCGGAGCAGGCGGCTGTTGAACGCGGAGTGAGTGAAGTCGGTGAGGTGAGGTTGCGCCTTGATGATATTGCTGCTCGAGTAGATGAGGTTGGAGTTGTGGTGGTAGATACCGTAGCCGCTGCTTCCCGCCAAAGCCAATTGATCGGGGATACAACTACCGAGCTGCGCGGTGCAGTGGCCATCGTGAGCGAGACCATCTCTAATGTGGACCTCACCTTGGAACAGGTGACGCGTCAGCGCGCACAAATTGGACTGCTCAATGAGGTCAGTGCTAATCTACTGACAGAATCTCAAGCCTTAAGAGAGTCTGTCAGTGTCATTGCTGGTAAAGAGGAGATCGAGCTGAGTCAATATGCCGGAAGGCTGCAAGAGATGCAGATTCTGCTGCAGCATATTTCGGATAAGGAAGAGCTCTATGTGCCTGACCCGGCATCCCATAGCGGCGTTCTTGCCGCTTGTATTCAAAAGGTACCAGATGTCCAGGCGATTTGGTCGAACCGAACGGATGGAACATTCATCTTCTCTGAACCCGCGGCAGGCCTGTTGAACGCCAAAAGGCGGGATTGGTGGAACGGTGCCATGACTGAAGGTGCTTATGTCTCGAACCCTTACGTTTCGGCTATTACCAAGCGCTCATGCATAACCTTATCCAAGGCCATTAAGAATCGTCAAGGTGAGGTCGTCGGCGTGGTTGGTATTGATTTGGCGGTGTAGGCAGGGGATTAGCTTTTATGGGCTAGAGCTACGGGCTAGACCTAGGGTTAGACCTTATTAGCTACACCTTATACAGGATGAAGATCCAGCGGATGGCCGCTGGATTTTTTGTCGTTTATGATCATTCGGATTTTTCAGTATGGATAGAATGGACCTGCAGCTGCTTCCAAATCGCTTTCCAGTCTTTTTCACTCAATCGTTGCTCATAGATAGGGGTTAGGTCTTTATTTTCTTGAAAATGAGGGGATGGTTTTACCATCATGAGTAGAACGTCTTCAAGCCCATGCGGGGCGGTTAAAATTAGCTCATCATGCTCGTCTAGTGAAAGCCCTAAAGCTGTGGCGGTCTCTGGAAACTTTGATATAGCATCTATCGATGAGGTATAGGGTGGAGTGTTGTTAATTAAATGCATTCTAGCCTCATTTTTTACAGACCAGGGAATGCTGGGGTTAAGCTTGATAAGTTTCTGCTCTAATCGTTTCTCTTCAGCTTCATCAAGGTTATGTTTGTCAAAATAGACCACATCGACATCCGGTAAAGAGGTTCTCTCCTCAAAACCATGCAGCGTATCCCAAATCTTCGAGCGGACAAAACCTGCACAAACCCACCAATCGGGCAGTTCTAGAACCTTAGCTGTTTCTAATACGCCCATCATCCAGGGATCTTCCTTTACAAGCTGCAGTAGATCTTTCTCGTTATTTATTCTCATGAATCTCACCTCTATAATTTTATGTTCTGAAACCACATTATTATACAGTAGTGTTATTTAATAGTAATAGCTGAAAAAGGTTACGACTCTAGTGATTACTAATTAAAAGTATCCTATCACTGGGAGAATAAGCTGCTGGGATATAACCCGTACAGTATTAACGTTATCTTATCAAATGAATCTAAAGTAAATTATTACTATGATTACAATACAAGAACGGCTGTTATTACACAGGCCGGCATTGCACCAATGGAGGATATAGGTGGTAAAGACTTTAAGCATGTAGAATAAACAAAAGCCTGTTTAGTTGTTTTTAGTGCAATTATAATCCCATATGTAAGCTCGAAAGGTACTTTAGTTATATTTTGTGCAATTTTTTATCAGTATTGCGAGAAATTGACTTTTTAGATGTACTTTCTCTTAGGCCCCCTAATGGAAATGGAGAGTTGCCCCCCAATTTACTACACTGTAAGAAAGAGGGAGGCGAGCTTCATGAAGAAGAGAAAAGCCTATGAAGAAATCCGACTACAAATTGTGAAAGAAGCACTCTCTGGGGTTAAGGTGGGGGTGTTGGCCCGGCGGTATGAGATGCATCCGGAAACCATACG